>NZ_BMMV01000019.1 GCF_014646115.1 Streptomyces camponoticapitis | reverse complement strand
CACCACGGCGCTCAGTGCGGGACGGAGGCTGTAGTGGCGATCCCCGGCAACTTCCTGTCGCAGGTGACAGAGTCCGTCGACCCGAACACGAGTGGATGGACTCCGCTCCTGAACTGCACGCAGGTACGCGCGCCCCGTCCTCGGGCATGATGGAGACGTCCGGACATGCAGAAGCCCCGCCGCAATTCTCCTGCGGCGGGGCTTCCTGCTCTACTCCTTGACCCAGTCGACCAGTGCGGACCAGGCGGCCGGCTGTACGGGTATCCGCGCGCCTTGCGGACGCTTGGAGTCCCGGACCAGTACGGCACCCTCGGGGCGGGCCCACTCGACACACGAACCGGAGTCCGTGTAGGTGGACTTCACCCAGACCAGATGTTGCTCTCCTCGGTGCACAGCGTTCTCCTCGCCGTGTCGATCATCTCCAGTGACGCCGCCACCGGCAGCGCACTGGCTTGCAGATGATCGTATGCCGCAGCGTAGGCCGCGATGTCCGACGGCCGGTTTGTGATGACCGATCCCGTCAGCGTCTCGGAGAACACGGCCCGCTGCGAGCCGATCCGGTACGTGGTGAATCCTCCGGTGAGCCCGGGGTGCCCCGGTGTTGACGCGGGCAGGACCTGCACCGTGACGGACGGCCGCAGGGCCACGACGTTCAGCAGGTGCTCCAGCTGCTCGACGAGGACCGCGAAGCCGCCGATCGGGCACCTGATCGCCTGCTCGCTGACGATGAACCAGGCCCGCCGGTCGGACGCGAAGCCCAGGGCGTTGATGCGCTGCTGGCGTTTGTCCGCGCGGTCCGCGACGTCCTCTATGGGCAGGGCCGGCGCCGTGGTGCTGATGGCGGCTACGGCGTACTGGTAGCTCTGGAGCATGCCGGGCATGAGGAGCGGGCTCCATGCCTGGATCTGGTCGGCGGCCGTCTCCAGTCTGACGAGGCGTTCGATGTGGTCCGCCTGGGACTCGTCGGGCGATGCCCGCCAGAGCCCCGCCTTGGATGGGTCGCGGGCGCCGCGCAGGATCTCTGCGGCTTCCTTGCGGTTGGGCTTCACCGGTTCTCCTCCGGTTGTGCCTTCATGGGCGGGCAACGCTACTCCTTGTGTGGGGTGGGTCACAGTGGATGATCGAATTGGGCTGACACCTCGCGGGTGTCAGGACCGGTGTCAGCCCGCGCACGCACGCGCCTGACCTAAGAGAAACGGGGTGTCAGATCCCGGCTGACACCGGTTCTGACACCCCTCTGACACTTGATCAACCGTCAATCGGGCGAAGTGTGTGTCAGTGGGGCAAAGTGGGGTGCTATGAGGGGTGCTACCGGGGTGCTAACCGATCTTGTGTGACCACCTCGATAGCAGGTGACATAGCAGCGGCGACCTGCGCGGTAGCAGCCGCGACCACCCGTCTAGCACCCGTCTCACCCCCGTCTTGGGGGCGTCTTTGCCCCGTCTTGTACCCGTCTCGCGATCTTGGGTGGGACACCGACTAGACGGGCCTGAGACGGGGTCAAGACGGGGGTGAGACGGGCATGAGACGGCCCCCAAGACGGGGCAAATCGGGCGGACGGGCACCCGGACAGAGGGTGGACACTGTCCGGGTCGCGTCCGGGTGGGAAGATCGCTTGTCCGCCCCCCAGTCCGGGGCAAACCCTCCCATGTCCAACCGCTGTCCACCCGGCCGTCCGGGTGGCACAGACACTCGGCAGGACCCCGGCGGGGATCGCGGTCCACACCCAATCCCGCCGGGTGTTCGCCGACCCTCTGCCGGGGTCCTGCCGGGCTTGCGCCGGGTGCCCGCCGGGTCGTCAGGCCCTGCGACGCTCGGCGTCGATCGCGGCCAAGAGCTCCCGCTGCTCGACCAGGCCAGCACGGAACCGGTCGACCTCGGCAAGCAGCTTGTCGACGCCCGCCACGTTCAACTCGACGCGGTCCGCGACGGACTCGCTGACCGCCAGCCACACGCACGCGGCGGCCGGCTCCTTGGCCGTCGAGTGAAGCATCAGGTTCGCGGCCAGCGGCGGATGCACCAGGCGAGCGGGCTCCGCCCTATCCCGCGGCGGCTCGACCTCCAGCACCTCGCCCTTGTGGAAGCAGTCGTCAGCCGTGTCCTCCCAGTACGCGTGATCCGTCACGCACCAGTCGGGGCACTCGATGGTGGACTCCCCGCCGGCGAGCGTGGGTCCGGTGTACGTGCGCATCAGACGTTCTCCTTCGGCTTCACGAGCAGCGCGCGGGACAGGGGGTTGAACTCGACGACCCGGCCGGGGCACACCTGGTGCGCCTCGCCCTTGAACGAGACGGCGTCGCAGACGGCGCAGAACGAGCACGAGTCGCCCCAGTAGGCGTCGTCCGTCCAGGTGTGCGTGCTCCACGGGGTGCCGGGCGCGTAGCGGTCGACAGGCGGGGCCGGGATGGTGGTGAGCGCCGGCGTCACCCGCGCTTCGTGGTGGGTAAGAATGCTCATGGTTCTGCCTCTCCAGGTGTGGGCCGCAGGCGGGCTCCGGGGTGCGGTCCCGGGGCCCGCGCGGCGTTACCGGCGACCGCTTCCCGACCGTGCGGGAAGCGGGTTGTGCGGGGCCCTGGAACCCTTGGGGGTAAAGGGCTCGGAAGCCTTTACGCCCAAGGGGTTCGAGGGGGCGGAACACTTGGGTTGCGACCTGCCGTCCAGCACCCGCGAACGGGTCCCGACGACAGGGGGGTATTAGGACTGGGCGCTGCGGCGATGCGGCCCGTGAGGACCCTCCGAAGCGGGGGGCTTTTGGGATTCGACGTGCGGTTTCACGGCCCCCGCGAGCCCCCCCACGGACCCGTCTTAATTAGGATTTCGACCTGCGGTTTCGAGGCCCCCGGGCGAGGGGGCATTTGCGATGCACGCAGGCGACTTCCCGGCCTACGCGGCGACCTCGAACCGGCCCGGCTCGACGGCCGCCGCACGGAGCAGCAGCCACACGAACACGACCGGCAGAGCGTCGTCCTTACGGGCGTTGCACGGCTCGCAGGCGAGCACCAGATTGCAGAGCAGGTTCACCCTCCACAGCGCCCACGGGATGTAGTGGTCGAGCGTCGAGTCGGACAGGTCCGCGGCGAGCGGCACCCGGCAGTAGTGGCAGTGCAGCCCGTCCCGCTCGGCGACCAGGCCGCGCAGCTCCCGCCGACGCTTCGCGTTGCCCCGCCCCTGCCGGTTGCGGCGCTTGCTCGGGCTCACTGTGGTGTCCCGGCGGGAAGGTCGAACGGGTACGGCAGCGACGGACCACCGACCCACCGGAAGCTGTACTGGAGCCACGCCTCCCGGACCTTGTCCAGGCAGCGCCGGTACTCGCCGGCGTCCGTGCGGGAGCCGTCCAGCAGGCACACCCGCCATTCCGCGAGGGTCACGAGCAGCTGCTCGATGTAGTCGCTGGCGTCGTCCATCTCGCCGCGCTGCTCCTCCAACCTGAAGAGGACGTCCGAGGAGATGCCGCCGAACAGATCCGGGAAGTCGACGGAACGCCCGGCAATGAGGATCGGGTAGCGCGCGCTCATGACGCCTCCGATCCGAGACCAAGCAGGCGGTCGAGCATCGAGGAGAAGTGCCGGGCCCCGTACCGGTCGCCGGTCGCACGCGCCACGATCAGGAGATCGGCGACGCGGGAGACGGGCGGCAGGGGACGGGCCGGGCTGCTGAGCGCGGCCCGCTCCGTGGGGCGGGACACGATGGCGGTACTCATCGGCCGGCCCCCCGGATCTCTTCGAGCTGGCCGACCATCGCGAGGATGTGACCGGCGTGCTGCTGGAGAGCGGCGGCGACCGCGCGGGAGCCGGCGGGGCCGCACTCCAACTGGCCGTCGTCCGTCGTGATTTCCAGGTACACGTCGGCGCGGTCGCTGTACGGCCACTGCACCAGCCCGACCTCAACCATGCTCACCGGCCCGTGCTCGGGCACGTCCGCCAGGGCCCACACCGGCTCGCCGCGGTGGACGATGTCCGTCTTCGCGGGCGGGTCGACGTAGCCGTGCTGGAACACGCACCAGGGCGGGCAGGAGAGCCGCACGTCACCCGCGTCCAGGGTGGGGACGGTGACGCTGCCGTCCGGGTTGCGGCGCGGCGCGGGGGCCACCAGGGGCCTCTCGTCGCCACTCACGCGGTCCACGACCCGTCGGTGTTCGCCAGGCGCCTCAGCGTGCGGCCCGTACCCTCCGGGTCGTCCGACAGCTCGATGGCGCGGTCCATGTAGACGGACGCCATGTGGAACGCCAGGGTGGAGGCGGCCTTCTCGGGCGTCCAGCCGTTGAACTCGACGGAGGCGGGCTCCTCGGCCTTGTCGATGGCGAAGTGCAGACGCTCGACCGGCAGCTGCTCCTTGGAGATGCGGCGGGCCAGGCGCAGGATGTCCGCGGCGTAGACCACCATGTTCTCGGCGAACTCGGCGGCCGTCGCGGGGCTCATGTGGAGCTCCTCGACCTCGTCATCCACGACGATGTGCGCTTCCCGCCTCGCGGCCTCGGGGACGAACGGCTCCGAGTAGATGTTCGCCGAGTTGTAGAAGCGGGGCTCCTGCTCCATCGACGGGGCGTACAGGGTCGCGTCGTTCGCGCCCGAGTGGTGGTACACCTCGTCGAGCGCGCCTTCGTCCGAGCGCGCGTGGTCGAGGGAGCACCAGGCCGGGCACGGGATGTGGATGAGGTGCCCACCCACCAGGGCGGGACGAAGACGGTCCGGCTCGCCTGCCTCCTCGGAGAACGTCTGCTGACTCAGGTCCAGCCGGTACAGCACCCGGCGGATCAGCGGCTCACGCTCGGCCTGCGGCAGGGTGCGCTCGATCTGGATCTCGGCGTCACCGACGCGGCCGTCGACCCACGCCTTGAGCCCCTTGGACGCCAGCTCTCCCGGCTCAACCTCGACCAAGCGCACGCCCAGCAGGCGCATCAGCTCGGCGACGGGGGTGGAGGCGACGGTGCCGACCTTCATGGACTGCCACGAGTCCCAGATGGCCTCGGGGGTGGTGGACGGCTTGACCTGCTTCTGTACCGTGTTCTTCACGGTCAATCTCCTCTTGCGTAGGAGGTTCGGCCCAGGCCCTTCCCGGTGCGTCAACACCGGGTTGGGCCGTTCCCCGTTCTGGGGTGGCCGTGGCACCACCATAGGCGCGACTGTCGCTATCGTGCAACACCGTCGCGAAAGTTCCAGTACGGATTCTGTACGTATGGATCATCGATACGGGCCGATACCAATCGATGCCACCCAACACCAAAAATGCAGGTCAGGGCACACATGAGACCAACCCGCAGGTCATGAAATCGAGTTGAGAGACCTTGTAATGCGTAGGTCGTCGGTTCGAATCCGACAGGGGGCTCAACGAAGCCCAGGTCAGCTGCCATGACCTGGGCTTTTCGCTGTTCGTGGGTGTCAGTGGCGGTCCCCGAGACGCGGTTGGCCGCGCGGGCCAGGCGGGGGGTGGTGGGGGTGTGGGACGTGGACTCCTGGCGGTCCGCCGTGCGGTAGGCCGCGTAGAGGGCGTGGACTCCCAGCCAGCGCAGGGGTTCCGGTTCCCATTTGCGGACCTTGTGGTTGACCCACGGCAGGGTCGTGAGGTCCGTGGGGCCGCCCTGGCCGGAGTCCTGCTGGATCAGGTCGCGCAGGGTGCGGGCCGCGAGGTTGGCCGTGGCGACGCCCGAGCCGACGTAGCCGCCCGCCCAGCCGAGGCCCGTGGCGCGGTCGAGGGCGACCGTGGCGCACCAGTCGCGGGGGACGCCGAGGACGCCGGACCAGGCGTGGTCGACGCGGGCGCCCGCGGTGGTGGGGAAGAGGCGGACCAGGATGTCGCGCAGGGCCGTGATGGTGGCGGGCTGGGTGCGGCCGTCGTTGTCGGTGCGGGAGCCGTAGCGGTAGGGGACGCCCCGGCCGCCGATGGCGATGCGGTCGTCGGCGGTGCGCTGGGCGTACATGTAGGCGTGGGCCATGTCGCCGAGGGTCTCGCGGCCTTCCCAGCCGATCGTGTCCCAGATCTCGGGGGACAGCGGTTCGGTGGCGATCATCGAGGAGTTCATGGGGAGCCAGGAGCGGCGATGGCCCTTGAGGTTGGCGGTGAAGCCCTCGGTGCAGCGCAGGATGTAGGGCGCGCGGACCGTGCCGTACGGGGTGATGGCGTGTTTGGGCTTGATCTCGGTGACGGGCGTCGACTCGTGGATGGTGACGCCGAGCGCTTCGACGGCCCTGGCGAGGCCCTTGAGGAGTTTGACCGGGTGGAGCCGGGCGCCGTGCGGGGTCCAGGTGGAGCCGACGGCTCCGGTGACCCGTACGCGCTCCGCGGTCTCGCGCGCCCCGCGCAGGACGCGGTCGGTCTCGCCGAAGTCGGTCTCGGTGGTGTGGAAGTCCCTGAGCCTCGCGAGCTGGGCCGGGGTGTACGCGACTTCGAGGACGCCGCCCTGGTGGATGTCGGCGTCGATGGTCTCTTCGGCGGCGACGCGTACGACCTCGTCCACGGTGGCGTTCATGGCCTGCTGGAGGCGGACGGCCGCGTCGTGGCCGTGGGTGCGGGCGTAGGAGTCGCGGCCCGCGACGCCGTTGTAGAGCCAGCCTCCGTTGCGGCCGGAGGCGCCGTATCCGCAGAACTTGCCTTCCAGGACGGTGATGTTGAGGAAGGGCACGGCCTTCTTCAGGTAGTAGGCCGTCCACAGGCCGGTGAAGCCGCCGCCGACGACGCACACGTCCGCGGTGGCGTCCCCCGTGAGGGGTTCGCGGGGCGCCGGTATGCCGTCCTGGGCGTACCAGAAGGAGATGCCGCCGTTGATGGTGCTGCTCATGGGGGTGTTCGTACACCTCGTTCCGCGCCGGTGTCCAGGGCGGGTGGCCGGGGGAGCGGCGCGGAAACGCGGTCGAGGTTTCGGGGGTGCGCTCGTAGGCTCGGTGCGGTGGAGATCCCGGCGGAATTGGTGCGGACGCAGTCGAGGCTTCTCGGTGCGCGGGGGCGTGCGTTCATCGCCGCGCTCCCGGCGCGTGCGGAGGACTTCCTTGGAAGGTGGGAGCTTCGGCGTACGGGCTCGGCGATGCACGGCATGTGCGCGCTCGTGCTGCCGGTGGAGCGGGCGGACGGTACGCCGGCGGTGCTGAAGCTCCAGAGCCTCGACGAGGAGACGGCCGGTGAGCCGATCGCGCTGCGGGCGTGGGACGGCGACGGCGCGGTGCGGCTGCTGGAGTACGACGAGGAGTCGGGCACGCTGCTGCTGGAGCGGCTGGACGCGGCACGGGACTTGAGCGCCGTCGACGTACGGGACGGGGTCCGGGTCGTCGCGGAACTGCTGGCCCGGTTGACCGCGCGGCCCGCGCCGTCCGGGCTGCGCGGACTGGGGGAGATCGCGGGGGCGATGCTCGACGAGGCGCCCGAGACGGTGCGCCTGCTCGCCGACGGAGGGGAGCGGCGGCTGCTCCAGGACTGTGCGGCGGCCGTACGTGAGGTGGTCGGCGAGCCGGGGGACCGGCTGCTGCACTGGGATCTGCACTTCGAGAACGTGCTGGCGCCGCTGCCGGAGCCCGGGGGCGAGGTCCGGGAGCCGTGGCTGGCGATCGACCCGAAGCCGCTGGGCGGCGACCCGGGGTTCGAGCTGCTGCCCGCGATCGCCAACCGGTTCGACGAGGGCGACATTCTTTGGAGGTTCGACCTGATGACGGAGGTCATGGGGCTGGACCGGGAGCGCGCACGGGCGTGGTCGCTGGGCCGGGTCCTCCAGAACTGTCTGTGGGACATCCGCGGGGGCGGGCGGACGTTGGGACCGATGTGGGCGGTCATGGGGCGGACGCTGCTGGCGCGGTAGCCCCCGAGAGGGCAGGCTGCGGTCATGATTCGTACGGCGACGGCCGCTGACGTTCCGGTGATCCACACGATGATCCGTGAACTGGCGGCATACGAGAAGGCCCTGGACGAGGCGCGGGCGACCGAGGCGCAGTTGCGGGAGGCGCTGTTCGGGGAGCGGCCCGCCGCGTACGCGCACATCGCGGAGACGGACGAGGGCGCGGTGGCGGGGTTCGCGCTCTGGTTCCTGAACTTCTCGACGTGGCGCGGGGTGCACGGCATCTATCTGGAGGACCTGTACGTCCGTCCGGAGCTGCGCGGCGGCGGGCACGGGAAGGCGCTGCTGACCGAGCTCGCGCGGATCTGCGTGGAGCGCGGGTACGAGCGGCTGGAGTGGTCGGTGCTGGACTGGAACGAGCCGTCGATCGCCTTCTACCGGGCGCTGGGGGCCCGGCCGCAGGACGGGTGGACGGTGTTCCGGCTGACGGACGGGGAGTTGGCGAAGCTGGGCGCGGCCGGCGCGTGAGGCGGGGCTCGTCGAACGTGATTGTCAGTGGGTGCCTTTACTCTCGGTGACGAGTGCGGATGACGCCGATTTCCCTGGGGGGACCCATGTCCGAGCCGACCGAGACGATCCAACAACCCGATCTGTTGATGGCGGAGATCGGCCGGGGCATGGAGCTGGGGCAGCGTGGTGAACGGGAAGCCGCCCGGGGGGTGTTCACCGGTGTCTGGGACCGGCTGGGCGCGGACGGCGACCCGTTCCACATATGCGCGCTGGCCCACTCCATGGCCGATGTCCAGGACGATCCGCGGGAGGAACTGGTCTGGGACCTGAGGGCGTTGGAGGCCGCGGACCTGGTCTCGGACGAGCGGGCGCGGCGTGCGGGGGTGACGAGCCCGGTCGCCGCGTTCTACCCGTCGCTGCATCTGAATCTGGGCGATGTGTACCGGCGGCTGGGTGAGGTGGATCTGGCCCGGGAGCATCTGGCGCGGGGGCTGGACGCGGTGGGGACGCTGGGGGACGACGGATACGGACAGCTGATCAAGGGGGGTCTCGACCGGCTGGCCGAGCGGCTGGCGGCGCCCGGCCCGGCGTCGGGCTGAGGTCCGGTCCGGGCTCGGCCGACCGCGTCCCGCCAGCCGACCGCGTCCCGCCACCCGACCGCGTGCCCGCGGTCTGATCGCTCCCCGGTTCCCGCCCGTCGCCGGCCCGTTCGTCCTCAGGCGCCGGACCGGTCGAGCGGCGGTTCCAGGACGACCTTGCCCATCGTCGCGCGCGTCTCCAGCGCGCGGTGAGCCGCGGCCGCGTCGGCGAGCGGGAAGCGCTGTACCGCGGGGCGGAGGCGGCCGGCCGCGGCCTCGGCCAGGGCGGCGGTCTCCAGTGCGCGTACGTCGCCGCCCGCCTTCTGGATCATCACCGGGCCGAGGACGCCCTCGGAGGTGATGCCCCGCGCCGCCTGCTCCTCCTCCGAGTAGCTCAGCGGCTCGCCGTCGTGCAGGCCCTCCCCGGACCACCCGAAGACGATGTGCTTGCCGCCCTTGCCGAGGAGGTCGACCGCGGCGCGCGCGGTGTCGCCGCCCACGGAGTCGAAGACGACGGTGGCGTGGCGTCCGGCGAGGTGCGCGCGGACCGTCTCGGGCCAGTCGGGCAGTGTGTAGTCGGCGGCGAGGTCGGCGCCGTTCTCGCCGACCCGCGCGACCTTGGCGGGGCCGCCGGCGAGGCCGATGACGGTGGCGCCCGCGTTCTTCGCGTACTGGACGAGGAGTGTGCCGATGCCTCCCGCGGCGGCGGGGACGATCGCGACGTCTTCCGGGCCGAGGCCGGTGAACTGGAGGATGCCCATGGTGGTGCGGCCGGTGCCGATCATGGCCACGGCCTCGGCGGCGTCGAGGTTGCCGGGGATCTCGTGGAGCCGGGCGGCGTCGGCGACGGCGAGTTCCGCGTAACCGCCGGGGACCATGCCCAGATGGGTGACCACCCGTTTGCCGAGCCAGCCCGGGTCCGTGCCCTCGCCGAGCCCGTCGACCGTGCCCGCCACCTCGCGGCCGGGGATGGTGGGCAGCTCGACAGGCGCGGCGTACGGCCCCCACATGCCCTCGCGCAGCGCGGTGTCGAGGAGGTGGACCCCGGCCGCGGCGATGGCGATCCGGACCTGGCCGGGGCCGGGGACAGGGTCGTCGGTCCGCTCGTGGCGAAGGTTCTCGGCGGGCCCGAAGGCGTGGAGGCGGATGGCGTGCATGGCTGGCTCCCTCGTGGTGCCGGTGCGCGTGTCCCGGTGCGGTGCTGTGTACGGAAGCCAGCCTCCGACCTCAAGCGGACTTGAGGTCAAGCGGAGTGGCGGAGCCGTACGGAGTCGACCCTGCGCATCGCGAGCGAGGCGGCCTCGATCGCGCTGTTGAACGACACCTCGGACAGCACGCCCGGCGCGGCGACCTGGTCGCCGACGAGAAACACACCGTCGCCCCGGTCGATGCGCGGCCGGTCGCGCCAGGTGGTGCCGGGCCGGTCGACCGCTCCCGTACGGCCCGCGGCGAGCGACTGGCGCCGCCACACGGCCCGTTCGCGCCAGTCGGGGAAGCCGAGGTCGAGCAGGGCCTCGGCGCGCGCGATGCCCACGGCCGAGGACTCGCCGGGACCGACCGGGAACTGCCCCTGGAGCAGTTGCTCACCGGCCGGTGCGAGTGAGGGGTCCGCGGCCGTGAAGCGCTCCAGCCAGCCGGGCGCGTCGAGATCGCAGATGACGAAAGGGTCGCCCTTGCGCGTGGTCAGCGCGAGGTCCAGCAGTGCGGTGCGCCCGCTGTCCCACCGCAGGCTGTCGTCACCGAGCAGGCGCCGGGCGGAGTCGAGCGACGTCGCGACGATCACCGGCCCGTCCTCGGGAAGGGTGTCGACGCGGGCGACGGTCTCGATGCGTACGCCCAGATTCCAGGCGCGCCCGAGCATCCGGTCGATGACCTGGCTCCAGCCGCCGACGGCGACGTGTGCCTCCGGCGGGATGGTGGCGGCGCGCCGGAGCCGCTCCTGGACGAAGGCGGCGGAGAGCGAGCCCGGGTCGTGGTGGAAGAGCGCGACGGCGGCGTAACGGGCGGCGGCCACGGCCGCGTCGTGGCCGTGGCGCTCGGTGGCCCAGGTGTGGAAGTCGAGGTCCACGGGCGCCCGTTCGGCTCTGCTGCGGCTCGCCTTGAGCAGCCCGAAGGGCGGCGCCTTGCGGAGGGCGCCGTCGCGGTGGAAGCGGAGACGGGCGCCTTCGAGGGCCGGTACGCGCGCCATCGGACCGAGGAGATCGCGCTGCCGGAGCCAGGCCCAGTGGGGGCCGCGATGGTAGAAGACGTGCGGGCCTTCGTTGGCGCGGTACGGTCCCTCGGAGGTGCGGGCCCGCCCGCCGAAGGTGTGGTGCGCCTCGAAGACGGTCACTCTGGCGCCCGACTCGGCCGCCGAGATGGCCGCGGTCAGTCCGGCGAAGCCGCCGCCGACGACGGTGATGTGGTCCATGGCTCGTGCCCTTCGCTCGTTCACGGTCTCCATGTGCAGAGCTCTCCCTGTAACTGACGGAACGGCGGGCGCGTTTGTGACAGCGCCGGGGCCGTGTTCGGGGGCGTTGTCAGTGGTGTGCGTCACGATGGGGCCATGGCTCGGAGGACAGCGGCAGGGAAGACGGGATCGACCAGGACGGGAACGGCCGGCGGGAGTGTGCTGTCGGCGCGGCGGCCGGAGGTCCGGCTGCCACCACTGGTGCCCTACGGAGGAGAGCTGGAGCCCGACGGGGAGTACGACGGGCAGGAGTTCGGCGGACTGGATCTGGCGGACCAGGAGGGCCCGGGGGCGCGGTTCATCGACTGCGCGCTGCGCGAATGCGGCCTCGACCGGACGGATCTGGGCCGGGCCCGCTTCATCGACTGCGTCCTGGAGAGCGTCCGGGGGGTGGGCACGGACCTCGGGGGAGCGTCGCTGCGCGATGTCGAGGTGGTGGACGCGCGGCTGGGCGGGGTGCAGTTGCACGGCTCGGTGTTCGAGCGGGTGCTGATCAGGGGCGGCAAGATCGACTATCTGAATCTGCGGAAGGCGAGGCTGAAGGACGTGGTGTTCGAGGGCTGTGTCCTGGCAGAACCGGACTTCGGGGGAGCGGAGTTGGAGCGCGTCGAGTTCCGTGACTGTGTCCTGAAGGACGCGGACCTCAGCGGCGTACGGATGAAGAACGTCGACCTGCGGACCGTCGCCGAGCTGGGCATCGCGCGCGGGTTCGACCGGCTGGCGGGCGCGGTGATCAGTACGTCGCAGCTGCTCGATCTGGCACCGGCGTTCGCGGCGCAGATCGGCGTACGGGTGGAGGACGCGCCGGGCGGCTGAGCGCGCCGGGCGGGAGCGGCGGGGGCGGTGCCGGGAGCCCACGGGCCCGCGCGGGATGCGGGTGTGGCCCCCGATCCGTACGGTGGAAGGAGGTGGGTGGTGGTGTGTGTGCGTGCCGACGGGGGCGCTGACCAGGCACGCAGCCATCCAGTCGCGTAGTCGCGGACGGCGGCCGCGCACCCGACGTGGAGCCGTTGATGACCACAGCACGGGACCTGTTGATCACCACTCTGGAGCTGTCGGCAAGCCGCCCTCCGGGGGAAGGCGATCTGTCGCTCGCGCTCGCGGGAGCCGAGCTGATCGACCTCCTGAACGCGGGAGCCGTGACGCTGGAGGACGACCGCATCGTGCCGGGCGGGGAACGGGTGGTCGGCGACCGTCTGTTGAACGAGGCGTCGTCCACGGTCATCCGGCAGGCACCGTACGAGACGGTCGAGGAGTGGCTGTGGCGCAGAGGCCGCGACCTGGCGGCCGTCCATCTCAGCGCTCTCAGGTCGGAGGGGCAGATCACCCAGCGACGCCGGTCACGTTGGATCCCCTTCGGGACCAGCCGCCTCGTGGTGACCGACACCCCCGCCCGCCGCGAGGCACTCGACCGCCGGACGTCGGACGATCCGGTCCTCGCCTCGCTCGCCACGGCCGTCGGGATCGGCGGCCGGCAGCTCGAAGACCTCCCCGATCCCCTCGCCGCGGCGGACGAGCCGGCGGCGGCTGTCCTGGCCGCCGTCCACAACGCGCTGAGGGACCTGGAAGCCGAGCGGCAGCGGCGCTCCATCGAGCAGGCGGCCTTCGACAACATCTGGCGAGGCGAATGACGGCGCTTCTCCGCCCGTCTGCGCCCGTCTCCGCCGGGGTGCGTGACGGCGCCTCCGCCGAGGCGAGTGACTCCACCTCGGCGGAGGGGGCGGAAGACCCCGACCGTGGGGGGTGGGTCGGGGTCTTCAATGTGCTCCGGGGGCTCAGCCATGTGGGGGGTGAACCTGGCGTCCGGTTCCTGGTGGCGTCCCGGCAGAAGTGCGTCTGCCCGGCTTCGTTGGTTGTACTCCTGCCAATCCGAAAACGTCCGACAGGGGCGCGAGGATCCGCCCATCTCGCTGCACATGAGGCGATGTCGGACCACGTCGTAGCAGGTCGGAATGGGAAAGGGCGGTCAGACGCGGGGGAAGCGGGCCTGGACGTCCCAGATCATCGGGTTGTCCATCAGCCCCTCGTGCATGTCGCCGAGATCGGCCAGCAGATCGTTGAGGAAGTCGCGCGCCTCGCGGCGCAGCAGCCGGTGGCCGAAGGTCAGCGGCGCCTCGTCGGCCGGCATCCAGTCGGCGGTCACGTCCACCCAGCCGAACCGCCGCTCGAAGAGCAGCCGGTCCGTCGACTCGGTGAAGTCCAGCTCGGCGTACTGCCTGTGGGCCGAGCGGCTGCCGCGCGGGTCGCGGTCCAGCTGCTCCACGATGTCGCACAGCGCCCACGCGAAGTCGAGCACCGGCACCCATCCCCAGCCGGTGGACACCTCGCGGTCGGCCTTGGTGTCGGCCAGATACACGTCCCCGCAGAAGAGATCGTGCCGCAGGGCGCGGACGTCGGCGTTGCGGTAGTCGGTCTGCGGAGGGTCGGGGAAGCGACGGGAGAGGGAGTAGCCGATGTCAAGCACGCGCCCGATGGTGTCACGGCGCCGCGCGGACGAGTTTCCGCCCGCCGGGGAGTGGGGCGGGTGCGGCCTACGATCACCGCGTGCACCAGGACCAGAGCCCGCGCCGGCCGCAGAGCCCAGCCGCGCGACGCCCGCCCCGTACCGCCTCGGCCCCTCTCGCCGCCGCCCTCCTGATCCTCGTCCCGGTCCTCGGCGGACTCACGGCCTGCGAGGGACAGAGCGAACCGGCCGCCCCGCCCGCTCCCGCCACTCCGGGCGCCGCCGGAGTCGGCGACCCGTACTTCCCCGGGCTCGGCAACGGCGGTTACGACGTCACCCACTACGGCCTGACTCTCGACTACACCCCCGCCACCGGCCGCCTCGACGCCACCACCCGGATCACCGCCCGTGCGAGACAACGGCTCAGCTCGTTCAATCTCGACCTCGCCGGTCTGACCGTCGGCCGGGTGACCGTCGACGGCGAGCCGGCCCGGGTCCGGCGCGCGGAGGCCGAGCTGACGCTGGTGCCGCACGCGGCCATCGGACGCGACGCCACCTTCCGTACGGTCGTCCGCTACTCCGGTGTCCCCCGAGTCATGCTCGACAGCGATCGGGTGCGGGAGGGCTGGCTCCGGGACGGGAAGCGTTCCGTCGCGCTGGGCCAGCCGAGGGGTTCGATGGCCTGGTTCCCCGGCAACCACCATCCGAGCGACAAGGCGGCGTACGACATCAAGGTCACCGTGCCCAAGGGCCAACAGGCCATCTCCAACGGTGAGTTGACAAGGGTGCGGACAGCCGGCGGCCGTACCGCCTTCAGCTGGCACTGCGCCGAACCGATGGCGAGCTATCTCGCGACGGTCGCCGTCGGCCCGTACCGGACCAAGACCTCCCGGACGCGGACGCCGGGCCCGGCCGGGATCCAGGTCCACACCGCCGTCGATCCGCAAGTGGCCGCTTCCGGCGACGGTCTGGTCAAGCGGATCCCGGCGGTCATGAAGTGGGGCGAGAGGACCTTCGGCCCGTATCCGTTCTCCGCCACGGGCGTGATCATCGGGCGGCCCGGCGACGCCGACTACAACCTGGAGACCCAGAACAGGCCCTTCCTGCCCGGCCCCAGCGGCGTCGAGATCCTCGTCCACGAGCTGGCCCACCAGTGGTTCGGCAACTCGGTGACCCCCAAGTCGTGGCGGGACATGTGGCTCAACGAGGGCTTCGCCGAGTACGCCGAGTGGCTCTGGGCCGAGGACATGAACGGCGTCCCGGCGAAGAGCAGCTTCGACCGGGCCTACGACGACCCGGAGAACTGGGGCTTCCCCCCGGCCAGACCGCCGAACGCCGCCCAGCTCCTGGGGCGGCCGGTCTACGGGCGCGGCGCGATGGTGCTGCATCAGCTCCGGCGGGCGGTCGGCGACGAGGAGTTCTTCGCGCTCCTGCGCGGCTGGGCGCGGGCGTACCGGCACGGCAACGCGTCCACCGCCGACTTCACCGCCTTCGCGCAGAAGCGGACGGACCGCGATCTGACGCCCCTCTGGGACACCTGGCTGTACGGCTCGGGGAAACCGCCGCGTCCGGCCGTCTGAGGCACCGCGCGTCGCCGCCGCACGGTCCCGCACCGACCGACGCGCACGGTCCCGCACCGCCGCGCCCGGGTCGGGCACCGGTCGGGCACGCCAAAGGCCCCCGGCCGCGGCCGGAGGCCCTTCGCACTCACTCGGCCGGCGGAGTCACCCGGTCAGGAACCGGGCTGTCGGCGACCGGGACGTCGGTCACTCAGAGGTTGACGCCGAAGTCCGTGGCGATGCCCGACAGGCCGGAGGCGTAACCCTGGCCGACCGCGCGGAACTTCCACTCGGCGCCGTTGCGGTACAGCTCACCGAAGACCATCGCGGTCTCGGTGGCGGCGTCCTCACTCAGGTCGTAGCGCGCGATCTCGGCGCCGCCGGCCTGGTTGACGATGCGGATGTACGCGTTGCGGACCTGGCCGAAGTTCTGGCTGCGGGTCTCCGCGTCGTAGATCGAGACGGGGAAGACGATCTTGTCGACGTCGGCGGGCAGACCCGCCAGGTTGACGTTGATCGCCTCGTCGTCGCCCGCGCCCTCGCCGGTGCGGTTGTCACCGGTGTGGACGATGGTCTGGTCCGGCGTCGACTTGTTGTTGAAGAAGACGAAGTGACTGTCGGAGACGACCTTTCCGGTGGCGTTGACCGCGATCGCCGAGGCGTCGAGGTCGAAGTCCGTACCGGTGGTGGAGCGGACGTCCCAGCCGAGGCCGACCGTGACGGCTGTCAGGCCCGGTGCCTCCTTGGTGAGCGAGACGTTGCCGCCCTTGGACAGGCTTACAGCCATGGGGATGGTCCCTTTCGTTGTCTACGAGCTCTGGTGCGGGCTTCGATCGGCTCCGAAGCTACCGTCACCCCGCATAACGCAGACAGAGGACTCAGAGGTTCCTTAACGCCTTTGATTTGTCTGTGCGGACACGGGACCATGGACACATGTCCGGTTCCCCGCACGTCATCCGCGGCTCCGTCTCCCTTCCGGAGGCCGAGCTCATGTGGCGTTTCTCGCGCTCCTCGGGACCGGGCGGGCAGCATGTCAACACCAGCGACTCGCAGGTGGAGCTGCGCTTCGACCTCGGCAAGACGGAGGCCCTGCCTCCGGTGTGGAAGGAGCGGGCGCTGGAGCGCCTCGGGAGCCGGCTCGTGGGCGGTGTGGTGACCGTACGGGCGTCCGAACACCGTTCACAGTGGCGCAATCGCGAGACGGCGCTGGTCCGGATGGCCTCGCTCCTGGCGGAGGCGACGGCGCCGCCGCCCCGTCCGCGCCGGGCCACGAAGATCCCGCGCGGCATCAACGAACGCAGGCTTCGGCAGAAGAAGCAGCGCGCGGAGACGAAGCGCGGGCGCAACGGCCGGGATTGGTCCTAGGAAACCCGCGGCGGCCGGAGCCGCGGGGCCCGCTCAGCTCTTCCCCAACTGCCGGTATTTTCCCCGGAAGTACGTCAGCGGGCCCGCGTCCCCGGTGCCGCCAGGCACCGACGCCGTCAGCACCCGGCCCACGACCAGCGTGTGGTCGCCCGTCACGATCCGCTGTTCCGTACGGCACTCCAGCACCGTCAGCGCGCCGTCGATCAGCGGCGCGCCACTGACCTCGCCACGCCGGTGGGACACGTCCTCGAAGAGCAGCCGGTCGCTGATCCGGCCCTTCATGGAGAAGCGGCCGGCGATCTGGACCTGGTTCTCGGAGAGCATCGACGCCGCCCACATCGGCTGCTCGTCCAGCAGGTCGTCCATCCGGGAGCCGGTCCGCAGGCTCACCACCACCAGAGGCGGGTCCAGGGACACCGACATGAAGGCGGTGGCCGTCATCCCCGCGTCCGCGCCGTTCGGGCCGTCGTCCGGGTCGTACGCGGTCACCAGCACCACCCCGGCGGCCAGCCGGGAGAGCGCGGCACGGAACTCGTCATTACTCACACCCTCAGGATGCGGGACGGCCTCGGCCTCAGGGGGGACGGCCTCGGGAGGGACGGCCTCGGTACGGGGGGCGGTTGTCTTCTGCAGCACGTCATCCACGCTAGCCCCGGCGGTGGCATACCCGCATCGGGCCACAGGACGAGCCAGGACCTAGGTCGTGCCCTCGGTCCAGGGACGGCCGGCGAGTGTCACGGCCCCCGCGGGCCACTGTGTGCGCCCTCGATGCGCCCCCCGGCGCGCCCCCGGCCCGCACCCCCACGCGCCCCCGTCGCGGACGCCGCCGTACGACTCCTACCATGACTCCCACCTCGATATTTGCGTTCACGAAAGCTCTGGAGCGCTCCCACGCCCCCACCCAACTCTCCCTCCCCTCGTGTGACTTGACTCACAGGGACCAGGAATTGTTGACCCTGTGTACCGAGTGCACAGCTCGCTGTGATTCAGTGGCCGGGATACCGCATCAAGCGAGCCGATGAGAATTCTGGAGTTGCTGTCGAGGTCTCGGGGAGAGCGAACGATGGAGACCGAGTCGGAGCCGTACGTCCGCCTTGCGACCCTGCGGCAGCTGCATGAAGTTGTCGGCGAGCTCAACACCGCGCGCAGCCTGGCCGACACCCTGCAGACGGTTGCCGACGGCATAGTCAAGGGTCTGGGCTACGAGCTGGCCTGCGTCAATCTCGTACAGCCCGACGGTGACCTGGTCGTCGCCGCCTTCTCCGGCAACGCGTCCGCCGAAGCGCTGATCACCGGCAGGGTCGGCGCGCGCGCCTCCTGGGAACGCCGGCTCAGCATGGGCGAGAGCTGGGGCGAGCTGCGGTACATCCCCCACACCGAGGGCTGGATCCTGCTGGAGGACGACGTCCCCCAGTGGTACACCGAGGGACCCGACCCGCGCTTCGAGGACGAGTGGCACCCCCAGGACCGCCTCTACGCCCCCATGTACGCCTCTGGGGGCGGACGCGAGCTGCTCGGGGTCATATCCGTCGACCGGCCGCGCGGCGGGCGCCGTCCGGGCCCCTGGGGGCGCGAAGCGCTCCAGATGTACGCCTCCCAGGCCGCCATTGCGATAGGCAACGCCCGCCTCAGAGCAAACATGCAGCGCGCGCTGGTCCGGCTGGAGCGCGAGCAGCAGGCGCTGCGTGCCAGCGAGGAGTCCTTCCGGCAGGCGTTCGAGTACGCGCCCAGCGGTATGGCCATCGCCGAGATGGGCGGGGACCAGCACGGCAGGCTGCTGCGGACGAACGACGCGCTGTGCCGGCTGCTGGGCCGCTCCGCCTCCGCGATCCGCCGCTACTCCTTCTCCGACCTCGTCCACCCCGAGGACATCGGCACCCTGCTCCGTACGTCAGCCGAGGGCGGCCGCGCCGAACTGCGGCTGGCGCGGCGGGACAACAGCTACGTGTGGGTGTCGCTGCGCAACTCCGTCGTCGCCGACACCACCGACGGCCCCCGCTTCCTCCTCACCCATGTCGAGGACATAGAGGAGCGCAAGCGCAACGAGCTCCAGCTGGCGCACCGCGCCTCGCACGACTCCCTGACCGGCCTGCCCAACAGTGCCGAGCTGCGCGCCCGTCTCAGTGCCCGTCTCTGCGAGCGGCCCAACGCGGTCGCGGTGCGGGAGACGGCGGTGCAGGCCGTGGACAAGGCGTTCGGCGGATACGAGGCCGAGTACGACCCCAACGCCGGGGCCGGCAACGGCGGCTACGACGAAGCCTCCTACGGAGGCGTCGTCCCCTACGGCTCCGGACAGGGGGCCTACAACGGGACCAGCGGCGCCTCCTACGCGCCCGTGCCCGCCGCCGGCTACGGCCCGCCTCCCGGCGGCGCGGGCTACGGCGGCGCGGTCGAGGGCTACGAAGGCTATGAGCCGTACGAGCCCTACGAGCCGTACGGCACGGAGCCCTCCGGCGAGCGCCCCTTCCACGGAGACGGCTACGACCCGTCCTCCGGAGTCGCGCCGCTCGACCACCACGTGCACACCGTCGCGCCGGGCGCCGACCCCGACGACGGGAGCAAGGGCCTCGCCGTCCTCTTCTGCGACCTGGACGGTTTCAAGTCGATCAATGACCGTTTCGGCCATAACACCGGCGACGCCGTCCTCATCGAAGTCGCCCGCAGGCTGAACACCGGCGTGCGGGACGGCGACACCGTCGCGCGCCTCGGCGGTGACGAATTCGTCGTCCTCGCCGACGGCCTCGGCGCGACCGACGCCGCTGACCTGGCGGTTCGGCTGCGGAACGCGATCATTCCGCCGATCAGGGTGGACGGCAGGGCGGTCCGGGTGGGCGCCAGCTTCGGTATCGGCTGGGCCAGTTGCGGCATGACGGTCGAGGAAGTGCTCCAATCCGCGGACCAGCGGATGTACATCGAGAAGCGCTCGCGGAGCAAGGTCCACCGCCGGGCGGGATAACGTCGTTGCTGTATCGGGGGCGCCGGGACCCGCCGTGTCCTATCTCTCTGTACGGCGGTTCACCGCTGTCCACCGATGTCCCCGGAAGTTCATCGTGGGAACGGGCAACCGCCCACTCCCGTCAAGGCCCGTCCGTATGCTTGCCCAATCGAGGTAGGCTCGGCCGGTCGGCGACGCTGGCGAGATGGTAAGGAGTGACCCAGGGATGACGGCCGGGAACAACGGCGCGAGTACGCCCGAGGACGACGATCCGTTCGGCTATCTGTACGAGGACGGACAGACGGCGGCGAACGGTGCGCAGGCCCGGCGCGGCGGCTACGGCTACCCCGGTCCCGCCTCCCAGCCCGGTGTGCCGAGAACGTCGTACAACCAGGTCAGGACCGTCGGCGAGCGCCAGTACGGCCAGGTCCCGCAGCAGGGCGCCTACGGACAGCAGCCTCAGTACGGAGGCCAGCAGCAGTACGGCCAGCAGCAGCCGAACGGCCAGGCCCCGTACGGTCAGCAGCCCTACGGCCAGTCCCCCGACGCGCACTACGCGGCGCCCGAGGCCGGCGGTGCCCAGACCCGTTCGGTTCCGTCCCAGCGCGGTCGCGGCAACGGCGGCGGACCCAACACGAAGGGTCTGCTCATCGGCGCGGTCGCCGTGGTGGCGGTCGTCGTGATCGGGATCACGGCCGCGCTGCTCACCAACGGTGACGACGACAGCAAGAACGCCGACGGCGGTCCGACGGACGCCCCGACCACCGGCGAGACGACGGCTCCCAGCGAGGACTCCGGCAAGCAGGAACCGGGCGACGACAAGCCGGTCGAGCTTCCGAAGCAGGACGCGGCGACGCTCAAGCTCGGTGCGCCGGCGGTGCTGGCGAAGGACATCCCCGGCGCGAAGGGCGCGGACGGCGCGTATGTGACGTTCAACGGACCTGGTGGGTCCGCGAGTTGGACGGTCGAGCTGCCCGAGGCCGGTCCGTACACGCTCTTCATCACGTACGGCGTGCCGGGCAAGGACGCCAAGACGTCGCTCACGATCAACGACGAGAAGCCGCGCTCGGTGAACATGTCCAATTTCGCCAAGGCGAAAGAGGGTGACTGGGAGAAGGGCTGGACCACCACCTACGCCTACGTCAACCTCGACAAGGGCAGCAACACGCTGAAGCTCTCCTGCGAGGTGGGCGACCAGTGCGAGGCCATCCTCGACCAGGTCTCGCTGGAGCAGGGCCAGACAAAGGGCTGAGCCCGCGCACGACGGCCGTGGGCGGCCCGGATCTCAGGGCTCCCCGGCTATCACCTTCAGGAACGCCGCCACCGTCCCGGTCATCGCCTCGCGAGCCGGGACGAGGTATTTCCGGGGGTCGACCAGCCTCGGGTCGGCCTCCAGGCACCCGCGGACCGCTCCGGTGAAGGCTGTGTTCAGCGCCGTACCGACGTTGATCTTGACCATGCCCGCGGCGACCGCCTGCCGGATCTCCGCGTCGGGGACGCCCGACGAGCCGTGCAGCACCAGCGGTACGGGCACGGCCCGGCGCAGCGCGCCGATCAGGTCGTGGTCCAGGGCCGCCGTGCGGTCGGTCATCGCGTGCGAGGAGCCGACCGCGACGGCGAGCGCGTCGACGCCCGTGTCGCGTACGTACGCCACGGCCTCGGCCGGGTCGGTGCGGACACCGGGCGCGTGGGCGCCCAGCGGGGGTTCGCCGTCCTTGCCACCGACCTTGCCCAGCTCCGCCTCGATCCAGATGCCGCGCGCGTGGCCCCAGGCGACCGCCTCCGCGGTGGCGGCGACGTTCGCCCCGTAGCTCAGTCTCGACGCGTCGAACATCACCGAGCTGAAGCCCTCGCCGTCGGCCGCGCGCAGCAGGGCGGCCGATTCGACGTGGTCGAGGTGGAGCGAGAGCGGGGCGTCCGAGGCGCGCGCGACGGCGGCGGTGGCGGCGGCGACGGCGGTCAGCCGGCCGCCGTGGAACTTCACCGCGTTCTCGGAGATCTGGAGGATCGCGGGGCGGCCCGCGCGTTCGGCGCCGGCGGCGATCGCCTCGGCGTGCTCCAGCGTGATGACGTTGAACGCGGCGATGCCGTACGGGTGTTGGTCTGCTCGGGTCGCGGAAGCCGCCGCGGCCGAGACGAGTTCACCGGTGCTGACGAGTGGCATGAGGCCCCTGTTCCGACTGCTCGGACTGTTCTGTCACATCGATCTGGCGCAGCAGGTCCGCGTACGCCTCCCGGTCGAACTCGCCCGCCGCCGGCGCCAGGACCGTCGCCGTGGCCAGCGCGACCGCCCTCGCGAGCCTCTCCGGCCACGGCAGCCGCTCCACCAGCCCCGACAGCAGCCCGGCCACCGCCGAGTCGCCCGCGCCCGTCGGGTTGCCGCGCACGGTTCTCGGCGGGGTCGCCCGCCACGCGCCGTCCGGTGTCGCGGCGAACAGCCCGGCGGCGCCGAGCGAGGCGATCACGGCGCGGCCGCCGCGCCTGCGCGCGTCACGGGTCGCGCGGACCGGCTCGCGCGAGCCGGTGAGCTGGGCGAGTTCGTCGGCGTTGGGCTTCACGAGGTCCGGGCGGGCGGCGATGCCCCGGCGCAGCGGTTCGCCGCTGGTGTCCAGCAGGACGGGCAGGCCGGCGGCTCGCGCGGCGCGTACCAGCTCCGCGTACGCGCCGACGTGGATGCCGGGCGGCAGGCTGCCGCACAGGGCGACGGCGTCCGCGCGGGCGACGAGACCTTCGTAGGAGGTGAGGAAAGTGGCCCATTCGGCGGACGTGACGGTCGGGCCGGGTTCGTTCAGCTGTGTCGTGTCGCCGGTCGCCTCGTCCACGACGGCGACGGTGCGGCGCGTGGTGCCCTCGATGGCCACGAGCGCGTCGGACGGGCCGTCGGCGGCGAGCAGTTCGCGCACCGCGTCCCCGGTCCGGCCGCCGGCGAAGCCGGTCACGACGGTCTCGTGGCCGAGCGCCGACAGCACGCGGGCGACGTTGACGCCCTTGCCGCCGGGCCGCTCGGAGACCTCGGCGACGCGGTTGGTGGTGTGCGGGGTCAGTGCGGCGGTCCGGTAGGTGATGTCGAGGGCGGTGTTGAGCGTGACGGTGAGGATCATGCGCCGTGCCCTCCCTCGGGGATACGTCGGGGAGCGGGCCCGCCTGCCCGCTCCGTTCCGGACCTGATCATGCCAAACGCGAAGCGTCAGGTGGAGGGGTCGTCCCCGAACGCCCGTGCGGCTCCCGATGGGATGTACGACTTGCGGGCCGCGCGAGCCTTCCTCAGTGCCCGCCGGCCGGACGGAGTTTGCCGGACACGACCTAGCCCACTTGGGGCTTGACCACCCATTCGCCCTGGCGCAGCACCCCGGCGACCGCGAAGTCCGCGTCCAGGATCACCAGGTCGGCGTCCTTCCCCGGTTCCAGCGAGCCCACCCGGTCGTACACGCCCAGCAGCTTCGCCGGGTTGGCGGAGATCGCCCGCACGATGTCGGCGACCGGCAGCCGGTCGATCGTGACGGCGCGTCTGAACGCCGTGTCCAGGGTGAGCGTGGAGCCCGCGATCGACCCGCCCACGGCGAGCCGCGCGACGCCGTCCTTGACCTCGACCTCCAGCGGGCCGAGTTGGTAGACCCCGTCGCCGAAACCGGCCGCGTCCATCGCGTCCGTGATGAAGGCGACCCGGTCCGCGCCCGCGCGGTGGAACGCCAGCTCCAGCGCCGCCGGATGCAGATGCGTGCCGTCGTTGATCAGCTCGACGGTGACCCGTTCGTCCTCCATCAGCGCGGCGATCGGTCCCGGCGCGCGGTGGCCGAGCGGGGGCATCGCGTTGAACAGGTGCGTCGCGACCGTCGCTCCCGCGTCGATGGCCTCGACGGTCTGCTCGTACGTCGCGTCCGTGTGCCCGATCGCCGCGATCACGCCGTGCTCGGCCAGCAGCCGTACGGAGTCGATGCCGCCCGGCAGTTCGGTGGCGAGGGTCACCATCCTCGCCGTGCCACGGGCCGCGTCGAGGAGCTTGCGCACCTCGGCCGGGTCCGGGTCGCGCAGCAGCTCCTCGCTGTGCGCGCCCTTGCGGCACGGCGAGATGAACGGGCCCTCGAAGTGGATGCCGGCCAGGTCGCCCTGCTCGACCAGCTCGGAGAGGAACCCGGCGCGCTGGGCGAGGAAGTCCATCTCGCCGGTGACGGTGGAGGCGACGAGCGTGGTGGTGCCGTGCTCCTGGTGCGTACGGACGCCCTTGAGGACGGCGTCCGCGTCGCCCGACGTGAAGGACGCGCCGCCGCCGCCGTGGTTGTGCATGTCGACGAAGCCGGGCACCACCCAGTGGCCGGTCAGATCGAGCGCCCCGGCGTCTCCTCCCACGGAGGCCGCCCCGGTCGCGGAGGCCGTCGGCCCCGCCTCGGTGATCCGTCCGCCTTCGACTCTCACCCGTCCGTTCTCCACGACCCCGGTCGGCAGCACCACCCGGGCGCCGGCGAGAACAGTGCTTTCGGCGCGTGCGGCCATCAGGCGGATACCTCCGTCGAGAGAAGATCCCAGGCGAGCAGGCCCGCGCCCAGGCATCCGGCGGTGTCCCCGAGGGCCGCCGGGACGATCTCGGGCAGCTTCTGGAACGTGACCCGCTCCTCGACCGCGGCCCTCAGGGGTGTGAACAACGTTTCCCCGGCCTCGGCGAGACCGCCACCGATGATCAGCCTTCGGGGGTCGAGCAGGGTGAGCGCGGTGACCAGTCCGGCGGCGAGCGCGTCGACCGCGTCCGCCCAGACCGCCGCGGCCCTCGGGTCGCCCGAGGCCACGGCCTTGGCGCAGTCGGCCGCGTCCGCCTCGGGATCGCCGCTGGCCGCCGCCCACGCGCGGGTCACGGCCGCGGCCGAGGCGAGCGCCTCCATGCAGCCGGTCTGTCCGCAGCCGCACACGGGCCCGTCGGGCCGGACGACGACATGCCCGATCTCACCCGCGTAGCCGTGCGCGCCGGCCTCGATGGCGCCGTCGATGCCGATGGCGCCCGCGATGCCGGTGCCGAGCGGTACGAAGAAGAACCGGTCCGAGCCCTTGCCCGCGCCGATCCGCCCCTCGGCGAGCCCGCCGGTGCGTACGTCGTGCCCGAGGGCGACCGGTACGCCGCCGAGGCGCGCGCCGAGCAGATCCCGCAGCGGTACGTCACGCCAGCCGAGGTTCGCCGCGTACAGCGCCATCCCGCGCTCGGCGTCGACGATCCCCGGTACCGCGACCCCGGCGGCGACCGCGCTCTCGCCGAAGTGCGCGATGCCGTGGGCGCGCAGATCCGCCGCGAAGTCGAGGATGGTCTCGACGATCGCGTCGGGGCCGCGCTCCCTGCCGGTGGCCCGGCGCGCCTCGTACAGCAGCGCGCCGTCCGCCCCGACCAGGGCGGCCTTCATACCGGTGCCGCCCACATCCAGGGCGATGACGTGTCTCACAAGCGCATTCTCGCGCGAAAACCCAAGAAAGGTCTAGTCCACTGTGCGGGATTGTTGCCAGCCCATACAAAGCCTTCGCCAAACCCCCCTGGCAGAGAAGTTGCCGAAGCGATATGGGACTGGAGTAGACCTCCGACAGCGCATCGTGGAAAATCGCAGCTCGTCAACGCAGGACGTCGCGGGGGACTGACTGGGACTCAAACGCCGTACAGACGGCCGAGAAAAACAAGGGTGGGAAAAGAGCTGTGCAGCGCTTCCTTAGGGCTTCCGCGGCGATAGCCGCACTGGGCATGACGATGGCGCTGAGCGGCTGCGGCAGCTCCAGCGGATCGGGTGACGTCACCCTGAAAGTCGTCGCGGCGGATTACGGCAGCAGTCCCGCCAACAGCTCGGAGAAGTACTGGAACAGTCTGGCCAAGGAGTTCGAGTCCAAGAACCCGGGCATCAAGGTCGACGTCGACGTCCGTTCCTGGAAGACCGTGGACGCCGATGTGGCGAAGATGGTCAGGGAGGGCAAGGCCCCCGACATCGCGCAGATCGGCGCCTACGCGGACTACGTGAAGCAGGAAGAGCTGTACAGCGCGGACGAGCTGCTCTCCATACCCACCCAGGCGAACTTCCTCTCCCGCTTCGCCGACGCCGGAAAGGTCGAACAGACCCAGTACGGACTGCCGTTCGTGGCCAGCACCCGGCTGCTCTTCTACAACAAGGGCCTCTTCGCGCAGGCCGGTCTGTCGGCGCCGCAGAACTGGAACGACATCAAGTCGGACGCCGAGGCGCTCAAGGAGAAGGGCGTACCGACCCCGTTCGCCCTCCCGCTCGGCGCGGAGGAGGCGCAGGCCGAGACCATGATGTGGATGCTCAGCGGTGGCGGCGGCTACACGGACACGGTCGACGACGCGTACGCCGTCGATTCCGACGTGAACATCAGCACCTTCGAATGGCTCCAGACGGAGCTGGTCGGCAAGGGCCTCACCGGTCCCGTGGCCCCCGGCGAACTGGACCGCGCCGACGCCTTCAAGGCGTTCACCAGCGGCAAGGTCGGCATGCTCAACGGGCATCCGACGATGATGCAGGAGGCCGAGAAAGCGGGCGTCGAGGTCGGGATGGTGCCGCTGCCCGGCGTCAACGGCAAGTCCAAGGCGACGATGGGTGTCGCCGACTGGATCATGGCCTTCAAGCAGGCCGGGCACCGCGAAGAGAGCGGTAAATTCCTCGACTTCACCTTCGAGGACAAGAACGTGATGGACTTCGTCGGGCAGTACGACCTCCTGCCGGTCACCTACAGCGCGTCCGAGACGATGGTGGCGGACGACGAGCACAAGGACCTGCGGAAGTTCCTGGAGGCGCTGCCCACCGCGGAGCTGTACCCGTTCGGCAAGACGTCGTGGGCGGGTGTCAGCGAGGACATCAAGAAGAACATCGGCAAGGCGGTGCAGCCCGGCGCGGTGCCCTCCGAGATCCTGGCGAGAATCGGCCGGGACGCGACCACGGCGGAGAACGCCGAGTAGCGTGTCAGCCCTATGACCGCACCCACCCCTGAGTCCGGGCCCGAGCCCGCGTCGGAACCCGGGCCCGAGCCCGAGACCACGTCGGAACCCGGGCCCGGGCCCGCGTCGCACGAGGGGCGTGGTCCCGCCGGACGGTCGGAACTGACCGAGCGGGACCGCGCCGTCCTCGCCGTGGAGACTTGCTCCTGGCCGGGCCCGGGCGCCAAGGAACGCGTCATCCGGGAGGAGCTCGGTATCTCGCCGACCCGGTACTACCAGCTGCTCGGCGTGCTGATCGACGATCCGCTGGCCCTGGCCCACGACCCGGTGACCGTCAACCGTCTGCGCCGGATCCGGGACGCCCGCCGCGCCCGCCGCTGAGCGGCGTCCTTCGCCGCCCCCCCCGCGGCCTCACGCGGATAGGGTCGGACCATGGGCAGCCACTCGAACCCCCTGCCGACCCCCGTCACCTCCGCCGGCGCCGAAGGCCTGGCCGCGCTTCTCGCCCGGCCCGGGAAGGCCGTCGTCGCGCTCGACTTCGACGGCACACTCGCCGACATCGTCCCCGACCCCGAGAGCGCCCGCGCCCATCCCGGCGCGGTCCCCGCGCTCGCCGCGCTGGCCCCGCACGTCGCCTCCGTCGCCGTGATCACCGGCCGCCCGGCCGATGTCGCCGTGCGGTACGGCGGCTTCGCCGGCGTACCCGGCCTGGAACACCTCGTGGTGCTCGGCCATTACGGCGCCGAGCGCTGGGACGCGGTCAGCGGCACCGTGACCGCCCCGCCCCCGCACCCCGGGGTCGCCGCGGCCCGTGACGAACTCCCGCGACTGCTCGAACGGTTCGAGTCCTGGAGCGGTACGTGGATCGAGGAGAAGGGCCGGGCGGTCGCCGTCCACACCCGCCGCGCCGCCGACCCCCAGGGGGCCTTCGACGCCCTGCGCGGGCCCCTCGCGGACCTCGCGGCCCGGCACGGCCTGGTGCTCGAACCGGGCCGCATGGTCCTGGAGTTGCGCCCGCCGGGCATGGACAAGGGCGTGGCCCTGACGGAGTACGTCCGCGAGACCGGCGCCGAGACGGTCGTGTACGGCGGCGACGACCTGGGCGACCTCCCGGCCTTCGCGGCGGTCGACGCCCTCCGTGCGAAGGGCCGTTCGGGCCTGCTCCTGTGCAGCGGTACGGGGGAGGTCCCCGAACTCGCCGAGAGGGCCGACCTGGTGCTGCCGGGCCCGGAGGCGCTGACCGGCTTCCTCGCGTCGGTGGCGGCCCGCCTCTGAGGGCCGCGGCCGTCGACCGGTCGCCGGACCGGGCCCGGTCGACGGCCCGAAACGCGGAAGACACCGGGCGGACGCCTCGCGCATCATGGTCGTTCGGTGTGAGCGGGGGGCGAGGGGTCGATGGACGACGAGCGGATACAGGCGACGCTGGAGTTGCTGAACGAGGCACGGGACCTGTCGATCGAGGATCCCCGACGCGAGCGGCTGGAGCGGGCGGCGAGCGGGCTCTTCCGGGACGGGCGGCGCAAACGCCGCTCCGCCACCCGTGGAGCCCGCGCCGCGGCGGACGCCCGGATCCAGGCCGCCACGGTCATGGGCGCCACCGACCGCGTCATGGACGCCCCGCTGCCCCTCGACCCTCCACCGCCGGACGCTCAGGGCGAGGGGACGGCAGGCGAGTTGAAACGGCCCCAGCGGTGCTACGTGTGCAAGGACCACTACCGGCGGATCCACCACTTCTACCACCGGCTCTGCCCCGACTGCGCGCGCGACAACCTCACCCGGCGCGGTGCCCGCACCGACCTGACCGGCCGTCGCGCGCTGCTGACCGGCGGGCGCGTCAAGATCGGGTACCAGCTGGCGCTGATGCTGCTGCGCGACGGCGCCGACCTGACCGTGACCACCCGCTTCCCCCAGGACGCGGTACGGCGCTTCGCGGCCGCTCCCGACTCCGCCGACTGGTGGGACCGGCTGCGTGTCGCCGCGCTCGATCTGCGCGATCCCCGGCAGGTGCTGGCCTTCACCGACCGGCTGCTGGCCGAGGCACGGCCGTTGGACATCCTGATCAACAACGCGGCCCAGACGCTGCGCCGTTCGCCGCGCGCCTACTCCGCCCTGGCCGCAGCCGAGGCCGCACCCGTGCGCGAGGCGCTGCCGGTCGCCGGCATGCCCGCCGTCTGGACGGCACCCGACTTCACCGTCCCCGGCACCGGGAAGGGTGAGCTGGAGGGCCCGTCGTGGGCCGCCGGGCTCCTACCGCGCGCGGCGGACACCGCCGTACTGCCGAGCGTCGACGAGGCCGGGCTGCTGGTCGAGACCGCGGCGGAGAACTCCTGGACCGCGCGGCTCGGCGACATCGACCCGGCCGAGATGCTGGAGGTCCAACTCGTCAACGCGGTGGCCCCGTTCCTGCTCGCCGACCGGCTCCTGCCCCTGCTCGCGGCGTCACCGCACCCACGGCGGTATCTGCTCAACGTGTCCGCCGTGGAGGGCCGGTTCACCGTCCGCAAGAAGACCGGCGACCACCCGCACACCAACATGGCCAAGGCCGCCCTGAACATGCTCACCCGCACCAGCGCCGCCGGCCTGGCGAAGCGCGGCATCCACGTGTGCAGCGTCGACACCGGCTGGGTCACCGACGAGAAGCCCCTGCCCGCCAGGGAGCGGCACGCCGCCATCGGGTGGCGCCCGCCGCTGGACATCGTGGACGGCGCGGCGCGGGTCTACCACCCGATCGTCCAGGGCCAGGCGGGCAGCCCCGTCCACGGCGTCCTGCTCAAGGACTACCGTCCCGTCGCCTGGTAAGCCGCCCGCCGTTCAGCCGGCCCGCCGCTCAGCCGTTCAGCCGGTCCGCAGCGCCTCCAGCTGGTCCAGGAACCACTGCTGCGGCGGCAGCGACGTCGCCGCGGCGGCCAGCCGCTTGGTTCGGGCCGCCCGGTCGTCGTCGTCCATCGTCAGGGCCTCGTGCAGCGCCGCCGCCGTGGCCGTCACGTCGTACGGGTTCACCACCAGCGCGTCCTCGCCCAGCTCCTCGTACGCGCCCGCCTCCCGCGACAGCACCAGCGCGCAGCCGTTCGCGGAGATGACCGGGATCTCCTTCGCGACCAGGTTCATGCCGTCGCGGATCGGGTTGACCAGCGCCACGTCCGCCAGGCGGTAGGCGGCGAGCGAGCGCGCGAAGTCGTCCTTGACGTGCAGCACCACCGGCGTCCAGCCGGGCGTGCCGAACTCGGAGTTGATCTCGTCGGCCACCTCCTGGACCCGCGCGGTGTAGTCGCGGTAGACCGCGAGGTCCTGCCGGGACGGATAGGCGAACGCCACATGCGTGACCCGCTCGCGCCACTCGGGCCGCTCCGTCAGCAGCTGCCGGTACGCGTAGAGGCCGCGCACGATGTTCTTCGACAGCTCCGTGCGGTCCACCCGCACGATCGTCCTGCGGGGCGCCTCGGGGGTGCCGCCGATCTGCTCGCGCAGTTCGGCGAGGCGCTCCTCCACGTCGGACCGGTTCGCGCGCTCGCGCAGGAAGTCCGCGTCCGCCCCCAGACCGTGCACGCCGATCCGCGTCTTCCCGGTGCCGCCCAGCAGCTCCGTACAGCACGCGGTGAAAGCGTCGGCCCAGCGGCGGGTCAGGAACGCGGCGCGGTCCGCGCCGAGGATGCCGCGCAGCAGCTGGCGCGCGATGTCGTCGGGCAGCAGCCGGAAGTAGTCGACCGGGGCCCACGGTGTGTGCGAGAAGTGTCCGATCCGCAGATCGGGACGGAGCGCCCGGAGCATGCCGGGCACCAGGGCCAGGTGGTAGTCCTGGATCAGTACGGCCGCGCCGTCGCCCGCCTCGTCGGCCAGGGCCTCCGCGAACGCGCGGTTGTACGCCTCGTACGACGCCCACTGCGCCCGGAACTCGGTGCCGAAGGCCGGCTCCAGCGGTGTCTGGTAGAGCAGGTGGTGGACGAACCAGAGCGTGGAGTTCGCGACGCCGTTGTACGCGTCCGCGTAGACCTCCGGCGGGATGCCGAGCATCCTGACCCGCTGTCCGCCCGTGTCGCCGGTGTCCAGGCGCCCGCCGGTGCGCCGCACCGCCTCGCGGTCGCCGTCACCGAGGGCCGCGCAGACCCACACGGCGTTCGTGTCGGGCCCGATGGCCGAGAGGCCGGAGACGAGGCCTCCGCCGCCGCGCCCGGCGGTCAGGGTGCCGTCCTCGCCGAGCTTGTACGAGACGGGGCCGCGATTGGAGGCGACAAGGACCTGGGCGGCTTGCTCGGGGACCATCTCGGAGACCATGTGGCGAAACCTAGCCCTTCGCGGAAACGCTCAAACGTACGGTTTCAGGTCGGCGTGGATCAGCCACGGCCCCTTCCACGGGCCGCCGCCACCGCCACCACCCCCGCGCCGACGAGGGCGAGGGCCATGCCGCCCAGCAACCAGAGCTGTTCCGAGGTCAAGGCCGTCATGGCCATCGCAGTAATCGACATACCAGGCAATATAGGCAAATCGATACTTAAAGCATACGAACTCAATGGCTAGGCCGCGCGCCGCGCCGCGTACTCCGCGATCTCCCGCATCGGCGGCCGCTCCTCGGTGTCGACCGCGTACGTACGCGGCCGGAAGCCCTCCTCGCCCCGCTCGAACTGCGTGAGCTCCGGCCGCACCAGATGTCCCCGCGACAGCCGCAGCTGCGCCGTCCGGTAGATCGCCGCCGCCATCCGACCCAGCGCCTGCCCGTCCTGGTGCCGGTGCTTGCGCACCCCGACATCGACCTGACCCAGCGCGTCCAGCCCCACCGTGTGCAGCGCGTCCACCAGCAGCCCCAGCTCCACCCCGTACCCGACGGGGAACGGCAGCCGCTCAAGCAGCGAGCGCCGTACCGCGTACTCACCGCCCAGCGGCTGGACGAAGCCCGCCAGCAGCGGCCAGTGCAGATTCAGCAGCGGGCGCGCCACCAGTTCCGTCACCCGGCCGCCCTGCCCCGGCTCGTCGCCGAGCGGACGGTCGTACATCGCCTTCACGAACTGCACGTCCGGCTCGGTGAGCAGCGGCCCCACCGTCCCCGAGACGAACTGCGCCGAGAAGTCCCTGAGATCCGCGTCCACGAAACAGACGATGTCGCCGCTCGTCACCAGCAGCGAGCGCCACAGCACCTCGCCCTTGCCGGGCACGGCCGACAGCCTCGGCAGGATGTCGTCCCGGTGCACCACGCGCGCCCCGGCCGCCTCCGCGAACTCCCCCGTACGGTCGGTCGAGCCCGAGTCGATCACGACCAGCTCGTCGACGAGCGGCGCCGGACCCGCCATCAGTTCGCGCCGGATCACCGACACGATCGCGCCGACCGTCGCCTCCTCGTTCAGGGCCGGGAGTACCACGCTGACCTGCGCACCCTGCTTGGCGGCGACCAGCTGTTCGACCGGTCGGTCCGCCGCCGGCCAGGACCGCCGGGCCAGCCAGCGCTCCACTTCTCGCAGCACGTGATCTCCATCTCGCGGATCGGACGAAGGCCTCAACCGTCCAGGGGTTCGGTTACAGTCTTGAACAACGCGAATGTCCGTCGCATGTCGGGGGTCATGACGCTGACAACCGAATACCGCTCATCCAGAGGGGCAGAGGGAACGGCCCGTTGAAGCCCCGGCAACCCTCCCGCCGACCGCGAGGTCACGGTGGGGAAGGTGCCAATTCCGTCTCGCGGCGAGATGCGTCGCGAGGAAGATGAGGAAAGGGCCTCGCCTTCATGGCTGTGCAGACCGTCCACAACAGTTCCAACAACGACGCCGCCGCATCCGATGCCGGCATCGTGGATCTCGGACCCGCCGCCGCCCTCTCGTGCCGCGAATGCGGGGAGCGCTTCGAACTCGGCCCGATCTTCGCCTGTCAGAGCTGTTTCGGCCCCCTCGAAGTGGCCTACGACCTGCCGACGGACAGCCCCGAAGAGCTGAAGAAGCGCATCGCGGCCGGCCCCGACAACATCTGGCGCTACGCGCCGCTGCTGCCCGTCCCCGCCGACGTCGCGTCGAAGCCGAACATCAACCCCGGCTTCACCAAGCTCGTCAAGGCCGACAACCTCGCCCGTGAGCTGGGCGTCACCGGCGGTCTGTACGTGAAGGACGACTCCGGCAACCCGACGCACTCCTTCAAGGACCGCGTCGTCGCCATCGCCGTCGAGGCGGCCCGCGCCTTCGGTTTCACCACGCTCTCCTGCTCCTCCACCGGCAACCTGGCGGGCGCCGTCGGCGCCGCCGCCGCCCGCGCCGGCTTCCGCTCCTGCGTCTTCATCCCGCACGACCTTGAGCAGGGCAAGGTCGTCATGGCCGCGATCTACGGCGGCGAACTCGTCGGTATCGAGGGCAACTACGACGACGTCAACCGCTTCTGCTCCGAGCTCATCGGGGACCCGCTGGGCGAGGGCTGGGGCTTCGTCAACGTCAACCTGCGCCCGTACTACGGCGAGGGCTCCAAGACCCTCGCGTACGAGATCTGCGAGCAGCTCGGCTGGGAGCTGCCCGACCAGCTCGTCATCCCGGTCGCGTCGGGCTCGCAGCTGACGAAGATCGACAAGGGGCTGAAGGAGCTGATCGCGCTCGGCCTGGTCGAGGAGAAGCCGTACAAGATCTTCGGCGCGCAGGCCGAGGGCTGCTCGCCGGTGTCGGTCGCCTTCAAGGCCGGCCACGATGTCGTACGGCCGCAGAAGCCGAACACCATCGCCAAGTCACTGGCGATCGGCAACCCGGCCGACGGCCCGTACGTCCTGGACATCGCCCGCCGCACGGGCGGTGCCGTCGAGGACGTGGACGACGAGCAGGTCGTGGACGCGATCAAGCTGCTCGCGCGGACCGAGGGGATCTTCGCCGAGACCGCGGGCGGGGTGACCGTGGGCGTGACGCGCAAGCTCATCGAGGCGGGGCTGCTCGACCCGGCGCTCACGACGGTCGTGCTGAACACGGGTGACGGGCTGAAGACGCTGGACGCCGTCGCGCCGACGACGGGGCCGACCGCGACGATCCCGCCGAGCCTCGACGCTTTCCGCGCCGCCGGCCTGGCGCGTTGAGCCCCTCAAGAACCCGCTACTCTCCGGAAGGCAGACACCGATGAGCGTGAACGTCCGTATCCCCACCATCCTCCGTACGTACACCGGCGGAAAGGCCGAGGTTCCGGCCGAGGGCACGACCCTCTCCCAGGTCATCGAGTCCCTGGAGTCGAACCACCCGGGCATCGCCGCCCGCGTCCTGGACGACCAGGGCAAGCTCCGGCGCTTCGTCAACGTGTACGTGAACGACGACGACGTCCGCTTCGAGCAGGGCCTGGAGACCGCCACGCCCGACGGCGCCGGCATCTCGATCATCCCGGCGGTCGCCGGCGGCTGAACACGGCCGAACGGTACGCACAGTGAACGTGGTTGCCCCCTCCGCGAGAGAAGCGGAGGGGGCAATTCCATGAGGTTGAACGCGGTACAGTTGGGGTAGCCCCGCCGCCGCCCCCCGTCGCGCCCGTGCCCCGAGCATATGAGTTCGCGACAAGATGCGGTCAAAGTGTGGACGCTGTTTGCGCGGTTCCTTGCGCTTTGCCCGGCCCGACTTGCCCTGGTAGCCCGGCAATTCACCTCTTTGCGTGTTCCGTCGCGCCCATAATTCTCGTCCGATTGACCTGTTGCAGAGGGCAGTTGGGCAGATACATTCAGCCGCGGTCGACGCGTTCCGGCGCGAAGTGCGGTCCCGCGCAGGGGCCAGTAATAGGGGAGTTAGGCATGGCTCAGGGCACCGTCAAGTGGTTCAACGCGGAGAAGGGCTACGGCTTCATCGCGGTCGACGGTGGTGCGGATGTTTTCGTCCACTACAGCGCGATCCAGATGGACGGCTACCGCACCCTTGAAGAAGGTCAGCGAGTTGAGTTCGAGATCTCGCAGGGCCAGAAGGGTCCGCAGGCGGACATGGTCAAGCTCGCCGTCTGATTCCGGCGCGATCGGCCAACGACGCACTCACACACGAGGGGCTCGCATCCCGGCAGGGGATGCGGGCCCCTCGTGCGTGCGCGCGTCCCGCGTGCCCGGGTCCCGCGTGCGCGTGCTCCTCCGGTTGCCGGGGTTGCTCGGGAGTCGCTTGCACTCTCGGGGGTCGAGTGCTAATCATTGGCGTTAGCACTCTGCAGGTGAGAGTGACAACTTATGGACCGGGTCAGCGAGGCCCGAGAGCCTGTGGGGCAAGGAACCGCACGGCTCTTCGGCCGTCCGTCGCGGGCGCGGACACGGTCCGGAGCAATCCACCCCAGTCCGGGAGGACCACTTCACATGGCCAAGATCATCGCGTTCGACGAGGAGGCACGGCGCGGTCTCGAGCGCGGGATGAACCAGCTCGCCGACGCCGTCAAGGTAACCCTTGGCCCCAAGGGCCGAAACGTCGTCCTCGAGAAGAAGTGGGGCGCCCCCACGATCACCAACGATGGTGTTTCCATCGCCAAGGAGATCGAGCTCGAGGACCCGTACGAGAAGATCGGCGCCGAGCTGGTCAAGGAAGTCGCCAAGAAGACGGACGACGTCGCCGGTGACGGTACGACCACCGCGACCGTCCTGGCCCAGGCGCTGGTCCGCGAGGGCCTGCGCAACGTGGCCGCCGGCGCCAACCCGATGGCCCTCAAGCGCGGCATCGAGAAGGCCATCGAGGCCGTCTCCGGTGCGCTGCTGGAGCAGGCCAAGGACGTGGAGACCAAGGAGCAGATCGCTTCGACGGCCTCCATCTCCGCCGCCGACACCCAGATCGGCGAGCTCATCGCCGAGGCGATGGACAAGGTCGGCAAGGAAGGCGTCATCACCGTCGAGGAGTCGCAGACCTTCGGTCTGGAGCTTGAGCTCACCGAGGGCATGCGCTTCGACAAGGGCTACATCTCGGCGTACTTCGCCACCGACATGGAGCGTATGGAGGCGTCGCTCGACGACCCGTACATCCTGATCGTCAACTCCAAGATCGGCAACGTCAAGGACGTCCTGCCGCTCCTGGAGAAGGTCATCCAGTCGGGCAAGCCGCTGCTGATCATCGCCGAGGACGTCGAGGGCGAGGCCCTGTCCACGCTCGTCGTCAACAAGATCAAGGGCACCTTCAAGTCCGTCGCCGTCAAGGCCCCGGGCTTCGGTGACCGCCGCAAGGCGATGCTGAACGACATCGCCATCCTCACGGGCGGCACGGTCATCTCCGAGGAGGTCGGCCTCAAGCTGGAGAACGCCGGTCTCGACCTGCTGGGCCGCGCCCGCAAGGTCGTCATCACCAAGGACGAGACCACCATCGTCGACGGTGCCGGTGACAGCGAGCAGGTCGCCGGTCGCGTGAACCAGATCCGTGCCGAGATCGAGAACTCCGACTCGGACTACGACCGCGAGAAGCTCCAGGAGCGCCTCGCGAAGCTGGCCGGCGGCGTGGCCGTCATCAAGGCCGGCGCCGCGACCGAGGTCGAGCTCAAGGAGCGCAAGCACCGCATCGAGGACGCGGTGCGCAACGCCAAGGCCGCCGTCGAGGAGGGCATCGTCGCCGGTGGTGGCGTGGCTCTGCTCCAGGCTTCCTCGGTGTTCGAGAAGCTGGAGCTCGAAGGCGACGAGGCGACGGGCGCCGCTGCCGTCAAGCTCGCGCTGGAGGCCCCGCTCAAGCAGATCGCGGTCAACGCGGGTCTTGAGGGTGGCGTCATCGTTGAGAAGGTCCGCAACCTCAAGATCGGTCACGGCCTGAACGCCGCGACCGGCGAGTACGTCGACATGATCGCCGAAGGCATCATCGACCCCGCGAAGGTCACGCGTTCCGCCCTGCAGAACGCGGCGTCCATCGCGGCGCTGTTCCTCACCACCGAGGCCGTCATCGCCGACAAGCCGGAGAAGGCCGCCGCCGGCGGCGCGCCGGGCGGCATGCCGGGCGGTGACATGGACTTCTGATCCTGACGGATCGGCGGTTCATGGCGTAGCACGCGGACGCTTGTACGACCGAGGGCGGCACTCCCCAGCAGGGGGGTGCCGCCCTCGGGGCGTTCAGCGGACCGCACGGGCTCAGGGCCGGAGCTCGCGGTTGAAGGCCGCGCGGGACCAGAAGTAGCCGAGCAGTACGAGGGCCGTGCACCAGGCGAGCGCGATCCAGCCGTCGTTGCCGATCTCGGTGCCGAGGAACAGGCCGCGCAGCGTCTCGTTGATCGGGGTGAAGGGCTGGTACTCGGCGAACCAGCGCAGGGCGGTCGGCATGGAGTCCGGGGGGACGACCGCGCTGCCCAGGAAGGGCAGGAAGGTCAGCGGCAGCGGGGCGTTGCTCGCGGACTCCACGGTCTTGGCGCCGATGCCCATCGCGGCGGACAGCCAGGCCATCCCGAAGGCCAGGAAGAGGAGCAGGCCCATGGCGGCCACCCACTCGATCGGCGAGGCGTCGGGCCGGAAGCCGATCACGAGGGAGACGCCGGTGATCAGGAAGAGGACCGCGCCGACCTGGAGGACGCTGCCGAAGACATGGCCGGTGAGGATGGCGCCCCGGGAGATCGACATCGTACGGAAGCGTTTGACGATGCCTTCGGTCATGTCGGTGCAGACGGAGACGGCTGTGGCGACGGCCCCGGAGGTCGCGGCCATCAGGATGATGCCGGGCACCAGGTAGTTGATGTAGTCACCCCGGTCGCCGCTCCCGCCGATACCGGCGCCGAGCGCGCCGCCGAAGACGTACACGAACAGCAGCAGCATCAGCAGCGGCATCACGAGGATCGAGATGGTCATCGAGGGGTAGCGCCGCATGTGCGTGATGTTGCGGCGCAGCATCGTCATGGAGTCGCGCATCGAGGACGAGCGGGCTGCCTTGGTGGACTTGGCGGGCTTGGCCGGGGTGAGGGTCGCGGTGCTCATCGGTTCGACTCCTTGCGGGCGGCGGGGGCGGCGGGGGCGGCGTCGGCGTTCTGCCGGCCGGTCAGGGTGAGGAAGACGTCGTCGAGGTCGGGGGTGTGCATGGTGAGCGACTCGGCCCGTACGCCGGTGCTGTCGATGATGGCGAGGAGGGCGCGGAGATTGGCGATGGAGCCGTTGTTCGGGATCTGGAGGGAGAGCGACTCGTCGTCGCGGGTGGCGACGTCGAAGACCGAGGCGGCTTCGGTGAGACCGGCCGCGTCGGAGAACTGGAGGCGGACGTGGCCGCCGGGGATCAGCCGCTTCAGTTCCTCCGCGGTGCCCTCGGCGACGAGCTTGCCGTGGTCCAGCACCGCGATGCGGTCGGCGAGTTGATCGGCCTCCTCCAGATACTGCGTGGTGAGGAAGATCGTCACGCCCTGGTCCGCGACCAGGTTCCGGATGAGCTCCCACATGACGCGGCGGCTGCGCGGGTCGAGACCGGTGGTCGGCTCGTCGAGGAAGATGATCCGCGGCCGGCCGACCAGGGTCATCGCGAGGTCCAGCTTGCGGCGCATACCGCCGGAGAAGGTCGCGACGTTCTTGCGGGCCGCCTCGGTCAGTTCGAACCGCTCCAGGAGTTCGGCGGCGCGACGGCGGCCCTCGCCGCGGCCCAGATGGTGCAGGTCGGCCATGAGGAGCAGGTTCTCCTCGGCGGTCAGCAGCCCGTCCACGGCGGCGAACTGTCCGGTGACGCCGATCTGGTCGCGTACGGAGTCGGCGTCGGTGGTCACGTCGTGGCCCCCGATCCACGCCTCGCCCGAGTCGGCGGCGATCAGCGTGGAGAGGATCTCCACGGTGGTGGTCTTGCCCGCCCCGTTGGGGCCGAGGAGAGCGAAGACCGTGCCCTCGGGGATCCGCAGGTCGATGCCGTCGAGCACCACCTTGTCGCCGTACGACTTGCGCAGGCCGAGCGCGGAGATCGCGGCTGTGCGGGTGGAGGTGGCCGCTGTGGTCGCGTTGTTCATGGGAGCGGGCCCTTCTCTTTGAGGGGGTTCGGGTTCCGGGACTGCCGGCGGGTCGTGGCGCGGGGCGGTACGAGGCGGTGCGAGGCGGTGCGGTGCAGTGCACATGGCGCCAGACTCTGGCGCCGTGCTGCGCTCGCGCCATCATCATGGCATAAGTATGGCGCCATAGCGAGTCTATATGGCGCCATCGGGGTTCTGGGTGGCGCCGCATGCCCGCTCCGGGCCGGCGAACCGGTCGGCCCGGAGCGGAGGCGTGGGGATCAGGCGCGGCGGATCACGATGTCGCCGACGCTCGTACGGCCGCGGACCTCGACCTTCTCCTCGGACTGCTCCGGGGCGTTCGCCATCCCCAGCTCGTTGCGGACGCGGCCTGCCTTGGACTCCACGTCCAGCCAGGCGGCGGTGCCCTCGGCGATGCCGATCTCCAGACCGCCCGCGGAGGACTCCACGGTGATCCGCCCGCGTGCCACCCGGTCGATGCGCACGGAGCCGCTCGACGTCCTGGCGGTGACCGAGGAGTCCGCGCGTACGACGCCGATGGGGCCGTTGGACGAGTTCACGTCCAGCTCGCCGGTGACCTCGCCGATCGTGGTCTCGCCGTTGTGGTTCCTGACGGTCGCGTCCCCGTCGATCCGGCCGGCCCGCACCCGGCCCGACCCGTGGATCTCGGTCCGGCCCGTCGTGCTGTCCACCGTGATGTCGCCGTGCCCGGTCTTCAGCCGTACGGTCGCGGCCTCTTCCAGGTGGATGTCCCCGGCGCCGGATGTCAGACGGCAGTCGCCGAACCGGCCCTCACCGACGAGGGCGCCGAGACCCGTGGTGCCGATCAGCTCCGAGCCCGCGGGGAGCTCGACGGTCACGTCGACCGTGCCGGTCTTGGTGAAGGGCGAGCGGGACTTGGGGCCCTTGACGAGCAGCTTTCCGTTCGCGTAGGTGACCTTGGTCTCCTCGGCGGCGAGTACGTCCTTCTCGTTGCCGGGGTCGCTCGGGACCACCTCGACCACGGTCTCGGTGCGCTTGCCGGCGATGATCCGGGCGCGTCCGACCTCGATCTCGACGGTGGCGGAGATGGCTTCGATGGTGTCGAAAACAGGCATGGCTGTGCCGTCCTTTGGGTGAGTGAGGGTAAGTGCGCTGGTGAGACGGTGATGTGAAGCCGCTGGGTGCTCAGCGGACCCAGCCGGTGAGGCGCTGCCCGGCCGACAGGTCGGGGCCCGTCGTGGGTCCCCGGTCCGCCGTGCCCTCCAGGGCGGCGGCGACCGCCCGGACGAGCCAGGCGTTGACCGACAGGCCCTCGCGGCCCGCGGCCTCCTCGATCCGGTGCTTGAGGCGGCTGGGCGGCCGGAAGTTGACCCGCGAGGTGCCGCCGTCCTCCGCGTCCACGGGAACCGGGGGAGCGGGGGGCGTCGGTGGCCGTCCCGGGACATCGGCGATGGGGTCGACGGCCGGTGGCGCGGTCACCACGAACTCGGGGTCGCGGCCGCGCAGCCGCAGCTCGACGGAGCCGGGCGCCAGTTCGCGGGTGACCTCGTCCATCGCGTCGGACAGGGCGTTGAGCAGCGTCAGGCGGACGGCCGAATCGAGCGGGCCGACGAGCCGTTCCAGCTGGGCGCGGGGCGCTTCGTCATTGCCCGCCTCGGTGCCGGCTCCGAGCTCGTGGCGGAGGCTGTCGACATATGGGGTGAGGTCCATGACGTAATAGTGGCACCATCATGGCGCCATTGCAAGTCATCTGGCGCCATGATGTGCCATTCGGTTGTCGGGTGGCGCCAGGAGTCCTTCCCTCGGCGCTACGGCCTCACGGCCTCACGGGGCGGTACGGCGCGATCGGGCGCGAGTCCGTCGAGACCGCGACGTACGCCAGGCCGTCGTACTCGTTCGACAGCCGCACCGGAGCGACCTCGCGCCGGTAGAACCAGCGCGTCACCAGTGCGCCGAACGTCCGCGTCTCGTGCGTGGCGCCGACCCACTCCCGTACGGCCTCCGGCGCGTCACCCGCCTCGGCGGGGCGCAGGTCCAGCAGATGGTCCGCCGGTGTGGCGGCGGCGAGTTGGGCCTCCACCGAGGTCTTCGGGGCGGGGCCGATCGGGTTGCCCTCGGCGATACGGCCCGTCAGACCGCCAACGCCGCTCCAGGGCCCCGGCCAGAGACGGTGGGCACGGAAGGAGCCCTCGCCGAAGAGGAGTCCGAAGGCGTAGTACGCGTCGCCGTACCGCTCGCGCAGATGCCGGCCGAGCGGCGGTGGCGCCGTGTCGTCGCCCGTACGGCCCTTCGCCACATGGCTGTTGTGGCCCCAGAGCACCACCTTGGCCGCCGGGGCGTCCAGGATCTCCCCGACCGCCTCGGCCATGTACTGGTCGCGCGCGGCGAGGACCGTGCGCTCCGGGTCCGGGTGCTGTCCGTCGCGCGTCACCAGATCGGCGGCGCGGACCAGGATCCGGGCGTGCCGCACGGCCACCGCCCCGGCCGGGGTGTCCTCATGGCCGCGGACGTACTCCAGCAGGTTCACCGCCTCGCGCATCAGCTTCTGCTCGGGGTCCGGGCGCGATCCCGGATACGCGGTGGCGAGCACGCCGAGCGCGGAGTGCAGGGCGGGCAGCCGGTCCGGCGCCACGCTGGTCAGGAACGCCTCCAGCACCGCCAGCGAATCCCCGGCCCGCTGCGGGTCGATGCCGACGAAGCGCACCTTCTCGCCGTCCGGGCGGCCGTCGTTGTACGTCCGCATCCACTCGATCATGGACAGGACCTCTTCGGTCCGCCACGTCCAGAAGCCCAGCCCGGTCAGCACCTGCGCGGCGTCGCCGACACCGTCTCGTACGTACGCGTCGACGGCCGGACCGGCGGACGCGCTCGCCTCCATGGCCAGCGTCGTGAAGCCCAGCTCCGTCACCAGGTACTCCAGCAGCCGGTGTTTGAGCTGGAAGAACTCACGTGTGCCGTGGGTGGATTCGCCCAGACCGACGACTCGCACGCCGTCGAGCACCTCCTTCAGCGGCCGGAGGTCGGTGGTGGAGGCGCCGGCGGTCAGACCGCCGCTCAGGGGCAGGGCGTTCTCCGAGAGCCAGCCCGTCACCTCGCCGGACATGGTCTCCCGATCATTCGCTGACATGCCGCCGAGGCTACAGCCGGACGGGAGCCGTACCCGCACGGGGAACTCGGCGGCGGGTGCGGGGCGTTAGGTGTGCGCATAGCGCACCGGAGTTGTCCCTGTCCCCAGGCACCCCGAAGCCCACGGAGGCTCGACGCCATGTCCCAGACACCACCCGACTCTTCCCGCCCCTCCAGCCCCTCGCGCCGGGCCCTGCTCGGCGGCGCCGCCGCCGCCACGTTCGCGCTCGCCGCGACGGCGTCCGGCGCGGGTGCGGCAGCCGCGCACGCCGGGCGCGACAGGCCGGGCCGCCCGGGCCGTCCGTCCTGGCCCACCGACTTCCCGCTGCCCAACGGCTTCCGCCCCGAGGGCATAGCGATCGGCGGCGGCCCGTACGCCTACATGGGCTCCCTCGCGGACGGCGCCATCCGCCGCGCCGACCTGCGCACCGGCGAGAGCCGCACCGTCCTGGCGGGCGCGACCGGCGGAGCCGCCACCGGTCTGAAGCTCGACCGCGACGGGCTGCTCTACATCTCGGGCGGCCTCAGCGCCTCCATCCGGGTGCTCGACACCCGTACGAACCGGCTCACCGCCACGTATCAGCCGACGGCCGCCGGATTCGTCAACGACGTGATCCTGTACGGCGACCGGGCCTGGTTCACCAACTCGCACGCACCCGTTCTCTACGCAGTCCCCCGCGGCCACCGCAGGCGCGGCGACGACCTGCGGGAGGTCCCGCTCGGCGGCGAGTGGGAGCAGGCACCCGCCGGCTCCATCAGCGCCAACGGCATCGAGACCACCCCCGACGGCCGCGCGCTGATCGTCGTCAACAGCCCGATCGGCAAGCTGTTCCGGGTGGACCCGAAGACCGGGCACGCCACGGTCATCACCCTCAAGGGCGCGGAGAACGTCATCAACGGCGACGGTCTGCTGCGCGTCGGCGACACGCTGTACGTGGTGCAGAACCGCCTCAACCTGATCACCGTCTTCGACCTCGACGCCCGCGCCCGCACCGCCACCCTGCGGCGCTCGATCACCGCCCCGACCTTCGACGTCCCCACCACGGCGGCCCGCTTCGGCAACCGCCTCTACCTCGTCAACGCCCGCTTCACGACCCCCCCGACGCCGGAGACCACGTACAACGCGATCTCCGTTCCGCTGCGCTGAACCGGCCCCGCCGACTCGCGCGGGGGTGCGCCGGGCTCCGCCCCGAGCCCGGCGCACACGGCCGGGGCGCCGCCCTCAGAACGGGGGCTCAGTGAATGTGCCCGACCAGACGGGTGTGAACGGCTCCGGTTCGCGGTGCTGAAGGAGCGCCACCGCTTCCTTGACCCGGCCGAGGCTGATGAGATGGTCGGCCAGAGGACGCGCGTGGGTGGGTGTGTACGGTTCCAGAACCGCGACCGCCTCCTCGGTCCGGCCGGCCTTGGCGAGCAGGTCGGAGATGGTCCACGCCGCGTACGAGGCGTCGCCCTCGGAGTGCCCCCGCGCCAGCTCGACCGCCTCGTCGAGCAGCCCGCAGTCGGCCATGAGCCGGAGCCGGGGCCTGAACAACTCCCATTCCTCCTCGCCGCCGTGGCGTGCCTTCAGAGCGTCGAGGTGGGCCAGGCCGTCCCGGGCCCGGCCGTGGTCGGAGTACAGGGTGCACAGCGTGTCGACGAGCCAGTCCTCCGCGCCGCCGGGTGAGTCCACGAGCTCGCCCATCACCTCTGTCGCCTCGTCGCCCCGGCCGTGCCGGGCCAGGAGCTGGGCCAGTTCCACCGCCCGGTGATTGCGGCCGATCGGCGACTCGTACTCCTCCCGGTACACCGCGATCGCGCCCTCCACATCGCCGCGCTCCTCCAGCACCTCGGCGAGCCGCCGCGTGGCCTGCCCGAGGGGCTCGGTCGCCGCGTACGCCCGGAGTTCCCCGATCCGGTCCTGCCTCGCCAGCAGGTCAGCCAGCTGGTCGTGGTTGTTGATGGAGGTGATCTCCTGCCGGGTGTGCAGCAGGGCTATCGCCTCGTCGACGCGGCCCTGGCGCTCATGGATCGCGGCAAGCAGCCCGATCGCCATGTCGGGTCCGAGGCCACGGCAGCACCACGGGCCGTCGCACCGGTGCCCGGCCGGGATCCGGGCGGCCAGCAGTGCGGCGACATCCTCGTCACGTCCCGTTCCCTCGGCGACGTCGACCAGGGCGGTGGCAAGGAACCAGTCCTCGATTCCGGCGCTCAGCAGCGTGACCGCCTCGTCCTCCTGACCGTGCCGGGCCAGCAGGCGCGCGAAGAAGTCCAGCGGCGTCCCGCCGGCCGCCGCGTACGGCCGGGCCAGTGTGATCGCCTCCTCCGCACGCCCCCAGGACTCCAGCAATCGCGCCTTGGCGCGGGCGGCGGGCCACCAGCCGGTGGCGACATACGGGGCGAGCACGTCCAACGCCTCCGCCCGCTGCCCCCTGTCACCGAGGAGCCGCGCCCACTCATGCGCGCAGAACCATTCCCCGCGGCCCGCCTGGAACTCCACCTCCTCCGCATGGCCGAGATCCAGAAGCCGGGTGACGAGGGGCGGAGGAATGCAGCCGGACTGGGTCCGGACCCGGTAGTCGAGATCAGTGGCGTCCATGGCAGCGCACCCTAACCGCCGCCCCGAGGAGCGGGCGCCCCGCACCCGCTCGACTCAGCCGGGGCACTCGGTCCGGAGTTCCTCTCTCGGAGGTGTGGCCTTTATGTTCTCCTCCTGGAGGTGATCTTCCAGCTCCTCCCGGTAGATCTCACGCCAGGTGCCGTCGTCGATCTGGTCCGCGATGGATTCGCACACGAAGTGGCGCAGGGCCGCGTCTCCCTTCGCTATGCCGACGCCCCACCCGGTCGTGCTGGCCTCCAGCGGGTTGGGGACCATGGCCAGATCCGGGTTGGCGGCCAGGAAGCCGGCGAGGATGGGCCGGTCGGTGACCACGGCTCGGACGGGGGGCTCCGTGGAGCCGGTCGTGCCGTCGGTGGAACTGTTGAGATTGTCGACGCAGGTCTGGTAGTCGGATTCCTCCTTTATCTTGAACTTGGAGGCCGGCAGTTTGTCCAGAATCGTTTTCGAGATGGATTTGCCCACCGTGCACACAACCGTGCCGTCGGGGAAGTCGTCGGGCTCGTTGATCTTTTTACGTGTCTGCTTCCCGTTCTGCTCCACCCAGGCCTCGTCGCCCGAACTGCCCGTGTACACCATCATTCCTTGATCGGTGATGAAGTAGGGGCCGGCGAAATCCACTTCCTTCTTGCGATCGTCGGTGACGCTGTAGCTGCCGACCATGAGATGGATCTGACCGTTGTTCAGCTGGTCGTCCCTGGTCTTGGTGGTCACGGGGATGAAGTCGATCACGCTCTCGCCCTCGAACCCGAGATCCTTCGCGATGTTCTTGGCGAATTCGATGTCGAAGCCGACCCATTCCCCTCCGATCTCCTCGCTCAGTCCCGGCTGGTCTGCCTTGACTCCGATCCTGAGCACCCCGCCGTCGGTCTGCGCGTCCTTGATCGCGGGCGAGTCCGTGAGCGCGTACTCCCGGGTCGGGTGGTACTGGTTCCAGACGAGCCAGCCGCCGCCGGCGAGGACGGCCAGACAGATCCCGCCCGCCAGCAGCGCACGGCGTTTCGGGCCGTTGCGGACCGGCTCCGGCTCCGGCCCCCGCTCCGGCCGGGGCCGAACCTTGTCCGGGCTGTCCGCGCCGTCCGCGCCGTCCGTGGACACGGCGCGGACAGTGTTCGTGCCGGTGTCGGGCCGGTCCGGGCTGTCCGTGGAGGGGCCCGGGACAACCTGGCCGGGGATGGTGCGCGCCCGGTCGGGCGAGGCGGGGTCGAAGTCCGGGGCGGGGGCCGGGGCTGCGCTGCCGATCTGTTCGCGGATGGCCACCATGCCGGCTTCGTGGTAGTCGAGTTGCGCGTCGGCGGTTTCGAGGAAGTGGTCGTACTCCCAGGGCCGCGGAACAGGTACCGAGCGGCTGCCCTCCTCGAACGAGCCGGGGGGAGTGCCTTCCCCGGGGGACGGCTCTATGGCACGGCGGCGCTGTTCGGCTTGTCGGAACGCCTCGATACGCAGGTCCTCGGCGTTGTGCTTCTCCCAGCGGGCGCGGGCCAGCCTCTCCTCGAACTCGATCAGCCGCCGCTCGGTCTCCGCCAGCCGCTCTTCCGCCTCGGCCACGCGCCGTGCGTCGTCGGCGGCACGTCTCTTGTTCTCCTCCGCGCGCCGCTGGTTGGTCGTCGTCTCCATCTCCTGCCGGCTCAGCCGCAGGCGCGCTTCGTCCCGTTGGATCTCCAGGTTCCGGCAGCGCTGGTTCAGGTCGGCCATCGCGGTGATGAAGGCGTAGATGAGGTGGGTGAGGCTCTGTACGGTCTCCTGCGCCTTGATCTGGCCTTCAAGGGCGTCGTTCAGACGGACCTGGTGCTCGTGCGCGGTCGTCCCCTGCGAGGCGGTCGTCGGGGATTCCGCCTCCCGTCGCGTTCTCCCGGCCTCTTCGGCGGCAGCCAGCAGTTGCCGCCCGAGCCCGCGGTGCAGTTGCTGGTCCTGCGGGGCGACCAATTTGGTGACGACGTCATTCAGCAGCCATAAGGGAATCAGCTTGCGGCCCTTGAGGAATTCGCTCCACTGCGTACGCCGGGGGTGAGGGAAGATCCCTTCCAGTTGTCGCAGGGTCCGGCCGCCCACGCGGGCGCGCAACCACTTGGCGAGTTCGGCGCCCTCAGGCGTCTCCGCTTCCACAGGGCCGTGCCGCGAGGTCCTCAGCGGATGGGTGGGGCGTTCCTCGTCGCGCATGATTTCCGTCCCCTCATGGTTCGTATCCGTCCGGGGTGTCCTCGGGATTTGGCCGGACCCAGCGCCGTGACGTGCGCGGACATGCGCGGACGGGAGCGGACATGAATGGACATCAGATCACCATCCCACTCTGGTCTTCCACCCGTTCCGCGAATCTGGAAGGCAACCGCAATGGGAAAGCGAACGAAGGGCCGCGGCAGGTTCCTCAGCCGCCACAGGCGTGTCACGGCAGTCGGTGTTCTGGCCGTCGGAGCGGTGCTCATCTCCCTGGGGCTCTCCTCCGACTGGATCGACCTGGCGGCCCTCGCCCTCGCCGCCGCGTCGTTGAGGCCGGCCGGCGCCGACCGGCCCGGCCGCACTCCGCGGCCGGGGCGGCACCCCCTCCGCCGGCTCCGCAGGAAGAACCCCTCCGCGAACCGGCGAACGCCTCGCGACCCCGGCCGGCCCGGCTGACGCCGGTGCGCCGGGAGAGCGGTCCGAGAATCCGCGGCGCCCGGCAGGGCGGCTGTCGCGGACCGGGCGGTGTGAAGTCCGTCACCGCGGGGTGAGTCGTTCGGCACAGGGGTCGGCCGCAACGGCCCACCCCTGTCGTCCGATCCGGGTACGGCTCGTCACCCCAGGTCACAGGGGGCTACTTAGGGTACCCTTCCCTCTGGCGGGTGTGCCTGGTAAAGATGGAAGTGTTCCATCGGCACATCGGAAGTCTTGCCATGAACCAGGAAAACAAAGACGACCTCACCCCCTTCACGATCGACCTGACCCTGGAGGAGGCCCGGCGACGGGCCGAGGTCCTCGCCGCGCTGGGCCCCGACTGGGACCCGGTGGAAGCCCTCCGGGGCGAGGACGAGGCGTACGCCCTCCTCTACTCGGGCCTGGACGCCGAGCAGCAGCGCATTTACGACCGGCTGGTGGCGGCCGGTGTCCTGCCAGGGGACGAGCCGGGCCGTGCGGCTACCCATTGACCCCCAGGCGGACCCCTCGCGCCGCGCCTGGCTCCCCTGCCCGGTCTGCGACGACGCCCGCCACTGCGAGACGTGCGCTTCCCGCCGCAACTGCGGGGAGCACTGGCGCTACCTGATCTCCAACAACGGCCCGGTACTCCATCTCCAGTGCCCTCGCTGCACCCATGCCTGGTCCCTCGACACCCGGCCGGGCACGGCGCGCTGAACCAGGCGATGGCGGAACCGGACAGTTCCCTGAGCAGACCCGTCGCCGTGCTCAGCTCCGGCACCATCGCGGCCAGCGTCCGTCCGTCGTCGTCAGCGTCAGCTCACCCAGCCGTACCTTGCCCTGGCGGTCGTAGACCTCGCGGATCCGCCGGGTGATCCGGTCCCGGGTGCGGTCCACGATCACGGCCGACAGTTCCTCCTGCCGCCGCGAACCGAGGAGCGGCAAATGCTCCCGTGTGCCGTCCCGGGCCGGCTCGCAGAGAGCCGGCCCGGGGTGGGCGAGCTCTTTGCGGTGCCATACGACGCGTACCGCGTCCCAGGGGATCACAAGCCTCCACTCGTGGGTGACGAGCACGAGTCCGTCCGTGTGCACCAGGTACGGCCGCGAGCGCGGCGGGAACGAACGCTCCAGCGGGCCCGGGTCCGGCCGGTCGCCGCCGCACAACTCCGCCAGGCCGGTGGGCCGCCGCCCGTGCTTCGAGGGCAAGGCGCTGCCGGTATCCCATACGGCCGAGGGCCGCCATGACCGCGCCCGAGGTGATCAGCGCCGCCCCGCCGGCCCACTCGAACCGGACCCCCACCCATACCCCGGCGGCCATCACCAACGCGCCGAAGACGACGAACCCGAGCAGCATGCGGCGCATGAGACGTCCCCCTGATCCCGGCGGTGACTGGGTGGCGAATTGTACGAACGCCCCCACCTGTTCCACAGGGGCTCGGCTAGCCCTTGGGACGAGCGCGGCGGGGGAGGTGGAGCGCGATGTCGGTGAGCACCGGCTTCGTTCTGCGGCCCGCGCTCAGCGCGTAGTACGTCTCCCAGGCCGACCGCCAACGCACCAGCAGCTCCCGCATGTTGGCGTTGGTGTCCGCGTCGCGCGCGGACAGGGCTCGGGCGGCGTCCCGGAGCAGGGTGGTCTCCGAACGGAGCACGTAGCGGTGGCTCAGTTCCTCGGCGAACCAGGAGTCCGGATCGAATCGCTCGTGGAGGGCAGCCCGGAACTCCTGGCGGCCCTCCACATGCGCGATCACCGTCTGCGCCGCCAGCCGCTTCGTCGCGGCGCGCTCCCGCTCGACGGCGCCTTCGGTGACCGTGCGGACGAGCTGAGTCCTCGCGCTCCGGGGTATCGGGACGCCCTTGGCGGCGACGGCGTCCGCCACACAGCGCTTCGCGTACGCGCGGTCCGACAGGATCCTGCGGATCGTGCCGAAACCCCAGATCGGACCCCAGACGGGCAGCGTCGCCACGATCACCGGCGAGAACAGGATCAGAGCCGCCCACGTAAGGACGTTGGCGATCTTCGACCCGGAGGTGGTCAGCAACTCGTCCGTCAGAGGAAGGACGACGAAGATGAGCGTGAAGAACCCCAGGCCGGCGACGACGAACCAGGTGAGGAAGAGAAGCACGGCGGTGGCTAGCCGAGGGGCGACCCGCTCTTGAGGTTCGCCACGAACGCGGACCAGGCCGGGGCGGGGAACACGATGCCGGGGAGTTCGGGGGACTTGGAGTCACGGACGGGGACGATGTCGGCGAGCCCGTCGGCGACTTCGAGGCAGTCACCGCCGCTGCCGTCGCTGTATGTGGACTTGCGCCAGGTGGCCATCTCCAAGCAGTCGCCGCCGCTCGGACCGCTGTAGGTGGACTTGTGCCAGGTCGCTGCACTCAGATTGTGCTCATGGCTGCTGCGTTTCATGGTCGTAATCCTCCGCCAACTGTTCGATCAGAGCCAGAGATTCGCGTGGTGACAACGCATCGGCCCCCAGCAAATCGTAAGCCAGCTCGTGTTGCGAAACCGAGGCCGGATCGTCCAGCAGTTGTCCCGAGCCCGCCCCCTGGAGGTAGGCGAGTGGCGGTGCGTCGGAGAAGGACATCAGCTTCAGGCCACCGCCCATTGCCGCGTGCGCGCCCGCGTGGAACGGGAGCACCTGCACGATGATGCGGCGGCGGCGCATCAGATCGGCCACATGTCCCAGTGCCTTGGCCATCACCGTCGTGTCGCCGACCTGCCGTCGCAACGTCGCCTCGTCCAAAACTCCCCAGAACAGCGGGGTGGTTGGATCGGACAGCAGCTTGGCCCGCTCCAGCCTCGCCTCGACTAGTTGGTCGATGACGTCGTCCGTCGCTGTGGGCTGGTACGCGTAGAAGACGGCCCGCGCGTACGCCCGAGTCTGCAAGAGCCCTGGAATCAGCTGCGGCGCGTACTCCTTGATCGCCGTCGCGATGGCCTCCGCCTCCGCAGCCGCGGCGAAGTGGTCCGGGTACTTCGACTTCGTCGCCGCGTCGCAGTTCCGCCCGAAGAACCCCGCCGTGCCCAGGATCTCGTCCAGCTTCACCGCGTACTCCCGTTGCATCCGCCGCGTGCCCGCCTCAAGTTGGCCGATGAACGCCCCACTCACGAACAGCGGCGCGCCCAGCGCCTCCTGGGTCATCCCCGCCCTCTCTCGGGCGTACCGAAGCTCCGCTCCCAGCAGCGCGCGTGGTGACGACGACGGGTCGAGCTTCTTGGGTCCGGGCATGGCAGCTCCCATCGGCAGAACGTTAATCACGTGCGCTTGTTGGCCGGATGTCTCTGTTCAGGCTAACCAGCGATGACCACTCTGTGTGGTGAAAGCGAGCACTCAGAGTGGAGTTGGCGTTCAGTGGACAAGACTGTGAAAGAGCGGCGCATGGCGGCTGCGGATCAGGTAAGGGCGGCCGAGGAGGCCGTCGAGAGGTTGCGGTCCGGCCTCGCGGCGGCGGGGATCACGCTGCCGTCGCTGCGGATCGACCCGGTCTCGTGCTCGGGCGACGAGCCGGCCAATCCGCTGGTGGAGCTGGGCCGTTGCAACCTGGCGACCGCGCGGCGCATGGCCGACGTGCTGGAAGGGGTCCGGTCGTGAGCGGCTGCGCCGACGGCGGGTTCGTGCCGGAGGTCGGGACGTACGCGGTCGACTCGCGTGACGGTCGCGTGGGTCAGGTGATGGGCCTGGAGCACGACTGCGTACAGCTACGACCGCCGGGCGGCGGTGTGGAGTGGGACTGTCCACCGGGCTGGATCCACCCGGCCCCGCCGAACGAGACGCTGCGCGCGAAGGTGACGGAGATGAACCGCGCCCGGCGCCTGCCATGAGTCCGGCATAGGGCGCCGTCCTTCCCCGGGCGGGTCGGCCGCCCGGGGGAGCGGGACGCGGGCCGGGCAAGGGCAGGTCGCTGCGTTCGTCACCCGATCGTGAGAGGCCGGGCAAAGGTGGTGGGAACCGCCCATCTGGCGATCTACGCTCGCTTTACCCAGGCCACAGAGAAGGGACGCACGATGACCGCCGCGATGGTCGAGAACGACCCGTCATCTGAGTTCCGCCCGTGGGAGTACCTGCTGGAGACATGGCGTGAACTGGACGTGCCCGACGGGTGGCGCGCCGAGATCGACGAAGCGCAGATCGTCTTGGTCCCGCCGCCGCACGCGCACCACAACGGCATCGCAGCCAAAGTACAGCGCGCGCTCTACCGGAAACTGTCCGAGGACTTGGAGATCTACCAGACTCTCGGCGTGCACATCGCGTCGCTGGACAAGCTCTACGTGCCGGACCTCGTGGTCATGCCCTCCGACGCCGTCGATGCCGTCGATCCGGACAGTAACGACCCAGTGGACGCCGCGGACGCCCTGCTCATCGTGGAGATCACCTCGAAGGGCAACGCACGGGACGACCGGACGAAGAAGTACCGCGCCTATGCCCGCGCGCTGGTTCCCCTCTACCTGCTCATCGACCGGTTCGACACGCGCGGTCCCATCGTCACTCTTTTCACCGAGCCGAACGAGGACGGTACGTACAAGCACTCCGAGCAGGTCCCGTTCGGGAAGCCGATCGAGTTGCCCGAGCCGTTCGGGACGACGCTGGACACCGCGGCGTTCCCTGCCTGAACGCGACTCGGCGCCCGCGAGGGGGTTACTGGTCTCCGTCACGCCCCATACCGTGCGGAGGCGTGCGCAGCAGGCTCACGCTCGTCGCGTACAGCGCCGCAGCCGAGCCGAAGCCCGGGAGTGCCGTCCAGAGGGCGGGCGTCGAGGTCAGCGGGGCCAGTACGGCCGCCGCCAGTGCCGCCGCGCATATCGCCGCTCCCGTGAGGTGGTACACGCGGACCCCGAACAGCCGGGCCAGCGGGAAGAAGTGGACGCCCACCACCGCCGCGACGAAGGCCGGGATGGCCTCCGCGTGGTCCGTGGCCACCAGGACCCGGGCGATCACGAAGATCGCGACCCACTCCGCCACGACCACCAGGGCGAAGCGCAGCCCCGCCTTCTTCTTGCGGTCCGCGGTCGGCTCGCCGCTCGTCGGGGCGTCGGCCGCCCGGCGGCTCATGCGGGAGCCCAGCACCGCGAAGGTGATCGTGACGGCCACCCCCAGCGCGAATACCGCGCGGCCCGCCGTGACCGGCATGTCCGTCACGCCGCAGGCCGTCCAGCCGAGGCCGAAGAAGGCCATCACGCCCACGCCGGTCGCGCGGCCGCGCAGCTCGGCGCGGGATATGGAGGGGCGGGCGTCTGCGGCGGGGGCCGTGGTCATGGGCGGTGGTCCTCTACTTCGACGTGCGGTCGCTGTTCTTCGATGCCTGGAGTGCCACCCGCAGATGGCCGTGTGATTCTGCCAGCAGCTCGGCCGCCGTGGGGCCGTCGACCGCGCCGAGAATCGTCAGGATCGCGTTCTTGACCTCGCCGTCCGTCGCCGTCAACGCGGCCTCGATCTCCTCGTCCGGCGCGCCCGTCGCGAGCGCGACGATGCGGCGGGAGCGGGCCCGCAGCTTGTCGTTGGAGGCGCGGACGTCGACCATGAGGTTTCCGTACGTCTTGCCGAGGCGGATCATCGTGATCGTCGAGATCATGTTGAGGACCAGCTTCTGCGCCGTACCGGCCTTCAACCGCGTTGATCCGGTGAGCAGTTCGGGACCCACGACGATTTCCAGGCCGTGCTCGGCGGCGGCCGCGAGCGCGCTGTCCGCGTTGCAGGACAGGCCGATGGTGAGCGCGCCCAGGGCGCGCGCGTGCTCGACCGCGCCGATCGCGTACGGCGTGCGGCCGGAGGCCGAGATGCCGACGACCGTGTCGTTCACGTCCACCTTCAGCTCGTCCAGGTCCGAGGCCGCCAGCTCCTTGGAGTCCTCGGCGCCCTCGACGGCCTTGACCATCGCGCCCGGACCGCCCGCGATGAGGCCGACAACCTCCGAGGGGTCGGTGTTGAAGGTGGGAGGGCACTCGCTCGCGTCCAGGATGCCGAGGCGGCCGGCCGTGCCGGCGCCCGCGTAGATCAGCCTGCCGCCGCGGGCCATGCGCTCGGCGGTGGCGTCGATGGCATCGGCGATACGGGGGAGCTGCGCGGCGACGGCGGCGGGGACGGTCTGGTCCTCGCCGTTCATGACACGGGCGATCTCCTCGGTGGACCGGCGGTCGATCTCGGCGAGTTCGGGGCGGAACGCCTCGGTGGTGAGCGTCGCGAGTTCGGCGCGGAGCTCGCCGTAAGAAGGAGAGGAGGAGGCGGAACTACCGGCGCCGGACGTCGAAGAGGCGTCGGTGGGCATGGAGGTCATGGAGAAGCGGCTCTTTCTGGCGAGCTGGCAGAAACCTGAGGAAGCCCCGTTGGCGTGCGGTGAAGCGGTGCGCGCGGGCGCGCGTGCGGTTCAGCGCGTGCGCGGCGAGTGGCGGTGCGCCAGCGCCTCGTAGGACGCGGCGAGCGCGGGTGCGGCCGTCTCGTACGTCCGCTGTGCGACGCCCACGAACAGGCAGTCCACGACGAGGAGTTGGCTCGTACGGCTGGACATCGCCGCGGGCCGCAGCTCGCTCTCGCGGGCCGTGGACGTGGTGAGGACATGATCCGCGTACTGCGAGACCGCGCCGTCCGGGCGGCCGGTGATCGCGACCGTCGTCGCGCCCCGGTCGAAGGCCACGCGCAGCGGCTCTATGACGTCCCCCGTCGAGCCGGAGTGCGTGATCGCTATGGCCACGTCGCCCGCCCTGAGCTGCACGGCGTTGGTGACGGCGAGGTGCGGATCGCTGTGCGCGTGGGCTATCAGGCCGATGCGCAGGAGCTTCTGCGCGAGGTCCATGCCGACGAGACCGCTCGCGCCCACGCCGTAGATGTCGATGCGGCGCGCGTTGGCGGCGGCGGTGATGACGGCGCCGAGCTGGACGGTGTCGAGCCCGGCCGCCGTGTCGGCGAGGGTCTGCTGCTCGTCGTAGGCCAGTTTGGCGACGACGTCGGCGATCGGGTCGTCGACCGCGATGTCGGCGGTGACCGCCGGGGCGGCGCCGGACTCCTGGTGGGCGGCGAGGCCGGCGAGGGCGAGACGCAGATCGCGGTAGCCCGGGTAGCCGAGGAGGCGGGCGGTCCTGACGACGGTGGCCTCACTCGTGCCGGTGAGCTCGGCGAGACCGGTGACGGTGAGGGCGGCGGTGCCCGCGGGGTCGGCGGCCACGGCTTCGGCGACGCGCTGCATCGAGCGGGTCATGGAGGGCGCGAGGGTGCGCACCTTCGCCGCGAGGGCGGCGGGGGCCGGCGGGGCGCCGCCGCTGTAAATTTCCTTCACGTCACTGGTCACGAGTGAAAGATAATTTCAGGACGGGAGGGCGTCAAGGGTTCTCGCGGTCGCTCCCGCGGGGCGCGGCGGCGGCGTACGACAATGGGGGCATGGAAGACATGAACCCCCTGGAACAGGCGCTGCACACCGCACGCGCCCTGGTCCTCGCCGACCTCGCGGCGGGTGACGTCGCGCGGGCCGAGATCGTCTCTTTGGTGGAAGACGCCGTGTCGCACCGGCGCTGGTGGGTGGAGCAGTGGCCGGAGGGGATCGACTTCGTCGCCGGGCTGGTCGCCCAGGACGTACAGGACGCCCTCCTGGAGACACACGGGCGGTGGCCGCTCTGCCCCGTCTGCGGTGAGTCCCGGACCGAGCTCGCGGCGGAGGGCGGGCCGCACGCGCTGGAGATCGAGCCGGAGCTGGGCGCGGATCCGCACTGGGTGTGCGGCAAGGCGGCGGTCGTGGTGGCTCCGGTGGGGTCGCTGGGCGCGGTTCTGGGAGCCGGGTGACGTGACCGTCTACATCGATCCGCCGACCTGGCCCGGGCACGGGCGGATGTGGTCGCACCTGGTGAGCGATGTGTCGTACGAGGAACTGCACGCGTTCGCGGCCGGGATCGGCTGCCCGGCGCGCGCGTTCGAACGGGACCACTACGACGTACCGGCGCACCGGTACGGGGACGCGGTGCGCGCGGGCGCCGTGGAGGTGGGGTCGCGGGAGCTGGTGCGGAGGCTGACGGGGGCGGGGCTGCGGCAGCGGAAGCGGTGGGACGGGGGGTAGGGCGTGCCCCAGGGCGTGTTGCGCTCCCGTTCGGTCTCCTCAGCTGCCCTCTCTGTCTTTTCGGGCGCCTTCAGGTGTCCTCACGTGCGCCGGGCGGGCTCCCCGGGCACCGCCGACACCGTCGAACCCTTCGCGACCAGCCGCGTACCGCCCGAGCGCTGGTGCCGCATCGCCAGCGTCACCAGGCCCACCGCGAGGATCGTCATCGCCGCGCCCGCCCATGCCGTCGACGCGAAGCCGAGGCCCGCGTCGATCACCGTGCCGCCCAGCCAGGGGCCGCCCGTGTTGCCCAGGTTGAAGGCCGATGTCGCCGTCGCACCCGCCAGGATCGGGGCCGCCGCCGCCACGTTGAACATCCGGGCGTTCAGCGCCGGCGCCGTGAAGAACGCCGAGAAGCCCAGCAGCAGGGACAGCACCACCACCGCCACCGCGCTCGACGCGAACAGGGCCAGCGCGGCCAGGAACACCGTCGATGCCACCACGCCGCTCAGCAGCACCCCGAAGAGGTGCGCGTCCGCGACCCGGCCGCCGATCACCGTGCCGATCAGCGCGCCCACGCCGAACAGCGCGAGCACGGTCGGGACCCAGCTCTCGTCGAGACCGGCCACGTCCGTGAGCAGGGGGGCCAGGTAGGAGAACGCGCAGAAGACGCCGCCCGCCGCGAGCGCCGTGATGGCGATCGCGAGCCAGACCTGGCGGTCGCGGTAGATCAGCAGCTCGCGGCGCAGCTCCGGCTTCCGCTCCGGCAGCGGGATGCGCGGGATGAGGGTCGCGACACCGATCAGCGCCACCGCGGAGGCCGCGCCGACCGCCCAGAACGCGGAACGCCAGCCCAGATGCGTACCGAGGAACGCCCCCGCCGGTACGCCGAGCACGTTCGCGATCGACAGCCCGCCGATCATCACGGCCATCGCGCGGGCGCGTGCCGTCTTCGGCACCATCGCGATGGCGACCGCCGCGCCGACCGCCCAGAAACCGGCGCAGGCGAACGCGCTGACGACGCGCGACACGAACAGCACCTCGTAGGTGGGCGCGAGCGCGCCCGCGACCTGGCCGAGGCCGAAGACGGAGATCAGCGCGATGAGCGTCGTACGGCGCGGCAGCCGCAGCGTCGCCACCGCGAGCAGCGGGGCGCCGACCACCATGCCGATCGCGAAGGCGGATATCAGCAGACCGGCCTGCGGGATGGTGACATCCATGTCCTCGGCGATCGGTGGCAGCAGCCCGGACAGCATGAACTCGCTGGTCCCCAGGGCGAAGACGGACAGCCCGAGGATGTAGACGGCGAGCGGCATTCGGGCACCGGTGGGGGCGACGGGAGCGGAGTCAGGCATGGCACGTACAACCACCGCGCCCGGCTCCGCCATTCCGGTCGGCGGCGGTGAGCGCCGGTCGGTGCCGGTCAGGAGCCGAGATGTGTCAGCTCGCCGTTGAGGTTCGCGCGGGCCGGTTCCTCCCAGCGGGCCGCACCCAGCGGCGTGTGGAACAGCCTTTCCAGGTCGAGGAGTTGGCGCAGTACGGCCGCCCGGCCCGCCCGGAAGGCGTCGTCCGGGACGAAGCCGTACTCCTCCCGTACCGCGCGCGTGTACGCCTCGTACCCCTCCGGTTCGCTCGCCAGGATCGCGAGATCCGCGTCACACAGCACCTCGCCGTTGGTGTCCCCGGGCGCCGGGTCGTGGGTGAGGGTGAGTCGGACGAGGCGGGCGACCTCGTCCGTGACGTCGGCCGGTACGCCAGCCTCGGTCAGCGCGCGCACGGCGACGGCGGCGCTGCGCTCCTCGTTCTCGGAGCGCTCGGGGTGGTAGACGGCGTCGTGGAACCAGGCGGCGAGGCGTACGGCCTCCGGGTTCTCGGCGTGGGCCGCGAGGGTGTCGATGTGGTCCAGGACCGCGATGAGGTGATCGGTGGTGTGGTACCTGCGCTGGGGCTCGGCCCAACGGGCGAGGAGGTTGTCGGCGTAGGGGAGGGCGTCGGGGGTGGTGACCTCGCCCCGTACGGCGGCGAGGGTGTGCAGCCAGCGTTCGCGCAGGCTGCGGGTGCGGTCGTCGTCGGGGACGTCGTGGACTGCTGCCATGGAGGGAGAGCCTAGATCCTTCTCGGCGTCGGCCCCGGCGGCCCCGGCCCCCAGCCCGGACCCCGACCCGGCCGCCGACCGGGCAGCCGATCGGCCCGCCGTGCCGGCCGGCCCCGCCGCCAGCTCCGCGTTGAACTGGGCGCCCGCCACCAGCGACAGATTCGACAGCCACACCCAGACGAGAAAGACGACGCTGCCCGCGAGCGAGCCGTACACCCGGCTGTACGTCCCCGAGTGGGACGCGTACACCGCGAACAGCGCCGACACCCCCAGCCACAGCACCACGGCGAGCACCCCGCCGGGCAGCGCGTGCCGCAGATGGCGGGTCTCGGACGGCCCCGTACGGAAGACGATGAGGACCAGGACCGCCGCGAGCGCCAGCAGCAGCGGCCACTTCACCACCGTCCACAGCACGGTCGCCGTACTCCCGATGCCCAGCACCGGACCGATCTCGCGGACCACGTCACCCGTCAGCACCAGCGTGAACGCGCTCGTCACGAGCAGCGCGAGCAGCACGACGGCCGTGATCACGATGCGCGGGGCCTTGCGCCACGGCGGGCGGTGGTCGGTGGCGCCGTTGATCCGGTGCAGCGCGCGGCGGAAGACGCCGAGATAGCTGGAGGAGGACCAGAGCGCGCCGATCGCGCCGAAGATCAGCAGCAGCCGGGCCGCGGTGCGCTGGTGCGCCATCTCGCCCAGCGCCTCGCGGACCAGGTGCCGGGACTGGGCCGGGACGAGCGCGGTGATCTGCTCGGAGAGTTCGTTGGTCGCCTGCGGGCCGGCGAGTCCGATGGCGGCCACGGTCACCAGGAGGGCCGGGATGATCGCGAGGACGGTGTAGTACGTGAGGGCGGCGGCCCAGTCGGTGGCGTCCTCACGCCACAGGGACATCGGGATGCGTTTGAGCGCGCTCCCGTAGCGGTGGCCGTCGCGGGGGCGGCGGGAGCGGTGGGCGCGCCGGGGATGCGGGGGCCACCAGTGGTGTGCCTGATGGGACTTGGGCACTCTGGTCTCCCCGTCGGGTGGTCGGCGGTCCGGCCGAGCGGCCGTCCTGTCGTGCTGCCTGCCCTTCAGGGTGCCCTGAGACCGGCCTTCGACGCGGCTCAGCGGCGCGGCGCGCGTGTGGTGTCGCGGCGCGGCGCGGCGGAGGCCGGTGACACGACGCGTGTCGCGTCGTGTCACCGGCCTCGGCCGATCGGGCGGACCGGACGGAACCGGTCAGTGGGGCGCTACTGCGCGGCCAGCCACTTCAGACCATTGATCACGAAGCGGTTCTGCGTCGCGCTGTCGAACGTGGACGACAGGCCCGTGTTGGTGTTGTAGTCCATGGCGTTGTGGCCGAAGTTCGCGTACAGCATCTTGTAGCCGCTGTTGGTCCAGAGGATCGGGTAGTCACCGCTGTACCAGGACTGGTTGGGGTCCGTACCGAGCGGGAAGCTCGACTGGTCGACCGAGGCAAGCACCTTGATGTTCGGGTTCGACCGGAGGTTGTTGGACCAGCTGTACCACTCGCTGACCGACGAGGTGAAGGTCGACGGGATGCCCGCGAGCGCCGGGTGCGAGGTGTTCTCGGTCTTCAGCTTGGCGGTGGTCGGGCCCCAGGTGTTGGACTTGAAGTTGCCGCTGCCGAGGAAGGTGTTGTGGTACCAGGGCCACGACGAGGCGCCGGTCGTGAAGGCCGCGACGTGGAAGCCCATCCAGCCTCCGCCGTTGCGCATGTACTGCTCGAAGCCCGATCGCTGGGCCGCGCTCTGCGGCAGGTCGTCGAGGAACAGGACGACGTCCACGCCCTGGAGACCGCTGCCGGTCAAACGGTTCCAGTTGTTGGTCGACTCGTACGTGAAGTTGTTCGCCGCGGCGGTCTGCGGGAACCACTTGTTCGCCTCTTGGACGAAGTTGATGTGCGCCGCGTCCCAGGTGCCGCTGTAGAAGCCGAGGACCTTGAAGTCCGCGGCCTTCTTGGCCGCGGGGGCCGCCGAGGCCGCGGGGCCGGTGGCGGGTACGGCGGCCAGGCCGAGGAGGACGGCGAGCAGCAGGAACAGGCGGAGCGGGCCTTGGGCGAGACGTGTCTTGGTGGGCACGTGACGATCCCTTCCTGAGTGGGGGACTGTCATGTATATGACAGACAGGTGGATCGGGCGGGGCTGGGGCGGAGCGGGGCGAGCGGGGGAGAAGCGCGGGAAAAGCGGAGCCTGCAACGACAGAAAGCGCTTCACCTCTTCTGATCTAAGAAGTGAAGCGCCAGCCTGTCAAGACTTTGGTCTGGACCAGCCGTCCCGACCGTTCGTGCCCTTCCCACCGCTCAGCCGGTTGCCTTGAAGCCCCGCAGCCGCAGGGAGTTGCCGACGACGAAGACCGACGAGAACGCCATGGCCGCGCCCGCGATCATCGGGTTGAGGAGCCCGGCCGCCGCGAGCGGGAGCGCGGCGACGTTGTAGCCGAAGGCCCAGAAGAGGTTGCCCTTGATGGTGCCGAGGGTTCGGCGGGAGAGCCGGATGGCGTCGGCGGCGGCACGCAGGTCGCCCGTGACGAGGGTGAGGTCACCGGCTTCGATGGCGGCGTCCGTGCCGGTGCCCATGGCGAGACCGAGGTCGGCCTGGGCGAGTGCGGCGGCGTCGTTGACGCCGTCACCGACCATCGCGACCGACCTGCCCTCCGCCTGGAGGCGCTTGACGACGTCGACCTTGTCCTCGGGCATGACCTCCGCGATGACCTGGTCCGCGTCGATCCCGACCTCCTTGGCCACCGTCTCGGCGACGGTGGTGTTGTCGCCGGTGAGCAGGACGGGGGTCAGGCCGAGGGCCCGCAGCCGGCGGATCGCCTCGGCGCTGGTGTCCTTCACGGCGTCGGCGACTTCGAGGATGCCTCGTGCCTCCCCGTCCCAGGCGACCGCGACGACGGTACGGCCCGCTGCCTCGGCGGTCTGCTTCCTGGCCGCCAGGTCCTCGGGGAGGTGGATCTCCCACTCGGCGAGGAGCTTGGCCCGGCCGACGAGGACGGCGTGGCCCTCCACGATGCCCTGGACCCCCAGGCCGGGGACGTTGGCGAAGTCCTCGGGGGTGGGGAGGGGGCCGGTGCGGTCGGTGGCTCCGGCCGCGATCGCACGGGCGATGGGGTGCTCGGAGGCGTGCTCCAGGGCACCGGCCAGGCGCAGGAGTTCGGTCTCGTCCGTGCCCGGTGCGGGGTGGCCGGCGAGGAGGGCCATCCGGCCGGTGGTGACGGTACCGGTCTTGTCGAGGACGATCGTGTCGACCGTACGGGTGGATTCCAGGACTTCGGGGCCCTTGATGAGGATGCCGAGCTGGGCACCACGCCCCGTACCCACCATGAGGGCGGTCGGAGTCGCGAGCCCGAGGGCGCAGGGGCAGGCGATGATCAGTACGGCGACGGCGGCCGTGAACGCGGCCGTCAGTCCCGCTCCGTTGCCCAGCCAGAAGCCGAGCGTGCCGAGCGCGAGCGCGATGACGACCGGCACGAAGACGGCGGAGATACGGTCCGCGAGGCGCTGGGCCGCGGCTTTGCCGTTCTGCGCGTCCTCGACCATCCGTGCCATACGGGCGAGCTGGGTGTCGGCGCCGATACGGGTGGCGGTCACGACGAGGCGGCCACCGGCGTTGAGCGTGGCGCCGGTGACGGTGTCGCCGGGTCCGACCTCGACCGGGACGGATTCGCCGGTGAGCATGGACGCGTCGACGGCGGAGGTGCCTTCGGCGACGGTGCCGTCGGTGGCGATCTTCTCCCCGGGCCGTACGACGAACCGGTCCCCGACCGCCAGCTCCCCGGTGGGCACCGTCACCTCACGCCCGTCGCGCAGGACGGTGACCTCCTTCGCGCCCAGCTCCATCAGGGCCTTGAGCGCCGCGCCCGCCTTGCGCTTGGCGCGGGCCTCGAAGTACCGGCCGGCCAGGATGAACGCGGTGACGCCTGCCGCCGCTTCGAGATAGATGTTCCCGGCGCCGTCGCCGCGCTCGATCGTCAGCTCGAAGGGGTGCGTCATCCCGGGCATGCCCGCCGTACCGAAGAACAGCGCCCACAGCGACCAGAGGAAGGCGGCGGACGTACCGACCGAGATGAGCGTGTCCATCGTCGCCGCGCCGTGCTTGGCGTTGGTCCACGCGGCACGGTGGAACGGCCAGGCCGCGTACGTCACGACCGGGGCGGCCAGCGTCAGCGACAGCCACTGCCAGAACTCGAACTGGAAGGCCGGGACCATCGCCATCGCGACGACGGGGACGGAGAGGACGACGGCCGTGATCAACCGCTCGCGCAGGGGCCGCAGTTCGTCGTCCTTCCGCGCGCGGTCCCGCTCCCCCGCGCCCTGGGTGTCCGGGGCGCCCCGGGGCGGTTGGGGCGGGGGTGGCTCGGCCGCGGTGTAGCCGGTGGCCTCGACGGTGGCGATCAGGTCACGTACGGAGAGATCGCCCTCCGCGTAGCTGACCTTGGCCTTCTCCGTCGCGTAGTTGACGGTCGCCTCGACGCCGTCCATGCGGTTCAGCTTCTTCTCGATACGGGCCGCGCACGAGGCGCAGGTCATGCCACCGATGGCGAGCTCGACGTCGACCTTGGCGGGGGCCGGGGCGCCGGGGGCGCCGGCGGTTGTGTCGGTGGCCGGTGTGGTGCTCATGACTCGCCAGTCTCCTCTGTGTCGGGCGTATCGCGTCCGCATACCCGGGGAAATACCCCCATGGGGTATCTGCCTCCTGGTCCAGGTATACCCCTCGCCCCTATCTGGGGCAAGGGTAGTTCCTCGCTTGACTTTATACCCCCTGGGGGTATCTTCGAACCATGGACATCAACGCGAACACCGGAGTCAGGATCACCGCGTACGCCGCCGCGCTCGCCGCGACGTTCGGCATCGCGTACGGCGTGGGGACGGGGACGGACCCCGTCGTCGCCGAGAAGCCGCCGCCCGCGAAGCACGAGAAGGAACACGCGGCGGGGGCGGGGCCGGACACGGGGAAGGAGGGCGGCGGTGGGGGTGATGGCGCGGCGAAGCCGGCCGCCGGGGGGCTCCAGATCTCGGACGGCGGTTACCGCCTCGCCCTCGGAAGGACCGCGATCGCGGCAGGGGCGCGTACGGAACTGACGTTCTCGATCAAGGACGGGCACGACCGCAATCTCACCTCGTACAAGCGCGAGCACGAGAAGGAGCTGCACTTCATCGTCGCCTCGCGCGATCTGACGGTCTTCCGTCATCTGCACCCGGCGCGCGCGGCCGACGGCGTCTGGTCCATCCCCGTCGAACTGCCCAAGGCGGGCGACTACCGCGTCTTCGCCGACTTCACGCCCGGCGGGGCTGATGAGGGGGGCAGGACCGATGAGAAGGGTGAGGCTCACGGGGAGGGTGAGGCCACCGAGGAGGGTGGGGCTCACGGTGGCGGCGGGCACGCGGCTGTCGCGACGAACCTCACACTCGGCGCGGACCTCGCCGTATCGGGGCCGTACAAGCCGTCGGACCTCCCGCCCGTCCGCGCCACCGCCGAGGTCGACGGCTACCGGGTCGCACTCGACGGCGTGCTGACCCCCGGCAGGGCGAGCGACCTCAGGCTGACGGTCAGCAAGAACGGCGAGCCCGTCACCAACCTCCAGCCCTACCTGGGCGCGTACGGCCATCTCGTCGCCCTGCGCGCCGGAGACCTCGCCTATCTGCACGTCCACCCGGACGGCCGGTCGGGCGCGAGGGTGTCCTTCGGGGCGACCGCGCCGAGCGACGGCGCGTACCGGCTGTTCTTCGACTTCCGGCACGAGGGGAAAGTCCGGACCGCGGCGTTCACGGTACGGACCGGGGGCCACTGATGTGGTGTGCTGGAGGTTTGGTGATGCGGACGCGGGGCGCGGCATCGTAGGCTGGCTATTGGACTAGACCTGTAGCACCTGTAGCGGGTCGAGTGCCGACCGGTCGCCCCACGTCCGGCCCGGCTTGCCACCCCCACACCAGCCTCCCGAACGGAATGGGTTCCCATGAGCAAGCGCGCAGTCCTGGAGGTGATCGCTCTCGACGCCGAGGACGCAGTCGCGGCCCAAGCCGGCGGGGCGGACCGCCTTGAGCTGGTCACGGACATGGCGGCGGACGGCCTCACCCCGGCGGTCGAGACCTTTGCCAAGATCCGCGCCTCCGTCGACATCCCGCTGCGCGTGATGCTCAGACTCCAGGACGGGTTCTCGGCGGGCTCGCCGGAAGAGGTGGACGCGCTGGTGGACGCGGTGGGCGCGCTGCGGATCGAGGGCGCGGACGAGTTCGTGCTCGGCTTCCTCGACATCGCGGGCAACCCGGACCTCGTGACCGTGGAGCGGCTGGTCGCGGAGCTGGACCCCTGCCGCTGGACCTTCCACCGGGCGATCGACCGCGCGTCCGACCGCGACGCGCTGCGCAGGCAGCTCGCGGACCTGCCCGGCCTGGACACGTATCTGACCGCGGGTTCGGCGAGCGGGGTCGACGCCGGTATCGCGGTCCTGCTGGCGGAGGCGGCCTCGGCCGTCGAGGGCGAACCGGGTTACGGCCCCGAGCTCCTCGTCGGCGGCGGCCTGCGGCTCGACCATCTGCCGGAGCTCCGCGCGGGCGGCCTGAACGCGTTCCACATCGGGGGCGCGGCGCGGCCGAACGGCTGGGGCGCGCCGGTGGACGAGGCGACGGTACGGGAGTGGCGCGAGGCGATCGACGCGTAGGGCGCCTCGCGGGGCGGTGGTCCGTCACGGGCGCGTGGTCCGTCCTCGATCACAGGGCGGGCCCGCCCGCGCCACCCGCGACCCGGGGGTCACTCCGCCGGTCTGTCGGCTGCCGGTTCGGTGGCGGGCGCGGTGGCGGGCTCGGTGGTCGCTTCGCCGGCCGGTTCGGTCGGCCGCGCGGGATCGACCGCCTCTATGCCCTTGAACGAGAGCACCACGATCGTCACCGCGCCCGCGAAGATCCCGATGTCGGCGACGTTCCCGACGAAGAAGCCCGCGTAGTCGATGAAGTCCACCACGTGCCCGCGCCCGAAGGCGGGATCGCGGAAGAGGCGGTCGCCGAAGTGGGACGTGGCGCCGCCGAGGAGCAGACCGAGCGCGTACGTCCACGGGACGGAGCGCACGCGCCACGCGTACCAGCCGATGGCCACCACGGCGGCGCCGGCGAAGACCGTGAAGATCCAGGTCACGCCGGTGCCCATGGAGAAGGCGGCGCCCGGGTTGTAGACGAGCAGGAAACGGATGGTGTCGCCGATGACGGGGATCGTCTCGGAGTCGCCCAGCGCGCTGACCGCCCACCACTTGGTGCCCTGGTCGACGAGCAGGAGCGCGAGGGCGACGGCGAGGGCCGACCAGAACAGCCGGCGGGTGGTGGCGGCGGCGGGGGCGGGGGTGCCCGCACCGTCCGTACGGCCGGCACCGTCCGCACCGCTCGCACTGTCCGTACCGGTCACGCCGCCCGCCGCTCTGCCGGGCACCTCCCCCGTATCCGACACCGTCTCCGCCTCGGGCTCATCGTTCGAGTTCACTCGCACAGTGTCGCCTACCCGGCGGACCCCGCCCAGGGTGTGTCGAGTTCGTCCGGCAGCGGGGAGCCGTGGACCACGATCAGGCCCGACACCGCTCGGGTCAGCGCCACGTACAACCGGCGCAGGCCCGTGCGGTCGTCGGGCTCGCCCGCGACCACGGCCGACGGCTCGTCCAGGACCACGTAGTCGTACTCAAGGCCCTTCGCCAGCGACGCGGGGACCAGGGTGAGGCGGGAGGCCGCCGTCGTCTCCTCGCCCGGGGCCAGATACGGCAGGTCGGCCGCCGAGAGCGCGGCCGCCAGCGCCGGGATACGGGCGTCCGCCGCGATCAGGCCGATCGAGCCCTCGTGGCGCAGCGACTCCACGCAGGCCGCGACGACCGCCGCGTCCAGTGCGCGCGTGTCCGGTGCGCGCGTGTCCGGTGCGCCCGTGTGCGGAGTGCCTGTGTGCGTGGTGTCCGTTGTGTCCGTGGCCGACGGGCTCGCGACCGGGGTGCCCGCCGCATCCACCGCTCGTACCTCCAGTGAGCCCGGCGACTCACGGACCGACGCCACCTCCGTCAGCCCCGGCGAGATCGCGGGGAGCAGGCGCGACGCGTAGGCGATCACCTCGCGCGGTACGCGGAAACCGGCCGTCAGCTCCTCGACCACCGCGTCCGGCTTGCCCAGATGCGCCAGCGCCTCCGCCCAACTCGCCGTCGCCCAGGGCGTGGTGCCCTGCGCGAGGTCCCCGAGCACCGTCGCCGAACCGGTCGAGCAGCGCCGGCCCACCGCGCGGTACTGCATCGGTGACAGGTCCTGCGCCTCGTCCAGTACGACATGGCCGAGCGAGTGCGTACGGGACACCAGGTCGTTCGCCTCGTCGATCAGCACCGCGTCCGCCGACGACCACTTCGCCGTCTTCAGGCTGCGCGGCGGCTTCTCCCACAGCAGCGCCTTCTGCTCCTCTGCCGTCAGCAGCCCCTCCGCGTGCTCGGCGAGGAAGTCCGCGTCGGAGAGCAGCCGCAGCACCAGCTTGGCCGGGTCGACGGCGGGCCACACCGCCTTGACGGCGGCCTTCACGGCGGGGTTACGGGCCACCGCGTCCTGCACGCGGTCGTCGGGTGCCTCGCCGGATCTCTCCATCTGGACGAGCACGGCGTGCGCGATGCGCTGGGGGAGGGCGTCGTGCGCGGCGCCGTAGCGGATGTCGCGGTCCAGCAACTCCCGTACCAGCTCTTCGAGTTCGTACGCCGGAACCCGCCAGCGCCGGGAGCCGCGCACCACCATGACCGGCTCCGTCGGCAGCGTGACGTGCGAGCGGACCGCCCGGCGCAGCACCTGCGCCATGCGGGCGTCCCCCTTGACGACGGCCGTGGCCGCGCTGTCCACGCCCCGCACCCGCACCTGGCCGGGCCCGGACGCCACCAGCTCGTCGACGGTCGCCTGTTTGACCTCCAACTCGCCCAGCGCGGGCAGCACTTGCTCGATGTAGTGGAGGAAGGAGGCGTTCGGTCCGATGACGAGCGTGCCGGTACGGGCCAGCCGGTCGCGGTGCGCGTACAGCAGATACGCCACCCGGTGCAGGCCGACCGCCGTCTTCCCGGTGCCGGGACCGCCCTGCACACAGACGGAGCCGCCGAGCCCGGACCGGACGATCTCGTCCTGCTCGGGCTGGATCGTGGCGACGATGTCCCGCATGGGGCCGACGCGCGGGCGCTCGATCTCGGCCTGGAGCAGCTTGCTGGACTGGGCCGTCTCGGTCGGGTCGGAGAGGTGTTCGTCCTCGTACGCGGTCAGTTCGCCGGCCGTGTAACCGAAGCGGCGGCGCAGGCCGACGTCCAGCGGGTTCTTCTTGGAGGCCTGGTAGAAGGGCTGCGAGACGGGCGCGCGCCAGTCGATGACCATCGGATCGCCGTCGGCGTCGTGGACGTGCCGGCGGCCGATGTAGAAGCGCTCGCCCTCGGCGCCCTCGGCCTCGTCGGCGCCGACCGCGTGCAGATAGTCGAGGCGGCCGAAGAAGAGCGGGGTGTGGGAGAGGTCGGCGAGCGCCTTGATGCGGTCCTCGATCTGCGCTTCGAGGACGGCGGCGTTGACCCAGTTCGCCGTCACGTCGCGGATGTCGAGGGCCTGGACGTCCTCGCGCATGGAGCGGAGGGCGGCGCGGGAGGCGCTGAGGTGGGCGCGTTCGCGGGTGAGGAGCGGATCGGCGGCGGTGTCCGGGCCGGTGCGAGGGCCGGTTTCCCTGCCGGTTTCCCTGCCGGTTTCCGTGCTGCTGTCTCTGCTGTCTGTGCCGGGGTTCGACTGGGTCGGTGCGGGGTCGTGCGCGGACACGGTGGTGCCTCCGGAATGTACGCAGGCCGACGGGCCGCGACCCGGTGGGGGCGGGGTGGCGGCGAGCGTCGGCGGTGGATCACGTCAGGGCAGCCGCCCGGTTTCCGACCGGACAGCGGCGCTCCTCGGAGGGAGGCGGGAGAAGAGGGAGAGTGTAGTCATCGGGCGACGGCGGGGCGAACGGGTTTTTACGCCCGGCCGTCGTCCCCGTACGTCCCTGGTGGACGTCAGGGGCGGGGGTGTAGTCCCCGTAGGGGATGCCGTATCTCTGGAGGCGTACGGCGGGGCATTCTCGTTTCCCTCCGCAGAGCGATGTGTTTCGGCCGGCGGAGAAGCACCATTGAAGTATGAGTACAGCGACCTTCAACCACATCCAGCCCGTGCACGTCGGCCCCCCGCACAGCGGGGCGACGGCGCTCGGTTCCGCCCCCCACTCCGGCCCGCACGCCCCGCATCGGGTGGGCGACGCGCTTCGTGCGGTCAAGGTGTTCGTGACGGCCGCGTTCAGCGTGGCCGTGCTCGGGGAGTACGGGGAGGAGGCGGGCATATTGCGCTGAGCCTTCACCGCCCGCGCTGCTGATCCGGTACCGCCCTTGTCGTCGCCTGTCCTTCGACCGACACCGCCGTCAACGTCTTCCCGGGGTCCCGATCGACTAATGTCGCGGCCGTGACGTACCCGACCGTGACTGTCCGGTCACTTCTCGCAGTTGGCGCACTCGCCCTGTCGCTGACCGCGCTTGCTTCACTTGCCGCGTTCTGCCCGGCCTATTTCGACCGGTTCGCCGAGCCGCTTCCTGTCGTCGACCGCTTCGTGGTCACCGAGTGGCGCCCGCCCGCCACCTCTCCTCCGTTCGCCGCCATCCTGTTCGTCCCGGCCACCTGGCTGCCCGCCGTCACGCTCAACGCCGTTGTCGCCGTGGGCAACGTGCTGCTTCTCGCTTTCCTTGTCCGGCTGTCCTGGCGGTTCGCCGGGCGGCTCCCTCACGCCTCGCCATCCGTCACCCCCGTCCCCCCGCCCCTTCCCGCGGTCGCACTGGCTCCCGTCCTGCTGGGCATCCCCGTGCTCGTCGCCCTCGGGCTGTGGCTCGAACCCGTCCTGCGGACCCTCCTCTTCGGAGAGATCAGCCTCGCGCTGACCTGCCTCGTCCTCTGGGACCTGACCAGGCCCGACCACGCCCTCGGCAAGGGCTTCGCCCTCGGGATCGCGGCGGGCGTCGAGCTGACCCCGGCTCTCTTCATCGCCTATCTGCTGCTCACGGGCCGGGCCGAGTCCGTACGCGCGGGGCTCACCGCCCTCGCGTCGCTCATCGGCACGATGCTGCTCGGCGCGCTCGTACTCCCACAGGCCAGCCTCGACTTCTGGACGCTGCGGGTGTTCGAGACCGGCCGCCTGGGCGAGGGGTGGGCGGCGGACAACCAGTCGCTGCAAGGGCTGTTCGCCCGTGCCCTGCACACCACCGAGCCGGGCGTCGGCTGGGCGGCCGCCTGCGTCGTCACGACCTTCGCCGGCCTGTGGGTGGCGCGCGGAGTCGTCGTACGGGCGGGGCTCGAAACGTGGGGCGTGCTCGTCACCGCGCTGACGGCGCTGCTCGTCTCGCCCGTCAGCTGGTCCCACCACTGGGTGTGGTGCGTGCCGCTGCTGGCGGTCCTGCTCGCGGAGGGCCGTTGGCGTGCGGCGTCGGCGGTCGCGCTGGTCTTCGCCGCGCGGACGTTCCGGCTCGTCCCGCACGAGGGTGGGGCGGAGCTTCAACTGGCCTGGTGGCAGCAGCTTTTGGCGTCGCCGTACGCGGTGCTGGCGCTCGTGCTCCTCGGGTACGCGGGGTGGCGCTGCCGCCGTGCGGCCGGCCAGTGGCCGCCGCCCGCGAGTGTGCCGCGGCTCGGGGCAGGCGCGCCCCGCCGGGCCGCCGGGGCGGGCCGCCAACCCGCCGCGACTCAGCTGCCGGCCAGCAACTCGTCGGCGTCCACGATGCGGTAGGCGTACCCCTGCTCGGCGAGGAAGCGCTGGCGGTGCGCCGCGAAGTCCTGGTCGATCGTGTCGCGGGCGACCACCGAGTAGAAGCGGGCCTCGTGGCCGTCCGCCTTCGGGCGGAGCACCCGGCCCAGCCGCTGGGCCTCCTCCTGCCGGGAGCCGAACGTGCCGGACACCTGGATCGCGACCGTCGCCTCCGGCAGATCGATCGAGAAGTTCGCGACCTTCGACACGACGAGCACCGAGATCTCGCCCTGCCGGAACGCCTCGAACAGCTTCTCCCGCTGCGCGTTGCTGGTCTCGCCCTTGATCACCGGAGCGTCCAGATGCTCGCCCAGCTCGTCCAGCTGGTCGATGTACTGGCCGATGACCAGCGTCTGCTCGCCCTTGTGCTTGCGGACCAGCGCCTCCGTCACCTTGCGCTTCGTCGCCGTCGTCGCGCAGAAGCGATACTTCTCCTCCTGCTCGGCTGTCGCGTACGCCAGGCGCTCGCTGTCGGTGAGATTGACCCGTACCTCGACACAGTCGGCGGGCGCGATGTACCCCTGCGCCTCGATCTCCTTCCACGGCGCGTCGAAGCGCTTGGGCCCGATGAGCGAGAAGACGTCCGACTCGCGGCCGTCCTCCCGTACGAGCGTGGCCGTCAGCCCCAGCCGGCGCCGCGCCTGGAGATCGGCGGTGAACTTGAAGACCGGCGCGGGCAGCAGATGCACCTCGTCGTAGACGATCAGGCCCCAGTCGCGCGAGTCGAAGAGCTCCAGATGCGGATACACGCCCTTACGGCGGACCGTGAGCACCTGGTACGTGGCGATCGTGACCGGGCGGATCTCCTTGCGCGTACCGCTGTACTCGCCGATCTCCTCCTCGGTCAGCGACGTCCGCCTGATCAGCTCGTGCTTCCACTGCCGGGCGGAGACGGTGTTCGTGACGAGGATCAGCGTCGTCGCCTTGGCCTGGGCCATCGCGCCCGCGCCGACGAGCGTCTTGCCCGCGCCGCACGGCAGCACGACGACCCCGGACCCGCCGTGCCAGAAGCCCTCGACGGCCTGCTTCTGGTACGGGCGCAGGGACCACTCCCGCTCGTCCAGCTCGATGGCGTGCGCCTCGCCGTCCACGTATCCGGCCAGGTCCTCGGCCGGCCAGCCCAGCTTCAGCAGCGTCTGCTTGATCTGCCCGCGCTCCGAGGGGTGCACGACGACGGTGTCCGGATCGATCCGCGCCCCGACCAGCGGCTGGACCTTCTTCGACCGCAGGATCTCCTCAAGCACCGGACGGTCGGTGCTGGTCAGCACGAGCCCGTGGGTGGGGTGCTTGGAGAGCGTGAGCCGCCCGTACCTGGCCATGGTCTCGGCGACGTCCACGAGCAGCGCGTGCGGCACGGGATAGCGCGAGTACGCCACCAGCGCGTCGATGACCTGCTCGGCGTCGTGCCCGGCGGCACGGGCGTTCCACAGCCCGAGCGGGGTCAGCCGGTACGTATGGATGTGCTCGGGCGCGCGCTCCAGCTCGGCGAAGGGCGCGATGGCACGACGGCAGGCGTCGGCCTGGTCGTGGTCCACCTCCAGCAGCAACGTCTTGTCGCTCTGGACGATGAGAGGTCCATTCACAGCTGCGCCCTTTCGTCCTTCGTACGGCCACGACACGCGACCAAACGTCCAGTGTCGCGCATCGCCGCGGGTTTCGGCGCGGACGCGGGCGGGCCGGGGCCCGCGCCCGGCGGGCCCCGACCGCACGGACGGTGCCGGGCCTTCTCAGCCCCCGACCTTCGCCGTCAGCTCCCGCCGGGCGCGGGCCGCCGCGCCGACCGGGACCGCGTCCGCGGCCAGGGCCGCCCTGACCAGCCGGACCGGGTGGCCGCTGACCGGCGGGTCGGCGGCCAGCGACGCCAGGATGAGGGGTTCCAGCAGGGGCCAGGCGCCGCTCACCCCGCCGCCGACCACCACCGTGGTGATGTCCACGACGCCCGCCGTCATGACGATCGCCCGGGCGATCCCGGCAGCGGCGGCCCGGTACACCGCGAGGGCGTCCTGGTCACCGTGGCCGGCGGCCTCGGCGACCTCGCGGGCGGTCAGCCGGCGGCCGGTGCGCTCCGCGTAACGAGCGCCGATGGAACGGCCGGAGGCCAGGGTCTCCAGATGGCCCCGGCCGCCGCAGGAGCAGAGCAGATCGCCGAAGCCGGGGATGTGCCCGATCTCGCCGGCCGCGCCGTGCGGCCCGGTGAACAGGGCGCCGCCGGTCCACAGCGCGCCGCCGACCCCGGTGCCCAGGGTCATCCCGAGGACGTCCGACTCGCCGCGTACGGCGCCGCCGGACACCTCCCCGTGGAGGAAGGCGTTGACGTCGTTGTCCAGGAAGGCCGGGACGCCCAGCGCCTTCTCGACGGCGTCGGTCACCGGGAAGCCGGCCCAGCCGGTGAAGGAGTCGCTGGCCACCAGGATGCGGCCGGTGGCGGAGTCCACCACCCCGGCCGCGCCCACCCCGCCGCCGGCGAGGCGGCCGGGGGTGCGCTTCAGCAGCGGGGCCAGCGCGCCCATGGCCGCGCCGATCATGGCCTGGCCGCCGTCGGTCGCCGGGGTCGCCACCTCGGCGCGGTCCAGCACGGTCAAGTCCTCGGCGCAGAGCACCACTTGGGTGGTGGTGCCGCCGATGTCCACGCCGGCGAAGAGCGTACGGTCGTGGGAGCTCACGCCTGGGCCTCCGTCCGGCCGGCCGCGAGGGTGGCAAGGCGTTCGGCTCTGCGGCCGCGTTGGATCACCGGGTCGGGCACCGGCACGGCGGCCAGCAACCGGCGGGTGTAGTCGGTCTCGGGGTGCAGCAGGGTCGCGCCGGTGGCGCCCTGTTCCTCGATCCGGCCGGCCCGCATCACCACGACGCGCTGGGCGAAGTGCTGGACGACGGCGAGGTCGTGGGAGACGAAGAGGCAGGCGAAGCCCAGCTCGTCCTGGAGTTCGGAGATCACTTCGAGCACCGCCTCCTGCACGCTCACGTCGAGCGCGCTGGTGGGCTCGTCGGCGACCAGCAGCCGCGGCTCCAGGACCAGGGCGCGGGCCAGGCTGACCCGCTGGCGCTGACCGCCGGACAGCTCCCGGGGGGCACGCCGGGCGAGATCGGGCGACAGCCGGACCCGTTCGAGGACGGCGGCGACCTTGGCCTGGCGGTCCCTGGCGGTGAGCCCGCGGCCGTGCACCCTGAGCGGCTCGGCGACGCACTCGCCGACCGTCATCCGGGCATCCAGCGAGGCCACCGGGTCCTGGAGTACCACGCCGACACCGGCCCGCAGCGCCCGCCGGGCCCGGGCCCGGGTGCGCGCCAGGTCGGAGCCGAACAGCGAGGCGGTGCCGGAGTCCGGCCGGATCAGACCGAGCGCGACCCGGGAGGCGGTGGACTTGCCGGAGCCCGACTCGCCCACCAGGCCCAGGGTTTCCCCGGCGTGGACGGTGAGCGACACCTCGTCCAGGGCCCGTACGGCACCCTTGCCGCGGCCGAACACCACAGAGACGTCTCGGAGTTCGACGACCGGCTCGGTGTCCGGGCGGGCGGCGGCCGGCGACGGTACGGGCGGGCCCGCCTCGGCGACCGACAGCCGCGGTACCGCGGCCAGCAGCCGCTTGGTGTAGTCGTGGGACGGGCGGAGCAGCACGTCCTCGACCGGACCGGTCTCCACGATCTCGCCGTCGTACATCACGGCGACCCGGTCGGCGAAGTCCGCGACCACGCCCATGTTGTGGGTGACCAGCAGGACACCGGTGCCGGTCTCGACGGCGAGGCGGCGCAGCAGGTCGAGGATCTCGGCCTGCACCGTGACGTCCAGCGCGGTGGTCGGCTCGTCGGCGATCAGCAGGGTGGGGTCGTTCGCGATGGCCATGGCGATGACCACGCGCTGGCGCTGCCCGCCGGAGAGCTGGAAGGGGTAGGCGCCGGCCCGCTTCTCCGGCTCGGGGATGCCGACCTTGCGGAGGAGTCCGACGGCCTCGGCGGCGGCGTCCTTGGCGGACATCTCGCGGTGGTTGCGGATCACCTCGGCGATCTGCTTGCCGATCCGGGTCAGCGGGTCCAGCGCGGTGGCCGGCTCCTGGAACACCATGGCGACGGTCCGGCCGCGCAGCGCGGCGAGATCGGCCTCACGGGCGCCGACCATCTGATGGCCGGCGATGGTGGCACTGCCGGTGGCACGGGCGTTGCCGTCCAGCAGGCCCATCGCGGCCAGCGCGATGGTGGACTTGCCGGAACCCGACTCGCCGACCAGGGCGAGCGTCTCGCCCGGCCGTACGTGCAGGGAGATGCCCCGTACGGCCGGCACGTCGCCGGTCTCGGTGGTGAAGACGACGCCGAGGTCGTCGAGTTCGAGAATCGGCCCGGCCTGCGGGGCGGCGGAGCCCTGGGCGGCGGTCATCCGCGTCCCCTCACGTCGAATGCGTCGCGGAGTCCGTCCCCGATCGCGTTGAACGCCCACACCACCAGGATGATGGCGAGGCCCGGCGGCAGGATGAGCCACCAGTAGCCGGAGTACGCGGCGGTGAGACCGGCCGTCAGCATGCCGCCCCAGTCGGTGGCCGGCGGCTGGACGCCCAGGCCCAGGTAGGAGACGTACGCGACCAGCAGGATGGCGTCGGCGATCTGGAAGGTGGCCGCGACGATGATGGTCGAGACCGAGTTCGGCAGGATGTGCCGGATGATCGCCCGGGCGTGCGTTCCGCCAATGGCCCGCAGGGTCAGGACGTAGTCGCGGTTCTTCAGGGTGAGCGTCTCGGCCCTGATCAGCCGGGACGGCATCAGCCAGGAGACGACGCCCAGGATGACGATCAGTCCGGTCGCGCCCGGGGTGGTGATGGCGGAGACCACCAGCAGGATGAAGAGCGCCGGGATGGCGATCCCCGCGTCCACGATCCGCATCATCACCGCGTCGATCCAGCCGCCCGCGTAGCCGGCGGCGGCGCCCCACAGGGTGCCGATCACGGTCGCCAGGATGCCCGCGGCGAGGCCGACGATCAGCGACACCTTGCCGCCGTACATCAGCCGGCCAAGTTCGTCGTGGCCGACCGCGTCGGTGCCGAGCCAGTGCGATCCGCTGGGGGCGAGGTTGACCTGTTCGAGCATCGTGTGGGTCTGGTCGGTGGAGTACACCAGCGGACCGACGAAGCAGAACAGGAAGAAGAAGACCACGACGCCGAGCCCGACCACGGCGAGCCGGTTGCGCAGGAAGCGCCGGACGGCGAGCCGGGAACCGGACGCCGCGGTGGCCGCGGTGGCCTTGCCGGGCATCTCCGGCTGGATGAGGGCGCTCATGCCCGGCCTGCCTTCACTCGGGGGTCGATGAGCCGCTGGACGATGTCGGCGAGCAGCGTGCCGACCACGGTGGCGATCGCGATGACCAGCACACAGCCCAGCAGCACCGGGTAGTCGGAGGACTGCGCTGCGGTCCAGAAGAGCAGGCCCATGCCGGGGTAGTTGAAGAGCTGTTCGACCACCAGGGCGCCGCCGAACAGCACCGGCACGTAATAGCCGAGCATGGCGATCACCGGCGTCAGCGAGTTGCGGAACACATGCCGCCACAGGATGGCGCGGGAGCGGGAGCCGCCGGCCCGCGCCGTCCTGACGTAGTCCTCGGACAGGTTCTCCAGGGTGGCCGCCCGCATGTAGCGGCTGAAGACCGCGATCATCGAGGCGGCACCGGCGACGACCGGCAGCACCAGCGCCTGCGGATCGGCGAACACCTGGGCGAGCGTGTCCCCCTGCGGGGCCTGCGACGGGAACCACGGCAGCACCTGGCTGAACACCAGCACCAGGATCAGCCCGAGGAAGTACACGGGCGTGGAGTAGGCGATGAAGCTCAGCGTGGTGATGACGTAGTCGACCGGCCTGTTGCGCCGGACGGCCTGCCACATGCCCAGCGGGACGGCCAGCAGGAGGCCGACGACCGCCGAAAGGGCGGTGAGCACCAGGGTCTTGGGCAGCCGCTCGGTGATGAGCTGGGAGACCGGCTCATTGAGGGTGTACGAGGTTCCCAGGTCGCCGTGCAGCAGTTGGCCCAGGTAGTAGAGGTACTGCACGGGCAGTGGCTGGTCGAGGCCCTGCTCGTGGTTGAAGGACGCGATCTGCTGCGCTGTGGCCTGCGGGCCGAGGATCCCGCGAGCGGGACCCCCGGGCAGGGCGTGCAGCAGACAGAAGACCACGATCGTCACGATGACGATCACCGCGACGGCCTGGAGGGCCCGTCGGAACAGGTACGTGGAAGTGGTCATGTGCTTTCCGGTCGCTTCGGCTCAGTGGTGCGCGTGGTCACAGACCGGGCTCACTTGGTGGTCCACTTCCACATGGCCGGGTGGAAGTTGGCGAGCGAGTCCTGGGCGAAGCCGCCCAGGCCGTTCTTGACCACGGAGACCTGGTAGTCCGGCTCCGGCAGCCAGATGACCGGAAGGTCCTTGGCCAGGGCCGCGCTGTACTTCTGCACCGCCTCGTCGGAGGAGGAGGTGGTGGTCTCGGTGATCAGCTTGTCCACCGCGGGGTTGGAGTAGTTGCCGAAGTTGGAGCCGCCGCCGGTGGCGAACAGCGCGTCACCGCTCGGGTACGCGGGGAAGTACCAGCTGCCCGCGGTGCCGAAGAACGACAACTGCCACTTGCAGCCGCTGTCGTCGGGCTCGCACTGGCCGGACTGCGCGAGGACCGAGTTGACCGGGGCGGTCTTGATCGTGAAGCCGATGCCGCTCTTGGCGAACGACGACTGAAGGGCGCTCATCATGTTGTCGGTCACGGTCGAACCGGACTGCGAGAGCACCTGCATCTGGAACTTCGTGCCCTTGTCCACACCGGCGCCGCACTGGTTGTCACCGGTGCCCGGCGTGGTGCACACCATCGTGCCGCCCTGCTCGGTCCAGCCGTGGTCGCTCAGAAGCTGCTTCGCCTTGGAGGTGGAGAACGGGTACGGGTTCTTCTTCTGCTCCGGCGAGACGAAGGACGAGCTCTGGCCCTGCGGGATCGGACCGTAGGTGGGGACCGCGGTGCCGTTGAAGACGACCTTGGAGAGGGTGGCCTGGTCCACGGACATCTGGATCGCCTGGCGGGCGTAGAGCTGCTTGAAGACCGGGCCCATGGTGGGGTTGTTGAAGTTGTAGGGCATGTACGTGATGGCCCAGCCGGACCACGGCTTCACCGAGTAGCCCTTGGCCGCGAAGGACGACTTCTGGCTCAGGTTGGTGGCGTTGATGTAGCCGTAGTCGACCGTGCCCGCCCGGAGCGCGTTCTCCTCGGCGTCCGTGGTCGTGAACGGCAGCAGGTTCACGGTTTTGATGTTGGCCTTGCCGCCGCCGTCGTACTTGGTGTTGGCGGTCAGCACGACCTTGCCGGCCGTGGAGAACGACTTGATGGTGTACGGGCCGCTGACCGTCTTCCAGAGCGGGTCGGTCGCGTAGCCGGAGATCTTCTTGGCGGAGTCGTTCAGGTACGTCCAGACCTTCTTGGCGCCCGCGGGGGTGCGGTCGAGGTCGGAGACGGCGCCCGAGTCGCTGGTCTTGTCCCAGACGTGCTGAGGCATCACGCGGATCATGCTGAGCTGGTTGGCCAGCATCCACTGCTGGTTGTACTCCCGGTCGAACGTGAGGGTGAAGTGCGTGGGGTCGACGACCTTCAGCGAGGTCCAGTTGTCCGGCGCCTTGCCCGGGCTGTAGCTGGCCCATTCGGCCTTGTTGGCCTTGACGAGGTTGAACCAGAACTCCATGTCCCGGGAGGTGATCTGCTTGCCGTCGCTCCAGTGCCGTTCGCCGAGCGTGATGGTGACGCTCTTGCCGTCCTCGGCGAATTCGGCGGCGGTGGCCAGCGAGTTCTTCTTGTTCCAGCCGACGGCGCCGGTGGAGCCGTCATATGCGATCAGCGGCTCCCAAAGGGACTGGGATATCGAGGAGTTGTTGGTGTTGAGGTGCGCGGCGGTGCCGACCGGGAGTATCCAGTTCGGCGTGAAGTTCGCCGGCAGCGCGTAGTTGATGGTGTCCGACGAGCCGGAGCCCGACGACGACGTACCGCCGCCCGAACAGCCTGTCAGCAGAGCGCCCGCGGTGGCAGCGGCGCCCGCGACGAGGGCCCAGCGGCGGCTGTTCGCCGTGTGACCAGGGAACATGATTCTCCTCAGAGTGAAAGGGCCCGCATGCGTCCCAGAGACCGGGGCGGGTGCCGCAGGACCGGCACTGCGTTCACGACAGCTAACGCCGGACGCGCCTGAGAAACAAAGCAAGAATTAGTAACAAGTAAGTTACTGTGAATTCGAAGAAAGTCTCCGCGCCTCAATCGGCCCGTTTTTGTGGGTGCATTTGGATTGATTTGAGGTAGTTCGGGGATTGCTTGCTTTCTTCGGCGGACTCTTCCCTTGCGAGAGGGGCGGGCATACTGTCGTCGCCACACACGCCGTTGCGGAAGTTACTTCTTACATGACTGGAATAAGTGCTTGGGACGGCAAGGCCGCCAAAGGCACCTCAGCCCTCGCCGCGCGGGTCCTGGAACTCATCGCCTCGGGCCAGGCCTCGTCGCGCGCCGAACTCGCCGGACTGCTCGGCGTCTCGGCCTCCACCATCTCGCTCAGCGTGGCCCAGCTGGTGGAGCGCGGGCTGATCGCCGAGGAGGGCACCCAGTCCTCCACCGGCGGGCGCCCCCGTAAAGCGCTGAGACTGGGCAGCAACGACGAGTTCGCCGTCGCCGCCGACCTCGGCGGCCGGCACGCCAGGATCGGTGTCGTGCTGCCCGGCGGCCGTCTGACGGATGTCTCGACCGTCCCCTTCCTGATCGCCGACGGACCCGAGGCCGCCCTGCCGCGGCTCGCCGAGACCCTGGAGACGCTGGCAGGGCAGCGCGGACGCGACCAGCTGCGCGGGGTCGGACTCTCACTGCCCGGACCGGTGGACATCGTGTCGGGCTCCGCCGTCATGCCGTCCCGGATGCCGGGCTGGAACCGATTCCCCGTCACCGCCTGGCTGGAGGAACGCTTCGGCGTCCCGGCCGCCGTGGACAACGACGCCAACTGCATGGCGGTCGGCGAACACACCGTACGGCCCGCCGAGTTGCGGAAGACGATCATGGTGAAGATCGGCTCCGCGATCGGCGCCGGCATCATGGTCGACGGGCATCTCTACCGCGGTGCCACCGGCGCGGCCGGTGACATCACCCATATCCGGATCGGCGGCGGCGGTGACATCCCCTGCTCCTGCGGCAACACCGGCTGTCTGGAAACCGTGGCGTCCGGCGCCGCGCTGGTCCGCATCCTGCGTGAGCGCGGGGCCGACGTCAGCCGCCCCGAGGACGTGGTGCGGCTGGCCGTCGACGCCGACCCGGAGGCCACGCGCGCGGTCCGCAGGGCCGGCGACTACCTCGGCCAAGTGCTCGCGGCCAACGTCAATTTCTTCAACCCGCACGCCGTCTACCTCGGCGGCATCCTCTCCACCCTGGAACCGTTCGTCGCCGCCGTGCGCAGCCAGCTCTACGAGAGCTGCCACCCGCTGGTCACCGAACACCTCACCATCGAGCGGGCCAGCCTGGGCGCGGACGCCGGACTGGTCGGGGCCGGACAGTTCGCCATGCAACGCGCCCTTGCCCACGCCCTGCGCGGGGCCGGCGGCACCGAACCCGCCACCGACCGGTTCCGCGCCGCCGCGCCCCGCCACGCCTGACGCCCCACTCTCCCTACGAGCTACGAGGAGCCATGCCGCGATCCCGCACCGCCGCAGCCCGCCCGGTCATCGCCATCGCCGGACTCGGCATCGAGTCGTCCACCTTCTCTCCCGCTCGCACCCGGGCGCCCGCCTTCCATCCCTCGCGCGGCGCCGAGGTGCTGGACCGCTACCCCTTCCTGGCCCCCGGTGAGGAACTGCGCGAGGCAGCCGACTGGCACGGCGCCCTGGTCGGCAAGTCGCTGCCGGGCGGCACCGTCACCGCCGACGCCTGGGCCGAGCTGACCGACGAGCTGATCGAGCGGCTCGCCGCGCTGCCCCGGCCGGACGGCCTCTGGTACGACATCCACGGCGCCATGACCGTGGAGGGCGTCGACGACGCCGAGGCGGTGCTCCTGGAACGTATCCGCGCCACCGTGGGCCCCGACGTGATCGTCTCCACCTCGATGGACCTGCACGGCAACGTCTCCCGCGAACTCGTCCACGGCAGCGACCTGATCACCTGCTACCGGATGGCCCCGCACGAGGACCACATGGAGACCAAGGAGCGGGCCGTCCGCAACCTGGTGGACCTGCTGGTCTCCGGCGCGCCCCGCCCGGTCAAGGCCTGGGTGCCGGTGCCGGTGCTGCTGGCCGGCGAGCAGACCTCCACCCGGATCGAGCCGGCCAGGAGCGTGTACGCGGCCGTCGCCGAGACCGAGGCGGTCGACGGCGTGATCGACGCCGCGATATGGGTCGGCTACGCCTGGGCCGACGAACCGCGCAACCGCGCCGCGGTGGTGGTCACCGGCAGCGACCGGGCCGCCGTGTCCGCCGGTGCCGAACGCCTGGCCCAGGGCTTCTGGAAGGCCCGCCACGACTTCGGGTTCGTCGCCCCCACCGGCACCTTCGACGGCATCCTGGACGAGGCCCTGGCCGGTGACCGGCGCCCGTACTTCATCAGCGACACCGGCGACAACCCGACCGCCGGTGGCGCCGGCGACGTGACCTGGGGTCTGACCCGGCTGCTGGCCCGCCCGGAGTTCCGGAAGGACGACGGCCCGACCGTCGTCTACGCCTCGGTGCCGGGACCCGCCGCCGTCGAGACCGCCGTCGCCGCCGGTGTCGGCGCCACCGTCACGGTCACCGCCGGTGCCGAGGTGGACGACCGGCACGCGGGCCCGGTCACCCTGACCGGTGTGGTGCACGCCGTCCGGCACGGCGACCGTGACGCCGAGACCGAGGTCGTCGTCCGGGTCGGCAGCGTTTACGCGATCCTCACCAAGCTCCGCAAGCCGTACCACCACGAGCACGACTTCACCGATCTGGACCTCGACCCGCGCGGTGCCGACATCGTGATCGTGAAGATCGGCTACCTGGAGCCCGAGCTGTTCGACATGTCGGTCGGCTGGAAGATGGCGCTCACCCCGGGCGGCGTGGACCAGGACCTGGTACGCCTCGGCCACCACCGCATCCGCCGGCCGATGTTCCCCTTCGACCGCGAGATGACCGACCCGGACCTGTCGGCACGTCCGATCCCCGCCTCCGACCAGCCCCTGAGCGGGGACGACGAATGACCGCCCGACCCGCCCTGGAGATCGCCGTCACCTCACCCGCCGGCGCCCGCGCCGCCCGGGACGAGGGCGCCGACCGGGTCGAGCTCTGCGCCGCCCTGGAGCTGGGCGGTCTGACCCCGTCGGCGGCACTGGTGGAGGCGGTCGCCCGGGAGGGGCTGTCGGTCCAGGTGCTCGTCAGGTGCCGGCCGGGCGACTTCGTCTACGACGCGGAGGAAATCGCTCTGATGGCCGCCGAGGTGCGGTCCGTCATCGCCTCCGGCGCCGGTGGTGTGGTGATCGGCGCGCTGACCGCCGACGGCGCCCTGGACACCGCCGCGGTCGCCCGGCTCGCCGAGGCGGCCCGCGCCCCGGGCCGCCCGGTGGACATCACCCTGCACCGCGCGATCGACCAGTCCGCCGACCCGGTGGCCGCCGCCGCTCTGCTGCCCTCGCTCGGCCTCACCCGGGTTCTCACCTCGGGCGGCGCCCCCACCGCGGCCGAGGGCCGGGAGACGATCGCCGCGATGGCCTCCGCCGCGGCGCAGGTGCAGGTGATGGCCGGCGGCGGGGTTCGCCTCGCCGACATCCCGGCCCTGATCTCCGCCGGAGCCTCTGCCGTCCACCTCTCCGCCAAGACCAGGGCGCCTGCCCGGCGGGGCGGCCGCTGGGTACCGCTCGGCGCCGGGGGTGCGTCGGCCGAGCGGGACACCCACTTCGTCACCGATCCCGGCGTGGTGGCCGAGGCGCGGCGGGCGGTGGACGGAGCGGCCCCGTTCCCACCCGCCCGGCCGAACTGAGCTGCCGCAAGCGGAAGAAGATCGGGGACTCCACCAGATCGGCCGGACCGGGCGTAGGTGGCCGGGTCGGGGGCAAGTGCGGGCTATGGCCGCTGAAATGGAACGGACCGGTGGGCGGGGAGCCGCTCGTACGGTCGATGGAACGGTACCTCCGACTTCGAGCTGGCGTACGTCATGGGGCGGCGCCGTGCTGCGGGTGGTCATCCTCGCCGTCGCGCTCATGCTGCTCGTCGGATTCGCCGCTGTACTCGCGGAGTTGACGCTCACCCCGTCGCCCGCCTCGGCGGAGATCGCCGGGGCCAATCTGCGGCCGGGGCACTCCCTGCGGCAGTACGCCGAGGACTACACGTTCCTCGCCGCGTGCAAGCAGGTCGGCGGCAACGTACTGATGGGCGCGCCGTTCGGACTGTTGCTGCCGGTGCTGGTGCCCCGCAGGTTCAGGATGCTGCGCGTGATGGTGCTGACCATCGTCATGATGACCGTGGTGGAGCTGGCTCAGGGCGCCATCGTCGAGGGCCGGGCCTTCGACGTGGACGACGTGATCATGAACACGAGCGGCGCGTTCCTCGCGTACCTGCTGTTGGGGCGGCGCTTCAGTCACCGCTTCCACACCCTGGGGTTCCGTTCCCTGGAGGCGCAGGCCGAGCGCGAGCGGCGGCAGGAGGCGGAACGGGCGGCGGAGAAGAAGGCGCGGCGCGCGGGTGTGGCCACCCCGGCCACGGGGCGCGTGCCGTGGACCGAGCGCGTGCGGGGTGCGGTGAAGCGCGAGCCCGTGGCGGCGGAGAGCGGAAGGACGACGGGCAGGACGGCGGGCGGCACGACGGCCGGCGGCACGAAGACGGCCGCCAGGAAGGCGCCCGCGAAGAAGGCCGTGGCCAAGAAGACCGCCGCGAAGAAGAAGACCGCCGCGCCCAGGACCGACCCCAAGCCCGATCCCAGGACCGCCCCCCAGGCCGGGGCCGACAAGCCCGCGTCCCTGGGCGAGCGCGTCGGGCGGCGCTTCCGGAAGTAGCCGACGGACACCCCCCCGGCAGCCGTCAAGCCGGGTCGTCCGCCAGTTCCGCGACTCCCGTGATGCGGTGCAGCGGGTACGTGCGGACCTCGTCCGCCGTGTGGTCGTACGCCGTCACGAAGCCGCCCTCGACCCGTACCGGCGCGATCACGCGCTGGCTCGCCGCGCCCTCCGCGTTGACGTAGCCGATCCACAGCGCCGAGCCCGTCAGGGCGGCGGCCTGGACCGTCGCCAGCGTCTCGGCCGGGGTCGTGCGCGGCAGGTCGCCGGCCGGGGCGGCCGTCGCCGGTTCGGGGAGTGTCCTGCGTACGGCCGTCGCCGCCTGGTCACCGGCCCGGATCGCCCGTACCGCCGCGCCGAGCAGGGTCGGCGCGGGCACCGGCGGCCCGTCGGGGACGGGCGCCGGGGGCGTACGGGGCGGGGTGCGGTGCGCGTGGGCGCGGGTGATCAGTACGTCGCCCTCGGCGGACTCGGCCGCCGGCGCGAGGCCCATCGTGCGCAGCCCGTCCAGCAGCGTCGTGGGGTCGGCCTGGGCCGCGAGGACGGTGGGCGCGAGGCGGCGCAGCCGCAGGCCCTGGGAGCGCCGGTCGGCCAGGATCTCGTCCAGGACGGCCTCGTCGTCGCAGCGCACGTACGCCGACGCGGCGCCGATCCGCAGATGCCCGTGCCGCCGCGCCATGTCGTCGATGAGATAGCTGAGCGGCTGCGGCACCGGCGTACGGCTGTGGGCGGCCAGGAACGCGTGCAGGTCGGACGCGGACCGTCCGGCGTCCAGCGCGCGCCGTACGGACGCGGGTGTGAAGCGGTAGACGGTCGCACCGCCCCGCGACTCGACGTCGGCGAGCACGGACAGCGTCTCGGCGAGCGGACGCAGCAGCGGACCGGGCGCGACGGCCGTGAGGTCGGCCTGGAGGAGCACGTGGTCGAGCGGTTCGGGCAGATGCGGTGCCAGAGCGCGGGCGGCGTGCAGGCCGGCGGCCGACAACTCCCCGGGGGTGGCGCCGGTACGGGAGGCGGGCTTCGGGAACGACCCCATCGCCCCGCCGTCCGGTGCGATCAGCGCGCGTCCGTGCGAGGACAGCGCGCCGCGCCCGGTCACGCCGAGCATCTCCGCCTCGTTCAGCGTCCACGCGGCGATGCGCGCCCGGAGGTCCTCGGGCCGCCCCGCCACCGCACCGCGCAGCGGGCGCTCCCAGCGCAGCCGGGCGAGCACGCTCTCAGGGTCGGGCGCGGTGCCCTCCGGGAGGCTCGCGAGCAGGTCGAGCACATGGCGCCGGACCTCCGGCGCGGCGCCCCGGTCCAGGTCCGGGCCCAGCGCGGCGAGGGTACGGCCCTTGCTGTCCTGGCCGCCGACGAGGCCCGCCGTGCGGGTGGCGCCGAGCCAGGCGGTGGCCAGCCGCGCCCAGCGTTCGGCCGGGGGCATCTCGGGCCACCGGTCGTAGGCGGGCGTCGGCGCGTACCGCTCGTCCGCCTCGCCGTCGGCCGCCAACAGCCCTGCCGCGTAGGCCAGTTCGACCCAGAACGCGGCCACGGGCTCGGTGACGTCCAGAGCCGCGGCGGTGCGTTTGAGGTCGCGTACGGAGAGGCCGCCGGCGCGCAGGACGTTCGGACCGCCCTCGTTCCACTCCTTGGCCAGCTCCTCGACCGTCGCGAGCGCGGTGAACGCCTGCGCGGCCGCCGCGCTGTCCACAACCTGTGGACGGCTGACGGCCGACGGGCTCGCCGTCGATGTCGAGGGGTGCGGCAGGATCTCCGGCGGCTCCGGCTCGACGTGCCGGTGCGCGCGCCCACCGCGCAGATGCAGCGCGGCCTCGCGCGGCAGGACGACGGTCCGCGTGGAGGTCGGGAGCAGCAGCCCGTGGTCGCGCAGCCACTGCACGGGAGGCGCGGGCTTCGAGGTGATCTCGCCGTACGGAGGCCCCCACACCAGCCGGTCGAGGACGCTCAGCGCTTCGGGCGGGGCGGTGTCGAGCAGCGCCGCCATACGCGTGCGGTCGGTGAAGAGCGCGGCCAGCGCGGTGACCGCCGAGACCGGGTCGTGCGTGGAGGGCAGCCCGGCGGTGGCGATGATCTCCTGGATCCGGCCCGGCGACATCCCCGCCGTGGCCTCGGCGACGGTCGGGCCGAGGCCGGTGGGGGAGGGGTGGCCGGGGGACGGCGCCAGGATCTCGCGGGCGGTGCGGACCAGCCGCAGCCGGTCGTCCGCGCCCCAGATCAGCGCCTGCTCGCGCAGCGCGGCGACGGCGTGCGGCAGGGCCGCCTCGACGCGCGGGTCACCCTCGTCGCCGGTCATGAGCGCGCGGACCGCCTCGTACGGGGCGGGGTCGGTCGAGGCCGCCAGCGCCTCGGCGGTCTGGAGCGTGAAGCGGTCGAGCCGCTCCAGCGCCCGCATGACGGAGGCGCGGGTGCCGGCGCGGGTGGCGAGCTGGCTGAGGTCGTTGGGTACGGGGCTCAGCAGGTCGGGACGCGCGCGCAGGAGGGCGGCCAGCGCGTCGTCGTCGCGGGTGCGCAGGGCCTCCGCGAGCGTACGCGGGGGCGTTCCGCCGGATCGTTCGGACACGTGCGCCTCCAGGGGCGGCTAGCTGGTTCCCATCCGCCCCACGTTAGCCCCTGAGGGGCGCCGGGCCGGAGTGTCGGCGGTGCGGCGGGGTGTGGGACGGGTGGTGGGGCGGGCCTTGCGTGCCGGTGCGGCGGCTGCGCTTTGTTGACAGGTGCCGGGGCGGTTGCCTGTAATGGAGGCGGTGCCGCGTGGCACCGGCCGAAGAGCAGTGGGCGGGCCGGTGACCGGGCGAGCACCCTTCTTTCAAGGGATCCGCCATGAGTACGTACTCCGCGACCCGTATCTGATCATCAGATCCGAGGCAGCGAGCGGGCGCCGGCACTCGCCGCGCCGCACGCCGCGCGTCATCCCTCACGCTTTCTCATCCTCCGCAGCCGCTTCCGGCGTGCGCGGCACCCTCGTGCGTGCCGTGGCCCGTGGCCGAGGGCTGCCCTCATCTTCCGGAGACCCAGAAACGTATGCCCACGTCGTTCAATGATTCCGTCACCGAGGAATTCCGTGCCAACGGGGGGAAGGTCGGCGGCCCCTTCGAGGGCGCGGACCTGCTCCTGCTGACCACCACCGGCGCGAAGTCGGGCGCCCGCAGGACCACCCCCCTCGGGTATGTCCGCCACGGCGACTCGCTCCTGGTCGTCGCGTCCAACCTCGGCGCACCCGCGCACCCCGACTGGTACGGCAATCTGCTCGCCCACCCGGCGGTGCGGGTGGAGATCGGCACCCGCGAGTTCGAGGCGCTCGCGGTCCCGGCCGAGGGGGCCAGGCGCGACGAGCTGTTCGCGCACGTCGTACGGGAGGCTCCCGGGTACGGCGACTACCAGGCCGCGACCGACCGGACCCTGCCGGTCGTGGTGCTGGAACCGGCGGTGCCGGCGGCCGGGGAGGCGGGGGAGGCGCCTCGCGAGGTCAGGACCCTCGCGGACAAGATCCTGGAGGTGCACGACCATCTGCGCGCCCAGCTGAGGCTGGTGACGGCGGACGTCGACGCGCACTTCGCGGCGCTCGCCGCGCACCAGGGTCCCGGCGAGCCGCCGGCGCCGGGTCTCGGGCTCCAGATCAGGCAGCGCTGTCTGGCGTTCTGCCAGGCCCTGGAGTTCCACCACACCAGCGAGGACGGGCACCTGTTTCCCGGGATCGCGCGGTACCACCCGTACGTGACGGACGTCTTCGACCGGCTGAGCGCGGAGCACCGTACGGTCGCGCGGATCCAGGACGGTCTGGTGGCGCTGCTGGCGGACCTCGGGTCGGCCGAACCGCCCCTGTTCCGGGCCGAGTTGGCGAAGATGACAACGGAGCTGAACGCGCACCTGGACTACGAGGAGGAGGTGATCCTGCCTCTCGTGGCGGAGGTGCCGTGGCCGCCCGCCGGGCCCTGACCGCCCTTGTCGTACTGGACGTACGGGTACGGGCGCGACACCATCGGCCGCAGGTACGCGTGCATGTGCGGAGGGCAGTGTGGGGATCGAGAGCGATCAGCTCGTCTACGACTATCTGAGCCGGGTCGGAGACGTGGCCCAGCAACGGCAGTTGCCCTCCGGTGAACGGATGAGACTGGTCTCCGAGCTGCGCGGCGAGATCGAGAAGCAGCGCGGCAGGTTCGGCGGCGACAGCCCCGCCGCCGTCCGCCGGATCCTGGGGCGGCTCGGTACGCCGGACCAGGTGGTCGGCGCGGCGGCGGGGGAGCCGGCCTTCGGCCCCCCGCCGCCGGCGCCCGAGGCGCGTCCCGAGCCGCCGTCGCTGCCGAAGCAGCGCGGCGGGCTCGGGCGGGGGCTCGGGCTCGGTGGCGCCCGGAAGGAGCGGGGGGAGGGGCCGTCGCTGCCGAAGCAGACGCGGCGGTCCGCACCCGAGATCCCCGTCGAACCGGCCGCGTCCCCGCCCCACTTGGCACCCACGCACGAACTCGGCACGTCCGGCAGCGAACCGGACTGGTGGCGCGTCGACCCGGGCCCGATGGGGGCGCCCGGTGTCTCCGGGTTCGTCGGCGGCGTCGAGATCCCCGAGATCCTGAAGCCACCGCCGACGCCGGAGGAACTGGCTGAGAAGGCGAAGGAGAAGGCGGAGGCGGAGGCGGTCGCCGAGGAGGTGGAGGTGGCGGAGCCGCCCGAACGCCGCGGCCTGCTGCCGCGGCTCCGGCGCCGCGCAGGGAAGCCGCCCCCAGCCGGGACCGGCGCCGGATTCCGGCTCACCAACCCTTTCCTGCTGCTGGCCGCCGCGCTGCTCGTCGCCGGAGCGGTCGTCCCCTCCTGGCTGGTGCTCGCGCTCGGCTGGGCCCTGGCGTACACCTCCCGCCGGCTGTCCCCCGTCGAGGCGAAACTGGCGGTCTTCGGCCTGCCGATCGCCTCGGCGGTCGCGGGCGGGGTCTGGATCTGGGGCCGTACGACCGAACGCTGGGGCGACCCCGTCCCGGAGGGCGCGACGGGAGCTGCGATCTCGTCCACCTGGCCCACGGTGCTCCAAGCGGCCGCGATCAGCTCGGCCCTCTTCCTGGTGTGGCGCTCCCGCCGGGTCTGACGACCGTGGGCGCGGTGTGCGCCGATGCGGTACGGGGGCGAGCGCCCCGGCGGGCCCGCTCGCCGTTGGTCGCCGAGGGGCGTCGGCCGAGGCGTGCCTCGGGGGGGGCTTGCCGGGTGAGTGGGGCCGGTGGGCGTCGCGCGCCGACGTGTCATCGGCCGCTGCCGACCGACGGTCCCGTCTGCTTGCCGCCCCGGCGGGCGCCCCCCCGGACTGCGAGGGTCGGCCCGACTCCGGCGGCGCCCCACAGGGTCTACGCCGCGTCCGCGCCGTTCGTCGGGTGGTACGGGGCGCCCGGGACCACCAGGGGGGAGCCAGTCACCGGGTCCGGGACCACCACCGAGTGGAGGCCGAAGACCTGGCGGACCAGGTCCGCCGTCACCACCTCGGACGGGGGGCCCTCCGCGACGATGCGGCCCTCCTTCATGGCCACCAGGTGGTCCGCGTAACGGGCCGCCTGGTTGAGGTCGTGGAGCACGATCACCACCGTGCGGCCCTGGTCGTGGTTGAGGCGGCGGACCAGGTCCAGGACCTCCACCTGGTGGGCGATGTCCAGGAACGTCGTCGGTTCGTCCAGCAGCAGCAGGTCCGTCTCCTGTGCCAGCGCCATCGCGATCCATACGCGCTGCCGCTGGCCGCCCGACAGTTCGTCGACCGGCCTCTCGGCCAGGTCCGTCACATCCGTACGTGCCATCGCGTCCGTGACGGCCCGCTCGTCCTCCTCCGACCACTGCTGCCACCAGCGCTGGTGCGGCTGGCGCCCGCGCGAGACCAGGTCGGCGACCGTGATCGCCTCCGGTGCGGACGGCGACTGCGGCAGCAGGCCGATCGACTGGGCGATCTTCCGGGTCGGGATGCTCGCCAGCTCCGCGCCGTCGAGCAGCACCGAGCCGCTCTTCGGCTTCAGCAGCCGCCCGAGCGCGCGCAGCGTGGTCGACTTGCCGCAGGCGTTGGGGCCGACGATCACGGTCACCCGCCCGTCGGGGACGGCCAGTTCGAGCTCGTGGACGACCGTGCGGTCGTCGTAGGCGAGCGTCAGCTCGTGCGCCGAGAGCCTGCTCGTACCGCCACTGCCGCTCATGCTCATGCTCATTTCCCCGCTCCCGCGGTACGGCTGCTGATGATCAGCCAGATCAGATACGGCGCGCCGACCGCCGCCGTGAGCACCCCCACGGGCAGCTCGGTGGGCGCGAACAGCTTGCGCGCCAAGAGGTCGGCGAGTACGACGATCACCGCGCCGAGCAGCGCGGAGCAGAGCAGCGGGATCTGCGCCGTACGCGTCATCCGCCGTGCGATCTGCGGTGCGAGCAGCGCGACGAAGTCCACCGGCCCGGCGGTGCCGGTCGCCACGGAGGCCAGCACCACGCCGAGCAGGACGAGTCCGAGCCGTACGTGCCCGAGGCGTACGCCGAGCGCGGTCGCCGTGGAGTCGTCCAGCGAGACCGTGCGCTGGGCGTACGCCGCCCACGCCACCGCCGGCAGCAGGATCAGCAGCACCCAGCCGAGCGGCGCCGCCTCGTCCCAGCCTCGGCCGTTGAGCGAACCGGTCATCCACACCTGGGCCTGCTGGGCGACCAGATAGTCGCCCTTCGTCATGAACAGCGTGGTGAGCGAACGCAGCGCGATCGCGATGCCGATGCCGATGAGGACGAAGCGGGTGGCGTGCAGCCCGCCGCGCCAGGCGAAGACGTACACGAGCACGGCGGCCAGCATCCCGCCCGTGACCGAGAGATACGGCAGGACCGTGAACGACGTGACGCCGTACGTCATCGCGAAGACCGTCAGCACGCTCGCGCCCTGCGTGACACCGATGATGTCCGGGCTGGCGAGCGGGTTGCGGGCGACGGTCTGGATCAGCGCGCCGGAGACGCCGAAGGCCGCGCCGACGAGGAGACCGACGACCATGCGCGGCAGCCGGAGCGTGCCGACCACCAGTTCGTCCGGCGACGGCTGGCCGAGGATCACCTTCAGGACCTCGGCGGGGGCGACGAAGCTCTCGCCGACGCTGAGGTAGGCGACACAGCTGAGGCAGAGCAGGAGCACCAGGACGACGGCGACGACCGCCGCGCGCCGGTGCAGGAGGAACGACACACGCCGGGCGCCGAACCGGGTGCGCACGAGGGAGTATCCGGCGGGCCGCACTCCCGCGCGCGCCCCGACGGTCTTCCGCTCCACAGTCGTCGTACTCACGCCGCCACTCACGCCGGTACCGCCTTCCTGCGTACGAGAGCGACCAGGAACGGCACACCCAGCAGCGCCGTCATCACGCCCGCGGGCACCTCGCCCGGCGGGAACAGGATCCGGCCGACCACGTCCGCGACGAGCAGCATCACCGGCCCGACGAGCGCGGCCATCGGCATCAGCCAGCGGTGGTCGTTGCCGACGATCGCGCGCGCGATGTGCGGGACGGCGAGACCGATGAACGCGATCGGGCCGGCCGCGGCGACACCGACCCCGACCAGCACGGTCGCGCCGACACCGCCCACGAGGCGTACGGCGCCGACGTTCTGGCCGAGGCCCTTCGCGACGTCCTCGCCGAGGGCGAGCGCGTCGAGCCCGCGTGCGACGGACACCACCAGGACCGTGCCGACGACGAGGAACGGCCAGACCTGGCCGACCAGTTCGGCGTCCCGGCCCGCGACCGAGCCCACCTGCCAGAAGCGGAACTCGTCCAGGGCCGCGGCCCGTGTCGTCAGGATGCCCATCGTGACCGAGACCAGGAGCGCGTTGATCGCAGCGCCGCCGAGGGCGAGTTTGACCGGAGTCGCCCCGCCTCTGCCCCGCGTGGCGATCGCGTACACGGCCACCGAGGCGATGGCGGCGCCCGCGAAGGCGAACCACACGTAACCGGTCAGCGTGTGCACCCCGGCGAACGCGATGGCCATCACGACACCGACCGCCGCGCCCTGGCTGATCCCGAGGATGCCGGGGTCGGCGATGGGGTTACGGGTGATGCCCTGGAGGACCGTACCGGCCAGGGCGAGCGCGGCGCCGACCATCAGGCCGATGACGGTACGCGGCACCCGCAACTGCCGTACGACCTCGGCGTCGTCGCTGTGACCCCCGTTGAGCAGGGCGTCGAACACGGCGCTCGGCGCGACGGGACGCGCCCCGACGGCGAGGCTGAGCAGGATCGCGAGCAGCAGGGCCGCGACCGCGACGGCTGTCCAGCCGATGCGGCGGGCGACCAGAACGCGTCTGGTGCGGTGGGTCGTCGGGGCGGCGGCTGGCATCGGGACCAATCGGGTACGGGGCGCTGATCTGGCTGATCCTGCTGAAATCCGGGAGGGCATCGCGGCGAAGCTTGGTAAGGCTTGGCTAAGTCTATGCACCGGATCAAGCCACCGATCGGCCGAGGGGTCCATGCACAATGCTTGTATGACTTCGACTCCGGCCTCGTTCCCCGCCCCGCCTCCGTTGACGGTCGGCTTCGATCTCGACATGACACTCATCGACTCCCGGCCGGGCATCCGAGCCGCCTACCTGGCACTTTCCGCCGAGACCGGTGTCCCGATCGACGCCGACCTGGCCGTGACCAGGCTCGGTCCGCCGCTGGACGAGGAGTTGGCGCACTGGTTCCCCGCCGAGCGCATCGCGGAGATGGGTGACCGGTACAGGGAGATCTATCCCACACACGCGATCGAGCCGACGCCGCTGATGCTCGGCGCCCGCGAGGCCGTCACCGCTGTTCAGGCGCTCGGCGGGCGGGCGATCGTGGTGACGGCGAAGCACGAGCCGAACGCGAAGCTGCATCTCGCGCATCTCGGCGTGGAGCCGGACAGGGTGATCGGCTGGCTGTGGGCGGAGGCGAAGGGCGAGGCGCTGCGCGAGCACGGCGCGAGCGTGTACGTCGGTGACCACACCGGCGATGTACGGGGCGCCCGCACGGCGGGGGCGCTCTCGGTCGCGGTGCCGACGGGCCCCTGCGACGAGGAGGAACTGCGGGCGGCCGGCGCGGACGTGGTGCTGCCGGACCTGCTGGCGTTCCCGGGGTGGCTGCGGTCCTACGTGGCCGGCGGCGTGGCGGCCGGAGAACCCGCCACCGATTCCGCCGCGGGACCCGCGGTCGAGGCGGACCTGGCCTGACGGCGCTGCGCGGCGATCGACCGGAGCAGCCCGGCGCCCGCGATCACGAAGCCGACGCCCATCAGCATGCAGAGCCCGTACGCGACGGTGGGAAACGGGTCCGTCCCGAGGAACAGTGGGGCCACGGTGACCAGAGTGGCGACCGCCCCGGCGATGAAAACGATCGCGCCGATCCGCACGAGCCGGTCACCGGGACCGGCCGGCTGGGCCGACGGCTCCGGCACGGGCCGAGCCGTGGGCTGAGCTGTGGATTCAGCCGTCGGTTCAGCCGCGGGTGATGAAGGAGTAGCAGTCACTCCACCAGGGTAGTTCCCTGCGGACAGGAACCAACCGGCGACGTCTTGTCACCAGCCCCTGGACCATTAGCCTTGGGGGCGGCGGGTCGTCCGACCCGCTGTAGTGCTATCCAGAGCCGTTTTTGTGCGCGCCAGCGCCCCCAACACATATGAGGACGAGGACAGACGTGCCTACCGGCCAGGTCAAGTGGTTCAACCGTGAGAAGGGCTTCGGCTTTCTCTCCCGTGACGACGGCGGCGACGTCTTCGTCCACTCATCGGTCCTCCCTGCCGGAGTCGACGCACTGAAGCCGGGCCAGCGCGTCGAGTTCGGCGTTGTCGCGGGCCAGCGCGGTGATCAGGCCCTCTCGGTCACCGTTCTCGACCCGGCCCCCTCGGTGGCGGCGGCCCAGCGCCGCAAGCCCGACGAACTGGCCTCGATCGTCCAGGACCTGACGACGCTTCTGGAGAGCATCACCCCCACCCTGGAGCGGGGCCGCTATCCGGACAAGGCCCAGGGAGCGAACATCGCGGGCCTGCTGCGCGCCGTCGCGGACCAACTCGACGTCTGAGAAGAGGTCCGCGCGCCCCGGTCCCGGGACAGGACCGGGGCGCGCGGACGCTCAGGCGTTCAGCCGAAGGTCAGCGCGTCCGGGGAGAGCGGCGGGACCAGGCCCTCGTCCGCCGCGCGGGTGAGGAGGCCGCGTACCGCCGCGTAGCCGTCCGTGCCCAGATCGGCCGTGAACTCGTTGACGTACAGCGCGATGTGCTGGTCCGCCACCGCCGGGTCCATCTCCTGCGCGTGCGCGCGTACGTACGGGCGTGAGGCGTCGGGGTCGTCCCACGCCATCCGGACCGACGTACGCGCCGCCTCTGCCAGCGCCTGGAGCGTGTCCGCGCCCAGATTCCGCTTCGCGATGATCGCGCCCAGCGGGATCGGCAGACCCGTCGTGGACTCCCAGTGCTCGCCCATGTCGGCGAGGCTGTGCAGCCCGTAGTCCTGATAGGTGAAGCGCGCCTCGTGGATGACGAGCCCCGCGTCCACCTTGCCGTCGCGCACCGCAGGCATGATCTCGTGGAAGGGCATGACCACGACCCGGCCCACCCCGCCCGGCAGCACGTCGGCCGCCCAGAGCCTGAACAGCAGGTACGCGGTGGAGCGTTCGGACGGTACGGCGACGGTCCCGGCCGTCAGGTCGGCGTCCGGGCCGCGGGTCAGGACCAGCGGGCCGTTGCCCCGGCCGAGCGCGCCGCCGCACGGCAGCAGCGTGTACTCGTCGAGGACCCACGGCAGCACGGCGTAGGACACCTTCAGCACGTCCAGCTCGCCGCGCTCGGCCATGCCGTTGGTGATGTCGATGTCCGCGAACGTCACGTCCAGCTCGGGCGCGCCCGGCACCCGCCCGTGCGCCCAGGCGTCGAAGACGAACGTGTCGTTGGGACAGGGCGAGTACGCGATCCGCAGGGGCGGTACGGCGGCGTGCCTCATGTCGACTCCTCGAAGACGGGACTGAGTTGCCGGCAGGCCTCCCGCAGCGCCTCCAGCGCCTGGCCGATGCGCCAGGCCGAACGGTCGCGCGGGCCAACGGTGTTGGAGACCGCGCGGATCTCGGCCACCGGCACGCCGTACGCCGCCGCGGCCTCCGCGACGCCGAAACCCTCCATGGCCTCGGCGGCGGCGCGCGGGTGACGTGCGGCCAGCTCGGCGGTACGGGCCGCCGATCCGGTCACGGTGGAGACGGTGAGCACCGGCGCGAGGACGGCGTCCAGCAGACCCGCGATCCGCGCGGTGAGTTCCGCGGGCGGGTGGTGGACGGTCCGGCCGAAGCCCAGTTCGTCCACCGGGAGGAATCCCTCGGGTGTCTCGGCGCCCAGGTCGGCGGCGACGATCGCGTCCGCCACCACCAGCGAGCCGACGGGGGCGAGTGGCTGGAACCCGCCGCCGATACCGGCGGAGACCACCAGGCCGTACGGCGCCGAGGCGACGTCCGCGCAGGCGAGCGCCGTAGCCGTACCGGAAGCGGCCGCCGCGGAGCCGACCCCGGCCACCAGCACATCGGCGCCCGGGTGGGCGGTCAGGACGTAACCGCCGGGCAGACGGCGCTCCGAGGCCGCGTCCGCGACGGCGCTCAGCCCGCCGGAGACCGCGTCGGCCTCGGCCCGCACGGCCGTCACCACCAGTACGCGCACGAACGCCCCTCCCTCGCCGGGAAGTCCCGGCGGCACGGCAGGAATCAGGACCTGGACTTCTTCTTCAGCTGGAAGTTCCAGACCCCGGTCACGGCCCGCTCCTTCTCGCTCGTCTCGACGATGCTCAGACTCACGGCCGTGATCGGCTCGCCGGTCTGCGAGGAGAAGAACACCTCGGCGGGGAAGGTGCGGTAGGTGTTCTTGTCCGGCTCGGGCTCGACCCGCTGGCCCTCGATGTAGAAGGTCCAGCCGTTGTCCGCGATCTCCGGATCGACACCGAAGTGGATCTCGTCGTCGGTGGAGACCGAGACCGTCTTACGGCCCGAGGTGTCGTTGAGGCACTTGTCGAGCGCGGCCTCCGTACCCACCGACTTGCCGTGGTTGTAGCAGGCCGCCTCGGAGTGCACGGAGTCGGTGCCGACCGTCACCGTCGCGAGCGGCGTCGGCTTGTCGCAGGCCGAAAGGGCGAGCAGGCCTGCGGACATGGCGCCGAGAGCGACACCGGTCCGGCGGACCCTGGCAGAGATAAACGGGGCGGTCATGAGCCGAAGGCTATCGCCCGGCCGGGCTCAGGCAGCGCGCGGGTGCGGCGCGCCGTGCCGGGCCGCGCCGAGCAGCCCCCGTACCGAGAAGACCGCTCCGGTCGCCAGCAGACCGGAGGCCACCGCCATGCCGAGCACACCGTTGAGCGGCAGGGCGATACCGATGGCGCCGCCCACCACCCAGGACATCTGGAGCAGTGTCTCCACGCGCGCGAACGCGGACGTACGGACCTCCTCCGGCACGTCCCGCTGGATGCACGCGTCCAGCGACAGCTTCGACAGCGCCTGCGAGAAACCGGCCACCGTGCCCAGCACCGCGATCATCACGCCGCCGAAGAACACCGCCGCGAAGACCGCCGCCGTGAGCGCCAGCCCCAGCACGCTCACGATGATCAGCTCGGGCGCACGGGCCTTGAGCCAGGCGCCCACCGCCGTACCGACCGCGTTGCCCGTACCGGCGGAGACACCCACGATCGCCAGCGAGACGGCGGCGCTCTGCCCCGCCAGCGGATGCTGCCGCAGCAGGAACGCCAGGAAGAAGATCAGGAAGCCGGAGAGCGCGCGGTGCGCCGCGTTCGACTGGAGGCCGTTGAAGACGGACGGACCCACCGAGCGCAGGCTCGGCCGCTTCTTGCCCGCGCGCCCCACCAGCCGCACCCTGCGCTCGCCCTTGGCCGAGTCCACCTTCGGCGGCATCGTGAACGCCAGGAAGGTGCCCGCCGCGAAGATGACGAACGCGCCGTAGAGGGGCCACTGGGGCCCGATCTGGTGGAGGCCGGCCCCGATCGGGGCCGCCGCACCCGTCGCGAGCAGCCCCGCGAGCGTCACCCGGGAGTTGGCCCGGACCAGGGGGAAATTCGGTGGCAGCAGGCGTGGCACGACCGCGCTGCGTACGACTCCGTACGCCTTCGAGGCGACAAGCACCCCCAGCGCGGCCGGATAGAGCTCAAGACCGCCCGTCGCGACCGCGCCCGACATGGTCAGCGCGAGCAGGGCGCGGGTCAGCATGGCGGCGGCCATCGCGGCCCGGCGGCCGTGCGGCAGGCGGTCCAGGAGGGGGCCGATCACCGGGGCCAGGAGCGTGAAGGGTGCCATGGTGACGGCGAGGTAGAGGGCCACGCGGCCCCGGGCCTCGTCGGTCGGTACGGAGAAGAAGACCGTCGACGCGAGGGCGACTGTGATCATGACGTCACCCGCGCCGTTCACGGCGTGCAGCTCGATCAGCCTGCCGAGCCCGGACTCGCCCGCGCCATGCGCGTGCGTGGCCTTGCGGATGCCCTTCGCTGTGCCGGTGAACGGCAGGTGCAGGGCACGCCCGACCGTCCGCCCCGCTCTGCGGAGCGGACCGGAGCGCTCGGACGACCTCACGGCTGCCACCCCGTCATAGTGCCCCCACTTCGCGCGGCGGAACGCCCGCGACGTCCCTGACGCGCGGACTTCAGCTGTTCTTCTCATTACTTTGCCGAGTTTTCACGCCGTCTCAGGGGCCCTGTCCACCGATGGTTCCGGAGTCTTTCCCGGGGTCTCGCACCGCCTGCGGGCTGCCCGAACTCGGGGAAAGGGGGCGTGCAGGTGGGCGGCGGGCGGTGGAGGGGGTAGCGTGCGTAGCGCGCCACCGGCGGTTGTTCTCGGCCGCGCGCCTCTTCGTCATCCCGCAGAATGGTTGACGGTAGGTGTGCCCGGGAGAAGTCGGGCGTGGACGTCGATGCGGCCCTCTGGTCCGCTCCGCCCTCGGCCCGTACATCGTGAATCGGCCGGCGCACCCGTGAAACGGCGTAGGAGAGAAGCGAGACCTGTGAGTGCTGCGACGACTCGAAGCCGAACCCCCGACCGCCTGTGCGCCGAGGCGGTGGATCTCGCGAGGTCGGCGGCCGAGGAGGCTGCCGCGCCCGGTGTCGTCGGTGAGCATGTGGCGGTGGTGTCCGAGGGCGACCGTGTGGTGACGCATCTCTTCGAATGCAAGGAGATGGGCTACCGCGGCTGGCGCTGGGCGGTGACGGTCGCCCGGGCGTCCCGCTCCAAGCTCGTCACCCTTGACGAAACGGTGCTGCTGCCCGGCCCGGACTCCCTCCAGGCCCCCGAATGGGTGCCGTGGAGCGACCGGCTGCGCCCCGGCGACATGGGCCCCGGCGATCTGCTGCCGACCGAGGCGGAGGATCTGCGCCTGGAGCCCGGCTACAGCGGCGAGGACGCACCCCCGCCGAACTCGGCGGTGCCGGACGCCGTCACCCCGGGGGCCCTGGCCGAGCTGGTCGAGGCGGAGGACGCGGAGGAGACGGACCTCGGCGCCGCACCGGCCGACGAGGGCGCACCGCTCAGCGTGCGCGGGACGATCGCGGCGGTCGCCGAGGAACTCGGTATGCGCCGGGCCAGGGTGCTGTCCCGGTACGGGCTCCACATCGCGGCCGACCGCTGGGACGAGGCATTCGGCGCCAAGACCCCGATGGCACAGGCGGCGCCCGCGCCCTGTGTCTCCTGCGGCTTCCTCCTGCCGCTGGCCGGCTCGCTGCGGCAGGCGTTCGGCGTCTGCGCCAACGAGTTCTCGCCGGCCGACGGACGGGTGGTGTCCCTGGCGTACGGCTGCGGCGGCCACTCCGAGGCCGCGGTGATGCCGACGCCGCCGCGTCCGGCGCCGCATGTGCTGGACGAACTGGGCGCGGACGCGTTCCCGCTGGGGTCGGCCGAGAACTAGGTCTGTCGTTTGGATCCTGGGTCTGTCGTTTGGATCAGGCCGCGCACGCGCCAGCCGCCGTGGGGCCCGCCCAGCGGGCGGACGACGCCACTTCCGGAACACGCCCCGGGGCCCCGGCTCCGCGTTTCCACCGGCGGGTCACCGCCCGGTCACCCGTCGCGCGGTTCCTGTGAAGCCGTCCGGAAGTCCTCGATCCGGTGTGACCTGGACGTTCGTGTCCGCGTGGCGCGGGCGGCCCGTGCCTGCCGGGCACCGCGCTCCTGCCCGTCCCTCTCGCGCGGTACCTTCGGGCCGCACACTTACCGATGCGGGACCGGCAGGCGGAGAGAGCGGAGTCACAGGTGAGCGTCACGACGACCGAGGGGGCCGACCCGTTCGGAACGGCTCGGCTGCGCCGTGCGGTACTGGCCTCGTGGGGCGCGGGCCCCGCCCGCTTCCGGGAGGACGCCAACGCCGAGGAGGACCTCGCGCTCGGCGGCTACCGTGACCGCCTGATCGTCGAGCTGGCGCAGAACGCCGCCGACGCCGCCGCCCGCGCCGGCACTCCCGGCCGGCTCCGGCTCACCCTGCGGGCGGCCACCGCCGAAGGCCCCGCCGTGCTCGTGGCCGCCAACACCGGCGCGCCCCTCGACGCGGCCGGCGTCGAATCCCTCAGCACCTTGCGCGCGTCCGCCAAGCGCGAGGGGCACGAGTCCGCCGTCGGGCGCTTCGGTGTCGGATTCGCCGCCGTCATCGCCGTCAGCGACGAACCCGCCGTCGTCGGTCGCCACGGCGGTGTCCGGTGGTCGCTCGCCGAGGCGCGCGAGCTGGCCCAGGAGACCGCGCGCACGAGCCCCGGGCTCGGCGACGAGCTGCGCCGCCGGGACGGGCACGTGCCGCTGCTGCGGCTGCCGCTGCCCGCCGAGGGCAGCGCCCCCGACGGTTACGACACGGTGGTCATGCTTCCCCTCCGGGACGGGACCGCGCTCGATCTGGTGGAGCGGCTGCTCGCCGCGATCGACGACGCGCTGCTGCTGACCCTGCCGGGCCTGGCCGAGATCGTGGTCGAAACCCCGCACGGCGAGCGGGTGTTGAGGCGCGGCGAGCACGGATCGTACGTGCACGTCGAGGACAGCGCCGCCGAGGCCCTGAGCCGCTGGCGGGTCGTCAGCCACCACGGCGCGACCGCGCCGGAACTCCTCGAAGGCCGGCCCGTGGAGGAGCGTCTGCGCCCCCACTGGGCGGTCACCTGGGCCGTCCCCGTGGACGCCGACGGCGCCCCCGTCCCGCCCCGTACCGCGCCCTTCGTGCACGCCCCCACGCCGACCGACGAACCCCTGGGCGTGCCCGCCCTGTTGATCGCCTCGCTGCCGCTGGACACCACCCGGCGGCACCCCGCGCCCGGACCGCTCACCGACTTCCTCGTGGAGCGGGCGGCCGACGCGTACGCCGAACTGCTGCGCGACTGGCTGCCGGTGTCCACCGGCACCATCGACCTGGTGCCCGGACCGCTCGGCAAGGGCGAGCTGGACGGCGTGCTGCGGGCCGCGATCCTCCAGCGGCTGCCACGTGTCGCCTTCCTCGAACCGGCTGCCCCCAGCGAGGAGTTGACCGCGCTGCGGCCCTTCGAGGCGGAGGTCGTCGAGGGCGCGGGCGCCGACACCGTACGCGTACTGGCCGAGGTACTGCCCACGTTGCTGCCCGCCGGGCTCGAACGGCGCACCGAGCTGCGGTCCCTGACGGTGGGCCGGCTGCCGCTCGGCGAGGCCATCGAGCGCATCGGCGGCACCGAGCGCGCCCCCGAGTGGTGGCGGAGGCTCTACGAGTCCCTGGCCGGGGTCGACCCGGACCGGCTGTCCGGACTGCCGGTGCCGCTCGTCGGGGGCCGTACGGCGGTGGGCCCCCGCCGGGTCCTGCTGCCGCTCGCCGAGACCCCGGCCGACCTGGCCAGGCTCGGTCTGAAGGTGGCCCACCCGGACGCCGCCCACCCGCTGCTGGAGAAGCTCGGCGCGCTGCCCGCCACCCCGCGCGCCGTGCTGACCACCCCGGAGGTACGGGCGGCGGTCGCCGCCTCGCTGGACGCCGGCGAGGTCTGGGACGAGGAGAAGTCGCTGGACGCCGACGAGCTGGCCGAGACCGTCCTCGCGCTGGTGCGGGACGCGGATCTGGACGTCGGCGACGAGCCGTGGCTGGCCGCGCTCGCCCTGCCCGACGAGGAGGGCGAACTCGCCCCCGCCGGTGAACTCGTCCTGCCGGGCAGCCCGTTCGCCGCCGTCATGCGCGAGGACGAACTCGCCCTGTGCGACGCCGAGCTGGCCGAACGCTGGGGCGAACAGCCGCTGGCCGCCTGCGGGGTGCTGGCCAACTTCACCCTCGTACGCGCCACGGACGTCGTCCTGGACCCGGACGAACTGGAGCCGCGGGACGGCGACTTCGCCGAGCCCGACGACGCCGGGCTGCTCGACGCCGTCGACGTCTGGTGCGAGGACGTACTGGACCGGCTGCCCCAGACGCCCGTGCCGCCGGTCGCCACCGAGATCGTGGCCGTACGCGACCTGGACCTCGTGGACGACGACGCCTGGCCCCAGGCACTCGCCCTGCTGGCACGGCCCCCGCTGCGGGACGCGCTGACCGCGCCCGTACGGGTGCTGCTGCCCGACGGCACGACCGAGAGCGTGCGCTCGTACACCGCCTGGTGGCTGCGCGACCACCCCGTGCTCGACGGACGGCGCCCGGCCGGTCTGCGCGCGGCGGGCGGCGATCCGCTGCTGGCCGGGCTGTACGACGCCGTGGACGCCTCCGGCTTCGAGGACACCCAGGTGCTGCGCGCGCTGGGGGTACGGACCTCGGTCGCCGCCCTGCTCGACGAACCGGGCGGCGCCGCCGAACTCCTCTCGCGCCTGGCCGACCCGGACCGGGAGGTGACGGCTCGTCAGCTCCACTCCCTCTACACGGCGATCGCCGACCTCGACCCCGAACAGGTCACGCTCCCCGACGAGTTGCGGGCCGTCGTGGACGGCGAGGTGCGCATCGTGGACGCGGCGGACGCCGTGATCGCGGACGCACCCGATCTGCTGCCCCTGACCGGGGGCATGCCGCTGCTGCCGGTGGCCCCGGCGCGCGCCGCCGAACTCGCGGAGCTGCTCCAGGTCGGGCGGCTCGGCGAGAGCGTCACGGCGGAGGTGGCGACCCGGGGCGAGGAGTACGAGGTCCCGGAGCCCGTCCGCGTACTGCTCGGCGCGGGCACCCCCGACACGTACGTCGAGCACGAACAACTGCTCGCGGGCGGCACGGAGCTGGACTGGCGGCGCACGCCGGACGGCACGGTCCACGCCTCCACCGTGGAGGGCGTCGCCGCCGGTCTGGCGTGGGCGGCGGGACAGTGGCCGCGCCGCTTCGAGGTGGCCGCGCTGCTGGAAGACGCCTCGCGCACCGAGGAGTTGGCGCGGGACCGCTGGTTCGACTGACGGCGGTCCGGCCGCACGACCCAGATGTGTGACCTTCACGAGAAAGTCACGTGACGCACAACCATCCGCCCGCACCCCTCGTCTGAACAAGCGAGCCAACAGGCTCACCGAACACATGGGGAAATGCATGCGATTCCGTGCCACTGTTGCCGTCGCGACCGGTGCCCTGGCTCTGTCGGCCCTCGCCGTGCCGGCCACCCAGGCCGCGCCCGCGGGCGACCGTCCCGGCGTGCCGTCCTACGGCTCCGCCACCCACCAGGGCTCCGCCGCCGCGCCGAAGGGCAAGGCCAGGGCGGCCGCCGAGGCCCCAGTGATCACCAAGACCGTGGTGAACGGCGGCAAGCCCATCGTCGTCGGTGCCACGGCCGTCAAGAAGGTCACCGTCTCGATCACCGCCTCGCACCCGTCCGGCATCGCCGACGCCGACGCGATCATCTGGATCGGCTCCAGCCTCGACGACCCGGATTCGTTCGGCTTCGGCGCGCCCGCGGCGTTCAAGTGCACCGCCGCCAGTGCCACCACCTCGACCTGCACCCAGACGATCGACGTCGACCCGCTGTGGCTCCTCAACAGCGACTCCAAGACGTGGAACGTCGGTGTCTGGGCACTGGCGAACGACAACTACAGCGTCCAGAACGACAAGTTCACCAAGACGAACCTCCAGCGGCTGTCCAAGCTGGACGTCAACGCCGCGCCCGAGCCGGTCAAGAAGGGCGGCACGATCACCATCACGGGCAAGCTGAGCCGTGCCAACTGGGAGACGGGCACCTACAAGGGCTACGCCACCCAGTCCGTGAAGCTCCAGTTCCGTAAGAGCACCAGCACCGCGTACACCAACGTCAAGGGCGTCAAGACCTCCACCACCGGCACCCTGAAGACCACCGCCAAGGCCACCGTGGACGGCTACTGGCGCTGGAACTTCGAAGGTACGTCGACCACCCCGGCGATCATCCCGGCCGGCGACTTCGTCGACGTGAAGTAGGCCAGGAGTTCGGTCGAGCGCTCGTACGAAGGGCCCCGCGCGTAACGCGCGGGGCCCTTCGCCATGCCGTCCGGCCTTACGCCGGGTACTTCCGGTCCACCAGCCGCCACGCCACTTCCAGCAGCACCGCGCCCACGCTCGCGATCGCCACCGCCGTCCACGGCAGCGTCGTGCCGACCAGCTTCAGCGCGAAGAAGTCCTGGAGCCACGGCACGGCCAGCACGAGAAGGAAGAGGAACCCCATCGCCAGCACCAGCACCACCCGCCACCAGGTGTAGGGGCGGGCGATGATCACCAGCACCCACATCGAGACCAGGAACAGCGTCAGCGTCGCCGCGCTCGTCTCGGCGGACAGCGAGCCGGAACCGCTGTAGTGCGAGCGGGCCAGCAGATACGTCGTGAACGTGGTGGCCGAGGCGATGACGCCGCTGGGGACCGAGTACCGCATCACCCTGCGTACGAAGTTCGGCTGGGCGCGCTCCTTGTTGGGCGCGAGGGCCAGGAAGAAGGCGGGGACGCCGATCGTCAGCGTGGAGATCAGCGTCAGATGCCGGGGCAGGAACGGATACTCCACCTGCGTGCACACCACCAGGATGGCCAGCAGCACGGAGTAAACCGTCTTCGTCAGGAACAGCGTCGCGACCCGCGTGATGTTGCCGATCACACGGCGGCCCTCGGCCACCACCGAGGGCAGCGTGGAGAAGCTGTTGTTGAGGAGCACGATCTGGGCGACCGCCCGCGTCGCCTCCGACCCCGAGCCCATCGCGACGCCGATGTCCGCGTCCTTCAGCGCGAGGACGTCGTTCACGCCGTCACCGGTCATCGCGACCGTATGGCCGTGCGACTGGAGCGCGCCCACCATCTCCCGCTTCTGCTGCGGGCTCACCCGGCCGAAGACCGAGGCCGATTCGAGCGCGTCCGCCATCTCGTTCCGGTCGCCGGGCAGCAGGCGGGCGTCCACCGTACGGTCCGCGCCGGGCAGTCCGAGCTGCGCGGCGACGGCGCCGACCGAGACCGCGTTGTCGCCGGAGATCACCTTCGCCTGGACGTCCTGGTCGGCGAAGTAGGTGAGGGTCTCGGCGGCGTCGGGGCGCAGCCGCTGCTCCAGCACCACGAGCGCCGTCGCCCGCGCGCCGTCCGTCACGTCGGGCGCGTCGAGCGCGGCGGCGCCCTCCACGCGGGCCAGCAGCAGCACGCGCAGGCCCTGCTCGTTGAGGGAGTCGATCTCGGTGAGCGTGGGGTCGTCGGCGGGCAGCAGGATGTCGGGCGCGCCCAGGAGCCAGCCGATGGGCCCGCCGCCGCCCTCGGGGTCGCCCTCGAACGTGGCGCCGCTGTACTTGCGGGCCGACGAGAACGGCAGCGCCGCCGTGGCGTGCCACCCGGACTCGTCCGGATACGCGTCGATGATCGCCTTGAGGCTGGCGTTGGGCCGGGGGTCGGACGCGCCGATGGCGCCGAGCACCGTGCGTACGTACGCCTCGTCGCTGCCGTTCAGCGGCCGGAGCTCGGTGACGTCCATGCCGCCCTCGGTGAGCGTGCCCGTCTTGTCGAGGCAGACGACATCCACGCGGGCCAGGCCCTCGATCGCGGGCAACTCCTGGACCAGGCACTGCTTACGGCCGAGCCGGATGACACCGATCGCGAAGGCGACCGAGGTCAGCAGGACCAGGCCCTCGGGGATCATCGGGACGATGCCGCCGATGGTCCGGGCGACGGAGTCCTTGAATTCCCTCTTCTCGGCGACGAGCAGGCTGATGATCAGCCCGATCGCCGTCGGGATCATCATCCAGGTCACGTACTTGAGAATCGTGCTGATGCCCGTGCGCAGTTCGGACTGGACGAGGGTGAAGCGCGAGGCCTCCTCGGCGAGTTGCGCCGCGTACGCCTCCCGTCCGACCTTCGTCGCCCGGAACGCGCCGCCGCCGGAGACCACGAAACTCCCCGACATCACCGTGTCGCCCGGGTGCTTGAGCACCGGGTCGGCCTCACCGGTGAGCAGCGACTCGTCGACCTCCAGACTGTCGGCCTCGACGATCTCGCCGTCCACGACGACCTTGGCGCCGGGGCCGAGTTCGACGATGTCGCCGAGGACGATCCCGGAGGTGGAGATCCCGGCCGCGACGCCGTCCCGCCGCACGACCGGCTTGGCCTCGCCGATGACGGCCAGACCGTCGAGCGTCTTCTTGGCGCGCAGTTCCTGGATGATGCCGATACCGGTGTTCGCGATGATCACGAAGCCGAAGAGGCTGTCCTGGATCGGCGCGACGACGAGCACGATCGCCCAGAGCACCCCGATGAGCGCGTTGAACCGCGTGAAGACGTTGGCGCGGACGATCTCCCCGGTGGAGCGGCTGCTGCGGACGGGGATGTCGTTGACCTCGCCCCGCGCCACCCGCTCGGCGACCTCCGCGGCGGTCAGCCCGGTGGCGCGCCCGGCGGGTCCGGGAGGCTCCCTCCGGCCGAGCCGCGCACCCGTGTCGACGGGGTCGCGTGGCTCGCCGTCGCCGGTGTCGATCTTCGCCCGCTGAGTCATGAGACCGACGTTACGGCCGGAAGGGGGCGTTCACCCGCCGGGGGGCCCGAAGATCCGACCGAGGTACGAGAGGTGGGACCGGAAGTCCACCCAGGGCACTACGCGCCATGGGTCCCGCCCGCCGCCGCGCGCTTGATCGCGGCGTCGCGCCTGCGGACGTACCAGACACCGATCAGTCCGAGCCCGCCGCCGGCCAGACAGGTCCAGACCCACCAGAGATGCCCGTGGTCGTCGAACCAGCCGTAGAAGGGGAGCTGCACAAGAAAGAGGACGAACCAGATGACGGTGCCGCCGACGATGGTCGGGACGACCGGCCCCTCCAGGGGCTCGGGTGCCTCATGCGTCGGGGTCCACTTCGCCATGGCGTCAGTCTATGCGGCGGCCTGTGCGCCGCCCATCGGGCGTCGTCCCAAGGCTCTACGCGCGGAGATAGCGATCATCGGCCACTCTGTTCATACTGAAACGGTTTTGCGAACGGCCAGTTCCGTTCGTTCGAACATCCCATGATCACGACGACTGAGGTTGCGCATGCCCTCCCCGGACACGGCCGCGGCTCCGGTCGCCATCGACCGCTTCTTCAAGATCTCGGAGCGCGGTTCCACCGTCGCCCGTGAGGTGCGCGGAGGCTTCGCGACCTTCTTCGCGATGGCCTACATCATCGTGCTGAACCCGATCATCCTCAGCAGCGCGAGAGACATCCACGGCCACCAGCTCGACAACGGCCAGCTGGTGACCGCCACCGTCCTGACCGCCGCCTTCGCCACCCTCCTGATGGGCGTCATCGGCAACGTACCGATCGCGCTCGCCGCCGGGCTCGGCGTCAACACGGTCGTCGCGCTCCAGCTCGCCCCCAGGATGAGCTGGGCCGACGCGATGGGCATGGTCGTCCTGGCCGGCTTCCTGGTCATGCTGCTGGTCGCGACCGGGCTGCGCGAACGGGTGATGAACGCCGTACCGGCCAGCCTCCGCAAGGGCATCGCCATCGGTATCGGCCTCTTCATCCTGCTGATCGGCCTGGTCGACTCCGGCTTCGTCACCCGTATCCCGGACGCCGCCCACACCACCGTGCCGCTCCAGCTCGGCTCGGACGGTCATCTCAACGGCTGGCCCGTGCTGGTCTTCGCGCTCGGCACGCTGCTCACGCTCGGGCTGATCATCCGCAAGGTGCCCGGCGCGATCCTGATCTCCATCGTGGCGATGACAGGGGTCGCGCTCGTCGTCGAGGCGGTCGCCGATGTGCCGACCTGGGGCCTGACGACCCCGAAGTGGCCGGGCAACCCCGTGGCGGGCCCGGACTTCGGACTGGTCGGCGATTTCAGTCTCTTCGGCGGCTTCGGCAAGGTCGGCATCGTCACCGGCGTCCTCTTCGTCTTCACCGTGCTGCTGTCGACCTTCTTCGACGCGATGGGCACGATCCTGGGCGTCGGCGACGAGGCGAAGCTGATGGACGAGAAGGGGCGGCTGCCCGGGATCAACCGGGTGCTGTTCGTGGACGGCATCGCCGTCGCGTCCGGCGGCGCGACCTCGTCCTCCGCCACCACCTGCTTCGTGGAGTCCACGGCCGGTGTCGGCGAAGGGGCGAGGACCGGACTGGCGTCCGTCGTGACGGGCGCCCTCTTCGGGCTCGCGCTGTTCCTCACACCGATCGCGACGATGGTCCCGTCCCAGGCGGCGACGCCCGCGCTGGTGGCGGTCGGCTTCCTGATCCTCGCCGGATCGATCAGGGACATCGACTGGAGCGACTACACGCTCGCCGTCCCCGCGTTCCTGGCGATGGTCACGATGCCGTTCACGTACTCGATCACCAACGGCATCGGCATCGGCTTCATCACCTTCAGCCTGCTGCGGCTGGTGGCCGGCCGGGGCCGTGAGGTGCCGACGGCGATGTACATCGTGTCGGCGGTGTTCGTCTTCTACTACGCGATGCCGGCACTGGGCCTCACCTGACCCGGTGGCCGCGCCCGCGCACCGGCATCGTGTGCCGGGAGTAGGGCGCTACGCGGCGCCGTAGAACCTCTCCGTCTCGTCGACGGACGCTCTGAAGCGTTCGTCGAAATCGTCGCGCGTGAGCGTCCCGACCACGTAGTCCTGGACGCTCATTCCGCGTCTGGCGGCGTGCTGCCGAAGCCGGTCCAGCAGCTCACCGTCGATGCGCAGGCTGAGCACTGTCGATCCCATGCCGACCAGCGTCGGGGGGCGGCGCGGGGCGTTGGCTGACTTTCCGTGGTTTCCTCACTCGTTCGAGTGAGCTGCCTGAGCCTGATGTGTGGGATCTGTGCGTCCTGGTGGGGGAGGGGTGCATTGGGTTTTCCTTAGCATAGGTAATGAGTTACGCTAACGAACATGGCTGATCTCTCCCACGGCGACGACGCGGACGCCGTGAACGCACTCCGCTCGGCCGTCATGCGGCTGGGCCGGCGCCTCAAGCACCAGCGCGTCGACGAGACCCTGAGCCCGACCGAGATGTCGGTGCTCGGCACCCTCGCCCGCTGCGGCTCCGCCACACCCGGCGAGCTGGCCCGCAAGGAGCACGTACAGCCGCCGTCGATGACGCGCATCGTGGCCCTGCTCGAAGCCAAGGGGCTCGTCCGGCTGGAGCCGCACGCCGAAGACCGCCGGCAGAAGGTGGTCACGTCGACCGAGCGGGCCGAGGCCATGCTCGAAGAGAGCCGCCGCAAGCGGAACGCCTGGCTCACCGCAATGGCGGAAGGGCTGGACGAGGACGAATGGTCCAAGCTCCGCGCCGCCGCGCCGGTGCTGGAGAAGCTCGCACATCTGTAACCGCCCCGCCCCGGGCCGGTGACCGGCAGAGCGCTGTCTGCCACCGGCCCGTACACCTGAGGAAGTACGCGTACGTATCCGCAGAAGAACGTCGTCCGCGCCGAGGAGGCGAACCAACTTTGAGTACGGGATCCGGAGCAGACTCCGCCCCCGCACCGCCCACCCCCGACCCCGTTGAACAGACCGCAGGAACCGCACAGACCCGTACGAGCATGTTCAGCTCGCTGAGGATCCGTAACTACCGGCTCTTCGCCACCGGACAGGTCGTCTCGAACACCGGCACCTGGATGCAGCGCATCGCCCAGGACTGGCTGGTGCTCACCCTCACCGGTTCCTCCACGGCCGTCGGTATCACCACGGCCCTGCAATTCCTGCCGATGCTGCTCTTCGGTCTGTACGGCGGCGTCATAGCCGACCGGTGCAACAAGCGCACCCTGCTGCTCGGCACCCAGGCCGCCATGGGAATCACCGGCCTCGCACTCGCCGCCCTCACCCTCACCGGTCATGTCCAGGTCTGGCATGTGTACGCCACGGCCTTCGTGCTCGGACTGGTCACGGTGGTCGACAACCCGGCGCGGCAGTCGTTCGTGCACGAGATGGTCGGCCCCGACCAGCTGCGTAACGCCGTCAGCCTGAACTCCGCCAACTTCCAGTCGGCCCGGCTCGTGGGCCCGGCCGTCGCCGGTGTGCTGATCACCGCCGTCGGCAGCGGCTACGCCTTCCTCCTCAACGGGCTCTCCTTCATCGCGCCGCTCACCGGCCTGCTGCTCATGCGCACCTCCGAGCTGCACCGGGTCGAGCGCACCCCGCGCGGCAAGGGGCAGCTGCGGGAAGGGCTGCGTTACGTCGCCGGGCGACCCGAACTGATCTGGCCGATCGTGCTGGTCGGCTTCATCGGCACGTTCGGCTTCAACTTCCCGATCTGGCTGTCCGCCTTCGCGGACGACGTCTTCCACGCGGGCGCCGGTACGTACGGGCTGCTCAACACCCTGATGGCGGTCGGCTCCCTGATCGGCGCCCTGCTCGCCGCGCGCCGGGGCACCTCCCGGATGCGGCTGCTGGTGGCCGCGGCGGTCATCTTCGGTGTGCTGGAGATCGTGGTCGCCTTCGTACCGACGTTCTGGATCTTCGCCGCGCTGCTCGTACCGGTCGGCATGTTCGGACTGACGGTCAACGTCACCGCCAACTCCAGCATCCAGATGACCACCGACCCGGCCATGCGCGGCCGGGTGATGGCCCTGTTCATGATGGTCTTCACGGGCGGTACGCCGGTGGGCGCCCCGGTCGTCGGGTGGGTCACCGACACCTACGGTCCCCGGGTCGGCTTCGCGGCCGGCGGCGCGGTCGCCGCGCTGGCGGCGATGGGCGTGGGCGTGATGCTCGCCCGGGCGGGCGGCCTGCGCCTCAAGATCGACATGGAGCGGGGACGGCCACGCGTGACGTTCGTCCAGCGGGAGCGGCTGGCGACGGCGGCGTGAGCGCCGGGCGGCGTGCTCCGGCGCGAGTGGATGGTGCCGGGGCGCGGCGGGATGCCAGACTTCCCGGATGCGTCTCTTCGCCGCCGTACTGCCGCCCGCCCAGCCCGCCGACGAACTCGCCGCGGCCCTCGACGAGCGGCTGCGGGGGCTTCCCGGAGCCGACGGGCTGCGCTGGACGGGTCAGGAGGGGTGGCACTTCACGCTCGCCTTCATGGGTGAGGTGGACGAGGGTCTGCTGCCCGAGCTGACCGAGCGCCTGGAGCGGGCCGCGAGGCGTACGGACGCGTTCTCGCTGCGTCTCCACGGCGGCGGGCACTTCGGCGGGCGGGCCCTGTGGGCCGGCGCCGCCGGGGGCATCGCGGAACTGCGGCGCCTGGCGGAGCGCGCGGACGCCGCGGCGCGCCGCACGGGGGTGCCGATGGAGGAACACCGCGCCTACCGGCCGCATCTGACCGTGGCCCGCACGCGGACGGACACCGATCTGGTCCCGTACGCGGACGCGCTCGACGGCTTCGAGGGCACGCCCTGGGAGGTCGGGGAGCTCGCGCTCGTACGGAGCCGGCTGCCCGTGGACGGGGTGCGGGGTGCCCAGCCGCGCTACGAGACGCTGGTGCGCTGCCCGACGGCGAAGCGGGGCGCGGGACCGGGCAGGAAGCCCGCCGCCGGGCCCGCCGCCGAGCCGGGCACCGACGGCCGTTAACCTCGACGCGTGGACCCCAAAACCCGTAACCGGATCATGGCCGCCGCGCTGGTGCTGATGTTCGTGATCGTCGCCGTCACGGCGGCGTTCGGCTAGGGCGTGTCCGGCGGACAGACCCAGGGCGTGTTTGAAAGTCCCGTCCGGCTCAGCCCTGCGGGCGGACGACGCCACTTTCAGAACACGCCCTAGCCGCGTCGCCGGACGGACCAGGGAGCTTCGGCCCGTCCGGCGATCAGGACTCGGCGGTCTCCGGCGCCTACCAGGCGAACGCCTCCGGCGACGGCCCCGTGCCCGGGAAGATCTCCTCCAGGGACGCCAGCACCTCGTCCGACAGCTCCAGTTCCACCCCGCGCAGCGCGGACTTGAGCTGCTCGGCCGTGCGCGGGCCGACGATCGGGCCCGTCACGCCGGGGCGGGTGAGCAGCCAGGCCAGCGCCGCCTCGCCCGGCTCGATGCCGTGCTTGTCGAGCAGGTCCTCGTAGGCCTGCACCTGCTCACGGATCTTCGTGTCCGCGAGCCGGTCGCTCGAACGCTTGCCGGTGCCGCCCTCGCGCTCCTTGCGGATCGCGCCCCCGAGGAGCCCGCCCTGGAGCGGCGACCAGGGGATGACCCCGAGGCCGTACGCCTGCGCGGCCGGGATGACCTCCATCTCGGCGCGGCGCTCCGCGAGGTTGTACAGGCACTGCTCGCTGACCAGGCCGTACGAGCCCAGCCGACGGGCGGTCTCGTTGGTCTGGGCGATCTTCCAGCCGGGGAAGTTGGACGAACCGGCGTAGAGGATCTTGCCCTGCTGTATCAGGGTGTCTATCGCCTGCCAGATCTCCTCGACCGGGGTGGCACGGTCGATGTGGTGGAACTGGTAGAGATCGATGTGGTCGGTCTGAAGCCGCTTGAGGCTCGCGTCCACCGCGCGGCGGATGTTGAGCGCCGACAGCTTGTCGTGGTTGGGCCACGCATCGCCGTCGGCCGCCATGTTGCCGTACACCTTGGTGGCGAGCACGACCTTGTCGCGACGGCCGCCGCCCTGCGCGAACCAGGTGCCGAGGATCTCCTCCGTACGGCCCTTGTTCTCGCCCCCGCCGTAGACGTTGGCGGTGTCGAAGAAGTTGATTCCGGCGCCGAGCGCGTCATCCATGATGGCGTGGCTGTCGGCCTCGTTGGTGTGAGGTCCGAAGTTCATGGTGCCGAGGACGAGTCGGCTGACTTTGAGTCCGGTGCGTCCGAGCTGCGTGTACTTCATGGCTCAACAGCCAACGCCTTCGAGCGCGCTCGAAGCAAGACCTCAATTCGCGTGTGTACGGCGCGAGGTGCGGGCTTACGTTGGGGGTGAGGGACGGCGGCGAGTGGAGGCGGTTGCGGCGATGGCGAGCGGTGCGGAAGAGCGCGACCAGGGCGGCGAGGCGCCCTGCCTGCTGGAGCTGGTCTGCGAGGAGTGCGGGCGGCTGAACGACGAGCCGGGGCTGGTGGCTTGCGGCGGATGCGGAAGCCCTCTGCGTCGGGAGTGACGCGCGGTGCGCCCCCCGCGGGGTGACCTGCACCGCGCGCGACGCGCTCGAAGTCGTCCTCGGCATCGGCACGTACACCCTCTCCTCCCTCGCCAACCGGCTCACCCGAGCGCCGCTCGATCCCCAACTCGCCGCGATGTGAGGGCATATGGTGCGCCCAGCCCCCACGCCTGGTGCATCGCGTCGGCGAACGCGCCGGCGAGCAGGTGCTCGCCCGAGGGGCCGGGGTGTGTCCCGTCGTAGGTGTCGCGGGCGACGTCGTACGTCGGCGGGCGGGTGGCCGGCAGCAGGGGGGAGGCCGGGTCGTCCAGATCGGCGACCGCCTTGGCCAGCAGCTCGTTGAAACGGTCTACCTCGGCGGCGAACGCCGGGTCCGTCCCCGCGCGGACGTTGGGTATGACGGGCAGCAGGACGAACCGGACGCGCGGGTTCGCCGCCCGCGCCTCGGCGATGAACTCCTTCGCGTACAGGGCCGTTCGATCGCTGTCCGTGTAGAAGCCGAGGTCTATCAGGCCCAGCGAGACGAGCAGCACGTCCGCGCGGTGCGCGGCGACCGCGTCGCGGATCACCGGCGCCATGTGCTGCCACCCCTCGCCCCAGCCCGCGAGGTGCCCCCACGCCCGCGCGGGGAAGTCGGGGGCGCCGTACGCGTGCGAGACCGGGGCGTCGGCGTGCATGTCGTACAGGCCGGTGCGCGGGCCGACGATCGCGTACGGGGCCCCGTACGACGCGTTCAGGTGCTGCCACATCCGGTAGCGCCAGGTGAAGTCGCCGGCGCTGCCGATGGTCATCGAGTCGCCGACGAACATGAAACGCATCGGGACATCATCCACGATCGCCGGGGGCCGGCCGAGCCGGGCCGGGGAAGGTGGCAGTCTTGGGCCATGGTCAAGGTCACGCGCCCGTCTCCGCGTCTCGGTCCCGTCCGGTCGGCCCTCGTGGCCGGGGTGCTGGTTCTGGTGTCCGTGGGAGCGGCCGTCCCCGGGGCCGCCGCCGACCCCGACCGGACCTTCCGGATGACCGATCCGCGGATCACCGAGTCCAGCGGGCTGGCCGCCAGCCGCGCGCACCCCGGTGTCTACTGGACCCACAACGACCAGGACGAGCCGCGCGTCTTCGGTGTCGACTCGCGGACCGGCGAGACCGTCGCGACGATCACCATGCGCGGGGTCGGCGAACCGCGCGACATGGAGGCGATCTCCGTCGGGGCCGACGGGAACATCTACGTCGGTGACATCGGCGACAACCTGGGCGGCACCTGGGAGCACGTCTGGATCTACCGCTTCCCCGAGCCGAAGCGGCTCGCGGACGCGACGGTCGACGCGACGCAGTTCACCGTGAAGTACGCGGACGGCCCGCGCGACGCCGAGGCGCTGATGGTCCACCCGACCACCGGCCGCGTCTACATCGCCTCCAAGAACGAGGACGGCGGCGGCCTCTACGAAGGCCCGGCGAAGCTGACCCCCGGTGGCACGAACACCTTCACACGTGTCGGCGAGGTGCCGTGGGTGACCGACGGCGCGTTCTCGCCGGACGGCAGGGAGCTGGTGTTGCGCTCGTACTTCAGCGCACGCGGCTACGCCTGGAAGAACGGCCGCCTCGGCGCCGACCACCGCGTCCGGGCCCCGATCCAGGGGCAGGCGGAGTCGGTGTCGTACACCCTGGACGGCTCGGCCCTGATGTTCGGCACGGAGGGCGTGCGCGGTGAGGTCGAGCGCGTCGACGTCGGGAAGGGCGGCGGCTCGTCCGGGGGCGGCGGGAGCGCGGGGAACGGCAGCGCGGCGGACGACGGCGCCGGGACGGACGGCGGGAACCTGACGATCGGTGCGGTGGTGGTCATCGGCGCGGCCGTGCTCTTCCTCGGCTTCAGGCGCCGGCGGCGCGGCGCCTGACGTACGGGCACATCTAGCGCCCGGTGCGCTGCTCGACCAGCACCTCCAGGCCGTCGAGCAGCCGCTGGAGTCCGAACTCGAAGTGGTCGAAGTCGGGGCCGAACGCCTCTGCCGACAGCCCCGCCATCAGCGGGTAGCGTCCGCTGGTCATCACCGCCGTCAGGACCGGCTCCTGCGCCTGCCAGAACTCGTCGTCGCTGATCCCCGTCGTCCTGCGCGCCTCGACCGCGTGCACCTGGGTACGGGCGACCCCGGAGACGTACCCGCTGACCATGATCATCACGGAGATCAGCTCCGGGTCGCTCAGCCCCATGTCCTTGATCCCGGCGAGCATCGTCTCCATGCCGCCGACCGCGCCGGGGCCGAGGACGGGCCGGGTCTGGTTGACGGAGAGGAGCCAGGGGTGGGCCTGGTAGAGGGCGAGCTCCCCGCGGGCCGCCGTCTCGACGGTCTTCCGCCAGCCCGGAGCGGGGGCTGAAGCGGCCCGTTCGGACGGCTGGGCGGTCTCGCCCTGTACGCGGTCCAGCATCAGGTCCACCAGCTCGGCCCGGCCGGGGACATGGCGGTAGAGGGACATCGTTCCCGCGCCCAGCTCCGTGGAGAGTCTGCGCATCGAGACCGCCGCGAGCCCCTCGGCGTCCGCGATCTCGACGGCCACCGTGACGATCCGGTCGAGCGTGAGCCCCGGCTTCGGGCCGCGGGTCGCCCGCTCCCCGGTGCCCCAGAGGAGTTCCAGGCTGCGTGACACGTCTCCGCTGCCGCTGCTGTCCGTCGTCGTCATGGCTTCAGCCTAATCGGCCGCCGATTAATTGGGTACTGTGTACGCGCAATGGGTACACCGTACCCAGTCCAGCGCCATGCCCATTTCCCTGGAGGGGTCATGACCGAATACGCCGTTCGTGCCGAAGCGATCCGGAAGCGGTACGGGGACACGTACGCCCTGGACGGCTTCGACCTCGCGGTACGTACCGGAACCGTGCACGGGCTCCTCGGCCCGAACGGCGCCGGCAAGACCACCGCCGTACGCGCACTCGCCACACTGCTCAAGCTCGACGGCGGGCGGGCGACGGTCGCCGGGGTCGACGTGAGCCGCGACCCGCGCGGGGTCCGGAGCCTGATCGGACTCACCGGGCAGTACGCGGCCGTGGACGAGATCCTCACCGGCCGGCAGAACCTGGAGATGTTCGGCCGTCTCTTCCATCTCGGCGGGCGGCGGGCGGCGCTGCGCGCCGGCGAACTGCTGGAGCGGTTCGACCTGGTGGAGGCCGCGGACAAGGGCGTGGGCGGGTACAGCGGCGGCATGCGGCGCCGGCTCGACCTCGCCGCGTCGATGATCCTCGCGCCACGGGTCCTGTTCCTCGACGAGCCGACCACCGGGCTCGACCCACGCGGGCGCGGCGAGGTCTGGGACGCGGTGCGGTCGCTGGTGGCGAACGGCACGACGGTGCTGCTCACCACCCAGTATCTGGACGAGGCCGACAAGCTCGCCTCGCACATCACGCTCATCGACCAGGGCCGGGCGATCGCCGACGACACCCCCGCCGAGCTGAAGAACACCGTGGGAGGCGACCTGATCGAGGTCGTCGTGTACGAGAGCCGTGAACTCCCGGCGGCGGCCCAGGTGCTGGCACGCGTCGCGAGCGCGCCGCCCGGCACCGACCCCGAGACCCGCCGGGTGCACGCGCCGGTCGCCGACCGGGTGGCCGCGCTCACCGAGGTGGCGCGGGAGCTGCGGGACCGGGGGATCGCGGTGGAGGACATCGGCCTGCGCAGGCCGAGCCTGGACGACGTGTTCCTGCGGCTGACGGGTCGCCGTACGGAAGCGGCGCCGGCGCCCGAGAAGACGGAGGTCGCGGCATGAGCGCGCAGATCGGTCTCACCCCGCAGGGCGACCACGGCCGCGCCTACTGGGCGGTCGCCGACTGCTGGAACCTGGTCCGCCGCAGCCTGACCCACTACCGGCGCCAACCCGTCTACATCCTCTGGATGCTGGGCTTCCCGGTCGTCTCCGTACTGCTCTACGGCTATGTCTTCGGCAGCGCCATGAAGGTGCCGGGCGGCGGGGACTACCGGGAGTTCCTGATGCCGGGCATGTTCGCGATGACGATGGCCTTCGGCTTCATCAACACGGCGGTCGCGTTCGTCACCGATTCCAGCAAGGGCGTCAACGACCGTTTCCGTTCAATGCCGATGGCGCCGTCGGCGGTGGTGACCGGGCGCGGCGTCGGCGACATGATCACCGCGTGCGCGGAACTGGCGATCCTCGCGCTCACCGCCCTGCTGATCGGCTGGCGCGCGGACGCGGGCCTGCCCGCCGCCCTGACGGCCTTCGGCCTGCTCCTGCTGCTGCGCTTCTCGCTGATCTGGGTGGGGGTGTGGCTCGGCCTTCTGGTCCCGGGCCCCGAACAGGCGGGCAACCTCTTCGCCGTCGCCTTCCCGCTGACGATGATCTCCAGCGTCTTCGTGGCCCCGTCCCTGATGCCGGACTGGCTGGGCGCGGTCGCGGCCTGGAACCCGGTCTCGGCGACGGTCACGGCGACCCGCGAACTGTTCGGCAACCCGGTGGCGAACGGCGGCAGTTGGCCGGAGGAACACGCGCTGCTGCTGTCGGTGGCCTGGCCGGCGGCGATCACGCTGGTCTTCGTACCGCTCGCGGTACGCAGATTCCAGCGGCTGAGCCGGTGAGCGTCAGGCGGTCTGCTTGGGCTGCCCGGCCCGGAGGACGGCCGCGACATCGAGCTTCACCTCGGCGCCGATCGACTCGGGGAGGACGACCTGCTCGCCCGGCGCGTGGATGCGGTGGTTGGCGTAGTCGCCCGCGACGGGATCGGTCAGGACACGCAGCCGGTTGTGCTTGCGGTCGACGATCGCATAGACCGGGATCTTCGCCCCGGCGTAGGCGGTGACCTTGTTCCGCAGGTCCTGCCGGTAGTTGCTGGAGGTGACTTCAAGGACCAGACGGAAGACGGCCGGGTCGATCCTGCACGCGCAGGAGTGACGGCCCCGCCCCCGTGACGGGGGCGGGGCCGGTCGGCTCCGGGGTGGATCCGGTCAGAGCTTGTCGATCACGTAGTCGACGCACGCCGTCAGGGCCTCGATGTCCGCCGGGTCGATCGCCGGGAACATCGCCACCCGCAGCTGGTTGCGGCCCAGCTTGCGGTACGGCTCCGTGTCCACGATGCCGTTGGCGCGAAGGACCTTGGCGACCGCCGCCGCGTCGATCTCGTCCGCGAAGTCGATCGTGCCGATGACCTGCGAGCGCTGCCCCGGGTCGACCACGAACGGGGTCGCGTACTTGGACGACTCGGCCCAGCCGTACAGCGTCCGCGCCGACGTGGCCGTGCGGGCGGTCGACCAGTCGAGGCCGCCTTGGGTGTTCAGCCAGGTCAGCTGCTCGTTCAGCAGGAAGAGCGTGGCGAGGGCGGGGGTGTTGTACGTCTGGTTCTTCAGCGAGTTGTCGATCGCCGTCGGCAGCGAGAAGAACTCCGGCACGTGCCGGCCCGAGCCGTGCACGCGCGCGGCGCGCTCCAGGGCGGCCGGCGAGAAGACGCCGATCCACAGGCCACCGTCGGAGGCGAAGGACTTCTGCGGGGCGAAGTAGTAGACGTCGGTCTCGGCGATGTCGACCGGCAGACCGCCCGCGCCCGACGTGGCGTCGACCAGCACGAGCGCGCCCTCGTCGGCGCCCGCGACGCGCTTGACGGGCGCGGCGACACCGGTGGAGGTCTCGTTGTGCGTGAGCGCGTAGACGTCCACGCCCGCCTCGGCCGCCGGGTCCGGGTGGCTGCCCGGCTCGGCGGAGATGACGGTCGGCTCGGCCAGCCACGGCGCGAGCTTCGACGCCTTCGCGAACTTCGATGAGAACTCGCCGAAGCTCAGGTGCTGCGACTTGTTCTCGATCAGACCGTGCGTCGCGATGTCCCAGAAGGCGGTGGAGCCGCCGTTGCCCAGGATCACCTCGTAGCCCTCGGGGAGCTTGAAGAGCTCGCGCACACCGTCACGCACCGCGCCGACCAGGTTCTTCACCGGGGCCTGGCGGTGGGACGTGCCGAGGAGAGAGGTACCGGTGGCGGCCAGGGCGTCGACCGCCTCCGTACGCACCTTGGAGGGGCCAGCGCCGAATCGACCGTCGGCGGGCTTGATGTCAGCGGGAATCTGAATATCGGCCACGGGCGGCAGCCTAGACGTTTTCCGCCGGCCGTCCGGGGAGTGGTTCACGTCGTGAGATGCGTCCGGCGGGGCATCCTGGGGGAATGGCTGAGCACCGGGAGCGGCACGGGAAGCGGGAAACGGCGATGCGTGACGTACCCGCGAAGGCGGTGGAGAGCACGGCGGCCACGGCGGCGACGACCGCCCTCGCCAGAGACCTGGCCGGCGCCGTGCGCGGCGACGTGGACTTCGGTTCCGCCGCCCGCGCCCTGGTCACGATGGACGCGTCCAACTACCGCCGGGTCCCGGTCGGCGTCGTCTCCCCCCGTGACGCGGCGGACGTCGCAGCGGCCCTCGACGTGTGCCGTACGCACGGCGTACCCGTCGTGCCACGCGGTGGCGGCACCTCGATCGCGGGGAACGCGACCGGCGTCGGGGTCGTCCTCGATCTCACCCGGCATCTTCGCTCGATCGTGTCGGTCGACGCCGAGGCGCGTACCGCCGTCGTACAGCCCGGGGTCGTTCTGGACCGGCTGCGCGACACCGTCGCGCCGCACGGACTGACCTTCGGGCCCGACCCGTCCACGCACAGCCGCTGCACGATCGGCGGCATGATCGGCAACAACTCGTGCGGGTCGCACTCCGTCGCGTGGGGGACGACCGCCGACAACGTCCAGGAGCTGTCCGTCACCACGTACGGCGGCGACGCCCTGCGGCTCGGCCGGGGCTGGGACGGCGCCCCCACCGGACTGCGCCCCCTCGTGGAGTCCAATCTCGCGCTTCTGCGCACCGGTTACCCCACGGGCCTGCCGCGCCGTATCTCCGGTTACGCGATCGACGCGCTGCTCCCCGAGAACGGCACCGACCTCGCCCGCGCCTTCTGCGGCAGCGAGGGCACGCTGGGAGTCGTCACGGAAGCCGTCGTACGGCTGGTCGAGTCGCCGCCCGTGCGGGTGCTCGCGGTCCTCGGCTACCCGGACGAGAGCGCGGCGGCCGAGGCCGCTGCCGGGCTGCTGCCGTACCACCCGCTGACCGTCGAGGGCATGGCCGACGACCTCGTCCCCGGCCCGCACGACCTGCCGCGCGGCGGCGCCTGGCTCTTCGTGGAGACCGGCGGGTCCACCGTCGCGGAGGCCCGCGCGCACGCCGAGCGGATCATGCGCGCGGCGGACGCCCTGGACGGCACGGTCGTGACGGACCCGGCCGGGGTGCGGGCCCTGTGGCGGGTACGCGAGGACGCGTCGGGCACCGCGACCCGCAGCGCCGACGGCGGCGAGGCGTGGCCGGGCTGGGAGGACTGCGCCGTACCGCCCGCCCGGCTCGGCGCGTATCTCAAGGAGTTCCGCGCGCTGCTCGCCGAGCACGGGCTGCGGGGCACGCCGTACGGGCACTTCGGCGACGGCTGCATCCATGTCCGCATCGACTTCGACCTGTTGAGCACCGACGGTGTGCGGCGCTTCCGCCGCTTCTCCGAGGAGGTCGCCGGTCTCGTCGTCGCGCACGGCGGCTCGCTCTCCGGCGAGCACGGCGACGGGCTGGCGCGCTCCGAGCTGCTGCCGACGATGTACGGGGACGAACTGACCGGTCTCTTCGGGCGGTTCAAGGACGTGTGGGACCCGGCGGGGGGCCTGAACCCCGGTTCGATCGCGCGGCCCGCCAGGCTGGACGAGAACCTTCGCTTCGAGGTCCTGCCGCGCAGGCGGGTCGACGTCGCCTTCGCCTACCCGCACGACGGCGAGGTGGACGGTGTGGTGGGCGGCGACTTCTCGGCGGCCGTGCGGCGCTGTGTGGGCGTGGCCAAGTGCCGGGTGGAGGGGCCGAGTTCGGGAGCGGGGGTGATGTGCCCGTCGTTCCGCGCGACCGGCGACGAACAGCACTCCACGCGCGGGCGCGCCCGGCTGCTCCACGAGATGCTCGCCGGCGAGATCGTCACGGACGGCTGGCGCTCGACCGAGGTCAAGGACGCGCTTGACCTCTGCCTGTCCTGCAAGGGCTGCCGCAGCGACTGCCCGGTGGGGGTCGACATGGCCACGTACAAGGCGGAGTTCCTGCACCACCACTACGCGGGCCGGCGGCGGCCCGCCGCGCACTACGCGATGGGGCGGCTGCCGCGCTGGCTCCGGGCGGCCGCGCCCTTCGCGCGTCTGCTGAACGCCGCGGTACGGGTGCCGGGAGCCGCCGCGCTGGCCAAACGCGCGGGCGGCATCGCACCGGAGCGCTCGATCCCCCGCCTGGCGCCGCGTACGTTCACCCGGTGGATGCGGGGGCAGGGCAGGGAGCGGGGAGGCGACCCGGCGGTGGTGCTGTGGCCGGACACCTTCACGGAGCACCTGTCGCCGTCGGTGGGGCGGGCGGCGGTACGGGTCCTGGACGCGGCCGGGGTGGGTTTCACCCTGCCCCCGGGCACGGTCTGCTGCGGTCTGACGTACGTCTCCACGGGCCAGCTCGACCAGGCCCGCACGGTCATGCGCCGCACCCTCGACCGGCTCGAACCGCTGCTCGACACGGGCCTGCCGGTCCTCGTCCTGGAACCGAGCTGCGCGGCGGCGCTCAAGACGGACCTGCCGGAGCTCCTCGCGGACGACCCCCGCGCGGCCCGCCTCGCCGCGTCGGTACGCACCTTCGCCCAGACCCTGGAGGAGTGCGCCCCCGACTGGCGGCCACCCCGCGTGAACCGCCCGGTCGCCGGCCAGACCCACTGCCACCAGCACGCGGTCCTCGGCGACGCGGCGGAGCGCCGGCTGCGCGAACGGGCGGGCCTGACCGGCGAGTTGAGCGGCGGCTGCTGCGGACTGGCGGGCAACTTCGGCTTCGAGAAGGGCCACTACGAGGTCTCGGTGGCCTGCGCCGAGGACCAACTGCTCCCGTCGGTCCGGTCGAGGGAGGAGGGCACGGAGCTGCTGGCCGACGGCTACTCGTGCCGCACCCAACTGGACCAGCTGTCGGACGGCGGCGCGAGGCACCTGGCGGAGGTGCTGGCGGAGGCGCTGGAGCCGTCGGACCGGTCGTAGGCCGTGGCCGCCCGCCAAGGCCCGGAGCTGTCACATCCCGCCTGAGTGAGCGGCATCACGCAATCGAATCCCTGTCGCGGAGAACCGGTGGGGCAGGGCACAGTGGCCTGAGGACCGGGGGGCTGACCATCGCATCAGATGGTGCACTATGTTGTATGCGATAGTTCATTGAAATGACCTGATCGGTCTGGCTGAAGTGGAGGGGGATCCCGGTGGAGGAGTCGCGTACCGCGGCCGCGGGCGCCCTGGTGGCGGTACCAGAGGCCGCGGCGGTGACCGGTGCGGCGCCCGCCGGGAGCGCGCGCCGGCCGCTCGGGCCCGTCGTGCTTGTCGTCAGCGGGGTGCTCTCCGTGCAGTGGGGGGCCGCGGTCGCCGTGCTGCTGATGCCGCGGGCCGGGGTCGTCGGGGTGGTGACCCTGCGGCTCGTGCTCGCCGCCGTCGTGCTGCTCGTGATCTGCCGGCCCAGGGTCCGCGGTCACTCGCGTGCCGACTGGGGCACCGTCCTCGTCTTCGGGGCCGTACTGGCGGCCATGAATCTCCTCTTCTACCAGGCGGCCGACCGCATCCCGCTGGGCGCCGCCGTGACCCTGGAGGTCCTCGGGCCGCTCGCCCTCTCCGTGATCGTCTCGCGCAGGCTCGGCAATCTGCTGTGGGCCGGGCTCGCGCTCGGTGGTGTGCTGCTGCTGAGCGGTGGCGGGTTCGACCGGCTCGATCCCGTGGGCGCCGCGTTCGCCCTCGCGGCGGGGGTGATGTGGGCGACGTACATCGTCTTCAGCGCGCGCGTCGGACAGCGCTTCCCGCAGGCCGACGGGCTCGCGCTCGCCATGACCTTCGGTGCCCTTCTGACCCTGCCGCTGGGCATCCTGGAGGCCGGTTCGAAGCTGCTGGTGCCCTCCACGATCGGGCTCGGGCTCGTGGTGGCGCTGATGTCGTCCGTCCTGCCGTACACCCTGGAACTGCTCGCCCTGCGGCGGCTGCCCGCGCCGACGTTCGCGATCCTGATGAGTATCGAACCGGCCATCGCGGCGATGGCCGGCTTCCTCGTCCTGCACCAGAGCCTCTCCCTCACCGACGCTCTGGCGATCGCGCTGGTCATCGCGGCGAGCGTCGGCGCGGTCCGGACACAGGCGGGCCGGCGCAAGGAGGTGAGGGCCGAGCGCGAGGCGGCGCGGAAGAAGCTGGCGGCGGCGGTCGTCAATGCCCCGAAGACCGCCGGGAAGACCGCCCCGGAGGCCGATCGTGAGCCGGCGCCCACGGGCCCGGAGAGCGGCAAGAAGTAGACCCGGCAAACCAAGCACGCTTGCTTGTTTCTCCGGGCGCTGCCATGCTCCCGGGACACGTACGACGCCGTGTCCCGAGAGCCCGATCGGAGCGCATCACGTGTCCGACCCTGCCGCGCCCATCCTCGACGATCTGCGCAGCGAGAGCGAGGAAGTCGACCGGCTCGTAGCCGGGTTGGACGACACGGACTGGTCGCTCGCGACCCCCGCGGCGGGCTGGACCGTCGCCCACCAGATCGCCCATCTCGCCTGGACCGACACCGCGACCCTCCTCGCCGTCACCGACGAGAAGGCCTTCGCCGACGAGGCCGCGAAGGCGCTCGCCGCCCCCGGGACCTTCGTGGACGACGGCGCCGAGGCCGGCGCCGTACTGCCGCCCGGCCGGCTCCTCACCCGCTGGCGCGACGGCCGCGAACGGCTCCAGAAGGCGCTCCGCGCCCTGCCCGCCGGTGCCCGATTCCCCTGGTACGGGCCGCCGATGAGCGCGCCGTCGATGGCGACCGCGCGTCTGATGGAGACCTGGGCGCACGGCCAGGACATCGCCGACGCCCTCGGTGTACGGCGCGAGCCGACCGCGCGGCTGCGGCATGTGGCGTGGATCGGCGTACGGGCCCGCGACTACGCCTACTTCGTACGCGGCGAGCAGCCGCCCGCCACCCCCTTCCGCGTCGAACTCACCGGCCCCGGGGGAGAGTTGTGGGCGTACGGCCCCGAGGACGCCGGCCAGCGCGTCACCGGGCCCGCCCTCGACTTCTGCCTGCTCGTGACGCAGCGCGCCCACCGCGCGGACCTCGCGGTACGGGCCGAGGGCGCCGGCGCCGACCACTGGCTGGACATCGCGCAGGCGTTCGCGGGCCCGGCCGGCCCCGGCCGCCCGGCGAAGGGGGCGTGACGATGCCGGACACCCGCCCCGACCCCGGCGTCCTGCGGATCGGCAACGCCTCCGGCTTCTACGGCGACCGCTTCGACGCGCTGCGCGAGATGCTCACCGGCGGCCCTCTCGACGTCGTCACCGGCGACTACCTCGCCGAGCTGACCATGCTCATCCTCGGCCGCGACCGGCTGAAGAATTCGGCGTCCGGCTACGCCAAGACCTTCCTGCGGCAGCTGGAGGAAGGGCTCGGGCTCGCGCACGAACGCGGCGTGCGGATCGTCGCCAACGCGGGCGGGCTGAACCCGGCCGGACTGGCCGCCGCCGTACGCGAACTGGCCGAGCGCGTCGGCGTCCCGGTGCGCGTCGCGCACGTCGAGGGCGACGACCTGCTGACCACCCGCGACTGGGGCGAGGGCGTGCTCACCGCCAACGCCTACCTCGGCGGCGCCGGGATCGCCGAGTGCCTGCGCGCGGGCGCCGATGTCGTGGTGACCGGCCGGGTCACCGACGCGGCCCTCGTCACCGGCCCCGCCGCCGCCCACTTCGGCTGGGACGGCGACGGGGCCTTCGACATGGTCGCCGGCGCGGTCGTCGCCGGGCACGTCCTGGAGTGCGGCACCCAGGCCACCGGCGGCAACTACGCCTTCTTCGCCGCCCACGACGGCGGAGACGGCGTCCGCCGCCCCGGCTTCCCGCTCGCCGAACTCCACGCGGACGGCTCCGCCGTCATCACCAAGCACCCCGGCACCGGCGGGATCGTCGACATCGGCACCGTCACCGCGCAGTTGCTCTACGAGACCGGGGGAGCGCGGTACGCGGGCCCCGACGTGACGGCCCGGCTGGACACCGTACGGCTCACCCAGGACGGCCCGGACCGGGTCAGGATCTCCGGCGTACGTGGCGAGGCGCCGCCTCCCACGCTGAAGGTCGGGCTCAACCGGATCGGCGGCTGGCGCAACGAGATCGTCTTCGTCCTGACCGGTCTCGACATCGACGCGAAGGCACGGCTGGTGCGGGACCAGGTCGCCGACGCGCTCGCGGCGCCGGGCGTCAACAAGCCGCCCGCCGAGATCCGTTGGGAACTGGCCCGTACCGACAAGGCGGACGCCGACACCGAGGAGACCGCGAGCGCGCTGCTGCGGCTCGTCGTCCGCGACAGCGACCCGGACGCGGTCGGCCGGGCGGTCAGCGGCGCCGCCGTCGAGCTGGCGCTGGGCAGTTATCCCGGTTTCCATGTGACGGCGCCGCCCGGCAGAGGCGCGCCGTACGGCGTCTTCGAGGCGGCGTACGTGGCGGCGGACGATGTCCCGCACACCGCCGTACTGCCGGACGGCACCCGGATACGGGTCCCGACTCCCGTACGCACCGGACCACTTGAGCCGGTCCCCGGCCCCCCGCTCCCGGACCCGCTCCCCGCCGGGCCCACGCGCCGCGCCCCACTCGGCCTGGTCGCCGGCGCCCGCAGCGGCGACAAGGGCGGCGACGCCAACGTCGGCGTCTGGGTCCGCACCGACGCGGCCTGGCGGTGGCTCGCCCACACCCTGACCGTCGAGCTCTTCCGTGAACTCACCCCTGAATGCCAGGACTTGATGGTCGTACGACACGTCCTGCCCCACTTGCGGGCCCTCAACTTCACGGTCCAGGGTCTCCTCGGTGAGGGCGTCGCCGCCCAGGCCCGCTTCGACCCGCAGGCCAAGGCGCTGGGCGAGTGGCTGCGCTCCCGGCACGTCGACATCCCGGAGGTTCTGCTGTGACCGTGCTCCACTCGGCGCTGGACCCCGCGTCCCCCGAACACGCCGCGCACCGCGCCGAGATGCTCAGCAGACTCGCCGAACTCGGCACCGAGCACGCCAAGGCGCTGGCCGGCGGCGGTGAGAAGTACGTGGCCCGGCACCGTCGACGCGGCAAGCTCCTCGCCCGCGAGCGGATCGAGCTGCTGGTCGACCCCGACACCCCGTTCCTGGAGCTGTCGCCGCTCGCCGCCTGGGGCAGCGACTACCCCGTCGGCGCGTCCATGGTCACCGGGATCGGCGTGGTCGAGGGCGTCGAATGCGTCATCACCGCCAACGACCCGACCGTGCGCGGCGGCGCGTCCAACCCCTGGACGCTGAAGAAGGCCCTGCGCGCCAACCAGATCGCGTACGAGAACCGGCTGCCGCTCATCAGCCTCGTCGAGTCCGGTGGCGCCGACCTCCCTTCCCAGAAGGAGATCTTCATCCCCGGCGGCGCGCTCTTCCGCGACCTGACGCGGCTGTCCGCCACCGGGATCCCCACCGTCGCGGTCGTCTTCGGCAACTCGACGGCGGGCGGGGCGTATGTGCCCGGCATGTCCGACCACACCGTGATGATCGGCGAGCGGTCGAAGGTCTTCCTCGGCGGACCGCCGCTCGTGAAGATGGCGACGGGCGAGGAGAGCGACGACGAGTCGCTCGGCGGCGCCGAGATGCACGCCCGCACGTCCGGGCTCGCCGACCACTACGCGGTGGACGAGCCCGACGCGATCCGCCAGGCGCGGCGGATCGTCGCGCGCCTCAACCACCGCAAGGCGTACGCCGATCCGGACCCGGCGACCGTGGAGCCGCCGAAGTACGACGAGGAAGAACTGCTGGGCGTCGTCCCCGGCGATCTGAAGATCCCCTTCGACCCGCGCGAGGTGGTGGCACGGATCGTCGACGGCTCGGACTTCGACGAGTTCAAGCCGCTGTACGGGCCCAGCCTGGTGACGGGGTGGGCGCGGCTGCACGGCTATCCCGTGGGGGTGTTGGCCAACGCGCAGGGCGTGCTGTTCAGCGCAGAGTCGCAGAAGGCCGCGCAGTTCATCCAGCTCGCCAACCAGCGCGACATCCCCCTGGTCTTCCTGCACAACACCACCGGCTACATGGTCGGCAAGGAGTACGAGCAGGGCGGCATCATCAAGCACGGCGCGATGATGATCAACGCGGTCGCCAACTCGAAGGTCCCGCATCTGTCGGTCCTGATGGGCGCGTCGTACGGCGCCGGGCACTACGGCATGTGCGGCCGGGCCTACGACCCGCGCTTCCTCTTCGCCTGGCCGAGCGCCAAGTCGGCGGTGATGGGGCCGCAACAGCTGGCGGGCGTGCTGTCGATCGTGTCCCGCGCCGCGGCGACGGCCAAGGGCCTGCCGTACGACGAGGACGGCGACGCGGCGCTGCGCGCGATGGTGGAGGCGCAGATCGAGGCGGAGTCACTGCCGGTGTTCCTGTCCGGGCGGCTCTACGACGACGGGGTCATCGACCCGCGCGACACCCGTACGGTGCTCGGCCTGTGCCTGTCGGCGGTCCACACGGCGCCGGTCGAGGGCGTACGGGGCGGCTTCGGCGTCTTCCGAATGTGAGTGATGAGGACTGTGATGATCTCGAATCTTCTGGTCGCGAACCGCGGCGAGATCGCCTGCCGGGTCTTCCGGACGTGCCGTGAGCGGGGCATCGGCACGGTCGCGGTCTTCTCGGACGCGGACGCCGACGCGCTGCACGTACGGGAGGCGGACACGGCGGTACGGCTGCCGGGATCGGCCCCCGTCGAGACATATCTGCGCGGCGAGCTGATCGTGAAGGCGGCTCTCGCGGCGGGCGCGGACGCGGTGCACCCCGGCTACGGATTCCTCTCGGAGAACGCCGAGTTCGCGCGGGCGGTGCTGGACGCGGGGCTGGTGTGGGTGGGGCCGCCGCCGGAGGCGATCGAGGCGATGGCCTCCAAGACGAGGGCGAAGGAGCTGATGGCGGCGGCCGGCGTCCCCCTCCTGGCGCCGGTGGACCCGGCATCGGTGACGGAGGCGGATCTGCCGCTGCTGATCAAGGCGGCGGCGGGCGGTGGCGGGCGCGGGATGCGCGTGGTCCGTCAACTGCCCGATCTGGCCGATGAGTTGGCGGCGGCCTCGGCTGAGGCGCTGTCGGCGTTCGGTGACGGCGAGGTCTTCGCGGAGCCGTACGTGGAAGCCGGCCGGCACGTCGAGGTCCAGATCCTCGCCGACGCGCACGGCACGGTGTGGGCGCTGGGCACGCGCGACTGCTCGCTGCAACGGCGGCACCAGAAGGTGATCGAGGAGTCCCCGGCCCCGGGCCTGCCCGCGGAGCTGCGCGCGGCCCTCACGGACGCGGCGGTCGCGGCGGCGCGCGCGGTGGAGTACCGGGGCGCGGGCACGGTCGAGTTCCTGATCTCGCCGGCGGGCCGCGCGTACTTCCTGGAGATGAACACCCGCCTCCAGGTCGAACACCCGGTGACGGAGGAGGTGTTCGGCGTGGACCTGGTGGCGCTCCAACTCGCCCTGTCGGAGGGAGCGAAGCTCCCCGAGAGCACCCCGCAGCCCCGGGGCCACGCGGTGGAGGCCCGCCTCTACGCGGAGGACCCGTCGCGGGGGTGGGCTCCGCAGCCGGGGCGGATCCATGAGCTGACGGTGCCGGGGGTGGGGGGCGGTGCGGCTGACGGGCCGGGCGACCGCCCCCGTATCCGTGTCGACGCCGGGTACGGGCCCGGTGACCGTGTCGGGGTGCATTACGACTCCATGCTCGCCAAGGTCGTCGCCTGGGCGCCCACCCGGGCCGAGGCCGTCCGGCTGCTGGGCGGCGCGCTCCGCCGGGCGCGGGTGCACGGGCCGGTCACCAACCGGGAGTTGCTCGTACGGTCACTGCGGCACCCGGACTTCGCCGCCGGGCGCGTCGACACCGGGTTCTACGAGCGGCACCTCGACGCGCTCACCGCTCCGGACGCCGACGACCGCGCCGCCCGGCACGCAGCCCTCGCCGCCGCGCTCGCCGACGCCGTGCGCCACGGGCACCGCGCCGGCGGCTGGCGGAACCTCCCGTCCCAGCCGCAGACCAAGACGTACGGCGAGCACGAGGTCCGCTACCACCGCACCCGCGACGGGTTCCGCGCCGAGGACGACGCGGTGCGCGTCGTCGCCGTCTCACCCGACCGCGTCACCCTCGAAGTCGACGGAGTGCGCGGCCACTTCGACGTGGGGGAGTACGGCGTCGACCACGTCCACGTGGACGGCCCCACCGCCTCGTACCGCCTCCTCGCCCACCCCCGCTTCACCGACCCCCGCACCGCCGCCGCGCCCGGCTCGCTGCTCGCGCCCATGCCCGGCACCGTCGTACGGATCGCCGAGGGCATCGGTGAGGGCGGCGCGGTCACCGCGGGGCAGCCGCTCATCTGGCTGGAGGCCATGAAGATGGAGCACCGCGTCGTCTCTCCCGTCTCCGGCACACTCACCGCGCTCCACGCCGCACCCGGCAGCCAGGTCGAGGTCGGCGCGCTCCTCGCCGTAGTCACCGAACTCTCACAGGGGGACAGATGAGCATCGTCGAAACGCAGGAACACCAGGACCTCCGCGCCTCCGTCGCGGCCCTCGGCCGCCGCCACGGCCGCGCGTTCGACCGCGACACCCTGTGGAGTGAGGCCGGCAAACTCGGCCATCTCGGGGTCAACCTCCCCGAGGAGTACGGCGGCGGAGGCGGCGGTCTCGCCGAACTCTCCATCGTTCTCGAAGAGTTGGGAGCGGCGGGCTGCCCCCTGCTCCTCATGGTCGTGTCGCCCGCCATCTGCGGCACCGTCATCGCCCGCTTCGGCACCGAGGAGCAGAAGCGTGAGTGGCTGCCCGGCCTCGCCGACGGCTCCCGCACCATGGCCTTCGGCATCACCGAGCCCGACGCCGGATCCAACTCGCACCGCATCACCACCACGGCGCGCAGGGCGGACGACGCGGACGGCGGCGGCTGGATCCTCAACGGCCGCAAGGTCTTCGTCTCCGGCGTCGACATCACCGACGCCACCCTTATCGTCGGCCGCACCGAGGACGCGCGAACCGGCTCCCTCAAGCCCTGCCTCTTCATCGTCCCGCGCGACGCCCCCGGCTTCCACCGCTCGCAGATCGACATGGAACTCCAGGCCGTGGAGAAGCAGTTCGAGCTGGTCATGGACGACGTACGGCTGCCCGCCGGCGCCCTCGTCGGCGACGAGGACGCCGGGCTCCTCCAGCTCTTCGCCGGCCTCAACCCCGAACGCGTCATGACCGCCGCCTTCGCCCTCGGCATGGCCCGCCACGCGCTCGACAAGGCCGTCGACTACGCCAAGACCCGGCAGGTCTGGAAGCAGCCCATCGGCGCCCACCAGGCCATCGCGCACCCGCTCGCCCAGGCGCACATCGAGATCGAACTCGCCCGCCTGATGACGCGCAAGGCCGCGTACCTCTACGACTCGGGGGACGACGCCGCCGCGGGCGAGGCCGCCAACATGGCCAAGTACGCGGCGGCGGAGGCCTGCGTACGCGCGGTGGACCAGGCCGTACACACCCTCGGCGGCAACGGCCTCACCCGCGAGTACGGTCTGGCGTCCCTCATCACGGCCTCACGCGTGGCCCGTATCGCGCCCGTCAGCCGCGAAATGATCCTGAACTACATATCCCACCAGTCCCTGGGTCTCCCCAAGTCGTACTGAGACAGGCCATTCTGTCCGTCCACGCGTCGAAGGGGTCGTCGTCATGATCTTTCACAGCGAGTACGCGGATGTCGCACCGGTCGACCTGCCGATCCACGACGCGGTTCTCGGCCGCGCGGCGGAGTTCGGCGAGACCGTCGCCCTCGTGGACGGTACGAACGGCACCACCGTCACCTACGCCCAACTGGACCTCTTCCACCGCCGTACCGCCGCCGGCCTGCGGGAGGCCGGTCTGCGCGAGGGCGACGTACTGGCCCTGCACAGCCCCAACACCGTCGCGTATCCGGTCGCGTTCTACGGGGCCACCCGCGCCGGGGCCTCCGTCACCACCGTCCATCCGCTGTCCACCGCCGAGGAGTTCGCGAAGCAGCTCCGGGACTCCTCCGCGCGGTGGATCGTCACGGTGTCGCCCCTGCTCGAAGTCGCCCGCAGATCGGCGGAGTTGGTGGGCGGCATCGAGGAGATCTTCGTCTGCGACCGGGCGCCGGGCCACCGTTCGATCCTCGACATGATCGCCACCGATACCGGCGTGGCCGTCGACATCGCCATCGACCCCGCCGAGTCCATCGCCGCCCTCCCGTACTCCTCCGGCACCACCGCCTCCCCCAAGGGCGTCATGCTGACGCACCGCTCGATCGCCACCAACCTCGCGCAGCTCGACCCCGTCATGCCCATGCGCCCCGGCGACCGCATACTCGCGGTGCTCCCCTTCTTCCACATCTACGGCCTCACGGCCCTGATGAACGCTCCCTTGCGGAAAGGCGCGACCGTCGTCGTACTGCCGCGCTTCGAACTCGACCAGTTCCTCGGCGCGATCGAGACGCACCGGATCAACGGCCTGTACGTCGCCCCGCCGATCGTCCTCGCGCTCGCGAAGCACCCGGCCGTCGCCCGCTACGACCTCTCCTCCCTCGACTACATCGTCAGCGCCGCCGCGCCCCTCGACGCCCGCCTCGCCGCGGCCTGTTCGGCCCGGCTGCGGCTGCCGCCCGTCCGCCAGGCGTACGGCATGACCGAGCTGTCACCGGGCACGCACGTCGTCCCGCTCGACGCCGACGACCCGCCCGCCGGAGCCGTGGGCAAGCTCCTGCCCAGCACCGAAATGCGCGTGGTCTCCCTCGACGACCCCGGCAAGGACGCCCCCGTCGGCACCGACGGTGAAGTACTCATCCGGGGCCCGCAGGTGATGAAGGGCTACCTGGGCCGCCCCGAGGAGACCGCCCACATGATCGACACCGATGGCTGGGTCCACACCGGCGACATCGGCCGCGTCGACGCCGACGGCTGGCTGTTCGTGGTCGACCGGGTGAAGGAGCTCATCAAGTACAAGGGCTTCCAGGTCGCCCCCGCCGACCTCGAAGCACTGCTGCTGGCCCACGAGTCCATAGCCGACGCGGCGGTCATCGGCGTCCAGGACGAGGACGGCAACGAGATCCCCAAGGCGTACATAGTCCGCCAGTCCGGAGCGGCCGGACTGACGGAGGCGGACGTCATGTGCTACGTCGCCGAACACGTGGCCCCGCACAAGAAGGTGCGCCGGGTCGAGTTCATCGGGGGAGTCCCCCGGGCTGCCTCCGGCAAGATCCTCAGACGCGAACTGCGGACACGGGAGGAGCGCGAGAGTCAGCCGGAGACCACGTGACGGCCCACGGGGTTGTCCGGTGAGTCCAGCCAAGCCCGCTCGCCGTCGGAGTCCACGGTCAGGCCGAACCGGTCGAAGCCGGGTCGTTTCTGCTCCACCCACCACCTGTGCGCGGCTTCCACTTCGTCCCACAGGCGCCGGGGGCCCGATTGGTACACCTTGGCTTCCTTCCGGCCGTCGCGGAACACCACGACCGCCCACGACGTGTCCGAGAGTCCGTAGAACCACACGGCCCGCCTGCCGTCACGTTCGCGGTCGACGGTGTGCGCGACGTCGGGCACGCGCAGGCCCAGAGCGAATCCGGTCACGTCGAAGGGTCCCGTGCCCCGGAGTTGGGCCTCGGCCATCGTTGTGAACGACGTGTCCGCGGCGTCCATCGCGCCCGCCGGTACGTGGGCGTCATGCCGGGGCCACACGAACCGCTGAGAGCGCATGCGCATGAATGCCACCGGCCGGGAGAACGGTCCTGACGCACTCCGGCGGTCTTCGGCGACCACCAGGCGGGCCGTGGCTTCGCCAGGCCCGTAGTAGGTCCCCCAGGGAACGAGGATCACCCCTTGCGGGCTGGACTGCTCCACCCACGCGAACGGAATCCTTCGCAGACCACAGATGGCGATCAGACGGTCGTACGGGGCCCGTTCCGGGTACCCGAGGAAGCCGTCTCCGTGCACCACTTCCACCGGGAGTCCGAAGCGGTTCAACGACTCCTGTGCCCCGGCCGCGACGGCGCGGTCCACTTCCACGGTGACGACGTTCCCGGCACCGAGACGATGGGCGAGAAGCGCCGCGTTCCATCCCGTGCCCGCGCCGATCTCCAACACGCGCTGGCCTGGCCTCACATCAAGGTCGGCCAGCATGGAGAAGACCAGGCTCGGCATGGACCAGGACGAACTGAACACCTTTCCGGGCTCGTTGCCGTCGTGCGCGCCCTCGTCCCATTGGGTGACGATGGGGGCGTCCGAGTCGGCGTACCTCTGCCAAGCCTGTGGGTCCTGCCCTTTGTCGACGGTGACATTTCGGCCGGTAGTCATGTCGTGCGGCCACATCACGTCCGGCAGGAAGCGGGAGCGGGGCACGTCCTGATAGGCCCCGGCCCAATCGGGCGCCACAGAACCCTCGTTCAGGAGGAGACGGCCCAACTCCTCACGGGTGGGCCGCCCCGCCTGCTCATCGGAGGTCGTCACTTCCGGTGGTCTCCGTCGCCGGGAGGCGTCGTACCGTCCGGGTGCGGCTCGTCGGTCGGTGACCACGGCTGACCGGGGTGCCCGTCCCCTTCGCCCTCGTCTCCGCCCTGCCCGCTGCCGTGTGCGAATTGGGTGCTCAGTCGAATGTTCACTGTTCTCCTCCGTGCGAGGCATGGAGCCTCATTGTGTGGTCCTCCCGTACGCCGACGAGACCTTCGCGACTACGGGTGTTGACGTCGGCGACGCGGGCGCTGAGCAGTTCGGCCGGGGTCAGCAGCCGGACGTGGGCGGGGTCGGCGTCCCACTCGCGTCCGCCGCCGAGCGGGCGGAGCTGGACGTACGGGCCCTGGCGGGCCATTACGACGCCGACGCGGTCCCGGGCCGTGTCGTGGACGGTGTCCCCGACCCGGACACCGTCTGTCACCGGCCGGCGCCTTCCACGATCACTGCCGCGAGCGCGAGGGCGACGGGTGCGGAGCAGACACCGAGATGGACCAGGGCGTAACGCGTGGCTTGTCCGGCGTCGCTGTCGTCGGTGACCGGCCACGGCGTACGGACATCCATCGCGGGCAGTTGAATACCGACGCTCGTCAGCGCCGCTGCCGGCACATCCCGCGCGTCGACCGCCTCCTGAATCTTGTCGGTGGCGACGCGCTGCGGGGTGCGGCGGGGGAGCGGGGGCTTGGAAGTCGCTGGCGTCATGGGGGGGGGGCTCCTTCGGCTGATCGTTGTGCGGTTTCTCCGCCCGGCACGCTTGACGTGAATTACCGTGCGTGAGGGTCTCGTTACGAGGATGTGCCCGCCGGGGCCCCGACATCGCCGTTGGCCTTCGCTGCTTCCGGCGCGGGCGGAGCAACTTCCACACCTTCCACGGAGGGCAGCGCCATGCCGACCAGACGAGTGGTCACGGGCCGCAGCAGGGAACCCCCCGCGCGGTTCGCCGAGGAACTGCGCTTACTGCGCACCGCGCGGGGTCAGAGCCTGCGTCAGCTCGGCGAACGGCTGGGCTGGGACTGGTCGTTGTTCGGCAAGATGGAGAAGGGCGAGACGCTGGGCGGCCCGGAGGTCGTCCAGGCGCTCGACACGTACTACGGGACCCCGGGGTTGCTGCTCGCGCTGTGGGAATTGGCGGTGAGCGACAAGTCGCAGTTCCGGGAGGGCTATCGGCGCTACATGGCGCTGGAGGCGGAGGCGACGAGCCTGTGGCACTTCGCGGTGAGTGTGCTGCCGGGGTTGTTGCAGACGGAGGGCTACGCCCGGGAGTTGCTGGCGGCGGGTGGCCTCAAGGGCGAGGAGCTGGACCAGCAGGTTGAGGCGCGGATGGGGCGGCGGGAGCTCCTGGAGGGGGACAGCGCGCCACCGTTCCGAACGATCCTGTCGGAGTCGGTGCTGCGGACGCCGCTGACGGATGTGGGGGAGTGGCGGGGGCAGTTGGAGTACTTGGGGGCGATGTCGGAGCGGGCAGGGGTGACGGTTCAGGTATTGCCGTTCGGCGCAGGGCTGCATGGCCTGGTGAGCGCCGACATGTGGTACCTGCGACTTCCGGACGGTCGCACGGTGGCGTACACCGAGAACGGCTACCGGGGTGAACTCATCGAGGAAACAGCGCCTGTTGAGCGGTTGCAGCTCACGTACGATTCAGTACGCGACCTCGCGCTGTCCCCGGCAAAGTCGAGGAAACTCATCCTGCGTATGTTGGAGGAATTCTCGTGCGAACCGTCGACCTGACCGCCGTGACTTGGCGTAAGAGCAGCTACAGCAACCAGGACGGTGGCGCCTGTGTGGAGGTTTCCGACGACCTCGCCCCCGTCGTCCCCGTCCGCGACAGCAAGAACCCGCACGGCCCGGTGCTCATCTTCCGCGCGCCCCGCTGGGGCGCGTTCGTCGCTGCCCTGAAGCACGGCGCCTTGGGCGCCTGACCTCCCGGGCCCGGGCCCGGGGGTCGGCGTCGTTGAGTTACTCGCGGACCTGAGCGTTCAGTGTGGGATGCGCGTCATCGGTGTCCGGACCCAGGCTCGCGAGCAGGCGCAGTCCGTCCTCGGTGGGGCTGCCGGGGGCCGCGGAGAGCACCAGCAGCTCCATGCCTGATTCGTCCGGTAGCGCGAAGTTCTCCTGGTGCAGTTCCAGCAGTCCGACCAGCGGGTGCCGGTACGCCTTGCGTCCATGGGTGCGGGCGCGCACGTCCGCGCGGGCCCAGAGGCGGCGGAAGCGCTCACTGCCCATCGCCAGCTCGCCGATGAGTGAAGCCAGGCGGGGGTCATCGGGGTATTTTCCGGCGGCCAGGCGCAGATGCCCGACCACGTCGAGGGTGCATGTCTCCCAGTCCGCGTAGAGGCCGCGCTCGGCCTCATCGAGGAAGATGTGCCGGGCGGTGTTCAGGCCCGGCAGCGGTCGGCCGTAGAGGAGCCCGGCGAGGCGGTTCCCGGCGAGCACGTCCAGGCGGTGGTCCATGATCAGCGCGGGTGCGTCGGCGACCAGGCCGAGGACGCGCAGCAGCTCCGGCCGGACCCGCCCGCCCGGCGCCTTCGCGCGGCGGCGGCGCTGCCGCGCGAGCCGGTCAAGGTGCCCGCGTTCCGTCTCGTCGAGGCCGAGGACGCGGGCGAGCGCGTCGAGGACCTGCTCGGAGGGCTGGGTGGCGCGGCCCTGCTCCAGGCGTACGTAGTAGTCGACGCTGACTCCGGACAGGTGCGCGACCTCTTCACGGCGCAGCCCTTCGACCCGGCGGCGGCTGTCGGTGGGGATGCCGACGGCCGCCGGGTCGACCCGGGAACGCCTTGTCCGCAGGAAGCCCGCGAGATCGTCCATGTCCCGAGTATGGCTCCGGTAAGGCACGTGAAGGTGGCCCTGAAGGTGGTCCTGCCGGTACCAGGAAGTCCCGTCCGATGGAAGAGGCGCCCCTGTACGACGCGGCCTCGGCGGCCGAGCATCTGTGGCGACACCTTGTTGAAGGGAACAGCCATGAAGACGCTCATTGTCCACGCCCACCCCGAGCCGCATTCGCTGAACGGCTCACTGAAGGACCTCGCCGTGTCCACTCTCGAAGCCGCCGGGCACGAGGTGCGGGTGAGCGACCTGTACGCGATGAACTGGAAAGCCGTGGTGGACGCGGCGGACTTCGGCGAGCACGCCACGAGCCCGCTGCGGGTGGTGCCGAGTTCGGCCGGGGCATACGACGCCGGCGCGCTCACACTCGACGTGGCGGCCGAGCAGGAGAAGCTGCTGTGGGCCGACACGGTGGTCTTCCAGTTCCCGATGTGGTGGTACACGATGCCGGCGATCCTCAAAGGCTGGGTGGACCGGGTGTTCTCCTTCCACTTCGCGTACGGAGTCGGAGTGCACGACGAGACGCGGTACGGCGAGCGTTTCGGTGAGGGGACGCTACAGGGGCGGCGGGCGATCCTGTCGGTGACCGTCGGGGGTCCGGAGTCCCACTACACCGATCGCGGGATCAACGGCCCCATCCAGGACCTGCTGTTCCCGATTCACCACGGGATCCTGTACTACCCGGGATTGGAGGTGCTGCCGCCGTTCGTGCTGTACGGCGCCGACAAGATCACCGGCAGCGACTTCGAGGACGCCGCGAAGGCGTGGACGGAGCGGCTGCTGTCGCTGGAGACGACCGAGCCGATCGCGTTCCGGCGCCAGAACTTCGGTGACTACGAGATCCCGTCACTGCGTTTGAAGGAGGGCCTGGAAGTGCCGGGCCGCAAGAGTTTCGGCCTGCACGTGCGCGGTTAGCCGACTCGCCCAGGACCGCTGACCAATACCGTCCAGCGACACCGTTCAGCCCCCACGCTGATCACCGGGGCGTACGGAAGGAGCCGGTGTGGGGCGGGACTTGGGTCCGGTCGGGTCGGCGGGGCGGGAATACCGTGGGCTCGCTTGATTGATTCCGCGCACGCTGTCACTCTCTGAACCTTCGCATCCGGACCGCGAAAGGGAGACGGAGACCACGTGACGCTGGTCGCGACCGCGCACGAGCGCGGTATCACCACCTTGACCATGGACGCGCCCGCGAAGCGCAACGCCCTGTCGGCGCGGCTCGTCGACGAGTTGGCCGACGGGCTCAGTGGCTGCGCCGGGGATCCGTCCGTACGGGCCGTGGTGCTCAGCCACACCGGTACCACCTTCTGCGCGGGCGCCGATCTGAAGGAGCCGCCGAACCCGTACACCTTCGTCGCGCTCATGCGGCAGATCGTCGCGCACCCGAAGCCCGTCGTCGCCCGTGTCACCGGCCATGTGCGGGCCGGTGGCCTGGGGCTGCTCGGGGCGTGCGACATCGTGATCGCGTCCAGCGACTCGGACTTCGCCTTCACGGAGGTGCGGATCGGCGTCGCGCCCGCCGTCATCTCGATGCCCCTGCTGCCCCGCATGGCGCCGCGCGCCGCCGCCCGCCACTACCTCACCGGGGAGACCTTCGGCGCGGCCGAGGCCCTGACCGACGGGCTGATCACCGAGGTCGCCGACGACGTGGACACCGCGCTCGCCCCGCTCCTCGACGCCCTGCGAAGAGGCTCCCCGCAGGGCCTGGCCGAATCGAAGAAGTTGCTCAACGCGCGGGTGCTGGAGACCTTCGAGCAGTACGCGGAGGATCTCGTACAGCGCTCCGCGTCGCTCTTCGCCACGGCCGAGGCCCGCGAGGGCATGGCGGCGTTCGTCGAGCGGCGGGACGCGGCATGGGTTCGGTAGCCGCGCCCAAGCAGGACCGCAGCCGTGTCACCCGCAGGCGACTGCTGGAGGCCGCGGTGGCATGCCTGGCCGAACACGGCTGGGCCGGTTCGACCGTCTCGGTCGTCGCCGAACGCGCCGGGGTGTCGCGCGGCGCGGCGCAGCATCACTTCCCCACCCGCGAGGACCTGTTCACGGCGGCCGTCGAGTACGTCGCCGAGGAGCGCACCAGCGCCCTGCGCGGCCTCGTGCCGACCGGGCCCGACCGCCGCCGCGAGGTGGTCGAGGAGGTCGTGGCGCTCTACACCGGCCCGCTGTTCCGGGCCGCGCTGCATCTGTGGGTCGCCGCGTCCAACGAGGAGCAGTTGCGGGCCCGCGTCACCGAACTCGAAGGGCGCGTCGGGCGCGAGGCGCACCGGATGACCGTCGAACTGCTGGGCGCGGACGAGTCGGTGCCCGGCGTGCGCGAGACGATCCAGGGGCTGCTGGACATGGCGCGGGGGCTGGGCCTGGCCACCCTGCTGACGGACGACACGCAGCGGCGGAAACGGGTGGTGGCGCAGTGGGCGAGCATCGTGGACACGGCGCTCGGCTGACGGCTCCTCATGTCCGCTTGCGGTCAGGTTGACGAGGCCGCCCTTCCGGCGGGCTGGTACCTGCTCGACGCCTGATCCGGTCGGATACGCCGGAAGGCACCGCGCGCCACGCGGTGCCTTCCGGTCGGTGACCGAGGACGTCTCCGTCAGGACGCGATGTCTTCGTAGCCCTCGATCTCACGCGGGTCGCGCGGCCCCGGACCCACGTACCGCGCCGACGGCCGCACCAGCCGCCCCGTCCGCTTCTGCTCCAGGATGTGCGCCGACCAGCCCGCCGTACGCGCGCAGGTGAACATCGACGTGAACATGTTCGCGGGCACCTCCGCGAAGTCCAGCATGATCGCCGCCCAGAACTCCACGTTCGTCGCCAGCACCCGGTCCGGACGGCGCGCGTGCAGCTCCTCCAGCGCCGCCTTCTCCAGTGCCTCCGCGACCTCGTAACGCGGCGCGTCCAGCTCCTTCGCCGTACGCCGCAGCACGCGGGCGCGCGGGTCCTCCGCCCGGTACACGCGGTGGCCGAAGCCCATCAGCCGCTCGCCCTTGTCGAGCGCCTGCTTCACATAGGCCGTCGCGTCGCCCATCCGCTCGATCTCCTCGATCATGCCGAGGACGCGCGACGGGGCGCCGCCGTGCAGCGGGCCGGACATCGCGCCGACGGCTCCCGAGAGGGCCGCGGCGACGTCCGCGCCGGTCGAGGCGATGACGCGGGCGGTGAAGGTCGAGGCGTTCATGCCGTGCTCGGCCGCCGACGTCCAGTACGCGTCGACCGCCTTCACATGCCGGGGGTCGGGCTCCCCGCGCCAGCGGATCATGAAGCGCTCGACGACGGACTCCGCCTTGTCGATCTCGCTCTGCGGCACCATCGGCACGCCCTGCCCGCGCGCCGACTGCGCCACGTACGACAGGGCCATCACCGCGGCCCGCGCCAGGTCGTCGCGGGCGGTGCGCTCGTCGGTGTCGAGGAGCGGTTTGAGGCCCCAGACGGGGGCGAGCATGGCGAGCGCCGACTGGACGTCTACGCGGATGTCGCCGGAGTGGACGGGGATGGGGAAGGGCTCGGCCGGCGGCAGCCCGGGGTTGAAGGCGCCGTCGACGAGCAGGCCCCACACGTTCCCGTACGAGACGCGGCCGACCAGGTCCTCGATGTCGACGCCCCGGTAACGGAGGGCGCCGCCCTCCTTGTCCGGTTCGGCGATCTCCGTCTCGAAAGCGACGACTCCTTCGAGCCCGGGTACGAAATCGGACATCAGGCGGCTCCTCTGGTGTGACTGACGCGGAAGCGGTCGGCTGAACCGGACGACGGCTGACGGCCTACGGCCCGCGCATCCGATGTCAGAAGTTGTCGGAGCCGATACGGATCCACGGTCGAACTCGTACGACTCGCGGTCCGGAACGGTCATCCGTTACCACCGTCCTGCCCAGCACGGACATCGAATCAACCATGCCACGGCTCCGGCATTGCGGGAGTATGGGTCGCGTGCCTCACACTCCGTCCGCCGAGACCCCCGACCCCGCCGTGATGCGCGAGCAGTACCGCGCGGCCGCCTTCCTGGAGACCGACCTCGCCGCCGAGCCGATGGACCAGTTCGCGAGCTGGTTCAAGGACGCGGTGGCCGGCGGTCTGCACGAGCCCAACGCGATGGTCGTCTCCACCGCGACCCCCGACGGCCGCCCGTCGTCCCGCACCGTGCTGCTCAAGGCCTACGACCGGCGCGGCTTCGTCTTCTTCACGAACTACGGCTCCCGCAAGGGCAGGGAGATCGAGGCGAACCCGTACGCCGGCATCCTCTTCCCCTGGCACGCGCTGGGCCGCCAGGTCGTCGTGACCGGTACGGCGTCCCGTGTCGGTCGCGCGGAGACGGCGGCGTACTTCCGCACCCGCCCGCACGGCTCCCAGCTCGGTGCCTGGGCGAGCGAGCAGTCCTCGCCGGTCGGCTCGCGCGCGGAGCTGCTGGAGCGGTACGAGGACCTGGCCGCCCGCTACCCGGCGGGCGAGCCGGTGCCGGTGCCGCCGTACTGGGGCGGCATACGGGTCGTCCCCGAGACGGTCGAGTTCTGGCAGGGGCACGAGAACCGGCTGCACGACCGGCTGCGGTACGTGGCGGAGTCCGGCGGCTGGCGGGTGGAGAGGCTCTGCCCGTAAGCGTGCCGTCACGGGCGGGGCTCCTGGGCGGGAACGCAGACGACCCGCGTGCTCAGGTTCCTCCGGGGAGGAGCCGGCCGGACTTACCGGCGAGCACGCGGGTCGGGTGACTGCTTGGATTGGGCCGGTGGTTCACCGGCACCGCACGAGTGCGACGACGGGCGTCAGCCCGCAGCCACCTCACTTGTCCGGATTGAAATCACTTCCGAACCACCTCCCTTCTAGTGTGCTCACCACCCTAGGAAGTGGTCCCGCGCCCCACAAGTGATTATTTGGATTTCCACCGCACAACGATTTCGGTGAACAAGGTGTGTGCTGGGTCACCCTGGAGTTGAATGATCGTAGGTATGACCGAGCAGGCGGCAGGGGGTGCCAGGGATGAGTGCTTCCCGGAGTGAGACCACTCGCCCGCCCGGCTCCGACGGACCGGAATCCGGCGCGGCCGAGGTGGAGGGCCCGGGCGGCGGGCCCGGCGCGGATCTGCTCGCCGCGCTGCTCGACGGGATGGACGCGGCGCTCTGCGCGTTCGACGCCGACGGCGTCATCACGCACTGGAACCGCGAGGCCGAGCGGATACTCGGCTGGTCCGCCGACGAGGCCGTGGGCCGGCGCGGATTCGCCGGCTGGGCCGTGCGCAGTGCCGACGCGGACGAGGTGCACGGGCGCCTGATGTCGGCGATGGGCGTGCCGGGACGGGTGGTGCACGAGTTCGCTCTGCTGCGCAAGGACGGCAGCCGGGTGCTCGTACGGACACAGTCGGCCGGTGTGCGCGGGGCGGACGGCAGGCCCGCGGGGGTGTACTGCGCGTTCAGCGAGGTGCACGCGCTGATCGACCTGGAGCGGTCCATCGCGCTCAGCGAGGCGCTGTTCGACGACGCGCTGTGGGGCGTGGTCCTGGTCGACGTGGATCTGCGCCCGACCGTCGTGAACGGGCATGCCGCGCGTGCGCTCGGCTCGGGCCGTACGGCGCTGCTCGGGCGGCCGCTCGGCGAGACCGTCGTGCAGGGTGTCGAGGAGCTGGAGGGCGCGCTCCACCACGTACTGGCGGAGGGCGCGCCGCGCTCGCTCGCGGAGCTGTGGGTGACGCTGCGCACGCAGGACGGGAGCGAGCGGCGGCGGTGCTGGCGCAGCGGCTTCGTCCGGCTGGCCTCCCCGCTCGCCGAGGAGCCGGTGCCGCTGGGGGTCGGCTGGCTCTTCCAGGACGTCACGGAGGCGAGGCTCGCGGCGCAGGAGGCGGACAAGCTGCGCTTCCGCACCAGCCAGCTGCACCGCGCGGGGCGGGCCGCGGGCGAGTGCGAGGACCCGATGGAGGCGGCGAGGGTCTGCCTGGACTTCGCGCTCGTGGGCTTCGCGGACCACGCGCTGATCGATCTGGTCCTGGACGGACCGGCGCCGGCCGCGCCCTACGGCGCCACCTCGACCGGCGACGTGCCGCCCACCCGGCTCGTACGGGTGGCGGCGACGCCGGGCGGTTCGGCCGGGCCCTGTCTGCCGGTCGCGGCCGGCGGGATACCCGTGCGGTACCGGGAGGGGCACCCGGCCCTCCAGGCGGTGGCCCGCACGGGCTCGGTGCGCGCGAGCGCGCCCACGGGCGCGTCGACGACCCCGACCTGGTCGGTCTCCCGCCAGTGGCCCCCCGACTCCGTGCACGCGCTCTGCACGGTGCTGCGGAGCCGGGGCAGGACGCTGGGCGTGGTCACTTTCCTGCGGGGCGCGACCCGCCCGTCGTTCGAACGCCAGGACGCGGTGTACGCGGAGGACGCGACGTCCCGCATGGCAACGTCCCTGGACCTCCTGTCCCAGCTCCACCCGGAGGGCCGTCCGGACACCTGAGAGCGCGGGAGCGGGGCCCGTGTCCACCGGCCAGGAACGCCTGACGGCCGCGAGCCCGGCGCTCACCGGTGAGCCGGCCGGACGCCGATCCGGCTGGTGCCCCGCCCACCGGCCTCAGTGGCGGTAGAAGATCCGGTCCCCGTACTCCGTCATCACCCGGCCGTTCCACGCGTGGCCGCCGTCCACGTTGCCCGAGCGCAGCAGTGGCGGTTCGATGCCGCGTTCGACCAGGCCGCCTGCCGCCGTCGCCACCATCGCCTGCATCAGCGCGCTCGTCACGACCGTCGACGCCGGCGCGAACGGTGCCTCGATGCCGTCCGCCGACAGCTCCGCGTCGCCCACCGCGATCTTGCTGTCGAGGACGATGTCGCAGTGGTCCTTGAGGTATGTCCCGGACGCGTGACGGGACTTCGTCTCCGTCGCGTACGCCACCGACGTCACGCCGATCACCTTCAGACCCAGCGCCCGCGCGTTCAGCGCCATCTCCACGGGGAGCGCGTTGCGTCCCGACAGCGAGATGATCACCAGGACGTCGCCGGAGGTCGCCGGGCTGGAGTCCAGCACCGCGCTCGCCAGACCGTCGACCCGTTCCAGCGCGGAGCCGAGCGTCGCGGGCATCACGTCGACGCCCATCACCCCCGGCACGTTGAGGAGGTTCATGACGGCGAGACCGCCCGCCCGGTAGACGACGTCCTGCGCGGCGAGCGAGGAGTGCCCGGCGCCGAAGGCGAAGACACGGCCGCCGGAGGCCACGGTCTCGGCGATCGCCTTGCCGGCCGCTTCGATGTTCGCGGCCTCCTCGTCGCGTACGCGCTCCAGCAGACCGATCGCGGCGCCGAAGAACTGACCGGCCAGCGTGCTCTCGCTCATCGAGAGACCCTTCCGTAGGGGGCGGAGAAAAGGGCGGAAAAGGAAGACGGACAGGGGAGGGAATGCCTGTGCCGCGGATCACGTTGCGGTCTGGACCTTTACCGTGTCAATACGGCTTCGCCTTCGGCGGCTTCCCGCACGGCACGGTTGTCGGTGCGATGCGTCAGAATTGAGCACGGGGCCTGCGCACGGTTGTTTTCATGTCACAGCATCGAGGGGCACGTATGTCCGGACTGATCGACACGACGGAGATGTATCTCCGCACCATCCTCGAACTCGAAGAGGAAGGTGTGGTCCCCATGCGCGCCCGGATCGCGGAGCGGCTGGATCAGAGCGGGCCGACGGTCAGCCAGACCGTGGCGCGCATGGAGCGGGACGGACTGGTGCAGGTCGCGGGCGACCGGCACCTGGAGCTGACCGAGGAGGGGCGCCGGCTGGCGACGCGCGTGATGCGCAAGCACCGCCTCGCCGAGTGTCTCCTGGTCGACGTGATCGGCCTGGAGTGGGAGCAGGTGCACGCGGAGGCCTGCCGCTGGGAGCACGTGATGAGCGAGGCGGTCGAGCGGCGGGTCGTCGAGCTGCTGCGGCACCCCACGGAGTCGCCGTACGGGAACCCGATCCCGGGCCTGGAGGAGCTGGGCGAGCACGCCGGGGCCGATCCCTTCCTCGACGAGGGCATGGTGAGCCTGGCCGATCTGGACCCGGGCGCCGAGGGCAAGACGGTCGTGGTGCGCCGGATCGGCGAGCCGATCCAGACCGACGCCCAGCTCATGTACACGCTGCGACGGGCGGGCGTGCAGCCCGGCTCCGTGGTGAGCGTGACCGAGTCGCCCGTCGGCGGGGTGCTCGTGGGCAGCAGCGGAGAGGCCGCCGAGCTGAACTCCGAGGTCGCCTCGCACGTCTTCGTCGCCAAGCGCTGACTCCTCCCGGGGACCCGGACCTCGGTCCCGGGTCCCCGGGTCGGGGGTCCTGGCACCCGGGCTCGGCTGCGGAGAGTATTCCTCCCGCGACGGAGAATACGAATTCCCGGCGGAATGGCAGCGGGCGGGCGATTCGCGTGCCAGGCTGGCTCGGGGGCATATGACCTGAGGGCAGCGGTCGCGGACTTTCGATACGCGGCCGAGGAGGGAGCGGGGCTGTGCGCCTGACGCTTGTCGCTGTGCCTGTCGCCGTGTCCGGCGCGCCCGCCGCGGCCGGGGTGCCGGACGGCCCGCCCGCGTGCGCCGTACGTGCCGTACGCCCCGGACCCGCCAGGACCTCGTACTTCTCGCACTCGTCGCACGGCAAGGGCCCCGGCGCCTTGCGGCGCCGGGGCCTGTCCTCCCCGCTTCCGACCCGGAGCCCCGAGCTCCCAGGGTCGGTCCCCACGGACCCTCATCCCCGAGTGGTCCGCCTCCCGCTGAAGATCTCCCCCGCCCCGCTCAGGACAACCATTGACCACCGTCACTCGAACGAGCGGTGTTGGGCGCGGCAGCCACGTTTTCGAATGGGAGTTCGATAGTCTGGGCAGCCGCACGACCGAACGGCACGGAATCGGGCCGGTGCCATCGGACTCGACCACTCAGGACCGAAGGGGGTGCCAGGACACATGGTGCAGCGTATCGATGTGAGCGGATTCGACGGGCTGCCACTCGCAGCCTGGGAGTTCACCGACCAGCCCAGGGAGCGGGACGAGACCGGGCGCACCCCGGGCGTGCTCCTGCTCCACGGCCTGATGGGCCGCGCCTCGCACTGGGCGGCCACCGCGCGCTGGCTGTCCGGGCGCCATCGGGCCGTCGCGCTCGACCAGCGCGGCCACGGCCTCAGCGCCAAGCCTTCCGAGGCGGCGTACACCCGCGAGGCGTACGTGTCGGACGCCGAAGCCGTGATCGAAGAGCTCGGCCTCGCGCCCGTCACCCTCGTCGGCCACGCCATGGGAGCGCTGACCGCCTGGCAACTCGCGGCGAAGCGGCCCGACCTGGTCGGGGCGCTGGTCATCAGCGACATGCGGGCGTCGGCGCTGGGGGCGGCGTCGCAGCGCCAGTGGGACGACTGGTTCCGCTCCTGGCCCCTCCCGTTCGAGACGCTCGCCGACGTACGGAAGTGGTTCGGCGAGGACGACCCCTGGCTGGAGGGGCCGAATCCGGGGCGCGGCGAGTTCTTCGCCGAGGTGATGACCGAGCGCGCCGACGGCTGGTGGCCGGTCTTCTCCCGCCGCCAGATGCTCACCTCACGCGCCACGTGGGTCTACGACGCGCACTGGGAGGAGCTGGCGCAGGTCCGCTGCCCCACCCTCGTCGTGCGGGGCCTGGACGGCGAGTTGGGCCGCGCGGAGGCGCAGGAGATGGTGCGCGTCCTGCCGCGCGGGCAGTACGCGGAGGTGGACGGCGCCGGACATCTCGTGCACTACGACCAGCCGGACGCCTGGCGCGCCGCGATAGAGCCGTTCCTGGACGGTGCGCTGACCCCGTGACGCGTTCCTGCGGCGACTGTTCTGAATCGTTTCGGATCAGACCGCCGCGCTGCCGGTGAGCCGCTGCGGGGTGATCCGGATCGTGACGCGTACGGCCTCGGGCGGCAGGTCCAGATACTCCTGCCCGGCGCCGGGGCCCTCGTACTTCTCGGCGAGGGTGACGGCCGTCCGCCGACCCGTGTCCTCGGTGACGGTGGCCGTGCCGCGTACCTCGACGTAGCTCTGCGGGTCGGACTGGTCGAACACACTGAGGCTGACCCGCGGTTCACCGGACAGGTTGGTCACCTTGCGCCGCCCGGCCTGCGAGGAGATGACCAGATCGTCGCCGTCGGTACCGACCCAGACCACGGAGGACTGCGGACTGCCGTCCGGGTTGACGGTGGACAGGACGGCGAGGTTGCGGCCGTCGAGGAGCTTCCGGGCGGTAGCGCTGAGTGTGACAGTCATACCGGCGAGCTTAAGGCCCGTGCCCGCCGGGGCTCCTGGCACCGCCCTCCTCAAGCGCTGCCCCCCTGAGCACCCGTCCCCTCAGCCCTTGCTCACCGCCGTCAGGATCTCCGGCAGCCTCGACGCCGTTCGCGGCGCCGCCAGGCGGACCCCCGCCCACGCGATCAGCGCGCCGTACGCCGTGCCCACCGGGAACACCAGCCACGTCCAGCCGTTCGCGCCCGACGCGTGCAGCGCGATCGTCAGTCCGATCACCGGCGCGCACAGCAGCGCGCCACCGAGCATGCCGCCGAGGATGGAGATCCACGCAAGCCCCGCCTGCCCCGGAGCGACGTTCTTGTACGCGCTGTCCTGCGGGATCGAGTACGGGAAACGCGCCGAGGCCACCGCACCCGTCGCCATCATCGCGCCCAGCAGCGCGAAGGAGAGCCCGAGCGCCTCGGGCAGCGCCTGCCAGTCGCCGAGCAGCGCGGCCGTGAGGATCGTCACCAGCGCCGAGTACGGCAGCGTGATCACCAGCAGGGCGAAGGCCCGCGCCCGCAGCTCCAGATACGCGTTGTGCGTCGAGGAGATCGTCAGGGCCACCATCCAGAACGCGGAGGTGTCCTGCCCGAACTGGTTGTACATCTGGATGCCCAGCATCCCCGCCGCGAAGCAGGCGAGATAGATCGAACCGTTGCCCTGAAGGGCGTTCACCAGCGGCACGATCAGACCGACCGCCAGCGAGGTGACCCACGCCGCCTTGGTCTTGGGGTCGCGCCACACGTACCGCAGACTGCGCTGCATCACCGTGCCCGTCCGCCCGGCGGGCAGCAGCCCGCTGAGCCCGGACGCCGACTCCTTGCGGGCCGGTCCGGCGGCCGCGGTGATCGTCGAGCCGTCCGGGGCGGTCATCAGCTTCACCAGCGACCGGCGCCACCAGTACAGGAGCGCGGCCAACGCGCCCAGCGACAGCAGCAGTTGCGGCACCGCCCGCCCGTACGCGCCCTCGCTCACCGAATCCACCGCGCCGATCGCCGACGCGGGCGGCAGCCACCGCACGACGTCCGCCACCGGGTCGAGCGCCGAGAGCCCGCCCGCCTCGTTGAGGCGCTGGACACCGAAGTTGACGAACTGGATACCGACGGCGATCACCAGACCGCTCAGCACGGCCAGGTCCCGGCCCTTGCGCGAGGTCAGCAGCCGGATGTTCGCCGCCGCCACGGCACGCGACAGCGCCACGCACACCAGCAGCGCCAGCGGTACGGCGAACACCGACACCACCACCGCGGCGGCGCCGTGCGCGACGGCGATCGCGGAGCCGAGCACCAGGCAGAGCGTGAACAACGGCCCGATCCCCACCAGGGACGCGGCCAGCAGCGCGCCGATCAGAGCCTGCGGCCGCAGCGGCAGCATCACGAGCCGGCTCGGGTCGAGCGTCTCGTCCCCACTGGGGAAGAAGAGCGGCAGCATCGCCCAGCCCAGGGCCACCAGCGCGGTCAGTACGACGACGAGGGTGGCCGCGCCGTCGTTCCCGCGCAGCAGGATCAGGCCGAGCAGCTGGCCGGCGGCGATCAGGAGGGCGAAGACGACGGAGACGACGTACGCGGCGGTACGGCCGGAGGACTGGCGCAGCCCGTTGCGCAGCAGCGACAGCTTCAGCCGTACGAAGACGGGCGCGAGCGCGCGCGTCCCCAGGGTCACGACGGGCGTCGTACCGGAACCGACCGCGCCGACGGGATCGGCCGCGCCCACCGCCCCCGACAGGCCCGCGCTCATCGGGCACCGCCCAGCCAGTCCAGGGACTCGCCGGTGTCGCGCCCCTGCGCGCCGACCAGTTCGAGGAACGCGCTCTGGAGCGACGGCGCGTCGCCCCGTACCTCCGCGAGGGTCCCCTGCGCGCGGATACGGCCCGCGGCCATCACCGCGACCCAGTCGCACAGCGACTCGACCAGCTCCATCACATGGCTGGAGAAGACGACGGTCGCGCCGGAGGCGGTGTAGCGCTCAAGCACGCCGCGGATCGTCTGCGCCGACACCGGGTCGACGCCCTCGAACGGCTCGTCCAGGAAGAGGACTTCGGGGTTGTGCAGCAGCGCGGCCGCCAGGCCGATCTTCTTGCGCATACCGGTCGAGTAGTCCACGACGAGCTTGTGCTGCGAGCCCGCCAGGTCCAGTACGTCGAGGAGTTGCGTGGCGCGCTTGTCGACCTCGTCACCGGGCAGCCCCCGCAGCCGCCCGGTGTAGCCGAGGAGTTCGCGTCCGGACAGCCGCTCGAAGAGCCGCAGCCCCTCGGGCAGGACGCCGATCCTGGCCTTGACCGCGGCCGGGTCGCCCCAGACGTCGTGCCCGGCGACCTGGACCCGGCCCATGTCCGGCCGCAGCAGGCCGGTCACCATGGAGAGCGTGGTCGTCTTGCCCGCGCCGTTCGGGCCGACGAGCCCCACGAACTGGCCCGCGGGCAGGTCGAGATCGATCCCGGCGACGGCGACCTGCTCACCGAAGGTCTTCCACAGCCCCTCCACGCGTACGGCGGGCGGCGCCGCCGTACGCGCCCCGCCCGCCGCCGCCTCCGGCGTCGCCGCCCGCTCTGTCCGCTCCGCCGTTCGGTCCGGTACGTGTTCCGGCATGCCGCACTGCCCTTCGGTGTCCCTTTTCGAGGTGTCGAGAAGACCCACCATAAGACCGCCCCCGCGCGGTGCTCAGGGGCGAAGGCCTCGCGCTGCCGCCGCGTCCCGCCCGCACGCGTACGCCAGCGGGCTGATCAGCTCCTCCACGTCGGGCAGCCAGCGGTTGGCCGGGGTGGGCCGCCGGGCCCACTGCACGGCGCCGAAGCCGCCGACCCGGGTGGGCGGCGCCGCCACGTAACGTGCCTCGCCCAGGGCCGACAGATCGATCGCCGGCGCCGACCAGCCCAGCTTCCGTACGAGGTCGTCCACCTTCAGCGAGCCGCCCGGCAGGACGAAGAAGAGCATCCGGCGATCGGGGGTGCAGGTGACCGGGCCGAGCGTCATCTCCATCCGCTCCATCCGCGCGAGCGCCAGGAAGCCCGCCGACTCCGGCACGTCCAGGGCGTCGAACGTGCGGCCGGTCGGCAGCAGGATCGACGCGCGGGGCTGTTTCGACCACAGCCGGCGCACGGCGACCGCGCTGCCCGTCGCCTGTGCCGCCCAGTCCGGCCGCGTGGGATGCGCCCCGGGGGACGGGCAGTCGGAGCGGGCGCACGAGCACCGCTCCCTGCCGCCCACCGCCTCCAGCCAGGTGCCGGGGAACACGTCCCAGTGCCGTTCCTCCGCGTACCGAACGGCGGTCTCCAGCAGCAGGTCGCCCCGCTGCTTGGGGATCTGCGCGGCGTCCGTGACGCCCGTCACTCCGATGGTCTTGTCCACGAAGAGCACAACTCCCGCCCGCACCCCGGGTTACGGGCGGCACGGACCGTTGCGCAGGGGCATCGATCCTGCACGCGGGGCGCACTGATGCATGGGCGGGGGCGCGTACGAGGTTGCGGCGCGTGGATGGGTAACCACAACCGGTGACCGAGGGTTGCCATTTGGGAGGCGTGAGGCGAGTCACACACACCTCGACGCCAAGCGGGCGGCGTTTCCCGAAAGTTACCGAAGATTGCTGATTTCGACCATCGCACGCATTCACGGCATCACTGCCGGGCAGTGATCACTCAGTCGATCACTGCGGCCACAGGGGGTATCCATTGGCAGCCAGGCCTCTCGTCGCCCGTCAGCCGAACGAACGGCTGCAAACACTCATCCAGGAGGCCGGCTGTTCCAACGCCGGTCTCGCCCGGCGGGTGAACATGGTCGGGACCGAGCGCGGTCTCGACCTGCGCTACGACAAGACGTCCGTCGCCCGCTGGCTGCGCGGGCAGCAGCCGCGGGGCCGGGCCCCGGGCATCATCGCCGAGGCGCTGGGCCGCAAGCTGGGGCGCACGGTCACCATCGACGAGCTGGGGATGGCCAACGGCAAGAATCTCGCCTCCGGCATCGGCCTGCAGTTCTCGCCGACCGTGATCGGCGCGATCGAGCAGGTCTGCGAGTTGTGGCGCAGCGACGTAGGCCGGCGGGACTTCCTCTCCGGATCGGCGGTGGCCTCGTCGGCGCTCGTCGAGCCGAGCAGGGACTGGCTGATCACGGGCGCGGACCCGTCGGTGGCGCGCAACACCGGTGCGCGGGTGGGGGATTCGGACGTCGCGGCGGTCGCCGCCATGACCGAGGCGCTGGTCGACCTGGACCACCGCTTCGGCAGCGGCCATGTCCGCCCGGTCGTCGTGCACTATCTGAACAGCGTGGTGTCGGGCCTGCTCTCGGGCTCGTACCGGGAAGCGGTCGGCCGCAGGCTCTTCGCCAATGTCGCCCGGCTCACCGAGCTCGCGGGATACATGGCGGTGGACACCGGCCAGCCGGGGCTCGCCCAGCGCTATTACATCCAGGCGCTGCGGCTGGCGCAGGCAGCGGGGGACCGGGGGTACGGCGGTTATGTGCTGGCCGCGTCCATGAGCCATCTCGCGGCCCAGCTCGGAAACCCGCGCGAGATCGCCCAGTTGGCGCGGGCCGCGCAGGAGGGCGCGCGCGGACAGGTCACCCCGAGGGCGCAGGCCATGTTCCTGGGCGCCGAGGCCCGGGGGCACGCCCTGATGGGCGACGCGAGCCAGTGCCACGCGGTCGCGGGACGCGCGCTCACCGCGCTGGAGCACGCCGATCCGGAACACGACGACGACCCGGTGTGGATCGCGCACTTCGACCACGCCTATCTGGCCGACGAGTTGGCGCACTGCTACCGGGATCTGGGAGAGCCCGAAGCGGCCGCCCGCCACGCGGCCGACTCGCTGTCGGGACACCCCGAGTCCCGGTCCAGGCGGCGCGCGATCGGCCTCGTCCTGCTGGCCACGGCGCAGGTCCAGCAGCGCGAGGTGGAGGAGGCGTGCCGTACGGGCACGCGCGCCGCGGAGCTGCTCGGCACGCTGCGTTCCAGCAGGGGGGCGGAGTATCTGGACGACCTCCAGCAGCGGTTGGAGCCCTACGGCTCGGAGCCCGCGGTACGGGAGTTCAGTGCCCGGCTGGAGATCCAGGCCGCGTGACACGGCTTTGCTACAACTTCCGCCGGGGGCAGGGGCGGTAGTGCTGTCGTGCGGTGGTCGTACGGCCACCGCACGGAGTTGGCGCGGTGGCCGACGGGGCGTGAGGAGACCCGAGTGCGGCTCCGTGACCGGGACGGATGGGGGGCGAGGGCGGTCGTGGGGCCGGCGGGACGGGGATGTCCGATTGACGCGCATCGCCGGAAGCTGTCTTGAACAGGCGGATGGTGACTGGATCCGGGCGCGTAGCAGGGCCGCTGGAACACCCGGTAGCGTGAACTGACGATTCCGTAGGTCCACACTAGGAGTCCCGGTGACGCAAAGCGGACAAAGGGACGAGCCGCAGTCGCCTGCCGCTCGGCCCGCGCACGAAGGCATCGTGCTGCCCGCCGACGGCGGTCCCCCCTTGATCCCCGGAGCCCCGGCCGACCAGTCCGCCCCGGCGGGCGGGCAGCCGTGGGGGCAGCCCTGGGGCCCGGGTGCGCCACAGCCGCAGCCGGAGCCGGAAGGCCAGCAGCCACCTCCCCAGGACTCGGGCGCCTACGGGTCGTACGAGGCGCAGGGGACGGGTGCGTACGGAGGCGGGGGCGGCGGCTACGGCTACCCGCAGCAGCCCCAGCAGCCCCAGCAGCAGTACCAGCCCGAGCCCCAGCAGCAGTCGTACCAGCAGCACCAGCAGCCTCTGCCGGCCGCCCACCCGGGGCCCCTGCCACAGGCGTTGCCGCCGCACCAGGAGCCGCAGCAGTCCTACGGGGCGCCGGGGCCCGGCGCGTACGGCGCACAGCCACTGCCTGCCGAGGCGCCTCCCGGCGGGAGCGGGGACGCGACGCAGTTCATACCGCCGGTGCCCGCCGCGGCCGGGCCCGCCGACGCGACGCAGTACATACCGCCGGTGCCGCAGTATCCGCAGGGCCAGACCTCGGGCGGGCTGCCGCCCGAGCGTCCGGCCGAGTCGACCCAGTACCTCGGCACCGCCGAGCCGGGCCGGCACGCGCAGGGCACCTCGGACGCGGACGCCACGCAGTTCATCGCGCCCGTCCCCGCGGCGGATCCGAACGACATCCCGGCCGTGCCCCAGGGCGCGCCGTACGGCATCCGGCCCGGCGCCCCCGGCGACCGCCAGCCGCCCGCCGAGTTCGACAGCCTGTTCCGTACGGAGGCACCCGGCGGGGGCGGTGCGGTGCCGGACGAGACCCAGCAGCTGCCGCACTTCGATCCCGGTGCGGGGCCGGTCGCCGGGACCGGCCGCAGGCGTGGCGGGCAGGGCCGTGCCCAGCAGGGTTACGGCCAGGGCGGCACTCCGCCCCCGTACGCGCGGCCGGGCGGCCCGCAGGAGCCCTCGGGCCCACAGGGCCGGGCGGCCGGGCGCCGCAAGTCCTCACCGGTCCCGCTGATCGCCGCCGTCGTCATCGGCTGTGCCGTCCTCGGCCTCGGCGCCGGCTGGCTGATGAGCGGCGACGACTCCGAGAAGCAGGACAAGAACCAGACGGTCTCGTCGGAGACCTCACAGTCCGGCTCCGGCGGCGACCCGGCCGAGGAGGACCCGGCCAAGCCGCAGGCCGAGGAGCTCGACAAGCTTCTCGCCGAGAGCAACGACAGCCGGTCGGCGGTGATCAGCGCGGTCGACTCCATCAAGAGCTGCAAGAACCTGGACCAGGCGGTCACCGACCTCCAGGACGCGGCCGACCAGCGCCGCGACCTGGTCTCCCGCCTCAAGGAACTGACCGTCGACAAGCTGCCGCAGCACGGTCAGCTCTCGAACTCGCTGACCAAGGCGTGGCAGGCGTCCGCGTCGGCGGACGACCACTACGCGACGTGGGCGTCCGAGGCGAAGACGAAGAAGGGCTGCCGCGACGGCAAGGCCCGCACGACGAAGGCGGCGGCCGAGGGCAACCGCGCGAGCGGCGAGGCGACGGCGGCCAAGCAGAAGGCATCGGGCCTCTGGAACGGCATCGCGTCCAAGTACGGCCTCACGAAACGCGCCCCGACGGAACTGTGACCCCACGCCGTACGGCCCGGCCCGGGGCCACGCCCCGAGCCGCGCCGCCGGGCACGCTCGGGAGAGTCGCCGTTTCCCGCCGTGCGACAGCACGCACCCACCGCCGTGAGCCGCGCGGTGAGGACGACGCGAACGAGGGCAACAGCGGCTCGAAGAACCGCCGTTCCTCTCCGCGGGCGGGCGCCCCGGCCCGCCTACCGGCGGCCAGGGCCTGACTTGAAAGTCCCGTCCGGCAGACGGCGCCCGGCACGCACGCCCCCTGCGGCGTCCTCGGCGCCCGGGTACGTCCGGTACGAGACGGCGGTCCTCCGGCGTGCCCCCGCCGGGAGGCGGCTACGCGCTGGTGTCCGCGTCGCTCAAGGTGCCGCGGACGTCCACGAAGCCGTCCTTCAGGGCCACCAACTGGCCGTCGCGTACCACCTGGAACGTGACCTCGCTGTTCACGATGCGCGGGAAGCCCGGCAGGCCGAGCATGTCCTCGTAGCGCCAGCGCAGCGGGGGCGTCAGGCCGCCCGTGTCGACCTTCGCGCCCGTGTCCAGCGCGTGCGCCAGCGTTGCCGGGGAGATCGAGTCCCGGTCGATCGACTCGATGACCGACTTGAGCGCGGTGTAGGCGATCCAGGTGGTCTGGACGCCCGGGTCCGACGGGTCGATGCTGTCGTCGCCGAAGGCGTGCTTCCTGAGCACGTCGCGCATCGGCTGCCAGGCCGGGTCGGAGGCCTGCGGGTACCAGCCCGTGACGTACGCGCCCTCGAAGAGGCCGTTCGAGCCGCCCGTACGGTCCACCAGCGGCTGGCCGACGCTGCCGAGCACCGAGGAGATGCGGACGTTCCCGCCGTCCGCCGGGAGCCGCCGGTAGGAGTCGAAGAACGTTTCCGTGCGGTCGCCGAGCACCGCCGTGACGCAGCCGTCGGCCGCGTTCTCGCGGGCCTTCTCCGCCGAGGAGGTGTAGTCGGTGGCGTCCTCCGCCGCGCGGACGTCCGTCGCCTTCTCGTCCTCCCCCTCGCCCTTGTCCTGCTCCGTGCTGAGACCCGAGTTGAGCAGTTCCGGCATCGCGTCACCGGTGATCGTGTCGGGCCGCACGATGGAGACCCGGCCGCACTCCCCGCCCAGTTGCATGCCGTTCCCGGCCAGGAGCGCCGCCTGGCCGCCGTTGACCGGGTAGGAGACGAAGCTGGTGAACTCGCGCTCGGCGATGCCGTAGCCGCCGAGGTACGGGATGCCCGCCGCCTCCAGGGGCGCCATGAAGGCGTTGCCGTGCTGGCTGTACGAGCCGACGACCGCCGTCACGTTCTTGTCGGCGGCCAGGCGCGCGCAGTCGGCCGCGCCCGCCGAGGTGTTGTGCTCGTTGCAGGTCAGCACGCGCAGCTCGTGGCCGTTGATACCGCCCGCCGCGTTGACCCACCGCGCGTATGCCTTGGCCATGGCCGGCATGCCGGGCATGTTCGTCGCGCTGGTGCCCTCGGGCGCCCATGTCATGACCGTGACGGGCTCCCTGGAGCCCCCCGGGTCGCCAGGGAGCACGCCACATCCGGTGACCACCGACACCCCGGCCGCCACCGTGCACAAGGCGCGGACCACGGGATTCCGGCGGAAGTCGCGAGGGAAGGACGAGCGCTGCTGCCTACCGGTCATGTATCCGCACACTTCCGGCTTGTGGGTAACGGCCAGGTGGGGCTTGTTCAACCGGACATGACCGCGAGGTGAATTACGGGGGGCCAACGTCATCACTTCCGGACTGACCGTACGATCTGCTGCTGTGCAGCAAGGTTCGGATAACTCTTCCCGTCGGCCCCGTCGCTCCTCCACCATGGGCGGCATGCCGCTCAATGACATTCCTTGGTGGCGCTGGCGCAGCAACGTGCGCTCGGCGCTGCACATGCTTTCCGATCCCGTCTTCCACCAGGAGTACTGGCTGGCCGGCCGCGAGGGGTACGGCGACGTCACCGACGCCGTGTACCGGCTGGTCGAGGACACCTGGCTGGACAACTGGTCGGCGGAGAAGTACGTCGGGACGATCTTCCGTGACTCCGGCGAGGCCGCGCTGGTCGACGTCGCCGTCCTGCGGGTGCTGCGGATCATGCACCAGGTGGGGCCGGACGCCCCGATCGCGGTGTATCTGGAGCACCACGGCTGGCCGGAGGCGGTGCGGGCCGCGCGTGAGGCGCACGTCAGGCTGGCCGTGAACGACGGCGAGGACCCGGACACGGTGCCGCGCTCGCTGGACGTGCTGCGGATCCTGACGCGGTCGGCCTGAGGCGCCCGAGGGCGCATGCTCTCCCGGCGGTTTCGAGTGCCCCGTGCGGGTGCCCGTCCCGTGTGGAATCCTCAGGGTTCATGAGTGCCCCGCAGCAGCCCGAGGCCGTGCCCGACCGGCCCGCCGCCCTGTCCGACCAGTACGTCCTGACGCTCTCCTGCCCGGACAAACAGGGCATTGTGCACGCCGTGTCCAGCTTTCTGTTCATGACCGGCTGCAACATCGAGGACAGCCAGCAGTTCGGCGACCGTGACAGCGGTCTCTTCTTCATGCGGGTCCACTTCTCGGCCGAGACGCCGGTGACCGTGGAGAAACTGCGCGCGAGCTTCGCGGCCGTGGGCGACTCGTTCCGGATGGACTGGGAGCTCCACCACGCCGGGGACCGGATGCGGATCATCCTGATGGTCAGCAAGTTCGGCCACTGCCTGAACGACCTGCTCTTCCGGTCGAGGACCGGCGCGCTGCCGGTGTACATCGCCGGCGTCGTCTCCAACCACACCGATTTCGCCGAGCTGGTCGCCTCGTACGACATCCCCTTCCACCACATCCCTGTGACGAAGGACACCAAGGCCTCGGCGGAGGCCCAGCTGCTGGAGCTCGTACGCGCCGAGGACGTCGAGCTGGTCGTGCTCGCCCGCTATATGCAGGTCGTCTCCGAAGACCTGTGCAAGCAGCTGAACGGCCGGATCATCAACATCCACCACTCCTTCCTGCCGAGCTTCAAGGGCGCCAAGCCGTACCACCAGGCGCACGCCAGGGGTGTGAAGCTGATCGGCGCGACCGCGCACTATGTGACGGCCGACCTCGACGAGGGCCCGATCATCGAGCAGGAGGTCGAGCGCGTCGGCCACGAGGTCACCCCGGAGCAGTTGGTGGCGGTCGGCCGCGACGTGGAGTGCCAGGCGCTGGCCCGCGCGGTCAAATGGCACGCCGAACACCGCATCCTGCTCAACGGCACCCGCACGGTGATCTTCGCGTAGCCCCGCACGCCCGCCCGGCCGGGCCGGCGCCGGTCGCCGTCCTCAGGCGCCGGGAGCCGGTCGGGAGGGTGAGGGCAGCGGTCCTACAGCCGGCTCAGCGACGCCGCCGCGCACAGGACGTCGCGGATCGCCTCGCGGTCGCCGTCCTGGCCCGCCGCCGCTTCCTCGGGCGAGATGTGGCCCGCGACCAGCTGGCAGAACTCGACGCCGTCCAGCGCCACTTGGGCCACCGTGCGCTCGGCCGTGCCGACCGCGGCCGGTGAGTCCAGCGCGATGTACCAGTCCCCGCCGCCCGCGCCCTCGACCTCCAGATGCAGCGACCGCCCCGGCGAACCGGGCGCGACCAACTGGCGGGCCGGTGACGCCAGGCCCACGCGGCGGCGGGCCGCGAGGGCGGACGGGATCAGCTGCGTGGCGAGGTCGATCATCACGCGCAGATGCGGACCGCTCGGCGCCGGATACGGGTAGTCCACCGCATCGGCGATGTCCCAGCCGTGGATCCAGCACTCGAAGGCCCGGTCGATCAGCGCGTCACGCAACGGCAGGGCGAACTCGCCGTACGAGACGGAGAGTTCCGCCACCCCGCGCCCCGCGAAGGACACCGTCCTGATCAGCTCGTGGCTCTGGTCGCGCCACGGCTCGTGGATCGTGCGGGTGGGCGGCGGGTGCGCCGTACGCCAGAACGCCTCGGTCCGGTCGGTCGGCGAGCGCACCGCCGCCGGGCCCAGCGGATCCTCAAGCCCCAGGGCCGACGCCACCAGGCCGTCCACGCTCATGAGATGCCCGATGACCCCGGCCACCGTCGCCCGGCGTGCGGCGGGCTCCTCCTTCTCGAACCATCTGAGCTGGAGCGGCGCGTGCCACTCCGCGTCGCCGAAGTCGCGCAGCAGCGCGTCGAGCCGGGCGGTCTCCGCGTCGTACGGGGTGGCCCACACCGGCACGGGGATACGGGCGGCCCGGCGGTCGAGGCAGGTCTCCAGCACCCGGGAGCGGAGCAGCGGCGGGAGATCCAGATTGTGGTCGGTCTGCAACAGACCGACGGCGTCGCGGAGTTTGAGGGCCTCGTCCGCGCACGGCGCGCACTCGGTGAGGTGGTTCTCGACGTGGATCGTCTCCTCGGGCGAGCAGGCGGCCAGGGCCCAGGCGCCGAGCAGGGACTTGAGTACGGAGTGCGAGGGCGGCGGACCGGTCGGCTCGGTCGGGGGCCAGGGCGGGGCCGGACTCCGCGGATACCGGCCTCCGGTCATGTCCCGCTCCTCGGCCGGATCCGGCGGATGGGCCGGTTCGCGGGGTCTGTCGGGGGCCGCGCCCGCAACTCCGCCGGCCCCGGCCGCCGTGTCGCGCGCGTCGTCCGCGCGCCCGTCGTGCCGGTCGTCCGCACGCCGGTCGCCCGCACGCCGGTCGCCCGCGTCGCCGCGGTCCCTCGCGTCTGCCTCGTTCGCCTCATCCGGCTCTTCCCGTTCGCGTCTCCCCTTCGTCGCCTCCGCGGCGCGCGCGGCCCCCTCGACGGCCCGGCGCAGTACCTCCGCCGCGGGCGGCTCCAGGTCGTCCGCGGCGGCGCGCTGGCCGGGTATGCGCGGGATGCCGCGCACCTCGTCGGGGTCGTCCGGGTTGCCCCGGCCGCCGTCGAGCGTCCCACTCACAGCGACCGTCCGTTGCCGGGCGGCGAGGAGCCCTCCAGCGGCCGGGTGTTCGCCGACGAGAGCAGTTGCAGACCGAGCCGCAGCCGGCGCCGCGCCTCGTCCTCGGTGACCCCGAGGTCGGCGGCGGTCTGCCGGTAGTCGCGGCGCTGGAAGTACGCCAGGTCGAGCGCGGCGCGCAGTGGCGCGGGCATCGAGGTGACGATGTAGTCGGCGCGTGCGGCGGCGGACGCCTCGCGGATCTTCTGCTCCAGTTCCTCCGCCGTGCCCTCGCCGGTGGCCTGGTGCGCGGCCGTCTCCAGCTGGCGCAGCCGGTGCACGGCCCGGTGGCGGGTGAGTGTCGCGATCCAGGAGCGCATCGAGCCCTGCTTGGGGTCGAAGACCTCCGGGTGCTCCCACACGTAGGCGAAGACCTCGCGGGTGATCCGGTCGGCGGCCTCGTCGTCGTCCAGCACGCGGTGGGCGAGGCTGTGCACGAGCGAGGCGAAGCGGTCGTAGAGCTCGCCGAGCGCCGCGGCCTCACCCCGTGTGAGCCGCTGCTGCATCTTGCGGTCCCAGCGGGGCGGTGTGTCCTTTGCCATGAGACCCCCAGCCCCTGTCACTGCTCCGTCACCCGACTCCGTGAGCTGACCCCGCCCTTTTGAATGTACTTGCCAGTGTCATCGAAGTGCGCCCCTTTGAGTCAAGTGAGCCCCCCGAGGCCGTCCGAGATGATAAGGAATTTCCCCGGCCGGTGTCCGTTGTGTTTCATGAGAGGCGGGAAGGGCAGCCGCGAGAAAGAAGGACGATCTCCGGTGAAGGTCCGGAATCTGGGAATCCGCTACCGGGTCCCCGGAACGGTGCGAGGGAAGGTCCAGGCATGACGCTCAAGGTGGACAAGGACGAGCGCGGTCTGTGGACCGTGCTGCACATCACCGGGGAACTGGATCTCGTGACCTCGCCCGTGGTCCGCCAGCACGTCCACGACGCGGTCGCCGCCGGCCGCCGTGAGCTGGTGCTCGATCTCTCCGAGGTGTTCTTCTGCGACTCCAGCGGCGTCGGCGTACTCATCGCCTCCCGCAAGTTGATGCGCTCCTGCCAGGGCCGGCTCCATCTCATCCTGCCCGCCCACGGCGCGGAGGAGGGCTCGCACGTCAACCGCGTGCTCGCGGCTCTCGGTGTGCGCCGTCTTTTCGACGTCTACTCGGACGTCTCCGAAGCCGTCGACGAGGAAGCACAGCCCCTGTCGGCGTAGGGCGGATACGGGCAGGCCACCGGTGATGTCCGTGGCTGATGTCCGCCGGACAGACGTGAAGCCACCACACGGTGGCCCCCCGGCGTCGTACGCTCCCAGTCATGGACAGCGCAGAGTACGAGGGCAAGATCGCCTCCCGATTCGCCGCCTTCGACCAGGACGGCAACGGCTACATCGACCGCGAGGACTTCAGCGGAGCGGCAGCGGCACTGCTCGCGGAGTTCGGCGTCACCGCACGATCCGACAAGGGGCAGGCCCTCTACAGCGGGGCCGAGGCCTTCTGGCAGGGCATGGCGGGGATCGCCGACGTCGACGGTGACCAGCGGGTCACCCGGCAGGAATTCATCACCGGCGCGGCGAAGAGGCTGCGCGACAGCCCCAAGCGCTTCGCCGAGATCGCCCGGCCCTTCCTGCACGCGGTGATCGCCATCGCGGACGAGGACGGCGGCGGTGTCACACCCGCGGCGGCCGAGCGTGTGCTGCTCGTGCTCGGCACGGAGCAGGCCAGGGCGGCGGAGGTCGCGCGGGACCTGGACGGCGACGGTGACGGCCGGATCTCCGAGGAGGAGATCCTGACGGCGTTCGCCGAGTACTACGTGACGCCGGAGCCCTAGGAGTCCCGGGCCGACGGTCCCAGCCGGCCCGAGCCCGGGAGGAGCCGTACCGGAGAGCGTCACCGTGCGTGACGAGACGGCCTGCGCACAGGTCGATACCGGGTTGTGTCCTTCCTGCGACCCGTCACGGGCCGGAGTCGGCGGCGGGCTCCGGTACGCTCGCTCGGGTGCGAGTTTCGGTGGAACGAGACGGATCCGGTGTGGCCAGTACGGCGACGCCGGACCGGCGAATGCCCGCCGATCGCCCGGTTCGAAGGCGCTCCACGCGCCGTTGTTCGACTCCCCGCAGAGTGCGTCGCACAGTATGCCGCACGCGTACTCCTTCGCGTTGGAATATGCCCGAAGCGCTTGTTGCGGTGACTGTACGTCAACCATGCTGTCCCACAAGGGAATCACGTTCTGTGACCTTGTCGTGGACCTTGTCGAGGCGCGAGGCGATGTGCCCGCCGGTTCGGATGGTGTGAGCGGTGCAGGTACTTCAGATGCAGTTGGAGGTCGGGGCCGATCCGGCGGAGGTCGGGCGGGCCCGCCGATGGGCGCGTTCGCGCCTCATCGGTTCCGGAATGAACGACGACGAGCCACTGGCGGAGACGCTGATCCTGCTGATCTCCGAGCTCGTCACCAACGCCGTGGTGCACACCGGCTGTCCGGCCGTGCTGCGGATGCTGTTCGGATCGGGGGCCGCCGAGGCCGGGACCGTACGGGTCGAGGTCGCCGACACCAGCGCGCGACCGCCCTGTCCGCGCCACGCGCAGGGCGAGGACACCAACGGGCGTGGCCTGGAGCTGGTCGACGGCCTCGCCGACAGATGGGGCTGGCAGCCGGAGGGCTCGGGCAAACGCATCTGGTGCGAGGTGGACCGCTGTGAGCCCGGCCCGAGCGTCGAGTACGAGCCGCCGACGGCCGCGCACGCGCGAAACGGCGTGACCGGACGGTACGCGATCGACCTGACGGTGACGACCGGGCTTCCCGTGGACGTGGACCGCCCGGCCGACGGCACGTCGAAGGCCGTCACACAGGCCTGAGCGCTGCCGCCGCCGTCGCCCTTCCGGCGGCCGTGCCCTTCGCGTTGCCGTTCCCGGCATCGGTGTTCCGGGGGCCGTCGGTCACCGGCGTCCGCTGTCCGGGGACGGCACGGAACGTCCGGCGGTAGACGGTCGGCGCGACACCGAGCGCCGCCTGGAGATGCTGCCGCATGGACTGCGCCGTACCGAACCCGGCGTCCTTGGCGATCTGGTCGACGGAGAGATCCGTCGCCTCCAGCAGATACCGCGCCCGCTCGACCCGCTGGAGGACCAGCCACTGTCCGGGGCTGATCCCCGCCTCCTCGCGGAAGCGGCGGGTGAACGTGCGCACGGACATCGACTCCTGCTCCGCCATGTCCCGCAGCTGGATGGGCTCGTGGAGCCGGGCGAGCGCCCACGCCCTCGCCTTGGTGGTGGTCGCCAACTGGACTTGCGGGACGGGGCGTTGGATGTACTGGGCCTGGCCGCCGTCCCGGTGCGGCGGGACGACCGTGTGCCGCGCCACGTCGTTGGCGATCGCCGAGCCGTGGTCCCTGCGCACGATGTGCAGACAGAGATCGATCCCGGCGGCGACCCCGGCCGAGGTCAGCACGTCGCCGTCGTCGATGAACAGGACGTCCGCGTCGACCTTGATCCGGGGGAAGGTCCGCTGGAAGTGCGCGGCCGACGACCAGTGGGTCGACGCGGGCCGGCCGTCCAGGAACCCGGCTGCGGCCAGTACGTAGCCGCCGGTGCAGATGGCGACAAGACGGGTGCCGGGGCGCACGTAAGCGAAGGCGGCGGCGAGTTCGTCGGTGAGCCTGCCCGACTCGTAGACCTGGCCGAGTTCGTACGAGGAGGGGATCAGCACCGTGTCGGCGGTGGCGATGGCCTCCGGGCCGTTCTCCACGACGATGTCGAAATCCGCGTCGGTACGGACCGGGCCGGGCGGGCGGACCGAGCAGGTGATCACGTCGTACAGCGGGGCGCCCTCGGGGCTCTTGGCGCGGCCGAAGATCCGCTGGGGGATGCCCAGTTCGAACGGGAGGACCCCGTCGAGCGCCAGGACCGCGACGCGGTGGCGCGGCCGGCCGGGGCCGCTCTCCGAACTGTTCCCCGAACCGCTCTCCGCCATCGTCCCGCCCCTCCCGTGCCGTTGGTCTGTGCTGTCCGTCATACGGAAACCCCTGGTGGTCCAGACCAGTACTTGATATCTGTCGACTCTGTGACTCCTAAGCGTCCGACGGACCCTGCCATTCCCGGCCCGACCGGGGAACCCGTGAGAACCAACGCCGGATCCATCGCGAGATCCACCGGTGAGCCGGACGGGACGCCTCTTTGGAACCGTAACTTCCGGCTCTTCTTCCTGGCCAGGACCGTGGCGCGCTTCGGCGACGGCATGGTGCCCGTCGCGCTGGCCGCCGGACTGCTCGACGCCGGACACGGCGCGTCGTCCGTCAGTTTCGCGCTCGGCGCCTGGATGGTCTGCTTCGCGGGATTCGTACTCTTCGGCGGGGTGCTCGCCGACCGCTTCACCCCGCGCCGGATGATGGTTCTCGCCGATGTGATGCGGCTGTTCGGGACGGCGGCCCTCGCGGTCCTCTTCGCCGGGGGAGCACCGCCGCTCTGGCTCGTGTACGTACTGAGCGCCGTCAACGGGCTCGGCGCCGCGCTCTTCCAGCCGGGCGTGGCCAGCATGCTGCCCGTGCTCTCGCCCGACGTACAGCGCGGCAACGCCGTGCTGCGGGTCACCGAGTCCCTGGCGACGATGGCGGGTCCGGCGGCGGCGGGCGCGCTGGCCGGCTTCGGCGGGCCCGGCACGATCTTCGCGGTGAACGCGGCCACGTTCGGCATCAGCGGCATCTGTCTCTTCCTGGTCCGGATGGAGACCATGAAGCCGGTGGTCGGTGACTCGATGCTCACCGAACTGATCGGCGGCTGGCGCGAGTTCAGGGCCCGGTCCTGGCTGTGGGGCGTGATCGCGGTCTGGTCGGTGTACGGCGTCACGGTGCTGGGGCCGATGGTCCCGCTGGAGGCGGTGGTGGTCACCGAGCGGTACAGCTCGACCATGTTCGGGCTGATGATGACCGTGCACGGCGCGGGCAACGTGGCGGGCGGGCTGCTGGCACTGCGACTGCGCCCCGCCAGACCGCTGTTCGCGGGGACGATCGCGCTGCTCGCGGTCGCCGGGAACCTGCTGGTGCTGGCGTACGACGTCCCGCTGGCGCTGCTCGCCGCCGGATTCTTCGTGGGCGGGGTGGCCCTGGCGTTCTGGCTCGTGATGTGGTCCACGACGGTCCAGACGATGATCCCGCCGGAGGCGCTGAACCGGCTGCACGCGTACGACGTGGCGGGCTCCCTGATCATGCTGGCCGTCGGCCGCGCGCTGGCGGGCCCGGTGGCGGAGGCGGTCGGGATGCGCGAGGTGCTGGTGGGCGGTGCGGTGGTGAACATGCTGGTCTGCGGGGCGCTGTTCGCCGCTCGCCCGATCCGTGAACTGACCCGCGTCGAGCGCGCGGGCGGCGTGGCGGCCGGTCCGCGGGCGGCGGATGAGGCGAAGCCTCTGGCCCGATCCTAGTGGCCGCTGTCCTTCGGGCCACTCGTGCGCGGCGCCCGCGCCACGGATCCTTCCTTACGTGACACAGACAGCCGAGACCCCAGCCCAGGTCCCCGCCCCCTCTCCGAAGCCCCGGCGTCGGCCCCGTATCCACCGGGCCTGGTTCGTCGCCGCCGTCACCTTCGTGACGATCATCGGCGCCGCCGCCTTCGCCTCGCTGCCCGGCCTGCTCATCGACCCGCTGCACTCGGAGTTCGACTGGTCGCGCGGCGAGATCGGGTTCGCCGTCTCGGTCAATCTCGCGCTGTACGGGCTGACCGCCCCGTTCGCCGCCGCGCTGATGGACCGGTTCGGGATACGCCGGGTCGTCGCCGTCGCGCTCACCGTCATAGCGACCGGCTCCGCGCTCACCGTCGTCATGACCGCCGCCTGGCAGATGGTCCTCTACTGGGGCGTCCTCGTCGGCCTCGGCACCGGCTCGATGGCGCTGGCCTTCGCCGCCACCGTCACCGACCGCTGGTTCGTCGCCCGGCGCGGACTGGTCACCGGCATCCTCACCGCGGCCGGAGCCTCCGGGCAGTTGGTGTTCCTGCCGCTGCTCTCCTGGCTCGTGGAGAACCACGGCTGGCGCCCCGCGTCCATCACCGTCGCGATGTCCGCGCTCGTCGTCGTCCCGTTCGTCTGGCTGCTGCTGCGCGACCACCCGGCGGACGTGGGGCTCCCGGCGTACGGCTCCGAGGAGTTGAAGCCCAAGCCGGCCCCCGTCACCGGCGCGGCGCGGCGGGCCGTCACCGTCCTCTTCCAGGCGGCGCGCACCGGCCCCTTCTGGCTGCTCGCGGGGACGTTCGCGATCTGCGGCGCCTCCACGAACGGCCTGATCAAGACCCACTTCATCCCCGCGGCCCACGACCACGGCATGCAGATCACGGCCGCCGCGTCGCTCCTCGCGGTGATCGGTGTCTTCGACATCATCGGCACGATCGCGTCGGGCTGGTTCACCGACCGCTTCGACGCGCGCAGGCTGCTCGCCATCTACTACGCGCTGCGCGGCGTCTCGCTGCTCTTCCTGCCGATGCTGCTCGCGCCGGACGTCCGGCCGCCGATGCTGTTCTTCATCGTCTTCTACGGCCTCGACTGGGTCGCGACCGTCCCGCCGACGATCGCCCTGTGCCGCGAGTACTACGGCAAGGACAGCGCGATCGTCTTCGGCTGGGTGCTCGCCTCGCACCAGATCGGCGCCGGCGTCGTCGCGTTCGCGGGCGGTGTCGCACGGGATGTCACCGGCTCGTACAACACGGTCTGGTACGCGTCGGGCGCGCTGTGCGCGGCGGCGGCGCTGATGGCCCTGCTGATCAGGAGCCGTACGAAGGCCGAGCCGGCCGACGTGGTCAACGTCCCTTGAGAGCCTGGGACTTGATCACCTTCGCGATCCGCTCCGCGTCCATGGACAGCTCGCGCAGCATCCCGCTGATCGGATTCGTGAAGCCCGTGAAGTACAGCCCCGGCGCCCGCTCGGACGTCCGCCCGCCCCGTACCACCGGGAGCCCGCGGTCGTCGAGCACGCCGAGGTGGCCCACCAGGCCCTCAAGGCCCCGGCGGTAGCCGGTCGCGGCGATCACCGCATCGGGCGAGATCCGCGAACCGTCCGCCAGCACCACCTTGTTGTCGTCGAACGACTCGACCGCCGCGACCGGTTCGACCCGGCCCTTGCGCACCGCCGCGATCAACCCCACGTCCTGCACCGGGATGGCGCCTTCGCGCACCCGTGAGTACAGCCCGGTGTCGGGGCGCGGCAGCCCCTGGGCGGCGAGATCGGGCACCGCGATCCTGCTCATGATCTCGCCCGCCCGGTCGACCAGCCGCGTGGGCAGCCGCCGTACCAGCATGCCGGTGCGCTGGGCGGGCCAGCCAAGGGTCGAACGGCGCACGATGTGCGGGACCGTACGGATGGCGAGTCGTACCCGCGCCGCGCCGCCCTCCACCAGGTCGACCGCGATCTCGGCGCCGGTGTTGCCGACGCCGACGACCAGGACGTCCTTCCCCTTGTACGGGGCGGGGTCGCGGTACTCGCGCGCGTGCAGCAGCTCCCCGCCGTACTCCCGCGCGCCCGGCCAGGACGGCACCCGCGGCGTGTGGCTGTAGCCGGTGGCGACGACGACGGCGCGCCCGGTCAGCTCCCGGCCGCCGGTCCCGTGCAGCAGCCAGCTCTCCGCGTCCGCCGAGCGCTCGATGCCGGTGATTTCGACGCCCGTCACGATCTCCAGACCGTGGAACTCCGCGTACTTCTCCAGATAGCGCACCATGTCGTCGCGCGAGACCCAGCGTCCGAAGGACCGTGGCATCGGCAGTCCCGGCAGCGCGGACAGCTTGCGGGTGGTGTGCAGATGGAGCCGGTCGTAATGACGGCGCCAGGAGGCCCCCACGGCCTCGGACTTCTCCAGTACGACCGCTCGTACGCCCTGCGCGCGAAGCGCGGCGGCGACGGCGAGACCGCCTGGGCCACCGCCGATGACGTACACGGGACGGTCGTTGGTGAGGTCGATGTCGCTGGCCATGAGAGCTGAGCGTAATCGAGCGAGCACTTGTTGGGTCTCGGTCAAGATGGGAATCGATTGCGAATCGGTTACGTGCGGGTAAGTCCTGCGCCACGGGGCTGAAAACGCTGTGAAGGCGGCGCGAATCCGACGTCCCTCGGGCTCGCCGGGTCCGGTGCGCCGGGGCCGGAGGGCGGACGGATCAGTCGATGACGGCGGTCGCTTCGAGTTCGACCAGATGCTCGGGTACGTCGAGGGCCGCGACACCCAGCAGAGTGCCCGGCGGTACGGGGGTCACCCCGAGCTTCGCGGACGCGCGGGCGACCCCCTCCAGGAACAGGGGCATCTTGTCCGGGGTCCAGTCGACGACGTAGACGGTCAGTTTCGCCACGTCCTCGAAGGTGGCGCCGACCCCGGCCAGGGCGGTGGCGACGTTGAGATAGCACTGCTCGACCTGGGCGGCGAGGTCGCCCTCGCCGACCGTGGCCCCGTCGGCGTCCCACGCGACCTGCCCGGCCAGGAAGACCAGTTTCGACCCGGTCGCGACGGCGACCTGGTGGTAGACGTCGATCTCCGGAAGTCCGGTGGGGTTCACCAGGTTGATGGCCACGCTGCTGCCCGCCTTCTGTTCGGTGTCCTGCTCTTTGGTCTCTTGTGGTTACTCGGGAACCGTAAGAGAGTGAACGCTCACATGGAAGAACGCACTTTTCGGTGACTGGGGAACCTGATGGGTACCAAGCAGCTCAGCGGCTCGCCCGAGGACGCGGACCTCACCCGCGCGGACTCACTGGCGCGGGAGATCTTCTCGGACGTGGCGAACAAGTGGGCGCTGCTGATCATCGAGGCGCTGGGGGAGCGCACCCTGCGCTTCGGCGAGGTGCGCGACGAGGTCGAGGGCATCAGCCACAAGATGCTCACCCAGAACCTGCGCATGCTGGAACGCAACGGCCTGGCCGAGTGCACGGTGTACCCCACGGTGCCGCCGAAGGTGGAGTACACCCTCACCGAACCGGGCCTCGCCCTACGGGAGACGGTCCACCGGATGTGCGACTGGACCCACCGGTACATCGGCCACATCGAGTCCTCCCGCGACCGCTTCGAAACCGTCTGACGGCTTACGGCCAGAGCAGCTCGCGCGACCAGCCGCCGGTGGTGGCCGGGTCCGCGCGGCGGTAGCGGAGCCGTACGTGCCGGCGCCGGTCGTCACCCTGGAAGAACTCGACCTCGTCGGCCGCCAGCACGTACCGCGTCCAGGTCGGCACGGCCGCGTCCGGCTCGGAACGCGCCCGCTCCCACGCGGCCTGCGAGGCGCGCGCCAACTCCTCCGCGGAGCCCAGGACTTCGCTCTGCCGTCCGGTGAGCGCGGCGGCGAGCGCACCGGTGGACCGTACGGCGAGATCGGCCCGGCTCTCCTCCTCCCCGAGGGCACTCACGGCCCCCCGCACCCGCACCTGCCGCCCAGGCGTCGGCCAGTAGAACCCGAGCGCGGCCCACGGCCGGGCCGCCAGCTGCCCGCCCTTCGCGCTGGTGGCGTGCGACGCGAAGTGCCATCCACGCTCGTCGGCGTCGTGCAGCAGCAGGGTGCGTACGTCGGGCCGACCCTCACCGTCGACGGTCGCGAGGGTCATGGCGTGCGGCTCGACCTGCCCGCTCGCGGCGGCCTCGACGAACCACCGCTGGAACAGGACCATCGGCAGATCGGGCACGTCCTCGGGGTCGAAACCGGCCAGACCGCTGTCCCAGACCCGCAGATCCTCAAGGGCCGCCCGAAACGCCTGCTGCTCATCGCCGCTCATGGCCTCATTCAACCCCGCGGGACGCGACCGCGCGGGCCGGGCACCGGCGCCGTAAGCCATGAGCCGCGCCGCCACTTAGGGTGTAGTACTACACGTGAAGTGGTGTCAAAGAGTCAAGTCGAAGAGTCAACAGAGAAGGGTGTGACCGCCCCGATGCGACAGAACCTGGCCCGTCGTTCCGCGCTCGTCGACGCCGCCATCGAGGTGCTCGCCCGTGACGGTGCCCGTGGGCTGACCTTCCGGGCCGTCGATGTCGAGGCGGGCGTGCCCAAAGGGACGGCGTCCAACTACTTCGCCAGCCGGGACGAGCTGCTCAATCAGGTCGGCCACCGTGTCTACGAGCGGCTGATCCCGGACGAGGCCACCGCGGCCCAGATGGTCGCCGGGCCTCCCACGCGGGAGCGGACGGCGGAGCTGGTACGGCTGGTGGTGAAGCGGGTCGCCGCGTTCCGGACCGGGTTCCTCGCTCTGCTCGAACTGCGGCTGGAGGCCACCCGGCGTCCCGAGCTGCGTGACGTGCTGACCGCGCGCGTGGCCGAGGACGTCGAGGAGAATGTCACGCACCATCTGGCGTCCGGGCTTCCCGGTGACGCCGACGCGGTCAAGATGATCTACCTGGCCGCCAACTGGCTGGTGGTGGAGCGGCTCACGCTGCCCGGCGTCTTCTCGGAGGAGGAGACCGCGCGGCTGATCGGCGGCCTTGTGGAGCGGGTGCTGCCGTCCGACCCGTGAGACGCGACCCGTGAGACGGGAGCGCCGGCGGGGATCAGTTCACTGATCCCCGCCGGCGTGACAGGACGGAGGCCCGTGGGCGCGGCTACTTCGCCGGCTTCTTGCCCGTGATGCCCAGATGGACCAACTGGGCCAGGTTCGGCTTCAGTTCGGCCTGTTTCACGCCCCAGGTCTGGAAGCCCTTCTGGTGCCCGGCCACCGCGGCGAGCATGACGACCAGTGAACCGGCCATCGCGGCGGGGTTGACGTCCTTGTCGACCCTGCCTTTGGACTGGAGCTCCTTCACGGAATCCGTAAGGGAGTTGGTGACCGAACTCAAGATCTTCATGCGGATCTTGTAGAACCGCTTGTCGCCCTCGGCGGCGCCGAGATCGATGACCCTGAGGATCGCGTCGTTCTTGCGCCAGAAGTCGAGGAATCCCTCTACGAGTTCTTCCGCCGTCTGGCGTCCCGCTTTACCGGCCCAGGAGCGGCCGGAGACCAAATCGGTCAATCCGGTGCCCTCCTTGGCCATTTCCTCGGCGATCTCAAGGACAGCGCCCTCGACGTCCGGGAAGTACTGATAGAAGGTCGCGGGTGAAGTGCCTGCCTTCCGGGCCACGTCGATGACTTTGACGTCCCGATATGGCGAGGTGCTGAGCATCTCGCTGAGGCAGTCGAGCAGCTTCTGCCGCGTCGCCTGGCCGCGCCGACCGGCCACGCGGCCGTCGACGGTACGTACTTGTCCTGTCATGCCGTCAGCTTACCGAGGGGTGATCGGAGCGCGATTCGGCCGACTGCAAATGGGGAACCGCCCGCTGATCGCGGGGCCCGGAAGAGGCCCGGCCGGAGCCCGTGACCAGGAATAGTGTTATCAACAGCCTGTGGACAACCGCGGTGGACAACTCAATGCGCACAAGCCCTCACCGGGAGACAATTAGCCAATTGTTCGATTTGTCCCGCCCTGCGCCTACCGGAATGCGCCATTAGCGTGGCCGGAAGACGCACCCCTGGGGTGGTGCGCACGCGCAGGAAGGATCCGGGCTCATGGCCGCATTCGCGGAAGGCACGCCCTGCTGGGTGGATGTGTCGCTTCCCGACGTCCAGGCGGGCAAGCGTTTCTACGGCGAGCTGTTCGGCTGGACATTCGGCGCGGACGGCGGTGCGGCATACGGGTACTACACGAATGCTTTCAGTGACGGAAAGCGAGTGGCCGCCCTCGCCGCGAAGCAGGACGGGCGTATGCCGACCGCCTGGGGCGTTTATTTCGCGACATCGGACGCCGCCGCGCTCAGTGCGCGAATCAAGGAGGCCGGCGGCGGAATGGTGAGGGACCCGACAGCCGTCGGGCCGTACGGCACGATGGCACAGGGCGTCGATCCCGGCGGCGCGGTCTTCGGCCTCTGGCAGGCCGGTGCGCACTCCGGCTTCGAAAAGCAGGGTGAGCCGGGATCTTTCTGCTGGACAGAGGTCTATACGAGGGACAAGGAGAGCGTCGACCTCTTCTACGAGTCGGTATTCGGCTTCGTCGGGAAGGATCTCCCGGACGAACCGGCCGACTTCCGTACCTGGTCCCCCGCGGGGTCCGAGCCGGGGACCGACAGCGCGATCGGCGGGCGAAGTGTCATCACCGACGCATTCCCCAAGGAGATGCCGGGGCATTTCCTCGTCTACTTCTCCGTGGCGGACTGCGACGAGACGGTCGCCGAGACCGTACGGCTGGGCGGCCGGATCCGGGAGTCCGCCGCCGACACCCCGTACGGCCGGATCGCCGTCCTCGCCGACAACCAGGGCGCGGTTTTCGCCGTCCTGGCCGAGCCGGCGGCGGCCTAGGGGCTGTCGTTCGGATCGGGCCCGGCCCCCGGGGCGGAAAGCGGAGCAACCCGCGTTGGCCAGTACGCGTCAAGACTGGTGCGGGCGTGATACTCACTCCGTACGAGGCCGTTCGCTCATTTCCTGTCCGAAACGGGGTGAGACACCCCGATCCGCCCCCGGGTTCGCAACCAACGAGCCAGACAGGAAGAATCAGGGGGCAGGGGGCCGTACCTTGGTGGCCCGTACGGGGAGGTGGCAGGCAAGTGGAGCAGCTGACGCAGCACGATCCGAGACGCATCGGGCCCTTCGAGGTGCTGGGACGCCTCGGAGCCGGCGGTATGGGTCTCGTCTATCTCGCGCGCTCGGCCTCGGGCAGGCGCGTGGCGATCAAGACCGTGCGCACCGAACTCGCCGAGGACCAGCTGTTCCGCGTCCGGTTCACCCGCGAGGTGGAGGCCGCCCGCGCGGTCAGCGGCTTCTACACGGCCGCCGTGGTGGACGCCGACCCCCGGGCCGCCGTGCCGTGGCTCGCGACCGCCTATGTGCCCGCGCCCTCGCTCGAAGAGATGGTCAACCGGTGCGGGCCGCTGCCCGCGCAGGGCGTGCGCTGGCTGGCCGCCGGTATCGCCGAGGCGCTCCAGTCCATCCACGGCGAGGGCCTGGTCCACCGTGACCTCAAGCCGTCGAACGTGCTGGTGGTGGAGGACGGACCCCGCGTCATCGACTTCGGTATCGCCTCCGGCGTCTCCAACACCCGGCTGACCATGACCAACGTGGCCGTCGGCACCCCGGCGTACATGTCGCCCGAGCAGGCGCGCGACTCCCGGAGCGTCACGGGCGCGAGCGACGTCTTCTCGCTCGGCTCGACCCTCGTCTTCGCCGCCACCGGGCACGCGCCCTTCCACGGGGCCAACCCCGTCGAGACGGTCTTCATGCTGCTGCGCGAAGGGCCGAATCTGGAGGGGCTGCCCGAGGAGCTGCGCCCCCTCATCGAGTCGTGCATGCAGATGGACGCCACGCAGCGCCCGTCGCCCGCCGATCTCCAGTCGCAGCTCGCGCCGCATCTGTTCGCCTCGGGCAGCGACGACAGCGGTACGGCTTCGGCCTGGCTGCCCACGTCCGCGACCGAGATGATCGAGGAACGGCGGGGTGGCGGGCGCATCAACGCGGCTGCCGCCGCCGCTGCCGCGCGTCCGCCCGTACCGCCGCCGCCCTCCCACCACCCGCCGCCACCCGCGCACGCGCCCGACTGGGATTCCGCGTGGCGCCGCGACGGCGAGGGCCAGGGCGGCCGGCGAGGCAATCAGGGCGGTGGCGGTGGCGTGCCCGCGGCTGTCGTACCGGGCCCCGGCGGCCCCGTCAGGCTCTCCGGCTCCCCGGTCCCGATCGGCCCCGGCCCCCGCGCCTCCGACCGCCGTGGCGCCGGCGCCGCCTCCGCCGACGCCGGACCGGCCACCGGCTGGATCCGGCCGCCCGCCGGGCTGACCGGCGGCGAGCTGCCCACCAGTGCCGTCGCCCCCGCCGGGCCGCCGATGACGGCACCGGCGGCCCCCGACGGCGGCGCCGCACCCGGCCGCTGGCGGCCCTGGCGCTTCCGGATGTCCAACGACGTCTGGGGCCCCCCCGTCGTCGACGGCGATCTGCTCTACGTCACCTCGTTCGAGGTGCACGCGCTGGACGTCGGCAGTGGCCGCCGGCAGTTCAAGACGCGCGACGTCGCCTGGGCGATGGCCGTCGCCGGAGGCCGTATCCACGCCTCCGACGGCCCCACGCTGTACGCGCTGGACGGCAAGGACGGCACCGAGCGCTGGCGGCTCCAGACCGACGCGTGGGTGTACTCGCTCAAGACCGACCGGGGCACGGTCGTCACCGGTACGCGCGGCGGCGGTGTCCAGGCGTGGGAGGCGTCCAACGGCGAGAAGCTGTGGGAACTCACCGGCGCCCAGACCGACTTCGAGACACCGGAGGCGGGGCCCGCGATCTTCGACGGCATGGTGTACGTATGGCAGAACGCCCGCCTCAGGGCGCTCGACGCGCGCACCGGCAGCGAGCGCTGGTCGTACCCCATCGGCGACGGCGCGGCCTGCGGTGGCGTACCGATTCGCCTGGTGCCCGCGCCGGACGGTCACGTGTACGTCTCCGCCGGCACCCGCGTGCTCTCGATCGACATCGCGAGCGGCCATGTCCGCTGGCACTTCGAGGCCCCCGCCGTCTTCCTCTCGCCGCCCGCCTTCGCGCCGGGTCCCGCCGTGACCGGCGGCGGTGTGTATCTCGCCGACTATCTCGGCACGGTGTACGCGCTGGACGCCACCACCGGCAAGGACCGCTGGCGCATCGCCACCGAGGCCCGCCAGTCACTCGAACCGGTCCTGGTCACGGCCGGGAACGTACACGTGGGCAGCGGCAGCGCGCTCTACACGCTCGACGCCGTCGCCGGCACGCCCAAGTGGCGCTTCGCGGCGGGCGGCGAGGTCGTCGGCGCACCCGTGGTGGCCGACGGCAGACTGCACTTCGGCTCGGCCGACCATGTCCTCTACACACTGGACGCCGGCGGGGGACAGCTCCGCTGGAAGCTGGCGACGGGCGGCGAGATCACGGGCTCGCCGGTGGCGCGCGGGGGAGTCGTGTACGCGTGCAGCAAGGACCGCTGTGTGTACGCGCTGGACGCGATCAAGGGGACGGCCACGGGCCGCGGCAACCGCTGAGACGCGGGGGCAGGGTCCCGATCGAGGTGGGTCAACTCCCTCACCGGCGGCGGCTGGTGTCGTCCGGCGGTGGCGGTGCCCACGGCTGCTCCCTGGTGTCCCAGGACTGCGGCTGCGGCGGCCAGGCGCGCTGCGCCGTGCTCCCCGTCGGGGGCGGGCCGGCGGGCGGCTCGTTCTCGTACCGGTCCCGGTCGTACCCCTCACTCCGGCCGTAGGGCTCGTACGGCTCATAGGGTTCGTACGGCTGCTGTTCCACCTCCCCGTACGGCTCGTGGTACCGCTTGGGGGCCTGGTCGTCCCCCACGTACCGATGACCGCCGCGGCCGACTCCGCGGCGCGGCCGGCCGCTCATCACCGCCGCCGCGATCAGCAGCAGCGCCCCTCCGCCCAGCGCGGCGAGGACGCCGAGACCGATGCCGTCACCGTCACCGTCCAGCGTGAGGCTCCCGGTGTCCTGCGCCTGCCGGACCATCCACAGGATGCTGAAGCCGAGCACGATCAGTCCGGAGAGCGCCACCACCAGCCGTGAGCGCAGCACCAGCCCGACAAGGGTGACCAGAGCCGCGAAGACGAACGGCAGAAACAGCGAGACCCACAGGTCGGAGCCGGTGCCGGTGATCCCGTTGAACAGGTCTTCGACGCGGTAGTCCTGGCCGTGCCGGCCGTTGTACCAGGCCTGGAACGGGCTCGCCACGGCCCCGGCGGCCCCGATGACGGCGAGGACCGACCCGATGATGTTGCGGACCATCGACGGCCTCCTTGGACGAGCGTGCGGAGCGCACGGCTTCCAAATTCCGACGCTACGCCCGGGAACCAAGGGCCGCCAGATTTGGTCCCGTGCAGGGAGCCCTCCCACCTGCTGCTAGGGTGACATGCGCTCGACAAAAGACCACCAATCATGAGCAACCGCACCATATTCAACGGGGGTTGAAGTGAAAATCCGCCATGTCCGCGCCATAGCCGTCTTCGGCATCGCCGTGTTCGCGCTGACCGGCGCACGCGGCTCCAGTGGCGGCGGCTGTTCCAGCAGCAGCTCCAGCAGTAGCAGCAGCGGCGGCAGCCACTCGGACAGCGACTACGACGACGACTACGACAGCGACTACGACAGCACGTCGGGCTCCTCCACCACCGGGGGCTCCGTGACGGGCGGCAGCACGGCCGACGCGGGCCGCGACCTGACCATCGACAGCTGCAAGTACGACACCGCCCGCGGCTTCGTCGCCGAGGTCACCGCGAACAACAGCGGCTCGGTGGAGTACTCCTACTCGTTCACGGTCGACTTCACCGACTCGGCCGGCGCGACGGTCGGCAACACCGTCGGCAGCATCCCGGACGTCCTCGCCGGCGGCACCAAGACCATCGAGGTCACCGCGGTCGACCTGTCCAACGACGACGGCGCGTCAGGCGGCGAGTGCAAGGTCGACAACGTCGTCCGCCTCGCCACCTGAGGACCCAGGACAACAGCTGAAAGAACAGAAGACAGAAGAACGACGGTCGGCGGGGCCCCCTGAACGGTCCCGACTTCCGTCGTTCTTCTGTCTTCTCACGCCCCCTGGACCGGGTGGCCCCTGGCCCAGCCACCCCCGGACGGCTGAGCACGGTCGCGGCAGCTCCCCTCCCCCGCCGCCGCGACCGTCACCCGGTCCTGCCCGCCTGCTACTTCGGCGGTGCGGGCGCGTGGTGGTCGCCCTGGGTGGTGGCGCCGTCCTTCGGTGGTGCGGGCGCGTGGTGGTCGCCCAGCGTGGTCGCGCCGTCCTTCGGCGGTGCCGGCGCGTGGTGATCGCCCTGAGTGGTGATGTCTTCGGCGTTCTTCTCGGTGCTCATCGCTTCCCCTTGGGTCGCCCTACGACTGACGGAAGGCGGCCTTCTGCCCGGATACTCCCCCGAGGTCGCCGGGCAGAAGGCCTGGGGGGACCGCCCGTCCCCTAGGGGAAGTGGTGGTCCCAAGCGACCCGTCTGCCCCCCGAGGCGACGGATCGAATATGCACTGGAGCATGCCGAACGAGCATAAACATTCGATGAACGCCCAGGCCGGGCACCCCGTACCTCATCGGACACCCCACCGGACCGACCCGTCCCCCCTGACCGGACCCCGTGCCACAGGAAGATCAGGCACCACGCGGCGCCGGGTTCGTAACCCCTACGCCGCGCTGAGCGGGGCGTCGAGCAACTCCCGTACCTCTTCGGCCTCCGCCGCGCCCGACTCCTCGTGCAGTGCGAGCGCCTCGCGCCAGCACACCCGCGCACGGTCCGCCTGCCCCAGGTTCTCCAGCGCCTTGCCCAGCGTGATCAGGACGTTGGCCCTCGTCCGGTCGCCGCCGATGCAGCCGATCGCGAGCGCCTGCTCGGCGTGCTGCGCCGCCGAGGCGGCACGCCTGGCCGCGAGATGAGCCTGGGCGATACGGAAATGGGTCGTCCCCTCCCACAGCCGCTGCCGGTTGGTCTCGAACCCCTCAAGCGCCTGGGCGAGTTGCTCCAGGGCCTCCTTGTGCCGCCCGGCGTGCGTGAGCGCGATCCCCAGCGCGAAGCGGGCGTTGGAGAGCCGCAGCGTGTGACCGATGCTGTCGTAGACCTGGACCCCCTGCTCGGCCAGCGCTATGGCCCGTGACGTACGGCCCAGGGAGTGCTGGATGCGCGAGAGGTTGCACAGGGCGCTCGCCTCGCCGGGGCGGTTGCCATCGGCGCGGGAGCCTTCCATCGCCTTGAGCAGATGCGCCTCGGCGTCCTTGAAGCGGCCCTGGCCGAGGGCGATGATGCCCCGGTCGTTGTCCGACCAGTAGACCGGCGCCGGGTCCTGTACGGACTCCGCCAGCGCCGCCGCCTGCCGGGCCTCCTCGTCGGCCTCCTCGTAACGGCCCGCGACCAGATGGACGTTGGTCATCGAGGTCCGGGCCCGCCCCTCCGTACGGGCGTCGCCCGCCTCGCGTGCCGCGGCGAGCGCCGAACGGGCCGCCGTCTCGTACGACTTGGAGTTGGCGCCCGACTCGGCGAGGTCCTGCGCCGCCCAGAGCAGATCGACGGCGACCCGCAGCCGGGCCCCGCCCGCCGCCTGCCGGGCGCACGCCAGCAGGCAGTCCGCCTCCGCATACAGCCAGTCCTGTGCCTCGTGCCGGTCGGTGAAGACCAGGCCCTCGTACTCCGTCGGCTCCAGATGGTCCTTGAGCCGGTCGCCCGGCCGTTCGATCGTGTACACCCGCGCGGCCGTCGCCAGATAGAAATCCAGCAGCCGGAAGAGCGCCAGGTCGATACCGGTGGGCGGCTGTTCGTCGCGGTCGGCGCAGGCACGCGCGTAGAGCCGCACCAGATCGTGGTAGCGGTAGCGGCCGGGCGCCGCGGACTCGACCAGGGAGGTGTCCACCAGGGACTCCAGCAGGTCCTCGGTCTCGTGCGGCGGCAGGTCCAGTACGGCGGCGACCACGTCCAGCGCGGCCTCGCGCTCGGAGCTGACGCGCTCCTCACCGACGATGCGGGTGAAGAGCTGAAGCGCTTCCTCCGGCGACATCACGTCGAGGTCGACCAAGTGGGCGCCCTCCAGGTCGACCATCCGCACCCGGCTGGTGACGAGCGCGGCGCAGCCCTCCGTACCGGGCAGCAGCGGGCGTACCTGCGCGGCGTCACGCGCGTTGTCGAGCAGGACCAGCACCCGGCGGCCGTCCAGCGCCGAGCGGTACAGCGCGGAGCGTTCGTCCAGCGAGTCCGGGATCGCGGAGTCGGGCGTGCCGAGCGCCCGCAGGAACGACCCCAGTACGGCCTCCGGTTCGGCGAACCGCGCACCCGCGCCCTGGAGGTCCACGTACAACTGGCCGTCGGGGAAACGCGGTCGGGCCGCGTGCGCGACATGCACGGCGAGCGTCGTCTTGCCCACGCCGCCGATACCGGCGAGCGCGGAGACCGCCATCACCGATCCCTCGGCGCTCGCGAGGCGCCTGCCCAGCTCCCGTACGAACAGCTCCCGGCCGGTGAAGTCCGGCACCGTGGCGGGGAGTTGGGCGGGCCGCGTGAACGTCACGACCGGCGCTGTCTCCTCCACGGGGCGGGCCAGTTCGGCGTCTGCCTGGAGGATGCGGTGCTGGAGCCTGGCGAGTTCGGGGCGCGGGTCCACACCGAGTTCGTCGGCGAGGAGGCGGCGCGTGTCCGCGTACACGGCCAGTGCCTCGGCCTGCCTGCCGCTGCGGTAGAGGGCGAGCATGAGCAGTTCGCGCAGGCGCTCGCGCAGCGGGTGCGCGGCGGTCAGCGCGGTGAGTTCGGAGACGGCCTCCGCGTGCCGGCCCAGCTCCAGGTCGATGTCCAGGCGGGTCTCGACGAGTTGGAGGCGCCACTCGTCGAGCCGGGCGCGCTCGGTCTCCGCGTACGGACCGGGGACGGAGGCCAGGGGCTCACCGTCCCACAGGCCCAGCGCCTTGTTGATCAGTACCCGGGCCTGCTGGCGGTTCCCCGCCGTCCGCTCCTTCTCGGCGGCGGCGGACAGCTCCTGCGCCACGCTCAGGTCCAGCGCGTCGGGTCCGGTGTGGAGGGCGTAGCCGCCCGACTCGCTGACCAGCACCCCAGGGGAGAGGACCTTGCGCAGGCGGGAGGCGTACGTCCGTACGGCGGCGAGCGCCTGCGAGGGGGCGGACTCGCCCCAGATCGCGTCGATCAGTTCGCCGGCGGTGGCGGTACGGCCCTCACGCAGAAGCAGGGCGGCGAGCAGCGCGCGCTGCTGGGGCGAACCGGAGGGCAGCGGTTCGCCGCCACGCCAGGCGCGTACGGGGCCGAGTACGCCGAAGCGCAGCTCGGTGCCGGGTGTGGGTGTCGTTTCCTCGGGGGCGCTGTCGGCCACGCTGACCGGTCCCGGTGCGCTTTTCCTGGTGCCGCTCGCGATGTCGCCCGTGGTGCTGTCCATCGCGGTGTTCGTCGTGGTGTTCGGTGTGGCCCGAGCCCGCTGCTCCGGTACGCGCGGCCCGCTGTCACGGTCCATAGCTCTCCCTGCCCCCGAACTGCCGGTATCGCCCCCGACAGTCTGCCTTGTCCGGAGTGGTGGCGTCAGCCTTGGGCGGGGGTCTGCACAAGCCCTCGACACGGTAAAGGACACGACCCCTTCGGGTAAATCGGGATCCGGACAGCCCATCGGTCACATCTGCGCGCCGGCATCCGTCAACACAGCGAAAGCGCCACTGAACGCGACAGCGGACGCGCCGGTTCGGCGGAGATCAGGAAAATCTTGAGGAGACGGCCATGGAAACACGTTCGATCACCCAGGTGGCACCGAAGGGCCCCCGGCTGGCGGAGGACCCGTCGAAGCTCGTCCCCGAGCTCGCGGAGGTGTCGGCGGCGCTGTTCAAGGCCGTCGGCAACGGCTCCGTACCGCGCACCACGATCAGCCTGGTCCAGCTGCGCGCGGGCCAGATCGTCGCCAGCACCTACCTCACCGTTCTGCACACGGGTTTCCTGCGGAAGGCCGGGGCGACGGAGGAGCAGATCACCTCGGTGGCCTCCTGGCAGGACTCGCCGTACTTCGACAGCGCCGAGCGTGCCGCGCTGGCGCTGGTGGAAGCGGTGCTCCAGCCGTCGGCGGACGGTGAGCGCGTCTCCGACGAGCTCTACGCCCGGGCGGCCGAGCTCTACGACCCCAAGGCGCTCGCGACGCTGATGAACGCCATCGGGCAGGTCGGCTTCTTCATCGCCATCGCGCTGATCGCCAAGCCGGTGGCAGGCCGGTCCTTCACCGACCCCTGGCAGTGAGACCGCCGCCCCCCGCCCGGGCGGACGGCCCCGGGGCGCCCGGTGCGGTGCACCGGACGGCCCCGGGCCGGTGCGAACCGGCGGTCGGCCAGGTCCTGTCCGGCGGATCTTCGCGGATCGGCCCGGGCCCGCCGCGGAGCGGCTGATGTCACGTGGTGCGGTGCGTCGCAAGGCGGAGGATCGTCCTCGTACTGGACGTACGTGGACGAGTCCGACAACGCGGCGAGGCACCGTGCCAGGTGCCCCGGGCCGGTGCGCGAAAACCCACCCGGCGGACAGGACCTACGCGCCTTCGCCGCCAAGGAACACCGGATTGGTCAGCGCCACGAAGTTCCCGGGCAGCCCCGGGAGCGTCGACGGGCGGCGTACCTCGGCGCGTACGTAGGTCGCGTACTCGGCCGTCGTACGCCACTCCACCGTGCCGGTGCCCGACGCCGGCAGCTCGGCCGTGTGCAGCGTCCCCTGATCGGTGACGATGCGCGCCGAACTGCCCGCCGGGGCGCCGGTGACCTCCAGACGCACCGTCACCGGGTCGTCGTCCTTCACCCGCAGCCGCTCACCTATGCCCGCGTGCCGGCCGCGACCGCCCGAGGCGCCGAAGGTCAGGGACACCGCCGACGACTCCGCGATGTAGCTCCGGCCCGCGCGGATGCCGGCCAGGATCGCCTCGCGGGACAGCTCGTCGGCGAGGACGACGGTCTGCGGTGTGCCGATCGGATCGGGGTCGCGGTGCGCGTCGCTGCTGCCCATCGCCGGTGTCCACGGCCGTCCCGAACGGGCCGACGACACAAGGGTGTTGTCCCAGGAGGCGAGGGCGACCTCGTCCTCCGGGGTGAACGGGCCGTTCCACACCTCGACCGCGTCGGCGTCGCCGAAACCGAACTTCCAGTTGCAGCCGATGCAGGTGGCGTGCGGGTGCGCGGGCACGACCAGACCGCCTGCCCGCCGTACCTCGCGGGCGTAGTGCCCGAAGCGGTTGTCCCGGGCGCGGTAGCGCCAGTCGACGAACGTGCCCGCGTCCATGCCGATGGCCACGACGTGGCCGTTACGGGTGGTGATCTCCTCACCGGTGAGGATGAGCAGGTCGTCGCCCCACAGCCCCTCCCACGCGGCGTGGCCCGAAGAGGTGTTGTGCTCGCTGGAGTTGATGAAGTCCAGCCCGGCGGCCCGCGCGCCCGCCGCGATCTCCGCGGGGGTGCGCCTGCCGTCCGAGTGCACGGAGTGGAGGTGGCAGTCGCCCCGGTACCAGGCGCGCCCGCGCCCCTTCGCACGCTCCGGCGGGTGGACCGGGCGTACCGTGCGGCCGGGTTCACCGTAGGTGAGGGTGATCGTCACCTCGTACGCGAGACCTTCGGGCGCGACGGTGTACGGGCCCAGCGCGATGTGCCACTTCCCGGAGCGCACCGGGCCGGGCAGATAGCCGGGGGTCGCCTCGTCGGCACGGATGAAGAACTCCGTACGCGCGCCGCCGGACCAGCCCCGGAAGCCCTCGCCGCCGAGAGCGGTGCCGCGCTCGTCGAAGATGCCGATGTCGAGGGCGTTGCCCTGGGTGCCGGCGGGGACGGTCGGCCGCTGGTAGGTGTACGCGACGCGGATCTCACGTACGCCGCGCGGGACGTCGACGGGCAGATGGACGAAGTCGGGGGAGCCGGGCGGCAGGGTGCCGCTGACGGTCCTGGTCTCCGTACCGCCGGAGGCGCTGCCGTCGCTGCCGGTGCCGGGGGCGGCGTTCGCGAAGCTCACGCTCCCCAACGTAAGGGCCGCGGCGGCCCCCGTCACGAGCAGACCGCGTCTGCCCATCGCGTGTTCCGTGTGGTCGTTGCACATGCGGACGGCTCCCCAGGGTTCGAGAGGGACAGGAGTGGTGGTTTCGAACCCTGGTATTGAGTCGTGAACGGCCGTACAAGGGAAGGGGGTCGGGAGATGGTGCGGACATTGCCGGTGATCGCGGGGGAAGGGGGAACACGGCGGAGCGGGCCGGCATGGCTGTCCCCGGCCCCGGGCACAGGTGTGTACGCCGCCGCCCCGTTGTTGGAACGCCCTTGAGGAGAGAACGCCCGTATGCGGATCGCGACCACCATCTTCCTCACCGACGAGACGATCGCCCCGGTGCGGCTCGCGCGTGAGCTGGAGCAGCGCGGCTTCGCCGGGCTCTATCTGCCCGAGCACACCCATATCCCGGTCGAGCGGACCACCCCGTTCCCGGCTGGCGGTGACCTGCCGCGTGAGTACGGCCGTATCCTCGACCCCTTCGTCGCGCTCGCCCAGGCGGCTGCCGTCACCGACCGGCTCGCTCTCGCCACCGGCGTCACGCTCATCGCCCAGCACGACCCGATCGACCTCGCCAAGCGGGTCGCGACGCTCGACCATCTGTCCGGCGGACGCTTCACGTTCGGGATCGGCTTCGGCTGGAACAAGGAAGAGGCGGCGGACCACGGTGTGGGCTGGACGACGCGGCGCGAACTCGGCTGGGACCGACTGGCCCTGATGCGCGCGCTGTGGGCGCCCGAACCGACGCTTTACGAGGGCGAGTTCGCCTCCGTACGCCCCAGCGAGGCCCATCCGAAACCGGCGAACGGCGCCCCGCGCATTCTGGTGGGCGGCGGGGCCGGCCCCAAGCTCTTCGCCCGCATCGCCGAACAGTCCGACGGCTGGCTCCCGATCGGCGGCCGGGGCCTGGGGCAGTCGATCCCCGTGCTGCGCAAAGCCTGGGAGTCGGCGGGCCGCCCCCCGGAAGCGCTCCACGTCGTCCCGTACGCGGTCCGCCCCGACCCGGGCAAACTGGCGCACTACGCGGACCTGGGCGTGGAGGAGGTGGTGCTGCAACTGCCGCCGGGCGACGAGACGGAGGTCCTGCGGACGCTGGACGAGTTCGCGCGGTACGTGTGAGCTGATCATCGGGCTGTCGTGCGGGTGAAAGAGTGTGCGCATGAGCGCGCCGTACGACCGAGACACCGTCACTCTGAGACTGCCCCCGGAGGCCATCCAAGAGCGGCGGCCACCCCCGCCGCCCGGCTCCGCCCCCGCTTCGCCCGCCCCGGCGCCGTCCGGGATCGGCAGGTCCAGCGCGCTCATGGCGGCCGGCACGATCGTCTCGCGTATCACCGGATTCGCCCGCACCCTGGTCATGGCCGCGGCCATCGGCGTCGGCACGCTCAACGACTCCTACCAGGTCGCGAACGTCCTTCCCACCATGATCTACGTCCTCGTCGGGGGTGGCGCCCTGAACGCCGTCTTCGTGCCGCAGCTCGTCCGCGCCATGAAGAAGGACGACGACGGGGGCGAGGCGTACGCCAACCGCCTTCTCACCCTCGTCATGGTCGTGTTGGCGGCCGTCACCGCGCTCTGCGTCGTCGCCGCGCCGCTCCTCGTCCACCTGATGTCACCGGAGATCGCGGACGACCCGCGCCGGATGGCCGTCACCGTGGCCTTCGCCCGCTACTGCCTGCCGACCATGTTCTTCATGGGCGCCCATGTCGTCCTCGGCCAGATCCTCAACGCGCGCGGCCGGTTCGGCGCGATGATGTGGACCCCGGTCCTCAACAACGTAGTGATCATCGCGGCGTTCGGCGGTTTCATCTGGGCCTTCGGCGGCTTCACCGGCTCCGGTGTCACGCCCGCCACGGTCACCCCGGAGGGCGTACGGCTCCTCGGCATCGGCACGTTGCTCGGTCTCGCCGTCCAGGCGCTCGCGATGCTGTCGTATCTGCGCGACGCCGGCTTCCGGCTCCGCCCGCGCCTCGACTTCCGGGGCCACGGACTCGGCAAGGCGATGGGCCTCGCCAAGTGGACGCTGCTCTTCGTGCTCGCCAACCAGCTCGGCATGGTCGTCGTCACCCAACTCGCCACCAAGGCGGGCGCGGCGGCCGAGCGGGCGGGCTTCACCGGCACCGGCATCACCGCGTACAACTACGCCCTGCTCCTCTGGCAGATGCCGCAGGCCATCATCACCGTCTCCGTCATGACGGCCGTGCTCCCGCGCATCTCCCGTTCGGCCGTCGACGGTGACGTGGCGGCGGTGCGCGACGACATCTCGTACGGTCTGCGGACCTCGGCCGTCGCGATCGTCCCGTGCGCCTTCGCCTTCCTGGCGCTGGGGGTCCCGATGGCGACGCTGCTCTACGCGGGCTCCGGCGAGGAGGGCGCACGCGGCATCGGCTTCGCGCTGATGGCGTTCGGTCTCGGCCTGATCCCGTACTCCGTGCAGTACGTGGTGCTGCGGGGCTTCTACGCGTACGAGGACACCCGTACCCCCTTCTACAACACGCTCGTTGTGGCTCTGGTCAACGCCGCCGCGTCCGCGCTCTGCTTCGCGCTCCTCCCACCGCGCTGGGCGGTGGTGGGCATGGCCGCGTCGTACGGCCTCGGCTACGCGTTCGGCGTCGGCATCGCCTGGCGCCGCCTGCGCCGCCGCCTGGGCGGCGACCTGGACGGCGGCCGGGTCCTGCGCACCTACGCCCGGCTGATCACGGCCTCGCTCCCGGCGGCACTGGCGGCGGGAGCGGTGGCGTACGTACTGACCCGCGAACTGGGCGGCGGCGCGCTGCCGTCCCTGCTGTCCCTGACGGCGGGCGGAACGGCGCTGCTGCTGGTCTTCCTGGCGATGGCCCGCCTGCTGCGCGTCCCGGAGCTGACCGCGCTGACGTCGATGGTGCGCAAGCGGCTGGGCCGTTGAGGGCTACGCTCCGACGGTCCCGTCGAGGCCCTCGCGGAGCAGGTCCGCGTGGCCGTTGTGGCGGCCGTACTCCAGCAGGACGTGCACCATCACCATCCGCAGTGACACGTCCTCGCCCCACCGCGGCTGATGTCCCGTCAGGTCGAGTGAGTCCGCCGCGCGTTCGATCCGCCGCGACGTCTCGACCTCTGCCTCCCAGGCGGTGAACGCCTCGGACCGGGTCGAGGCGCTCGCGTCGTACGCCCTCTGGAAATCGACAACGCCCGGGGGCGACCACACCATCGGCGCCGCGTTGTCCTCGAACACCCGCCGGAACCAGGCGCGTTCGACCTCGGCCATATGCCGTACGAGCCCCAGCAGGGACAGCGCCGAGGGCGCCATCGAAGGCTCCCGCAACTGGTCGTCGCTCAGCCCGGCGCACTTCATGGCGAGGGTGCCGCGGTGGTAGTCGAGATAGGCCCGCAGGGTCTCGCGCTCACCGCCGCGGTGGGGCGGGTCCACACGGGTGTCGGTGGTCTCGGTGGTCATGTGCCGGGCTCCTCGTCCACGCCTGGTCTCGCGCGATTCCAACGGCGAGGATAACGGGCGTTCGGACGTGGCCGGAGCGACGAGGGGAACGCGATGGAGCCGAGCGGCGCCATGACTCAGATGCGGCATCTGACGGGAGAGGTCGAGAGGATCGCCGTCGAAGCCGGCGTCGGCGCGCGACGGGCCCAGCGGCGGGGCAAGTTCTGGAACGCCACCCATCTGATGCTGGGCTTCCCCGCCGCCGTACTGGCGGCGGTCTCCGGCGCCGCGGGCCTCACCTCGCCCGACGCACGGGTACCGGCGGCGATTCTCGCCCTGCTCGCCGCGGGCTTCTCCTCGGGGGCGGCGTTCCTGCGGGCGGAGGCACGGCAACTGGCCAACCTGCGCCGCAGATACGCCTGGCAGGACCTGGAGGTCCGCGCCCGCCTGGTGCTGGCCCGCGAGGCGTACATGACGGAGGAGGACCTGTACAGCGCCCTCTCCCGGTTACTGGAACAACGACGGACGGTGCCGTCCAGCGCGATCGTCCTCTCCGAACTCCCATCCCCACCCACCCAACCGGAACCGCCGCAACCGGGCTGACGCGGAGATCTTCGGGCGTATGTACCCGCGGGGTTCTCGTGGCTCACCGCAGGCTTCACAACGTGCCTCGTGCGCGTTCGCCGTTGGGACGGTCTCCGATCTCCGGCGGCCGGTCAGTCGGCGGGGTTTCCTCCGTGCCCTCGAAGGCGAAGGTGGCGGCGAGGAGGGCGGAGGGGATCAGTGGGGGCGTACGGCTGCGGCGTCTTCTCGGTCCTGATCGAGACGCTGGTCACCCGTCAAGTGGCCGCCGCCGACGAGACGTCGATGCGTACGGTCATGGACACCGTCATGTGGACGACGGCTCCGACGGCCGAGGAACTGCTCAAGATCGCACCTCTCGCCCTCGCCGCCTGGGCGCTGCGCGGAAGGGTCCAGTGGGGCCGTGGGCACCCTGGAGCTGGGCTCCGCCACGGTGACCGTGCCGGTGGACAACCACATCGTGTGGTCGGCGCTCGGCGCTCGGCGGTCCGGCCGTGGGTCTGATCGTGTGCGGGCACCGCTGGTGGGTACGGGTGGCGGGGCTGCTGCCCCTGCTCGCGGCGATCGGCATCGGGGGGTGGCCCCAGCGGCGGGTGTATTCAGCGACACCTCCGACTTGGGGCCGTACGCCCAATGTGATCGAAGTCCGTCCTCCGTAGCGTCTTACCCGAGGCACAGAGGGTGTCCGACGGAAGGAACGATCATGATGCGTCGTAAGAACACGAGCCGCCCGACCCGGAGCTCCGAAGCCCTCCGGCTGGCGAATGTGCGCAAGGTCTACGGCACGGCCGAGAACGCCGTGACCGCCCTCGACGGTGTGTCGCTGACTCTCCCCGCCGGTTCTTTCACCGCCGTCATGGGGCCTTCCGGCTCCGGCAAGTCGACTCTTCTCCAGTGCGCGGCCGGTCTCGACCGGCCCGACAGCGGCCAGGTCATGGT
>NZ_BMMV01000018.1:57927-194273 GCF_014646115.1 Streptomyces camponoticapitis | reverse complement strand
GAGCATGCGCGCCGGGCGCCGGTGGCACCGCCGTACTCACGGCGGGACGAGCGCGCACGCAGGGCACCAGGCGCAGGCGGTCGCCGCGCGCGCTCGCGGCGGGAAGAGCGAGCGCCCAAGAGGCCCGGGGCGCCGGGGTGTCGGTGTCGTGGTGGCGCTTCGCCGGTGCGGGCCGGGGTCGTATCCGGGGCGCGTTCAGTCCAGCGCCGGCGGGCGGTACGGGCGGAAGAACGCGCGCAGTTCCTCCGCGTACAGCTCCGGCTCCTCGAACGCCGCAAAGTGACCGCCGCGCGGCGGCTCGGTCACATGCACGACATTCGCCGTGCGTTCCAGCCACGCGCGCGGCGGGCGCACGATGTCGCCGGGGAACAGCGAGAACCCCGACGGCACCTCGACCCGGCGGGCGAGCTGCGCGGGCGGAATCGCGGCGTTCGCGCCGTACATGCGCATCGACGAACCGATCGTCCCCGTCAGCCAGTAGAGCGTGACGTTCGTCAGGATCTCGTCCTTGGTGAAGCTCCGCTCGACATGGCCGTCGGAGTCGCTCCACGCCCGCATCTTCTCGACGATCCACGCGGCGAGCCCGGCGGGTGAGTCCATGAGCCCGAAGGCGGCGGTCTGCGGCTTCGTACGGTGCATGGCGGCGTACGCGCCCTCCGCCGCGCCCCAGGCCGCCGCGTTGTCGAACCAGGCGCGCTCCTCGGGGGAGAGCTCGGCCCGGTCGCCGGCGAAGAAGGGCACCCCCGCGTCCGTACGGTGCACGGCAACGATCCGGTCGGGGTGGTCGAGTGCGAGGTAGCGGCTCACATGGCTGCCGATGTCGCCTCCCGCCGCGCCGAACCGGTCGTAGCCGAGCACGCCCATGAGCTCGGCCCACAGACCGGCGACGGCGATGGAGTCGAGGGGCGGGCCCGTGGGGGCGTCGGAGTACCCGTAGCCCGGCATGTCGGGGACGACCACGTCGAACGCGTCGGCGGGGTCGGCACCGTGCGCGCCCGGATCGGTCAGGAGCGGGATGACCTTCGAGTACCGCCAGAACGAGTCCGGCCAGCCGTGGCTGAGGATCAGCGGCAGCACGGGCCCGGCCTTCGCGTCGGCCCGCACATGCGCGTAGTGGATCCCGAGGCCGCCGAGCCGGACGCGGTAGCGGGGGAAGCGGGCGAGGGCCGCCTCCTGTGCCGGCCAGTCGAATCCGTCCGCCCAGTGGGCGACGAGTTCGCGGTGGTGGGCGAGGTCGGTGCCGAGCGACCAGCCGGCGTCCTCGGGCGCGTCCGGCCAGCGCGTCGCGCGCAGCCGAGCGCGGAGGTCCTCCAGCTCGGCGGGAGAGGTCCGCGCGGTGAACGGCTCGGGGTGGGGCGGGGCGTCCGGCATGGCACGGATCCTACGGACCGGGCCAGCCCGGACCGTGCCGGACCACGCCGCGTCGCACCCGCCCACCCGGTCCGTCCCGCACAGCGCCGCCCCGCCCCCGCCCCGCCCGTCCCGTACGACGCCGGGAACGCCCGCGGTCAGTCGAGGCAGAACTCGTTGCCCTCCGGGTCCCGCATCACGATGTAACCCGTGCTCATCGGAGGCGCGGGCTCGTCGCGGCGCAGCCGCGACGCTCCCAGCGCCACGAGCCGGTCGCACTCGGCCTCCAGCGCCGCCATCCGCTCGTCCCCCTCCAGTCCGGGGGCGGCCCGTACGTCGAGGTGGACGCGGTTCTTGGCGACCTTGTCCTCCGGCACCTGCTGGAAGAAGAGCCGTGGGCCCTGCCCGTCCGGGTCCTCCAGGGCGGACCGGGTGTTGCGGTCCGCCTCCGGTACGCCGACCCGCGCGAGGAAGTCGTCCCACGCGGCCAGCGGGTCGGCACCCTCGGGCAGATCGACCCCGGGCGGGCCGGGGTGGACATAGCCCAGGACATCGCGCCAGAAGGTCGACAGCGCCTGCGGGTCGTGGGCGTCGAAGGTGATCTGGATGTGGCGGCTCATCAGGTCGCTCCGTTCGTAGGCGATTTCGTGGCCATGGCCGTGGCCGTGTTCGTGGCCGTGTTCGTGGCCGTGTTCGTGGCCGTGTTCGTGGCCGACTGCTTGGTCTTGTCCGGATAGGTGTGCAGATAGAGGTCCCGCAGCAGGCAGACCTCGGAGAGATGGTGGATCAGCTCCCGGTGGATGTGCAGGACCAACGTGGCCATCGGCGCATCCGGGTACGGCTCCTTCGCCCCCACCGGCACCCGCAGCCCGGCGTCCCCCAGGCCGGCCAGCCCGGTCCGCCAGACGTCGAGCTGTTCGTCGAGCTGCCCGAGCGCGGTGGCGGCGCCGTCCGCGTACTCCCAGGTGTCGTACGACGCGGGCGGCGCGCCGAAATGCGCCGCGTTGCGGGCCGCGAGCACGCCCACCACGACATGGCCGAGCCGCCAGGCGATCGTGGTGAAGGGCGCCGGCTCCGGCACGGGGAAGCCGTAGTCGATCGTGAGGCCCCCGGCACCCGCCCGCACGGGCGCCGTCGAGGTGCCGCGCGGCCGCACGCTCCAGGCGTCCGGCACCGGCGACCAGAAGTACTCCTCGTCGGTGAGGCCGTCCAGCCGGGCCCGGAGCTGATGGTTCCAGTGGAACTCCAACTGCTCGCGCAGCGTCCTGTTCCAGTCGAGTTCGTCTGCGTCCATGTCCCCCACCGTGACACCCCAGGCGGACAGGATCGGTCCGCCATCTCTGCCAGGCTGGCCGCCATGGATACGACGGGCGGGGCCGAGCGCGGTACGACGGAGCGGGTGCTCACGCTGCTCGGGCTGCTCCAGCGGCGGCGGATCTGGACCGGTCCCGAACTGGCCGGGCGGCTCGGGGTGACGCCGCGCACGGTGCGGCGCGATGTCGAGCGGCTGCGCGCGCTCGGCTATCCGGTCCATGCAGGTCAGGGCGTCGGTGGCGGCTATCAGCTCGGCCCGGGGCAGGAGTTGCCGCCGCTCCTCCTCGACGACGAGGAGGCCATCGCCACGGCGGTCTCGCTGCTCGCGGGCGCCGGGGGCGGCGCCGGTGGCGCGGTCGCGGGCGGCGGCGACGCCGCGCTCCGGGCGCTGACCAAGCTCGACCAGGTGCTGCCCAACCGGCTGCGGCACGAGGTGCGCGCGCTCTCCGGCTCGGTGGAGTTCTTCGGCCAGGGGGGCCGCTCGCCGGTCGACCCCGAGGTGCTCATGAAGCTGGCCCGGGCCTGCCGCGACGAGGTCGAGACCGGGTTCGGCTACCCCTCCGGGGCCGAGGTGCGGCTCCGGCGGGCCGAGCCCTACCGGCTGGTCGCCTCCGACCGGCGCTGGTATCTCCTCGCGTACGACCTCGACCGCGACGGCTGGCGCAGCTTCCGCGTCGACCGGATGACGGACGTCTCCCCCCGGACCTGGCGCTTTTCCCCCCGTGCGGCGCCCGACGCCGCGGCGTACGTGCAGGAGGGGGTGGCCAGCCGGGTCTACCCGCACCGGGCGCGCTTCCTCGTGCACGCCTCGGCCGACACGGTGCGGGACCAGCTCTCGGCGTCGGCCGCCGTCGTACGCCCCCGGGGAGACGACAGCTGCGAGGTGCTCAGCGGCGGCGGTGACCTCGACTTCGTCCTGATGCATGTGCTTCTGCTCGGGCACGAGTTCGAGGTGCTGGACCCGCCGGAGCTGAAGGGACGCGCCCGCGCGCTGGCGAAGAGACTGCGCTCGGCCGGTGCCACGACGGCGGCCCCGGTGGCGGACGGGACGCCGGCGGGCCAGGAACACCCGGGTGCCGGGCCAGGCGTTTGACCTGTAGCGCGCTACAGGTTGCACGATGAACGACATGAGCGGACCACTGCTTCTCCCCGAGGTTCCCGGCGAGGTACCACCCGACGGGCTCTCCATCGGGGAGACGGCGGCCCTGACCGGAGTCGGCGTCGAGACCCTGCGCTACTACGAGCGCGAAGGGCTGCTGCTGGATCCCGCGCCGCGCGACGCGGGCGGGCGCCGTCGCTACCGGGAGAACGACATCGCCTGGATCTCCGGGCTGGTCATGCTCCGCGAGACGGGGATGCCCATCGCGGACATGCGCGTCATCGCCGATCTCAGCCGCCGCCCCGGGACCGAGGCCGAACGCCTGGAGTTCCTGGAACGGCACCGCGAACGCGTCATCGAAGAGATGGAACGCACGAAGCGGCACCTGGCGGCGATCGACAAGAAGATCCGCGCGTACCGGCGACAGACGAAAGAAGAAGGAGAACGACCGCATGGGAACGACAATGAAGATCACGGAGCTCGGTGACGGCCTGCGGGTCTCCGCACTCGGGCTCGGCGCCATGGGCATGAGCGCCTTCTACGGCAGCAGTGACGAGAAGGAGTCCGTCGCGACGCTGCGGCACGCCGTCGACCAGGGCGTCACCTTCATCGACACGGCCGAGGCGTACGGCCCGTTCGAGAACGAGAAGCTGATCGCCCGCGCGCTCGGGAGCCGGCGTGCGGAGGTGACCCTGGCCACGAAGGCGTCCGCCGAGACGGACGACGACGGCACGGTGCACGGACGCAACGGCACCCCGGCGTACATCCACCGGGCCGCCGACAGATCGCTGCGGCATCTGGGCACCGACGTCATCGACCTGTACTACCTGCACCGCGTGGACCCGAACGTGCCGATCGAGGAGTCAGTCGGCGCGATGTCGGAGTTGGTCACGGCGGGCAAGGTCCGCCACATCGGCCTGTCCGAGGCATCCGCGGCGACGATACGCCGGGCCCACGCCGTCCACCCGCTGGCGGCCGTGCAGTCGGAGTTCTCCCTCTTCTCCCGTGACGTACTGGAGAACGGCGAGAAGGCGGTCATGGACGAACTGGGCATCGGCTTCGTCGCGTTCTCACCCCTGGGGCGCGGGGTACTCACCGGCGGCGTACGGAGTCTCGACCACCTCGCCCCGGACGACGCCCGGCGCGGCCTGCCGCGCTTCCAGCCGGAGGCGTTCGCCGCCAACCGCGCGCTCGTGGAGCGTGTCGAACTGATCGCGGCGGAGAAGGGCGTCACGCTCGCGCAGGTGGCACTCGCCTGGCTGCTCCACCAGGGAGTCGTACCGATCCCCGGCACCCGCCACCGCACCCGGCTCGACGAGAACGCCGCCGCCGTGGATGTCACGCTGTCGCCGGACGAGCACCGGCGCCTGGCGGAGGCGCTGCCGGCCACGGAGATCACCGGCGGGCGCGCGGGCGAACCCACGGTCCACGGAACGGATCGGTGAGACCGCGGCCGATGACGGCAGCGGCCGAAGTGGTCATGGCGGGTGAAACAGGCTCGCACCCGCCGTGTCGGTGGCGCTAGCGTGCCCGTCATGAGCGACCCCGGCGGCACGCCTGACACCCCGGCCCATCCTCGTTTCGTCGAGGCCCTGCGCGAACTGGGCATTGACGACCTCATCGGCGAGGTCCGCACCTTCCCCGACGCCACCCGTACGGCGGCCGAGGCGGCCGCCGCCATCGGCTGCGGGCTCAGCGAGATCGTCAAATCGCTGGTCTTCGAGGCCGACGGCGTCCCGGTCCTGGTGCTGATGGACGGCGCGTCGCGCGTCGATGTGGAGCGCGTACGGGAGGAGTTGGGCGCCGGGAAGGTCACGCGGGCGCGCGCCGATCTCGTACGGGAGACCACCGGATACGCGATCGGAGGCGTACCGCCCTTCGGCCACCGCACCAGGACGCGTGTGCTCGCCGACCGGGGCCTGCTCGACCACGACGTGGTGTGGGCCGCGGCCGGTACCCCGCACACGGTGTTCCCGATGGATCCCAAGAGCGTGGTCTCGTACGCGGGCGGCACCCTCGTGGACGTCCGCGAGCGCATGGCGTGACGCCGGCCGTCGCCGCCGCCGTCCTCCTGGCGGCCGTCACGCACGCCACCTGGAACGCGATCGCGCACACCATCAGGGACCAGCTCGTCGCCTTCACCCTGATCGCCGGCGGCGGCGCCGTGCTCGGCGCGGTCGCGGTGTGCCTCGCGCCCTTTCCGGCCGCCGGCGCGTGGCCGTATCTGATCGCCTCCGCCGTGCTGCACGTCGGCTACCAGGCCCTGCTGATGCGGTCGTTCAGCCTCGGCGACTTCGGCCAGATGTATCCGATCGCGCGCGGCACCGCGCCTCTGCTGGTGACCGTCCTGGCCGCGGTCTTCGTGAGCGAGTCACTGGACCGCTGGCAGGCGACGGGCGTCGCCGTCGCCTCGGCGGGGCTCGTCGGGGTGGCCCTGTGGGGCATGCGGAGCGCGGAGACGAAGCCGCAGTGGCCCGCGCTCCTGGCCGCGCTGGCGACGGGGGTCTCGATCGCCGCGTACACCGTCGTGGACGGGGTGGGCGTACGCGAATCGGGCACACCCCTCGGCTATATCGGCTGGCTGATGATCCTCCAGGGCTCACTGATCCCCCTGTACGCGCTGCATACCCGCCGCGGCACCCTCTTCGCCCGACTGCGCCCGCACGTGCGCCTCGGCCTGCTCGGCGCGTTCCTGTCGGTCGGTGCGTACGCCCTGGTGCTGTGGGCCCAGACCCGCGCGGCGCTCGCGCCGATCGCGGCGCTGCGGGAGTCGTCACTCATGCCTTGCTCGTACCGTATTTGTCATGAGCCGATCTAAGAGCAAGGTGAGCATCACACCCGGCGAGGACGCGGCGATCTACTGCCGGATCTCGCACGTGAAGGATGACGATCAGACGGGCGTCGACCGTCAGGAACGCATCTGCCGCGAGATCGCCGAGCGCCTTCAGTTGCGCATCGCGCCGGAACACGTCTACGTGGACAACAACCGCTCAGCCTGGCAGCGCAACCGCAAGCGTCCGGGGTGGGACGAGATGCTCAAGACCATGAGCGAAGGCACGATCCGGCATGTGATCGTCTACCACCCGGACCGGCTGATGCGACAGCCGAAGGATCTCGAAGAGCTGTTGTCCATAGCCGACGACAAACGCGTCCTGTTACACGGAGAGGCCAACCGGCGCGACTTGTCCGACCCCGACGACCGTTTCATCCTGCGCATCGAGGTCGCGCACGCATGCCGCTCGTCCGATGACACATCGCGACGGCTCAAGGATGCGTTCAAGGACATGGCCAAGGCGGGCACTCCGCATATCGGCAATCGCCCGTACGGATACACCAAGAGTGGACACGCGGTCGTCGAGGAGGAAGCCGAGATCGTGCGGGAGGTCTACCGCCGTTACCTGGACGGGGAGTCCCCCACCGCCATCGCTCAGGACCTCCACTCCCGCAAGATTCTCACGTCCAAAGAGAAGCAGTGGGAGGCGGAGAACGTACGACACCTGCTGTCCTCCAACTACGTGGCCGGCATCCGTGTTCACCAGGGCGAGGAGATAGGACCGGGATCCTGGCCCGCCATCATCGACCGTGGACAGTGGGACGAAGTACAGCAGCACCGGAAGCACCGGGCCGCGCGCATCGAGAAGGAGCGCACGCGACCCAATCGGTACTACCTCCTGCGTGGAGTAGCCACGTGCACGTGCGGCATGCGCATGGCTGGCACGAACGGCGGTAGGTACGCGTATTACCGCTGCACCCGAGCAGCGCTGAACGGCGAGCAGAAGTGCGGTCGTTCCGTATCCGCCGGGCCGCTGGAAAAGTTCATGAAGGAGGTGGCGATCAAGGGGCTCACGGAGATCGACGTATCCGGCCGCCCGCTCGTCAGCACGGTACGCCCGGAGGCCGATGTACAGGCCGAAGAGAAGGACCAGCAGAAGCTCAAAGAACTGAATCAACTCTGGCTTGCTGATGACGACTTCTCGATGAGCGAATACCAGTCGATGCGCGCCGTCATCCTCAAGAGGATCAAGGAGCGTCAGCGCAAGACTGTTCAGCGGCCCCTCGTCGTGCTCGAAGGCATCGCGGGACCGGATGCCGAGGCGAACTGGGCAGAGCTGGAGAGGAAGGAGGACTACGCCCGGATGAACGCGATCCACCGGTTCCTGTTCGCCGCCGTGATCGTGCACCCGCCCAAGACGCGGGGCCGCGGGTTCGACACTGACCGCGTCGAAGTCAAGCCGAACCCGCTCCCTTAGCGGTCAACCGGACCAGGGCCGAGGAGCCGTGCCAAGCGGGCAGCGCTCTTCGGCCCTATGCGTTTGGGGATCTTCGCCGCTTCTCGTTCAACGGCCCGTCTCCACTTCTCAGGATTCTGCCGCGCCATCAGTCCACCGCCGATCGGTTGATCTCCTCGCGGGAGATCTCGCGGTTCTGGGCGAGGTCTTCAGCGATGCCTGCGGCGATGAGGGCGGCGCCGGGGGTGTGGCCTGAGCCGACGTATCGCCAGCGGGCATCGGTGATCGCGTCGGGTTCGTCGGCGTAATCGGGTGCGGACCGTTCGTGGTCGGCGCGTTCGGAGCGCAAGGCCCCGTAAGTGGTCGAGTAGGCACGGGACTTGGTGAGGATGTGGCCCCGGTATCCGAGGGTGTGGGCCCAGGCGCGCAGGCGCAGCGGTTCCAGTTCCGGGAGGCCGCCGAGTCGCCAGCAGGCGCCCATGAGGGTACGTAGGTGAGCTGAAAGCCGTGCAGTTGTGATGTCGGTGGGGCCGGTGATCGGGTGGTCGAGGCCGACGGAGGAGTCGGCCGCTCCCTTGGTGACGTACTTCGCGACGTACGCGGCTACGGCGTCGTCGGCCAGGCCCTCGTGACCGCCGAAGGCGCGCAGCGGCCGGGCGTCGAGCTGGGCGCCCCAGCGCAGTTCGTGCTCCCCAAGGGCCGGGCTGTACGGGGAGTGAAGTCGTACGGCCGCCGCAGCGGTGCGTACCACGGTGGCGAGAACTTCGGCGGTTGCCCAGGCCGGGGGCGGGGTGCCGGGACCATCTGCGCCGTCGAGTCGGACCACGGCGTGGACGTGGACAGCCGCGCGCCTTTGGTACTCGGCGACTTTGGCGTAGGAGATGCGCACGGTGCGGCGCAGGCCGCTGCGGGTGTGACCGGTGCGGGCGGCGAGGTGGTGGTAGAGGTTGTCCGTGAACGCCTTCCACAGCCGTCCGGCGTGCGCGTGCCACAGGACATGGGCCGGGTAGTCGTAGCAGCCGGAACAGAGCGGTTGCCCGACGAGATGGTCAGTCGCCTCGTGGGTGGCCGGGCAGCCGGGTGAGCGTCCGTGCTCGCAACGGTCGACGTGACGGCGGGGTCGGCATCGTTCGCCGTCTTCGGTGGCGCGGTGGACGGGGCCGAAGGAGGGGGCCGTCAGGGTGAGGAACAGTCGGGGCCGTTCCCGTACGTCCGCCGGTACGGATTTGCCGCCGACGAGTCCGGCGCGGACAAGGTGGAAGGTGTCGCCAGCGTGGAGCCGTGAGCAGGGGGCACACACTGTTACCCGGCGGTTGCGGCAGCGGATGAGGAGTCGCTCACCGGGCTCGCCAGCGGTGCTGTAGTGGTGCAGGATCTCGCCCGTACCGCCGTCGCGAGTGGTGGTGGCGCCGGTGAGATGGATCGGATGAGCACAGCCACCAGTAGCGGCTACTTGCTCCATCCAGCGGCCGAACCGGGGGCCTTGGACGAGGTTGATCAGGTCTTGGTCGACTTCGGAGAGCTGACGCAGACGCGCCGCGCGGTCGAGCACGGCGCGTCTGTCAGCCGAGGGATTCTCGGCGGGGATGGTGGTGACCTCCCGGGTTGGGCCGCCGTAGCGGCACGGGCAGTTGTGGTTGGGTGGGATTCGTCCATGGAGATCACTCCCGGTTCGTCAGTGGGTGGTGGGGGGTGGGTCAGCGGATGGTGCCGGTGCCCCGGCAGCAGCGGCAGCGCCGCCGGTGGCCGGTACGGGTCTTGCGGTAGCGCTCGCCCTTACAGATCGGGCAGCGGACACGGCGCATGGGCATGGTCTGGTGCCTCCCAGTTCTCAGGTGCGGGTGAAGCCGGAAAGGAACCAGTTCACGAGGCCATCTGCGGTGAAGAGCGCCGGCGTCTGACCCAGGTACATGCCGAACAGGGCGATCAGTACCGCTTCCCACCACCGCACCTCGCGGGAGCGGACCAGGAGCACGGTGGCCAGTCCGAAGATGACCATCAGCGGCAGTGCGACCGACTCACTCATGCGGTGGTACCTCCGTTCAGGTGCGGCAAATGCGGAGTCAGGTGGGCGAACTCTGCCGCCGTTTCCTGTACTTCTGCGGGAGTCGTGAGATGGGACCGGCCACGCATCCAGCCGCCCAAGTCCCCTGCGGTGACGGCAACGCCTTGCTCTGTCTCGCCGATCGATTGGGCGACGACGACGGCGTCCTTGTTGAGGTCGCCGAGTGTCATTTCCGCTGTCCCGGGGTCGTTGACGCGGTGACAGACTCGGCCACTCAACTGGGCCCGCAACGCGGTGACTCCAGGTCCGAGGTCAGAGCCGACCCGCTGCCCCGCCACCACCAGGTGAACACCGAGCGCCGCGCCGAGTTGGGCCAGTCGCAGGAGGTAGGTCGAGCACTGCTCGGCCTCTGCCCGCTGCTCCTTACTGCCGTTGGTCAGGTACAGCTCTGCCAACTCGTCCACGATGACCACGACCGGTACGGGCCTAAACTTCTCGGGGAGGTCCCATATCGACCGGGCGCCCGCCGTACGGCAGCTCTGCATGCGTCCCTGCATGTCGGTGACGAGGTGGCCGAGGATGGTGACGGCTTCACTGCGGGAGGTGGCCAGGGCTGACAGGCGCGATTCCACGAGCCCTAGTTCCATGCCGCCCTTGCAGTCGATGCCGACCAGGGCGACTGGTTGTGGGGCGAGTTGGGTGACGAGCCGGGCGATCAGGCTGGACTTACCCGACTGTGTCGCGCCGACGATCAGCCAGTGCGGGACCTGCCGGAAGTCCATCACCCAGGCCCGTCCGCTCTCCAGGGCTCCGACCACCGCCGACAGCAGCGCGGCGGGTGCCGCCACGGCCGGACGGCCGGGATGCTCCAAGGGGTCATTGGCCGTTGCCGAGATGAGGACCAGGCCACGTTCGGGTGAGATGACGCGTACCGCGTGTATGCGCCATGAATGGGCGAAGGCGTCGGCCGCCGCCAGGAAGGGGGCCGGAGTCTGCCCTGCTCGGAGTCGGACGGTCAGTTCCAGACCGTTCGGTGTGGGGCGGGGGAAGGAGCAGCGCGGCGTGAGGGTTCGCAGTGGTTCACCCCTGACGGCTAGGCCGCCCACGATGTGGTGGTTGGGCTTGTGGGAGACCGTCAGGTCGTTGACGTAAGCCACCTTGCGCCAGGTGAGCATCACCAGGAGGGCGGTGCGGGGGTAGCCGGTCAGGTACCAGTGCCAGTCCGATCGCCGCTGTTGCACCTCCTTGCCGATGACCAGCAGCCAGGCCAGCAGCACGAGGCAGAAGGCGAGCAGGATCGGTCCCATCAGGCCCCACCACCCTTGCCAGCAGGTCCGGCAGGTGTCGTGCCGCTGGCCGGTACGGGGGTGATGGCGGCGGCGCGGAAGCTGATTCCGTGCCGGTCGCCCATGGCCCAGGAGAAGGCGTCGAGGCCGGTCACACGTACCTCTGCGCCTTCGACAACTCCCTTGGGCTCTCCGGTGACGGAAATCTCGATCACCGAGACGCGGCGCCCTTCCTGGCGGACCGTCACGGCGACGCTGTAGATGGTGTTGCCTTCCTTGTCCCTCTTGACCTCCTTGGTTTCGAAGTCCGCGATCTTGGGTTCGGGTCCGACGGCGCACCGCAGTACGCCGAGCCGGGATGTGTCCACAGGTATGGACTGCATGAAGGTAGGACCTCCTCGGTCAACAAGACATCACGTGACGTCACTCGTACTTACGAGTTGAGAGTGTGCATGTCTTGACCGAGAAGCGCAACCACTTATGCTTACGAGTGACGTCAGCTCACGTCATGATGGTCCACAACAGTTGACGAGGAGAGCCCGGCATGGGAGAGATCCAACGACCCGGCGCGCTATACCAGCAGGTTGCCGCCGAGATCCGCAGCGGCATCAGCACAGGCGAGTACACCCCCGGAGCCCCGCTCCCCTCGGAAGCCCAGCTCATCGACCGCTACCGGGTCAGCAGGCCCACCGTCCGCAAGGCCATCGCCGCACTCCGCGCGGAAGGGCTCATCGAGGTCATCCACGGCAAGGGCAGCTACGTCCGGGCCGTCCCCGCCCCAGCGGTCACCATCGAACGGACCATCACCCGCAGCGGCAAAACCTTCCGCACCGGCCACCACCAGTGGCAGCAAGCCGAAGCCCCGACGGTCTACCGCACCACCACAACAGCCACCACAGGCCCGCTGCTCGAACTGGCCGAAGGCGAAGCCCTGTTCGCCGTCGACCGCCTACTGACCGACCCGGACACCGAGACCCGCGCCCTGCACCGCATCCTCATCCCGTTCGCCACCGCGGACCAGGTCAAGCAGCTCGCCGAAGCCCCGGACACCGAACCGGAACAGATCTACGCCCTACTCACCAAGGCCGGCCACACACTCACCTGGCACGAAACCGTCAGCGCCCGCATGCCCCTGCCCGACGAACGCACCGCACTCCACACCCCCGACGCAACCCCGATCATCCACACCACCCGCACCACCCACGGCAACGACCAACACCCGCTGATCCTCGAAGAACTCCGCGCAGGCGCCGACCGCACCCAACTCGCCTACCACATCACCGCCGACAGCCCCCGCACACTCCACACCGTCTGAACCGAGCGCCGCGCGAACTGTCGAAACCTGTCTCTACTTACTCAAGGCGCCTCGCTCCGCTCGCCGCGCGCTCCCCGGCTCCCCGCCGGGCCCCGCCGCTCCTGTCTCCGCCCCGCTCCGGGCCCCGGCTACGCCGGTCGCGCGACTGAGGAGCGCACGCCACTGGTCGGGAGAAACCCTCAGTGGCTGGGGCGGTCGGCTCCACGGCTTTAGCCACCTCCCCGGTCCGGGTCCCGCGTCGAGCAAGACCAGGGGGCCACTCGACCACATTCCGGGCAGGGGCACAGCCTGCCCGAGTTGCCGACCAGCGTACGGCCCCCTGATCATGCCCGACCCCAAACCAGGCAGGCCACCGGCCAAACCCGCTCCACCAACCTAGGGCGCAACTCATCGGACGGGAATCGTTGAACCCGTGGCACATAGCGTTACGTTGCTGGATGATTGCGGACCAGAAGGACGCGCGACGAGCGAGCGACCGATCTCTGGGCCAGGGGGCACACATGGATCCTTACGCAAACGCAAGGGAAGAACTTCACGGTCTTCTGAACTCTCCCACCGTCGGCAGCGGAGCAAACGAAGACACAACTCGACTTCATTTGATTGATGCGCTGCTTTTCAATTGCCTGGGTTGGAGCCCTCAAGAAGCCGTCACCGAGGATCATCACAACGGATCCTATGTCGACTACTTGATTGGTAAGCCGGCAGCCCAATTCATTCTGGAAGCCAAAAAAGAAGGGATCGCGTTCGACCTCCCCCCTGGAATCGCCGGTCGGCACGCCATTTCTGTACCGACCCTGATGGAAGATGAAAATACGGCGAAGGCAATCCGCCAAGTCCTAGGCTACTGCCAAGAACGCGGCATTCCAATTGGAATCATTTCAAACGGGCATCAGCTCGCCGCCTTCTTTGCATCCAGGCAGGATGGCGTGCCACCTTTGAAAGGAAACGCCTTAGTCTTCAGCTCGCTCCAAGAGATGCATGACGATTTCCAAACCCTCTGGGGTCACCTCTCTAAACCAGCGTTCGCCACGCGCAGCTTGCAAAGATATCTACTAGCGAAAAAACCTCAGGTTCTTGCTCCCGAAAAACTCGCCAACTCCATCAATAACTATCCAGGCTTCAGGCGCCGCACCGAGCTCGAAACTGACCTCAAAATGCTTGGCCAGCTTTTCATTCAGGACCTTGAGCATGAGAAACAGATCTCGGACGAATTTGTCAAGGATTGCTACTGCGCCAGCGGGGCGCTGTCTCAATATTCAATGGTGAGCAGGGAAGTACTCAGAGCCCGCTATGCATCCGTGGCTGAAAATGTGCCAGGAGGCATCGAACAGGCCACCGCAAAGAAGGGAATAAATCCAAAGCTGACAACTGACATGGTCACTGCCGCGCTTAGTCGGCGCCCCATTATCCTTCTAGGCGATGTAGGGGTGGGGAAGAGCATGTTTCTGCGCCACTTGATCAGGGTGGACGCAAAGGAGGTACTCGCTAAATCAATCATTCTCTACGTCGACTTCGTAAGAGAACCGGTATTCGTCACAGACCTACCTATGTACATTACGGAACGCATGACGGAGCAACTGGAAACCGGGCATCAGATCGATATCCAAGAGCGAGGTTTCGTACGCGCGGTATACAACAAGGAAATCAATAAATTCAAGCGGACAATCCTTGGGGACGAATCAGACCCGACTGAATACAGGAAGCATGAACTCATAATGCTGACAGGTCATCTGTCGAACGAGTTCGAGCACTTGCGACGATCACTGGAACACATCAAGGCGACTTCGGGAAGGTCGCCGCTTGTGATTCTCGATAACATCGACCAACGCCCGCCAGAATTCCAGGAGAGTATTTTTGAGTCTGCACACTCAATTGCTGATTCATGGCCGGGAACAGTATTTGTTTCAATCCGCCCGAGCACCTTCTTTCAGTCTCGCGCGCACGGGGCCTTGGCCGCATATCAAACGCGGGTCTTCACAATCGCCCCAGCAAGGACGGATCAGGTTGTATCCAAGCGCCTTGAATTCGCGCGCAACAAGGTGATCGAATCGGGCGCGGACGGCGCATTTCCGAATAACCTGTCCATTAACGATAGTGACTTGATTGCCTACCTAGATGCCCTCATCAGGGCGTTCAAAATCGACGAAGAGCTGAAATCTTTAATCGACAACATGAGCGGAGGGAACACTCGGACAGCATTGCTCTTCTTGTTCACTTTCATAGGGAGTGGATACGTCTCGACACAGCGCGTTCTCGATGTCGCCGAGGGCGGAAGAGTTTACAAAGTGCCCATGCACGAGTTTATCCGGGCGATCGTATTTGGCGACTACGATTACTTCAACCCTGAGGCTAGTGCGGTATGCAATCTATTCGACATCACGACGAACGACGGGCGCGAGCATTTTCTTTTGCCTAGTATTCTGGCTCATGTTCAGCGCAGCGCGGAGAGCGCAGGCAGTGACGGCCTTGTTCCTGCGGTCAGCATTTATTCATTCGGCCAAGGGCTCGGATTTTCTCAAGAGCAAGTTGGCGCTCAGCTAGACAGGGCCACAAAGGGGAACTTGTTGGTATTTTCCGATGCGCTAGATGGAGGGTCATATAGACCCACAAGTGTCGGAAGTTACCTCTATCGAAAAATGATTCACTCGTTCAGCTATGTCGACGCGATGATCGTTGACACTCCAATCGTAAACCCAAGCGTCCGCCGGGGCATCGGGGATGTACACAGCATTAAAGAGCGCCTACAGCGAGCCAAGGCATTCCGTGCATACCTGGATTCCCAGTGGACTCCGCTAGAGACTGCAACAGGCGAGCTACCGTTTCGCTGGAACGAAGTCAGTGCGATCCTTAGTGCCGAGATCGCAGATGCAGAGAGAAAGGCCGATGCCGCTATACAGAGAAGGGCCGATTCATCTTCAAATTTTTGGAATTAAGAATTGGCTCAGAGCTCTCACACGTGGGTCACTGGTGCTTGATTCTCGGCCAGTTATCGCATCAGGTTTCGTCCTACCGCTGCGACCGGCCCATTGCTCACCGCCGGGTCCCGCCGCTCCTGTCTCCGCCCCGCTCCGGGCCGCCGGCTACACCGGTCGCGCGACAAGAGCGAACGCCAGTGGTGGGGAGAAACCCTCGGTGGCTGGGGCGGCCAGCTCCACGGCTTTAGCACCTGCCCGGCTCGGGGCCCGCGTCGAGCACTGCCCCTGTGGGGCCGCCGCGAACGGGGCGGCCCCACAGGCGTTCTGTAAGGGGTTAGGACCCCGGGTGCAAAGGCACGCCCTGGGGCGCGTCCCTGTTCTCCTCTGCGGAGCGATCCGCAAGGAGCCGCCAGAGCCGACGGCGGAGCGCGGCGACGAGCCGTGCCTTGAGCCGAGCCGTTGACGATCGAACGTGGCGGATGAGTCGCCGGCCCCTGTCGGCGTACCACGACGCCAGCACCGGGAGGCTCAACGCCACCCATCCGAGCAGCAGGTAGATCACGAAACACCTCATGCGAGTCTTTGAGCCCTCGCCACGAGATGGCTACGCGACGAGGGCGAAGTTGGTTGGTCCGGGGAAGGACCTGACTCCTGGGGCTCGTGGGATGACCGGCACGGCCAGCCGGAGGACACCGCAAGGGGATGTGCCGGTGGGGGGTGGCGCCGCGAAGTGGCCGAAGTAGCGGGCGAAGCCGGTGAGGACGCTCACGGTCAGTTCTAGCAGGAAGTCTGCGAGTGCCCGTGCGTTCCGGAGACTGCGTGAGACTTGTTCGGCGTTGGCGGCTTCGATTGCGCGTGAGAGTCCACAGAGTGCCTGCCCCAACCGTTCAGCGAGCAGACGGAGAAGAACAGCTCTCTTGCGGTCGCCCAGACGATGCTGCCCGTCAGCAATCCAGTTCGAGCCGAACGAGGGCGCAGGGTTGAAACCGTAGCGCAACCCTCCGGTGATGGACGACCAGCCGTTCTGCTCTTCTGCCGTCCGGAGGAGGTAGAGGGTGAGGTCTCGCGCCGAACTGTCAGTGACGACAGGTTCGTCACCGGCGAAGGCGTTGGGCTCGTCACTGAGCCAGTCGGCGACGAGGCGAGCGTAGTAATAGCTCTTTGCCTCAATTAGGATTGTTTGCGGGGCGGACCACACGACGTCACCCCACTCCGGCGCCGACGTTTGCGTGGGCTGGAGTTGATCGTGAAGAACTTGCTCCATCGCGATGATCGCGAACGCCTCAACCGGTGTCGGTGGCGATGGGACGCGATCGTGGCTCACAGGAGGCAGAGTACGCGATCCGCTGCCACTACACGCGCTCATGCTGGACCTGGTCGCAACACGGGGCACCGACACCCTGATCCGTCAGACAGGCGAATGACTCTTCCCCGGGCGGAACGCGGGGCAGCTGATCAACGAGTCACAGCTGCTGCGATGCCTTCGCGCGGCCGATACCAGAACGCGGCAGGGGCGAAATACCGCCCTGTTCGCGCTCGCCCAGCAGGTGCCCCGCTGGGCTCCTGGCCAAGATGCTCGGTGCATGTCAGCGTGGCCATCGCCCGGCAGCGCGAGTGGCGGAGACTGGATGGGGTACGCCGCCGACGTTGCCGCCCGTTCAGCGAGCCGCGCCCGACCAGAGACCGCTAGCAGGCCCACCCCGCCACGTCCGCCAGCAAGCCGTTGCAGCGAGGTAGGGCCGCGAGGCCGTTGGAGGCTCAGAGTGAGTGAGCCCTTTGTGTAGTGAGGTCTGTCAATCATCGCGGCGCGACCGTGGATCATCACCGTGATCGTCATCGTCGGGGGCACCTGGGAACGGGCGCCCGATGTCATCAGCGCGTACGCGAACGTTCTCGGCCTCGCGTCGGCACTTGCATACGGCGTACAGCAGCGGAGTACAGCAACCGCAGCAACCGTCCCCGCCCAGCAGGGCCCATCGGAGACCGCGAGGCGACCTGTATGACCGCCACCGACCGATCTCTGTAGAGCTACGGATCAGAAGGTTGCCGCCGTAGGTGTCGAAACACGTCGCCACTTACAACAAGGCGCCCCGCTCCGGGCCCCGGCTACGCCGGTCGCGCGACGGAAGAGCGAACGCCAGTGGTGGGGAGAAACCCGATGTGGCTGGGGCGGTCGGCTTCACGGCTTTAGGCAGCCACCATGGGGCGAGCCTCTAAGATCGGGGCCCACATCGGGCTATTGCGGGCAGGTCCAGGGACTGCCCGATTCGCGGCAAGCGTACGGGCCCCGATCTCTCGCCCCACGGCAGCTCCCGCCCAAAGCCGTTACGCCGCCCAGGAGTTATGGCAGCACCTCACCGGTGGCGCCCCCCCGGAGTCGAGGTCGTTGCTTATATGCTCATCTGCTATGACATCGCAAGAAGGTGGCCAGACACCCGACACTTCATCTGATGACGACGAGGCCGCTTCTAGTACGACGCCTCTGAATACGCCAGCAGGCGGCGACGATAACAACTCGGCTGCTACTCAAGCTTCCAGCGGGGCGAATGCCAGCGGCACGCACGATGAACGTCGTTTGATCATGCTCGGCTTCGGCGTAGCCTTGATTGGAGCCGTTATTGGCGGCGGCTTCTCCTATCTGGGGGCATGGCACCAGTCTCGGACTCAACTAGAAGCCCAAGAAGCGCAAGGTCGAGAGGACCGGAAGAAGGAAGATCGAGAGAAACGGGCCGAGGTCTACGAGGGCTTCCTTGGAGCTGCCGACATTTTCGCGGTGAAAACGAACGGAATAATAACTGACTGCAATGACGGCAAGTGTTCACCGGACTGGCACGCCTGGCAGACGTTACGCGCGGAATATCAGGGAGCACTTAACCAAGTTTGGGTTTACGGAAGTGACGAAGCGGTTACCCAAACCGGTCGCATTTCTGCTGCCCTACCAAAATCTCTCTGGGAGCCGAACGCCGATGAACTGCACCTGACCTTCGAGTCCGCAAATTTCAGGACTGCCTATCAAGGTTTCCAATCTTTGATGTGCAGGGAGCTTCCCGCGAGCCCGCGTACCGCCTGTTAGGGCGGCGCACCCGAGGTCCAGGGACGCCGCACCCCGCCGACGCTGGTGACAACCGCTATGATCGTCGCTGCCCAATGCGGTTAGAGCTACGAATCTGAAGGCGTGCCCGATCCGTGCCCGACAGGTCGGTAAACCACGGTCAACAGCGGGTACCGGGAAGAGTCAAGGCTTCGCCCTGGTACCCGTTGCCGCTGGTCAAGACGCCAACAACGTCCAGAAACGCGGTGATTCCCAAGCTCAGGGCTTGGCGGACTACCTGGTGTGCTTCCGTGAGCTTGTCAGCGGCACGCCGAATGTTCCGTGTATCAGTCCCGGTCGCTTCTCATCCGGCGTTACGCAACTTTGTCGCCGTGACGCGGGCCAGCATGGCGATCTCGCGGGCTGTCTCGGGAGTTAACTCCAGTCGCAACATGCCCGATCCGTCTGCTGAGGCGTTGGCGCGGAGTTGGGCGCCGGTCGTGTCGATGCCTGCCATTGTCAGGGCGTCGGTCAGTTCTGTCAGGGCTTGGGTTGCGTCCCGCCAGCCGGCCACGTAGTTGACGCCACGGACCCAGAGGACTGCGTCAGGGTCCAGGTCGTCAGCGTCGAATCCGTCGTCCCCGGTGCTGTTCATCTCCACAAGTCCCTTTCCCCGCAGGCTGGCTGACCATTGACCGTGTCCGGCCATGCCGCATGAAGGCACGACGACGGCCCCGGTACCATCGGCACCGGGGTTCGTGATCGTTAGAGAGCGGTCCCCAGCCGGACCACCCCAGTTGCTTCCAGGCGCGGGGGTGGTCCGGTGTTGTGTGAGCGGTGGACTTACGGGTCGGAGACCAGATGAGAGCCGGGCCCGTCTGTCGTTTCGGTGGGGCGCGTGTGGCCGGGTTCGTCTTGGCGACCCTCGGCCACGGTCACAGCGTCTTCCGGTTCGTCATCCTCGTCAGATGCCGGGAGGCGAGATCCTCTGCTCTCCGCCACCCGTAGCGCGTCGTGCAGGGCCTCACTCAGTCGCCTGCTCAGGAAGCGCAGCTCTCGGGTGCTGACCGCGTTGTCCCGGAGCATCGCCGCCGCATGGTCGAGGAGGGTTTCGCCCGTCCGGAGCTGGACCTCTTCCATCTCGTTGGCCAGCGTGGACAGGTAGCTTTGGCCGTCGTCCGTGACCAGGTAGGAGCGTTGCCCGTCCTCGCCAGGCCACGGGAGCAGTCGTGCTTGTGTGCTCACGTCGACACCGCCAACGTGTGGACAGCGCACCGCAGCCCCGCTTGGCAGCGGCATTCGTGTCGTTCGAGCCGGCGCTCATGCGCCAAGACGTACGGCCGGATCAGTCGGACATCTTCGCCGCGCATCATGGGCCAGACGTACGGGGCACGCACGCGAGGCAACGCCATCGTCGGTGCATCCGCTGGACGGCTGACAGGGGGCGCACTCACGGCGCGGTGGTGGCCGGGCGGGGGCAGTAACAGGCTGATCAGCCGCTCGAAAACCCTGCCGATATGGTTCCGCATGTCGACCTGCTTTCACCAGGTAGGCCATGCCCCGGGGTGCCGTCACGCACCGCCGGGGTGTCTTGTCTCGACAGTCAACGACCGTCTTTAGCCAGGCGGCAGCGTTCACAGGGGGGTTCGTGTGCACACCGGGGTTCGGGAGGTTCGGACCAGGGGGTTCACGATGAACCCCCATTGGCGAAAACTGCTGTGACAGGATGAACACTTGACGTGATGTCGGGGGTGACAGCAGAGCGTGAGCAAAGACCCGAACCATCAGTTGGCCGCTGTCATGGCGGAGGCCGGAGCCTCAAACAAAGGGCTGGCCAAGAGAGTTCGCGAAGTGGCTCAGCGCCACGGCGACCGCTTAGGTACCACGCACGTCGCTGTTCAGCGGTGGTTGGACGGTGGCGGTATTCAGCGTGAGACCGCCGGGTACGTGGCCGAAGCGCTGAGCGACAAGCTCCGACGGAAGATCACGCCGAAGGATCTGGGGTTCCCCGGTGCAATGCCGGCGCTGGTGTCCGTGGGCGCCACCCGTTACTCCGGTTCCCTGGCCGAGACGCTGAGCACCTTGGAAACCCTGACGCATCAGCGACCGGAGGACGGACCGGGTGACGAAGCCCCGTCGCTCGACAGCGATGTGAACTCGGCTGCTCTGTCATGGCTCGTCTCGCGCCCGGACGGCTTGCCCACGGAAGCGCCTGCGACACGCCGAGTCGGTATGCGTGACGTCGCCGCGATCCGCACCGCCGCCGGATTCTTCATGCAGCTGGACTTCCAGTTCGGCGGTGGCCACGCGCACAAGGCATTCCGCCACTACTTCCGCGAAGACGTACTTCCCTTGCTGAGCGCCAGCTACAGCGCCAAGGTCGGGGAGGCCCTCTTCCAGGCGGCATCGGAGATGTCCCAGCTCCTCGCGTGGAGCGCGTACGACAGCGGCAACCATGCCCTGTCCGACCGCTACATGATGTCGACCCTCCGTCTGACGCAGGTAATCGGCGACCGCGTGATGGGCGCCCGCATCCTGACGAACATGAGTCACCAGGCCAACTACCTTGGCCAGGCACCTCGCGCCGTCATGCTCGCCCGCGCCTCAGTGGAAGGCGGACGAGCCGCCGCGACACCACGCGCCATGGCCTTGTTCTCCGCGCATGAGGCTCGCGCGCTCTCCACTGCGGGGGATCACAAGGGCGCCGGCCATGCGATGAACGAGGCGGAGCGATTCTTCGAGCGCGGCGACAGCGCCGAGGACCCTGAGTGGCTGTCGTACATGGACGAGGCCGAGTTGATCGGCGAGTTCTGCCACTGCTTCCGGGATCTCGGACAGGGGCCCGATGCTGTCCGGTTCGCCGAGCGCGCCGTTGAACTGACCGATCCCAAGTACGCCCGCACACTCGGCTTTTGCCGCATGGTTCTCGCTCAGAGCCAGCTACTCAATGGCGACCTTGAGGCCGCCGTGACAACCGCCGGCCTTGCCGTCGAAGCAGGCGACGCCCTCCAGTCCGCGCGCTTTCAGCGGTACGTGAGCGACTTCCAGCGTGAGGTGTCGGTTCACGCGCACAACCCCGTCGTGCAGCAGTTCAACGGGGAGCTGCAAGCCGCGATGCAACGCCTGGACGACGAGTAGGCGGGATCAGCCCGGGTTCCAGTCGCGCGGAGCGTCCTCGTCGCGGAGCGAGGCGATACGACGCGTGTACTCCGCTGCTGTCTCATCGCTTTCAGAGACGTTCTGCATCAGCCACGTCGTCATGTTGAACTCCTGCAATGACCGCAAGGTGGGGAACCCCGCCCACGAGCGGAGATCCCGGCCATACGCACCGACGAACGCGCCGTACTCCTGTGGCGTCTGCCAGCCCAAGCTGTGGTGCTCCGTGGCCGTGACCATCAGGTCCCACTCAGGGTGGTCGTAACTGAACCTCTCCAGGTCGATCAGGATCACCCGGTCAGTGCGGTCCACCATGAGGTTCTGTACGTGGGCGTCTCCGTGCACGGGCCCCTTCCGCGACTCGAAGCGCAACTCCCCGACCCGGCCGCGGAGTTCTCGCGCGCGTTTGCGCAGGAACGCGCGGTCGTCCTCCGGTATCTCGGTCGCCGCGTTGATGCGTCGGTCTGTCCGGTCCAGCACCGGGTATGGGGGGAGGCTCAAGGAGGCGGGCAGGGTGAGCGAGTGGAGGTCGCGGAGGATGGCTCCCAGCTCGCCGTACGTCGGCTTTCGGTCGCTCTCCTCGATCAGGTGCCAGAAGGTCACCGGGTGACCATCGATGATCACGGGTTGCTCCAGATCATCCAGAACCCGTGTCGCCGGGAAGTCCTCACCGGCCAGCCAGCGGGACACGGCGACCTCACCCCGGGCGGATTCCAGATACTCGATCGACCGAGCGATCCGGACCACCACCGGGTGCGCCTCCGGGCGGAACAGAGCGTTCTCACCCAGGCGGATCAGACGGGCCCCATCACCATCGAGCCCCGCTTGCCTGCATGCCTCAGCCGCCACCCGCGTAGCGACCGCCGAGGTAAAGCCCTCTCCCGCGCTCCGCTCAGCACCAGACGGCATGCCCCTACCAACTCCCTCAGATACCCCGACCTGCCATGCGGACCACCAATTACGGCGGTCGGCAGCAGCTACCAGGGCGACCGTACCCACGGGCGGGGAAGACAGGCGAGACCACGGTGTGACGTTCAGCCGTACACAGGGAGAATCGGCCCGAGCGGATCGCCTGCGGTTAGAGCCCTGACCAGGGAACTTATTACGGCGTTAGCAAGAGTTGACGTCGATCATCGTGGGGGCGGCGATAGGCGCGCTGTTCTTCAAGGAACGTTTCGGCACACCGCGAATCGCGGCGGCCGGGCTGATGGTGGTCGGCATCGGCCTGATGCTGCACACGAGTTGAGATCCCCGGCAGCATCAGCGCCGACGAGCACCCGCGGGGTGCCGTCACGCACCGCCGGGGTGTCTTGTCTCGACAGTCAACGAGCGTCTTTGAACGGGTGGCAGCGTTCACAAGGGGGTTCGTGCGCACACCGGGGATCCCGCCGTTCGGGCCGGGGGGCGGCCGAGGTGAAGCCCTCTCCCGCGCTCCGCTCAGCACCAGACGGCATGCACCTACCAACTCCCTCAGATACCGCCGACCTCGGCCGATTAGGGTCGGAGGCATGACGACACCTCTTGCCATCAGCGCTTTCGACGCGCTCCGCGTCGACGCCGTGCCCGACCAGGAGGCGCTGCGCCGGGCCTACGAACTTCCCAGCGACGCGGCCGTGCGCAAGCAGATGACCGAACTTACCGAGCAGACCCGGCGGTTGATCGGCTGCTCGTCGCTGGTCCTGGTCGCCAGCGCGGACGCCGAGGGCAACTGTGACGTTTCCCCGCGCGGCGGCCCCGCCGGGTTCGTCGCCGTCCTGGACACACGGACGGTGGCGATACCGGACGCGACCGGCAACAAGCGTCTGGACACACTGCAGAACGTCATCGCCACCGGACGGGCCGGGCTGCTGTTCCTCATCCCGGGGCGCACCACGACGCTCAGGGTGAACGGCCGGGCCTGCGTCTCCACCCGCCCGGAGCTGCTGTCGCAGCTGACCGCCGTGGGCAAGCCGCCGGCCAGTGCGCTGGTGGTGGGGATCGAGGAGGTCTACCCGCACTGCCCCAAGTCGCTTCTGCGCAGCGGGGCCTGGAAGCCGGAGCAGTGGCTGTCGGCGGACGCCCAGCCGACCTCGGCCGAGGTGACGCTGGCCCAACTGCGGATGCCGGAGCTGACGATCGCTGATATCGAGCAGGCGGAGGCGGATTCGCTGAAGTACCGCTACGAATAACGGACCGACAGCCGCCGGTCCACCAGCCCGGACCCCGCGAATCGCGGCGGCCGTGCTGATGGTGGTCGGCATCGGCCTGATGCTGCGCACGAGTTGAGGAAGACAGCGGGAGGATCCCGATGAACAACAGGCGGCGGAAGAAGCTGGCCTGGCGGTTGGTGTGGGCGGCGAGGCTAGGAGACACCGCGGAGGTGCGGGCGCTGCTGCGGGTCGGGGCGCCGGCGCAGGCGTACGACTCCGAGGGGTCGACTCCCCTGTACGCGGCGTCCGTGCACGGCGACGCCGTCGCCGTACGCCTGCTGCTCGCGGCGGGCGCGCTGCCCGACAGCGAGAGCGGGGACGGCTCGGAGGGCACGCCGCTGTGCGGGGCCGCGTGCTGGGGGCACGCCGGCGCCGTACGCGAACTGCTCGGGTACGGCGCCGATCCGCGCCTGCGCGAGGACGGCGGCAGCGGGCGCTCGCCGCTGGAATGGGCGCGGACCGGGCCGTATCCGGAGACGGTGCGGCTGCTGGAGGAGGCGGGCGCCTGAACCCGTGCGGGCCCGTCAGCCCCGCCCCGCGGCGGCGAGCATGTCGAGCGACACCTGCCAGAGCCGCTCGGCCGCCACCGGGTCCTGGGCGTGCGCGGCGACGCCGCCGGAGTCGCCCTCCCGGTGGGGACGCGCCTCGTTGCAGTCCTCGAAGTACCGGCCCCCGACGCCTTCCAGCCCCGGCCAGGTCGCCACCAGCACGGAGGTGGCCGCGCCCTGCTGGGGTGTCTTGAACGTGTAGCCGGAGGCCACCGCCTTGTCGAGCTCGTCCTGGCTCATGTGGCGCGTCAGGTTCGTCAGGACCGCGCCCGGGTGGACGGCGTTGGCGGTGATGCCGTCGCCCGCCCAGCGGCGGCTCGCCTCGATCGCGAAGAGCACGGTGGCCGTCTTGGACTGGCCGTACGCGAGGACGGTGTCGAAGGGGCCGTTACGGAAGTTGATGTCGTCGAAGGTCATCCCCTGCCGCAGATGCCCCACCGACGTGAGCGCGACGATCCGGGCCCGGTCCGCGTCGGCGAGCGACTGGTGCAGGCCGGTGGCGAGCGCGAAGTGGCCGAGGTGGTTCGTGGCGAACTGGAGCTCCCACCCCTCCGGCGTCCGCAGCTCGGGCGTGTACATCACACCGGCGTTGTTGATCAGCATGTGCAGCGGCCCGTCCCACGCGGCGACGAACTCCGCGACGGATCCCTGGTCGGCGAGGTCGAGCCGCGCGACGGACAGGTGCCTGCTGCCGGTGGTGCCGGTGATGTCCTGGGCGATGCGCTCGCCCGCGTCGATGTCGCGTACGGCCAGGGTGACGTCGGCGCCCGCGCCGGCGAGGGCGCGGGCGGTCTCGATGCCGATGCCGGAGGAGGCGCCGGTCACGACGGCGCGGCGGCCGGTGAGGTCGATTCCGGCGACGACCTCGGCGGCGGAGGACTCGGCGTCGAAGGGGGTGGTGATGCGCCTGGTGGAGTCGGTGGTCATGGGGCGGCCTGCCTCTCTCGGGTCTCTGTGGGGGGCATCGCCGAAACCAATCAGTACATTTCGGCCACACACCTGAAGCCAACCACTGGACAGGGGACGATCGGCGGAGGCGGAGAAGCCCGTTTCCACCGGTGGGTCAGGAACCAGCCGGGGGCGGTGCGGGCAGCCGCCAGTACTGGCGTTTCCTCTCGTCGCGGATCGCCAGGCCCAGGCCGTTCAACTCGTCGCGCAGTGCCCGCACGTCCTCCGCCGTGCCCGTCTTCCCCATCGCGTGCGCGCGGGCGCTCAACAGGGCGTTCGCGCCGACCGGGAGGCCCGGTGTGTCCGGGACCCAGAGATGGAAGTCGGCCCGGTGCGGGTCCTCGGACGTCCAGTTCCAGCCGTGGGCGGTGAAGGCGGCGGCCAGCTCCGCGCGCCCGAGGTCGCAGGGCTCGCGGGCCGTCTCCTCGCTGTGGTGGCCGAGGAGTACAAGGAACTTGCCGTCCGGATGGACAGCGCCGGTGTCGGCGCGGCGCAGCTCGCGGGACTCGCCGCGGATCGTGAGCGCCACGTGGGTGTCCGACACCCGTACGGTCAGCGACTCGTGCAGCGCGATGAACCCCACCAGCACCCCCAGCACCGTGCCCACCGTCAGGCCGAGGACGGTGAGCCATGGCTCGGGAATGGCGTTCACCAGCTTCGCCGGGCCCTTCATCGGGGCCCAGCGCAGCGTCACCAGCCAGTTGGCGAGGAGTTTGACCAGCCAGCCGGCCACCGCCCCGGCCACGGCGAACGCCGGGACGAGCCAGGCCGGTTGGGACAGGACGGTGGCCTCGGCCGGCTCCGACGGCCTCGGTCCTTTGCCCGGATTCATGGTCGGACGGCCATGTGCTTCTTGGCGGCGCCGGACAGAAATCCCACCGCGATCCCGAGCAGTGTCATGACGGCGTAGCCCGGCACCTCGTACCCGTCGGGAACGACGAAACGGGAGAAGCCGAAGAACGTCGGCATCCAGTCGATCCACTGGTGGAGCAGCCCGGTGACGCCCGACGCGACCAGCACGAAACTGACGAACCCCAGAATTGCCTTCATGTGCCGAGGCTAGAAAACGGAGGCCGGCGCGGGCATCGGCCGAAGGGATCCCCGGGGGTGACCAAAGTATCGGCCCGGCGTCCGTCGCCCGGATCCGCCGGCCCCCGGCTGCTTGCCTTCGACCGCACTCGAAGTCCTACAGTGCGGTCGCGTACGCCCCGACAGGGGGCTGACCAGCGAGGGAGCAGCACATGCGTTACCGCACGCTCGGCGGCACCGGTATCGAGGTGAGCGTCCACTGCCTCGGCACGATGATGTTCGGTTCGGTCGGCAACGGCGATCACGACGACAGCGTCCGGATCATCCACTCGGCCCTCGACCGGGGCGTCAACTTCCTCGACACGGCGGACATGTACTCCGGCGGTGAGTCGGAGGAGATCGTCGGCAAGGCGCTCAAGGGCCGCCGGGACGACGTCGTACTCGCGACCAAGGTGCACTTCCCGATGGGCGAGGGCCGCAACCGCGGCGGCAACTCGCGCCGCTGGATCGTCAAGGAGGTGGAGGAGAGCCTGAAGCGGCTGGGCACCGAGTGGATCGACCTCTACCAGATCCATCGGCCCGACCACACGACGGACATCGAGGAGACCCTCTCCGCGCTGACCGATCTGGTGGCACAGGGCAAGATCCGCGCCTTCGGCTGCTCGACGTTCCCCGCCGAGGAGATCGTCGAGTCGCATGTGGTGGCCGAGCGCCGCGCGCTCCACCGGTTCCGTACCGAGCAGCCGCCGTACTCGATACTCGCGCGCGGGATCGAGACATCGGTGCTGCCGGTCTGCCAGAGGTACGGGATGGGCGTGCTGACGTGGAGTCCGCTCGCCTCCGGCTTCCTCACCGGCAAGTACCGCAAGGGCGGGGCCATCGACCTGACCACGGGCCGCGCCGCGCTGGCCCCGGCCCGGTTCGACCCCACGTCCCCGGTGACCGTCGCCAAGCTGGAGGTCGTCGAGCGACTGACCGTGCTGGCGGAGAGCATCGGCCGCTCACTGCCGGAGCTGGCGGTCGCCTTCACCGTCGCGCATCCGGCCGTGACGTCGGTGATCATCGGCCCGCGCACGATGGAGCAGCTGGACGGTCTGCTGGCGGGCGCCTCGCTCACCCTGGACGACGCGACGCTCGACCGCATCGACGAGATCGTCGCGCCGGGGACGAACGTCTACCACCCGGACGGCGCCTGGACGGCGCCCGTGCTGGCCGACGCCTCCCTCCGCCGGCGGCCGGTCGCCGACCGCGCGGCGGCGGCGTAAGCCTCGCGGGAGCGGCGTAAGCCTCGCGGCGGCCTCGTACGGCGGGCACGGCGAGCGCGGCGAGCGCGGCGGGCACGGCGAGCGCGGCGGGCACGGCGAGCGCGGCGGGCACGGCGGCGGTGCCGATGGCGTACGACTCCGCGCACCGCACCGACTTGGCCGGCGGCCCCACGCCGTCCCACACGGTCGCCCCCTCCCCCGGCCGCGCGCCGATCCGCCGCTCGCCTCGCCGGACGCGGACCGGCGGGGGACCCTGAGGGCGAAGGCCGGGACCACACCCGGCGCGTACCGCTTCGACATCAGGCTCCAGGGCGACGAGGAGACGGTGTTCCGTGACTTCCGCCGACCACCCGGATCACGCCGACCGCACCGGTGACGCCGGGCTGCTCTCGCCCGGCCGGGCGGGATCCGCCGCCGAGGCGGCGACCGGCGACGCCTCCTTCCTGCGCGCGATGCTGGACGCCGAGGCGGCGCTGGCCCGCGCGCAGGCGGCGGTCGGGCTCACTCCGACGGCGGCGGCCGAGGTCATCACCTCAACCGCGGGGGCGGAGCTGTTCGACGTACGGGACGTGGCGCTGCGGGCGCGCGCCGGGGGCAACCCGGTGATCCCCCTGGTCGCCGATCTGACGGCGGCGGTGGACAAGGAGGACACCAGGGCGGGCGGCGGCACCGACGCGGCGCAGTACGTCCACCGGGGCGCGACCAGCCAGGACATCGTGGACACGGCGATGATGCTGGTCGCCACCCGTACGGTGCCGCTGATCCTGGCGGATCTGGACCGTGCGGCGGAGGCGCTCGCCGTCCTGGCCACGGCCCACCGCACGACTCCGATGGCGGGACGCACCCTCACGCAGCACGCGGTCCCCACGACGTTCGGGCTGAAGGCGGCGGGCTGGCTCTCGTCGGTACGGGACGCCCGCGCCCGGTTGGCGGCCGTCCGGCTGCCGGTCCAACTGGGCGGCGCGGCAGGGACGCTGGCGGCCTTCACCTCGGGGGACGACGCGGTGGACGGCCGCCCCGGGAGGACCTCCACCGCAGCGTCCTCCGAACCCGTCTACGACCTGACCGGTGCGCTCGACGCCACGGTGGACACCCCGCCCGAGCCGTTGCCGGACTATCAGAGCGGCCCCGACCCGAGGTTCGAGCCCGACCCCGAGGAGGAACCGGGGGCCGGCCCCGGTCCCGACGAGCCGGTCTACGACCTGGCGGGCGCGGCACCCGCCACGTCCAACCACGTCGCTCCCGAGGACGCGCCCCCGGGAGCGGGCCAGGCGGCGGAGACGGACGGGGGCGGCGCGGCCGGGAGCGACACCGGCGTACGGCTCCTCGCCGCGTACGCCGACCAGCTCCCCCTCGCCGAGCCGACGCTGCCGTGGCACACCCTGCGTACCCCCGTCGCGGATCTCGGCGCGGCGCTCGCCTTCGCGGCGGGGGCGCTCGGGAAGGTGGCCGCCGACGTGCTCGTGCTGTCCCGGACGGAGATCGGGGAGGTCGCCGAGGCGCGCGGCGGCGGCTCGTCCGCGATGCCGCACAAGCGGAACCCGGTGCGGGCCACCCTGATCGCCGCCGCCGCGCGGCAGGCCCCCGGGCTCGCCTCCGTACTGCTGGGGGCCCTCGTCGCCGAGGACGAACGACCCGCGGGCCCCTGGCACGCCGAGTGGCAGCCGCTGCGTGAGCTGCTGCGGCTGACAGGCGGAGCCGCCCACGACGCGGCCGAACTCGTCCAGGGCCTGCGGATCTTCCCCGACCGGATGCGGGCCAACCTCGGGCTCACCCAGGGACTGCTGGTCAGCGAACGGCTCTTGACGGCCCTGATCCCGGCCGTCGGCCGGACCCGCGCGAAGGAAGTGGTGGGCGCCGCCGCGCGCCTCGCGTCACGTGCCGGTATCCCGCTCGCCCAGGCGCTGACGGAGACCGACCCGGCGATCTCCGAGCTGATCGGCGAGGCACGGCTGCGCTCCCTCACCGACCCGGCCGGCTACACGGGCTCGGCCCCGGCCCTCGTGGACCGCGCGCTCGCCGAACACGCCGCCGCCGGGCGCGCGCTCGCCGAGGCCGCCCTCGAACGCGCCCCGGACGGCCCTTCGGAGGACCCTCGGTGACCGACAGGACCGGTGCCCCGGCGGGGGCCGTCCCGGGGCGGTGCCGCGGTCGAGTCGCGGGACCGTTTCGTCCCACTTAGAGTCGGATCCGGATGAACGGTGGCGTTCCCTGTCCGAGGGCGCGCATCACCCCGTTCACCACCCCCCACCTATGACTGATTCACAGCCCACCCCGCCGAACACACCGCCGAACACACCGTCGAACACGACGAAGACCGCCACCGCTCCCGACGGGGAGGGCGGCCACGGCATCGCGCTGGCCATCATCGCTTCCTGCCAGCTGATGGTGGTTCTCGACATCACCATCGTGAACATCGCGCTCCCCCACATCCAGAGCGCGCTCGGCTTCTCGACGCAGAACCTGTCGTGGGTGGTCAACGCGTACACCCTCACCTTCGGCGGTCTGCTGCTGCTCGGCGGGCGTCTCGGCGACATCCTGGGGCGGCGCCGGGTCTTCATGTTCGGCGTGGCGCTCTTCGCCTTCGCCTCGCTGCTCTGCGGTCTGGCACAGGACTCCTGGCAGCTGCTGGCCGCCCGCGCCCTCCAGGGCGTCGGCGGCGCCATCGCGTCCCCGACCGCGCTGTCGCTGATCACCACCACCTTCCGCGAAGGGCCCGCGCGCAACAGGGCGTTCGGCGTGTTCGCGGCCGTCTCCGCGGGCGGCAGCGCGATCGGGCTGCTGCTCGGCGGCATCCTGGTGGAGTGGCTCGACTGGCGGTGGATCTTCTTCGTCAACGCGCCGATCGGGCTCTTGATCATCTTCCTGACTCCCCGCTTCATCAGGGAGTCCGAGCCGCGCCCGGGAAGTTTCGACATCGTCGGCGCGCTCACCGCGACCCTGGGCATGGTGGGGCTGGTCTACGGCTTCATCCGGGCGTCCGAGGACGGCTGGACCGACACCCTGACACTCGGGTCCTTCGCCGCGGCCGTGGTGCTCCTGTTCCTCTTCATCGTCATCGAGCGCCGCTCGCGGCAGCCGATCACACCGCTGTGGATGTTCCGCGACCGCAACCGCGCGGGCGTCTACGGGATGATGCTGAGTCTGTCCGCCGCGCTGTTCGGCATGTTCTTCTTCCTCACGCTCTTCACGCAGGAGGTCCTCGACTTCAGCCCGCTCCGGACCGGCCTCGCCTTCCTCCCGGTGAGCGTGGTCATCGCGATCGGCTCCGGGGTCGCCTCGCAGTTGCTGCCGCGCTGGGGTCCGAAACCGTTCATGGTGACCGGCGCGATCCTGGCCACCGCCGGCCTCGCGTGGCTCACGCTGACGAACGTGCACAGCACCTACGCGGGCAGCCTGCTGGGCCCGGTGCTGGTCTTCGGCCTCGGCATGGGCTTCCAGTTCGTGTCGCTGACCCTGATGGCGGTCTCGGGCGTCGACCCGAAGGAGGCCGGCGCCGCCTCCGGCATCCTCAACGCGACGCAGCAGGTGGGCGGTTCGCTGGGGCTGTCCATCCTGGTGACGGTGTTCGGCACGGCCACCAGGGACGAGGGGAAGACCCAGGCCCGCGACTTCATGGAGCACGCGACCCCGGCCCAGAAACAGACGTTCCAGAGGACGCATTCGCTGCCGAAGCCGTGGAGTGACGAGGTACTGGCCGCGGGTGTGTCGAACGCGTTCATCGTGGCCGCGGTGATGGCCGGCGTCTCGGCCGTGATCGCGCTGTTCGTGATCCAGGTCCGGGCGTCGGACCTCGAACGTCTCCAGGGCGGCATGCCCCCGCCGGGCGCCTGATCCCCTAGGCCGTCGTGGAGATCACTCCCAGGGCGAGGATCAGCGCGGGCCCGGCGGTCCTGCGGGTCACCGCCGTCCGCGCGGGAGGGTGACCGCGCGGCACGGCCTCGACCAGCATGATCAGGTAGAGGTAGCAGCGGTAGAGCGCCATGCGCAGCCGCGCGGCCGTGTCGAAGCCGGTGTCACCGCCGCCCGCGCGGTAGCCGTCGAGCAGCGCCGCGTCGTCCTCGGGCTCACCGAAGAGATTGAGCGACACGAACTCCGCCAACGGATCGCCCCAGAACATCCGTTCACCGTCGACGATCCCCCCGATCGTCCGCTGCCCGTCTTCTTCCGCCAGCAGGATGTTGCCCTGCCACAGATCGAAGTGCACGAGCGCGGGCACCCGGACCTCGTCCAGGGCGGGTACCGCGCCCCGTACCAACTCCCGTACGCGCTCCACGGACACCGGCAGCTTCGCCCCGAACCGCTCGGCATCCGCCAGCACTGCCTCCAGCATCGCGGTGAACGCCTCGCGCCAGCTGTCGGCGGTGGCCACGGCCTCGGACGGATACCCGAAGCGCGTACCGGTGACGGTGTGCAACCCGGCGACATACGAGCCGAGTTCACGCCGCAGCCGCTGATGCTCCGCCTCCCCCAGCCGATCCACCAGACCGGCCCACGGCTCCCCCGGAACCTCCGACACCAGCAACGAGCCCGCCGCCCGGTGCACCACCTCGGGCACGGGCACGCCACGGGCCGCCCCGTAGAACTCGCCCTCGTTGACGAGCAGTCGCCGCTCGTACGTCAGGCACGGCGTCCCGGTCTCCGGCGGCAGCTTCAGAATCAGCCGCCGACCACCGTCCAGCCGCACGCGGTAGAGACTGTTGTACGTCCCCCCGCCCAGCGCCTCGCAGCCGCCGGCCGCCCCGCCCACCCCGGCGTCGTCGAGGATGGCGGCGAGCCGGGACTCGGTCAGCTCGGACATACGGGGAATCCCCTCGACGGCAGGGCCACGGCGTGGCTGAGGGCCTCAGCCTACGAGTACCTTCCGCAGCACCTCCGCGAACTCCCCCGGCGCCTCGATGAACCCGCCGTGGCCGCCCGGGAATTCGGCCGGCCGCGAGCCGAGCCGGCCGGCCAGCTCCACGGAGGTGCGGAAGGTGACCAGCGGACCGGAGGTCGCGCCGACGCCGATCACGACCCGGGCGGGGCCGGCCTTCAGTGCGCCCATGTCCGGCAGGTAGCCCGCGGTGCGACGCATTTCGTGGCCGAGGAAGCGGGCCATGTCCGCGAGGTCCTGGGCGGAGGGCTCGCCGGGCGGCCCGGCGGGAGCGCCTTCCTCGCCGCTGTCCATGCCGGTGGTGGCCATGAACTTGGCGAACGCCGGGCCGACGCCCTCCCGGTGGAACGTCTCGACGATGTCGTCCATCGCCGCGCGCAGCGCCGCCGCGTCGGGCAGCAACTCCAGCACCGGCGGCTCGTGCGCGACGAGGGTCCGCACCCGTGCCGGGTGGCGCGCCACCAGGGCGAGCCCGGTCACCGCGCCCCCGCTGCTGCCGAACACATCCGCCGTTCCGGCACCGAGGTCGTCCAGGATCGCCGCGATGTCGTCGGCGCGCAGCCCGGGTGTGGAGTCCTGCTCGGGGTCGTCCAGCGTGCTGGCGGAGATGCCCCTCGGGTCGTGCGTGACGACGGTGTACTCCGCCGCCAGCGCGTCGGCCAGCGGTGCGAAGTGCGCCGCGCTCATCGGGGCGCCCGTGAGCACCAGTACGGGGCCCGAGCCACGTGCTTCGTAGTACAGGTGCGCGCCGGGGACATCGAGGGTGCGGGTGGTGACCATGGTGGGTTCGTCCTTGTGTGAGAAGCGGCTGCGATGACGTACAGCTGACGTGCATACGACCCTGCCGAGCGGTGGAACTCATCGCTCTCCGGACACCGGTGGCCCCGCCAGCGCCTGCCGCAGCGCCACGTTCGCCGACAGGATCCCGCCGTCCACCGGCAGCGTCACTCCCGTGATCCACCCCGCGTCCGACGATGCCAGGAACGCCACCGCAGACGCGACGTCGTCCGGCCGCCCCACCCGGCCCACGGGGTAGTGCGGGGCCGCGCGTTCCAGGTTGGCCTCGCGGCCCTTCCAGCCGTCCGTGTGGATCGTGCCGGGGGCGACGAGGTTGACGCGGACCCCGCGCGGCGCCGCGTGGCCGGCCAGGGTGCGGGTCAGGCTCGCGAGGCCCGCCTTCGCGGCGCTGTAGGCGTGGTTGCCGAAGTCCTGCTCGCCGTTGACCGAGCCGATGCTCACGATCGCGCCGCGCCCCGAAGCCGCCAGGTGCGGCATGGCCGCCCGCGCGCAGCGGAAGGCGCCGGTCAGGGTCAGGTCGAGGTCGCGGGCCCAGTGTTCGTCCGGTTCGTCCTCGAAGAGCGGCACGTCCGGCGTGCAGGAGTACGCGTTGTTGACCAGGACGTCCAGCGAGCCGAAGCGCTCGACGGCGTACGCCACCGCCGCATCGACGGACGCGCGGTCGCCCACGTCGCACACGTACGGCACCGCGCCCTCGATCAACTCCGCGGCTCGCGCGGCCCGTTCACCGTCCACGTCCGTGATCAGCACCCGCGCGCCCTCGGCGGCCAGCCGCCGGGCGATCGCCTCGCCGATGCCCTGCCCGGCTCCCGTGATCAGTGCGCCGTGATCCTCGAATCGCCTCATGTGCCGATCATGAGGCCGACCTGACGGCTCGCACCAGGGCCTGTGCCCGGGGATCCGCCGTCACTCCCTTGCGCATGCCGTTGGTGACGTAGCCGAAGGCGATGCCGGACTCGGGGTCGGCGAAGCCGAGCGAGCCGCCGCGCCCCGGATGTCCGAAGGAGCCGGGCCCCAGCAGCGGCGCGCCCGAACCGTGCAGCATGAATCCCAGCCCGAAGCGCGTGCCGACAACCAGTACCCGGTCGGGGCCCGCCGACTCCTCGGTACGGGCCAGGGTCAGTGTGGCGGGCGCGAACAGCCGCTCCCCGCCCCGGTTGCCGCGCCCGGGAGCGTCCACCGGGCCGATCATCGCCGCGTACACGCGGGCCAGGGCACGCGCGGTGGAGATCCCGCCGCTCGCGGGCATCTCGGCGGCGCGGTACGCGGCGCTGTTCTCGTCCGGCGGCGGATCGATGGCGCCGAACGCCCGCCGGGTGAGCGATTCGGGATCCTTGTACGCCTCGGTGACCGAGCGCTTGGCGCGCAGCCGCAGTTCACCCCCGACCGCCGCCGGCTCCTCGATCCTGCCTATCCGGCCCACCCGGTGGGCCTCCTCGGCGGGCAGTCCTATCCAGAAGTCGAGGCCGAGCGGGCGGGCGATCTCGTCGGCGATCCAGCGGCCGACGGAACGGCCGGTGACCCGCCTCACCAGCTCGGAGACGAGCCAGCCGTAGGTGTGCGCGTGATAGCCGTGGTCGGTGCCCGGCTCCCACACCGGCCGCTGCGCGGCGAGCGCGTGCGCGCCCGACTCGCCGTCGAGCGCCTCGGCGGTGCCGAGCGGCCGGTCGAGCACGGGCACGCCCGCGCGGTGCGACAACAGATGCCGTACGAGGACCCGTTCCTTGCCGGCCGCCTTGAACTCGGGCCAGTACGTGCCCACCGGCGCGTCCAGGTCGATCCGGCCGCGCTGGTGCAGCAGAAGCGGTACGGCGGCGGCGACGCCCTTCGTCGCGGAGCGGACGATCTGCGCGGTGTCGACGGCCCACGGCTCCGAGCCGTCGAAGTCGCGTGTGCCGGCCCACAGGTCGACGACCTTGTGCCCGTCGCGGTAGACGGCGACAGCCGCGCCGCGCTCACCGCGTTCCTGGAAGTTCCGTACAAAGGCGTCCTTGACGGGTTCGAAGCCCGCGGCCACCGTGCCCTGGACGTCAGCGACGCCTACCATCCCGCTCATGCCTCCATGGTGCACGCATCGCGACGCCGACCGGGCCACGGGCCCCTGGAGGGTGTCTTTCCCGATCTTGCCGGGCTGATCGGAAAGACACCCCTACCGCGACGCAACCGACGTGGGGTCGAAACCGAACGGCAACTCCAGCCGGTGCGCACCCATCAGCTCCGCGTCGCCGAGCAGCTTTCGGGTCGGCCCGTCGGCCGCGATCACGCCCTCGCTGAGGATGACGGCGCGCGGGCACAGTTCCAGCGCGTACGGCAGGTCGTGCGTGACCATCAGGACGGTGACGTCCAACGCCCGCAGGATGTCCGCGAGTTCCCGGCGCGACGCCGGGTCCAGGTTGGACGAGGGCTCGTCGAGTACGAGAATCTCCGGCTCCATCGCCAGAACCGTGGCGACGGCGACCCTGCGGCGCTGCCCGAACGACAGATGGTGCGGCGGCCGGTCCGCGTACTCGGCCATGCCGACCTGGGTGAGCGCGGCGACGACCCTGGCCTCCAGCTCCGCGCCGCGCAGCCCGGACGTCGCGGGCCCGAAGGCCACGTCCTCGCGCACGGTGGGCATGAAGAGCTGGTCGTCGGGGTCCTGGAAGACGATGCCGACCCGGCGGCGTATCTCGGCGAGGTTCCGCTTCGCGACGGGCAGCCCGGCGACGGTGACGGACCCGGCGCCCGCCGTGTGGATGCCGTTGAGATGCAGGACGAGCGTGGTCTTGCCCGCGCCGTTGGGCCCGAGCAGCGCGACCCGCTCGCCGCGCCCGACGGTCAGGTCGACGCCGAAGAGGGCCTGGTGGCCGTCGGGGTACGCGTACGCGAGCCCGCGCACTTCGAGGGAGGGCGGCGGTTGGGTGTTCATCGGACTCCTCCGTGGATTACCCAGGCGTACACGCACGGGGACCTGGTCCGAACGATGCGCAGGCGGCTGAGCTGTCGCGCACGTTCGGGTGCGTGCGCAAGGTCTACAACAGGGTCCAGCCAAGCAGACAGACCGCGAGCGCCGAGAGGGGGAGGGCGGCGGCGGAGGTCCACTGGGCGCGGGAGGCCGTCATCTCGTCGATGACGGGCATCGTGCCCGTGTAGCCGCGGCTCATCATCGCCAGATGCACCCGCTCCCCGCGCTCGTAGGAGCGGATGAACAGCGCGCCGGCGGATTTGCCGAGCACACCCCAGTGCCGTACGCCACGCGCCTCGAAGCCGCGTGAGCGGCGGGCGATCGACATCCGCCGCAGCTCGTCGGTGATCACGTCGCCGTAGCGGATCATGAACGACGCGATCTGGACGAGCATCGGCGGGAGTTTGAGCCGTTGCAGCCCGAGCAGCAGCGCGCGCAGTTCGGTCGTGGAGGCGAGGAGTACGGAGGCGGCGACCCCCAGCGTGCCCTTGGCCAGTACGTTCCAGGCGCCCCACAGACCGGGGACGCTCAGCGACAGCCCGAGGAACTGGACCTGGTCGCCGGGGACCACGAACGGCATGAGGACGGCGAAGGCCACGAACGGGACCTCGATCAGCATCCGGCGCAGCAGAAACCCGGCCGGGACGCGGGCGAGCGCCGCGACGCCGGCGAGCAGCACCGCGTACAGACCGAAGGCCCATACGGCCTCACGCGGGGTGGAGACCACGACGAGCACGAAGCACAGGACGGCGGCGAGCTTGCAGTGCGGCGGCAGCGCGTGGACCGGCGAGTGGCCGTGCCGGTAGAGCTTGTGGGCGTGGCCCGCTCCCATGTCAGGCCTGCTCGGCGGAGGCGGACGCGGACGCGGAGGGCCCGGAGGAGCCGGGCGCGTTCGTCGTACGGCGGCGGTGCACCACGTAGAAGATCCCGCTTCCCACGACGACCGTCGCGCCGACGCCGATCATGCCCGCGAGGCCGCCCGAGAGCCGGGCGTTGGAGATGTCCTTGACGCCGTAGTCGGCGAGGGGCGAGTCGGCGGCGGCATGCTCCTCGACCTCCTTGTCGATGCCCTTGTCGGCGGCGACCTTCTCCAGCCCGTCGGGGTTGGCGGAGGCGTAGAAGGAGACGACCCCGGCAAGCAGGAGGGCCGTGCCGAGCCCGGCCGCCAGCAGCCCGCGGGGCGAGCGCGCGGCGACCGGGACGGCGGGCCCGGCGGCGGGTGCGGGCGCGTCCACCAGCTCACCGTCCACCCGCAGCTTGAGCGGCGCGGCCAGCCCGCGCGCACCGTGGACCAGGTCCGGCCGTACGGCGATGACCGCCCCGACCGTCAGCGCGGTGATCGCGGCCTCGCCGATGCCGATGAGTACATGCACGCCGACCATCGCGGTGAGCACCTTGCCGATCGGGATGTCCGTGGTGCCGCCGATCGCGTAGAGAAGGGTGAAGGCCGCGGCGGCGGCCGGCACGGAGACCAGCGCGGCGACGAACGCGGACACGGTCACCGAACGCCGCTTGCGCGGCAGGACGCGGAGCAGGCCCCGGAAGATCCCGTACGAGACGATCACCGTGACGACGCCCATGACCGTGATGTTCACGCCGAGCGCGGTGAGCCCGCCGTCGGCGAAGAGGATTCCCTGCATCAGCAGGACGACGGCGATACACAGGACACCGGTGTAGGGGCCGACGAGTATCGCCGCGAGCGCCCCGCCGAGCAGATGCCCGCTGGTGCCCGCCGCGACCGGGAAGTTCAGCATCTGCACGGCGAAGATGAAGGCGGCGACAAGGCCCGCGAGGGGCGCGGTGCGCTCGGCGCCATGGCCTTCGGCGAGCGGCCCGGAGCCCAGTTCACGGCGGGCGCCGCGCAGGCTGGCCGCCACCGCCCCGGCCGCGACGACGCCGGCGGCGGCGGACACGGGCAGGTTGATCATTCCGTCGGGGACATGCATGGGCGGGCTCCGCTTCCGGGCAGGCTGGCTCGATGAACCGCTCGAAGTGAACCGTTCGAATAGATAGTCCTCTCTTGCGAACGAGTTGCAAGAGCGCGGGGCATGCGAACCGGTGTACGGACCCCGAACGGCGCGGAAAGTTTGAGATTTCCTGGACACTCGGCGTTAAATATAGGACAAAAGGTATGTTGTGATGTAAGACACCACGCACCGCGTCGAGAACGCCGCAGAGGAGCGAAGCGATGTCACCCGTCGTCGAGCAGCCTGCCAAGGTCCGCATCATCACGGACGCCCCTCACCACGGGCGCCTGACGGTCACCCTCCGCTACGACAGCGCCGATCCCCTCACCGTCCGCGTCGCGTTCCCCGCCGAGGTGTCGCGCGACGACACCGAAGTGGTGTGGTCCTTCGCCCGCCGGCTGCTCGAATCGGGCCTGCGCACTCCCTCCGAGGACGGCGACGTACGTGTCTGGCCCTGCGGCCGGGCACAGACGATGCTCGAATTCCACTCACCGGAAGGCGTGGCACTGACCCAGTTCGACACGTCCCTGCTGCGCCGCTTCCTCCGGCTGACCTACCAGACGGTCCCGGTCGGCGAGGACCGGTACCCGCTGCGCGCGAAGCGCGGTCTCGACCGGCTGCTGCACCAGAGCTGACACGCGTGAGCCGTGCGCCGGACGGGCGCGCGAGGCCCGTCCGGCGCACGGCTCTCCTGCGTCAGACCCGCACCAGCTCCTTCTCAGGGCCATGAGCGGAGTCCGGTCCCGGGCCCGCGCCGGACGGGTCCTTCTCCAGCATCTTCCGCAGTTGCTCGCCCTCCACGTCCACGTTCGGCAGCAGCCGGTCGAGCCAGCGCGGCAGCCACCACGCCTTGTTGCCGAGCAGCGCGAGCACCGCGGGCACGATGGCCATGCGCACCACGAACGCGTCGAAGAAGACCGCGATCGCCAGCGAGAAGCCGATCATCTTGACCATGGACTCGCTGGAGCCGATGAAGCCCGCGAAGACCGCCATCATGATCACCGCGGCCGCGGTGACGACCCGCGCCCCGTGCCGGAAGCCGGTGGTGATCGCCTGGCCGGGCCGCTCCCCGTGGACGTACGCCTCACGCATCCGCGTGACCAGGAAGACCTCGTAGTCCATCGCGAGACCGAAGACCACACCGACCATGAAGATCGGCATCATCGACATGACGGGACCGGTCTGCTCCACGCCGAACAGGCCGGAGAGCCAGCCCCACTGGAAGACCGCGACCACCGCGCCGAGCGCGGCGACGACCGACAGCAGGAAGCCGAGCGCCGCCTTCAGCGGCACCAGGACCGAGCGGAAGACGAGCATCAGCAGCAGGAACGCCAGACCCACGACGAGCGCGAGATACGGCAGGAGCGCGTCGTTCATCTTCTCGGAGAAGTCGGTGTTCATCGCGGTGGCTCCGGTGACCAGCACCTTCGCCTCGCTGTCGGAGGCGATCTCCCCGCCCGCCTCGCGGATGGTGTGGACGAGATTCTCCGTCTCCACCGACGAGGGACGGTCCTTCGGGACGACCGTGATCGTCGCCGTGTCGCCGGCCTTGTTGTAGCTGGCCGGGGTGACGGCGGCGACGCCCTTCAGTTCCTCCACCGCGTCGGTGACCTGCGCGGCGGTCTGCTTGGCGTTGTTGTCGCCCTTGCCGTCGACGACGACCATCAGCGGGCCGTTGAAGCCGGGGCCGAAACCGTCCGACAGGAGGTCGTACGCCTTGCGCTGCGTGGTGCTCGTCGGCTGTGAGCCGTCGTCGGGCAGACCCATCTCCAGCTGGGTCGCCGGGACGGCGATGATGCCGAGGCCGACGACTCCGGCGAGGAGTACGGCGACGGGACGGCGCAGTACGAAACGGGCCCAGCGGGTACCCATGTTGGGCTTGCCCTCGGCCGCCCTGCCGTCGGCCGAGACCGCCTGCTCCCGGGCCATCCTCGCGCGCAGCTTCTTGCCGTGGACACGCCTTCCCGCGAATCCCAGCATGGCCGGGACGAGCGTGAGCGCGACAAGGACGGCGATGACGACCGTTCCGGCCGCCGCGACACCCATCTTGGTGAGCATCGGGATGTTGACGACGGCGAGCCCGACGAGCGCGATGACGACGGTGAGTCCCGCGAAGACCACGGCCGATCCGGCCGTCCCCGCGGCCCGTCCGGCGGCTTCCTCGGGTTCACGCCCCTCGGCCAGCTCGGCCCGGTAGCGGGAGACGATGAACAGGGCGTAGTCGATGCCGACGGCGAGGCCGATCATCATCGCGAGGATGCTGGTGGTGGAGCCGAGATCCATCACGCTCGCCAGCGCGGTGATGCTCGACACGCCGATTCCGACGCCGATGAGCGCGGTGAGCAGCGGCAGCCCCGCCGCGATCAGCGAACCGAAGGTGATGACGAGCACGATCGCCGCCACGGCGATACCGATGATCTCGGTGGCCCCGGTCTCCGGCGCCGCCTGGAGCGCGTCACCGCCGATCTCGACGGTGAGGCCCGCCTCCCGCGCCTCGGCCCCCGTCTCCTCCAGCGCGGTACGTGTCTCCTCGGTCAGCTCCATCGAGCTGACCTTGTAGGTGACCGAGACGTACGCCGTCGAGCCGTCCCGTGAGACGGCCTTCGCCGTGTACGGGTCGGCGACCCGGGCGATCTGGTCCGAGCCCGCAGGCAGCTCGTCGACGATCTTCTCGACCTCGGCCTTGTGCACGGCCGATGTCATCTTCTCGCCCTCGGGCGCCTTGAAGACGACCCGGGCGGTGGCCCCGTCGGCGCTGCCGCCGGGGAAGCGCTCTTCCAGCAGGTCGAAGGCCTTCTGGGCCTCCGTCCCAGGGATGGAGAAGGAACTCGATGTCGCGGTGGACGCGGACGCCGCGCCGACGCCGGCGAGTGCCAGCAGCGCCACCCATACGAGGGCGACGAGATTTCGGCGTCGGAAGGCGAACCGTCCGAGTCGGTAAAGAAACGTGGCCACGAGGCGTACTCCCGGTCTGGGGGTGGATCAAGGGCATGGGGAGCCGACCGACGGCGCGAGAGCGACACGCGTCAGGTGCTGGTGCCGTGACGGGCGGAAATCGCCGTGCTGGCACCGGGTACTGCTGGGGAGGCCCCGGAGGTGGGCGAGCGGCCCAGGGAGCGAAGCTGCGAGCTGCGGGGAGGGTCAGACGCCGAGGGCGGGGAGAAGCACGGCGTCGAGATAGTCGCGGAGGAAGGCCTGGTCGACCGACCGGTCCTCGACGAGCTGCCGGGCGACGAAGGCGCCGACCAGCATGTGTGTGACGTATTTCAGCGCGGGTTGGTCCTCGCTGATCTCGCCCCGGTCCACGGCACGGCGGAGGAAGACGCCGAGTCCGTTGAGTTCGGGCTCGATGAGCAGGTCACGCAGCGCCTGGTGGAGATCGGGGTTGTTGTGGACGGCATGGGCCAGGCCCCGCATCAGCGCGGAGTCCCGTTCCATCTGGCAGTCGTCGGCCATCGCGACCATGGCGTGGAAGTCCCCGCGCAGCGAGCCGGTGTCGATCTGTGCGACATCGGCCGGCTTGTTGTGGCGCAGGGCGCGTGCGACGAGCTCCGGCTTGCTCCCCCACTGGCGGTAGAGGGTGGCCTTGCTGGAGTGGGTGCGGGCGGCGACGGCGTCCATGGTGAGGGCGTCGTAGCCGACCTCGCGCAGCAGGTCGAGCGTGGCTCCGTACAACTCTCCCTCGCGCTCCGGCGTGAGTCTGGTGCGGGCCATGTCCGACCTCCCGTCAGGGTCTCGAAGCTGAACGAAACGATTTCGTACAGTACGAAGATAACCTCACCGTCATCGAAACGGCAACGTTTCGCTTGTGGGCTCCACCACATCCGGCGACGCCCCGCAGGACCGGCCGGGCTCCCGGCCGACCGCCCGGCCGAACACATCCGGCCAACTCCTCTCCGGCCACGAGTTGCCGCGCCCCTCCCGCACGGAAAGCATTGGGGGGTGAGTGACGACGTCGCGTATCTCCGTTATCCGCATCTGCACGACGACTTGCTGTGCTTCGCCGCCGAGGACGATCTCTGGGTCGCCCCCCTCTCGTCGGCCAAGCACCGCCCGGACCGTGCGTGGCGGGTGACCGTCGACCGCACGAGAGTGGGGCATCCGCGGTTCTCGCCCGACGGCGGCCAGATCGCCTATACGAGCTGGCGCAGCCTGGATCCGGAGATCCATCTCGCGCCGGTGGCCGGCGGTCCGGCCCGCCGCCTCAGCTACTGGGGCTCCACCGACACCCGCGTCTGCGGCTGGACGCCACCGGACAAGGACGGCGCGGCACAGATCCTCGCCGTCTCCTCGCACGGGCAGCCCTTCTCGTACTACTCCTGGGCCTACAGCGTCCCCACCGACGGCTCCCCCGGCGGCAAACTCCCCTGGGGCCCGGTCGCCGACATCGCGATCGCGGACGTCGAGGGCGAGCGGCGAAGCCTGCTGCTCACCGGCAAGCCCCCGCACGAACCGGCCGCGTGGAAGCGGTACCGGGGCGGCGCCATGGGCCGGCTGTGGCTGCACGGTGAACGGCTGCTCGCGGATCTGCCCGGCCATCTCGACTGCCCGATGTTCGTGGACGGACGCATCGCGTTCCTCTCCGACCACGAGGGCGTCGGCAATCTCTACTCGACGCTCCCCGACGGCACCGACCTGCGCCGGCACACCGACCACGACGCCTTCTACGCCCGCCACGCCTCGTCCGACGGGCGCCGGGTCGTCTACCAGTGCGCGGGAGAGCTGTGGCTGGTGGACTCGCTGGAGCCCGACTCGGTGCCGCGCAAGCTGTCGGTACGGCTCGGCGGGCCGCGCGCGGGGCGGCGCACCTACCAGGTCCCGGCCGCCCATCACGTCGACTCGATCTCCGTGGACACCACGGGCCGGGCGAGCGCCGTCTCCGTGCGCGGCAGTCTGTTCTGGCTCACCCACCGCGACGGCCCGGCCCGCACGATCACGGACACACCGGGCGTACGGGTGCGGCTCCCCGAGATGCTGGGCAGCGGCGGCAAGGTCGCCTACGTCACGGACGCGGACGGCGAGGACGCGATCGAGATCGCCTATCTGCCGCGCGCGAGCGGCGACATGCCGCCGCTGCGGTTCGCCTCCGGGCGCGTGGGCCGCGTCCACGAGCTGATCGCGGACCCGGAGGGTGAACGGCTCGCGCTCAGCACGCACGACGGAAGGCTCTTGATACTGAGGGTTCCTGACGAGACATCAGGCGAAGGGGTGTCACGGAGCGCGGCTTCCTCCGACGCCGAGGGTCCCGCCGAGCCCGTCACCGAGCCCGTCGCCGAGTCCGTCGCCGACGACCTCACCGAGCTGATCCGCTCCGTCAACGGTCCCGTCACCGACCTCGCGTTCTCCCCGGACGGCGACTGGATCGCCTGGTCCCACCCCGGCGTCGGCCGCTCGCTGCGGCAGATCAAGATGGCGCGGATCGCCGACCGTACGATCGTCGATGTCACCAACGGCCGTTTCGAGGACGAGAATCCGGTTTTCACGCGGGACGGCCGATATCTCGCCTTTCTTTCCTGGCGCGGGTTCGACCCGGTGTACGACGTGCACACCGGTGACCTCTCCTTCCCGCTGGGCTGCCGCCCCTACCTCGTACCGCTGTCGTCGGCGACGCCCTCGCCGTTCGCGCTCCTCCCGGACGGGCGTCCGGCCGCCGGCGGCCTCGACCCGGTGGCGGTCGTCGCGTCCGACGGCACGGCCTCCGTCTTCGGGGGCACCTCCCAGGCCGAAGGCTCTGGGGGAGGGGCGGTCACGGTCGAGGTCGAGGGGCTCCCGAGCCGGGTCACTCCGTTCCCGGTCTCCGCGTCCAAGTACTCGGCCCTGCAACCCGTCAGCGGAGGCGGGCTGGTCTGGCTGCGCTGGCCGATCTCCGGCGCGCTCGGCGAGACGTTCGCCAACCCGGCCGACACCTCGGGCCGTCCGACCCTCGAACACTTCGACATCACCAAGGCGCGCAAGAGCGAACTCGTCGACCACCTCGACTGGTTCTCACTCAGCCGGGACGGCTCCCGGCTCGTGGTCGTGGACGACGACGACCTGCGCGCCGTGCCCGCCACCGAGCCGGGCGACGGCGACTCGACCGTCCATCTCGACCTGCGCCGCATCCTGCACGAGGTCGACCCCGCGGCCGAGTGGCGCCAGGCGTACGCGGAGGCGGGCCGCATCATCCGCTCGTACTTCTGGGAGCCGGAGATGTGCGGCATCGACTGGGACGCGGTGCTCGACCAGTACCGCCCGCTGGTCGAACGCGTCGCGTCCCCCGACGAGTTCGCCGATCTGCTGCGCGAGGCGCTGGGCGAGCTGGGCACCTCGCACGCTTATGTCACCCCCGCCCGCCGCAACGAGGGACCGCCGCACTACCAGCGCGCCATGGGCCTGCTCGGCGCCAACCTCGTCTGCCGGGACGGCGAATGGCTCGTGAAACGGATCCTGCCCGGCGAGTCGTCGGACTCCAAGGCCCGTTCGCCGCTGGCCGGTACGGGCATCCGTGAGGGCGCGGTCCTCACCCATGTCGACGGCCGCCCCGTCGACCCGGTGGCCGGTCCCTTCCCGCTGCTGTCCGCCGCCGGCGGTACGACGGTCGAGCTGACCTTCCGCCCCGCCGAGGACCTGTCACCGGGCAACGGGGGTACGCGGCACGGCGGTTCACGGCGCGTGGCGATCGTCCCGCTCATCGACGAACGGCCGCTGCGCTACCAGGACTGGGTGGCCAAACGCCGCGAGGTCGTCCGCGAGATGAGCGGCGGCAAGTGCGGCTACCTCCACATCCCCGACATGGGCGGCTCGGGCTGGGCCCAGTTCAACCGCGATCTGCGGCTGGAGGTGTCCAGGCCCGCGCTGATCGTGGACGTACGGGGCAACGCGGGCGGCCACATCAGCGAACTGGTCGTGGAGAAACTGACCCGGCGCATCCTCGGCTGGGACCTGACGCGCAACGCCCAGGCGGTGAGTTACGCCTCCAACGCCCCGCGCGGCCCGGTCGTCGCGATCGCGGACGAGGCGACCTCCTCCGACGGCGACATGATCACGGCCGCCTTCCGGCTGCTGAAGCTGGGCCCGGTGGTCGGGCAGCGCACCTGGGGCGGTGTGGTGGGCATGACGGGCAGGCACCGGCTGGGCGACGGCACGGTGATCACGGTGCCGATGAACGCGGCCTGGTTCGACGCCTACGGCTGGTCGGTCGAGAACCACGGCGTGGAGCCGGACATCGAGGTGCTGCGCACCCCGCTCGACTGGGCGGAGGGCCGGCACGCGCAACTCGACGACGCGGTGTGGGTGGCGCTGGAACTGCTCGCGAAGCAGCCCGCGGCGACCCCTCCCGGGTACGGCGACGTCCCGGACCGCCGCCGCCCCCCGCTCCCGCCGCGCCGCTGACGAGGCGCGGCTGACGTCGCGGGAAGAGGCGCACCCGGTGCACGGGCACCGGGTGCGCCTCTTCGTACGCAGGGCGGGCGGCTCAGGCGTCGTAGTTGTCGTCGAACCGGTCCCGCGCGTCCTGCGCCCGCTGCCGCGCCCTGTCCCGCTCGTCCCGCATCCGCTCCTGGTCCCCCGGGGAACGCTCGGACGACTGGTCCTTGTCACCGCCGCGCTCGGCGTTCTCGCGCGTCTTCTTCTTCGCCTGGTCGGCGAGCTGCTGCGACTTGTCCTTGAACTGGTCCGCGATACCCATGGGATCTCACTCCTGGAAGTCCGGTGGGGCCCGTGGACGACTCCCGGGCCCCGACCAGACTTACACGCCCCGACATACCGCGCATTTCGATCAGTTACGCTGCGTGCGGACCCGCTCGTCGGCCGCTCCGCCGGCGCCCACGAGCCCTTTGCGGACCGCTGCGAGCCGCGGTTCGAGCCCCCGCATCCGGCGGGACCCGACGGTCGCGACAAGGCCGGGGAGATGGCCCCGTACCGAGCGCATGCCCCGCAGCCACCACTGCGCGTACACATGCGCCGAGCGCCGCTCGATCCCCGACACGATGCGCTCGACGGCGGGCCCGAGCGGATACGTCTTGCCGGCCGGCCAGGGCAGCCCCTGCCGCATCTCGCGCATCACCTCGTCCTCGTCGGCGCCGCGCACCATGTCGGTGTCGGTCCACGACAGATAGCCGACGCCGACCCGGACGCCCTTGTGCCTGACCTCCGCGCGCAGGCTGTGGGCGAATGCCTCGACCCCCGACTTGGAGGCGCAGTACGCGGTCATCATGGGCGCCGGGGTGATCGCGGCGAGCGAGGCGATCTGGAGGAAGTAGCCGCGACTCTCCATCAGTACGGGCAGGAACGCGCGCGCCGTGACCGCGCCGCCGACGAGGTTCACCTCGATCACCCGCCGCCAGGCGACGGGGTCCGAGTCCAGGAACGGACCGCCCGCGGCGACACCGGCGTTGGCCACGACGATGTCGACCTTCCCGAACCGCTCCTTCACCTCCCGCGCCACGCGGACCATCGCGTCGTGGTCGGTGACATCGGCGTGCCAGTGCCCGCCCTCGGTGTGGAGCCTGCCCGCCACGTCCTTCAGCTCGTCGGCCTCCAGCCCCACGAGCGCCACCCGGGCACCGCGCGCGGAGAGTTTGCGGGCCAGCGTCTCGCCCACGCCACGAGCCGCGCCGGTGACGACGGCGACCTGCCCCTCCAGACGGACCCGGCTCATGCGGCGCTCTCCTCGGTCTCGTCGGCCGCGGCGCCGAGATGGTCGCCCGTCAGCCCTCGGAGCAGGGCGGTCACGGCCTCGGGCGCCTCCACGGGCGTCATGTGTCCCACGCCCGTGAGCTCGGTGAGGCCGACGCAGTCGGGCAGTTCCCCGGCGAGCCGGCGCGCCAGCACCGGCGGCGTCAGCCGGTCGGCCGTCCCCACGACCACCGCCGTGGGGACCCTCAACTCCCTTACGCCCGCGTCGAGATCGAGCGTGCCCAGCACATGCGACCAGGCGACCCGCACCGCGCGCGGGCAGGCGTGCACGATCCGCGCGCACACGGCGATCCGGTCCGGCGCCGCACCCGGCCCCATCGTCCCGTACCGCAGGAGCCGCTTCGAGACGGGCGTGACCGGGCCGAGCGGGCCCCGCGCGCCGAGGATCATCCGTGTCAGCCGGGTCCGCAGCCGCCCCGGCCGCATCGGCACCACCAGCGATTCGGCCACCAGGTCCGAACTGCCCGTGCTGCACAGGAGCGCCGCCGCCGCGTGCTCCCGGAGGGCCGGCCGGGCGGAGGCGGCCATCAGCGTCATACCGCCCATGGAGTGCCCGGCCAGTACGGCCTTCTCACCGGGCGCGAGGCACGCGCCCAGCACCGCCTCCAGGTCGTCGGCGAGCGCGTCGGTGCTGTAGCCGTGGCGGCCGACGGCGGGTGAACGCCCGTGTCCGCGCTGGTCGTAGACGATCACCCGGTGGTCCGCGGCGAGGTCGTCGATCTGCGCGGCCCAGAAGAGAGTCGAGCAGGTCCACCCATGGATCAGGACAATCGCGGGCGCCCCCTCGGAGCCGTACACCTCGATGTGCAGCCGCGAGCCGTCGGCGGATGTCGCCGTCAGCACACGGGAGTTGGGTGCCGTCGTCATCGAAGTGCCTCCCTGGCCTGTGTCTTCGCGTCCCGTGCCCGGACGACGTCGTACTCCCCGAGGTCCACGGTCCGCGTCGCCCTGCGGAACTCGGTCGTCGTCCCCGGCCAGATGGTGGTGTTGCGCCCGCTCGCGTCCAGATACCAGCTCGTACAGCCGCCGGTGTTCCACACGCTGCGCCTCATCCTCTCCTGTACGCGGCGGTTCCACGCCTCGACGGCCGCGGGTGTGGGGGCGAGCGCTGCGCCCGCCCCGAGCGAGCCGAGGGTGCGCAGATAGTCGCCGAGATAGCTGAGCTGGGACTCGATCATCAGGATCATCGAGGAGTTGCCCAGCCCGGTGTTGGGGCCGACGATCGTCATGAAGTTGGGGAAGCCGACGGCGGTCGCGCCGCGCAGGGACTCCATGCCGTCCTTCCACGCCTCGGCGAGCGTGATCCCGTCGGCCCCCACCACCCGTTCGGTGATGGGCATGCCGGTCACCCGGAAGCCGGTGGAGAAGATGATCGCGTCGACCTCGGTCCGGCTCCCTCCGGCCGCCACGACGGTCGACCCGCGCACCTCGGAGAGCGCTGACGCGACGACGTCGACGTTGGGCCGCGCGAGCGCCGGATAGTACGTACTGGACAGCAGGATCCGCTTGCAGCCGATCCGGTACGAGGGGGTCACCTTGGCCCGCAGCGCCGGGTCCTTCACGGCCCGCGCCATGTTCGCCCTGGCGAGCCGCTCCACGAGCCGCAGCTCACCGGGCCGCTTGGTGAACGCCTGGACCTGCAACTCCCTTATCCCCCAGAGCAGTCCGCGCCGCGCGGCGCCGGCGGCCGGCACCGTGCGGTACAGCCATCGCTCGGCCGGGGAGATCGGCCGGTCCGCGCGCGGCATCACCCATGGCGGGGTGCGCTGGAAGAGCGTCAGCCGCGCCACGTCGGGCTGGAGGGCCGGCACGATCTGGATCGCCGACGCACCGGTGCCGACCACGGCGACGCGCTTGCCCCGCGGGTCGAAGCCGTGGTCCCAGCGGGCGGAGTGGAAGACCTTGCCGGGGAACGAGTCGAGGCCGGGCACGTCCGGCACCTTCGGGTCCGACAGCGCCCCGGTCGCCGAGACCACGACGTCCGCCGTGAGGATCCCGCGCGAGGTCTCGATCTCCCAGTGGGCCGCCTCGCCGATCCAGCGCATCAGCAGCACCTCGTGGTCCAGCCGGATGTGCGGCCGGAGCCCGAAGGTGTCGGTGACGCGCTCCAGATACGCACGGATGTGCGACTGCCCCGAGAAGGTGCGCGGCCAGTCGGGGTTGGGCGCGAAGGAGAACGAGTAGAGGTGCGAGGGCACGTCGCAGGCGCAGCCCGGATAGTCGTTGTCGCGCCATGTCCCGCCGACCGAGCCGGCCCGTTCCAGGACGACGAAGTCGGTGATCCCGTCGCGCCGTAGCCGGACGGCGGCTCCCAGACCCCCGAACCCGGATCCGATCACCGCCACCCGTACATGTTCGTGCTTGGCCATGCCGCCGCCTCCCGCCGGGGTGCCTCCCGATAACCGCGCCAGTAATCACTGGCACTGTGGGGAGAGTAGGGCAGCTCCTTACTCGTGGGTAGGGGGCGGACGGGAAAAGTTACCGGCGGTACGAGCCAGGGGCGGGACCCGGCCGGGACATAGGCTGGCCGCCATGTCCGACCCGGAGGAAGTCCGCGAGTACCGCATGAAGGAGCTGGCCGACGCCGCCGGCATCACCGTACGTACGGTGCGCTTCTACCGCGAACGCGGCCTGATCCCGCCACCCCGCAGGGAGGGCCGGATCGCCTGGTACGACAGCCACCACCTGGCCAGACTCCGGACGATCGCCGCCCTCCTGGAGCGCGGCCACACCCTCAACGGCATCGCCGATCTCGCCACCGCCTTCGACAGCGGCCGGGACGTCGGCGAGGTCCTCGGCCTCGGCGAACCGACCGAGGAGACGCCCGTCCGCCTCACCCCCGAGGAGCTGGCCGACCACTTCGAGGGCGAGGTCACGGCGGAGAATCTGGCCACCGCCCTCGAACTCGGCTACCTCGCCACCGACGGCGACGACCTCGTCCACATCAGCCGCCGCCTCCTCGACGTCTCGGTCCGACTGGTCCGCGAGGGCGTCCCGCTGTCGGCCGTCTTCGAAGCGGGCCGCGAGGTCCGCGCCCACGCCGACGCCCTGGCCGAACTCTTCGCGACGACGCTCCAGGCCCATGCCCCCGAGACGCCCCCGGAGGTCCTGCGCCCGCTGGCCAAGAGCGTGGTGGACGCGGAACTCTCCATGGCGATGGACCGCCGCCTGCGAAAGACGTGACCGGCTACCCCAACTCGTAGGCGACGCTCACCGGCGCGTGGTCGCTCCACCGCTCGTCGTGCGTCGCCGCCCGCTCCACCCACGCCTTCACCGCGCGCTCCGCCAGGCCCGCCGTCGCCACCTGGTAGTCGATCCGCCAGCCGGTGTCGTTGTCGAAGGCGCGCCCCCGGTAGGACCACCAGGTGTACGGCCCGGTCTGGTCCGGGTGCAGGGCACGGACCACGTCCACGTACGACGCCTCGTCGAAGACCCGCGTCAGCCAGGCCCGTTCCTCGGGCAGGAAGCCGGACGCCTTGCGGTTGGCCTTCCAGTTCTTGAGGTCGGCCTCCTGGTGCGCGATGTTCCAGTCGCCGCAGACCAGCACTTCCCTGCCGTCCGCCGCGGCGCGTGCCTTGAGGCCGACGAGGTGGGCCAGGAACTCGTCCATGAACCGGATCTTCTCGTCCTGGCGCTCCGTGCCCACGTCACCCGACGGCAGATAGAGGCTGGCCACCGTCACACCGGGCAGGTCGATCTCGATGTACCGCCCGCTCGTGTCGAACTCGGCGCTGCCGAAGCCGGTCCGCACCCGCTCCGGCTCCCGCCGCGAGTAGAGCGCGACACCCGCGCGGCCCTTGGCCGCCGCGGGCGCGAAGACCGTGTGCCACCCCGCGGGCTCGCGCACCGCCTCGGTGAGCTGGTCCTCCTCGGCCCGCACCTCCTGCAGGCAGACCACGTCCGCCCCGGTCCCGGCCAGCCACTCGACGAAGCCCTTCTTCGCGGCGGCGCGCAGCCCGTTCACATTCACGGAAGTCACAGTGAGCATTCCGGCACCCTACCCAGCCTCTACCATCGGTGCCGTGGCCATCCAAATACGTCAGGTCCCCTACGACCACCCCGACGCCGCGAAGCTCGACGCCGAGGTCCAGCTCGAATACGCGGCTCGCTACGACAGCGAGGGGGACGCCACCGTCCTCCACCCCCGGATGTTCGACCCGCCCGGCGGCATCTACCTGCTCGCCTACGACGCCGACGACCGCCCGGTCGCCACGGGCGGCTGGCGCTCGCAGGCCGCCAACGACGAGGGCTACTCGGACGGCGACGCCGAGATCAAACGGATGTACGTGACGGTGGAGGCACGCGGCCTCGGGCTCGCCCGCCGTATCCTCGCCCGGCTGGAGGAGAGCGCCCGCGCGGCGGGCCGTACCCGCATGGTCCTGGAGACGGGCACCAAGCAGCCGGAGGCCATCGCGCTCTACCGCTCCAGCGGCTACACGGACTGCTCTAAGTTCGGCTACTACCGCGACGACCCGCTGAGCATCTGCCTGGCCAAGCCGCTCTGAGAGCGGTTCCGGTCCGCCGCGTCCGGACACGGCAGAGCCCGGCCCGGCAGCCGAGCTGCCGGACCGGGCCTGGACGCGAACGTCAGCGGTTGTTGACGCCATTCGCCGAGAGGACCGGGATGTCCTCCAGGATGTGCGACAGGGGCTCGTCACCCTTCGCCTGAGTCGAGTTCTCGGTGCACTGCTGGTTCTGCGGGGAGGACAGGACGTTGATGTCCTGGAGCGCGATCGGCGTGGCACCCACCAGCGAGGCGAGGTTGGCCTTGACGGGCAGTCCGATGCAGGGCTTGTTGAGCGTGCCCTGCACGAGGCTGAGCTGCGGGCTCATGTCCCCGTGGGTCTCCGAGTTGCCGAACTCCTGCTCGGCACCGTTACCGCTGAGCGACGTCGTGCCCGTGTCGTTGCCGATCGCCAGCGCCGGCGAAGCGGTGGCGGCGAGACCGCCGACCATCGTGGCCGCTACAGCAGCGGTAGCCCACAGCTTGTTCATTTTGTTGCCTTTCCGAAAAGTCGGACTCCACCGGTGGAGCGCCGATTTGTTCAACTAGCCACGCGACGTTTGGTTGCGTGCGGTCCCCCGAACGGCCCATAAGACATATCGCCACGTCGCGGCGAGGATGAAAAACACCGGGCCACCGCGGAATTCGGCGGTGGCCCGGCAGCGGAAATTCAGCGGCGATATCAGCCGTTGCCCGCACCATTGGCCGACAGGATCGGGATGTCGTTCAGGAGGTGTGACAGGGGCTCGTCGCCCTTCGCCTGCGTCGAGTTCTCGACACACTGCTGGTTCTGCGGGGAGGACAGGACATTGAGGTCCTGGACACCGATCGGCGTGGCACCCACCAGCGAGGCGGCGTTGATCTTGGCCGGAAGACCGATGCAGGGCTTGTTGAGCGAGCCCTGGATCAGCGCCATCTGCGGGCTCATGTTCCCGTACGTCGCGGAGTTGCCGTAGGCCTGCATGGCACCGTTGCCGCTGAGCGACGTGGTGCCGGTGTCGTCCCCGACGGCGAAAGCGGACGGCGCGGCCGCGGCCGACATGCCGACCACGGAGGCGGCGACGGCCGCGGAGGCCAGAACCTTCTTGATCACGATGAGTCCCCATTCTGAAGGATGCCCCAAGTCCCCGGGGCGCCATGAGCAACTCCATCGCCCAGGTTTAGTTATCGCCCTTCACTCCAACGGCCGATTAGGCACTCAATCGGCCCACGCAACGGCCCGCAATCCGAACGGGTGAAGCAGCGGAACCAAACCAGGGGCATTCGGTTGGGCAGGCCGCACGACCTGCATTTCTTGAGAAAAGGAACCAACCGTGATCAAGAAGATTCTGGCGGCCGCCGCGGTCACCGCCTCCGTGGTCGGCGTCTCCGCCGCGGCCGCGGCGCCGGCGCTCGCCGTTGGCAACGACACCGGCACCACGTCGCTCAGCGGCAACGGCGCCAAGCAGTCCTTCGGCAATTCGAAGACCCACGGGGACCTGAGCCCGCAGCTCAGCCTCGTGCAGGGCTCGCTCAACAAGCTCTGCATCGGTCTCCCGGCGAAGGTCAACGCCGCCTCGCTCGTGGGTCTCACGCCGATCGGGGTCCAGGACCTCAACGTACTGTCCTCCCCGCAGAACCAGCAGTGCGCCGAGAACTCGACGCAGGCGAAGGGCGACGAGCCCCTGTCGCACCTCCTGAACGACATTCCGGTCCTGTCGGCCAACGGCACCGGCAACGGCTGACAGTCATTGCCCGTCCGGCCCCCATTCCGGGCGGACTGAGGCCGGCCAGGCGAATTCGCCCCGGCCGGTCTCAGTTTCATTTGAAGGTGTTGACCGGCTCATTCGCCGCGCACACAGGGCAATTCACGGGGCGATCGGGTGAACCAGCAGAACCCATAAATCAGGGCAGTTTCCTGACAGGCGCGTACTCGTTGGAGTTCCAGCAGCGGCGGTGCGGGCTGTCACAGCCGTGCTCGCGTAGCACGAGAGCCGTGCGCGCGAACCGTTGCGGAAAGGGCTCAACCATGAATGCCAAAAAGGCTGCCACCCTCGTCGCGGGCGTTCTCCTGGCCGTCGGTGCCGCCACGCCGGCCGTCGCCGACGCGGGCGCGCAGGGTGCCGCGGTGAACTCACCGGGCCTCCTGTCCGGAAACGTCGTCCAGATCCCCGTACACATTCCCGCCAACGTGTGCGGCAACAGCGTCAACGTGCTCGCTCTGCTGAACCCCACCTTCGGCAACGCCTGCGCCAACGCCTGACACGCATGAAGTGTGCGCATCACCGCGCACAGGCGCCCCTCGGGGGTGCAACCCGGGGCCGGTCCCGACCGCGTACGGCGATACGCGCGTCGGGGCCGGCCTCGGTCGACACAGAAACACCGACGCACCGGCGACAACACCGGCGACACAGGAGAACCAGATGCGAGAACTCATCGGCAAAGGACTGCTCACCGCCGCGGCGGCGTCGAGCGTGCTGTCCCTGAGCGGTGGATACGCCCAGGCCACCAACGGCGAGGCGGCCGCGGCCGGGTCCCCGGGGCTGCTGTCGGGCAACAGCGTCCAGGCCCCCGTCGAGGTCCCGGTCAACGTCTGCGGCAACACGGTGAACCCCGTGGGCGTCGGCAACCCCTCCTTCGGCAACAGCTGCGCCAACTCCTCCGGTGCGCACGCGTCGTCCAAGCCCCGGCCGGCCCACGACGCGCGGCCCCAGGCCCCGCACTCCGAGCCCGCGCCCCACACGGCCCCCACCCGGGACACGCACGGCGGCGACGCCGGCTCGACGCACGCCGGCAAGCCGTGGGAGAACGGTGGCGGTTCCGCACCGGCCAAGCACGAGTACCGCCCCGACGAGTCAGGCGCCACCCCCGCCCACCACTGGGACGGTCCGGACCACGCCGGCTCGTCGGCCTCCGGCGTCGCGGCCAACTCACCGGGGCTGCTGTCGGGCAACCTCGTCCAGGCCCCGCTCGACATCCCGCTGAACATCTGCGGCAACAGCATCGACGTGGTCGGTGTGCTGAACCCCGCCTTCGGCAACGCCTGCGTGAACGGCGCGGAGGTCGAGCCCCCGCACACCCCGGGCGAGCCGACCGACCCCCGCAACCCGCCGAGGCCGCCCGTGGAGCCCCCGGCCGTGCCGGAGAACCACACGCCGATCATCCCGGAGCAGCCGCGGGCCGTAGAAGAGGGAAACTTCGTCGACCAGTTGGCCGAGACCGGCACGGACGCGAACCTGCTGGCCTCCGCCGCCGTGAGCGCCGGCCTGCTGATCAGCGGCGGCATCCTCTACCGCCGCAGCAGGGCGGCCGCCCGCCGCTGAGTCCCTTCCGACCCTCCGGCCCGTAGGCCCCCGGCCGCCGGACACGCCGCCCACGCGGTATGTCCGGCGGCCGGGGAGACCGGCGGCGGCCCGGTTCAGAACCTCTCCATCCAGTTCGTCTGCGCCGCACCGGCCGGGAGCGTCTCGCGGGGTTCTCCCGGGTGGACGTGCCGGGGGCCCGTCCCCAGGCGCCGTCGCACCCCGCGTACCACCCGTCCCGCCGTGTACGTCGCGCCGAAGACGAAACGCATCGACGGGCCGAACGACGGGGCGCTGAGCAGACCGGCCACGAACAGACCGGGGTGCGACGTCTCGAAGACGGCGTCCGTCTCGGGGGCACCGCTCGCGCCCACGGTGCGCAGGCTCCGGCGCAGCCGCTCGTCGAGCACTCCCGTCCTGTCCAGGCCGGGAGTGAAGCCGGTGGCGGCGATGACATGGTCGGTGGTGACCGCCTCGGACCCGCGGCCCGAGACCAGGTCGAGCCGGAGCCGACCCCTGGCGGGAGCGGCGGCGGCGACGCTCTCGCCCAGCCGGACGTCCACGGTCCGCTCGAACCGCTCCCGCAGCCACCAGGCGCCGGCCGGGCCGAGCGCCGAGGTGAAGACCCGGGCCCGGGTCGAGGCGGGCAGGCGGTGGAAGAGGCCGGGGGTCCGGGCGTAGAGCCAGTTGTTCCAGCCGCAGCCCAGGCCCGTGTGCGGAGTGCGGGCGGCCTCTCCGAGGGGGCGTTCGAGGGGCGGCGGGAGGGTGTTCCAGTTCAGCCGCCGGGACCGCGCGACCACCCGTACGGTCGTGCCCTGTTCGGCGAGGAGCGTCGCGGTCTCCAGCGCGGCCTGGCCCGCGCCGACGACCGTCACGTCCATGCCCTTGAAGCGCCTGAGGTCCGCGTGGTCGACGCTGTGCGACACCCGCTCGGGCGGCAGCGCGCGCAGCGGGGCGGGGATGTCGGCGTACGGCCGGACTCCGACGGCCAGCACCACCGTGCGGGCGAGAACCGTCTCGCCGTCCCCGCCGGACGCGGGGTCGTCGCCGACGGTGACCTCGAAGCCGCCCCCGGCGCGGGGACGTACGGCGGTGACGGTCCGTTCCTCCACCGGCGGCGCGGCCCGGGCGGCGAACCAGAGGCCGTACGCGGCGAAGAACCCGACCGGCAGCGGGACCCCGTGCTGGGCCTGCACCCCCTGGGTCGCCGCGTAGGCGGCCAGCCCGTACTCGCCCTTGGGGTCGGACAGGTTCGACGCCCACGGCTCCGACTTCAGGAACATGCCGGGCGGCATCCCGTCCCGCCAGGCCTCCATCGGCCTGCCGAACACCCGGGGCTGGAGACCGGCCGCCGCCGCGTGCGAGGCGATGGACAGTCCGTAGGGTCCGGCACCCACAACTACCAGGTCCTGCATAGAAGTTCGCCGCTCTCTCTACTCTCGGGGCCCGCCGGTCGGTGACCGGCGCTCGGTGCCGGTCAGCGCGGGACGGGTGGGGTGGTGCTGTCGGGTGCGGCGTCCGGGGCGCGCCGGCGCTGGCGTACGCCGGACAGGAGCGAACGCGGCACCCGCTCGGGCGCAGGCAGCCCGGTCCCCGGCCGGGGACCGGGCCGGAGCCGGAGCCGGCGCGCGCTCCCGCGCGCGGCGTGCAGGAGCCAGGCCGCGGTCATGGCGTACGCGGGCCGCGGGTCGTCCCGCGCGAACCACGCGGCCTCCGTGCTCAGCGGCCGGATCCGCCGGGCCCTCATGTGCGCCCGCGCCGGCTTCCGGCGCCCGGCCGAGGACAGCGCGGACAGCAGCGCGTAATGCTCGACCACGAAGGTCCGGCCGTGCGCCGGGACCAGTGGGGGGACGGGGCGCCCGGTGAGGTCCAGATGCAGCGCCCGTACGACGTCCGTGCCGGCCGGGTCGGTGAAGAGCCGGAACTGGGCGCCGGGCCTGGGGTTGAAGTCGAGCAGGTGGTACGCGCCGGTGGCGGCGTCGAGCCGGAAGTCGAGGTCGACGATCCCCCGGTAGCCGAGCGCCGCGATCACCTCGCCCGCCAGCCGCTCCACGGTGGGGTTGGGCAGCCACCGGCCGACCGCGGTCAGCCCGGCGGCCACCGGCCACGATCTCTCCTTGCGTCCGGTCGCGCCGATCAGGAGCGTGCCGTCGCCGCCGCTGTAGCCGTGGAAGAACCAGTCCAGATCGCGCCCGCGCGGCAGCATCTCCTGGAGCAGCAGCCGGCTCCCCGCCTCCGCGCTGCGCCCGAACAGCTCCCTCGCCTCGCGCGGCGAGCGCACCACGACGGTGCTGCGCAGCCCGGAGCCCTGGGGCAGCAGCCACGGACGGCTCCACTTGGCGACCACCGGCAGCCCCAGTGTCCAGGCCGCCCGTGCGGCCTCCCCGCGGCTGCCGGGGACCGCCGTGCGGGGGTGCGGCAGCCCGAGGGTGGAGCAGATCGCGGCCAGCTCCGCCTTGTCGGCGACCCGCTCCGGCAGGCCTGACGGCTGTTCAGGCAGGAGATAGCGGCCGGCCAGCCGGGGTCTCAGCCGGGCGACCGAGATGGCGCTCAGATCGTCGAGGGGGACGAGAACGGCGGGGGTGCCGAGCTGCTCGGAGATCCGCAGCAGCAGCCCGTGCAGCTCCTCCCCCTCGTCGGCCGCCGTTGCCCGCGGCCCCGTACCGCACCCCGGCGCATGGCCTGAGACGCGGTCAGGACGCGGATGGCCGCTGTGCAGATACCGGGAGCTGGCGACGGGGCTGCGCGGCGACTCGATCACCGCGTGGACCGTGATACCCGCCCGGCCGAGGGATCTGACGGCGCCAAGGGTCCCGTGGTGGAACGGATTCCGGTCGAGCCGCACGAGGACGGCGGGGACGCTGATGTCAAAGCTCGCCACGGTGGTGTCCTTCATTTCGATGGCCCATGCGAGGGGTGAAATCCACGAACGGTCTAGTCAAAGGGCGGACCGGATTCCCGATCGGCTTATTAGAAATACTTTCGGAGCAGCGCGACACGGAATGCGTCCCCTCATGAGGAGCACACATGGCCTATCGACGTCGACGGCTGATCAGCACCTTGGCGGGTGTCATCACGGCCGGCCTCCTTGCTTCAGGTTCCGCGCTGCCGATGGCGAGTCATGCCGCCGGCCCCGACGCCCCCGGAAGTAAGGAACCACCGGTGGTGAAATCACCGGCGATGGGCGCGTACCTCGATTTCGGTCCCGAGGGCGTCCGCCGTATCGCCGGAATGCAGAGGTGGCTCGGCGGTACGGAACTGCGGGTCGGGCACTCGTACCTCCCCGGCGACGTCTGGTCAAACATCGAGGGCAGCCCGAGCTACCTGAAGGACTGGGCCGACTGGAAGAAGGCCCGCGACGACCGCATGTTCGTACTCAACGTCCCGATGCTCGAACGCACCGAGGGCCGGGTCCGCGACATGGCCGTCCGCAAGGAACTGCGCCGTGGAGCGAGGGGGGACTACGACCGGCACTTCCAGATCCTGGCCGAGCGGCTCGTCTCCCTCGGTGTGCCGGACACGGTCGTCGTGCTCGGCTGGGAGATGAACGGCACCACGTACACCCATCGCTGCGCCCCCGACCCGCAGGCGTGGAAGGCGTACTGGAAGCGGATCGTCGGTGCCATGCGCGCCGTGCCCGGCCAGGAATTCCGTTTCGATTTCGCTCCGAACCGCGGAAGGGACGCCATTCCCTGGACCGAGTGCTATCCGGGCGACGACGTCGTGGACATCGTGGGGATGGACTCCTATGACCAGCCGCCGGGGCGGACGTTCGAGGAGCAGGTGAATGAGCCGCTCGGGCTCCGTCACCATGTGGACTTCGCCGCTCAGCATGGAAAGGTTATCTCCTATCCGGAGTGGGGCCTCTTCCGAAACGGCGACAACCCCGAATACATGCGGGGCATGCTCAAGTGGATCAAAGACCAACGGCCGCTCTATCACACGCTCACTGATTACTGCCCGCACGGCGTATATCAGTGCCATGAGAATCCGCGCTCCGCGAACGTGTTCCGCTCGATGCTGTACGGGCAGAACGCCGGATCGGAGCCCGGCGTCCCGCCCGCCACGCCTGTCGAGCCCCGGCCGGACCCCAGCACCCCGGCGAGGCCCGAGACGCCGTCGAGCTGCAAGCCGCTGACGCTCAGTTCATGGATCGAGACACTCCTCGGCAAGAGGATCTGCCTCCGCTTCGGCGGGTGGGAGCGCTGGCTGACCTGACCTGACCGGTCACCGTCCCGGCGGCGGCAGGGTCATTCCTTGCCGCCGCCCCGGCGTGTGCGCTTCGCCAGGCCCGCCTTCATCGCCGGCAGCCGCTCGTTGACCAGGACGGCGGCCCGGCCGCGCGCGGCGGCGTGGGCGGCGACCAGCCGCAGCGAGGGCGCCATCATCGCCCGCGCCATCAGCAGCCGCTGGTTGCAGACGGTCTCCGGGCGCCAGTGGTGCTTGTACGGCTCGTTGCCGCGCAGCATGCTCAGCGTCGAGCGCCCGTCGGCGCTGGTCCGCCGGGCGCTCTCGCGCAGCAGCATCGTGGCGACGTCGACCTTCCGGTCGCGCAGCATCGGGTCGGCGCCGTACAGATAACCGCCCGCGAGCCGTGGTGACATCAGGGTGAGGTCCGCCGCGACCACCTCTCCCCCGAGCAGGAACTCGGTGACCATCGCGTCGCCGCACTCCACCATGGCCCGCACCGAGCGGGTCAGGTGCTGTGCGAAGCGTGCGCTGAGGTGTTCCTGGGTGACACCGCGTCCCTGCCACTGGAGCCGGTGGAGATGGAGAAGCCGTTCGACGGCGGTCGGGATCTCGTCGCCGGGCACCACGCGTTCCTCGATGCCGGCCGACTCGATCTTGCGGATCTTGGCCCTGACGCGCTGGGCGCGGGAGGACGAGAGACGGCCGAGCAGTTCGTCGATGGGGACGGCGGGCAGTTCGAGGCAGGGCGAGTCGGGCAGCGTGTCGCGCGGACCGTCCCAGCACTCGTAGACCCGTTCGACGGCGGCGCCGGGCCGTACCTCCCTGAGGTCGATCACGGCGGTGCGCGCGGCGTTGGCGAGGGCCTTGGCGAGCGCCGGGGCCGCGCTGTCGGCGCAGTCGTCGTCGATCAGGACGTCGGAGAAGTCGGAGATGGAGCCGCCGAGATGGACGAGGACGGGGAACGGCCGGTGGACCAGCATCAGCGGCGCCGCGCCGACGAGGGTGCCGTCACGGCGCAGGAGGACGACGCGGAGCCGGCCGGCGGTGCCGTACGACAGCCACCAGGAGTGCAGCCACGCGTGGCTCTGGAAGGGGGTGGCGGAGCCGGAGCGGCGGTGGAGCGCGTTCCACTCGGCCGCGAGGGAGCCGAACCGGTCGGGGTCCCGGCAGATCTCGGAGGTCAGTGCGGTGAAGGTGCCTCTGCCGACGGTCTTGCCCGGGGCCGCGCCCGCCCGCAGGGTGCGTCTGGTGGTCGATTCCGCGGCCATCACACGCTCTCCGTCTGTGGCACGGGGGCCGCCGAAGGAGCGGGAACAGGCGCGTGCACCTCGTCGCGCCGGCGCTTCGGGCGGACCAGAACGACGAGTCCGGCGAGGAGTCCGCCCGCGGCGGCGCCGACGAGCGCGGCCAGCGGCGCCGACGGCGACACGGGGCTGGTGGGCTTGACCGCGCGGGAGAACTGGACCACCCGGACGTTCGTACTGCCCTGCATCTGCGTGCCGTTGAGCACCAGTGAGCGTGCGACACCGTCGGCCATGCTGACGGCCGCCTGCCGGCCGCTGGAGGTGGCGGTCACCGAGATCATCGGGGCGTCGGGCGAGGTGACCGTGGTGACGTTCTCCCTGAGGACCTTCGCGGAGACCCCGGCCCACACCTGGGCGTCGCCGACGGCGGCGACCTGCGAGGCGACCCGCCCGTACGCCTGCGCGAAGCCGAGCGCGGCGGCGGGGTCGGTCTTGTCGGTCGGTACGACGAGTACGTAGCTGGTGGCGGAGTACTGCGGGGTACGGAGCGTTCCGTACGCGCCGCCCGCGAGCGCCCCGATCAGGACGCCCACCGGCACGATCCACCAGACGGACAGGGCCCTGATCCTCGCCAGGACGCGGCCGGGCCATGAGCCCTCGCGGCGCCGGCCGCTCTCTTTCTCGGTCATCGGGAACTCACTCCTCGGGGGTGGCTGGGCGGCGGACGGGGCGCGCGTACGAGCCGCCGTTCCGGCGCAGGGCGTGGTCGTAGACGGACATCAGCTGTTCGGCGCTGCGGGAGATGTCGTAGTGGCGCGCGGCGGGCGGTACCGGCAGTCGGCGGGGGCCTTCTCCGGAGGTGAACCGCTCCTGGAATGTGGTCAGTTCGGCGACGAGGCCGGAGACCGTCCCGCTGATCTGGCGCGCGCCCGGTGCCGCTTCGGCGGGCAGGTCGGTCAGGGCGGGGCAGGTGACGTGCAGGACGGGCAGCCCGGCGGCCAGGCCCTCGACCATCGCGAGCCCGAACGCCTCGTCCTCGGAGGTGGAGACGAAGACGTCCATGGCGGCGAAAAGTGACGGGAGGTCAGGTCCGGTGTCGGCGGCGGGGTTCGGCGGCGGGTCCTCGCAGGCGCCGGGCGTCAGGACGCGGTCGTCGGCCCCCAACTCGGCTGCCAGGGCGCGCAGTCGGTCGCGCTCGGGGCCCTCGCCGACCAGCAGGAGGCGGGCGCCGGGCAGTGCGGCGACGGCTCTGATCAGGGTGTCGAAGCGCTTGCCGGGGCTGAGTCTGCCGACGCCGCCGACGACGAACGCGTCTGCGGGCAGGCCGAGTTCGGCCCGCGTCTTGTGCCGGGCCGTCTCGTCGTAGCCGAAGCGCGGCACGTCGATGCCGTTGGGCACGACATGGATACGGTCCCGGCGTACGCCCCAGCGGCGCAGCCGGTGCGCGACGGTCGTCGAGACGGCGACGGTCGCCGAGCCGAGGCGCTCGCTGCCGAGGTAGAGCGCGCGGGCGCCGGTGGTCAGCGGACGGCCCTCGATCTGGGTGGCACCGAGCGAGTGCTCGGTGGCGACGACGGTCCGTACGCCCGCGAGGCGTGCGGCGAGGCGGCCGTACACACAGGCGCGGTAGAGGTGCGTGTGGACCAGGTCGTACCGGCCGTCCTTGATCAGCCGGGTCAGCCGGGGCAGCGCGCCGAGGTCACGGTTGCCTCTTATGTCGAGGTTCGTGACCGGGCAGCCGTCGGCGGTGATCCCCCGTGCGACGGCGCCCGGGTTGGTGAGCGTGACGACGGCGCTGTCGGTGGGCAACTGGCGCAGCAACAGGCGTAGTTGCTGCTCGGCGCCGCCGATGCCGAGGCCGGTGATGACGTGCAGCACCTTCATGCGCCGCCGCCCTCGCCCGTGGTCGCGGGCTCGGCGGGCAGGGAGGCGGGGCCGTACGGGACGTACGGGACCGGCTCGCGGCGCCGGCCGTGCAGCGCGCGCTTCAGGAAGAGCCGGAAGGATGTGTCCTCCTGGCCGATGTGCACACGCGGCAGCGCGAACAGGCCGGTGAGCGGGCCGGGGCTGATGCCGACCGCGTACCGGTAACCGGCGTCCCGTACGGCGGTCGTGGCGCGCTCGTCGACCGTGCCGTACGGATAGCAGAACCCGGTCACCTCCCCGCCCGTGATCTCGCACAGCGCCTCGCGGCTGCCGCGCGTCTCCTCGGTCAGCAGCGCGTCGTCCGCCTCGGTGAGATCGGTGTGACGCAGCCCGTGCGAGCCGACCTCCATACCGGCCGCCGCCGCCTCGCGGATGCCGTCCGCCGTCAGGAGCGGCTTGCGCGGGCCGAGGCTGTCCCATTCGTTGGTGCCGCCGAGCCGGCCGGGGAGCACGTAGACGGTGGCGGTGAACTCGTACCGGTGCAGCAGCGGCACGGCGTTCGTCAGGAAGTCGGCGTAACCGTCGTCGAACGTCAGCCCGACGAGTCCGGCGTCACGGCCCCGTGCGCGGGCGACCAGCAGGCGCTCCATGCTCACGCCGGTGAGCCCGCGGCGGCGCATCCAGCGCAGCTGCCGGTCGAGCCGGTCGGGCGAGACCGTCACCTGGTAGGGGTCCTCGGTCGAGTCGGTGATCGAGTGGTACATGGCTGCCCACAGGGGGCCTGCGGAGACCGTGTCAGCGGACATCGATGAGCTTTCGTGTGGCGGAGCGGACGAGGGAGTCGATCTCGGGTACCTGGAGGGCCCGTGCGATGACGAGGAACACCGTGGCGACGACCAGACAGGCGACGGCCGCCGCCGGCACGGGTGCGGGGATGAGGGCGCCGCAGAGCCATCCGGCGCCGGTGGCGGCAGCGGCGGCGGCGCTGAGTTTGACGAGCCCGCCCGTCATGTGGCGGACCCGCACGGGGACGCTGTGCCGGGCGACACCGCCCAGCAGCAGAGCGGCGGTGACCGTGATGCCCAGCGCGTTGCCCGCCGCGATCCCGAGGACACCCCAGGTGCCGACGAGCAGTGCGCCGCCCGCGGTGGTGAGGGCGAGACCGACGAGCATGGCGAGCGCCGGGAACCACAGGGGACGCGCGGCGGAGAAGTAGCAGCGGACGAGGGCCCCGACGAGGGTGTGGCCGAGCAGCCCCAGTGCGTACACACGCATCACGGCGGCGGTGGCCGCCGTGTCCGCCCGGTCGAAAGCACCGCGCTGGAAGAGGATTTCGATGATCTGCGGTGCGCACGCGACGACGGTCGCGGCGCCCACGAGCACGATGACACCGGCGAGGGCGAGGTCGCGTTCGACGCGCCGCCTGGCCCGGTCGGTATCCCCGGCCGCCATGGCGCGGGCGACGACGGGGAAGGTGACCGTGCAGAGCATCAGGGACAGCACCATCGGCATCTGCGCGACCTTCTGCGCGTAGTTGAGATGCGAGATGGCGCCGGCGGGCAGGGGCGCGGCGAGGAAGCGTTCGATGAGGACCTGGGACTGGCGGCTGAGCGCGAAGACGATGACGGGGGCGAGCAGTCCGAGGACGACGAGCGGCCGGCCGGTGCCGGGCTGGTCGTCGGACGGCTCGTGGACCGGCTCCACCGCGCGGCGCTCGCGCAGTCTGCGCCAGACGACCGGCGCCTGGACGAGGACCATCAGGACCCCGCCGAGGGCGACCCCGACGGCCGCCGCACGCACCCCGAGCCGGTCGCTGAGGATCAGCATCGTGGCGATGATGCCGACGTTGTACGCGACGTAGATCATCGCGGGCGGTACGAAGCTGCCGTGCGCCCGCAGCGCTGCGCTGAAGTATCCGGCGATGCCGAAACTGAACGCGCAGGTGGCCGTCAACCGGGTGCAGTCGACGGCCAGTCGGGTGTCCGGGAGGCCGGGGGCCAGGGCGGCGACCACCCAGGGCGCCGCCAGCATCAGCAGGACGGCGCCGGCGCTGAGCACGAGCAGCAGACTCGGCAGGGTCGTACGCAGCAGGGCGTGCACGGGGTCGCGGTCGGACTCAGGGCCTGGTGGCGAGTTGGGCAGGAGTGGCCGGCGCGCGGCCCTGCGCGCGAGCGCGAGGCTGAACGCGGGCACCAGGATGAGCGCCATCGCGTCCTCGATGAGCAGCGTCGACGCGACTTCGGGGACGGTCCAGGCGACGAGGAAGGCGTCGGTGTCGGGGCCCGCCCCGTAGAGGTGGGCGATGGTCTGGTCGCGTACGAGACCGAGCAGCGCCCCGGCGGCGGTGAGGACGGCGGTCACCAGGGCGGCGCGGGCGAGGAAACGGCCGGAGAGGTGGCCGGTGCGGCTGCCCGGATCGGCCGCGCCCGCGTCGGCTTTGTCGGCCGGCGGGGTCGAGGGGGGCGGTGGCCTGCGGCTGGGAACGGCGGGCTGCTGGGCGGTCTGAGTTTTCTGAAGGGTCCGGGCGGCCTGACTGTTCTGAGCGTTCTGAGCGTTCTGAGCGGATTCGGCGGGCACGGCGGGTTCCGTCGGCGACTGCGTCGCGTCGGTCAGATCGCTCACGCCACGCCAACTTCCGTGGCGGTACGCCGACCTGTGCCCCGGTCCGTGCCCAGGTCCGCGCCGCCGCCCTCCCGGCGGTCCGCCCGGCGGTCGAGCGCCCACCACGCGGCCAGGCCGAGCACGACGGCGGTCAGCACCGTCGAGGGCCCGCCGATGTCCGCGTAACCGAAGTCCACCAGCTGCCAGATCAGCAGCCCGGCGGCGACCAGCGCGCAGTCGACGCCCGTATGCCCGCGCCGCGCGCCGGGCAGTCGCCGCAGCGCCAGCACGAGCAGTGCCACCCAGCTCCCGGCCAGCGCCAGCAGACCGACGATCCCCTGCTCGCTGAGGACCAGCAGATACATGTTGTGCGGCGAGAGCAGCGGCTGGCGCTGGAACGCCTTGCCCGCGCCGGCGGTGTCGCTGCCCGACGAGAGCGCGACCGAGGAGTGGCTGTCGCGGTAGGCGGGGAAGCCCTTCAGCCCCACGCCGGTCACCGGGTCGGTGCGCCACATCCCGGCCGCCGCGGCCCACATCGTGTACCGGTCGGTGACCGATCTGTCGGGCGCCTCGGTGACCTCGGTGATGCTGCCGAGCCGTTCCGAGACCATCTGCGAGCCGATGCCGAGTCCGCCGACGAGTACGACGCCGAGCGCCGCCCCCACGAGCGCGACCCGGGCCGCGCGGCGCAGTCCGGCGAGCGCGAGTTGCAGCGTGACGGCCACGACCGTCGCGATCCACGCGCCCCGGCTGAAGGAGAGCACGAGCGGCAGGAAGAGCAGTGCGGCGCAGACGAGCGCGGCGGCCCGCTGCCGGCGCGGCACCTCGCGCCCACCGCCCGGGCCGGGCTCAGACCCCGCGCCCAGGGCCAGTCCGACGGCGGCGACCAGGCCGTACGACACGACGGTGGCCATGCCCATGACGTCGGTGGGTCCGAACGTGCCGACCGCGCGGACGTCCTCGCCCATGTACGAGGCGCCGGTGCCGGTCAGGTACTGGACAACGCCGACGAGCCCCTGCACCAGCGCGAGGACCACCATCGACCAGGCGACGAGCCGGAAGTCCCGGCGGTGTCTGATCAGCAGCAGCAGCGCGCCGGGCACGAGCACGAAGATCTGGAGGTAGCGCGCCACACCGGGCAGGCTCGACGCGGGGTCGTACGACGTGATCGCGGCGACGCACACGCCGAACACGGGAAGTCCGAGGACCAGCGCGGCCGTTCGGGTCAGCGGCCGGGAGCGGTCGCGCAGCACCCGTACGAGACAGAAGACGACCAGCAGCGCGGACGCGGCGTCGGCCACCGTCCCGGAGCCGGCCGAGCCATCCCCGGCGGGACCGGCGACCGGAACGGCGAGGAGCGCGACCACCGCCAGGACGGGCAGCACCGGGGCCGCCCGGCGCAGCGCCTCGCGCCAGTCCCGTTCGGCGGAGGCGGGGCGGGGAAGGGGATCGGATTCGGTACGGGGGGCCAGGAGCAGCGTGCCTCGGGCGTCGGCCACGTCAGCTCCCCGCCGGGCGTACGAGGGAGAGGGCGGTTCGGATGATGATGCACACGTCCTGCCACAACGACCAGTGGTCGATGTAGTGGTTGTCGAATCGGGAGCGGTCCTCGATGGAGGTGTCCCCGCGCAGCCCGTGGACCTGCGCGAGACCGGTGATACCGACGGGCATCCGGTGGCGTGCCGCGTAACCGGGGTGGGTCTTGCTGAAGTTGGCGACGAAGAAGGGGCGTTCGGGGCGGGGGCCGACGAGGCTCATGTCGCCCCGCAGGACGTTCCAGATCTGCGGCAGTTCGTCCATCGACGTACGGCGCAGGAGATGGCCCACGGCGCTCATCCGCCGGTCGTTGGCGACGGACCAGCGGGTGGCGGCCTCGTGGTCGTCGGCCGGGCGCAGGGTGCGGAACTTCAGCAGGGTGAAGGGGCGCCCGTGCTGCCCGATGCGTTCCTGACGGAACAGGATCCCGGGGCCGTCGAGGAACCGTACGGCGAGCGCGCAGACCAGCAGCACCGGTGAGATCCCGAGCAGGATGGGGCCGGCGACGGCGACGTCGAGCAGTCGCTTGGCGAAGGTGCCCCGGCGCGCGGTGGGCGGGGGGACACGGCGGCAGGTGAAGCCCCAGAGGTGCTGCGACATGCCGCCGCCGGTCCCGCTTCCGCCGACGAACCAGGTGCCGCAGCCGTACTCGTGGAAGAGCGCGACCAGCCCGGTCCGGTCCGCCTCGGCCCCGGGGGTCGTACCGCCCCGGGTGTCGTCGAGGAACACCGCGTGCCGTACGCCGTTCTGGATGACGGCGCGGTGGATCTCCTCGATGCTGCTCAGCACGGGGAGCGCGGGAACGGGTGGGTCCGCGTCGGTGTCGGCCTCGGACGGGTGCTCCTGGTCGTGCCGCTCGCCGGTCCTGTCGCCGCGTACGGGGGCGACGACGCCGACGGGCCGCAGGCCGTACACGGGGTGCTGGGCGAGCAGCGCGGCGAGCCGCGCCGCCTCCGGCCCCGTGCCCACGACCAGCGCGGAGCTGAGCCGGTTCCGCGCCGTGTGCCGCCGGTATCCGTGGACGAGCGCCCGGCAGCAGCAGGCGCCGAGTAACTGAGTCGTACTGCCCACCAGCAGGGCGGTGAGGCTCAGCGCGTGCCCGGGGAAGAGCGCGGCCAGCATCGCGGCGGCCACGCACCAGGCGACGAGGACACGCGCGGCCAGCGCGGGGAGTTCGTCCAGTGCGGTGCGCGGTCCCGACCGGCGGTAGAGGCCGGCGTACGCGTTGAGGACGGCGACGCAGACCATGAGCTGCGCGATCAGCGCCAGATGGCGCTGTGCGGAGTCGAGTACGACGGTGCCGAGCAGGGCGGCCGCCCAGTCGGCGGCGATGAGCGGCAGCGCGAAGCGCAGGGGCGCGGCCGTACGGCGCCGGGACGGCAGAGCGACGCGGTCGGTCGCGTCGCGCTGGGCCGCGATCGGCACGAATCCGAGCGGCGGCAGGCCGGTGCCGGTGAACGTCGCCTGGCCGACCCCGCCCGGTCCGGCGAGCGCGCCGGGTCCGTTACCGCCGGGCTCCCTGTCCCGCTCTCCGACACCCGCTGCCGGGTGGCCCGTCGGTCCGCGCCCGGAGGGTGCGGGGACGCTGGTGCTTTCCGTGGTCACTGGGGGATCGGCTCCCTGCGCTCGGAGCGCGGCACGGCGGCCACGTCGCGGTACACGTCTGCGATTGCCCTTGCGGTCTGCCGTACGTCATAGGTGCTGCGTACGTATTCGTGGCCCTGGCGGCCGAAGTTCTCGCGCAGCGTCCGGTCGCGCAGCAGCACGGTGATCGCCCTCGCGGTGGCGGTGTGGTCCTCCGGCGCGGTCAGACAGTGCGCCCGCTGGGCGGGCGGCAGGCTCTCGCTCGCCCCATCCACGTCGCTGAGCAGGACGGTGCGCCCGCTGGCCATGGCTTCGAGCGGCGCGACCGCCATGCCTTCCCAGCGCGAGGGGAGTACGACGAGATCGGCGGCGCGGTACCAGGGCGCGGTGTCCCGTACGGTGCCGGCGAAGAGCACCGACGGCGGGGCGTCCTCGCGCAGCCGCTCGGCGTCGGGGCCGTCGCCGACGAGCACCAGGCGCGCCTCCGGCATCCGGTCGAGGACCAGGGGCCAGGCCCGTAGCAGGATGTCCTGGCCCTTCTGGCGGCAGATCCGGCCCACGCACGCGACGAGGGGCGTGTCCGGGGGGAGTTCGGCGAGCTGGGGAAGCGCGGCGCGGGCGGCTGCCGTCGAGGCGAGGCCGCCGGGGGTATCCGCCGGGCGGAAGCGGTCGGCGTCGACGCCGTTGTGCACGACGGACCAGGGCGCCCGTACGCCGGCGCGCTCCCCCCGGCCCCGCTCGGCCTCGCTCACACAGACGACGCGCGCCGTCCAGCGGGCTGCCAGGCGCTCCCAGCCCCGGGCGAGGGCGGCCGTCGTGCCGCTGACCGCCTCGAACGACCAGGCGTGCGGCTGGAACACGGTCGGGATCCGTCCCCGGACGGCCAGGCGCCCGGCGAAGCCGGCCTTCGCGCTGTGCGCGTGCACCACGTCGGGCCGGATCCGCCCGACCAGTTCGGCGACCCGCCGGATCTCGGCGGGCAGTTTGAACCCGGGGTCGCGGGTCGCTTCCCAGACCTCGGTCTCGGCGCCCAGCGCGGCGGCGTCGGGGCCGAGGGGCCCCTTTTCGGGGCAGGCGACGACGACCCGCATTCCGTCGCCGACTTGTGCCCGTACGAGATCCGCGACGACCCGGCCCACTCCTCCGTCGACCGGCTGGACGAGATGGAGCACCGTGAAGCCGGGACCGGGTCTGTGCATTGGTGGGCGCACGCGCAAACTCACTCCACTCATGGTCTCTGGGGTGTCGCGGATCGGACAATCGGGTTAGCCCTTGAGCGCCGCTGAAGCGCGGCGAGTGAGCCGGCTCAGCGCCGCGCGTCCGCCGCGACGAAAAAAGCGCCGAGCCTGACGGAGTCTCGCCCGGTCCGGTAACTGACGTTCATAGTGTCGCCTCCCGGGACCAGCGCTTCACGCAGGTCGAAGATATCCGAGTCATATCCGAGAGTGTTCTTGTAAGCGGGTTGTCGTTTAATCTGATTGATACCGCCATCCGCGATGCTTGAATTCATCACATCATCAGCCGGATTGGCGCTGTCGCCGATCGAACGTGCTTTCCCCCGCCCCGTCCCAACGGTCAGCGAATCGCCGCCCCTACCGGAGTCCCCGTCGTACGAGACGACCCCGATGGCGCCCGCCCCGCCGGCCGGCGTAGGCAGCTTCCCGAGCCCGACCCGCACCCGCGGGTGCTCCGCGTCGAGCGCCTCGAAGCCGTCCCAGAGCGCCAGATGGCGCAGCGGGTCCTCGGCCCTCTCGTACGCGACGACCATCGTCCAGCCGCCCCACGCGCCGGCGGCCGTCCGGCCCATCGCGACATTGATCTGCGCCACGGTGTACACGCCCGAACCGGCGGACCGCACGAGCGGCGTGATGTCCGCAGACGCCTGGTAGGCATCGGCGCCGTCCGCCGTACGGTGGCCGATCAGCGTGTCGGACAGGACTTCCTTGTACGCGCCGCCGGGCTCGGCGATCAGCACGCGGCCGTTGTCCTGAGGCGGCTTCTGCTCACCGACGCGGAGATTCCCGCCCCAGTAGAGCCGCGCGTAACTGACCTTGGCGCCGGCCGGTACGCGCAGTTCGCTCCGGGTCGAGTTGTAGGTGTTCGGGTCGTCGTCGAGGTCCGTGTAGAACATGTCGTACCGCTCGTTGGCCGCCGTGGCGCTGTCCCGCGCGCCCTCGCAGGCGGACGCGGCGGCGGGGGTGACCGGGGTGAACCGGCCCGTGGTCCGGCAGGTGATGGCCGAGTTGGCGGCCCGGACGATCCCGCCGTGCTGGACGGCGTGATAACGCCGGGCGAACGGAATTCGGGCCGCCTCTTCCGCGGGCGCGTCCGCGGAATCCTTCGAGACCTTCGGCGCGGCCGGCGCGGCGGACGCCGATGAAACCGGGGCCGGAGTCACGGCGACGGCCGTCGCCGTCGCCGTAACGGCGAACAGCAGACCGCGCCTTACAGCATGAACCGCGCAACCGCGCATAGGGACTCTCCGACCGGAAGAATGAAACGCCAGTGCACCCTTACAGAGCGCGGACTGAAAATCACGTGAGCCGCGCGGGACCGTATCAAGGCACAGTCGCTTTCCCGGAATCGGTCGGTGCTCAAACCAGGAGGCGCCGCCATTCGAACTCTTCGGGCCCACCCGCGTTTCCGGAACGGCCGCCGGTCGTTGAGTCTGTCGCACCATTGGCAAATCGAAAGGATATGGTGATGAAGCGAGTCGCTAAGTCCGTAGTCATGGCAACGACGAGCGCCGCCCTTCTCCTCGCCGGTGCCGGCATGGCGTCCGCCACCGGCCACAGCGGCGCCTCCGCCGAGGGAGTCGCGGCCAACTCCCCGGGCGTCCTCTCCGGCAACCTGGTCCAGATCCCGGTCCACATCCCGCTCAACCTCTGCGGCAACACCGTGAATGTCGGGGGCCTGCTCAACCCGGCCTTCGGCAACACCTGCGTCAACGCCTGACCACTGGGACGGCCGGTCTCACGGCGTGCCAGCCGTCCTACCGGTTCCGACTGTCCGTTGCCGGAACGGGACCGGTTTCTTCACTCATTCGGACCGCAACCGATCAGCACCCCCCGCGTTGATCGGTAAGTCGGGCAACTGCGCCCGTACTGCCCTTCCCTTACGACCGAGGAGCTCATCCCCATGTCGCGTATCGCCAAGGCTGTTGTTCTGTCCTCCGCGGCCGCCGCCGCCGTCGTCGGCGCCTCCGGTGCCGCCATCGCCGACAGCGGCGCCCAGGGCGCGGCTGTCGGCTCCCCGGGTGTCATCTCCGGCAACGCCGTCCAGATCCCCGTGCACGTGCCCGTGAACGTCTGCGGCAACACCGTGAATGTCGTGGGTCTGCTCAACCCCGCCTTCGGCAACACCTGCGTCAACGCCTGAATCTGAACACCTGCACGAGAGCCGTCACCCACGGCAGGAGCCGCTCCCCCGTCCCGGGGTGGGCGGCTCTTCGTCGTACGAGGGCGGGTGCGGCCACCCTTTCGGCGGCGACACGCGTCCCGGACGAGTGAGTTTCCCCGGTGTCCCCGGCCAGGTCAGCGGGGGCGAAGCGGCCGGATGGCGGACACGGGGCGGGGCTCCGGATCGGTTGCGGGCGGCGGCCCCGCGACCCACGGTGAAGTCGAAACCCCCCCTCGTGTCCTGAAAGGACCTTTCATGCGTTCCCACGTCTCATCCCGTGCCGCAGCCGCCGCCGTCTGCGCCGTACTCGTCCTCGGCACCGCCGGTACCGCCGCCGCCGTCACCGTCCAGGAGACGCCGGTCGGTGTCGGCACCGAGGCCGCCCGCGCGCCGATCGCCGACGCCGAGGCTCTCAAGCAGCAGACCCGCACGCTGAGTTCGCTGTCCGGCGCCATCAGGCCGGTCACCGCCCTCCTCGACGCCGTCATCGCCGCGGACAACGGCCAGATCTCCGCCGCCGACGTCCAGAAGCACCAGAAGGCCATCAAGAAGGCACTGGACGCCGTGAGGAACGCCGCGCCGGCCGCCCCCGCCAGGCCCGCCGGCGACACGGGCAGCATGGGCAACATGGGCAACATGGCCCCGGTGAACGCCGTGGGCGCAGACGACAGGGCGCAGGCCGCCGCCGAACTGAGGGCGCAGGCCGTCAACGGTGTGCAGCGGGCCACGGACGCGCTCCTCAAGGCGACGGCCGCCAAGGACACGAACGCCGTCGCCACCCAGTCGAAGGCCGTCGTCACCTCCCTGGTCAACCTCGGCACGGCGCTCGTCATGAACGGTGAGCTGCCGGCCCCGAACCTGCCGGGTCTGCCCGAGCTGCCGAAGCAGCCCGAGGCCGAGGTTCCCGCGCCGGCTCCGGAGCTTCCGGGCGTGCCGTCGACGCCGAACCTTCCGTAACACCGTAGGAGAAGAGAACGCCAAAGCGGCCGTACCGGTCCCGCCCACGCGGGGCCCGTACGGCCGTTCGTCGTGTCCGGCGCGGCCGGAGATCGTTATTGAGAACGAGGTCAGGCAAGCGAGAACAACCGTTGAAAGAAGGATTCCATGAAGCCCATGAAGGTCGCCGCGGTCGTCGCCGGTTCCGTGCTGGCGCTCGGTGCCGGCGCCCCAGCGTTCGCCGCCGGGAGCGCCCCGATGAGCCTGAACGGCGGACTGGGCGGGGCCCTGGAGACGGTGACCAACCAGGAGTCGCTGGACGCCCAGGTGGTCAACACCAACGCGCTGGACCCGAAGAACGACGGCTCCGTCGTCAACAGCCTGGGCAAGGTGGCGAAGGGTCTGAGCGGCGGCGCCAAGGGCGGCAAGGGCGGCGCGATGCTCGGTGGGATCCCGCTCGGCCGGTAGCCCTGGGCCCGGGGTCCGGTCGGTCCCGGCCGGCTGATCCAACTGCCGTACCAACGGCGGCCGCACGGAACCGTCGCACGCGAGTGCGCGTTCCGTGCGGCCGCTTCGTCGTTCACGCGGACGGGGGTCAGCGGGTCGCCGGGGTCAGCGGGGTCAGCCGGTCCAGAAGTCCCACCAGCGGGTAAGGATCAGCATCCCGATGGTCCCGGTCCACAGCACCGGCGGCACCCAGTGGAACTCCCCCAGCGCCGTCCGCAGTCCGGCGGGCGCGGGGAGGATCCGGTGCGTGACGTTGTGCGTGGTGACGTAGGAGAACATCACGATCGTGGCGACCCAGGCCAGCGAGCACCAGAGGCAGAGGGAGCCGATGGTGTAGAGCGACTGGTACTGCAGCCAGGTGCAGAAGCCGACGCCGAAGAGCATCCCGGCGTTCAGCCCCAGCCAGAACCACCGCCGGTACCGCGCCCCCGCCAGCAGCCCCGCACCCACGCACATCACGACCGCGTAGGCCGCGAGTCCCAGCATGGGGTTGGGGAATCCGAAGACCGACGCCTGGTCGCTCTTCATGATGTTCCCGCAGGACACCACCGGATTCAGACTGCACCCCGGCTGGAAGCCCGGATCCTCCAGCAGCTTGAACTTGTCGATCGTGATCACCCACGACGCCAGCACACCCGCCGCGCCCGTCACCACCAGCAACCACGCCAGCACCCGCCCCGCGCCGAAGACCCCCGGGGCGCCGTGCCGTCCGTCCCGCCCGGGCTCGTTCCCGTACCTGTGTGCGCCGGACGTCGGCGCGCTGTCGCTCAGTGCTGTTGTCATGGTGTCTGCTCCACCGGTTCGGTCACGCATTCGAAGTAGCGTTTCAGCTGTCCCCCTCGACACGCCGGGCACAGTGACTCCGGGGTCGATTACGGCGTTTGCCAGAGCATGAACTCCGTTCAAGCACCCCGATGGCAGCGCCTCTCAGCGGTGCCCAAGCATCGTGCCGAAGCGGTCCCGCCCCCTCCGCCGACCCCGCCTCCCCCCACCGCCGCGGCGATCCCCACCCCCATCTACAGCGCTCTGGTGCAGGAGTGGGGCGCGGCGGGGCGTACGGTCCCCGCGAACGGAGGGGCCGGCCAGGGCGTTCTGTGAGCCGGGGGCGCGCTCAGCCGCGCAGGCTGCTCACCGGCACCAGGCAGTGCGCGGCGCCGGTCAGCACCGCCTCGTCGCCGACGAAGGCGCGCAGCGCCTCCTCGCTCACCGGCTTGCCGGGGACGCCCTCGGGCCACGGCTGGGTGGCGAGGATGAAGTACACCGAGCCCGTCGCGCCGGCGTCCTCCTCCCACTCCGGGGGGACGGCGCACTGAGCCTTCAGATACGGCATGGTCAGCACGGCCCGCCCGGCCTGCACCAGCAGGGTGATCGGGATGCCGGGCGACGTGGCGACATCGATCGGACCGGCGCCGGTCCTGAGACCGATCTGGTTGATGACGGCGTGCATCGCCTCTTCCCCGGCCTCCGCACCCTCACGGCCGTCGCCGAGTGAATAGGCCAGCAGGAAAGGCGGGTTGCGCTCGCCGTCGGAACGCTCACCGGTCCAGGGAATTACCGTGAGGGTGCCGAGCAGAGGAGCGTATTGCAGGCTTCCCTGCGCGGTGTTGCTAGAGGTCATGCTTCGGCACAGTAGCGGCCCGTCGGCGCCGGATGTGAGTTCGCGTCACCCGAGTGGCGGAGTAATCGCCCTCATGTGCGAGAAGAGTACTCCGATACCCCCGTCTGCCTTACGTCCGGCGCGCGTTGATGCCACGCCTGCCGTGGGAAGCTCGAAGCCCCGGAAGGAATGGACACATGACGCCGAATCTCGCCGATCCCTCGTTCTGGCAACTGCCGCATTCCGAAAGGCTGGAGGGTTTCGCCCGGCTGCGCGCCGCCGGACCGCCGCAGTACTTCGTGGAGCGGCCCGGCGGTCGGCTGCGTCCGGAGCGCGGCTTCTACGCGCTGGTCAGCCACGCGGACGTGGTGGAGGCCAGCCGCAACGCGGAGGTGTTCGGCAGCGCGCCCGGCGTCACCACTCCGGAGCCGGCCCGCTGGGTGCGGGCGGTGTTCGGCGAGTCACTGGTCAATCTCGACGAGCCTCAGCACACCCAGCTGCGGCGGATCGTCTCGCGCGCCTTTACCCCCCGCATTCTCGCCGCGACGGAGGAGGATGTCCGCTCGGTGGCGAAGCGTATTGTGGACGACCTGCTCCGGGAACGGCCGGAGGATTTCGTCACATCGGTCGCGTCGCGCATGCCGTTCGAAATCATCTGCAATCTGATGGGCATTCCCGAGAAGGAGCGTCCTTCGATCCTCGCCCAGGTGAATCGGGCGTCCGTCGAAACGGGTGTCGCGCGGACGGTGCGGCAGCGGATCCGCGTTCCCGGAAAGGGCCTTCGCGCACTGGCTTCCATGCAGGGAATGGTCGCGGACCTCGGGCGGCAGCGGCGCAAGAATCCGACCGGGGACCTCATTTCCGCGCTCGTGAACGCCGATATCGACGGCCAGTCGCTGAACGGCCGCCAACTGGGCTCGTTCTTCTCGCTGTTGATGGTCGCCGGGGTGGAGACCACACGTAACGCGATCGCGCACGGCCTGTCCCTGCTGACCGATCACCCCGACCAACGGGCCCTGCTGCTCAGTGACTTCGACCGGTACGCGGACGGTGCCGTGGAGGAGATCGTGCGGCACTCGACACCGATCATCCAGTTCCGGCGCAGACTGATCCAGGACCACCGGATGAGCGGTCGCGACTTCCGGCGGGGCGATCGGGTGGTGCTGTTCTACGCCTCCGCCAACCGCGACGAGTCGGTCTTCACCGACCCGGACCGCTTCGACATCACCCGCAGCCCCAACCCGCACGTGGGATACGGCGGCGGGGGCCCGCACTACTGCCTGGGCACGTTCCTCGCGAAGCAGGAGATGAAGGCGCTGTTCCGGGAGCTGCTGACGAGATCGCCCGAACTGCGCGCCGCGGGAGCCCCGGTGCTGGTGCCGTCGAACTTCGACAACCGGGTCCGCTCGATGCCGTGCGCGTACGCGGGAGGCCGCTGACCGCCTCGTACCTCGTACGTACGTGCCGCCGGCGGCACGGTGGTGGCCGCCCCGTCTCAGAGCGCCAGTTCGTCCTCCAGCCAGGTGCGGCCGCGGGTGCGGGCGCTGAGCCTGACCTCGCCCAGAGGTACGGCCAGGCGCTCCGCCTCGCGCCGTACCGCCGCCCGCGCGTCGGCGCCGACGTCCTCCAGGAAGCGGCAGACGATCTCACCGCTCCGGTCCTGCGCCCAGCCACCGACGACACGGCCGTCCCACCAGAGCGAAGGGCCGATGTTCCCGGCCCTGTCGAAGAGGCGCGGACCGTGCTCGCCGAGGAACCAGCCGCGTTCGTGCCAGCCCATCGGCGTGGAGTCGAGGGCCGGCAGCAGCGCGGCCCACGGCTCCGGCGGCGCGGTCTCCTCCAGGTCGTCGGGCAGGAGCAGACCCGTGGTCCCGCCGCCGAGATCGACCTCGACCGGTTTCACCTCCGTCAGCACCCGCTTGACCTGTGACTTCGTCCACCCGGCCCACCAGCGCAGATCGTCCGCCGTGGCCGGGCCGAAGGCCCGCAGCCAGCGACGGGCCAGCTCCTCCTCCGCGCGGTGGGTGTCCCAGTGCGCGAGCCCGCCGGGGAACCAGTAGGTCAGCGGCGCCCAGCGGTACTGGTGCGAGGTCCACGAGCCGCGCGGCCGGCCGCGTACGGCCCGGCCCTCCGCGGCGAGCAGGAGCAGCAGTCTGCTCGCGACCTTCTGGGTGCCCTCGTAGTCCTTGCCGGCCGAGAGCACGACCTTCGTACTGAGGCGGGCGTCGTCGCCGGCGAGTTCGGCGGCCGTGGACTCGCCCCGGGCGGCGAGCGCGCGTACGGCGATGTCCTCCGTCTCGGCCAGCCACGCCCGTACGCCCTCCTCGTCGTCCGCGACGTCCGACGCGGCCAGGAACCCGAGCAGTTTGCGGCGCTCCCGCGCGGCCACGGCGTCCGAGCAGGCGGCCTGGAGCACCGGGGCCACGTCGAGGGTGGTGACGAAGACGGTACGGCGCATGCCCAGCAGCCGGATGAGGGTGCGGTCCTCGTACAGGGCGTGCTCCACGTCCCGTACCGAACCGCCGTTCGTCCGCGCCCAGATGGCGACATACACGGAGGACGGGTCGGTGCTGTGGAGGGCTACGAGGTCGTGCGCCACCTCGGCGGGGCCGTCCGCGCGGGCGGCCACCGCCAGCCGGTGCCGTACGCCGAGCCGGGCCCGTCGCTCCGTGACATCGATCCGCCGCACCTCGCCGCTCCTTCGCGCCTGGCCGGTCCCTCTTCCCTACGGGAAGGGAAGCGTACGTGCGAAGAGGGTCACGAGGATCAGCACGGCGGGGAAACAGGCGAGGAACATGGCGAAGGTGTAGCCCATGATGTCGCGGGCCTTGAGACCGAGGATCGTGAGCGTGGGCAGCATCCAGAACGGCTGGAGCAGATTGGCGCTCGCCTCGCCGAGGTCGTACACGACGACCATCCAGCCCTGGTTCACCTGGAGCTGGTTGGCCGCCTCCAGGACGTACGGCGCCTCGATGACCCACTTGCTGCCGCCGCTGGGCACGAAGACGCCGAGGACCATGCTGTAGACGGCGATGAAGGCCGGGTAGAAGAAATCGTTCGACACCGAGACCAGCCAGCCGGCGATGGTCTTGCTCAGCCCGGTGAAGGCGATCATGCCGAAGATGCCGCCGTAGAGGGGGAATTGGAGGAGCACGCCGGACGCCGCCGGGGCGCCCTCCTTGACGGCCTGCGCGAGACGGACCGGGCGCCAGTGCAGGATCAGGGCCAGCAGGATCAGGATCATGTTGACGGTGTTGAGGTCGAGCGCGTTGAGGGGGTCGCCCTCCGCGAGGGCGAAGTGGCGTACGAGGTACCAGGCGCCGAGCGCGAACAGCAGGATCGCGAAGACGGGGCTGTACTCGATCCACTCCCCCGGCCGCCCGCGCCGCGTCTGCGCACGCTTCTCGGCGACGCTCGGGCCCAGGTCGATGCCGAGCTCCTCCGCGGTCTTGGCGCGCTCGGGGGAGGGCGAGAGGAACCAGGCCATGACGACCGCGATGACGAAGATGATCGCCGTGGCGACCATGCCCTGCCACAGGAAGATGGTCTCGGTGAGCGGGATGAGCCCGCTGCCACGACCGTCCGCGACGACCTCCTGCACGGCCGGCGGACTCGACGCCTCACTGGCCACCTGGAGCGCGGCGGACCCGGACAGCCCCTGGGCCCAGACCGTCCCGAGCCCGAGGAAGGCCATGGCGCCGAGAGCCCGGTAGTCCACGCCCTGGATCCGCCGGGCGATCTCCTTGGCCAGGATCGCGGTGAAGATGAGGCTGAAGGCCCAGTTGAGGTACGAGGTCCCCATGGCGACGGCGGCCGTGAACGCGATCGCACCACGCGGGGTACGGGGCACGCGCGCGATCCTGGCTATCAGCCGGCTCATGGGCGGGGAGACCGCGACCGCGTATCCGGCGATAATGATCATCGCCATCTGGAGCGTGAAGGTGATGAGCGACCAGAACCCCTGCCCCCACGCGTCCACCAGCCCGAACCCGGTGGTGTCGGCGGGATCGTCGGGCCGCCCGTACAGCCCCTCCCCGGTGGCGAGTCCGAGCGCGAAGACCGCGAACGTACCGACGAGAACGAACCCGAGCGCGTCGGGCAGCCACTTCTCGGTGACCGCGGTAAAGCGCAGTGCCAGCCGCGCGAGCCAGTTGTCCTGTGGTGGGGGCGCCGTGGCCATGGGAGTGCTCCTGCGGGGGTGGCGGCCTGTGCCGCGGAACTTGTACAGGAGTCACGGACGCGGGGGCGGGGTGGTTCACGGCCATGCCGGAACGACGAGATCCCGCCCAGCCTTTCGGCTGAACGGGATCTCGTGGCGATTCCCAAGAGCTACTTGAGAACTGTCGGATGTGGACCTGTGGGGATTTGAACCCCAGACCCCCTCGATGCGAACGAGGTGCGCTACCAGACTGCGCCACAGGCCCTTGCGACGAATGAAACTTTAGCACCCCCGTCGGGGTGCTTGGAAATCCGTTCCCCGCTGGTCACTCGTTGGCCGCGCGGGGGCGGTCTTCCTCGTCGAACTGGTCGAAGAGGGGGGTGCGGCTGCGGTCGCGGGGGCGGCGTTGGGCCGGGGGTTCGGCGGGGGCCGGTTCCGGTGGGGTCGGTTCGGCCGTGGAGGAGCGGGCGGCGCTCCAGGTCTCCGGGTCGCTGACATTGACACCGCCCGTGGCGCGCGGGGCGACCGGGGCCGTCACATACGTCGGGAGCGGGACCGGGACCGGTTCCCAGCTGTCGCCACGGGCCGGGCCGCGTTCGCGTTCGCGCTGCTGGTCGACCCATTCGGCGTGGTCCGTCTGCTCGACCAGGGCGCGGCGGCCGGCCTCCTGCGGGGAGACCGAGGCGGCCGGTTCCGGGGCGGCGCGCGGTTCGGGCTCCTCGTCCGGCTCGGCCGGGGCCGAGACGTGGTGGCGGCGCGGGCGGTTCTCGCGCAGGCGCTGCGCGGCGATCTCGGCCCTGCGGCGGTCCATGGTGAAGACGAAGCGGCGCCGTTCCTGGGCGCGCAGATGCACGATGTACGCGCTGAGGAGTACGGCGGGGACGCCCGGCGCCCACAGGAAGGCGAGGCCCTGGACGCCCGCGACGACCGCGCCGACCGTGAAGACGAGGAAGAGCACCACGGTGGTGCGCCGGCGGCGGGCGAGGACCTGGGACCGCTGGGCGCGGCGGGCGCGTTCGGCCGCTGCGCCGGAGGGGGCCTCGCGGCGCGCGGGCAAGGGCTCAGGCGACGGTGCCGGTGCCGGTGCCGGTGCCGGGATCTCCAGGCGGACTTCCGTATGGTCCGGGGGCGCGGAGAAGGCCCGGACGTCGACGGAGCTCGTCGGCTCCGCCGGGACGTCCGGTTCGTCGTCGGGCCCGGCCTCCTCGGTGGTGCGGTCCTGCAACTCCCTGGCGTACCGGCGCTCCATGGCCGCCCGTCCGGACAGCAGCCGGATGGCGGTGCTGAAGCGTTCCGTCGGACGGGCTTCGTTGAGCTCGTCCTGCCTTCGGAGCCACATCGGTACCAAGTAGGCGGCCCAGGCCCCGACGATGACTGCGTAGATGAGGCCGCTGCTGCTCACGGTTCACACCGTAGAGGTGTTCGCGCGAGGGGATCCGCCAATTGAGCCGGTGTGTCGCACGATCTGGCTGATATCACGGACTTTTTTTGTGATTGTTCGGATCACTTGATGGTCGGATGGCGACCATTATCGAACACATATTTCATTTATGTGGCGTCCCAGGTCGCGCCTGGTGCCAGCGGTACAGGAGTCCTTCGGGCACTTCCTCGGCCGTGAGCGCGAAGACCAGATGGTCCCGCCACGCCCCGTCGATGTGCAGATAACGGGGTCGGGTGCCTTCCTCACGGAATCCGAGTTTCTCCACGACCCGGCGGCTCGGCCCGTTCTCGGGCCGAATACAGACCTCGACGCGGTGCATCCCCACCAGACGGAAACAGTGGTCGACGGCGAGGGCGACGGCCGTGGGCATGACGCCGCGCCCCGCGACGTCCCGGTCCACCCAGTAGCCGACGTGCCCCGAGCACATCGACCCCCAGGTGATCCCGGCCACGGTCAACTGGCCGACCAGGCGCCCCTGGTACTCGATGACGAAGGGCAGCATCCGCCCCGCGTTCGCCTCGGCGCGCAGATGACGGACCATCTGCCGGTACGTCGGGCGCTGGACGACCGGGGCGCCGGGCGGGGCCGGCGGGATCGTCGCCTCCCAGGGCCGCAGCCACTCGCGGTTGCGCCGGTTCACCTCGCGCCAGGCCCGTTGGTCGCGCGCCTTTATGGGCCGGAGGACGACATCGCCGTCCACCAGCGCCACGGGCCAGGAGGGGTTCATGCGTCGGTACGGGGGTGATCGCCGCCGTGGATCTGGTCGACGGCATGGACGAGCAGCCGGTTCAGGACGGCGAGCCCGTCCCGTACACCGCCGGAGGAGCCCGGCAGATTCACGATCAGGGTCCGGCCGGCGACACCCGCGAGGCCCCGCGACAGGGCCGCGGTGGGGACCTTCCGGGCGCCCTCGGCACGGATCGCCTCGGGGATGCCGGGGATCTCGTGGTCCAGGACGCGGCGGGTGGCCTCGGGGGTGCGGTCGGTGGGCGAGATCCCGGTACCGCCGGTGGTCAGGATGACGGCGTACGACGCGGCCACCCCGTCCCGCAGGGCGCGCTCGACCGGGTCGCCGTCGGGCACCACCAGCGGGCCGTCGACGGAGAAGCCCAGCTCCGTCAGGGCGCTCGCGATGATCGGGCCTCCGGTGTCCGCGTAGACGCCGGCCGCCGCCCGGTTGGACGCGGTGACGACGAGCGCGCGGTACGGCTCCCCCGCCCGGGGCGCGGTGCCGCTCTCGGCGGGATCGGTCATGCCGTGCCCCTCTCCGCTGTGCCGTTCGTCCGCGGCCGTCCGTCCGGGTCCGGCGCCCGGCGGGAGTAGTGGCCCGACTTCCCGCCGGTCTTCTCCTCGACCCGTACGTCCGTGATGACGGCGCCCTTGTCGACGGCCTTCACCATGTCGACCACCGTCAGCGCCGCGACGGAGACCGCGGTCAGGGCCTCCATCTCCACACCGGTGCGGTCGGTGGTCCTCACCGTCGCCAGGATCTCCACCGCGTCGTCCGTGACGGCGAGGTCGAGCGTGACACCCGAGAGGGCCAGCGGATGGCAGAGTGGGATCAGCTCCGGCGTGCGTTTCGCGCCCATGATGCCCGCGATACGGGCGGTGGCCAGGGCGTCGCCCTTGGGCACCCCCTCGCCCCGCAGCAGTTCGACCACGCGGGGCGAGACCAGCACCCGGCCGCTCGCGCTGGCGGTGCGCGCGGTGACCTCCTTGGCGGAGACGTCGACCATACGGGCCGCGCCCGCCTCGTCGATATGCGTCAGGCGGCCTTGTGGAGATGGTCCGGGGGTCTCCCCCCGGGAAAACGCAGTCATCGCTGTGGCGCTCCCGGTCCGGGCCCGGCGGGGCCTGTCTGGCAGGACACGCTACCGCCACCGTGCGGCGCTCAGCCGAGCAGCACCACGTCGACCTCGCTGCCGGGCTCCGCCGAGACCGCCTCCTCGGGGACCACGATCAGCGCGTCGGCGTGCGCCAGGGCGGCGACGAGATGGGAGCCGGAGCCGCCGACGGGGACGACCGAGCCCGCCTCGGCGTCGTACGTCCCACGCAGGAACTGGCGCCGGCCCGCAGGGGACCTCAGCGCCTTGTCGGCCTTCAGCGTCGCGCGGACCGTCCGGCGGTGGACGTCCTCGCGGCCCATGAGCGCACGGATCGCGGGGCGTACGAACAACTCGAAGGAGACGTAACTGGAGACGGGGTTGCCGGGGAGGGCGAGCAGCGGGGTGTGATCGGGGCCGATCGAGCCGAAGCCCTGGGGCTTGCCCGGCTGCATGGCGAGCTTGCGGAAGTCGATGCCGCTGCCCGGCTCGTCCTCGTCTCCTACGGAGGACAGCGCCTCCTTGACCACGTCGTACGCCCCGACGCTGACCCCGCCGGTCGTCACGATCATGTCCGCGCGGATCAGCTGGTCCTCGATCGTGGCCCGGAGGGTGTCCGCGTCGTCGGTGACCGCGCCGACCCGGTAGGCGATGGCGCCCGCGTCCCGCGCGGCGGCGGTGAGCGCGAAGCTGTTGGAGTCGTAGATCTGGCCCTGGCCCAACGCCTCGCCCGGCTGGACCAGTTCGCTGCCGGTCGACAGGACGACCACGCGCGGGCGCGGGTGGACCCGGACGGTGGCGCGGCCGATGGCGGAGAGCAGGCCGATCTGCGGCGGCCCCAGGATCGTGCCGGCCTCCAGGGCGAGATCCCCGGCCTGGACGTCGCTGCCGCGCGCGCGGACGTGAGCGCGGGGCTCGACCGGGCGGTAGATCCGGACCTCGCCGCTCGCGCCCTCGGGCGCGGAGCCGGCCGGCCGCATGGAGGTGGCGGCCCCGCCGCCCGTACCGCCGTCGGTCCATTCGACGGGAATCACGGCCTCGGCGCCGGGCGGCAGAGGTGCGCCGGTCATGATCCGGGCCGCCTCGCCGGGCCCGACGCGCGGCAGTGACTCGCCGCCCGCCGCGACATCGCCGATGACGGTCAGGACGGCCGGGAACTCCTCGTCGGCGCCGGACACGTCGGCCGTACGGACCGCGTAGCCGTCCATGGAGCTGTTGTCGAACGGTGGCAGCGCCACCGGCACCGTGACGTCCTCGACAAGGACGCAGCCCTGGGCGTCGGGCAGTTGCAGCTCGATCGGGTCGAGCGGGCGGACCGTGGCGAGGATGTCCGCCAGGTGCTCGTCCACCGTCCAGAGCCGTCCTTGGCCCGAGGCAGGCGCCGGTGCCGGTGTCGCCGTACTGCTCAAGGTCTTACATCTCCTCGTTGACGTAACTGCGGAGCCAGGTCCGGAAGTCCGGTCCCAGGTCTTCACGTTCGCACGCGAGTCTGACAATGGCACGCAGATAGTCGCCGCGGTCACCCGTGTCATAGCGGCGTCCCTTGAAGACGACTCCGTGCACCGGGCCGCCGATCTTCTCGTCCGCGGAGAGCTGCTGGAGCGCGTCGGTGAGCTGGATCTCGCCGCCCCGGCCGGGCTCGGTCTGACGCAGTATCTCGAAGACGGCCGGGTCCAGGACATAACGGCCGATGATGGCGTAGTTGCTGGGCGCGTCGGCCTTGTCGGGCTTCTCGACCAGGTCGTGCACCTTCACCACGTCGCTGTACGGGGTGGGCTCGACGGCGGCACATCCGTAGAGGTGGATCTGGTCGGGCTCGACCTCCATCAGGGCGATGACGCTGCCGCCCTCGTTCTCCTGGATCTCGACCATGCGGGACAGCAGCGGGTCGCGCGGGTCGATCAGGTCGTCACCGAGGAGCACCGCGAAGGGCTGGTCGCCGACATGCGGGGCGGCGCACAGGACGGCGTGGCCGAGGCCCTTGGGGTCGCCCTGCCGGACGTAGTGCATCGTCGCGAGGTCGCTGGACTCCTGCACCTTGGCGAGGCGTTCGGTGTCTCCCTTGCGGGTGAGCGCCTCCTCCAGTTCGTAGTTGCGGTCGAAGTGGTCTTCCAGGGGACGCTTGTTGCGTCCGGTGACCATGAGAACGTCGGAGAGCCCTGCCATCACGGCTTCCTCGACCACGTACTGGATCGCGGGCTTGTCGACGACAGGCAGCATCTCCTTGGGAGTGGCCTTGGTGACAGGCAGGAAGCGAGTTCCCAGCCCTGCGGCAGGGATGACAGCCTTGCTGATCCTGGGGGGCGACTGAGTCATGACGAGCAGCCTATCCGCCGCGGATGAGAGGAAGATGTGGCTCCGGTTAACTTTCTCCCCTTACATACGCATACGAGAGATTTGCGAAGGCCGATGAACTCCGACATGTCAGGAAAACCGGCTCTGCGGCAGGAGCTCCTCGGTGCACGGCGCCTGCTGTCCGAAGAGGACGTCCGGAACGCCTCCGCGGTTCTCGCCCGGCGGGCGCTGGAGCTTCCCGAACTCGCGGAGGCCGGGACCGTCGCCGCGTACGTCTCGGTGGGGCGCGAGCCGGGCACGCGCGCACTGCTCGACGGGCTGCGGGAGCGGGGGGTGCGGGTCCTCCTGCCGGTGCTGTTGCCTGACAACGATCTGGACTGGGCGGCGTACGAGGGGCCGGAGCGGCTGGTGCGCGCGGGGCGGGGGCTGCTGGAGCCGGAAGGCGTCCGGCTGGGGGTGGACGCGGTCCTCGCGGCGCGGGCGGTGCTGCTTCCCGGGCTCGCGGTGGACGGGCGCGGGATGCGGCTGGGGCGGGGCGGCGGGTCGTACGACCGGGTCCTGGGCCGGCTGGAGGTGGCGGGAGCGGGGGCGGTACTCGCGGTGCTGCTGTACGACCACGAGGTGGTCGAGCGGGTCCCTGAGGAGCCGCACGACCGCCCCGTGCACGTGGTGGTGACTCCGGGCGGGACCAGGCGCTTCGCGAGCGCGTGAAGGCACCGCCCGGCCGGGGTGCTTACGGCGCGAGCGTCAGGGTGTCCCCCGTACTCTCCTCCACGGCCCTGCTGCTGAACGACCAGTCGATCAGCTCGCCCTTGGCCCACTTCTCCGTCTGGTCGGTGTAGTTCGGGCTGTACGCGTGCCCGGAGGCGCCCGTCAGGTTGATCCACCGGGACTTGTCCCAGTCACCGACGTTGACCACCATCCGCATCGACGGCACCCACATGACCTCGTAGCCGCCGGCCGCGTTCCAGCCGGTGGCGTTGACCGCGGCCTCGCCGCCGCCCAGGTTCCACGGGCCGCGGTTGAGAAGGGTCTTCACGATGCCGGGGCCCTCCGTACCGAGGGTCTGGTTCTCCAGGTTCAGCTGGTGCAGCCGGCCCCAGCTCCAGGTGGAGACGTCCTTGCCGAGCTTGGCGGTCAGCTCCCAGCGCGCGTCCGTGAGAGCGCGCAGCAGAAGTTCGTCACGTGTCTTGGTGGCTTTCTCCGTACGGGTCTTCGGGGACTGCCACCACTCGTTGTCCGGGTCCTTGAGGATCTTGCGGGTGATCTCGAACCAGCGGTCGCCGCCGTCCGGCTGCGCCGAGTCCGCGGACCGCTGGCCGCACTCCCGCACCAGCTCCGCGAGGTCGTCGACCGGGCCCGTGCTGTCGGCGGGGCGCACGCTGAGGCACTCCCCCTTGACACGCATCTCCTTGGGAAGCTTGTTCCCGAAGGCGAGCTTGAGGACGTTGCGCCAGACAGCGTTGAAGTACGCGGCGGCCGCCGAGTCCGGCTCCTGGGTGGAGTCCCAGCCTTCGAGAAGTTTCTGGGCCTCGCGGATGGCGGGGTCCGAGACATCGATCTTCAGCAGGTGCGGCATGAGCTGCGTGGCGATCTCGCTGCGGTTGTCCGTCTGCATCGTGCGCATGTCGTCGGTGGAGATCTTGCCGCCGTCCTTGATCTTCGACTTGATCAGGTCGTTGATCCGCTGGCTCCGGGCGCCGTAGCCCCAGTCCCCCGTCAGCGGGTACGGGTAGTCGTCCTTGTCGATGACGGCCTGGTTGGCGGTGACGATGTAGCCGCGCTTCGGGTTCTCCTCGTAAGGAAGCTCGTCGAAGGGGATGTAGCCCTCCCAGCGGTACTCCGGGTCCCAGCCCGGGGCCGGCCGCGAGCCGTCGCCCTTGGCGCGGACCGGGATCCGGCCGGGCGCCTGGTAGCCGATGTTGCCCTTGGCGTCGGCGTAGACCAGGTTCTGCGAGGGGACCTCGAAACTCTGCGCCGCCCTGCGGAACTCCGCGAAATCCTTCGCCTTGTTGAGCTCGAAGACCGCGTCCATGGACTTGCCGGGCTTCAGGGCGGTCCACTGGAGGGAGACCGCGTATCCCTCGCCGCGGTCGGGGGCCGCGTTGTCGACGGGGGCCTTGTCGCCGACTCTGCGCAGCTCGGCGTCGCGGTCGGAGACGACGGGGCCGCGCCCGGTGGAGCGGACCGTGATGGTCTCGCTCTCGGCACCGGCGATCTTGATCGTTTCCTGACGGGTCGTGAACTTCTTCTGTTCGTTCCCGTACTGGTAGGTGTCGCCGTTGACCTTCTCCAGATAGAGGTCGGTCACGTCCGCGCCGAGGTTGGTCATGCCCCAGGCGATGTCCTTGTTGTGGCCGATGATCACGCCGGGCATCCCGGCGAAGGTGTAGCCGGCGACGTCGTACTGGCAGTCCTTGGTGAAGCTGCGGCAGTGCAGGCCCATCTGGTACCAGACGGAGGGCAGCTGGGGCGCGAGGTGCGGGTCGTTGGCGAGCAGCGGGTTGCCGGTCGTCGTGTACTTGCCAGAGACGACCCACGAATTGGATCCGATGCCGCTGCCGCTGGGGCCGAGGAGGGCGGGGATCTCGTCGAGGGTGGCGGAGAGTGCGTCGAGCTGGGACTCCAGGCCGTCGGTGACGGCGCCGCCGGAGCCGTTGCCCGTGTTCCCGGTGCCGGTGTCTATGCCTGTGCCGGTCCCTGTTCCCGTGCCGGTCCCAGTTCCCGTTCCCGTACCGGTTCCCGTGCCCGTACCGTCCCCCGACGCCTCGCCCGGCTCGGCCTCGGGGTCGTACTCCTCCGCCAGCGGGTCGACCGCGCCCTCGGAGACGATCGGCTGGTTCCTGTCGTACGGATACGACGGATACAGGTCCTTTATCTGCTTCTCGTCCATCCTGCTCGTGAGCAGCGAACGGTCGATCTCGTCCTGCATGTTGGAGCGCAGGTCCCACGCCATCGCCTTGAGCCAGGCCACCGAGTCGACGGGGGTCCACTTCGCGGGCTTGTAGTCGTTGGTGAAGTTCAGCGCGGCGTACTCGACGGAGATGTCCTTGCCGTCGCGGCCTTCGAGGTAGTCGTTGACACCGTCCGCGTACGACTGGAGGTTCTTCTTCGTCTCGTCGGAGAGCTTGTCGTCGTACTCGTCCTGGGCCACCTGCCGCCAGCCGAGCGTGCGCAGGAACTCGTCCGTCTTGACCTGGCCCTTGCCGAACATCTCGGAGAGCCGCCCCGAGGTCATGTGGCGCCGGACGTCCATCTCCCAGAAGCGGTCCTGCGCCTGGACATAGCCCTGCGCGCGGAACAGGTCCTGGTCGGTGTTGGCGTAGATCTGCGGGACGCCGTAACTGTCGCGCTTGACCTCGACCCGGCCGTCGAGTCCCGGCACCTTTATGGTGCCGGTGGTCTGCGGGAGCGAGGCACGCACGGTACTGACGCCCCAGTAGGCGCCGTAACCAACGCCTGCTACCAGAGCCAGCACCAGGACGATCACGACAAGGCGGGCGCGTCGCCCCTTCTTTTTGGTGGCAGGGGGCGTTGAGTTGGCGGGCATCGCTGTCCTTCGAGGGGCAGGGTGGTCCTGGAATGCTGCAGCAACCATAGGCGCAGCGCTTCACCCGCCCCGACGCGGTGTCACTAGTACGACCGTTGAGGACTCCTCGGACGATCACACAGGAAATCACGCGATCGATCGCACGAACGATCGATCGCGTCAAGAAAACGTTAAAGATTAGGTAAGGTAACGAAGTGCCGACTGCCGGGAAAACGATCCGGTGTGCGTGAGGGGAAGGATCGGCCGCTGACTGTCCACCAGCTCAATGAACTCCTGCTCATCTGCTCGCTCGTGCTGCTGATCGCAGTGGCCGCGGTGCGGATCTCGTCCCGTAGCGGGCTGCCCAGCCTGCTGCTCTACCTCGGGATCGGCGTCCTCATCGGCCAGGACGGCATCTTCAACGTCAAGTTCGACAATGCCGAGTTGACCCAGGTGATCGGCTACGCGGCCCTGGTCGTGATCCTCGCCGAGGGCGGTCTCGCCGCGAAGTGGAAAGAGGCGAAACCGGCGCTGCCGGCCGCCGTCGCCCTGTCGACCGTCGGTGTGGCCGTGAGCGTGGGCGTGACCGCGACCGCCGCGTACTTCCTCGTCGGCCTCGACTGGCGGCAGGCGCTGATCATCGGCGCCGTCGTCTCCTCCACGGACGCCGCCGCCGTCTTCTCCGTACTGAGGAAGATTCCGCTGCCGTCGAGGGTGACGGGTGCGCTGGAGGCGGAGTCGGGCTTCAACGACGCCCCCGTGGTGATCATGGTGGTGGCGCTGTCGACGGTCGGGCCGGTGGAGCACTGGTACGTACTGGTGGGCGAGATCTTCCTGGAACTGGCCATCGGCGCCGCCATCGGGATCGCGGTCGGCTGGCTCGGTGCCTTCGGGCTCCGGCGCGTGGCGCTGCCGGCTTCCGGTCTGTATCCGATCGCCGTGATGGCCATCGCCGTCGTCGCGTACGCGGCGGGCGCCATGGCCCACGGCAGCGGGTTCCTCGCCGTGTACCTGGCGTCCATGCTGCTGGGGAACTCCAAGCTGCCGCACGCGCCCGCGACCCGCGGTTTCGCGGAGGGTCTCGGCTGGCTCGCGCAGATCGGCCTGTTCGTCCTGCTCGGACTGCTGGTGACGCCGCACGAACTGGGCGACGACTTCTGGCCCGCGGTGATAGTGGGTCTGGTGCTGACGGCGGTGGCGCGGCCCCTGTCCGTGCTGGTCAGCCTCGCGCCGTTCCGTATTCCCTGGCAGGAGAAGGCGCTGATGTCGTGGGCGGGGCTGCGTGGCGCCGTGCCCATCGTCATGGCGACGATCCCGATGGTCTCGGAGATCGAGGGCAGCCACCGGATCTTCAACATCGTCTTCGTGCTCGTCGTCGTCTACACGATCGTGCAGGGGCCGACGCTGCCCTGGGTGGCCAGGACGCTGCACCTCGGCGACCCCTCCGAGGCGGCCGATCTCGGGGTCGAGTCGGCGCCGCTGGAGCGGCTGCGCGGTCATCTGCTGTCCGTGGCCATCCCGGACCGGTCGAAGATGCACGGCGTGGAGGTCGGAGAGCTGCGGCTGCCCCCGGGGTCGGCGGTCACGCTGGTCGTACGGGAGAACAAGAGCTTCGTGCCGGGGCCGTCCACGGTGCTGCGGCACGGGGACGAGCTGCTGGTGGTGGCAACGGACCCGGTACGGGACGCGGCCGAGCGGCGTCTGCGGGCCGTCGGGCAGGGCGGAAAGCTGGCCGACTGGCTGGGCACGAACGGGACGGGCGGGCCGGGCGGCGGGGGCGGGCCCGCCAGGAAGCCGGGAGGGCTGGGGGCGAGGTAAGGGCCCGGGGACGAGGTAGGGGCCCGGCCTGGGAATCGAAGGCCGTGGCGCCCGGAGGCGCCAATCACAGGTACGGGCCGGGATCTTCCTGGTATTTCCCGGGTAGCATGAGGCCCGTGCCTGTCACGTCGAGGACGTGACGCACAGACTTGATCGACCAACTCTGCCTGACGCAGAGCTGGCGCGACCGTATGGCGGCCGTGGTGTCCCCTCCAGTGGACCCGGGTATCTACCGCAGTTCCGCGCAAGAGGACAGCTCTCGGCAGCCCCCGCACGTCCGGGGGTGCCACCAGGCGGCAGAAAGGCAAGGACCGTGTCCGACACGGTCGACACCACCGCCGGCTCCTCCGAGGGAACCGCACCGCGCCGCCCGGGCTACGGGCAGCTCCTGCGTACACCCGGCGCCTGGACGTTCCTGCTCCCGGGCTTCGCCGCGCGACAGCCCTTCGCGATGCTCACGATCGGCATCGTGCTGCTCGTCGAGCACACCTCCGGTTCGTACGGCACCGCCGGCATGGTCGCCGCCGTCACCGGTGTCTCCATGGCCCTTTTCGCGCCGCAGAACGGCAAGCTCGCCGACCGGTTCGGGCAGCGTGCGGTGCTGGTGCCGGGGGTGCTGCTGCACGCGGCGTCGGTCGCCGCCCTGACCACGCTCGCGCTGGCCGGCGCGCCCCTGTGGGCGCTGTTCGCCGCCGCCGTACCGACCGGTGCGTCGATCCCGCAGGTGGGGCCGATGGTCAGGGCGCGCTGGGCGGCCCTGCTCGGCGTCTCCGACGAGCGCGCGCGGCTGCTGCCGACGGCGGCCGCCTTCGAGTCCGTCACGGACGAGTTCACCTTCGTCATCGGGCCCGTCCTCGCGACCGCGCTGTGCACCGGCGTACACCCGGCGGCGGGGCTGCTCGCCGAGGGAGCGCTGACCCTGGTGGGCGGGCTGCTGTTCGCCGCGCGGCGGGGGACACAGCCGCAGGCGGCCGGGCGCGGCGCGGGCGGCGCGACGGGTTCCGGCGGGGCGGGCGCGGCGGGCGGCTCGGACGGCTCAGGTGGTTCAGGCGGGGGGCGGGTCTCGGCGCTGTCCGTGCCCGGCGTACGCGTGCTCGCCGTGGTCTTCCTCGGCATCGGCTCGGTCTTCGGCGGTATGCAGGTCTCGCTCACGGCCTTCGCCGAGGAGATCGGCAACCCCGGCGCGAACGGCCTTCTGTACGGAGTCTTCGCCGCCGGCAACATGCTCGCCGGTATCGCGTGCGGCGCCATCGCCTGGAAGACCGGGCCCCGCCGCAGGCTGATCACCGGTTATCTGGGCCTCACGCTGGCCGCCTCCGGGCTGTGGGCCGTGCACTCGGTGCCGCTGCTCGCCGGCCTCGGCCTGCTGGTCGGGCTCTTCATCGCGCCCGCGCTGATCAGCGGCTACACCCTGATCGAGGCCCTGGTCCCCGCCGGAGCCCGTACGGAGGCCTTCACCTGGCTGACGGGCGCCGTCGCGCTGGGGCAGGCCGGCGCGGTCACGGCGGCCGGTCAGCTGGCGGACGCGCATGGCGCGAGCGCCGGATTCGTGGTGCCGCTGGTGGGCACCGCACTGGCTCTGGCCACACTTCTCACGCTGCGCTCGCGGCTCACGCCGAAGGCGTCCGGCCGCGTCGCGGCGCGTGGAATGGGTCACCGCGTGCCGGTGGCAGTGGACTGATCCAGCGGAATACGTCACTATGGAGCGTCGTTAGCACTCATTGAGTGAGAGTGCCAGGAGGAAAAGTGCCGACCTATCAGTACCAGTGCACCGATTGCGGCGAGGGCCTCGAGGCGGTGCAGAAGTTCACCGACGATTCCCTCACCGTGTGCCCCGCGTGCGAAGGACGCCTGAAGAAGGTGTTCTCGGCGGTCGGCATCGTCTTCAAGGGCTCCGGTTTCTACCGGAACGACAGCCGCGGCTCGTCGTCGAGCAGCACGCCGGCCAAGGCGGGCGCCTCGAACGGTTCGGGTGACTCGGGCGGTTCGAGCGATAAGTCGTCCTCCTCGTCGAGCTCGTCGTCGGACTCGAAGCCGTCGTCGGCGTCCACGTCGTCGAACGGGTCCTCGTCGGGCTCGGGCTCCTCCGGCTCCGGCTCGAAGTCGGGCGCCGCGAGCGGCAGCTCCGGCTCCAGCGGTTCCTCCGCCGCCTGACCGACCCATACCTTCTCCGGGACCCCGCCGTTCGGTACGGCGGGGTCCTCGGCGTTCCCGGCTGCCCGCGCTCCCGCGCACGAGGCGGCCCCGGTTAGGGTGATCGTCATGGCGACCATGGCGAACGCAGAGGGCTCGGAGACCGCGGAGATCGGCGTCATCGGCGGTTCGGGCCTGTACTCATTCCTCGACGACGTGACCGAGGTCACCGTCGACACACCGTACGGACCGCCCAGCGACTCGCTGTTCCTCGGTGATGTCGAGGGCAGGCGCGTCGCGTTCCTGCCGCGCCACGGGCGCGCGCACGACATCGCTCCGCACCGGATCAACTACCGCGCCAATCTGTGGGCGCTGCGGTCCGTCGGCGTACGGCAGGTGCTCGGCCCGTGTGCGGTGGGCGGGCTGCGCGAGGAGTTCGGCCCGGGGACGCTGCTCGTGCCCGACCAGCTGGTGGACCGTACGAAGGCGCGTACCCAGACGTACTACGACGGTGTGCCGCTGCCCGACGGCTCGCAGTCGAAGGTCGTCCACATCTCGCTCGCCGACCCCTACTGCCCCGAGGGGCGCAAGGCGGCACTCGCCGCGGCTCGCGGACACGAGTGGGAGCCGGTGGACGGCGGGACGCTGGTGGTCGTCGAGGGGCCGCGTTTCTCGACGCGCGCCGAATCGCGGTGGCACGCGTCGATGGGGTGGTCGGTGGTCGGCATGACGGGTCATCCGGAGGCCGTTCTCGCCCGTGAACTGGGGCTCTGCTACACGTCGTTGACCCTCGTGACCGACCTGGACGCCGGGGCGGAGACGGGTGAGGGTGTGTCGCACGGGGAGGTGCTGAAGGTTTTCGCCTCCAACGTGGACCGGCTGCGCACGGTGCTGTTCGACGCCGTGGGCGGGCTGCAGGACGGCGAGACGAGGGACTGCCTGTGCTCGCACGCGCTGGATGGCATCGATACGGGGCTCAAGCTGCCGTAGCTCGGGCGGAAGGACTCGTTCGGGTGGGCGAGTTATTCACATTCGGGTAGTTGTCCACAGGCTTCGGCGGGATTCCGGCCGGGCGTGGATCGTGAGGGGTGGCCAGCAGAAACTCCTCACGGCAGGTGGTGGTTGCCATGTCCCGTTCGTCCTCACGCTCCTCTTCGCACTCCTCATCAACTTCGGCTTCGGCTTTGTCCTCGTCCTCGATCCCGTCTTCCCGTTCCCTGATCAGCCGTCCCTCGGATCCTCCTCTCTTCCCGCCGCCGGTGGCCGCCGCGCCCGCTCCCTGCGGGGTGCCGGCGTTCGATCCACTGCGGGTGCGCGGCGGCGGGCACCGGCTGCGCAGGGCGCTGCTCCGGCGGAGGCGGGCCATGGCGGCGGGGCTGGCCGTGACGGCGGCCGCGTTGGCGGCGTCGGGGGCGGGCGGTCCCGGTGCGGCGGCCGGAGCGGAGGAGCGCTCCGAGGCGGCGGCCCGCGCGGCCGCGGGCGCTCAACCGGACGTGGAGAAGGTGCGGTCGGTCACGGCTCCGGTGCGGATCGCGGATGTGGAGACGGTGCGGCTGCTGCGCCCCGGCGACCGGGTCGATGTGATCGCCGCCGCGCACTCCCCCGGCGGCGGGGCATCGGACGTCCGGGTACTCGCCACGGGTGTGCTGGTGAAGTCCGTCCCGCGGGCGCCGGAGAGCTCCGCCGAGGGCGGAGCGCTGGTCCTGCTGACCGTCGCGCGTGACGTGGCGGCGGAGTTGGCGGGTGCGAGCACGAACTCCCGCCTGGCGCTGACGCTGTGCTGACCTGCTGTGTGGGGACCCGCGCTTCTCGCCGTCGTACTGATGAGCAGACTGGTCACACGAGAGCATGGGCGGATTGGACAGCCGGGGCGCGAGTTGCCCATGGTGTCGGGGGCGATCGGCGGACCCCTCCGCCGTCCCCGTTCCGGTCCCCGCGGCACACACAAGGAAGGGCTCACTGGTGAGCAACGAGAAGGAGAGCGTGCTGGAGGGCTTCAAGGCCTTCCTTACGCGAGGCAACGTGATCGACCTCGCGGTCGCGGTGGTCATCGGCGCGGCCTTCACCAATGTGGTGAACTCCCTGGTGAAGGGCGTCATCAATCCGGTGGTCGGCGCGTTCGGGACCAAGGACCTGGACCACTACTCCTCGTGTCTCAAGTCCCCGTGCGAGACGAACGCCGCGGGCGATGCCGTGTCGGGCATCCCGATCATGTGGGGGACGGTGCTCAGTTCGACGCTCAGCTTCCTGATCACCGCCGCCGTCGTGTACTTCCTGATGGTCCTGCCGATGGCGAAGTACCTCGCCAGGCGCGCCAGGCTGCTGGCCGCGAAGGAGAAGGTGGAGGAGGTCCTGGAGGTGAGCGAGCTGGAGGTGCTGAAGGAGATCAGGGACGCCCTGGTGGCTCAGCAGCGGGTGCCTGGGCGGGGACAGGGGCAGAGCGCCCCGTAGGACCCGTCCGGTTGACGCCGGCCCGTCGGGCTCCCCCGCGATCAGATGTGGTGGGGCGGCTTCTCGTCGAGGAAGCGGGCCAGGTCGGCGGCGCCGTCACCGCTCGTGGCCTGGCGGTCGCCCCAGCCGGTGTCCGTGTCGTCCGAGGACTGCCGGTCCAGGGGGTCGTCGAAGACGAGCGACGGCTTGGGCGGGCCCGGCTTCGGGGGTGCGGGCTTGGGCGGTGCCGGGCGCTGGGGGGCGGGGCGCTGCGGGTCCGTCTCGGTGTCGCTCGGTCCGGAGGTGCGGGCGATGCTCATGCGTCCAGAGTACGGGGGTGGGCGCGGCGGCCGGGGTGATCCGCCGTGGCGGGGTCCGGCGTCGTGGTACGCATGGGATCCATGGCACTCAATGACGCATTGACGGATGTGGCGGGGATTCGGGTCGGCCACGCGCGGGTGGCCGGGGACCGGGCGCTCAGCGGTACGACGGTCGTTCTCGCCCCGGAGGGCGGGGCGGTCGCCGCCGTGGACGTACGGGGCGGCGGGCCGGGCACCCGGGAGACCGACGCGCTGGATCCGCGCAATCTGGTGAGCCGTGTCGAGGCCGTCGTGCTCACCGGCGGCAGCGCGTTCGGGCTCGACTCCGCCTCGGGCGTGGTGGCGTGGCTGGAGGAACGGGGGCGGGGTGTGCGGGTCGGGCCCGACCCGGCCCAGGTGGTGCCGGTCGTGCCGGCCGCGTGCGTCTTCGATCTGGGGCGCGGTGGCGACTGGCGGGCCCGCCCGGACGCCTCCACGGGCCGTGCGGCGGTCGAGGCGGCGGCCCGTACGGAGTCGGGGGCGCCCGTCGCCGAGGGCGGCGTCGGGGCCGGGACCGGGGCCGTGGTGGGGCGGCTAAAGGGCGGGGTCGGTACGGCGAGCGTGCTGCTGCCGTCGGGGATCACGGTCGCCGCGCTGGTCGTCGCGAACGCGGCGGGGTCCGCGGTCGATCCGCTGACGGGGGTGCTGTACGGGCGGTACTTCCAGGGCCGTCCCGGCTATCCGCCGGCCGGTGTGCACGAGGCCGCTCTCGCGCGCCTCGCCGAGGTGCGCGAGCGTGACGGACGGCCTCCGCTGAACACCACGCTCGCCGTCGTGGCGACCGACGCCGACCTCTCCAAGGCCCAGGCGCAGAAGCTCGCGGGGACGGCGCACGACGGTATCGCGCGCGCCGTCCGTCCTGTACATCTGCTCAACGACGGGGACACGGTCTTCACACTGGCCACCGGGGAACGCATGCTCGATGCCGGGAACCCGCTGGCGCTCAATGAAGTCCTTGCAGCCGGGGCCGACGCTGTGACCAGGGCGATCGTACGGGCGATGATGGTGGCGGAGGGTGTGGAAGGGCCGGGCGGCACGTTCCCCGCGTACCGCGATCTGTACGGCACGGACTGACCCACGGCGCAAGGGACTTGAGGGGGGCTTGAGGAACTTCTCGTGCGCCCCCAATCGTTTTACCGAACTTGGGACGCAATGTCAGTCCCAGGGGCTACGTTATGCAATCACCAAGTGACATGTGGCGACGGCCTGGAGACCCACCTTGAACGATCCGTATGAGACAAGCGAGACGCATCTTGAGCGTCTTCTGGGTCGGGCACTCAACTCCTTCGATCTGCCCGACGCCGTGATCGAGCGGCTCGACTCCGCTCTGGCGCACGCCAGTTCATTGCGGTCCTCGCACCACAGTGCGGGACTGCATCGCGAGACCTACCGGCATACGTATCTGCTCGCCGACAGCACCGCCCTCACCCTCTGGGAGCTGGTCCACAACACCGGGCGCGACGGCGCCGAACAGCATGAGCTCTACACCGACGAGCACGAGGTGCGCCTCGCCGCCTCCCGGCTGCGCCGCCCTCACCGGACAGGCGGTGCCGACGAGGCCGCCGCCCGTTCCCTCGCCGCCCTTGATCCCGCCGCCGATTCCGATTCACTGTTCGAGTCCCGTTTCGAGTCGGGCCTGGGTGCGAGTCTCGATCCGAGCTTCGAGTCCGACCTCGCGGCCGATCTCGAACTGCTCAGCGGCCTTCTGACGGCGCCACAGACACCGCTGCCCCGGGTGTATCTCCCGGACAACTCCGCCGACCACGCGCGCCGGGTGCTTCGGCGCGCGGAGAACGTGGACCGGCCGGGCGAGGAGGTCGCGGGATCGCTGCGCGCCGCCTTCGCCCACCAGATCACCCAGGTCTTCGGACGGCACGGCCATGCCGAGGCCAAGGACGCGGGGTTCACGCTCTACGAGCACGCGTTCCTGCTCCTGGACGGTACGGAGACGAGCCTGTGGGAGGTCGAGCACACGGCGACACCCGACGGCCGTCATATGTGTGAGGTGTACACCGCGCAGAGCGCCGCGCGCGAAGCCATGGAGCTCCGCGCGCGGGGTCAGGTGAGTGGCTGAGGGGGCCCGCCCGGAGGATCAGCGGACCTGGGGCGCCGGGGTCGCCTGGGGCGGCGGAGAACGGCGTCCTCGTCGCCCCAGGCGACCTGCGCGTCCACGAGCCGGTCGGACGAAGAGGACCCCGTCGCGGCGGTCAACCGTTGGCTGGACGCCCACGTCGAGCAGGGCCGCATGTTCGACGGCCTGGCCCGGACCCTCGCCAGTCCCCCGGCGCCGAGGAGGAATTCCGGAAGCCGGTATGCGCATACTGAAACAGAACGGAATTCCGGGACGGAGGCGTCGGCGCGCAAGGGCGCGAAGGCGCGGGCACCCGAGACGAAGAATGGCCTCGTCCGGCCGCGGCTGTTCGTATCCCAAAGCGCGCGCTTTCCCGCGTGAGAGCCCGTGCCGGTGGCGTGACGTCGCCTTCTCACACGGAAGGAACGGAACGATGGGACTTTCCTGGCAGCAAGGCCCACTCGCCCCGGGAACGGTCGGCCAGTTCCTGGTCCCCGACCCCCTGCCCGAACGGCTGCTGTTCGCCGAACCGCTGCGCCGTCGTATGCGGGCCGAACTCGGGGACAGCTGGATCGCCGACAGTGAGGATGTCGTACTCCTCCACGAGCCCGGCCGCTACCCCGTGGCCTACTTCCCGCCGGCCGACATCGCGGCCGACGTCCTGGAGGAGTCCGAGCACACCACTCAGCACCGGGATCTGGGCCGGACCTCCTGGTACACCGTCCGGGCGGGGCCGCTGAGCAAGGAACGTGCCGCGTGGCAGCACACCGACCTTCCCGGTCACGCGAAGATCCTCGAAGGGAGGATCGCCTTCGCCTGGCGGGCGATGGACGCTTTCTACGAGGAGGACGACCGGATCGTCGGACACGCGGCGGACGCCTATCACCGCATCGACATCCGAAGGACGAGCCGTCGCCTGGTCGTCCGCGGTGACGACCGGGTGATCGCCGACAGCGGGCGCCCTCTGGTGCTGTACGAATCGGGCTTCGCGCCCCGCTGGTACGTTCCGCGGGAGGACGTGGACGAATCGGCGCTGGCACCGGTCGAGTTCCAGACGTTCTGCCCGTACAAGGGCATGGCCAGTTATTACGACATCGAGGGCGCCCGGCATGCGGCGTGGTCCTACGAGGACGCCTGGGACCAAGTGCGTAGTATCTCCGGAATGGTGTCGTTCGAACCGGACGAGATCCAGGTCGAACTCGACGGCGTACGGCAGAGGCTGGAATCCGGTCAGGGTGTCATTCCGCACGGGGCCGACCGCAACCTCGACCTTGACGAAGCGATGTTCGACAGGCCGGGCTGACCCCCGTCGTATGCGCAGAACTTCCACCGGAGGTCCCGATGCCTTCTCTGCTTTCGGTGAATGTGGGAATGCCGAAGGACGTGCCCTGGCAGGGCCGGACCGTATACACCGGTGTGTGGAAGTACCCCGTGGACGGGCCGGTGACCGCCCGCCGTACCAACATCGACGGTGACGGCCAGGGTGACCTCGCGGGGCACGGCGGTGAGCAGCGTGCCGTGCTCGTCTATCAGATCGAGTCCTACCGGCACTGGGCGCGGCACTTCGGACGTGATGACTTCGAGCACGGTCAGTTCGGGGAGAACCTCACCGTCGACGGGCTGCCGGACGACGAGGTCTGTATCGGCGACCGTTACCGCATCGGCGAGGCCGAGTTCGAGGTCACCCAGCCGCGCGTCACCTGCTACCGCGTGGGCATGCGCCTGGGCGAACCCGAGTTGCCCGCTCTTCTCGTCTCCCATCGCCGCCCCGGCTTCTACATGCGGGTCATCCACGAGGGCCGTATCGAGGCGGGCGACGAGATCCTGAAGACGGGGACGGGGCCCGGCGCGCTGAGCGTGACGGCCACCGACGAACTGCTCTACCTGCCCGGCAGAGACCCCGCGAAGCTTCGGCTCGCCCTGGACATCCCCGCGCTGAGCCCGGGTTGGCAGGGCTCCTTCCGTGACCTTCTCGACGACGCCGACAAGACGGGCACCGCGGCAGAACCCCCGCTCCCTGAGGCGGCCTGGACCGGCTTCAGGCAACTGCGGGTGGCCAAGGTGGTGCCCGAGAGCACCACCGTCTCTTCGATCCACCTCGCCGCCGCCGACGGATCGCGGCTTCCTCCGGCCCGCGCGGGCCAGTATCTGACGCTGCGTATCCCCGGAGCCGGAGAGCCGGCCCCGGTCCGCAGTTACTCGCTCTCCTCGGCGCCCGTCAGCGACCACTACCGGATCAGCGTCAAGCACGAACCGCACGGCGTGGCCAGCGGGTATCTGACCACGCGGCTGCGCCCGGGGACCGTTCTCGACGCCGCGGCTCCCCGGGGCGACTTCGTCCTCGACGGCGGCGGCGGCCCGGTCCTTCTCATCTCCGCCGGCATCGGGGTGACCCCCGTGCTCGCCATGCTGCACGAGCTCGCGGCCGCCCGCAGCGACCGGGAGGTGTGGTGGATCCACGGTGCCCGCAGTCCCCAGGAGCATCCGCTGGCGGCCGAAGCGCACGGTCTGCTCGGATCGCTGCCGCGGTCGACGGAGCACGTGTTCTTCAGCGCCGCCGCGCCGCGGGGGCGCGGCGGCGATCACGCGGCGTCCGGACGGCTCAACAGGGACAAGCTGCTGGCTCTCGGTCTCCCGGCCGGTGCCACCGCCTATGTCTGCGGGCCCGAGTCGTTCATGGCGGACATGAAGGACGTGCTCACCGCCTGCGGGCTCGAAGAGGCGGCCATCCACTCCGAGTTGTTCGGTTCCCTGCCGTCCATCAACCCCGGCCTGGCAAACAAGGATCTGCCGCAACCGCATCAGCCGACCGGCCCGCCCGGGACCGGCCCTTCGGTGACTTTCGCCCGCAGTGGGATCTCCACCCCGTTCCGCGACAGCGAGAAGAGCCTGTTGGAACTCGCCGAGGCGTGCGATGTTCCCGCCCGGTGGAGCTGTCGTACGGGGGTGTGCCACACCTGCATCACCTCCGTGCTGTCCGGCGGGGTCGCCTACGACCCGTCCCCACTCGAAGCGCCGCCCGAGGGGCAGGTGCTGATCTGCTGCTCCCGCCCCACGGACGGCGAAATCGTCCTCGACATGTGAGGGCCCGGCCTCAGGCGACGAGCACCGGCTCCGCCGCCCGCCGCTTCGGGAGCGCGAACATCAGCAGGAAGATCCCCACCAGCACCGCCGCCACCCACCACAGCGCGTTCTGGAACCCGTCCGCGAAAGCCGTCGCCACCGCGTCCGGCGTCGTCGCGCGACGGTCGTCGATCACCCCGAAGAAGACCACCGACACCAGCCCCAGCCCCAGCGCGGTACCCATCTGCTGCACGGTGTTGATCAGCCCGGACGCCGAGCCCGAGTGCTCGCGCGGGACGTCCGACAGCACCGCGTCCGTCAGGGGCGCCACGATCAGTCCCATCCCCGCGCCCATCACGACCAGCGGCGGCAGCATCTGCCAGGACGTGATGTCCGATCCGTACTGCCCGGCCTCCCAGATGTAGATCAGCACGCCCACCGCCATCGTCAGCGCGCCGCACTGGAGGACCTTGCGGCCGAAGCGCGGGACGAGCTTCTGTACGGAGAGCCCCGCCGCCGTGGAGACGGCGATCGAGAACGGCAGCCCGGTCAGCCCGGCGTGCAGCGGGCTCCAGCCGAGGCCGATCTGCATGTAGAGCGTCCAGACGAGGAAGAAGACGCCCAGGGTGACACCGAAGGTGAGTTGTACGGCGATGCCCGCGGCGAAGCTCTTCACCTTGAACAGGGAGAGTTCCACCAGCGGCGACCCGTCCTTGCGGGTCTTCGCCTTCTCGTACGCCACGAACGCGGCGAACACCAGCACGCTGCCCGCCATGCACAGGTGCCCCCAGAGCGGCCAGCCGAGCTCGCGGCCCCGGGTGAGCGGGTAGATCAGCATCAGCAGCGCGCCGGTCACCAGGACGACGCCGACCACGTCGAGCCGCAGGGCCTTCGGCGCCTTGGACTCGGTGATGAACTTGCGGCCCAGGATCACGCCGGCGATGCCGACGGGCAGGTTGATCAGGAAGATCGGGCGCCATTCGAGCCCGAAGAGGTTCCACTGGGTGAGCAGCGCGCCGAGCAGCGGTCCCGAGACGGCGCCGAGGCCGACGATCGCGCCGAACATCCCGAAGACCTTGCCGCGTTCGTGCGCGGGGAAGGTGACGTGGATGATCGCCAGCACCTGAGGCACCATCATCGCGGCCATCGCGCCCTGGAGGAGCCGGGAGGCCACGAGCATCTCAGGGTTCGCGGCGAAGCCGCAGAGCGCGGAGGCGAGGGTGAAGCCGGTGATGCCGAGGAGGAAGAGCCGCTTGCGGCCGTAGATGTCGCCGAGCCTGCCGCCCGTGATCAGTCCGGCGGCGAAGGCCAGCGCGTAGCCCGCGGTGATCCACTGGATGGAGCCGAAGCTCGCGGAGAGGTCCCGCTCGATGCTGGGGATGGCGATATTGACGATGGTGACGTCGACCAGGTCCATGAAGGCCGCGGTCATGACCACGGCCAGCGCCAGCCAGCGCCGGCGGTCGCCGGGCCCGCCGGAAGAGGTCGTGGTGGTGTCGATGGCCGTATCGGCTACGGCGACTGGAGAAGTCATGCGAGAAAGCTATGCAGCATCTAGGCCAGGTCATGTCCTAGATGGCTGGCACTCTGGTTCGTATGACGGATACTCCGGCACGACTCCTGAATCTGCTGTCTCTTCTCCAGACACCGCGCGAGTGGCCGGGCAGCGAGCTGGCCGAGCGTCTCGACGTCAGCGCGCGCACGATCCGCCGGGACATCGACCGGCTTCGCGATCTCGGCTATCCGGTCGAGGCCACCAAGGGCGCGGTCGGCGGATACCGGCTGGTCGCGGGCGCGGCCATGCCGCCGCTGCTGCTGGACGACGAGGAGGCCGTGGCCATCGCGGTGGGGCTGCGGGCCGGCGCGGGGCATGCCATCGAGGGCGTCGAGGAGGCGTCCGTACGGGCGTTGGCGAAGCTGGAGCAGGTGCTGCCCTCCCGGCTTCGGCACCGGGTCTCCACGCTCCAGGCGGCGACGGTGCCGCTGCTCGTCCGGGGGGACGCCGCGAGTGTGGACCCGCGGACGCTGACGGTCATCGCCTCCGCGATCACCGGTACGGAGCGGCTGCGGTTCGGCTACCGCGCGAAGGACGGCGCGGAGACCAAGCGGCAGGTCGAGCCGTACCGCCTGGTGTCGACGGCCCGGCGCTGGTATCTCGTCGCGTACGACCTGGGGCGGGAGGACTGGCGTACGTTCCGCGTGGACCGGGTCGGCGATCCGTATCCGACGGGTGCCCGCTTCACGCCGCGTGAGCTGCCGACGGGCGACGCGGCGGAGTTCCTGACCAGCTCGATGGCGCGCGCGCAGCCGCAGGTGGAGGTGGACGTGACCTTCGCGGCGCCGGCGGAGTTCGTGGCGGCGCGGCTGCCCGCCTCGCTCGGGGTGGCGGAGCCGACCGGCCCGGACAGCTGCCGGATGCGGGGCCGCGCGGCGGACTCTCTGGAGTGGCTGGCGCTCCGACTGGCCCTGGTGGACTGCGAGTTCACCGTCCACGAACCGGCGCGGCTGGTCGAGCACGTCAGTGAGCTGGGTGGCCGTCTGACGCGCGCGGGGGGCTGTACGCGGAGCGCCGGGGAGAAGTGAGCCGGGTGGACGGGCGTACGTGAGGAGTCCCGGCACCCGGGGGGGGATGGGTGCCGGGACTCCGTCCGGCGGGGCCTCACGCCGCGGCGTCGAAGCCCACGTCGTGCGCCATCTTCTTCAGTTCGAGAAGGGCGTGCTTCTCGATCTGCCTGATCCGCTCACGGGTCAGGCCGTGCTGCTTGCCCACCTCGGTGAGCGTCCGCTCCCGGCCGTCCTCGATGCCGTACCGCATCTTGATGATGGAGGCCGTGCGGTGGTCGAGCTTGCCGATCAGCTCTTCCAGCTCCTCGCTGCGCAGCAGCGTGAGGACGGACTGCTCGGGCGAGACCGCCGAGGTGTCCTCCAGCAGATCGCCGAACTGGGTGTCGCCGTCGTCGTCCACCGACATGTTCAGACTGACCGGGTCACGGGCCCAGTCCAGGACGTCGGTGACCCGCGCGGCGTTCGAGCCGAGCTCGGCCGCCACCTCGGAGTGCTCCGGGTCGCGCCCGTGCTCACGGTTGAACTCGCGCTGCACCCTGCGGATGCGGCCGAGCTCCTCCACGAGGTGGACGGGCAGCCGGATCGTGCGTGACTGGTCCGCGATGGACCGGGTGATGGCCTGGCGGATCCACCATGTCGCGTAGGTGGAGAACTTGAATCCCTTGGCGTAGTCGAACTTCTCGACCGCTCGGACCAGGCCGGCGTTGCCTTCCTGGATCAGGTCGAGCAGGGGCAGTCCACTGCGCGGGTAGCGCCGGGCCACGGCGACGACGAGGCGGAGATTCGAGCGTATGAAGACGTCCTTCGCGCGCTCACCGGCGGCCACGAGGGCTTCCAGCTCCTCGCGCCCGGCACCGGCGCCCTCGCTCTCCACCGATCCGTCGAGGATCTGCTGTGCGTACACACCCGCTTCGATGGTCTGGGACAGCTCGACTTCCTTGGCGGCGTCGAGCAGAGGTGTACGCGCGATCTCGTCGAGGTACATGCCGACCAGGTCGCGGTCGGCGATCTCCCCGCCCACGGCGCGAACACTGCTTGCCGCTTTCGAACCACCCGTGGTGGTGGAACGACGGGCGACGGCACGGGTTGCCATGCGAGCTCCCTTACTGAGTCGGTCGCGACACCCTCCCGGGTGCCCTGCATCCGTTGGAAACAACGACTGGAATCCGGACAGAATTCCCAAGGCGTGCACTGATTTTTGTGATCATGCAGTACCCTGTCCCGCCACCGAGGGTGGTGTGTGCTGCAAAGCAGGGGCGGAGGCGCTGGTCAGAAGCTGACCTTCCACTTCTCACAACGTCGTCCGTGTCTGTTCTGTTACCCGGAAGACGGCACACATCGCGGAAAGGTTGCTCGGGATGTCCGTTCTGACCTCATTGCCGCGGGCCGACGCCGGGCGAACGCATGCCGAAGGCCCCGGACGGTTGCCGTCCGGGGCCTTCCGGGGCCGTCCCCGGACGGGAGATCAGCCGCCGTGCGGGGTGCCGCCCAGGAGGCGCTCCACGGCCGCCTGCGCGTTGACGCGGGCCGAGCCGTACGTCACCACCGTGTTGGCGGCCAGCGCGTCCACGGCGTGCGGCCAGCCGGTGAGGACGACGACGGCGTCCGGGCGGCGGGCGACCAGCTCCCGCAGGAGCGCGGTCTCCGCCTCGTCCCGGTGGGGCTCTCTGGCGAGGACGACCAGGGGGCGGCCCGCGGAGCCCTGGAGCGCGGTGTCCGCGCGGGCCGCGGTCGGTCCTTCGGCCGGTACGCCCGTGGTGGTCAGGCCGGGCATGGCCTCGGCGAGCAGCCGGTTGAGATGCGGTGCGCGGCTGCCGGACGCGTGGTTGACGCGCTGTCGCAGGTCGATCACGTACGGCGGCGAGCTGAGGGCCACATTGCCGCGTACCCGCAGTGCCTCGCGCGCCACGGCGAGTGGGAGCCCTTCCTCCTTGGGAGGCGGCGCCGTGTCGCGGGCCTGGCTGATCCACCCGGCCAGCTCGCGCGCCCGGCGGCCGGCGTCGGCGAGCCGGCCGGTGGGCAGCACACCGTCGGCCACGGCGTCGAGGAGGGCGTCACGCGCGGTCCGGTAGGCGGTCTCGGCGGCCTCCGGGCTCTCCGGGTTGCCCAGGCAGAGCAGATCGGCGCCGCCGAGCACCGCCTGGACGCAGGCGGGGCCGAAGCCCGGGTCGAGAAGGACGGCGCCCATGTCGAGCGCGTCCGTGACGACGGCGCCGGTGAAGCCCAGCTCCTCCCTTGCCAGCCGGGCGGCCTCGGGGTTCAGTGACGCCGGGGCATCGCCGAAGGGAAGGGCCCTGATGTGCCCGGTCATCAGACAGCGGCTGCCCGCCTCGATCGCGGCGGCGAACGGCACCAGGTCGCGCCGCCGCAACAGATCGAGATCGGCGTCCAGTTGGGGCACCCGCAGATGCGAGTCGACGGCGGTGTCGCCGTGCCCGGGGAAGTGTTTGGCGCAGGCCGCGACGCCCGCGGCCTGCATGCCCCTGACGTACGCGGCGGAGTGCCTGGCCACCAGGGCGGCGTCCGCGCCGAAGGCCCGTACGCCGATCACCGGGTTGTCCGGGTCGGCGTTGACGTCCACGTCGGGGGCGAGATTCAGCCCGATGCCCGCCGTGCGCAGGTCGTGGCCGATGGCGCGGGCGACCCGTTCGGTGATGTCGGTGTCGTCGACCTGGCCGAGGGCGCCGTTGCCCGGGTACGAGGAGCCGGTCGCCGCCTCCAGGCGGGTGACGTCGCCGCCCTCCTCGTCGCTCGCGACGATCAGGTCCGCGCGGCGGGCGAGCAGGGCGGCCGAGAGCGACGCGGCGGTCTTCGGGTCGGGCACGTTGTGCGCGAAGTACACGACGCCCGCGAGCCCGGCGTCGACGGCGTCGAGCAGCCACGGGGGCGGCACGGTGCCGTGGAAGCCGGGCAGCAGGACGGCGTTGACGAGCCGCGAGGCTCCGGTGCCGGCGGTCGCCGGGCTCATCCCTTGACCGCCCCGGCCGCGAGGCCGGAGGCCAGCCTGCGCTGCACGATGATGAAGAAGACCAGCACCGGCAGGGTGATGAGGGTGGAGCCGGCCATGACCGGACCCCAGGACGTGGAGTTCTCGCCGAAGAACTGGAACAGGCCCACGGCGGCCGTGTACTTGGAGCCGTCCTTCATGAAGGTGTACGCGAAGACGAACTCGTTCCACGCGGTGATGAAGGCGAACACGCTGGTGGCGACGAGCCCCGGCGCGACCAGCGGCAGCAGCACGGACCAGAACATCCGCGGCCACGAACAGCCGTCCAGATAGGCGGCCTCCTCGACCTCCTTGGGCACCGTCGCGACGAAGCCGCGCAGCGTCCAGATCGCGAACGGCAGCGACAGCGCGATGTAGACGACGGTCAGCCCGATGAGGCTGTTGAGCAGTTCGTAGTCCCGCATCTGGAGGAAGAGCGGGATGACGAGCGCCTCCAGCGGCACCATCTGCACGATCAGCACCATGATCAGTACCGAGGTACGGAACCGGAACCGGAAGCGCGCGACGGCCACGGCGGCGAACAGCGCCAGCAGCCCGGAGATCAGGATCGTGCCGAGCCCGACGAGCATCGAGTTGGTCAGGAACTGGCCGAAGTTGCCCCGGTCGAAGATGTAGCTGAAGTGCTCGCCGCTGATCCCGCTCGGCAGGACGTCGGCACCACGGGTGATCGCGTTCGGGTCGAGCGCGGTGCTGACCATCCAGTACACCGGGAACAGCGTGAAGACCAGCAGCGCGAACACCGCGACAGCGAGCCCGATCCGCCCGGCGGTCGTCGTGCGCGTCACAGCTCGTCACTCTCCTTGAAGAGGGTTCGGATGTAGACGATGGTGATCAGCAGCAGGAGCAGGGTCAGGAGTACGGCGGTGGCCGCTCCCGCGCCGTAGTCGTTCAGGGCGAACGCCTGCTGGTAGGACCACACGCCCAGGTTGAGGACCTCTTCGTTGCTGCCCGCGCCGCCCGGCATCAGATAGATCTGGGTGAAGACCTTGAAGTCCCAGATCGTCGACAGGATCGTGACGACGAGGAAGATCGGCTTGATGGTGGGCACGGTGATCTTCCAGAACCGCTGCCAGGCGTTCGCGCCGTCGATCATCCCCGCCTCGTACAGCTCTCTGGGGATGGTCAGCAGGCCCGCGAGGACGGTGATGGCGACGAACGGGAAGCCGTGGTGCACCACGTTGAGGGTGGCGATGGCGTAGAAGGACAGCCGCTCGGTGAACCAGTTCGTGGTCTCGGGGTCGATGAGCCCGAGCGAGCCGGCGAGCTGGCTCATCATTCCGTCGCCCGCCGAGAACAGCCAGACCCACACATAGGTGCCGGTGACGGCGGGCATCGCCCAGGCCGCCATGATCGCGGTGGAGCAGATGACCCGCCAGGTGGTGCCGAGCCGCTGGAGCAGCAGGGCGGCGAGGGTGCCGAGCGCGACGGTGAGGGCCACGCAGGCGACCGCGAAGAACGCGGTGTTGGGCAGGACGGTGCGCCACAGATCGCCGTCGCTCAGCAGGTCCTTGTAGTGGTCGAAGCCGGTGTACACACCGACGCCGCCGCCGAACTTCACCTCGTAGTCCTGGACGGACAGGATGCCGACCTTGACCAGCGGCCACAGCAACAGGCCCGCAAGCACCACGAGGGACGGCAGGAGCAGCAGCCAGGGGCGGGTGGTACGGCCGAGCTGCTTGCGGCGCAGCGTCGGGCTCGGCCGCCCGCCGCGTGGCCGCGACGACTTCACGGGGGAAGTCGTCGCGGCCACGTCGTCGTGCGCCGAGTCTTCGATGAGCGACTCAGGAGGCAAAGATCTTGTCCATCTCGTCGGCGGCCTGGTCCGCGGCCTCCTGCACGGTCTGCTTACCGGTGAGGATCGACTGGACCATCTTCGTGACGACCTGCGTGGCCTGGATCTGGCCGTACGCCGGGGTCTTCGGGACGGTCGCGCCGGCCTCGGTCATCTGCTTGGCGAAGGGGGCGACGAGCGGGTCGTTCTTCGCCTGGACCTCCTTGAGGAGGGAGTTCTGGCCGGGGAAGTAGTTCGTCTGCTCGGCCCACTTGGTGGCGAACTCGCCGGTGGTGACCATCTTGACGTACTCCCAGGCCAGGTCCTGGTTCTCGCCCTTGAAGGTGGAGAGGTAGGAGCCGCCGAGGAAGGACTTGCTCATGCCGCCGGTCTCACCCGGGATGGGCGCGGCCGCGAGCTTGCCCTCAAGGTCGGGGGCCGCCTGGACGAACGCCTTGGGCGTCCAGTTGCCGGAGAGGGTCATGGCGACCTTCCCCTTCTGGAAGTCGGTCGCCACCTCCTTCTCGGTCCAGGTGGTGACCTTGGCCGGGGACAGCTTGTCCTTCTTCGCGAGGTCGGTGTAGTACGTGATGCCCTTCACCGACTCCGGGGAGTTGATGCCGGACTTCCACTTACCGCCCTCCTCTATGGCCAGTTCGCCGCCGGCGCCCCAGACGAAGGGGGTCGCGAACATCTCCGCGCCGCCCGCGACCGGGAAGGGGATCATGCCCGGCTCCTTCTCCTTCAGGACCAGCGCGGTGTCGCGCAGTTCCTTCCAGTTGGTCGGGGCCTTGAGGTTGTGCTTCTCGAAGATGTCCTTGCGGTAGAGGAGACCGCGGACACCGGCGTACCAGGGCATGCCGTACTGCTTGCCGTCCAGCGTGCCCGCGTCGGCGAGACCCTCGACCAGGTCGTCGTTGAGCCCGGAGTCCTTCACCTTGTCGGTCACGTCCACGAGGCCGCCGGTCTCGGCGAACTGCGGGATCCAGGTGGTGCCGACCTCGGCGACGTCGGGGACCTGGCTCGGTCCGCCCTCGATCGCGGTGGTGAACTTCTTCTGCGCGGTGGCCCACTGCTGGTACTCGACCTTGACCGTGGCACCCGTCTTCTTCTTGAAGGCCGCGGCGACCTCGTTGAAGAAGGGCTTGGGGTCCGGGTTGGTCCCCTCCATGATCCACACGGTCAGGGTCTTGCCCTTGCCCGACGTTTCGCCGCCGTCCCCGCCCGAGTCCCCGCTGCCGCAGGCAGAGAGTCCGAGCGCCATGGTGACGACAAGGGCCCCGATGACATGTTTCCGCATGGCCGCTCCCTAACAGGATGTCTAGACCATCAGGAACGTACGGAGGCCGGAATGCCCGGTCAAGTGACATTGGCCGGGGGATGTCGAACCGTTGCCTATCTGAACCCGTCTGCCATTGGCCGGACCTCTGGCGGAGTACGGCACGTACACGGACGGGTCGGGCGGGGCGGACCTCGCGTATCAGCCGAACTGGAGCGAGCGCTTGGCGAGCCCCATCCAGAATCCGTCGATGACGTTCCGTACGCTCCCGAGCTCGTCCTCGGCCGCGCCGAGTGTCACGAACAGCGGTGCGAAGTGCTCGGTACGGGGATGGGCCAGCGCCCCGGCCGGTGACTTGTGGGTGAAGTCGAGCAGTGCGTCGACGTCCCGCGCGGCCAGCGCCTCCCGGCCCCAGTCGTCGAACTCGGCGGACCAGCCCGGCACTCCGTGGCCCGCATGGCGCAGCGCGGCCAGGTTGTGCGTGAAGAAGCCGCTGCCGACGATGAGGACTCCCTCGTCCCGCAGCGGGGCCAGTCTCCGGCCGATCGCGAGGAGTTGGCGGGGGTCGAGCGTCGGCATGGAGATCTGGAGGACGGGGATGTCGGCGCCGGGGAACATCTCGACGAGCGGGACGTACGCCCCGTGGTCGAGCCCCCGGTCGGGGACGCGCTGTACGGGGGTGCCGGGGCCGCGCAGCAGCTTCTCGACGGAGTCGGCGAGCGCGGGGGCGCCCGGGGCGGCGTACTTCACCCGGTAGTAGCGCTCGGGGAAGCCCCAGAAGTCGTACACCAGCGGCAGGGTCTCGGTGGCGCCGAGGGCGAGCGGCGCCTCCTCCCAGTGGGCTGAGACGATCAGGACCGCCCGGGGGCGCGGCAGGCCGGCGGACCAGTCGGCGAGCTGTCCGGGCCAGACCGGGTCGTCGGCGAGGGGCGGGGCACCGTGGGAGAGATAGAGGGCGGGCATGCGCTCCGCTGTGCTGGTCATGGCGTCTCCCTGCCGGTGGTGGTCCGGGCGGTCCGTTCGGACCGATCTGCTTGAACCTTAAAGCACTTACCGAGTGTGACCCTACGACTATCTAGTTCAACTTTCAAGAAGCACTTAGGGTGGGAGACATGGAGAGCGACGGACAGCCACGCTGGCTCAGCACCGAGGAGCAGGGCGTCTGGCAGGCGTACCTCCAGGCCACCACGTTGCTGGAGGACCATCTCGACCGCCAGTTGCAGCGCGACGCCGGGATGCCGCACATCTACTACGCCCTGCTCGTCCATCTGTCCCGGGCCCCGCACCGGCAGATGCGGATGACCCAGCTGGCGAAGAACGCCAAGATCACCCGGTCCCGGCTCTCGCACGCGATAGCCCGGCTGGAGAAGAGCGGCTGGGTGCGCCGCGAGGACTGCCCCTCCGACAAGCGCGGGCAGAACGCGATCCTGACGGACGGGGGCCAGGAGGTGCTGATGCGGTCGGCGCCCGGCCATGTCGCCGCCGTACGGCTGGCGATCTTCGACCGGCTCAGTCCGGAGCAGGTGACCCAGCTCGGGGAGATCATGCGGGTGATGGCGAAGGGGCTTCAGCCGGACGGTTCGGACGCGGATCTGCCCTGGCGCCGCTGAGGAACAGCGGCGCCAGGGCAGAGGCGGGACGAGCGGATCACGGGACCATCGGGTGCCGGACCCTCGGGTGCCGGACCCTCGGGTGCCCGTCCGGGGCCCGGACCGTCAGGCGCCGGGACCCCGCGGGCCGGGACCGTCAGTGCATGGCCACCGGGATCTTGACGTCTTCCGCCAGACCGTCGGCGCCCTCACCCTTGGCCACCTGGGTGCTCCCCGGACGGCCGGTGTTGATGAAGGTGAAGGCGATGCCGGCCGCGATGACCAAGATGCCGACCGCCCACCAGATGGCACTCGCGTAGCCGTGCACCATCGCCTGGAGCTCCAGGAGCTTCGGGTTGCCGGCGCCCGCCGAGTTGGCGGCGACGTACGCGGTGGTGGCGGAGGCGGCCACGGTGTTCAGCAGCGCCGTACCGATCGCGCCGCCGACCTGCTGCGAGGTGTTGACCATCGCCGAGGCGACGCCCGCGTCACGCGGCTCGATGCCGTGGGTCGCGAGGGACATGGCCGGCATGAAGGCCGTACCCATGCCGAGGCCGAGCAGCAGCAGCGCCGGCAGGATCAGGGCCGGGTACGAGCTGCCGATCTCCAGCTGCGTCAGCAGCAGCATGCCGGTCGCGCCGACCAGGAAGCCGGGGCCCATCAGCAGCCGCGGCGGGACGCGGGTCATCAGTCGGGCGCCGATCTGGGTGGAGCCCGTGATCATGCCCACGATCATCGGCAGGAAGGCGAAGCCGGTCTTGACCGGTGTGAAGCCCTTCACGACCTGGAGGTAGTAGGTCAGGAAGAGGAACAGACCGAACATGCCGATGATGGCCAGGCCCAGCGAGAGATAGACACCGCCGCGGTTGCGCTCCATCAGGACGCGCAGCGGCAGCAGCGGCGACTTCACCCGTGCCTCGACCGCGACGAACGTGGCGAGCAGCACGGCCGAGATGACGAACATGGCGATGGTCGTCGGGTCGGACCAGCCCTCGGACTCGGCGCGCGTGAAGCCGTACACCAGCGCCACCAGGCCCAGCGTGGACAGGAAGACACCGGGGATGTCGAGCGGCGAGCGGTTACGGCCGCCCGCGGGCTCCCGGATCACGAAGTAGGCGCCGGCGGCGGCCACGATCGCGAAGGGGATGTTGACGAAGAAGGTCCAGCGCCAGTCCAGGTACTCGGTGAGGAATCCGCCGAGGATCAGACCGACCGCGCCACCGCCACCGGCGATCGCACCGAATATGCCGAACGCCTTGGCGCGCTCCTTCGGGTCGCCGAACGTCACGGCGAGCAGGGAGAGCGCCGCGGGCGCGAGCAGGGCACCGAACGCGCCCTGGAGGGCACGCGAGCCGAGCAGCATGGCCTCGCTGGTCGCGGCGCCGCCGACGGCGGACGCGGCGGCGAAGCCGAGGAGACCGACGACAAAGGTGCGCTTACGGCCCCACAGGTCGGCGATGCGTCCGCCGAAGAGCAGCAGGCCACCGAAGGCCAGCGCGTAGGCGGTGATGACCCACTGGCGGTTGCCGTCCGATATGCCCAGGTCCTGCTGGGCGGAGGGCAGCGCGATATTCACGATGGTCGCGTCGAGCACGACCATCAGCTGGGCCAGGGCGATGAACACCAGGGCTCTCCAGCGCTTGGGATCGGGGACCGACTCGGGGACCTTGGGGTCCGGGAGCCGGCTCTCGGCAGTTTTTGACATGGGTGTGGCCGCCTATGCGTACGAAGAGGTCATAACGGGCGCGGGGACGCACTGGTCGGCCCCATGCGCGGGTTACGGGTTACTGGTTCGTGGAATCCGGCCCGCCCGATCGCGGTCGCCGGTGTACGTGGTCGTCAAAAGTGGTGAGTGGTCCTCGGGCACGAGCGGCCCTCGGAGCGTGCTTGGGCTACGTGGTCGACAGAAGTTCTTGGTCCGGGGGCGCGGCACACGTCGTCATCGACGGTGGCGCAGATCCTCCAGAGTCGCCGCCGCACCCGGCAGCCGGGAGCGCGCGGGCGCTTCCAGACCGTCCAGGAACAGCTGTAGATGCCGGTGCGTGAAGCGGTCGATGTTCAGACAGCCGGTACCGGGCAGCGGACGGGTGAGCTGGGAGAGAGCGACCATCAGGTCACCGACCGCGACGTCGGTGCGCAGCCTGCCGGTCGCGCGCGCCTTCTCCATGAGGCCTTCGACGGCCGCTTCGAGGCGCTCGCGTTCCGCGTGCAGATGAGGGAGGTCTCCGTTGAAGCTGCCGGAGAGGAGCGGGCACAGGGCACCGATCCGCTCGTCGGCCGCCGCGTGGACGAAGCGGCTGAGCGCCTCGAACGCGTCGGTCTCCTCGGCCGCCGCCCGCTCCGCCTGGTCCGCGGTGCGCGCCATGACGGAGTGCACCACCTCCAGTATCAGCGTGGAGCGGTCGGGGAAGTGACGGTAGAGCGTCGCGTTGCCGACGCCTGCGCGGCGAGCGATCTCGTCGAGCGGCACGTCCGGGCCCGACTCCACGAGGATTTCCCGGGCCGCCGCCACAATGCGCTCCCTGTTGCGCAGCGCGTCCGCGCGCGGACGCGGAACGCGGCGCGTGTCGGATTCGGTGGCAACGGCGGTCACGACGGGGTCCTTCCCTCGGTCACACAAGTGGGGAACGCATCCCCGTTTCCTTGACACGAATGCAAACGGGGAAGCCGTCCCCGGTTATTTCGCCAGATCCTGTGAGCTGGGTCACAGGATCCGGGCCAGCCGGCCGCCGGTCCGGAAAACCCCACGATCGGCGCACCCAGCGAGCGCCGACACGCCGACCGACGCAGGGTGATCGAACGGAGAGCAGTCAGGTAGGACGACTGCCGCTGACCCGAAGGCGGCCGATGAAGCACTCCCGCCGGATACGTGAGACAGCAGCTCGCGGCAGCCACGCCCGACCCGGCCGGCTCGGCACACTCGCCGCGCTCGCCACCCTGACCCTCGCCGCTCTCACCACCGCCAGCGCGACTCTCCCGCTGCCGACGCGGGCCTCCGCCGGGCCGGTCTCCACCTCGCACGACGCCACGCTCGTGCCGTGCCGTATCGCCTCCGCGGTCGGGGTCCAGATGTCCGAGGGCGTGCCCACCCCCGCCGGCTACACCCGCTCCACCGGTACGGTCCGCGCGCTCAACCTGATGGTCGACTTCTCCGACGCGGAGGGTTCCGGAAGCGCCGCCGACCGGCTCGCGGAGTTCTTCCCGCAGACCTCGCGGTGGTTCCGCACCAGCTCCTACGGACGGCTCGACTACCGGCCCGAGGCCCCGCTGAAGGACTGGCTGCGGATGCCGCTGCCGTTCGCCGACTACGGGATAGAGCGCGGCGCCCCTTACGAACCCGGCTACCGGCGTCTCGTCCAGGACATCGTGCGGGAGGCCGACCCCGAGGTCGACTTCAGCGAGTACGACCTGGTCAACATCCTCGTCACCCCCAACGCCGGCCCCTCGGCCCTCGACACCGTCCTGTCCGTGACGTTCTCCGGCAACGGCGAGGCCCCCAAGGCGGACGGTGTCCCCCTCGCCAACACGTCCTTCGTCTACAGCCGCCAGGACGACGGCTCGGGGTCGTACGCGCGGACCGGCTACCGCGTCCTGCCGCACGAGAACGGCCATGTCTTCGGCCTTCCCGACCTCTACACCCTGGACGGCGGCGGCGCGGTCGGGCACTGGGACATCATGTCCGAGGACTGGGGGGCCAACAACGACCTGCTGGGCTGGCACAAGTGGAAGCTCGGCTGGCTCGACAACAAGCAGATCAGCTGCGCGTCCGCCCCCGGCCGCAGCGAGCACGACCTCACCCCGCTGGCCACCGAGGGCGGTCACAAGCTGGCGTTCGTGCCGCTCTCCGAGGACTCCGGGTACGCGATCGAGGTCCGCACCCGCGCGGGCAACGACGAGGCCGTCTGCAAGCCGGGCGTGCTGGTCTACCGGGTCGAGTCCGACATCGACACCGGCCGCGGCCCGGTGACCGTCTCCGACAGCGAGGAGCGCAGCGGCGGCTGTACACGGCGCCCCAACGTGCACGCGGAGCTGTCGGACGCGCCGTACGGGCCGGGCGAGACGTTCCGGGACCGGGAGGGCGGCATCAGCGTCGCGGTGGTCGGAAAGGCGGGGAAGGACGGCTACCGGGTCCGGATCAGCCGGTCCTGACCCAGCCGTCGGCGGTGAACGCCTCGGCGGTGGCCCGCTCTTCGCGCCAGTAGGCGTACGGGAGCGACTGGCCGCGCAGCCACACCTCCCCGGTGTCCGGGGACACGCGTGACTCGACGGCGGGCGTCCCGGCGTACGCGGGTTCCGGCGCGTCCGGTCCGTCCGCCCGCGCTTCCCCCCGCCGGTGCGTCCAGGACCAGCGCGCCGCCCGCCGCCATCGCGCCGTACGCCTCGAAGAGCGCGGCCTGCCCGGAGAAGGGGCGCGTCAGCCGTCCGACGGGTGCCGGGCCCAGCCCCGGCAGCTCCCCGCGTCCGAGCGCGTCCGCAGCGACGCGGTAGCGGGCGTCCATCGCGGCGCCCGCCTGTGCGAGCTGGGTGGAGACGGCGCCTCTGAGGGGTTCCGCCGGTGACACGTAGCGGATGGTGGCGTCGGACTCCGCGCGGATCTCGATGTCGGGCGGGGCCGCGTACGGATCGGGGGCGGGCAGGTCCTCGTACCGCTCGGTGAGCGCTCCCTCGGCCTCCCCCGGGCCGAAGACCACCACACGCGCCCGCTCGCGCTCCGCCCACCCCGTGACGGCGGGCAGCCGCTCGCCGTCCACGAGCAGCACGCGGGGCGCGCAGTGGTCCAGTGCGCGGCCCACCTCGTCCCCCGCCCATCGGGCATCGAGCGGTACGGCGACGAGCCCGGCGAGCTGTGTGGCCCAGAAGGCCGTCTGCCAGTCCGGTCGGTCGCCCATCACGACGGCGGCCCGGTCGCCCGGCCGCAGGCCGTGGATGTCCAGGAATCGGTTCGCCAGCATCGTCGCGGCGGCGAAGAACTCACCGTACGCAAGGAGGCGGGATCCGTCGCCGCCTACAAGGAAGGGCCGCTCCCCGTAGGCCCACGTCGTCTCCACGAACTCCCGCAGGGTGCGCGGGCCGTCCGCGTACATCAGCGAGCCGTTCTCGGCGCGTTTGACCTCGAAAGGCGCCCCGGGGGCGGTCAGGGCGGCGGTGTCCGGCAACGTACGTCTCGCTTTCTTCGTACTCTCGGGTTGAGTCCATCGAGCGAGGAGCTCCTGTTGCACAACTTGTACGTCAAGGTCTGCGGGCTGCGGAAGCCCGCCGAGGTCGAGGCCGCCGTGGCCGGCGGTGCCTCCGCCGTCGGATTCATCCTGACCACGAGCCCCCGGCGGCTGGCGGCCGCCGAGGCCCGCCCGCTCACCGCGCTCGTGCCCCCCGGTGTCGCCAAGGTCGCGGTCTTCCGCGGCGAGCCGCTGGAGGAGGTGCGCCGGGCGGCGGCCGAGGCGGGCGCGGACACGGTCCAACTGCACGGCGGCGAAGCGCCCGAGGCGTTCGCCGCGCTGCGCGCCGACGGCTTCCGCCTCATCCGCGCCACCTCGCCGCGCTCGGGCGATCCGCTGGCCACGGGCGCGTACGGCGAGGACATGCTGATCATCGACTCGCCGCGGCCGGGCTCCGGCGAGCGCTGGTCGCCGGAATCGCTCCCCGAGCCGCCGAGGGGCTCCTGGATCCTGTCCGGCGGCCTCTCGCCGGACAACGTGGTCGACGCCGTGGCCGCGCTGCGGCCGTGGGGTGTCGACGTGTCGAGCGGGGTGGAGAGCAGCCGGGGCGTGAAGGACGTCGGGCTGATCGAGAAGTTCCTCGCCGCTGTCGGCGCTCCGGGAGGACTCGACAGGACCCGGTGATCAGCCCTCGGGCTCGCCCTTCCCCTTCGGCTTCCGCTCCGGGTCCGGGCCGGGCGGCGGCCGCTCGTCCACCGGGTGGTCGCCCGGCCCGTGCATACGGGCCGCGAGCGGGGTCGGGGACAGGTCCGTCCTCTCCTCGCCCGCCTCGAGCAGGGTGTCGGCAGGGCCCACGATGAGCGGGTCGGGCACGCCGAGGACCGTCTCGTCCTTCTTGTCGTAGTCCATCCGCCACAGCAGGCTGCGCATGGCCTCCAGCCGCCCACGCTTCTTGTCGTTGTTCTTGACCACGCTCCAGGGCGCGTGGGAGGTGTCGGTGGCGCGGAACATGTCGACCTTCGCCGTGGTGTACGCGTCCCAGAGGTCGAGCGACGCCAGGTCGGTGGGCGAGAGCTTCCACTGCCGTACGGGATCGATCTGACGGATCGCGAAGCGTGTGCGCTGCTCGTCGTGCGAGACCGAGAACCAGAACTTCACGAGCAGGACGCCGTCGTCGGTGAGCATCCGCTCGAACTGGGGCGCCTGGTGCAGGAAGTGCTCGTACTCGTCCTCCGTACAGAAGCCCATCACCCGCTCGACACCGGCCCGGTTGTACCAGGAGCGGTCGAAGAAGACGATCTCCCCGGCGGACGGCAGATGCGCCACATACCGCTGGAAGTACCACTGCCCCGCTTCTCGCTCGGTGGGCTTCTCCAGGGCCACCACGCGGGCGCCACGCGGGTTGAGCCGCTCGGTGAACCGCTGGATGGTGCCGCCCTTGCCCGCCGCGTCCCGGCCCTCGCAGACCACCACCACGCGCTGGCCGGTCTCCTTCACCCAGCGCTGGAACTTGAGCAGTTCGATCTGGAGCGTGCGCTTGGTCCGCTCGTACTCGCGGCGGCGCATCTTCTTCGCGTACGGGTAGTTCTGCCGCCATGTCTGTATGGGGCGGCCGGACTTGTCGAGCAGGACGGGCTGCTCGGGGTTCCGGTCGTCGACGGTCAGCCCGTCGAGCAGGACACTCGCCTCGGAGTCCTCGTCCTTCTCATCCACCGGCATGCGGGCGCCCTCCCCGGTAGGCGCCGCTGTCCGTGGCGGGAGCGCCGTCGAACTCGGCGTCGTCCTCCAGGGGCGGAAGGTCGACGGTGTAGTGCGCCTCCAGAAAGAGGTCGCTGTGCTGCGGACGCGAAACGGACTCATCTGCGGCGGGAAGAGGCGCGGTTCGGACGATACGACGCTGAGAGCTCTGCATCCAAGACCATCCAGTGGAGGGAGTCGTACGGGCCGCGCGGCCCATTGCCGGGCGACGGGCTCATCCTTACATAGGGCTCGATCTTGACAAGCGAGCGCAAATGCCTGGTGGGCTCCCCGACCGGCTCAGCCCGTCGGCAGATCGCGGTCGAGGCCCCGATGACGCGCCAGGACGCGGTCCACCAAGTGGCCTGCCGCCCCCGTGTAGTGCGCCGGGTCGCAGAGCTTCCTGAGGTCTTCGGCCGAGCGGCGGCCGGCCAGGGCGGGGGCCTCGGCCAGGACGTCCGCGAGATGGCGGCCGGTGGTCGCCGCCTCCGCCGAGACGCGGGCAAGCAGCGTCTTCGCCTCGGCCCGGCCGAGTCGCACCGACAGCTGGGCGGCGAGCCGTTCGGAGACGACCAGACCTCCGGTCAGGTCCAGATCGGCCCGCATCCGGTCCTGATGGACGGTCAGGCCCTCGGTCAGTTCGGCGGCGGTGTGCGCGGCGCCGCCGGCCAGCCGCAGACAGTCGCGCAGCGGGGGCCATTCGGCGTGCCAGGCGCCGGCGGGCCGTTCGTCGTCGTGGACGGACGCCTGCATGAGGGTGCCGACGAGGGAGGGCACCTGGTAGGCGGCGGAGCGGATCAGCGCCGAGAGCGCGGGGTTGCGTTTGTGCGGCATGGCGGAGGACGTGCCGCGGCCCTCGGCGGCCGGTTCCGCCAGTTCGCCCGACTCGGTGCGGGAGAGGAGCTGGACGTCGGCCGCGATACCGCCGAGCGCGCCCGTCAGCAGGGCGAGCGCCGCGCCCAGGTCGGCGACGGGCGTACGGACGGTGTGCCAGGGCACGAGGGGTTCGGTCAGGCCCAGTTCGGCGGCGAGCGCGGCGGGCAGCTCCCGGATGTACCGCCGGCCGCCGTCGTCGGCGGCGTGCGGCACATGCAGGAGGGCGTACTCCAGATATCCGGCCATCGTGCCCGCCGCGCCGCCGAGTTGGACCGGCAGGCCCTCGCCGCGCACCCTGCGCAGCCGGTCGCGCGCGTCGAGTACGCCCTGGAGCCAGCCCGCCGCCTTGAGGCCGAAGGTGGTCGGCACGGCGTGCTGCCCCAGGGTGCGGGCCGCCATGGGGGTGTCGCGGTGCCGGGCGGCGAGGCGGGCCAGCGCGTCGGCGGTGCGGTCGAGGTCGGCCAGCACGAGGTCCAGGGTGCGCGCGGCGACCAGCATGAGGCCGGTGTCGAGGATGTCCTGGCTGGTGGACCCCTGGTGGACGCTGTGCGCGGCCTCGGCGTCCTCGGCGGCGACCAGCGCGGTGAGCCGCCGTACGAGCGGCACGACCGGGTTGGCGGCGCCACGGGCCTGGACCGCCAGGTCGTACAGGTCGAAGTTCTCGGCCCGCGCGGTCTCCCCGATGACACGGGCGGCGGACTCGGGTACGGCCCCGAGCCGCGCCTGGACCCGGGCCAGGGCGGCTTCGGTGTCGAGCATGGCCTGGAGGCACGCGGCGTCGGTGGTGGCCGCCTCGGCCGGGGTGCCGGCCCGGACCGGCGAGAAGAGCCCGGTGTCGGCGGCGGACTGAGTGCTCGTCATATCTGATTCCTCGTCAGCTGGTGCTCGACAGCGATGACTTCAGGTGGTCCGGGATCGCTGGGGGTCCTGGACGGGCGGCCGTGGCCGGCCGGCGGGCGGCAGGGCCAGGACGGCCAGGGAGATCGCGTCGGAGTCCCCCAACGTAACGGAGTTCACACCGGGCCGGACACCGGCGGCCGTCGCCCAGTGCACGGATTCGGTCGGCACGCCGTAGGCGAAGCGCCGGGGATGCGCACGGCCCTCGGCGTCCACGAGCCGGTACGGCCGGGGGGTGACGGCGAGGCCGCCGGTCTCGTACGCGCCGGATCGCGGGTCGGCTATCGCGTACGGGCGGCACTGCCCGGTCGCCAGCAGGTCCGTCAGCAGCGGGTCGGTCGTCCGGCGCAGGTCGGGCTCGGGCAGCCGGGCCTCGACCAGGGTGGTGACCGTCGTCAGCGAGCCCGGTACGGCGGGCGCCTCGACGGTGAAGACGCCCCGGTCCGGGTCGGTGCCGACGCGCATGCCCGGGCCGAGTACGGCCAGTACCCCGGCCTCGATCAGCGCGATCATCTGCTCGATCCGCGCCGCCGGCGGACCGATGGAGAGGAAGGCGTTGAGCGGGGTGTACCAGCGCTCCAGGTCGTCGCGGTGCGAACGGCCGGTGAGTCCGCCGTGGTCCACCACCAGCCGGATCTCGTTGCGCAGGTCCCGCAGCACGTCGAGGGCGGCCTTGAGCGGGCCGTCGACGTTGCCCGCCTCGGACTCGGCGAGGTCCCCGCGCAGGATGTCCAGCAGCCAGTCCCGGTAGTCCGCCACACCCCGGAAGCCCTGGTCGGCGTGGGGCCCCGCGAGATGCTTCCAGTCCCAGTGGGCGTCGGGCTCGATGCCGTACGCGTCGAGCAGGTCGGACTCCTCGGCCGACCCCCAGGCCGGTCCCAGATAGCGGGCGGCGAACCGGTCGGCCTCGCGTCCGCCCACGCGCCGCGCGAGCAGCGCCGTGTAGTAGACGGTCTCGACCTCCTTGGCGATCAGCGGCCACAGGTCGCGGCCGAAGTCGAGGCCGCCACCGAGCCGGGCGGCCGTGCGCAGCCGCTCCAGCACGGCCGGAGTGAGGACCCGCGGGATGTGCCGGCCGTGCGCCCCCTTCTGGTTGCGGCCGCGCGAGTGGTACGGGATACCGCGCCGGGAGGCGGCGTACAGGCGCGGTTCGCGTCCCGAGGGGCCGTAGACGAGCCGGCCGCCCCGGCGGGTGTAGGTGCCGCCGCGGCCCAGCGTGAACAGGGTGAGATGGTCGAAGAAGTTGAGTCCGAGTCCGCGCAGGGCGACGGCCTCGCCCGGCCGGACGGCGGACAGATCGATGTCGGCGGGGTTGGCGGGCGGTACGTAGGTCAGGGCGTGCGCCCTCGCGAAGTCGGCCAGTTCGCGTGTCCCGGGTCCGCCGCGGACCGGGAGATGGCCCTGGGCGAGGACGACCGCGTCCAGGTTCTCGATCCGGGAGCCGTCGGCGAGGCTCACGCTCTGCGGCCCGTCCGACCCGTCCGGCCCGCCCAGGCGGTCCGGGCCGCCCTCCAGCCGTACGGCCCGGCCGCGGTGGACGACGACCCGCACTCGCGGCGGCGCGGTGCGCACGACATGGCGCAGGACCCACTCCAGGTAGTGGCCGTAGAAGGCGCGCGTCGGGTAGGAGTCCGGGGTGAGGTCGCGGGCCTCGGCGAGGACCTGGTCGTCGTACGCCGCCTCCCCGGGCCCCGCGGCCCCACCCCCGCCGGGCGCCGGTGCCAGCCGGGCCGCCCATTCGAACAGGCTTGGCCCCGGGGCGAGTTCGCCGTCGATCTCCACGCTCGCGTCGGTGAACAGCGTCACCTGCGAGGCGACGGTGTTCATCAGCAGATGGTGGGACTGGTCGGTGCGCCACACCCCGCCGGCGCCGGCTCGGTGCGGATCCACCACGTGCACCACGAGGGTGGAGCCGGCCGGCCGGCGACGGCGTGCGTTGACGCAGAGCCGCTCCAGGACCGAGAGGCCACGAGGTCCGCCGCCGACGATGCAGACCTCCAGATGTCCGTCACTCACGTATGTCTCCGTCTCCCGTTGGACTGAGGACTCAGCGATCTCAGCGATCTCGGAGAGGCCCGCGGACCCGGCGGTCCCGGCGGTCTCGTCTCGTGGGGCTCGTACGTCTCAGAGGACTTCGACCGTGGGCCCGGTCTCCAGCCGGTGCCGGCAGTCGAGTACGAAGTCCGAGCCGCGGGCGACGAGTTCGTAGTCGAAGGCGTCGTGGTCGGTCAGCAGCACCACCGCGTCGGCCGCCGTCAGCTCCTCGGCGGAGAAGTCGCAGCGGACCAGCTTGCTGTCCACGGTCACCGCCTCGACGACGTACGGGTCCGCCGCGCGTACGTCGGCTCCCATGCCGAGCAGCAGCTCCGCCACGCGCAGCGCGGGCGACTCGCGCGCGTCGCCGGTGTTCGGCTTGTAGGCGAGGCCCAGAAGCAGGACGCGGGATCCCGCGAGCGGCTTGCGGCGGGCGTTGAAGGCGAGCAGCAGCCGCTGGACCACATGGTCGGGCATGTGCCCGTTGATCTCGTTGGCCAGCTCGACGAATTGGAAGCTGCGGCCGAGCGTCCGCCGTACCCGCCAGGACAGGTACTCCGGGTCGACCGGCAGACAGTGCCCGCCGACGCCGGGGCCGGGGGTGAAGCGCATGAAGCCGAAGGGCTTGGAGGCGGCGGCGTCGAGCGCCTCCCAGACGTCGACGCCGAGTTCGTGCGCGTACATCGCCATCTCGTTGACCAGCGCGATGTTGACGTGCCTGAAGGTGTTCTCGATCAGCTTGGACAGCTCGGCGACCTCGGTCGTGCGTACGGGCACGGTGGTGCTGGTGATGGTGTCGTAGAAGGCCTTCACCGCCACGAGTGATGCCGCGTCGATGCCGGACACCACCTTCGGGGTGTTCTCCAGGCGCCAGGTGGGGTTGCCGGGGTCGATGCGCTCAGGGCTGTAGCCGAGGTGGAAGTCGTCTCCCGCGACGAGGCCGGAGCCCTCCTCCAGCAGCGGGACGAGCAGTTCGACGGTGGTGCCGGGGTACGTGGTGGACTCCAGGACCACGGTCGTGCCGGGGCGCAGCCGGCCGGCCAGGGTGTGGGCGGCCGACTCGATGTAGGAGAGGTCGGGTGCGCCGTCCCGCAGCGGGGTGGGCACGGTGACCACGGCGATGTCGAAGCCGTCGAGGTCGGACGGGTCGGTGGTGGGCAGGTAGGAGCCCTGGTCGAGCAGGACGGTGAGCTGTTCGCCGGGGATGTCCTCGACGTAGGACTCACCGGTCATGAGCCGTTTGACGCGGTCGGTGTCCACGTCGTAGCCGACCACTTGATGGCCGGCCAGCGCGGCTCGGACTGCCAGTGGCAGGCCCACGTACCCCTGCCCGACAACGACGACCTTGCTTTTCACGGTTTCTCCCGTCGGAAGAAGTGGGTCAGGTGGTTGATGAGGGGTGATTGGTGAGGGGTGGGTCGGTCGGTGAGCTGATTCCGCTGTGCGTGGCGCGGCCGTCAGTCGAAGAACGCGCCGACCACATCGGCCGTACGCGCGACTTGACGGTCCGTCAGATTCAGGTGGAGCGGCAGCGCGAGGTGCCGCGCGCTCGCGAGTTCGGCGCCGGGACGCCGTGCTCGCGCGCCCTCCCCCGCGTAAGCGGCGAAGGCGGCAAGTCGTGGCAGCGGGACGGGGTAGTAGACGCGGCTGCCGATGCCGTGCGCGGCGAGGTGCGCGGCCAGCGAGTCCCGGCAGACGGTCTGTACGGCGTAGACGTAGTGGCACCGGCCGTCGGCGCCCGGTGCGGGCGCGAGCAGCCCGCGCTCGCGCAGCGCGGCGAAGCGCGCGTTGTACTGCTCGGCGATGGCGGCGCGCCGGGCGACCATGCCGTCCGCGCGGTGCAGCCGGGCGAGCTGGAAGCCGGCGAGCACCTCGTCGAAGCGGCTGTTGTACCCGACCTCGTGGTGCACGAAGCGCCGCACCCCGTCCTGGCCGTGGTTGCGCAACCGCCGCACGAGCGAGGCCAGTTCGGCGTCGTCGGAGAGGACGACCGCGCCTTCGCCCGGCATCCCGAACGGCTTGACCGGGAAGAACGAGTAGAGCCCCACGTCCCCCCAGGTACCGGCCGCCCGGCCGCCCAGGGTCGCGCCCTGGGCCACCGCCGCGTCCTCGACGACCGCGATCCCGCGTCGCCGCGCGAAGGCCAGGATCGCGGGCATGTCGGCCATCGCCGTGAAGGTGTGCGCGGGAACGACGGCGCGGGTGCGCTCCGTCACGCGGCTCTCCGCGTCGGCCGGGTCCATGACCATCGTCACCGGATCGACGTCGGCGAAGACCGGCACGGCGCCGAGACCGAGCACCGTCGCGGCCAGCGGCTCGGCGCCGAAGGCGGGCACGATCACCTCGTCGCCCGGGGCGACGCCGACGGCGCGCAGGGCGAGGGTCAGCGCGCCGGTCCCGCTGGCGCAGGCGACGGCGTCGCACACGCCCGCGCGGTCGGCCAGCCGCCGCTCCAGTTCGGCGGTGCGGCGGCCGAGGATGAACTTCTGCTCGGGGTCGGTGCCGACCTCGTACAGCACCTCGCGCAGCAGCTCGCGCTCGGCGTCGGGGAGCCGGGTGTGCGCGTAGGGGACGGCGGTGTCGTCGGAGGCGGGGGCGGTGGACCGGGCCGGGGCGGGCCGGGCAGTCTCGGTGGTCATGACGTACTCCCGGTGAAGAAGGACCGGACCGCGTCGCACACCTGGCCGAGCTGGGCGAGGGTCAGCTCCGGATACAGGGGCAGGGCGACGGTGCGCCCACTGGCCGCCTCGGCGTGCGGGAAGTCCCCCTCGCGGTGGCCGAGACGGGCGAAGCACGGCTGGAGATGCAGCGGCAGCGGGTAGTACGTCTCGGTGCCGATACCGGCCGCCGCGAGGTACCAGACGAGGGCGTCACGCCGGTCGGTCTCGATCAGATAGACGTAGAAGACGGGATCCACCGGCTCGCCGCGGTCCACGACCGTAGGGAGCCGGCGGACACCGGGGATGTCGCGCAACCGGCGGGTGTACGCGTCGGCGAGCACGGCGCGGCGGCGGATGTCGTCGTCCAGCGTGGTCAGTCTGGTCAGCAGGGCGGCGGCCTGGAGCTCGTCCATCTTGCTGTTGGTGCCGGCCAGTTCACCCTGCCGCGCGTACTCCGCGCGGGGCACGGGTGCGGCGGGCGGCGCCTGCGGTGCGGGCAGCGCGGGCCGGCCGTGGTCGCGCAGCCGCTGGACGGCGCCGGCGAGGGCGTCGTCGTCGGTCAGCACCATGCCCGCGTCACCGAGCGCGCCCAGCGTCTTGGTGGGGAAGAACGACAGCACGCCGCCCGCCCCGATCAGGCCGGTGTGGCGGCCGTTCAGCCGCATCCCGATGCCCTCGGCGCTGTCCTCCAGGACGAGCAGACCGTGCCGCTCTGCCATGGCGAGCAGCGGCGTCATGTCGGCGGGCTGGCAGAACAGGTGCACCGGCATGACGGCCTTGGTGCGCGGCGTGACCGCCGCTTCGAGGACGGCCGGGTCGAGGTTGTAGGTGAGCGGGTCGATGTCGACGAACACCGGGACCGCCCCGGCCAGCGCCACCGAACTGGCGGACGCGAAGAAGCTGAAGGCCGGCACGATCACCTCGTCGCCGGGTCCGATCCCCGCCGCGCGCAGCAGCAGGACGAGCGCGTCGGTGCCGTTGCCGACGGCGATCGCGTGCCGCGCACCGGTGTAGACGCGCAGGGCGGCCTCCAGCTCGGCCGTCTTCGGCCCGTTGGAGTACGTCCCCGACTCGCACACCTCGTCGAGATACGCGCTCAGGCGGGGCCACAGCCGCTCGAAGGATTCCGCCTGTGTGAAGAACGGGACGGTGCTCGCCGGGGCCGGCATCGCCTTGCTGTCCATTTCACTCCAGTCGTCTGGCGGTTGGCAGTCCGGCGGAACTCGGTGGTTATCGACAGTTCCCCGCAGTTCACCGCGGTGCGATTCGTGAACGCTTGTTACGTCCGACAGAACGTAGACCGCACGCCGACACCCCTTCGATAGCAATCACCCGGCAACTCATTGACAAATCCAGGTGAAGTCACAGGCAAGCGCGTGCAGGACCCTGCCTATTACCCGGGTGCTCACTTATTGCCGGTCCGGAAAACCTTGACTTGCCTCTGCGGTGTGAAGGACGGTGAAGCCCAATTCCACGGACCGACAGGAGTTTCCAGTCGTGACCGACAAGAAAGTGATCCTCGCCGAACCACGCGGATTCTGTGCGGGGGTACGCCGGGCGATAGAAATCGTCGAGAAGGCATTGGAGGTGCACGGCGCTCCCGTCTATGTGAGGAAGGAGATCGTGCACAACCACTACGTGGTGGGGGTGCTGAAACGACGCGGTGCGATCTTCGTGGACTCCGAGGCGGACGTACCGCCGGGCGCGGTCTGTGTCTTCTCCGCGCACGGAGTGGCCCCGGCGGTCCGCGAGAACGCGAAATCCCGCCGGCTCGACACCATCGACGCGACCTGCCCGCTGGTGTCGAAGGTCCACCAGGAGGCACGGCGCTACGCCCGCGACGGCCGCACCCTGCTGCTGGTGGGCCACGCCGACCACGAGGAGGTCGAGGGCACGTACGGCGAGGCCCCCGACCGTACGGTGATCGTGGAGAGCGTCGAGAGCGCGCGGGAGCTCGACCTGCCCCGCGACACCCCGGTGGCGGTGCTCACCCAGACCACGCTCTCGATGGACGAGACCGAGGGCATCGTCGCCGCCCTGGGCGAGCGCTTCGACGATCTGCGCAGCCCGGCGGACGGCGACATCTGCTACGCGAGCACCAACCGGCAGGTCGCGGTGAAGGAGATCGCCGTACGCAGCGATCTCGTCCTGGTCGTCGGGTCCCGCAACTCCAGCAACTCGGTGCGGATGGTGGAGGTGGCCCTCCTCGAAGGGACCGCCGCCTATCTGGTGCCGGACGTCACGGAGCTCGACACGAGCTGGCTGGAGGGGGTGCGGACGATCGGTGTGAGCGCCGGCGCCAGCGCGCCCGAGCTGCTCGTCGACCAACTGCTGGAGCGCCTCGACCAGTTGGGCTACCACGACGTGGAGCTGTCCGTCACCACCAAGGAGGACGTCGTCTTCCAGCTGCCGTCGGGCCTCAACCAGGCGCGTCCGTCCGCCTGACCCGTCCGGACACGGGGCAGCAGCCGGATCCACCGGAATCGCGCCGCGTACGAACCGGAGCCGGCGCCGCGAGCCCGGGGCCCCGGGCCTCGGAGCCGTACGCCCGAAAGGCACGGGCCCGTCCCAAGGACCAGATCCGCCGACACGACAGGAGAAACGCTCATGACCGTCTCACCGCCCGCACCGGCCGTCGGACACCTCGGGGGCCTCGCCGCGCAGTCCCGCGCGGCCGTCCTGGACCGCACCGAGGAGCGGCTCGACGCCCTGCTCGGCGCGGAGCGCTCCCGGTGGGCGGCGGTCGACCCGCGGGCCGCGGTCCCCGTCGACGCCATCGGCGAGCTGATCCGCGCCGGCGGCAAACGGCTGCGGCCCGCGTTCTGCGCGGCCGGATTCCTCGCGGCGGGCGGCGAGTTGTCCGACCCCCGCGTGGTGGACGCGGCGGCGGCCATCGAGATGCTGCACGCGTTCGCGCTGATCCACGACGACGTCATCGACGACTCCGACCTGCGCCGTGGCGCGCCCACCGTGCATGTCCGGCACATCGAGCGGCACCGGGCACGGGGCTGGCAGGGTGAGGCCCGCCGGTACGGCGAGGGCATCGCCGTACTCGCGGGCGACCTGGCCTTCTCGTACGCGGGGCAGCTCATCCAGGAGCTGCCCGCCGGGGCCAGGCTGGTCTGGGGCCGGCTCGTCAGCGAGATGATCATCGGCCAGCATCTCGATGTCACCGTGGCGGCCGAGTCCCTCCCGGACCCGAAGCTCGCCCGGTACATCGCCAACGCCAAGTCCGGCCACTACAGCATCCACCGTCCGCTGGAACTCGGCGCGGCCATCGCGGGCGACTCCACGTCGGCCGCCGCCTTCGAGGCGTACGGCACCGCGCTCGGCGAGGCGTTCCAGCTGCGGGACGACCTCATCGACACCTACGGCGACGCCGAGGCGGTCGGCAAGCCCGTCGGTCTCGACGCCGAACAGCACAAGATGACGCTGCTGGTGAGCCTCGCGGCGCTGCGCGACGCCCGCGTCGGGGAGCTGGTCCAGGCCGCCGAGTGGGACGGCGCGGCCCTCGCCGAGGCGCTGACGAGCAGTGGCGTACGCGCCGAAGTGGGGCGCCGTATCGACGAGTTGGTGGTCCAGGCGCACGACGCGCTGTCGGCCGCCCCCATCAGCGAGGAGTGGAAGCGCGAACTCGCCGACATGGCCACGTCCGTGGCCTACCGGGACCACTGATCCGGGCCCGCTGCCTCCCGGCGGGACGACGCCACTTCTGAACACGCCCTGGATCTCCTCAAGAGCGAAGGTCACGTCATGCTGAACACGTTCATCGTCGGCGGCGGGCGAGCCGGCCTCGGACTGCACTGGCCGGTGCTGCGCAAACTGCGCGCCCTGCCGGACCCGTCCGGCCTGTGGTCGCCTGACCCGCCGGTGGTCTGGGACGTCCAGGACATCCGCGAACAGGCCCTGGCCGAGGGGCTCGTACCGGCCGACTCGCCGGCCCACGCCGCCACGCTCGCGGACCCCGAGACCACGGTCGTCCATCTCTGCACCCCGCCGGCCGACCGGTTCAGCACGCTCCAGCGGCTGGCCGACCTCGGCTACACCCGCATCGTGGTGGAGAAGCCGATGGCCGTCGGCATCGCGGGTATGGAGGCCATCGACATGCTGGCGCGGGTGCGGGGTCTGCGGCTGCGGGTCGTCTCCCCGTGGCTGGCCAGCTCGCTCACCCGGGAGCTGGGGGCGCTGACGCGGTACGGCGCGCTGGGCGAGCTGCGCTCGATGACCTTCACCCAGTTCAAGCCGCGGTGGACGCGCACCCTGCGCTCCGACAACCACACCACCGCCTTCGACGTCGAGCTGCCGCACTCCCTCGGTGTCGCCCTGCTGCTCGCGGGGGACGCCCGGGTCGTGGACGCCGAACTGACGGACATGCGGATCGGCGACACGGTCATCCCCGACATGGGCAGCGCCCGGCTGGCGCTCAGGCACCACAACGGCGTCACCACGGAGATCGTCTCCGACCTCGCCTCGCCCGTCCGGGAGCGCCGGATCGGGCTGCGGTTCGACACCGGTCATGTCGTCGGCCACTACCCGATCAGCGACGCCGACCACCACGCCACCCTGACCGTCCACGACGACGCGGTCGGCGGCACGGCGACTCCCCGGCTCCTCTTCGACGACGCGCTCACCAGCTATGTCGACCAGGCCTATCGCGACTACCGGGCGGACGCGGACCGGTCGGGCGGCTCGGCCGGCTGGGACGACTACGCGATCGCCCGAAGGGTGGTCCAACTGCTCCAGGACGCCTGCCTGTTGGCCACCAGGCGGCAGGACCGCGCGGACTCGCCGGCCGCCCGCCCGCCGCTGACCGGCGTCTCCACCGCGCTCGGGGGCGGGGCCGGGCATGACGGCTGACGACAGGGCGGCGGTGGGCCGGCCCACCGGCATCGGCCCGTCCGAGGGGCGGCTCCCCGGCTTCCGGCCCCACGGCGATCGGCCCAACGGCATCCGGCTCAGCGGGATCGGCGACGAGGCCGCGCCCGGTCTCGACCGCCAGATCGAGGCGGTGCGACGGCTCGGCTGGGACAGCATCGAGCTGCGCTCGGTCGACGGCGTCCCGCTCGCCGATCTCGACGACGCGGCGTTCGACCGGGTGGCCGGCCGAGTCGCCGACGCCGGTCTCGGGGTCTCCTGCGTCGACTCCCGGATCGGCAACTGGGCCCGTACGGTCGTCTCCCCGTTCGCCGACGACCTGACCGAGCTGGACCGGCTCGCCGGCCGGTGCGACCGGCTCGGCACCCGCCTGGTGCGCATCATGTCGTACCCCAACGCCGGTCTCTCCGAAGGCGATTGGGAGCGCGAGGTGCTCAACCGGGTGCGGCGGCTCGCGGCCCGCGCCGAGGACACGGGGCTGGTGCTGGTGCACGAGAACTGCGCGGGCTGGGCCGCCACCGACCCGGCCCGCATGCTGCGCCTCCTGGAGGCGGCCGGCAGCCCCGCGCTACGGCTGCTCTTCGACGTCGGCAACGGCATCGCGTACGGCTACGAGGCGTACGACCTGCTCCCGCACATCGCGCCGTACGTCGCCCATGTGCATGTGAAGGACGGTACGGGCGACACGAACGCGCAGTTCTACTCGCTCCCCGGCGACGGGGACTGCCGGGTCGCGGACTCGCTGCGGCTGCTGTACGGCCAGGGCTACTCCGGCGCCGTCTCGATCGAGCCGCACATCAACATCCGTCCGCACGAGGGGTGGTCGGACCCGTCCGGGGACTACGTGGACGAGTTCGTGGCGTACGGGCAGCGCCTCGAAAAGCTCGTGCACGAGCCGGCCGGAGGCAACTGACCGCCGCACCGCCCGAACACCACGACCAGCTCAGGAATCACGAGGGGAGGACCCGGATGACCTACGCCCAGCGACCCCGCCAGATCAGCCCGTGCCCCGCCGTCGGGCTGACCGACTCCGACCGGGAACTGCTCCTGCACCTGCTCGCCCTGCGCACCGCGGGCCCTCTGGAGACCGGCGGCGCGGAGCCGGTGGAGCTCTGGGAGGCGCAGAGCGCGTACGCGGACGCGGCGGCCAAACTCGGCTTCCGGGTCGTCCACCACGCCCCCGCCGGGCCCGACGCGCTCACCGGCGCGGATGTACCGCAGGCGGTGCGCCAGGCCGCCGACACGATGCCCGGCTTCCTCGACCGCCAGCCGAACATGGTCCTGCGGCTCGGCCCCGAACTGCCCCGCGCCGCCACGGTGATGTTCAACGTGCACCTGGACACCGTCGCGGGCGGCGGCCCCGTCTCCTTCGGCGGATCGCGGTTCCACGGCCGGGGTTCCATCGACGCCAAGGGCCCCGCCGTCGGACTGCTCGCCGGGCTGCGGGCCGCCCTCGGAGCCTCCCCCGCCCTCGGCACCGAGGTGGGCGTGCTGATCCAGCTCGTCGCGGGCGAAGAGGGCGGCGCCATGGGCGTGTTCGGCACCAAGCCGCTGGTCGAGCAGGGGTACGTGGGACGGCTCAACGTGTTCTGCGAGCCGACGGGCTCTCGCGTACTGAGCAGGGCCACCGCCTCCATGACCGCCCGCCTGCGCGTCGACGGCCGCGACGGCATCGACGACGAGCCGGGCGCGGGCCACAACGCCACGGTGCTCCTGGGCTATCTCGCCCAGCACCTCGCCACGGAACTGCCCCCGTACGCCGTCGACGGACAGGTCTGCGTCGCCGGCCTGAACACCGGCTCGATGCACAACAAGGTCTACGGCACCGGGCAGTTGCTGATCAATCTGTCGTACGGCTCCGAGGACACGGGCCGCAAGCTGGAAGCCGCGGTGGACGACGTGCTGCGGACCGGGGTGGAGCGGTTCCGCGAACGCTTCGCCGACAGCCCGACCTTCGCCACCACGGCCCGCGACGCCGCGCGCGTGACCCATCTGGACTGGCTCAAGCGCGGACTGCCCGCGCTGTACGGCGACGACGCGTGGGTCGGGGAGCTGCTGCTCGACCGGGCCGGGCTCGCCCCCTGGCCCGCCGATCTGCCCGCCTTCACCTGCGACGCGATCTGGCTGGCCGGCCTGCCCGGCACCTCGACCGTGGTCTTCGGCCCCGGCGACCTCGGCGCGAACCAGGCCCACGCCGAGGGGGAGTTCGCCGACCTCGCCGACCTCGACCAATACGCGCGGCACATCGCGCGCCTGCTCATCGCCTTCGCACGCGACCGGCTCGACCAGGGGAACTGACCTATGACGACGACCACTGCCACCACCACCTCCATACGGGTCGGCCACACCGGGCTGGTGGAGTTCACCGCCGCCGTGTTCCGGCACCACGGTCTGCCCGTCGAGCGGGCCCTGACCGCCGCGCACGCCCTGGTCCACGGCGACCTGACCGGCATCACCTCGCACGGCCTGACCAACCTCACCCGCCTCTATCTGAAGCTCTTCGAGGACGGCCGCTGCGACCCCGCCGCCGAGCCCGAGGTGCTGGCCGACCGGGGCGCGGCCGTGCTGCTCGACGCCCACCGCGCGCTCGGCCTCTGGTCGGCGAGCGAGGCCGTGGACCTGGCGGCGGAACGCGCCCTCCGGTACGGCGTCGGGCTCGTCTCCGTACGCGACGCCACGCACCTGGGCTGCGCGGGCGCGCACGCCAAGCGCGCGGCGGACCGCGGGATGATCTGTCTGCTGGTCTCCAACTGCGGTCAGCAGCGCATCATCCGGCCGCCCGGCGGGGTGGCCGCCCTGCTCGGCACCAACCCGCTCGCGTTCGCCGCGCCCGCCGGTCCGCGCCCGCCGCTCGTGCTCGACATGAGCACCACCGTCGTCCCGACCGGGCGCGTCCGGGCCGCGGCACGGGCGGGAGAGCCGATCCCGGAGGGCTGGCTGGAGGACGGGGACGGCCGCCCGGTGACCGACCCCCACGCGCTGGACCGGGGCGACGGCTATCTGAAGTGGCTGGGCGGTGATCCGGCCACCGGCGCGTTCAAGGGATACGGGCTCGGGCTGCTGGTCGAAGTCCTCGGCGCGGTCCTGCCGGGCGCCGGGCTCGGTCCCGCGCCCGAGGCATGGACGGGCGGGGGCGGCCCCAGCGGCCAGGACGACAACATCGGGTTCACCGTGCTGGTCGTGGCACCGGCGGAGCTGCGTCCCCGGGAGGACTTCGAGGCGCAGACGGCGGGGATGTTCGACGCGCTGACCGGCTCCCCCGCCCTGCACGAGGACCGACCGGTGCGCTACCCGGGCTGGTTCGAGGCAGAGCGCGCCACGGAGCACGGAAAGAGCGGAGTACCGCTGTCGGCCGCCCTGTTCGAGGAGCTGGTGGCGGTGGCGGCGGAACGGGGCCTGCCGGCGCCGACGGCGCTGGAGCGGTGACCGGCTGACGTACGTACACCCCCCGCAAACCCCTGGCATCGCCGAGCGTTTCCAAGGAGGACACACACAATGAAACCCCTGCGGACAGGCGTGGTGGGGCTCGGGGTCATCTCCCGGTTCTACCTCGACGCCTTCCCCGGCCTGCCCACGCTCGACCTGGTCGCGGTCTGCGACCTGCGCGAGGAGGCGCTGGCCCCGCATCGCGCGGCCGGGCTGCCCAGCTACCGGGACCACCGGCGGATGCTGGCCGAGGCCGGACTCGACGCGATCGTGGTCAACGTGCCCAACGACGCGCACGCGGCTGTCTGCCGCGACGCGCTCGACGCGGGTGTCGCGGTCTGCGTGGAGAAGCCGCTCGCGCTGGACCTGGCGGAGGGCCGCGCGCTGACCGAACTGGCGTTGGGCGGCGGGGCGGTGCTGTTCACCGCGTTCCACCGGCGCTACAACGACAACGTGCTCGGGCTGCTGCGTTCGCTGCCCGGCCCGGCGGCCGTGGAGTCGGTGACGGTCCGCTACCTGGAGAAGATCGAGGAGCACGTCGGCCAGGACCGGTGGTACCTCGACCCGGACCGCTGCGGCGGCGGCTGTGTCGCCGACAACGGCCCCAACGCCTTCGACGTGGTGCGGCTGTTCCTCGGCGAGCTGACGGTCGAGTCCGCCGAGGTCGTACGCGACGAAGCGGGCGTCGACCGGCAGGCGCGGGTGGGGCTGCGCTCCGCCGCCGGGGTGCCGGCCACGGTGGAGCTGGACTGGTCGTATCCGCGCGGCGAGGCGAAGGACGTCACCGTACGGCTGAAGGACGGCACCGAGCACCACGCCGACATGCTCGCCGGACACCACGCGTTCAAGAGCTCGCTGAAGCATGAATACGTGGGTGTGCTCCGGGAGTTCGAGGAGGCGATACGGAGCGGCACGGACGCCTCCCGCGCCGGGCTGGCGATGCTGGAGCTGGTCGACGCGACGTACGGCACGGAGCGGGCGGAGGTGGTCTGATGCCGAACAGAACGGCGGACGGCCCCCCGGCCTCCGCAGGGACGGCGGACAGCCCCCGGGCCCTCGCGCCGAGCCCGGAGAACGGCGCCAAACGCACGGTCACCGCCGAGGTGGTCAAGGTGCTGCTGCACCGCCGCGCGGACCGCGGGATGCGCATGGAGGAATTCGCCTCCCGCTGCGTACGCCAAGGCGAACTGCACGAACTTGTCACCACCGATCAGCTGGAGACCGAGGAGGGCGCCCGTATCGACCGGGTGGGCTTCCTCGGATTCGTGGAGATCTCGGTGGCCGGGGTGCTGGACCGGGGCGACATCGTCCTCGTCGACGGGGTGCCCATGGGCACCCTCCTGGGCTTCGACGCCTGCCACTTCCCCAACCACTACAACGTACTGATCCACACCGCCTGGACGCTCACCGGTCCCGAGGCCGGGCTGCGGCCCGGCTCGCAGGTCAGCTTCCGCCCGCCGCCGTCCACGGACGGCGACCAGGGCCCGGGCCGGCCGTGACGGATCCGTACCACCGTCGCACGGACACGTCGGACATGGAGGATTCAGTCATGGCACTGCTCGACGAGATCGCGGCTCCCCGCGACCTCCGCGGACTCTCACACCCACAGCTTGACCAACTGTCATCGGAAATAAGGGAGTTGATGATCGAAGCGGTGTGCCGCTCCGGCGGCCACCTCGGGCCCAACCTCGGCGTGGTCGAGCTGACCATCGCGCTGCACCGGGTCTTCGACTCGCCCAGGGACACACTGCTCTGGGACATCGGCCACCAGACGTACGTCCAGAAACTGCTGACCGGCCGGCGCGCCGCGTTCGGCGGTCTGCGGACGCGCGACGGCCTGTCCGGTTACGCCTCGCGCGCCGAGTCGGAGCACGACGTGATCGAGAACTCGCACGCGTCCACGGTGCTCGGCTACGCGGACGGGCTCGCCCGCGCCCGGGAGCTGAGCGGCGAGACGGACCGCGCGGTGGTCGCCGTCATCGGGGACGGGTCACTGACCGGCGGCCTCGCCTGGGAGGGACTGAACAACCTGGGCGGCGCGCCGCGGCGGCCGGTGATCGTGGTCCTGAACGACAACGAGCGCTCCTACGCGCCGACCGTGGGCGGCCTCGCGGCGCACCTCGGGCGGCTGCGGGCGGCGAAGGACGACGGCGGGACGCCCGGCGGGAACGTGTTCGAGGAGTTCGGGTTCGGCTACGTCGGTCCTGTCGACGGGCACGACATCGCCGCCGTCGAGGACGCGTTGGGCCGCGCGAGGGCCCTGGGCGGACCGGTCGTCGTGCATGTCGTGACGGAGAAGGGGCGCGGCTGGGAGACGGCCGAGACGAACGAGCTGGACCGGTGCCATGTCGTACGGGCGACGCCGACGTCGGCGCCCGCTCCCGGCGCCGCTCCCGCCTGGACGTCGGTCTTCTCCGACGAGATGGTACGGATCGGGGCGGCACGTTCCGATGTCGTGGCGATCACGGCGGCGATGGCGGAACCGGTCGGACTGCTGGAGTTCCAGCGGGAGTTCCCCGCGCGTACGGTCGACGTGGGGATCGCCGAGCAGCACGCCGCGGCGGCCGCCGCCGGCCTGGTGCTCGGCGGGATGCACCCGGTGCTGGCCATCTACGCCACCTTCGGCAACCGCATGATCGACCAGATGGTCACCGACATCGCCCTGCACAACGCCCCCGTCACACTGGTGATGGACCGCGCGGGCGTGACCGGCGACGACGGCGCCAGCCACAACGGCATGTGGGACCTGACGCTCTTCCAGGCCGTACCCGGAATCCGTATCGCCGCGCCGCGCGACGGTACGCGACTGCGTGAACTGCTCCGCGAGGCGGTCTCCTGGGACCAGGGGCCGACGGTGCTCCGTTTCCCCAAGGGGTCCACCGGAGCGGACATGCCCGCCATCGACACGACCGACGGCTTCGACGTGCTCCACAACGCGCCCGGCCGCGATCTGCTGATCGTCTCGGTGGGCCCGATGGCGCGGCTCGCGCTGGAGGTCGCCGAGCGGCTCGGCGACGCGGGCATCGGGGCGACGGTGGTCGACCCGCGCTGGATCGCGCCGGTCAACCCCACGCTCGTGAAGGCCGCCGCGTACTTCAAGCAGGTGATCACCATCGAGGACAGCGGACGGGTCGGCGGCGTGGGCGCCGCGTTCGCGCAGGCCCTGGGAGACGCCGGAATCGGCACGCCGGTACGGAACTTCGGGCTGCCGCGCGAGTTCCTGGACCACGGCTCGCGCGCCCAGGTCCTCGCCCACTGCGGGCTGACCGCCGACGCCGTCACCGCGGAGGTACTCGCCCGGACGCCCTCGGCGTCAGCCGTATCCGGTATCTCTGGAAGGACACTCACCTCATGACCGCCATCGCGCTTGGCATGCCGGATGTTCCGACGAAGCTCGCCGACCGGAGGGTCAGCCGACAGATCCAGGTCGGTTCGGTGGCTGTCGGTGGGGATGCGCCGGTTTCGGTGCAGTCGATGACGACGACGCGTACGTCGGACATCGGGGCGACGTTGCAGCAGATCGCCGAGCTGACGGCGTCGGGGTGTCAGATCGTGCGGGTGGCGTGCCCGACGCAGGACGACGCGGACGCGCTGGCGACGATCGCGCGGAAGTCGCAGATCCCGGTGATCGCGGACATTCACTTCCAGCCGAAGTATGTCTTCGCGGCGATCGACGCGGGGTGTGCGGCGGTGCGGGTGAACCCGGGGAACATCAAGCAGTTCGACGACAAGGTCAAGGAGATCGCGCAGGCGGCGTCCGGGGCCGGCATTCCGATCCGTATCGGCGTGAACGCGGGGTCGCTGGACGCGCGGTTGCTGAGGAAGTACGGGAAGGCGACGCCGGAAGCGCTGGTGGAATCCGCCCTGTGGGAGGCGTCGCTCTTCGAGGAGCACGGCTTCCGGGACATCAAGATCTCGGTGAAGCACAACGATCCGGTGGTGATGGTCAACGCCTACCGTCAGTTGGCGGCCCGGAGTGACTACCCGCTGCATCTCGGGGTGACGGAGGCCGGTCCGGCGTTCCAGGGGACGATCAAGTCGGCGGTCGCGTTCGGGGCGCTGCTCAGCGAGGGCATCGGGGACACGATCCGGGTCTCTCTCTCGGCGCCGCCCGCCGAGGAGGTCAAGGTCGGCCTGCAGATCCTGGAGGCGCTCAATCTCAAGCAGCGCCGTCTGGAGATCGTCTCCTGCCCGTCCTGCGGCCGCGCCCAGGTGGACGTCTACAAACTGGCGGACCAGGTGAGCGCGGGTCTGGACGGCATGGAGGTGCCGCTGCGGGTGGCGGTGATGGGCTGCGTCGTGAACGGTCCGGGTGAGGCCCGGGAGGCGGACCTGGGTGTGGCGTCGGGCAACGGCAAGGGCCAGATCTTCGTGAAGGGCCAGGTCATCAAGACGGTGCCCGAGTCGAAGATCGTCGAGACCCTGATCGAGGAGGCGATGAAGATCGCCGAGGAGATGGAACGCGACGGCGTCCCCTCCGGCGAACCGCTGGTCGTGGCGGGGGCCTGAGCGGGTCCTCGATCGCCGGGCGGGTCGCGTATGCGGGCCTCCCGGCGGTCGAGGGATCGCCAGTGGCGCAGCTCACTCCCGGCCGGCCGATTACTTCGCCGGCCGCCTCCGGTCGTACAGGCAGATGGAACACCCCAAGATCTTTCCGCACCAATGGATGGGAACTGCCGCCATGACTGACACCGTGAAGGGCCCTGCCAGCTACTTCCCCTCGATCGAGAAGAAGCACGGCCGCCCGATCGCGGAGTGGAAGGAGATCATCCGCTCCTCGCCCCTGACGAAGCACATGGAACTCGTCTCCCTGCTCAAAACGGAACACGGCCTGGGCCACGGCCACGCCAACGCCCTCGTCGCCCACACCCTCGCCGAGCCCAACCCGAAGTAGCCGCCCCACGCCGCTACCACCCGTGCTCACCCAGAGCACCCGAGCCTGACCGGGACAGCGCCGGAGCGGCGCCTGTGGTCTCGCGGACGAGTGTTGTGTAGTCGGGGTGCGCATCATCGGGCGATGTGGTCATGGAATCTCCGAGGTGGAGGAGGCCGGTGACGCTGAGGTCTCCTGTGGCTCAGGACCGCATGCCCCGCCCGCCCCTCGTCGTCCGGACCCGCCTGCCGCAGCTCCGGAGACGTACTGCCACACCCTGCGCGGCAACCGCTG
>NZ_BMMV01000018.1:0-57909 GCF_014646115.1 Streptomyces camponoticapitis | reverse complement strand
CCCCCCCCCCCCCCCCCCGGAGGATCGCCGCCCGCCGGCCGAGCCGGCGACCCTCCGGGTCAGAACACCTAGCGGCGCGTCAAGTCCCCCGTCGGGCCCGTCGCGCCCGCGCCCTGGTCCAGGGGGCGCAGCATGCGGCCCGCCACTTGGACGCGGGATGTGCAGCCCAGTTTCTGCATCACCTTGCGCATGTGGTTCACCGCCGTCCACTCCGCGATGCCCAGCCTGCGCGCCACCTCTCTGTTGGTCAGGCCCTCCGTGACCAGCATCGCCACCTCGTGTTCGCGGCGGGTCAGCGAGCCGACGAGGTCCGTGGGGTGCGGCTGGTGTTCGGGCGGTTCGATCAGGGCCAGCGCCAGTGCGACCGCCTCGTCCGGGGTGCAGCGGCCGCCCTGTTGCCAGGCCGTGTCGAAGGCGCTGGGGCCCATCCGTTCGCTGACCTGGCCGAGGAGCGCACCGCTGACCGCCCCCGGCTGGCCCACCAGGGTGTCGCCGACCCGGCGGCGGAGCGCGTCCGCCGCGCCGAGCAGGCGTGCCGCCCGCTCCCAGACCGCCGCTGTGCGCCCGTACTTGTGGGTGAGGATCTCGGCCAGCACCGTCAAGCCCCGTGCCACTTCCGGCAGATCGCCCCGGTCGTGCAGCAACAGCAGTGCCCGGCAGGCCAGTTGTTCGGCCCGGTTGTAGTCGCCCTGGGCGCCCGTGAGGCCCGCGAGGGTGAGTTTGGCGCGGGCCGCCGAGCGGGCGTCCTCGGCCCGCTCGAAGAGCCGTACCGCCTCTGTCGCGTGCCGCGCCGCCGACGCCGTGTCGCCCCGGTCCCTGCGCACCTCCGCCAGGCGGGCCAGGACCGCCCCCCGGGACCACTGGCCGCCGCCCCGCGGGTCGAGGTCGGCGAGCGCCAGGGTCAACAGGTTCTCGGCGGCGGGCAGATTCCGTTCGATCTGGGCGAGCCTGGCCAGGTGCTGGCGTACGGTCGTGATCCCGGGGATGTCGGCCAGTTCGGTGTACACCGCCAGGCACTCGTCCAGCCAGGGCTTGGCCGCGGCCGGGTCGTCCGTCAGGAGCAGTGCCTCGCCGAGTGCTTCCAGCGCGGCGAGCCGTACGCGACAGCGCTCGATGCCGAGGTCCACCGCGCCGGACAGCCAGTACGTGGCGCTCTCGACCTCGCCGCGCAGCAGCCAGTACGGCTGGGAAGCGGCGGCCAGTGTCGCCACCGCCTCGCCGTTGCCCGCCTCCGACAAGAACTCCAGTGCCGCCAGCACCTCTTGGTGCCAGTGGTCGAACTGCTCCAGCGCCACGGTCTGCCCAGGCCCCTCCAACTGCCTTCGGATGCTGTGCAGTTGGCGCATGAAGAAGACCGCGTGGTCCGCCCGGACCGGTCCCAGAGCGCCCCGCCGCCTGAGGTGTTCCAGGGCCTGCGCCCTGGACCCGCGGAGCATCCAGAACCGGATGCTGCCGTCCCGCTGCTCCTCGGTCAGCAGCGCGCTGTGGTCGACCATCTCCTCCAGCGCCTGGCGGGTGACTTCCAGCGGGAGTTCGAAGACCCCGGCGGCCTCGGCGACACCGAAGCTCTCGGTGAACACCCCCAGCCGTACAAGGAGTTCGACGGAGGCCGGCGGAAGCCCCAGGGTGTCCACCCCGGCCGCCGGGCCGCCATCCGCCGCTTCGGCGCCGGGGCCGGCTCCCGCGCCCGGGTCCGTCAGCGTGCCGGGCGACCGGCTCAGTTCGTCCAGCAGGGCACGCGGCGAACTCACCTTCAGCCGCGCCGCGGCCAGTTCGATCGACAGCGGCAGCCCGTCGAGCATCTGACAGAGCCTGGCGACGGTCTCACGGTTCTCCTGCGTGAGCCGGAACCCGGGCCGTACCGCCTTCGTACGGTCCACCAGGAGCCGTACGGAGTCGACCTGCCCGAGGCGGCCCAGATCGGCCGTGTCGTGCGCCGTCGGTACCGCCAGCGGGACGAGCGGGACCCGGTGCTCCCCGTACATCCCGAGCACCTGCGTGCCGACGGTCAGCAGACAGAGCCGCCGGGCCGCCGCCGCGACCGCCTCCCACAGCGCGCAGATACCGCGCGGCGGGCGGTTGCCGCAGTCGAGTACGAGCAGGAAGTCCCGCCCGCGGAGGTACTCGCGCAGCAGATCGAGCGGTGAGTTCACGCCATCGGCGTCACCGCCGTCACCGCCGCCGTCACCGCCGTTCCCGGCCGCGCCGGTGTCCGCGCCGGCGTCCGCGTCGGCGTTGGCGTACACGTCGTCCGAGGCGGTACCGGCGAGGGCCGGCCCCGGCGTCAGACCGAGCGCCTCCGCGACCGCGCGGGCGAGCCCGCCGTCGGGGTCGTCCGCAGCCAGCTGGAGGGTGTCCAGCTCCACGTAACGCCCGCCGTCGGCGAAGTCTCCGGAGATCTCGTCGAAAAGCGCGTCGGCCAGCCGGCTCTTGCCCACGCCGACCGGGCCGGTGAGCGTGAGTATCTGCCCGTTCGGCGCGGTGGCGCGGGCCTTCAGGTCGGCCAGCTCCGCGTCCCTGCCGACCCGTGAGGTGAGCGCGTAGCGCGCCCGCTGGTGAGTGGTGGCCTGGGGCGTGGGCTGGCCCGTCGGCTGGTTCGTCGGCCGGGTGGTGGTGGGTTGGGCGACGGGGCTCGCGGGAACTCTGCCCGGCCGCGTGGTCTCGACGATACGGATCTTTCCTTCTGTTCCTTCGTTGCTCTGGGCGCGCATTCCAGCCCCCGTGGCTCATCTTGTTCGCACGACTGACTCGTTATTTCTCTCCCCCGGAAATCTCACAGGGCCCGTCCAACGGCCGGTCAAGGAGCGTTCAGCGGGCGCTCATTGACGGGTCATCGGACGGATGCCCGACCGTCCCCACACCCGCTCCGAGCACGCGAAAGGCCGCCCGGCCCGCCGAATGATCGGCGAGTGGGCGGCCCTGTGGCGGATGGCGCCTATGTGCGGGCGTGATCGTGTACGTGCGTGGCCGAGCGCAGCCGCCGCGAAAGGATCCGCTCCGCGGCCAACTCCCCCGCCTGCACGGCGGCTTCGCTCGTCGGGCGCTGGAAGACCCAGTCCCCCGCGAACTCGACCGCCCGCGTGGGCCGGTCCAGGAAGGCGCCCTGAAGACGCAGGGCGTCCGGGGTCGCCTCGGGGGCGGCGTACGGGAAGCGGTGCACGTACGCCCTGCTCAGCGCCGTACGCAGCTCGGGCACGTACCTCGTGGCCCGCCCCAGCAGCGCCTCCACGACCTCCTCGTCCGGCCGGTCCATCAACTCGTCGGTGGCGCGGGCCGCCGACAACATGCTGACCAGTCCCTTTCCACGCGGCGCCCGGTTGGCGGCCTTGAAGTGCTCGAAGGTCAGACCGGCCAGGTAACCGTCCTCCTTCTCCGGGATGAGCAGCGCGTAGACCTTCTTCGTTCCGCGCGACTGACGGACCGCCAGGGGACGGTCGACCAGACAGGTCACACGGATCATCCGGGAGTACGACGTGGCGTGCAGGAAGGGGAGTTCGCCCGCGGGCGCCGACGGGTAGAGCTTTCCGGCCACCGGCGCGGGCACCGCGAGTACGGCCTCACGGGCCGTCACCACCGCGCCGTCGGTGAAGACGAGCCGTACGCCGCCGTCGTGGATCTCGGTGACCTCCCGGACCGCTCGGCCGGTGTGCACGGTCAGCCCTTCCGCGACCTTCCTGGCGAGGGAGTCCATCCCGTCCCGGTACGTACGCCAGCCGTGCAGCCCGCGGGTGGCGACCATGGTGGCGACCAGCGGCGCGACGCACGACCGCCGGGTGTCCCAGGCCCAGCCGGTGCTCGCCGCCGGCTGGAGCAGATAGTCGTGCAGGTCCGGGTGTCTGCCGTCGGCGAACTCGGCGACCGTACGCAGCCCCAGCGGGCTCTCTCCCGGCCGCCGGGTGCTGACCTTGCCGAGCGAGGGCAGCAGTCCGCCCAGCATCCCGGTCATGGCCACCCGGCCGCCGGGCGACAGTCCGGCGCCGGTGAGGGTGCCCACCCAGTGCCCGCTGCCCGCGTGCGCCTTGCCGTCGCGCCAGACACCGGCGAGGCTGCCGACCTTGAGCACCCCGCCGTCCCGGTCGAGACCGACGTCCTTGATCAGCCGCCAGGTGGCCGGGTAGCCGTGCGAGGCGAGGGTCTCGGTGCCGCTCTCCACCAGCCAGCCGTCCTCCTTGTGCGCGCGCATCCGGCCGCCGACGTCGCTGTCGGCCTCGAACACCTCGGGCGCGCGGCCGGCTTCCTTCAGCCGGTACGCGGCGGTGAGACCGGCGATCCCGCCACCGATGACGGCCACATCGACGTGCGTGCTCGTCTCTCTCATGCTGGTGCACTCCTCTCTCGACGCTCTGGCTCTGGTCCGGACACGGGGGGCTCCTGTTCGCCGGGGCGGGGGCGCGCTGGGCGGGGGCGCGCTGGGCGGGGGCGCGTTCGGCCTGGGGCCCTCGGCCCGGGGGCACGGGGGCCCTGGCAGGCGCGAAGCCCGGACGCCGTCGGCCCGACAACGCTCCGAGCCGGGACGCCCTGCGCGGGGGCGCGTTCGGCCTGCCGCTCCCCCGGCCTGGCACCCCTAGGTCCAGCGGCCCGTGCCGTACGTCTCCTCTCCCAGCAGCCGCTCGCGCAGTTCGACCCGGCGCACCTTGCCCGTACTCGTACGCGGGATCTCCGCCAGCGGCAGCACGCGCGGCGCCCCGAGCGCCGGCAGGTCCGCGGTCGCGCGCGCCCACTCCGCCTCGTCCAGCGAGCCGTCCCGGGTGCAGACCACCGGCAGCGGGAGCTGCCCCGGGATACCGATCACGGCGGCCTCCAGCAGCTGCGGCAGCCGGTCGGCCAGTACGTCCTCCAGCTCGATGCAGCTCATTCCGGGGATCACGTCCACCTCACGGTCCAGCAGCCGGAAGGCGCCCGCGGCGGTGCGTACGCCGTAGTCGCCGGTGTTCCACCACTTGCCGCGCGCCTTGTCCTGCCAGCGCCGCTGCTCGCCGAGGTAGCCGATGCAGCGCCCGTCGGTGCGGGTGAGCAGTACGCCCGGCTTGCCGTTGGGGACCGGCTTCATCGTCGCCGGGTCCACCACCTTCATCCCGGTGAAGCCGGGGATCGGGCGGCCCACGTCCCGCGTCGTGGGGTGCCGGTCGCCCTTGGCGGCGAGCGCCCTGCGGGTGAGCAGCCGGAAGGTCATGGGACCGGTCTCGGACTGGCCCCAGCCCTGGAGCCAGGCCGGGAAGCGCCGCTCGCTGGCGTGCAGGAAGCGGCGGACGGTGGGCGGGTGGATGGCGTCGAAGGTGCTCACGTAGAGCCGTACCCTCCCGTACAACTCCGGCCGCCTTCCGGCCAGTTCCTGCCAGCCGATGTACGTGGCGGGCAGCGCCTCCAGGTAGGTCGGCCGCCGCCCCGCGAACATCCGCTCCGCGGTGGCCGGACGCGCGTCGGCGAGCACCAACGCGTCCTTGGGCTCCAGCCTCAGCGTGCCGGTGCTCCAGGTGATCATCCGCATGTGGTTGAAGGGGGTGGCGGTGGCCACCGTGTCGGAGCGCTTCATGGCCACGATCGGGAAGCGCAGCGACTCGGTGCGGCCGAGGTGGCCGAGCACGGTGTCGACGGAGTGCACGACGAGCTTCGGGACGCCGGTGGTGCCGGAGGTGTGGGTGGCGACCATCGGTTCGTAGCCGGCCGTACGGTACGCGCCCGGGGTGCGCGCCCCGCGCAGGTCGTCCAGCGCGACGGTGCCGGGGGGCGCGGCGGGTGAGGTGCCGGGCGGCGCGGCGCCGACGGTCACCGTGCGCGGGACGAGGGACTTCAGGTCCACCCCCTGCTCGGCCGCGCGGCCGAGGATGTCGGCGGTGGTGACCAGCAACTGCGCGTCGGCGCGCTTGAGTACGGTGCCCAGCGTCTGCGCCGGGAGGCTGCCCGCGATCAGCACGGGCAGGCCGCCGAAGCGGGCGGTCGCGCAGGCGAGGATCAGATAGTCCCAGTGGTTGTCCTTGGCGATGGCGACCCGGTCGCCGGCCCGTGCCCCCGCCGCGTACAGCAGGCCGGAGGTCTCCTGCACCAGCTCGGCGAGACCCGCCACACTGAAGTCGGTGCCGGCGCCGGGGGCGATGTCGAAGGGACGGCTGAGATGGAAGGCGGTACTGCGGCCCGCGAGCGCGTGTTCGTCGAAGAGCAGGCCGAGTCCGGTCGGTTTGTTCCTGTTTCCCATGTCTGTGTGTCCTGTCCGGAGTTCGGGCCGCCGGCTCGGGCGCCGCGGCCGTCGCCCCTCAGCTCGCGAAGTGGATGAGGTTGGCCAGGACGATCCCGGCGACGCCCGTCCGGAACGCCACCACTCCTCGCCTGCGTGCCAGCAGTGCGTCGCCGTTGCGGCTGAAGGAGATGAACTGGCGCAGCCGCAGCGCCATTTCGGGCAGCAGGGCGGCGAAGAACCACCACGGTGCCCAGCCGACGGCCGACGCTCCGACGGTCAGCAGCAGATCGACGGCGGAGAGCGCGCCGATGAAGAGCAGATTGCCGCGCGCGGACGCGTGCACCGCGACGGTGCTGCGGCCGACGGCCGCGTCGCCGCTGATGTCCTTGGTGTTGGAGTAGCAGGAGACAAGGATCTGCCAGAGCCCGAACAGCACGGCCTGTACGAGGACGAGGGCGGGCAGCTGCCCGGTCACGAAGCCGTACGGCGCGACGACGATGACCAACGGGCAGCCCATGATGAGGACTTCACCGAGACCGCGGTAGCTGAGCTTGAGCCCCCAGGAGTACTGGAACCCGGCGAACAGCACCAGCCCGGTGACGACCAGCGCCCACAACGGCCGCTCGGGGGCGGCGACGGCGGACGCGGTCCAGAGGACGGCGCCCCAGACCAGACTCAGATACCCGAACCGGGTGGCCTGCGGGACGGTGAGCGCCCCCGTGAGGAGGGGTTTGCGCGCGAGGGGCCGAAGGGGGGTGCCCCCGGCGCCGAGGTAGTTGGCGCGGTCGCTGCCGTCCTTGATCCCGTTGACGTCGTCGAGGGCCATGACGGCGGAGATGACCCCGATCTCGCCCAGGAGGAAGAGGAGCAGCGTGGTGAACGTGTCGGGAGCGAACCGCGCCCCGCCGGCGAGGGCGGTCCAGAGGACGAGCATGCTGAGGTAGTAGTCGAGTACGAACTCAAACTTGGCCAGCCGCGCATAGGCGACGAGCCGAGCCCGGGCTCCGGGGGCTGGGGGCGCCGCGCCGGCGCGGGACGTGGCCGTACCGCCCCCGGCCGCCGCCGTCCGAGCCTCTGCCGCACCGGAGGCGTACGCCGCGCCGGAGGTCGTACCGGTTCCGGGGGCCGACTCCGCGCTCCTGCGGGACGCGACCGCACCGGCAGCACCAAGGCGCGCAGCGCCCTCGGCGCCCACCCCACCGGTCCCGCCCCCAGCCGCACCGAAGGCCGTATCCGTACCGGCGGCAGACGCCGCACCGAGCGCCGTGCCTGCGCCGGAGCCGTCGCGGGCGTCACCACCGGCAGCGCCAGGACGCGCAGCGCCCATGGCCGTACCGGCGCCGGGGGCCGCCGCGCCCGCGCGGGACGTGGCCGTACCGGAAGCCGTAACCTCCCCCGAGGCCGACGCCCCGCCGCCCGGCCGCAGGGCCCCACGCCCCGCGTCCACGGGAGTGAACGCATCCATCGCTTCTACCCCTCCCTCTCCCGCTCCCTCCGTCGTCCTCCTCAGCCCGCCGCCGCACTCGTCGGCGCAGTCGTCGGCGCCGCACTCGTCGGCGTCAACTTCCCTGCCGTCGTCAGCTTCTCCGCCGCCCGGATGCCCGAGAGCATCGCCGCCTCCGAGATCGGCGCCGTGAAGTAGTCGCCCGCGAACACCACCGGCGCGTGCTGGAGGCCGATGACGCGCGCCGACATGCGGTAGCGGCCCGGTGCCGGCAGGGGCATCGCGTGGGGGCGGACCGCGATCTCGAACGGTTCCGCGTCCGCCGGGAAGTCCGGCCACAACTTCGTGACCAGCCGTGTCGTCTCCGCGTACTGCTCCTCGGGCGACATCGCGAGCAGCCGCCGCGTCTCCGCGCGGCCCGGGTAGACGAACGCCAGGTGCTTGTCCACCGAACGCCCCTGCGCGTCCTTGACCTTGCGCGGGAAGGTGATGATCGTCTTCACCGGCGGATCGTCCGCGCCCGCCGCCACGATGTGCGCCTCGGACGGCATGCTGCTGAAGTCGACCAGGTACGAGACCGACAGCGCCGGCTCGTACACCTGGGTCTCCAGGAACTCCCGGGTGTCGCGCCCCACGATGTCGTTCGGCAGCGCCGCCGTCAGCTTGGCGGCGACCGGCGCGGTCGTCGCCACCACGACGTCGTCGAAGATCTCCGCGTGGCTCTCGCCGTCCGCCGACCGCGCCGTGATGTGCACGCGCCCGCCCGTCACCTGAAGGTCGGTGACCTCGTGTTCGAGCCGGATGTCGGCACCCTCGGCGTTGCGCTCCGCGATGACCTCCATGCCGTTGCGGAACACATAGAACTTCGCTCCGGCGACCTGCGCCTGCATCGCCCGTACGTGCGCGGCGGACACGTCCTCGCAGCGCCAGAGCCAGAACGACTCGATCTCCGGCCGCAGCAGATTGTCGAAGCCGCGCTGCGACAGGCTCTTGCGGGCGTACTCCGCCGCGGTCGTGCCGTCGTCGAACGGCGCGAGCTTGACCGGGTCGAAGATGTCGAGCTGCTTGCGCAGACGCGTCTCCTTCAGCGTGCCGGTCAGGAAGCCGATCCGGTCCCGGAGGCCGACGTGCTTGTACGTGAGGAGGCTGCGCAGCGAGTCGGAGAGGAGCTCGGCGGGCTGTCCGTTGTCCACGACGATGACGTTGTTGGACATCTCCACGAGCTGGTCCTCCAGCCCGTACTCGTGAATCCGCTCGAACATCAGCTTGTAGAAGCTGGTGAACCAGAGGTTGATGCCGACGGAGGGCTCGATCTCCGAACGGTGCCACGAACGGGCCCGGCCACCGAGCCCGGCGGCCGCCTCGAAGATGACAACCTCGCGCCCCGCCTTGATCAACTCTTTGGCGGCGGCGCAGCCTGCCATACCTCCGCCGATGACAGCGGTCCTCTCACGCTGGCTCATTCGCTTTCCCTCCAGGGATTGTCTCGGATCGACCTCGACGGTTGTCGCCTGTTGTCGCCGCAATTTAGGAGGGTGAAGCGGCAGTTAGATATAGCAGTCATGCGGGAAATGACCCGCACACACCTGTCATTGTGCGCAGTCGCGCGTTGCGGGACCGTAGTCGGGGAGCATGCCGCCCAACGCCCGTCAGCGACCCGTGAGGCCACCCCTCAGCGACCCCTCAGCCACCCTTCCGCAACCCGTCACCGAACCGGCCGTGCCCCACCCCCGGCCACCCAACCGGCCCCGACGCGCGCAGAGTTGCCACTGACGGCGATGGGCTCGCACGCTCCTCCCTCGCTCGTGTGAACGGGATCGACGCGCCGGCCCCCGAAACGGCGTTCCCCCTCGAAAGGTTGCCGAATGTTCGCCTCACTGGCCAGATTCACCACGCAGCGCAGCAAGCTGGTCCTCTATCTCTCCGGCGTGCTCCTGGTGCTTGCCGGGGCGCTGGGCGGTGGTGTGATCTCGACTCTCTCCGCCGGTGGATTCACCGACAGTTCCACCGAATCCGCGAAGACGGCCGAGGTCCTGGACACCCGTTTCGCTTCGGGCGCCCCGAATCTGACCCTGCTGGTCTCGGACAGCCGCGGCGTAGACGATCCGGCGGTCGGCGCGGCTGGTGAACGGCTGACCGAACGCATCGGCGAAGAGGACGGGGTCGAACAGGCCCTGTCCTACTGGACGTTGGGGAAGGCCCCGGCCCTGCGCGGCGAGGGCGGCGACAGCGCGCTGGTCCTCGTACGGATCACCGGCGACGAGGACCAGGTACAGAAGACGCTGGAACGGATCCAGCCGGAGTACGACGGCACGGTCGAGGGCCTGGACACCCGTGTGGGCGGCGCCGCGGTCGCCAACAAGGAGATCACGGACACCACGCAGGACGACCTGCTCCTGATCGAGATGGTCACCTTCCCCGTCCTGCTGGTCGTGATGCTGTTCGTCTTCCGCGGTGTCGTGGCAGCGCTGGTGCCGCTGATGGTCGCCGGACTGACCATCGTGTCCGTCCTGCTGACGCTCCGTGTCCTCACGCTGTTCACCGACGTCTCCGTGCTGGCGACCAACGTCGCGACCGGACTCGGGCTCGGCCTGGCCATCGACTACGGCCTCATCCTCCTCAAGCGGTACCGCGAGGAACTGCACGGCGGGGCCGGCACGGACGAGGCGATCGCGACCGCGCTGCGCACGGCCGGCCGTACCGTCCTGTTCTCTGCGGTGACGGTGGCGCTCGCGCTCGCCGGTCTGCTGGTCTTCCCGTTCTACTTCCTGCGGTCGTTCGCGTACGCGGGCATTCCGACAGCCCTGCTGGCGGCGATCGTCTCCGTCACCTTCCTGCCCGCGCTGCTGAAGGCGCTGGGCCCGCGGATCGACAAGGGCCGCATCCGTGTTCTCGGGCGCGGCAAGGAGGAGAAGCCGCCGAAGCCGGAGTCCGAGCGCTTCTGGTACCGCCTCGCGACGACCGTCATGCGCTTCCCGGTGCCGGTCGCGGTCGCCGTGATCGGGCTGCTGCTCTTCCTCGGCTCGCCGTTCCTGTCCCTGCACATGAGCCTCGCCGACGACCGCGTCCTGCCGGCCGACACCCAGTCGCGGCAGATCAGCGACATCCTGCGGGAGGACTTCAGCGCGCAGGAGTCGCAGGCGCTGAGCGTGGTGCTGAGCGACACCCCGCCGACCGGGGAGCGTTCGGTGGAGTCGTACGTACAACAGCTGTCCACGCTCGGCAACGTGGCGCGGGTGGACAGCGAGGCCGGCTCCTTCGCGGCCGGTGAGCGGGTCGCCCCGCCGGGGCCGGGCTCGGACCGGTTCAGCGCGGACAACAGCACGTATCTCTCGGTGATCCCGAAGAGCGAGTCGCTGAGCGAGGAGGGCGAACAGCTCGTCAAGGACATCCGCGCGACGGAGGCACCGTACGACGTCCAGGTCGGCGGTCCCGCGGCGGAACTGGTGGACTCGCTGGACTCCATGTACGACGAGCTGCCGACGGCCCTCGCGATCATCGGTGTCACGACGTTCATCCTGCTCTTCCTCTTCACCGGCTCGCTGGTGCTGCCGCTGAAGGCGCTCGTCCTCAACTGCCTCAGCCTCAGCGCCACGTTCGGTGTGCTTGTCTGGGGGTTCCAGGACGGCCATCTGGAGGGCATCGTCGGGGACTTCGTGGTCACCGACACGATCACCTGGACCGTGCCGGTCCTGCTGTTCTGCATCGCGTTCGGCATGTCGATGGACTACGAGGTCTTCCTGCTCTCCCGGATCAAGGAGGAGTGGGACCGCTCGGGGGACAACCAACTCGCGGTGGCCCGGGGCCTGGAGCGCACCGGCGCGATGGTGACGGCCGCGGCGGGGCTGATCGCCATCGTGTGGCTGGGCTTCGTCCTGTCGGGGATCTCGTATCTGAAGGCCATCGGCCTGGGCCTGGCCGTCGCGGTCCTGATGGACGCGACGCTGGTACGGGGCGCCCTGGTCCCGGCCTTCATGCGCCTGGCGGGCCGCGCGAACTGGTGGGCACCAGGACCGCTGGCCCGCTTCCACCGCAGGTTCGGCCTGCGCGAGGCACCGGATGACGCGCAGGCTAAGGCCCCGGAGGGGGAGGCAACGCGGGAGAGCGTGCACTGAGGCCCGAGTCCCCCGGTGCCGGGACATCCGCCCCGGCACCGGGGGCCTACAGAACAAAGCTGTACAGCGCGACCAGGACACAGATGACAAGCATCCCGACGGCGTTGAGGAACAGATTCCGCCCGAAGTCCCGAGCCCGGACGTGCATGGAGATGGCCACGACGAAGTAGCCCACCAACGCCCACACGGTGACGGCCCCGAGCACGGGCACCCAGATCCCGGCGACCAGCCCGCCTGCGGCGGCGAACTTGACGGGCGGAGCGACCCACCACCACCGCCGCGGAAATCCCACGTCCTGGAAGCACTCCCGCACGAAACGCACGGGCCCGACACAGAGAACCCCGTCCCCGAACTGGATCACGGCCAGCACGACGACGGGCCACACGGGCTCAGGAATGCTCCTCACACCGCCCCAACGCCCAGCCCCCCTCCCAGGTTCTGCGGCCCCCCACGCCACCCCCTGATCGAGCGACCCACCCCGCCGAACCCCCGCGCCCCGAAGACCCCCCACCCGCTACACTGTCCCCGGCGACCAGGCCCTCCAGGGCCCACACCGCCACCAACCTGCCGGGACGCGAACGACCGCCCCGACAGATCCCCGCCTCCGTAGCTCAGGGGATAGAGCACCGCTCTCCTAAAGCGGGTGTCGCAGGTTCGAATCCTGCCGGGGGCACCAGCCAAAAGACCCCCAGCCGATCATGGCTGGGGGTCTTTGACATCCAGGTCTGACATCAACGCTAGCGGTCACTGACGGCCGGGACGCCTCTTGAGCAGCCGGTCCATGTGACTGATCGCCTCGCGCTGCGTGTCCTGGACGACGTGGGTATAGACGTCCATGGTGATGCTGATCTGACTGTGCCCAAGGATCTCCATCACGACGCGAGGAGCGACCCCGGCCGCAGTAAGCAGGGTGGCGCAGCCGTGGCGGGCGTCATGCAGCCGGACGACACGGATGCCGGCAGATCCAGCGACTCGGGTGAACGAGCGGTACACGTTGCGCGGCTCGACCGGCCGCCCGTTCCGGGTGGTGAAGACGTACCCGCCGTCGTCCCATGATTCCCCCGCGCGCAGCTTGGCGGCGGCCTGGCGCATCCGGTGCCAGCGAAGCGGCGCAATGCACATCGCAGGAAGCGGCACGGCTCGACGGCGGCGGCCCTTGGTGTCGAACGCGGTGCGGATCAGATGGATCACGGGCACTCCGGAGGAGAGCCGCAGCGTCTTCACTTCCAGAGGGGAGGGCATCCGGGCCCTGATCTCTTCTTCGAAGTGGTCGAGCTTGTGGCCCAGTTCTTCGAGTCGGGCGTAGATCCCGCCGGGGCCGGGGTTGGGCTGGGCGATGGGGGTGTTACGGGCCAGGTCGAGCGGCAGGTAGGAGACGGCGAACTCGACGGGTCGGCCGTCCAGCAGGTACCGGCGACGCCTGGCCAGGACGCGACGCGGGGCGCCGAGCCGAGCGGAGATGTCCGGGGTCGGGCGCTCCTCCTTGACCTCCAGGTTGTCCACCTCCGGGCGGCTGCCGGCGGCGTCGGCCTCTACGATGAAGGCTGACTTCCCCTGTTCGCGGTGGCGTCGGGCGAATCGGTCGGATGCCAGTCGGCGTACCGGAGGGCGGGGCCGGACGAAGACGCCCTTGCCGTGCTCGGACGAGACCAGGCCCTCGCTCTGGAGCATGGAGAGCGCGTTGCGCACGGTCATGCGGGACACGCCGAAGTGCTCGACCAGCTCCGATTCCGAGGGCAGCTTGGAGCTCTCGGCGAAGCGTCCCTTGTCGATGGCTTCCCGCAGTTGATCGGCGATCTGCCGGAAGACGGCTCGGTCACTGGTCGGGTCCAGCGAGCCGAGCAGGCCGGGAGTAAGAGCGGCCACGTGTACTCCTTTGGATATCTAGACAAGAGGCTGAGTCCAGTTGCTACGGTGAGAGCCTAGTCAGCCAACTGGACGAGGACTGCCGAACGTGACCACAGCCGAACGGCCCCACTCCGTGAGCGTCGCCGGGGTGATCGTGGACGACCACGGTCGCGCCCTGCTGATCAAGCGACGCGACAACGGGCACTGGGAACCGCCGGGCGGCGTGGTCGAGGCCGGCGAGACTCTCCCCGACGCCCTCCAGCGGGAAGTCCTGGAGGAAACCGGCATCAAGATCGCCCTTCCGGCGACACTGACCGGCGTCTACAAGAACATGACGGGCCTGATCGTCTCGCTCGTCTTCCGCTGCCAGGCCATCGAGGGCCAACCCACCACGGGCGACGAAACCAAAGCACTGCGCTGGGTCACTCGCGACGAAGCGGCGGAGCTGGCCGACGAGGCATACGCGATCCGCGTACTGGACGCCCTGGATGCGGCGTCCCCCGCCGCTGTACGTGCCCACGACGGCGTGAAACTCATCTAGCACTGAACAACGATCCATGGCCGCCCACCAGCATAAAGGAACTTGTATGCACGAGTATACGAGCAAAGTGCGAGTCTGGGGACTGACTTGCCCAGGTTTCCGCGAAGAGGTCGGCCGGGCGCGGAGATGGACCCGCGACATCCTTGCCGGGCACCCAAGGGCAGATGACGTGACGCTCATCGTGAGCGAGCTGGGCAGCAACGCGCTTCTCTACACGGCCAGCGGCGAGGAGAACGGCGCGTTCCAAGTCGTGCTCGCGCTCTCGGACCACGCGATCGCGGTGTCCGTTACCGATGCCGGGGGCAGCGTCACGGTCCCCGAGGTGGAGCACGCGGAGAAGGAAGCACTGCGCGGCCGGGGACTCGACATCGTCAGCTCGCTGGCCCACAACGTCAGCATCCACGGCACCGGCAAGGGCTTCACCGTCACCGCGGAACTCATCTCCCACCATCCCGGCAGCCGGCCATGGCGATGACCGGGGCTTATGAGACCGGCTACTGGTGCGAGGCCACCGCACACACGACGGCCGACCGCCCCGTTCTCCACCTCGGAGGCCGTCTGACGAGCAGTCCACGGCTCGCTGTCCGATGGCTTCGGAACAGAGTCCGCGACGTCACGGACCAACTCGACCGGCACTATGCCGCCCCTGGACGGCACTGGCTCTTGGACGAGCCCGAACAAGAGCAGGCTCGATCAGCCCTGGCTCAGGGCGAGGCGTACGTCCTCAGGCTCTACGACGACACGACGTGCTACATGCTCTCCGCCCGCCCCACGGGACAGACGCGATGAACCGCCCGACGTCCGTGCTCCTGCGTGGCTACCAGTGCGAATGCCACACGAGCCGCCTCGCGAACAGCGATGCCACCACGCTGCTGGGCTCCGTCGACGTGGAAACCGCGCCCCAGGCCGTCCGCTGGATCAGAGTCGCCGTGCGTACCCTCTCGCCGACCCTCAACTCCGAGGCGTTCGAGGAAGCATGGCAATGGCTGTCGGAGGACCACCACGACGCACTCCAGTCCCTCGTCCAGGGCGAGCCGGTCACTCTCACGCTCCAGCAAGGCGCCACGACCATCCAATGGACCGCCCGCCCGGTCCAGTTCCTCAAACTCACCACCCGCCACGGCATCAACCTCCCAGCCTGCACACAGGAGTACGGTCCCGCCCGGCAGCGCGAGTAACAACTTTCTCTACGTTTTCAAGGCACCCGGCTGCGCTCCGCTCCGCCGGGCGCGCTTCCGGGCTCTGGCTGCGCCCGCGCTCCTGCCTTCGGCCCGCTCGGCACTGCCGCCGCCGACGCGCGCCCACATGTGGGCAGGGCCGTGGGCATGAGTCGATCACCGCATTGCGCGGCGCACGGGCAAGGCGATGCCTCCGGCGGGGGATCGGCCGACCCCGGGATGGAGGGGGCGCCGTTCCCGGCTGCGGGCTGGTAGTGGCGTGCGCGAGGGCTCCCATCCCGTCCGCCGTCGACCCAGGCAGAGCCGAGCAGACGCGGCCCATGGCGTCCAGGTCGTTCGTACAGTGGCGCGCTCCACCTGGACGCCATGAACCACGCCCGCTCCACGGTGTGTGGGTCGACGGCGGACGGGATGGGAGCTGAGTAAGTGGTGGGTTGAGGAGGGATCAAACCGACATGGCTGATCCCGGACCGCGCAAGAGTCGTCTAGGTGCCGATAGTTCCAAGCTAGTGGCGCCAAGGGGAGGTTGGCGTGTCCAATAGGGGGGCCGAACTGCCGTGGTCAAGGCAGTGCGATATGGGGAGGCGTACTGGTGGTGGACGGTGGACGGGTCGCGGCGTACGGATTCCAGTACCAATACCTGCGAACCTTGGAGCATCTCATTGGGCTAGTGGGACAGGCCGAATATGCGGGAGTTCGGGTAGAAGGAGGGCCGCGCAGTGAAACCGCGACAGACAAGATTGACTTTGACGTAGTCGATCACAGTGGGGCCGTCCGCCTTGTGACACAAGTCAAGAGCCGGGTGGCTGGAGGGAGTCTGGGCGGTACGGCTGCACTTGGAATCCTCCTGGATATGATCAAAGGTGCACCAGATCCTCCGGCATATTCTCTCCTAACTAATGGGAGGCCAGACCAAAAGAGCAGCACGCTAAATCGAGTCCTAGTTTCAGCGGCTGACACGCAAGAGCTTCGGGAGCAACTAGACGAACTGTGTCGTGAGGCTCCCCAACGCAGGAGTCAAATAGCCGCACTAGGCGACGAAGAGTTAGCTCGGTTGCGACGGTGCAGAGTTGAGTACGATACTCGAGATGATGAAGAGATTCGGGAGGAGTTACGGAACACGTTGCGCAATATCCGCAACAGTGCTCGGCTCGGCCTCGGAGAAAAGTCTGCTGGTTTACTCGTCGGATATTTACTATCAGAGGTATTTGGTCGTGCGGCCGACCTTTCTGGGGAAAGGGCCAATTTTTCGGTCGCAGAATTGCGTAGGTTGGCGCTTGTAGATGGAGAGACGCTAGCTCGCACGGTCGGTTCTCTCGATTGGGGAGTTGTCGTGGGCGCGATTCCGAGAATTCCTGATGTTCCCCGTCCCCAGGTTGTTAATCAAATCATGGAAGCCTTCCCGCGAACGCCTGATCGCGGGACGCGTTTTGTTAACCTCGCTGGTCCTTCTGGTATCGGGAAGTCGAGTGCGGCAGCACTCTACATTTCGGCCTGCGCCGATCAATACGACGTAATCGCGTGGATCAACTGCGAAACCGCCAGCTCCCTGTATTCAGACTTTCAGCGAGCCCTTCAGGCGCTTGTTCCGTCGAGCGGGCAGGGCGGGAAATTCTCTTCGCCCGAAGACCTGCAGCATGAGATTCAGCTAACACTTGGTCGCTTCCCCGGGCGCTGGCTTATCGTCCTGGACAACGCTCTCTCCCTACGAGAGGTTGAGCCATGGGTACCCAAAACTAGTCGTGGCGATATAATCCTGACAACCATTAACTCGGCGGCCCCCGCCGGTAGCGCCCACGTTGTTACTGTCTCGACCATGGAACGGGAGCAGTCGATTGAGCTCCTTCGCCGGCGGTTGCAACTCACGGAGGGCGAATCCGTCCTATGGAGACCGGCCACGCAGCGGATGGCGGAAGAACTCGGCGACTGGCCTTTGGCTCTTGAGTTGGGAGCTGGCTACCTAGTTGGCTGTGGCTACGGAATCGAAAATTCAGACGTCTATATCGATGCCCTGAGGACTCGCGCAATTTCCGATCACGATTCAATACCGGCCGGGTACCCCCAAACCTTGGCCGCTGCGCTTAATATGTGCATCGATAAGCTCGAACAGCGCATCAAAGGTGGAACCGATAAGACTCCAGACATTTCGGCAGTGGCCACCCACCTCCTGATCATGTCGGCTTTCCTTGGATCACACCAGATACCGGCGCACCTGCTACTCGCTACGGCACTTTCGAATACCGAAGAAGAAGAGCATCTGGGCCCTCTAATAGTTTCGCCTGACATTGTCCGGCTTGGGGAAGTTCTCCGTGAGCTGTTTCAATTCTCGCTCGTCAAGAATGACCTACCGCTCCCTGCCCCTCAAGAAGATAAATTTACCGAGGCAACTCGAACGATTTCCGTTAATTCAGTCACTCAGGAAATTATTCGAATGCGAGTTGCGGGGCATCCGGATCTTCCGAGTTCCATTGATCGGTTGGTGGGACACGTTGAAAGATGGCTTCGCACATCGTCAGAATTCGGAATGGCTGAACGGGTGCAGACGATTCAGTCCCATGCAGAGCTGCTTCTAACCCACGCCGAAGCGGCGCATGTCCGCAGTGAGCGCGTAGCGCTGCTGTGCGGAAACCTTGCTGGGCCCTACCAGTTACTAGGCGACGCCTGCCGAGCGGAGCGGTTGTTGAAGCGCGAGCTAGAAATTCTACATGAAGTGGCTCCTGACAATGAGACGCTAATCTCGCAGACGCGCTTTATGCTTGCGCATATGTATCTATACTCGAATTGCGATTCAGAGCGCCCACACATTCCCGGGCTGGAGACAACCTACGATGAAGCAGTTAAGCATCTCGAGTATGTCTTATACGTCTCCCGGGGTTGGGTCGAAACTTATCCGAAAGCTGCGATAAAGTTTGCTGCGGATATTCGAGCGATCCTTCGCAGGGGGACTATAAAGCTGAATGGCTTGACTGAACTTAATTCTTTGGCGGAAGCCTTTTCTGATCTGGAGTCGAGACTGCCCGAATCAAACTATTCGCGAGATCTCGGTCTTATAGTAAAGGCTGAGGAGCGAATAAGGGAGGGACGTTTCGGAGTGGCAGAATCGCACTGTCGAGAAGTTTTGCGAAATAATCCCGTGGGTTGGCCAAACGCTGAAGCTCGACGTCTCCTTACAGAATCTTTGGCGCGGCAGGGAAAGTGGGCTGAAGCGAGGAAAGAAGTAAATTTCTGGAAGACTGACCCGGCTGCGCCTAGTCTCTTCCGTGAGTCCATCCTTGATCTGATTCGCAACGTTGGTCAGGCTTGCGCTGAAGCGATTGTTGCGGGCGATTCTCGGGCGCTGCCAATAATGTATGAGTTGGTTAGCTGGCCGGACCTCGACTCATTTTTACACCTGGGCTCCCCTGGAGATCAAAGGGTGATCGAGCTGCTCCGTCAAATTTGCGATGACATTTCGTCGCAGCAATAGACTCGCCGGGCAAACGCGAGATCTCGGATGCGAACTACTGAATTGTTTAGTTCGCGCCGGAGGCTCCCGTTAGTGGTGCCCCCGAGGAGTACCTGACTCCCACGGGATTGGCATTCTTGTGATGGGTAGTCGGGAGAGTGTAAGGATAAGGTCCTCTCGATGGAATTCGAGTCCAGTCACCAGAAGGATCCGCGTATGCTTATCGAGCGCCTCAATAAGCTCCTCCGGGAGGCCCGCCACAGCCGGGATCGCCCAAGCTTCCTTTGGGAGGACCTGGTCGAGGTCAGCTTCTTTCACAGGTCGCTGTACGTGCACAGAAATTGGTTTAAAAAATTTGAGTGGGCCTCTTGAGGAGCGCTCAGCCCGCCTAATGATGCGATCCCCCGAAAGTTCGATGGCACGCAACACTGCCAGTTCTGCGACAGCGGTGAACAAGATCAAACGGTCATCGCGTTGCACAGCTTGTCTCCGGTTATCTTGACGTATCTTTCGCGAGGCTAGAGGTTGTAGTCGCGAGCCCGATCTGTACAGTCATATTGCCCCCACAAAAGGGCTCCCTGCCCGCGATCAACCTTAATCGTTCCGTGCTTTAGTACATATGACGAGGACTCGCCACCCTTCGCCTTCTGCGCCAAAAGCGTGAGGACTCTGCCCATTGCGTTCATATCGAGGCCGAAGCGACGACGTTCCTCGATCAGGCTTTGATCCAGATACCGACCGTAAAGACGTTCAACACCCGGCTGCCGGTCCAATGTAGCTCTCGCCAGCCGGAGTTGCTCCAATGTGACTTCGCCGATCTCCTGCCGGTCATGACAACCGGAACGATGAGGGCGTTCACGACACAAGACGCCCATGTTCCACGGGTCATGGAACAGCAGCGCAGCACGCTGCATGTCGTTATCACCCTTGAGCCAAAGAGGATGTGTCTCGACTACGCGTCGGATAGTGGGCCAGTCCAACAAATGGGCAATCTCCAGTTTCCGTACGGTCTTATGGCAGATCATGCACTCGGGACTCAAGGCGTGAATCAGCCTCTCCGTGTCCGGCGGGAGTGGAGGCCGCTTTGCCTTCGCCGCCTCCCATGCGATCCGGCGCCGCTCCTGCCGCGTACGCCATGCCGCACGCGGCCCCAGACGCAGAATCACAGTCACGCCTGGGTAGCGCGCTTCCAGAGCCTTCACAAGTTGCTGCCCACTGACGAACGCGGGCTCGGCCAGATCCGGGAGATCGTCTCCAAAAGGCAGCTGGTCGTCCCACCAGCCGCTGACTCTTCGATGTGCATGACCCGCATCCAGGAGCCTGAGATTCGACTCAGCACCGGCCTGCTGCTCCTCGTTCGTGACGGCGTATAGGAACAGCCGATCACCTCGCTGCCGAGGCAGCTTCACACTTAGTTCCACGGCAGACCATGGTGACACTCCCCACTGACATCGGCCCAGCTGCTTGGTCGTCAAAGCATCACAGCTCTTGAGGATGGCGGACAGAACGACCATGATGCTGGCCGAGTACGAGGCGGCCCCAACAGCCGGCTGGGCCTATAACCGAAGTCCGAAGGAACTTCCGCGTTCTGAGGGCTTGCGACGAGCGATGTGCTCGGTTCGTACGCGCCCCCTGCCGGACGAGCACCCTACGGTCTGACATCACCAGCTGACATCAACGTCATCGGACGACGGTGGACGCTGGCGATCGGAACCCGGACCACGGGCCGCCCGGTGAGTACGAACCCGGGCCATCCGTACGGCCGAGGGTTGAACTCCTAAAGCGGGTGTCGCAGGTTCGAATCCTGCCGGGGGCACCACGCATTAGCGCCTTGAACTGGGGTTTCGCCCCAGGAGGGCGCCTCAGCCGGCCCCGGACCCCTCGTTCGGGGTCGTTTGCGTCCGAGCGGTTCGGTTCGAGTTCAGGGGGACCACGCCGCGAGGAGTTCCGCCGGACCGTAGGCGGCGTCGAGTCCCGAGCAGTCGGTTCCACTGCGCGAGAGCGCGATCACGGGCACGGGGGCGGGCGTGAGCGCGGCGCGGTGGTGGTGGAGCGCTGCGAGATCGTGGCGGTCGAACGGGGAGTTCTCCAGCCACTTCACCGAGCCGACGAACAACAGCTCCTTGGCGATCGGCGCGCGGTCCGCTCCCACGACGTCGATCTCCACATCGTTGGTACGGGTCCAGTAACCCCCGATGGCGGGAGCGGCGGGGAGGCTCTCGTCGGGCAGCAGCCGCGCCAGCGCCTCTCGCACCAGAGGTTCAACGGCCCTGCCACGCCAGCTGGTCCAGTTTTCGCGGATGCGCTGCAGCGTCAGGTCACCCCGGCCCCGCTCGATCTCCTGCATCGCCGGGCCCAGGAGCTTCAGCCAGAAGCGGAGGTAGGGATCCGCGACCCGGTAGCGGCGATCCTTCGAAGGCCGCGTGGATACGGGAAGCTCCGCCGCGATCACCCGCTTGTCCGTGAGGATCGCCAGCGACCGCTGGAGCGGGGTCGCTCCGATCCCGCCGGCGGCGCGGGCGATATTGGAGAACGTCCGCTCACCGCTGCCGATCGCCGACAGGACGGTGCGTGCCTGGACCTGCTGGGGGAACTCCGCGGCGAGCGAGCGTTCCGCCGACACCAGCAGGGCCGAGACCGGATCACTGAGTGCCGTCTCCAGGAACTCCCACATCCCGGCGCCGTGCGTCCACTCCGCGCAGATAAGAGGCAGTCCACCGGTGATCAAGGCCGCGTCGAAGGCCGAGGCGGGGTCGAGGCCGAGCATCTCGCCGACCTCCGCCGGATTGAGCGGACCCAGCACCATCTCCCGTCCGCGCTGATGGAACGGACGTCCATAACCGTTCAGCGCCTCCATCATGGACAGGTCGGAGCCGATGAGGACCAGCAGAACCGGCTTCGTCTCCAGCACCCGGTCCCAGCCCCGCTGAAGCATGCCCTCGAAGGCGCCCTCCGCATCCATCAAATAGGGCACCTCGTCCATGACCACGACGCTCGCCCGGTCGTACGGCAGTGCCGCCGCCAGTACGTCGAAGGCCGCGTCCCAACTCGCCGGGCGGGCCGCGGACAGCAGATTCGCCAGCGGAAGGCTGGATGACCGCGCGTCCTGGCTGAGCCGCTCCAGGTCCGCCTCCGGCGACGCCCCTGTCGCGGCATAGAAAAGGAACGGCGCACCGGACCTCTCGGCGAACCGCTCGACCAACCGTGACTTGCCCACCCGACGGCGCCCACGAAGCATCACGCACCGCCCGGGCCGTTCCCCGCCGATCCCGGCCGCCACCTTGCCCAGCTCGCGGTCCAGCGTCTCGAGCTCGTGCCGCCTGCCTACGAAATCTGCCATGTCGCCGCCTTCTGGAGCACCAGCTAACATTGAAGATACTAACCCATTAGTTAGCAACATTGCCGTAGGTGGCAGCTCGGTCACTGTTCGGCCGGGGTCTGGGAGCGGGCCTTGCGGGCCTCGCAGGCGGCGCGGGCGGCGCGGCGGAAGACCGTGAGCCCGGCCGGGCCCGTCTCGATCCCGGCGGTGCCGGCGGTGCCTGCGCCGAGTGGGCGCATCGCGGCGTTGATCGCAGTCAGCACTCCCGGCATCGCCAGAGCCCTGGAGCGACGCCGCGGAAGGCCGCCACCGCGCTGACGTTCACGCCGAACCGCGCGACCACGGGACCGTCGTCGCCCGGCTCGTGCCCCAGTTCGTGAGGAGGCGGAGGTTCTCCCACGCGGGGGACGGGCGTTGGGCGTGGTGGATCGTGAGGGTCTGGTCCGAGCCGTCCGGGAGTTGGAGCGTTTCGAACGAGAGCGTCAGCGTGCCCACCAGGGGGTGCTGGAGGGTGGTCGTGCCGTGGTGGTGTTCGCTGATGTCGTGGTGGGACCAGAGGCGGCGGAAGTCGGCGCTCCCGGAGGCGAGTTCGTCCACCAGTGACCGCAGCCGCGGGTCGTCCGGGCGGCAGCCGGAGTGCAGGCGCAGCGTGCTCACCGTGGCGGCCGCCCGGGTCTCCCAGTCCGTGAACAGGCGGCGGAAGCCGGGGCGCAGGAACAGCAGCCGGGCCCAGTTCCTCTCCCGCGGGGGCAGTTGGTCCCAGTCGCCGAAGAGGGCCGTCGCCGTACGGTTCCAGGCCAGGAGGTCCGAGCGCCAGCCCGTGACGTAGGCCGGTACGCCGTCCAGTGACGTCAGCATCTCGCGCAGCGCCGGGCGCACCCGCTCCCGGTCCGGTGGCGGTGACGTGTTCCGGTTCGTACGGGGGCACTTGACCAGCCTGGTGAGGTGTTCGTGCTCCGCCTCCGTCAGCCGCAGCGCGCGGGAGAGCGCGCCCAGGACCTCCGCCGACACGTTGTGGCCCCTGCCCTGTTCGAGGCGGGTGAGGTACGCGACCGACACCCCCGCGAGCTGCGCCAGCTCCTCGCGTCGCAGGCCCGGCACCCTGCGGTGGCGGCCGTACGCCGGCAGGCCCACGTCCCCCGGGCCCAGCCGTGCGCGGCGGGTGCGCAGGAACGCGCCGATCTCGGCCCGGGGGTCGAAGACCCGGCCCTCGCCGACGTATGTCCTCGGAGCGGTCATGGTCCCGACGGTACGCCCACGGGGTGAGCCGTGACTGTCCCTGCCGGTAGCAGGAACAGCGGAGACCTGGCTGGTCCCCGCCCCGGCCGTGAGGCTCGCCGCATCCGACGCGAGTCATCCACTGTCAGGGGCACATCTCATGTCAGACAACCCGGCCACGACCGAACACCGACGCTGGTCCGCGCGGCTGTGGGTCTCGTTGATGATCTTCAGCGGGGTGATCCTGCTCGACGGTCTCGACATCTCGATGATCGTCGTGGCCGTCCCGGAGATCCAGAGGGAGCTCGGGATGAGCACGGCCGACGCGCAGTGGCTGGTGGGCGCCTACGTCCTGGCGTTCGGCAGCTTCCTGCTGCTGGGCGGGCGGGTGGCGGATCTGTTCGGGCGGCGGCGGGTGCTGGTGGTGGCGATGGGCGCGTTCGCCGTCGTGTCCCTGTTCGGCGCGCTCGTCGACGACGGCGTCCTGCTGATCGTCTCGCGCTTCGTCAAGGGCATGGCGGCGGGCTTCGCCGCGCCGGCCGCCATGTCGCTGCTCACCACGACCTTCCCCGAAGGCCCGCGGCGCAACAGGGCGTTCGGGATCTTCAACGTCTTCGAGGCGTCGGGGTACTCCTCCGGGCTGCTCGTCGGCGGGCTGCTCGCCGGGCTCAACTGGCGGTCGATCTTCGTCCTGCCGATCCCGCTCTCCGTACTCCTGCTCATCGGCGCGCTCCGCTTCCTGCCGCCGGACCCGCCCCGTACGGAGCGTCCGCGTCTCGACATCGGCGGCGCCGTGACCCTGCTCGCCGGCATGCTCCTCCTCGTCTTCACCGTGGTCTCCACGGCGGAGGCCGGCTGGTCGTCGTGGCGGACGGCCGGGGGTTTCGCCCTGTCTGTCCTTCTGCTGGCCGGGTTCCTCATGATCGAGCGGACCGTGCGCGAACCGCTTATCCGGCTGGGGATCTTCCGTAACCGGAATCTGGTGACGGCCAACATCAGCATCGCGCTGCTGTACGGCGGCGCCATGGGGTTCCAGTTCGTCATGGCCCTGTACTTGCAGGATCTGGTGGGCTGGCGGCCGTGGCAGATGGCGCTCGTGCTGCTTCCGGCCGGGCTCATGGTGATCGTCATCGGGCCCGGACTCGGCGCGCTGATGGGCAGATTCGGTGTACGGAAGGTGCTGATGGTGGGGATCGTCGCCTTCCTGCCCTGCTATTTGCTGATGCTGCGCATCGGTCCGGAGCCGGATCTGTGGACGGTCCTGCTGCCCGCTTCCCTGCTCTGGGGCGTGGGTTTCGCGCTGAGCATCGCAACGCTGATGGTCGCGGGGACCAGCGGGGTGCCCGACGAGGAGCAGGGCCTGGCCGCGGGGATGCTCAACAGTTCGCTCCAGGTCGGCGGCGCGTTCGGTCTGGCCGTCGTCACGGCGGCGATCATGCCGGGCACGGAACTGTCCATGCTCCGGCCGGGCCTGGTGGTCGTCTTCGCCTTCGGGGTGCTGACACTTCTGGCCCAGTTCACGCGGAAGCGGGCCTGAAGCGGAATCCTGAGGCCGCGGCGGGCCGAGGCGCTCTCGGAGCCCCTGGTTCCCAACAGCGCTATTAGTGAGGGGTGTTGACTAACCGTCGATGCTCTGCCCAGGGTTCTGCTGGACAGCGGCGCGGACTCGGAGTGATCATGTGTCTGCTGTGACGCCAGATTTGGCATTCGAGACCGTGAGGATGAGTCAGCTGGATGGCATTTCCGCTTCGACTATCTGACCGCACCGCTCCGGTTGCCCGAGGGGGGCTCAGCCAGTGACCCCTGACGAGAACGCGTACGACGAGTACCAGGTCGAGAGAACAGCCGGCGTAGCAGCCGGGGAGGCAGCCGAGGCAGGGGCTGCCGGGACAGCGGTCGCACGACCGGTCGCGCAGCAGGCCGGGCAGCCGGTCGACCGACCCGCCGACCCGTCTCCCGACCGACCCGCCGACCGGTCCCCCGACCGACCCGCCGAGCGAGCCCCCGGCCACACCGAGCAGCGCCCGCCGACCCTCCTGCGGGTGCTGCTCGAACGGCTCAACTGGGCCAAGTTCGCCGTCTTCGACGTGCAGTTCAGCCTCGCCGCCCGGCGCGCCGCCAAGGAGTACGGCAACAGCCGCGTCGGCAACGTCTCCGTCTCCCGCATCACCTTCAAGCGATGGCTGGCCGGGACGCAGTCCCCCCAGGGCGACGCGGCCACCGTGCTGGCGTACATGCTCGGCGTCGAGGTGGACCTGCTGCTCCAGCGGGTGCCCAGCCGCGAGGTGGTCCCCGCCCGACTGCCGCACGGGTCGTCGCTCGCCACCGCCCGCTCGATGGACGCCCTGTGGTCCAGCTCCTCGCTCTCCCCCTCGGAGGCGGCGGCCGGCACCGGAGGGCTCTGGTATCTGGACGGTCTGCGGATCTTCGACGGTACGGCGGTACCCGCCCAGATGTACGAAGCGACGTCGCAGGACGACGTGGTGTCGATCGCGGTCGAGGAGAATCCGCATCTACGCGCGTTCGTTCAGCCCGCGCGTCGGGCCCTGCTGATCGCCTCCCTCGGAGGGAGCGGCGGCGAGGGGCTGTTCGTGCTCGATTCCGCCCGCGCGCGCTACCAGCTGGACGCCGATCCACGCGGCACGCTGCCGATACCGAAGCCGTACCGGCTGGACGACCTGACCTTCGGCATCCTGTGGGCGATGCTCAATCTGGAGGACAGCCTCCTCGCGGACGATCACATTCTCGACAGTGAACGACAGGAGCTGGAGAGCCATTTAGCGATGCCCCGCTCGGCCGTGGCGCGTTCGGCCGTGCCCGAGCTGTCCCGGGTGGGAGCCGCCTGGCTTGGCTCGTACTTCTGCGCGCTGCACATCGAGCGCCATCTCGGCGACGTGACCGAACCGCCCTTCTTCTGGACGCGTGAGCAGACGGGCGAGGAGGGCGCGGCGTGGCTGTTCTTCCGGCACAAGCATGAGCACCTCGCCCGTGCGATGTCCCGGCGCACAGACACGTCCGAACGGCCCGGGCACGCTTTCTGCATTCCGGAGAAGTCCGTCAAGGAAAGCGAGCCGTACGAGCGAATCCTGCTGTTTCTCGCCGTCGCCCTGATGGAGATGCACGGACTGGCCGTGTGGGTCTGCACCGAGGAGGAGTACTCACAGATCGACGAGTTCGTCCTGGCACCCGACGATCGGGTAATAGTGGCCAACTGGCTGCGCTCGGACGGGATTTGGCGTGTTGGCATTACGGATCAGCGATCCCAGGTCCGTACGTACACCCAGGCGATCGACCATGCCCGTGCACACAGCGTGATCGAGGGGCCCACCTCCGGGCACCGACTGCGGGCCCTGGCAGACTATTTGTCGGTCGACTGGCCCTGGCTGCTGCGGCGTTGCCAGGAGTTGGGCGCGTACGGGAGTTCCGGCATGCTCCGGCCGCGCAGCCGGCTGCTGAGCATGGACCAGCTGGACGAGGTCCTGCGTTTCGTGGGCGAACTCGACCCCAGATAGGCGGCGGATGCGGCCGGTCGCGGGCACGCGACCGGCCGCGACGCGGCTCACGCCGGGTCCGGGCCCCGGTTCACGCCCGCCCGGCTCAACCCCCGGTTCGGGGCCGACCGGCGACCGGGCCCGCACCCGGCCCTCGCCCGGTCCGCCACCGCCCGCGCACCACCGTCCCCGCACCACCGCACCAATGACCCGCGTCACATCCGGCCCTCCGCGAATCAAGCGCCACTGACCGGTCCGCCCGGCGGGAATCACCAATTCTCCGCGTTGTGGAGGTCAAGCATGGTTGAAGTGCCTTGCCGTTGGGCAGAGTTGAGTAGAGGATTGCGATGCGCGGTTTGAGAGGTTCTTCCTCAAGTCCACCTCAAGTCCCGCACAATTGCGGCCCCCTACTGATCGACGCGACCCGCGATATCGATCGTTTGGCGGTCGCATCGTCGTCGTGCCCTGCCGACGGCGCCTTTCCGTTCGAGCCAATAGCCGCTTTTGCGTGCTTCACATTGTGAAGCCCGTGGGATGAAGCGACCGCCGAACGATCCCTTCCGCCCGTGGCGGCGAACGCGCTTTCACATCAAGCTTGTTATGGCTCTTAATGACGCTGGCATGTGCCTGTCCCGTCCAACTGCCCGTCTGTGAAGGCTCCTTATCCCCATGGTCCGCTCCCTCAGGCTCGCATCGCCGGCCCGGATGTACCGGCCGGCTGACGCGGCAGCTCCCGAGGACCGCGGACGGGACAGTGAGCCAAGGGGCGTCTTCGAAGTCCCGCCCGGCCGGCGACGTCCGGCACACGCGCCCGGAGCCCCAAGCCGGCGCGGAAGCGCGGCCCCTCCACCTTCATCCGCCGGTCCCCGTCGTACCGAGGACATTTATGCCTGAACTCTCCCCGCACGCCGCCCCCGCCGACCGCCGTAGCGGTCGGCGGCGCGGACGTTCCGCTCGGAACACCGGGAACACCGGGAACGCCGCCCAGGCCCCGGCCAAGGCCAATCGCAATCTGGCCACCGAGAAGGGCCTCCGTTCGCGGATCCGCCTTCTCGTCGTGACGCCGGTGGCCACGGTGTCGGTGCTGGCCGCCGGCTCCTGGTCCACCTGGTACTTCGTCGGGAACACCGTGGCGACCTGGTCCGCTGTCGGCGCCGCCGCCGTCATCGGCGTGGGCTCGATGGTCGCCGCCACCCGTAAGGCGGCGGCCGTCTCCACCGCCGTTCACGAGCAGCGGGTCACCAACGCCACCTCCGCCCGCCAGTGGGTCGAGCGCTTCGAGGCCGTCACGGCCGAGGGGCAGAAGAACATCGCCCAGCTGCTGGAGCAGATCACGCGTGGCGAGCGGCCCCTCCTGCCCGAGCCGATGCCCCACGTCGTCAGCCAGGGCAACCCGTTCGCCGATCTCGAACAGGCTCTGCGTCTCGCGCAGCACCAGGCGCTGGCCGCCGTCGCCGAGGCAGGCGCGCGCCAGCAGGTGGACGTGTTCGTCAACATCGCCCAGCGGCTGCACGCCCTGGTCAACCGCGCGCTGGCCCGGCTGGACGATCTGGAGAGCGAGGTCGAGGACCCGGACCTGCTCGGCGGTCTCTTCGGCGTCGACCACCTGGTCACCCAGTTCCGCCGCCAGGTGGAGAGCCTGGCCGTGATGGGCGGTGCGGTCCCCCGCCGTATCAACAAGCCCGTCCCGCTGCCGACCGTGCTGCGCCAGGGTGTCGCCGAGATCGAGCAGTACGCCCGTGTACGTGTGATCCAGCCGCCCGAGGGCACGCTGCCCGGCTACGCCGCGGCCGAGGTCATCCACCTGCTGGCCGAACTCGTCGAGAACGCCGCCCGGTTCTCCGCCCCGGAGACCCAGGTGACGCTGCGCGCCGAGCGCGTCCCGGCCGGTCTCGCGATCGAGATCGACGACCGCGGGCTGCCGATGGCACCCGAGAAGCTGGAGCGGATGAACCGGCTGCTCACCAGGCCGGACCAGTTCGACATCCGCGAGCAGCTGGAGGATGGCCGGATCGGGCTGTTCGTGGTCGCCCAGATCGCGCGCAGGCACGACATCGAGGTCGCGCTGCGCCGCAACATCTACGGCGGCACCCAGGCCGTCGTCGTACTGCCGAGCGCGCTGCTCGACGCGGCTCCCCCGCCGCCCGTGCAGCGTCAGCCGGAGCAGGAGCAGCACCGGCCGGGGACCGCCGAGCACGCGCAGCGCATGGAGCCGTCGCACGAGCCGTCGTCCGGCGCGGCCTGGTCGCACCCGCAGTCCCCCGCACAGCCGACGTCACCGCAGACGCCCGCGCACACCCCCCAGCAGGCGCCGCACGACTCGCCGTACCAGGCCCCCCAGCCGTCGTACGCCTCGAACGACCACCGCAGCCCGCTGCCCGCCGAGGCGGGTGCCCGCAGCTCGCGCGGCGGTCGCGGCACGCACGGCGAGACGCCGAGTTCCGTGCGCCGCATCGGCTCCCCCTCGGCCCACGCGGCCGCGGCGGCCGCCGCGACGGCGACGGCCCCGGGCGGCCCCGGCTCCACCGGCGAAGTCCCGCTCCCCCAGCGGAAACCCGCCGCGTACAGCGCGAGCAACGGTCAGAGCAACGGCGTCCACGGAGGTGCCCACACCCCGGGCAGCCTCGGTGGCGCCCACGCGGAATCCCCGTACGGCACCGGAAACCACCAGGGCTCCGGACACACCGGCGGCGGCCGGCCCACCGCCACCGCCCACCCCAACTCCGGCCAATCCAGCGCCGGCCGCTCCACCACCGGCTCTGCCGACGTCACACCCCCCGAGGTCCCCCGATCCACCCAGGCCTCACCCCCCAGCGACGCCAGCACTCCCCCCGGCCGTCGGCCGACCTTGCCCCGGCGGAGCGAGACGTACCGCGGACCTGAGTTCCCGCGGCTCGCCGACGCCGACCGAGAGGTCGTCGCACCGAATCCGGATCTGATGGCTCGTTTCGCCTCAGGTATCAGGCTCGCCAGTTCGGAAGACGGCCCTCAGGGGCCCCCCGACCAGACGAGCTGACGCTGCCTTCGGCGGTCGCCCAACCACTTACGGAGTCACTCTCTTGCCAAACGAAGTTTTTTCGGCCCAGCAGCCCGATCTGGACTGGTTGATGGCTGATTTCATCAGGCGCGTCCCCGGTACCGAGGGCGCCGTCCTGGCTTCCAGTGACGGAGTGCGCAAGCACTCGTACGGTCTGAGCATCGACTCGGCGGACAAGCTGAGCGCGATCAGCACCGCGCTGTGCTCCCTGGCCGGCGGCGTCCGTGACATCAAGGGTCCCGCCGACGGCAGGGTCAGGCAGGTGGTGGTCGAACACGACAACGGGCTGCTCTTCGTGTCCATGGCCGGCCCCGGGGCGGTACTGGGTGTGCTCGCTTCCGACAGCGCAGACCTCGGCGCAGTCGGTTTCGAGATGGGGCAGCTGGTCAAGAGCGTGCCCGAACACCTGAGTACACCGCCGCGGCTCCGGCAGCCCTCCGACGACCGGGTGCACTGACATGGCGGCTTTAGACGGCACCCCCTGGGTCGACGACGACGAGCACGAGGTCCGTCCGTACGCCCTGACGGGTGGGCGAACGCGGCCCACGAACGAGATGAGTCTGTCGTCGCTCCTCAAGGCACGCGCCACGGCGCCGGAGGGCTACCTCAGCCCTGAGGCGGCCCACTGTCTCGCGCTCTGCCGCGGCGAGGCACGGTCGGTCGCTGAGGTCGCCGCCACTCTGGGCCAGCCGGTCCAGGTGGCCAAGATCCTGCTCTCCGACCTGCTGGACGCGGGGGCACTGATCATGGCGATGCCCACGAGAACGGCCGACCCGAAAGATCCGAATCTGCTGGAGGCAGTGCTTGAGGGGCTACGAACCTATGTCGTCTGACGATCCCATCGCCTTGAAAATCGTGGTCGGCGGCGGCTTCGGCGTCGGCAAGACCACCATGATCGGCTCGGTCAGCGAGATCAAGCCGCTGTCCACCGAGGAGACGCTGACCTCGGCGAGCAGCGGGACGGGCACCGACCGGCTGGAGGGCATCGAGAACAAGTCGACCACCACGGTCGCCCTGGACTTCGGCCGTATCACCCTCCAGAAGCAGAACATGGTGCTGCTGCTGTTCGGCACTCCGGGGCAGCAGCGGTTCTGGTTCACCTGGGACGATCTGTCGCTGGGTGCCATCGGGGCCGTCGTCCTGGCCGACACGCGCCGGCTGCTGGACTGTTTCGCCGCCGTCGAGTACTTCGAGAGCCGCGACGTGCCCTTCGTCGTCGCCGTCAACGAGTTCGACGCCGACGACGCCTACCGCTACAGCTCGGAAGAGGTCCGCGAGGCGCTCGAACTCAAGGCTGACGTACCGGTGTTGCTCTGCGACGCCCGCGACCCGGCGTCTGCCAAGCACGTACTGGTCTCACTCGTCTCGTACGCGCACGCGGTCTCGCTCCGCCGCGCGCGGGAGCGGGCCGTCCAGGCCCCGCCCGCCGCACCCCCCCTTCAGCACTCCAGCGATCTGGGAGCCACCTCATGACGTACGACACCGAAGCGGGACTGCATCTCCCCGCGCCCGACATGGAATTGGCGCAGCGGGAGGCCCGGCTGCGCGAGCTGGGTCTGGGTGACATGCCCGACGCTCAGTTCGACGCGTTCGCGACGCAGCTCGCGCAGGCGGCGGGCGCACCGTACGCGATGGTCAACTTCATCACCGGCCACCAGTTCTTCGCCGGTCTGCACACGCCGGGCGCGCCCGCGGGTCCCTCGGGCGAGGCGAACAACGCGCCCGAGGTGAGCCGGATCATGTCCCGTGACCACGGGTACTGCCCGGACGTCCTCAACCGCCGTAAGGCGCTGGTGCTTCCGGACGTGTACGCGTACCCGCGCTTCGCCTCGAACGAGGTGGTGGACCTGATCGGTATCCGGACCTACGCGGGCGCTCCCCTCATCGACGAGCGCACGGACACGGTGCTGGGCACGGTCTGCTTCGTGGGTACGGACCCGCGCGGCAAGGAGACGGGCCGCGACACGCTGCAGCTCATCAAGGAGAGCCGCGACGAGCTGATGCGCCTGATCTACCAGCGCACCGGTGGAGGCCCGCGCTAACGAGCGGGCCTCACGGCACTGCGACGTACGACTTCAGAACCGCGGGACGTACGGCCTCACAACTTCAGACGGCGACCGCCGCCCCCGCTCCGGCGTGGGCGGCCAGTCGTCGTGACCAGTCGCCCTTCGAGGTGCCCAGCGCCGTCTCGGCCAGCCGCTGGAGCTGGATGTCGGACGTGCCGGCCGGTGCGAAGATGTGGAACGCGTCGCGCGTGTAGCGCTCGATGGGCAGGTCGGCCGAGAGGCCGATGCCCGCGTGGATCTCCATGGCGGCACGGGCGGAGTCCATCGCCGACTCGACGTTGATCAGTTTGGCGTTCATCAACTCGGCGTCGCACGGGAGCCCTTGGTCCAGCAGATGCACGGCGTGGTACGCCGTCAGCCGGGCCGTCATGAGCGCCGACTGCATCTTCCCCAGCTTCTGCTTGATCGTGGGGAGTTCGGCGAGGGGCGCCCCGTAACGCTGGCGCGAGGTCGCGAACGCGATGGTCTCCTCCAGGACGGCCCGGTGGATGCCCAGCGCGACGGCGGTGAGGTTGGCCCGGCCGTAGAGGATGCTGGACGAGTACGCGACGGGCAGCCCGTCGCCCTCGTTGCCCAGCAGATTGGCCGCGGGGACCCGGCAGTTGTTGAAGATCAGCTCGCCGAAGGAGAATCCGTGCAGGCCCATGGCGGGCCGGTGCGGGGCCAGCGAGAAGCCGGGGCGGTCAGCCTCCACCAGGAAGGCGGAGAGGCCCTTGCTGCCCGGTCCGGTGCGCACCACGACACCGTGCAGATCGCCGACGTGCGAATTGCCGACGAACACCTTGGCGCCGTTGAGTATGTAGTCGTCGCCGTCGCGGTGGGCGGTGGCCTCCATACCCAGGACATGGCCGCCCGAGCCGGACTCCGTCACGGCGATGGTCGGCAGACAGGAGCCCGCCGCGATCTCCGGGAGCCAGGTCTTCTTCTGGGTCTCGTTGCCGAAGTGAATGATCTTCGCGACACCGAGCTGCGATGCCTGCACCATGGCACCCATGGCACCGCTGACCCGGGCCAGCTCCTCGATGATGATGGTCTTCGCGACATGGCCGGCTCCCATGCCGCCGTACATGGGATCGATGGTCGCGCCCAGCCAGCCCTGCCAGGCGATGAGCTGGGACAGCTCGTGCTGGACGGCCTTGGACGCTTCCATCTCCGGTATGCGCGGGCGGACCTCGGCCTCGGCGAACGCGCGGACCTGCGCGCGGAGACGTTCATGGAATTCCGTGGTGAAATAGCCACTCATGCGCCTGTACAGCCCTCTCGAATGAGACATCTGTCAACTGTCAACATGGTTAGAACTGATCGGGTGCTCTCAGATCGGTCAGCGGAACCGGAACTCGCCCTACCGGCGGCAGGCGCTCCTACACAGTGACGATTTCCCGCTCTCGTTGCAGCACCGCACAGGGGTCGTTTGTGGGTCGTTTGCTGCGATGACTACACCCCGTGTCCGCCTGACTCTGTGTCAATCCGGCCTTTCTCACGTTTTGGCCGATCCGGCGCGTGACCCCATCCGAACGGCAAACGATCCCCGCACGGTCCACGAACGATCACGTTCGACGGTATGAAACACGCCAAGAGACGTTTGCGGGCTATTCGGGCATGCCCCGGGCACTCTCCGGTCCCGTCCGGGCACCGTGAGACACCGCGGCGATCAGCTCGCTCCGGAGCCGGCGCCCCACTCCCGGACCGCCGCCGCCATCGCCGCGACCGCCCGGTCCGTACGCGCCGCGTCGCCCCGCACCGTGCGGTTCACCTCGATGTGCAGGAAGGGCACGCCCTCGTCGGCGGCGAGCCTGCCCTGCTTGTTGTTCCGGCCTTCGAGCGGGCACTTCTCCTCCCAGGCACGGCAGACCTGGAACCCGTCGGCGTCCAACGCGCCCGCGAGCGTGCGCGCCTGGGAGCGCGCCCGGTCGCCCGCGCCGGTGGAGATGACCAGATCCCGGCCCGGGACGGTGCTGTCGGCGTACCCGTGGACCTGGATGCCGGGGATGGACCGGTCCACCAGTTCGGCGGCGATCGCGTGGAAGACGGTGTCCCGGCGGTGGGCGACATCGGCCGCGTTGCCCTCGCCCGCCCGGCGGTGGGCACCCGCGATGACGAGGATCCCGCCGGGCGCGGAGCGCAGTACGCCCGCGCCGAGCCGGTCGGTGTACGCGTCGGCGACCGGGTGCGGGACCTGCACGCTGTAGCGCGGCGCGGTGTCCAGGTCGATGTAGACCCGTCCCCAGCCGCGCCGGGTCTCCTCCGTCCGGTCGGCGATCTCCGCGTATCTGCGGCCGGGGCCTTCCCCGTCGCGCGGCGTGTCGCGCACGATCCGTACGCCGAAGTCCACCTCGGCCAGCCTGCGCTCGCCCTTCTCGTGCTCGCCGTCGACGTACAGGCCCACGCCCTCGGCCAGCGCCTCGCGTTCGGCGCGGTCCGGGGGACGGAAGCGGGAGTCGGCGACGACCTCCATGGCGTACGCGGAGAGCCGGCGTTCCAGGCCGGACGAGGGGCCGTCGGCGGGGCCCGGGCCGGGGGACGGGGCGTCCGTGCGGGCGCTGTCGAGAGCCGGAACGACCACCGCGACCGCTGCCACCAGGAGTGCCAGAAGTACGGCGGTGCGCGGCAGGTTTGCCGGTACCGTTATCTTTTTGGTCGGAACGGGGCTCATTGTCGAGTGAAAATATCAGGGTGACACCACAAAGAAACACGTCCTTCCTACGCGGCCGCCTGCCCAGGAGCACCGTCGCACTGGCGTTCGCGCTCCTCGCGACGACGGCGGCCGGCTGCTCCGTCGTCGGCGGCGAGAGCGAGGCCGCGGGGCCGAAGGGCGACCCGGCCTTCACCGTCGCCGCGGCCGGCGACATCCTGATCCACCCGGCCCTGACCCAGCAGGCGTACCGGGACGCCGGTGTCACCGAAGTCCCCGAGCCGGTCGGCGAGAAGGTCGGCGCGGACGTCCCGGACCCCGATTTCCACAAGATCATGGCCGGGGTGAAGCCCGTCATCAGCAAGGCGGATCTGGCCATCTGCCACTTCGAGCCGGTGGTCGCCGGGCCGAAGGGCCCCTTCCGCGGCTTCCCCGACTTCCTGGTGCCGCCGCAGATCACCACCGCGATCAAGGACACCGGTTACGACACCTGCTCGACCGCCTCCAACCACACGCTGGACGACGGCCCGGGCGGCGTGAAGCGCACCCTTGACGCGCTCGACGCCGCCGGGGTGAAGCACACCGGTTCCGCGCGCAGCGCCGCCGAGGCGGCCAAGCCGCTGATCGTGGACGTCAAGGGCGTGCGCGTGGCGCAGCTTTCGTACGCCTTCGGCTTCAACGGCCGGGAGGTACCGGCGGACAAGCCCTGGCTCACCAACAAGAACTCGCTCGACGCGATCTCCGCCGCCGAGAAGGCCGCGCGCAAAGCAGGCGCCGAGGTCGTGATCCTGAGCATCCACTGGGGGCGGGAGCACCATCCCGACCCCCATTCCACCCAGCTCAAACTGGGCCGGCGGATCGCCAAGGAGACCGGGGTCGATCTGATCATCGGCCACCACGCGCATGTGGTGCAGCCGATGGAGAAGGTGGACGGCACCTGGATCGCGTACGGCCTGGGGAACCAGCTCGCCCGGCACGACGTGCCGTCGGGGCTGACCGAGGAAGGCGCCATCGGCTGGTTCGAGTTCCACAAGAAGTCCGGCGGCGGCTGGGACGTGGAGGCGCGCTACGCGCCGACCTTCGTCACGATCCCTCCCGAGGAGGAGGGCGAGGCCGACGCGGGCGCGGACGGCGCGGTCGTCGAGCAGTCCCCCGGCCCCGCGAAGGGCGCGGCGAAGGACCACCGGCTGCTGGACATCGCGGGGGCCCTGCGGGCGGACAAGGACCTGTCGGCCGAGGAACGGGCCCAGTACCGGCTCGCCTTCGAACGCACCCGGGGCACGATGCTCAACCGCGGCGCGGCGAAGGACGGTCTGCGGCCGTTGAACGAGCTGCCGGACTGAGCCACGGCCTGCCCGGCCGATCTTCGCGGGCCCGGAACGCCCGGCAGACCCGCGAAGATCCGGCGGACAGGCCCCAGCGTCCATCGAGAGTTGAACGAGCCCCCCTCGGTACGTAAGACGGCGGACACGCGCGTGGCCCAGCATCCGAACACGCGGAGAGCCGGGAAACCGAAGTTCTGGATCACGCCTGGGATCATGCCTGCGCGCGCGTTGACGGAATCTCCCGGTCCAAACGTCGCGTAGGTCACACCCGTCACTCTTCGTGCAACCATCCCCAAGACTTGCGAGTCGGACTCTTCCGGCTGGGGCTGTTTCCCGCGCGCCCGCACGCACGCACAGCACCCGCCGATCACGAACATCCGAAAGGGAACGCTCATGGCCGCTTCGCCCGCGAAGCGACGGCACAAGGTCCGCAGACGGGCCGACATGTCCCTACTGGGCGGCATTCGCCCGCCCATCGCGGTCCTGTCCGCGCTCCTGCTCTCCCTCGCGGGAATCACCGCCCTCGGCTTCGGCCGTGCGAGCGAGGACTCCGTCCCGAAGGCCGTCATGACCTCCCAGGCGCACTTCGCCGAGGACGGCGCCGTCGCGATGCGCGCCTCCATCGACGAGAGCGCCGCGGACCTGGCCAGGACCGCCGGACTGTTCAACGCGGGTGACCCCGCCCAGCCGGACGCCGTGGTCGACAAGATCGGCAGCGTCTACCAGAAGTGGGTCGGCACCGCCGTCGTGGAGATCTCCTCCGGCCGGATGCTCGCGGCCCGCGGCGAGAACGTGCCGGTCTCCGCGATCGACACCTCCAAGCTCTCCGAGAAGGGCGGGCTCAGCCCCCGTATGGTGCGCCTCGCCAACGGCGAGACCCGGCTGCTCTCCCTTCAGGTGCTGTCCTGGAAGGGACAGCCCCAGCAACTGCTCATCGCCTCCAGCAGCCTGCGCTTCCCCGGTATAAGCCTCGGCAAGTTCCGCTCCATCGCGGTGATCGACAGCACCGGGCGCATCCTCAGCAGCGACGGCATCCCGGAGAGCGAGCAGGTCCTCACCGAGGACCAGCGCACCGGCGTCGCCCGCTCCGAGAAGCAGCTCAAGGCGTTCGCCGAGGTCGCGGCCAAGCGGGCCAAGGAACACCCCCTGAAGGTGAATGAGCCGGGCGGGGGCGGCTACACCGGCGTCAGCGGCAGCCTGCGCGGCGATCTCTTCGAGGGCGACCGCGCCATCGCCGGTTACGCGGCCCTCACCGGCCCGGAGCCCGGCAAGGGCACCGTCGCCACCTCGCTCGGACTGACCGTCGTCGCCATGGTGGACGTCGCCGAGGACCCGACACGGGTGACCGACCCGCTGTTCGGGCTGCTCGCCGCCGGTGCGCTGCTGCTGATCGGCGCGCTGGCCGTGGGCGTCCTGCTCGGCACGGTCCAACGGCCGCTGCTGCGGCTCTTCCTGGAGAGCCGGCGGCTGACCCGCGGCGATCTGACCCGGCCGGTCCGCACGCCCCGCTTCGGCGAGGCCGCCCGGATCGGCGACGCGCTGGAGCGGCTGCGCCGCCAGCTGCTCGGGGAGCGCTCCGACGCGGACGAGGCGACGTCCGGCGGCCCCGCCGCACGGCCCCGCCGGGGCCGGTTCGGCGCCCGCGCCCTGCTCGCGGTCTGCGGCATCCTGCTGCTCGTCTGGTCCGCCCCGATGCTGCTCCTGCTCAACCGGGCCGACGCCACCGCCGTCGTACCGGAACAGGTCACCAACGACCAGCGTGAGCGCACCGACACCCTCTCCGACCGGGTGCGCCGCTCGCTCAACGAGGGTCACGCCGACCTGATGTCCGTCGCCGGTCTGCTCGGCGAGCGGACCTCGCCCGAGGACATGACGAAGGTCCTTGAGCGCACGCGCACCGACCACTCGCGCTACCGCTCGCTGTACGTACGCGACGCGGACGGCACCATCGTGGCGCGGTCCGGCGAGTCGCCCCGACTGCCCGACACGCCGAAGGACGAGGGCGAAGGCGCGGGCACGGGGGCCGGCGAGGACGCGGCGAAGGGCGCCGCGGACGACGGCAGGCCGTTCGCCGACCCGATCACCGTCCTGAACGACTCCGGCACCGAACCCGTCATCGCGAGCTACGCCGAGCTGCCGGGCCGTGACGGCCGTTCGGTCGTCGGCGAGTTCCGTATCGACTTCATCAACTCGCTCCTCAAGCGGCCGGGCCTCGGCTCGATCCGTGTCGTCGACGCCGAGCGGCGCGTACTCGGCGGCAACACGGGCTATCTGGCCTTCGAGGACCTGCCGTCGTCACGCCTTGACGAACTGGTCGCCGGCACCAGCCAGAAGACCGGCGTCAGCGCCCGCGCGGGCGCCGTCGTCTACCGCGACGGCGGCGGCGTGCAGGTGGCCGGCGCGGCCCCGTTCGTCGGCGGCGGCGCCGCCAAGTCGCTCAACTGGAGCGTGGTGAGCTGGCAGCCGGCCGCCGGGCTGGCGATCCCCGAGTACAGCCTCCAGAACCGCACCGTGCTGGCGGGCCTCCTCGGCATCACCGCCGCGGCCGCGTGTCTGGGCTGGCTGCACATCGTGGTCGTACGGCCGCTGCGCGAGGTCGCCGAGCAGGCCGAGTCGCTGGCGGGCGGCGACCGCCGCACCGTGCTCTACCCGCGCCACCACGACGAGGTCGGCGCCATCGCCCGCTCCCTGGAACTGCTGCGCCAGCAGGTGCTCGGACAACGCAAGCGGGACGGCGCGGGGGCGACGGCCCCCGCCGCCGCCCCCGCGCAGGCACCCGCCGGAAGGAACTGACCGACCGTGCTCTTCCTCTACACCGTGCTGCTGGTGTGCGGCGCGTTCCTGCTGGTCGCCGGCGTCGTCGAGCAGCGCCGCCACTTCACCAACCTCAACCGCATCCCCACCCGCGTGCTGGTCAACGGCATCCGCGGCAAGTCCTCCATCACCCGCCTCTGCGCGGGCGCGCTGCGCGGCGGCGACCTGGTCACGGTCGCCAAGACGACCGGCACGGCCGCCCGCTTCATCCACCCGGACGCCACCGAGGAACCGGTCTACCGGAAGTTCGGCATCGCCAACGTGGTGGAGCAGATCGGGATCGTACGGCGCGCGGCGGCGTACAACCCGGACGCGCTGGTCATCGAGTGCATGGCCGTCATGCCGGCCCTCCAGGAGATCAACCAGTCGAAGCTGATCCGCTCCACGATCGGCGTGCTGTGCAACGTCCGTGAGGACCATCTGGCCGAGATGGGGCCGACGCTCGACGACGTGGCGCGCTCGCTGTCGCGCTCGATGCCGGAGAACGGCATCTGTGTGACGGCGGAGAAGGAGCGCTTCGACATCCTCCAGGAGGAGGCCGACGCGCGGAACTGCCGGCTCATCTACGCGGACCCGGAGACGGTCAGCGACGAGGAGCTGCGCGGCTTCAGCTGGTTCACGTTCAAGGAGAACGTGTCGATCGCGCTGAAGGTCGCCGAGCTGATGGGCGTGGAGCGCGAGACGGCGCTCCAGGGCATGTACGACGCGCCGCCGGACCCCGGTGTCCTGTCGGTCGAGCGGTATCTCACGCCGGACGGGAAGCGGCTGCGGTTCGCGAACGTCTTCGCGGCGAACGACCCCGAGTCGACGCTGATGAACATCAACCAGCTGCTCGACCTGGGCGCGATCGCCCGCCCGCTGAACGTCGTCATCAACTGCCGTCCCGACCGCGTCGAGCGCAACGGCCAGATGGGCGAGATCGTCCCCGACCTCCAGCCGGACCAGGTGTTCGTCATCGGGCACCCGGCGAAGAGCGCGATCGACGCGATCCCGGCCGACTGGCGCTCGCGCGCGGTGGACCTGGGTGGTGACAAGCGCGACCCGGAGGACTTCATGCGCGAGCTGCTGGAGCGGCTCGGGCTGGACTCGTCGCTGGTCGCGATCGGCAACATCCACGGTCAGGGCGAGCTGCTGCTGGAGCACCTGGCGGAGCTGCCTGCGGACGAGACGCCGGACCCGGACCCGGTCCCCGGCCGGGAGCCGGCCCCGGCCCGCGCCGCGGCGTCCACTCCGGCGTCCGTTCCCAGTCCCGCGCCCGTTCCGCCGCCGGACCCGTCGGCGGACGCGGCAGGCTCGGACGCGGCAGGGGACCCCGCCGCGACGGCGGCGCTGCCGGTGGTCGTCCCCGTACAGACCCCCAGGCGGCCGGCCGAGCCGGGCACCGAGCTGGTGGCGCGGCTGACCGCGCGGCCGCCGGGTGCGCCGGCCTCCCCCGCCGAACCCGCCACACCCGCCGAACCCGCCAACCCCGCCGCCGGTACGACACCGGCCCCCACGCCCGCCCCCGCGACACCCCGAGCGACACCGCACGCCGCTCAGCACCCGCGCCACGAGGACACGTTGGCGCTCCAGCGCTACTCACCGCACATCGACCCGTTCCAGCCCTACACCGAGGCCTACGAACAGCGCTACCAGCGGCCGGCCCGGCCCCGCGGCCCCTTCGAGCCGGTACGGATGCCGACCGACGCGGCGGACGAACGTGAGCCCGACCCCCAGCAGCAGCCCCCGTACGGCCGGAGTCCGCAGCCGCCGCAGACCCCGCAGAATCCTGGAGAACCCCGTTGATCCCCGCAGTCCTCACGCCCGAGATCGCCGCCATAGGCATCGGCCTGGGCCTGATGTTCTCCCTGATCTGCTATCTGACGACCAATCTCTCCCCCGGCGGCATGATCACGCCGGGCTGGCTGGCGCTGACCCTCGTCGAGGACCTCCAGCGCGCCGCCATGGTCGTCGGTGTGACCGTGCTGACGTACGTGAGCACGCTCCTCGTCCAGCGCTTCGTGATCCTCTACGGAAAGCGGCTCTTCTCCGCCGTCGTCCTCATCGGTGTGCTCCTCCAGGCGACCGTGATGATCGTGCTGTCGCTGGAGTTCCCCCTGCTGTACGCGAACCAGACGCTCGGCTTCATCGTGCCGGGCCTCATCGCGTACCAGCTCGTCCGCCAGCCCAAGGGGGCGACCGTCCTCGCGACCGGCACGGTCACGCTCATGGCGTACGTCGTCCTCACCGCCGGCATCCTGCTCGGCGCCCTGCCCACCACATGAGCGGCCTGAGAGGGACACCCCCTCGAACCGCCCACGTGCCCGAGATTCCTGGACCCTCCGGAGCTGACCTCTCATGAGTGCCAAGGCCAACAAACGCGGCGCCCGCCGTTTCCTGCACGCGACCACCGTCATCGCGCTGCTCGCCGGCAGCGCGTATCTGACCGTCGAACTGCGCAAGGACGAACAGGCGAAGGCGCCCGCCGTCCAGGCGATCACGGACACCCCGGACCTGACGTCGGCCGGGGACGCGCGCAACGGCGAGCAGAAGTGGGAGCGGCTGAAGAACCCCGACCGCTCGGTGCTGCGTTCCGGCAAGGGGGCCGTGCTCGCGACCTTCACGGACGGCGCGCGCACCGCGACCCTGACCGGGCCGAGCCGTACGTTCTCCGAGCCGACGAGCACCCAGTCGCGGGTGGTGACCGAGAACTGGGTGCGGCTGATGCCCGAGCCGTGGAAGAAGGACGCCGAGAAGGAGCAGTGGTTCAAGGACTGGTTCGAGGAGTTCTACGGCAGCGAGGAGGACGACCTGTTCGCGTACGCCTTCCAGTACGTCGAGGGCGCCCCGGTCAAGGAGGACGGTGAGGGCACCCCGTACGCGGGTGACGCGGACTTCGGCCCGATCAACCCCGAGGGCAGCGTGGGCGCGGACTACCGGCTGGAGGAGTCGGACTTCTACGACTACCTGGGCATTCCGTACACCTTCCGCGACGGCACCACCATCCAGCCGGAGCAGAAGCGCTACCGCTCCATCGACTGCTCGGGCTTCATCCGGACGGTCTTCGGCTACCGGGGCCGGTTCCCGCTGATGGCCGACGACAAGACCGGTGACGGACTGCCGCGTACCGCGAACGGCATGGCGCGCTCGGGGACCGGCACGGACATCATCAAGCTGACGGGCAGCGCGCCGTTCGAGCGGCCGAAGTCGATCAGCGTTCTCCAGCCGGGCGACCTGGTCTTCTTCAAGCTCGACGCGCGGACCAAGGAGCGGCTCGACCACGTCGGCATCTACATGGGCGTCGACACCGACGGCCACCAGATGTTCGTCTCCAGCCGTGAAGAGGTCAACGGACCGACGATCGGCGACACGGGCGGCACGTCACGCCTGGACGGCAACGGCTACTACGCGAAGACGCTGCGCAGCGCGAAGCGGCTCTGACGCGACCGGACCGGGAGGAGCCGCGGTCGGCGGGCGCGGTCAGCCCTCGTCGCGCAGCTCCTCCGGGCAGGGTGTGCCCGGACGGAGCTGGTACGGCGCCGCGATCCGGTACGTCCCCGGGCGCGGGGCCAGCAGCTCGGTCCACTCGTCGCCGTCGGTGTTCTTCTCCGCGCGGAACAGACAGCCGTTGGGGTTGGTGAACGTCTTCGGACCGTCCTCGTCGGTCTTGGACGCCTCCGTCTCCTCCGGGCGGTCCAGGCTCTCGCCCTTCTCGTCCACGACGGCCAGCCAGCGCGAGTACGGGATACGGATCAGCACCCGCCCGGCGGACTTCACCTCTATGGTCAGCTCGTCGGCCGACGCCCGCAGCACGTCCGCCGGCGGGTCGGCCAGCGGCATCGGGTCCTGGACCTCGTAGAGCTGCCAGTTGGCGTCGCCCCACAGGTGGTTCAGATAGGGCAGGCCCCGCTGTACGAGCTCCGCCTCCTGGTCCGCGCCGTTGTCGGGCCGGCCCTTGGGCAGCACGACGTAGCGGACGGCCCAGCGGTCGAGCCAGGCGCGATACGTGTCGTCGGTGAGGCTGTCGTCGTAGAAGAGCGGGTTGCGCTCCATGTCGGCCTGCCGGTTCCAGCCGCGGGCCAGATTGACGTACGGCGCGAGCGCGGAGGCCTCGCGGTGGCTGCTGGCCGGGACGACCTCCACCCGGCCGCGCTCGGCGCCGACCTCCTGCAACTCGTTCACCAGCGGTGCCAGTTCGCGGGTCCAGGACGCGGTGGGCGCGGTGCGGATGATGTCGTCGACACCCTTGAAACCGATCCAGAAGTTGAGGGCGGCGAAGGCCAGCAGCAGCGCGTACCACTTGCGTGAGCGCGCCGCCGTGTACGGCAGCGCGGCGAGCAGCACCACCCCGCCGACAATCATCGCCAGCCGCGACACGTTGGAGCCGATCTGCGAGTCGATCGCCCAGGTCAGCAGTGTCCCGATGCCGTAGACGGCGGCGGCGGTGCGGACGGTGTGCCAGTCGCGCGGCACCAGGAAGAAGGTGGCGACGGAGAAGATGAACGGCAGCGACGCGGTCCCGAGCGACATCGGCTGTGTGCCGGAGAACGGGAAGAGCCAGGCGGAGAGGGCGACGACAGCGACCGGGGCGAGGCCGACCGCGTACGCCCCCGGCCGCCGCTTGTTGAGGAAGAGCGCGGCGGCGACCACTCCGAGGAAGAGCCCGGCCACCGGGCTCGCCGCCGTGGCGAGGCCCGCGAGGGGCGCGGCGACCACTGCCTTGGCCCAGCGCTTGTAGCGCCAGCGGTGGGGCCAGCAGAAGACGGCGGCGACGGCGCCGAGCGCGAACATCGTGCCGAGACCGAAGGTCACACGGCCGGAGAGCGCGTTGCAGAGGAAGGCGAAGACGCCCGCGAACGAGCAGGCGAGCGGATTCCGGACGGCCTTGACGCGGTGGAGGATCAGCGAGGTCAGGGCGGCCGAGACCGTCCCGACGATCATCATCGTCGTACGGACGCCGAGCAGCGACATCAGGTAGGGCGAGACGACGCTGTACGAGACGGGGTGCATCCCGCCGTACCAGGCGAGGTTGTACGCGGAGTCCGGGTGGCGGCCGACGAACTCGGCCCAGGCGTCCTGCGCGGCGATGTCACCGCCGCTGTTGGCGAAGAAGAAGAACCAGAGAAGGTGGACGATCCCGGCGACCGTGCCGGTGAGCAGGACGGGGTGGCGGAGCACACGGCTGCGCAGGTCCTTGGCGGGGGTGGGGGCGGCGGAGTCCGGCTGCCCCGCGGTTTCGCCGTCGGCTCTCTTCCCCGCCGCCCCTGGGGGCGTGGTGGAGTTGCCGTCGGCGCGCGTCGGCTCAGCGGTGGTCACTGCGACTCTCCCCGTCTCACCGTCAGCCCGGTGTGCCGGCCCCCCGGGGTCTGTCCGGCCCTGGAGGTGTAAGGACGCCGTCCCCGCGTCCTGAGTTGCCTGGCAGCCCTTTCTCGGACGCTAGCACGCGTCCGGGCGCGGGGAGGGCGCCGGTTCCGGCGCCCTCCCGTGCGGTCGTGGGCGGAATCTGCCGACCGGGTCAGCCCACCCGCGTCAGCTTGTCGGTGAACGACGGCTCGGAAACGTCGCTCTGAAGGGCGACGGCCACCTCGACCTGGCTCTTGCCCTCACCCACGGTGAGCGTGCCGACGTGCGTTCCGGCGGCGGCGGCGTGCGGCGGGGTCTTGCCGCCGTCGGTCAGTTCGAGCTTGACGGTGAGGCCGGACCAGCCGACGGCCTTCACGTCCTCGGTGGCCACGACGGGCGTCGTCCCGCCCATGCCGTTGTCGACCTCGCCGACGACAGCGCCCTTCTTCACTATCGTCGCGCCCTCCAGTTCGTCCTGCGTCGCGAGCATGACGTCCTTGCTCACCGCGTTGACGGTGTCGATGATGGGCGACTTGTGCTGGCCGAGAACCGCCCCCACGATCAGCTGGTCGGTGTCGCCGACCATCTGGTGCGCGGCGAAGAGGAGATTGCCGCCGGCCTTGGTGGTGGAGCCGGTCTTGATACCGAGGGCGCCGTCGTACGGGACGAGGGTGTTGTAGTTCCGCCAGCTCTTGCCCGACGGGTCCGTCCACTCGGGCAGCTTGGTGATGTCCATCAGCGCCTCGATCTCGACGAGCTTCTGGCCGAGCTTCACCTGGTCCTCGGCGGAGCTCACGGTCGTCGCGTCCAGGCCGGACGGGTCGGTGTACTTGGTGTTCTTCATGCCGAGGTCCGCGGCGGTGTCGTTCATCTTCTTGACGAACGCCTCCTCGGAGCCGTTCGCGTCCCAACGGGCGAGCAGGCGCGCGATGTTGTTCGCGGACGGAATCATGAGGGCGGCCAGCGCGTCGTGCTGGGTGAGGGTGTCGCCCTCCTTCACGGTGTTGAGGGTCGACTCACCCTGCGCGTCGAGCCCGCCGTCCTCCTCGGCCTTGGCGTCGACCTTGATGGACGGGCCCTTGGCACCCTTCTTCAGCGGGTGGTCCTGGAGGACGACGTAGGCGGTCATCGCCTTGGCGACGCTGCCGATGGGCACGGCCTTCTGCTCCCCGAACGAGTCGACCGTGCCGAGTCCGGTCGCCGCCATGAAGCCCTGGCCCTCGCCGGGCCACGGCAGCGCGGGCTTGTCGCCCTCGAAGGTGAACGTGGACTTCGCGGTCAGGTTCAACGAGGGCGCCGGGAGCGGGCGCACGGCCTGTACGACCGCAAAGATGATCAGTACGAGTACGAGCAGCGGCGTCCAGATCTTGACGCGCCGGACGACGGTACGGGTGGGGGTCTCGGGCGGCGCGGGCTTGTTGGTCAGCTCGGCGAGCAGATCGAGAGGCGGCAGCGGCGGCATGGGCTGCTGCCGCGTCCGCTCGGCCTCGGCGACGGCCTGCCCGGAGGGCGCCCCGACGGGCTGCGCGGGCGCCCGCACGTCGTCGGCCCGAAGGGGCACGAATTTGCTGGTGCGCTCGGCGGGGGGCTCGGCCGGGGGCTGCGGCGGGAGCTTGAGCATGGCGGTGGGCTGATCGACCGCGGGCCGCGTGACGGTCTTGAAGACGGCGGTCTTCCGATCAACACCGGGCCCGTCGTCACCGCCGCCGGCCCCGACGCCCGCGGAACCGGCCTCCGGCTCGGCGGGCGGGGCTGCGGGCTTGGCGGCACCGTGGGCCTGCTTCTCGGCGGCTTCGGCCTTGGCGGCCGCGGCTGCCGGGGCGCCGGACTTCGGCTCGGGAGACGCGGCTGCGGACTTGGCGGCCGTGGGGTAGGGCGCCGGCCCGGCGGGACCGCCGGTTCCCGGCTTGCTGTCGGCGGCGTCAGCCCCCGCTCCCAGCGTCGCCTCCGGAGCGTCGGACGCCGCGCCACGGCGCTTCTCAGCTTCCGGCCCGGAAGCGGCCGGAGCGGCGTCGGACTTCGAGCCACCCGCCGACACAGCGGCAGCGCCACCGGCCCTCGCGGCACCGCCGGTTCCCCGCTTGCCGTCGGCGGCGTCAGCCCCCGCTTCCAGCGTCGCCTCCGGCGCGTCGGACGCCGCGCCACGGCGCTTCTCGATGTCGGATTTCGACTCACCCGCCGGGACGGACGGCGTCTTCGGCGCGCTGGACGCATCCCCGGGCTTCGCGCCACCGCCGGTTCCCGGCTCGGCAGACGCCGAGTCACCCCGCTTCTCGGCTTCCGGCTCGGCAGTGACCGACGCGCCATCGGACTTCGACGCGGGCGCGGCGCCCCGCCGGGCTTCCGGTTTGTCGGCAGCGGTGTCAGGCGCCGGGACGGCGCGCTCTTCGGCATCAGGCCCGGAAGTGGCCGGGGCGGCCCCGGACTTCGCGCCGCCCGGGGATTCCGGTTCGGGCTCCACCGTCTTGGAAACACCGGGCCTCGGCGCGGCGGGCCCGGCGTCCGGGCCGGACTTTCGTTCGGCCGCGGCTCCCGGTTCGGCCTCCGGCGCCCGGAAAACGGCCGTCCTCCGGTCGGCGTCGGCTTCGGCCTCCTCCGGCGCGGCGGGCGTCTCGCCACCCCGCGTTTCCGGCTTCGCCTCCGCGACGTCGGCCTCCGGCTCGGACGGGCCCCGCGTCGAAGGTCCCTCAGGAGCCGTCACACGCGCCCCAGCGGCCTCAGGGGCCTCAGAGCGCCCCGACTCACCCCGGACCGTGAAAACGGCCGTCGCGCGGTCGCCAGCGGGCTCCGGCGTGTCCGCCGCGGAACCGTCCGTCCCCGGCGCCGCGTCCTTGGCCGTGTCGGCGCCGCCCTCCGCCTCCCCGGCAGTGGCATCCGACTCCCGGAAGACCGCGAACCTCGGGTCCTGTTCATGAGTCGCCTCCCCCGACGACTTCCGCTGCTCCGACTTGTCGGGGGACTCGCCCGCCACCGTGCCTCCTCATGCGTGTGCGGCGCGTCGCGTGCTCCGCCGCACTCTCCGAACCGATTATCAGTGTCCTGTGTGAAACCACAGCCCAAGCGCAAGACGAGAACGACATACATAACGGTTCCCGTACAAAGCGACCAGGCACTCTCGACAGACCAATGTGAGAGGGGTCACCCTGTCATTCATCCACGCGGGGAGGCATGGATGGGCAGGAGCCGCAGAACAATTCCGGAGGAGCTTCTGCTGCTCGCTCTGGACCCGGCCACGGGTACCACAGCGCAGCCGCAGTCGCTCGACCTCGGCCTGGCCGGAGCACAGCTAGTAGAGCTGGCTCTGGCAGGACGGATAGCCCCTGACGGGGATCGTATCGCCGTGGTGATGCCACGGCCGACCGGAGATCCGACTCTGGACTCCGCGCTGGAACTGCTGCGCAGACGTGGCAGTCCGGTTCGCGCAGTTCACTGGATCGGCGGGCCCCGATTGGGGCTCCGTCAGATTTACCTCTCGCATCTGGAGCGGTGCGGCATGGTTCATGCCGTCGCGGGCCAGATGTGCGGAGTTCTGCCGACGACTCGCTACCAGGCGACGGAGACGGCGATCAGCCGCGACATCAGGTCACGGCTGGACAGTGCGATCCGCACCGGCGTACCGCCGGACCCGCGGACCGCGGCGCTCGCCGCACTGGCCCACGCGGTCGGACTGGGCAAGCACCTGTACCCCGGTAACGAGGGGCGCTCGTCGCGCTCCCGGCTCCGGGATCTGATCAGACACGACCCCATGGGCGGTCTCGTGGCGCATGCCGTGATGGACGTCCAGAACGGTGTGGCCGCTCAGCCACGCCGTAACCCCGCACCGGGAGGCCGACCGCCGGCCGTACCGATGCAACCGCAGCGCGGCGGCATGGCCCGCGTCGCGGCGCACTGAGAGCACCGACAGAACACCGAGAGAGCACGGACACGCCAGCACGCGGGTATCCGAATCCGCCGCGCCGACGTCCCCAGAGACCCGGTTCGGGAGCCGCAAGAGACGCGCGGGGTCCAGCCGTACAACCGGCTGCCCCCGCGCGTCGCGCGCCCGGATACAGATCCGGCGGCGACGTGTCCACTTATCACGACCGCTTTCTTCTCTGTGCCTGTTTTCCAGCGCAGTTGACCCTATCGGTGGCAGTCTGCTGAGACGTAGACACACAGAGCTACGCAGTTACTCAGCAGGAGGTGCCGTTTCCGTGGCGTCCAGTGTCAATCCCACCGTCAGGCGACGCCGATTGGGCCAGGAGCTGCGCCGGCTCCGCGAGGTCAAAGGCATGACGGCCGAGGAGGTGGCGGAGCGCCTGCTGGTCTCCCAGTCGAAGATCAGCCGTCTTGAGAACGGTCGCCGTTCCATCAGCCAGCGCGATGTCCGCGACCTGTGCGGTGTGTACGAGGTCGAGGACAACCGCATTGTCGACTCGCTCATGCAAATGGCCAAGGACTCGCGCCAGCAGGGCTGGTGGCACGCCTTCGGCGATATCCCGTACAGCGTCTACATCGGCCTGGAGACGGACGCGGCCTCGCTGCGCGTGTACGAGCCCCAGGTCGTGCCCGGACTGCTCCAGACCCGGGGCTACGCGGAGGCGCTGATCACCGGCGCGCTCCCGGAGACCTCGCCGGCGGATGTCGAGAAGCGCGTCAGCGTACGGGTGCGCCGCCAGGAGCGGGTCAACGCGCCGGAGCAGCCCCTGCGTCTGTGGGCCGTGATCGACGAGTCGGCGCTGCGCCGCGTGGTCGGCGGCAGGCATCTGATGCGTGAGCAGCTGGAGTTCCTGGTCGAGCTGTCGCAGCTCCCCCATGTCACGGTGCAGGTTCTGCCGTTCGAGATGGGCGCCCATCCGGGCATCAGCGGGCATTACGCGATTCTTGAATTCCCCGACGCCACGGATTCGAGCGTGGTGTACATCGAGGGCGTCACGAGTGATCTTTATCTGGAGAAGGCGAACGACGTCCAGAAGTACAGCGTGATGTATGAACACCTTCGCGCGCAGGCGCTGAATGCGGACCAGACCCGCGAGTTCATCTCGGACATCGCCAAGGGATACGCCCGTTAAGGGCAGTTAAGCAAGGTCGGGGCGGCAGAATACACCCGGTGGACTCGCATCGGAAGAGTCCACCGGGATATCCCATCCGGTCGAGTGAACGTCCGCCCCACGCGTCCATCCAGGCTAGTAGCGTCGATCTTGCCAGCAAGAAGTTGGCGTATTGACACCACTTGCTGAATCGGAGCGAACCGAACATGGCAATTCTTCAGGGCGCCACGGACACCTGGACCAAGTCCTCGTACTCCGGCGGAAACGGCGCATGCGTTGAAGTCAAGTCTCCCGTCGTGCGGGCGATTGACGTACGGGACTCGAAGGCCCCCGAAGGTCCCTCGATCACCTTTGTCCCGGGATCGTGGACCACTTTCGTACAAGAGATGAACCGGGGCGCTTTCGACCTCGGCTGAGCCCTTCGCACCACCGCGTCACAGCACGGAATGAGCCCTCTCGACCTGTCCGCCGTCCTGGCCGAGGGGGCTCGGCCATGCCCTCACTTCACACGAACTCCCTCTCGGCCGCACGGGACCCGCATCCCGTGCGGTCGTTCCTGTTGTTGCCGTGACTCCTGCCGCATCTGACGAAGTGCCCGCCCATCGTGTGGTTCCCGTCACGTTCACGACAACGCCTAGCAAGGTCAAGAACCGGTAAAATCGTTCGGCTTTCTGATCCGTGTTCACATTTATGACCGCTGGAACCCTTGACCCGCTGCCGCGAGTAGCGGTTCAATCCCCGAAGTCCCCGCTCCCGCACGGGGGCGCCGCTGACCGGACGTACTGGCGGAGCGCACCAACGTTCACAAGGCGGACCCCTGGAGGGGGCACATGAACAGTCTCGACTGGACCGTGCTCATCGGATACTTCGGTGTGATGGTCGCGATCGGCGTCTGGTCCCACAAGCGCGTGGGCGACGTCCACGACTACTTCACCGCCGGCGGCAAGATGCCGTGGTGGCTTTCCGGCATCTCGCACCACATGTCCGGCTACAGCGCGGTGATGTTCACCGGTTACGCGGCCATCGCGTACACGTACGGCGTCACGTCGTACGTCACCTGGTCGTTCCCCATCGCCATCGGCATCGCGATCGGGGCCAAGCTCTTCGCTCCGCGGCTCAACCGGGTGCGCTCGCGGCTGCATGTCTCGTCGCCGCTCGAATACCTGAAGAACCGCTACAACCTGCCGACCCAGCAGGCGCTCGCCTGGTCCGGTGTGCTGCTGAAGATCGTGGACGTCGGCGCCAAGTGGGCCGCCATCGCCACCCTGCTCTCCGTCTTCACCGGTGTCTCGCTCAACATGGGCATCCTGATCACGGGCGCGGTCACCGCGGTCTACTGCACCGTCGGCGGTCTGTGGGCCGACGCCCTGACCGAATTGGGCCAGTTCATCATCCAGTTCGTCGCCGGTATCGCGATGCTCGTCGCCGTCCTGGCGGAGCTGGGCGGGTTCAGCAGCCTGTGGAACGTCTGGGACGAGCCCGAACTCCAGGGCCACACCGAGCCGCTCGCCGGGCCCTACATGATGGTCTTCCTGATCGCGTACCTCTTCATCAAGACCTTCGAGTACAACGGCGGCATGTGGAACCAGGCGCAGCGCTACATGGCGACCGACTCCGCCAAGTCCGCGACGCGCTCCGGCGCGCTGTCGGCCGTGCTGTGGCTGATCTGGCCGCTGGTGCTGTTCTTCCCGATGTGGGTCGCGCCGGTCCTCATCGACACGGACGTACCGGCCGACAGCTACGCGCTGATGGCCGAACAGCTCCTGCCGCACGGTCTGCTGGGCCTGGTCATCGTCGGCTTCTTCTCGCACACGATGGCCATGTGCTCCTCGGACGCGAACGCCATCGCGGCGGTCGTGACCCGCGACATCATGCCGGCGATGTCCCGCAAGGTACGGGAGTGGGACACCCGGGTCGGGCTGCTCGCAGCCCGCTGGACGACGCTGCTCTTCCTCGGTCTCTCGATGGCCATCGCGACGCAGGTCAACTCGCCCTTCTTCGGCGACATCATCACGGTCGTCATCAAGTGGGTCGCCGGACTCATGGGGCCGATCGCGATCCCGCTGATGCTGGGTCTGCTGCCGTGGTTCCGCAAGAGCGGGCCCACCGCCGCGCTGATCAGCTGGGCCGTCGGTCTGGTCACCTTCTGGCTGGTCAACTACCCGATCAGCTGGAACGTGGACGGCGGAGTGCCGCTCCAGTACCAGGTGTCGATCCCGCTCGCCGTCTCCCTCGTCCTCTACGTCCTGATCGGCTTCATCAAGCCGGAGGACACCCCGGAGCGGGACGCCGTGCTGGAGAAGATCAACAACGACGACGACGGTTCGGACGCGCTCGCGGCGGCGGTCCCGGTGCCCGCGCCGGCCGCGTCGGGCGACGCGAAGCTGCGGGGCCGTGAGGGCGCGGACGGCTGACGCGGTGCCTCTCGGCCAGGTGCCGGGCCCGGACTCGCGTCACCGGGCCCGGCGCCGGGGGGCCGGTTCGTCCTCAAAGGCCGGACGGGCTGCGACTTTCCAGCCCGTCCGGCGTCTGAGGACAAGCGCCAGCACCCGCCAGGGCGGGTCCGCGAAGTAGCGCCGTACCCGGCACCCCGGACCAGGCGGGACTTCACGGATACGCCCTAGCCCCGCGGATACCGCGTCAGCCAGCCCGACGCCGTGACCGCGGGGCTGTGCAGCGCCGGGCCCTGTGTCATCTCCATCGCGAAGTCGTCCGCGATCTCCAGGAGCGTCGGGCGGCCCTCCAACTCGGCCAGCCACGCGGGCGGCAGGGCCGTCTCCCCGTGCATCGCGCCGAGCAGGGCGCCGCAGAGCGCCCCGGTCGCCGAGGACGGCCCGTCGTGGTTGACGGCCAGCCGCAGGCCGTGGCGTACGTCCTCGCCGACCAGCGCGCAGTACACGGCCACCGCCAGCGAGTCCTCCGCCGCCCGGCCCTCCGCGAGCACCGCGACCCGGCCCGGGGTCGGGATCCCCTGCCGTACGGCTCCGAGCGCCTGCCCCAGCGCGTCGGTGACGGGCTGGTGGCCGGGCCGGTGCGTCAGCAGGGCCAGAGCCCGCTGCACGGCCGCGTCGACGCTCTCGCCGCGCGCGACGCCGTGCACGATCACGGCGAAGGCACCGGCCGACAGATACGCGGTGGGATGGCCGTGCGTCTGCGCCGCGCACTCCACGGCGAGCTGGCACACCAACTGCGGCTCCCAGCCGACCAGCAGCCCGAACGGCGCCGAGCGCACCAGCGCGCCCGCGTCGCGCGCGGTCGGGTTCTTGGGCTTCTCCAGCGTCCCCATCACTTCGTCGCCCAGCCCGGTGAGGCAGGAGACGGACGGGTCCCGGCGCGCGTACAGCCACTCCTCCTGCGCGAGCCAGCCGTTGTCCTTGCGGCGCTCGTCCGGTCCCCAGTCGCTCTGGGTGGCGGCCCAGCGCAGATACGCGCGGTGCACGTCCGTCGGCGGGTGCCAGGCTCCGGTGTCGCGCCGGACCTGGGCGCGGATGAGGCCGTCGACGGTGAAGAGGGTCAGCTGGGTGGCGGCGGCGACCGCGCCGCGCCGGCCGTAGGCGGGGGCGAAGTCGGTGACGCCATCGGCGCCGTGCGCGGTGCGGGTCTCGTCGAGGGTGAGCGTGTCGACCCCCGCTCCCAGCGCGTCGCCGATCGCTCCCCCGAGCAGGCAGCCACGGACGCGGCTGCGGAAGTCCTGCTGTTCCGCCCGGCCCCATATGGCGGTGGCTGGCCTGTTCACGCGTCCCTCCCTCCCGATCCGTGCAACGCGCTCTGGCGCAGCACTGTAATCGAACGGGAACGGACGGTTCTGCACGGGCGGCCGGTGGCCGGTCCGTCCCCGGCCACCGGCCCACCGTCACTCCGCGGGCAGCAGCGGCAGCAGCTCCGGCAGGTGCCCGTCGGACGCCGCCGCCGCCCGTACGCGCTCCTCGGGCACCTCGCCGTACAGCGTGGTCCGCGGCCTGGCCGGCCGGCCCGCGGCGTCGGCGATGGCGATCAGGTCCTTGACCGAGCGGTACGAGCCGTAACTGGAGCCCGCCATACGGGAGATGGTCTCCTCCATCAGCGTGCCGCCGAGGTCGTTCGCGCCGGAGCGCAGCATCTCGGCGGCGCCTTCCGTGCCGAGTTTCACCCAGCTCGTCTGGATGTTGGTGATGTACGGGTGGAGGAGGAGCCGGGCCATCGCCATGACCGCGCGGTTGTCGCGGGTGGTCGGGCCGGGGCGGGCGATGCCGGCCAGATAGACCGGCGCGTTGGTGTGGATGAAGGGCAGCGTGACGAATTCCGTGAAGCCCTCGCGCCCCGCCTCCAGCGCCTTGCGCTGCATACCGGCCAGGGTGCGGAAGTGCCCCAGCCAGTGGCGGGGCTGGTCCACATGGCCGTACATCATCGTGGAGCTGGAGCGGATGCCCAGCGAGTGCGCGGTCTCCACGACCTCGATCCATGTCGCCGTCGGAAGCTTGCCCTTGGTGAGGATCCAGCGCACCTCGTCGTCCAGGATCTCGGCGGCCGTGCCCGGGATCGAGTCGAGCCCGGCCTCCTTCGCGGCGGTGAGCCACTCGCGGATCGGCATCCCGGTGCGCGACGCGCCGTTGACGACCTCCATCGGCGAGAAGGCGTGCACGTGCATGCCCGGCACGCGCTCCTTGACGGCGCGCGCGATGTCGAAGTACGCCGTGCCGGGCAGATCCGGGTGGATGCCGCCCTGCATGCAGACCTCGACGGCGCCGACGTCCCACGCCTGCGCGGCGCGGTCGGCGACCTGGTCGAGGGAGAGGGTGTACGCGTCGGCGTCCGTACGGCGCTGGGCGAAGGCGCAGAAACGGCAGCCGGTGTAGCAGACGTTGGTGAAGTTGATGTTGCGCGTGACGATGTACGTGACGTCGTCGCCGACCACCTCGCGGCGCAGTTCGTCGGCGATCCGGGTCAGCGCGTCGAGCGCGGGTCCGTCGGCGTGCAGCAGCGCGAGCGCCTCGTCGTCGGTGAGCTTCGTCGGGTCGGCGGCGGCCTGCTTCAGCGCCTGTTTGACGTCGGTGTCGATGCGCTGGGGCACCATGCCGGGCGCGGCGGCCTCCCGCAACGCGTCCCAGTCGCCGTACACGTGGTCGAAGTCGTCGCGCCGGTCGCCGGTGCGGCCCTCGGTGTCGATGGTGCGGTGCAGATCGGTACGGCCGGTGGCGGTGAAACCCTCGTCGGGCTCCTGCCACGGCAGCCCGGCCGGCTTGACGCCTTCGCGGGCGAGCCCGGTCGCCGGGTCGGCGAGCGCCCGCACGTGCGGCATCACACGCGGGTCGAGCCAGGGCTCGCCGCGCTGAATGAACTCCGGGTAGATCGTGAGCCGTTCGCGCAGCTCGAACCCGGCGGCGGCGGTGCGCTCGGCGAGCTCGTCGATGTGCGGCCAGGGGCGCTCGGGGTTCACATGGTCGGGGGTGAGCGGTGAGACGCCGCCCCAGTCGTCGATGCCGGCGCCGATGAGGAGCGCGTACTCCTCGTCCACGAGGTTGGGCGGGGCCTGGATCCGGGCCGCCGGGCCGAGGAGATGCCGGGCGACGGCGATCGTCGCGGCCAGCTCCTCCAGCTCGGCGTCGGGCATGGCGCGCATCGCGGTGTCGGGCTTGGCACGGAAGTTCTGGACGATGACTTCCTGGATGCCGTGGTAGGCGCGGGCGGTGCGGCGCAGTTCGAAGAGGGAGTCGGCGCGTTCCTCGTAGTTCTCGCCGATGCCGATCAGGATGCCGGTGGTGAAGGGGACGTTGGACCGGCCCGCGTCTTCGAGCACCCGCAGCCGTACGGCGGGCTCCTTGTCCGGGGAGCCGTGGTGCGGGCCGCCGGGCTCGGACCAGAGGCGGGTGGCGGTCGTCTCCAGCATCATGCCCATGCTGGGAGCGACGGGCTTGAGCCGCTGGAAGTCGGTCCAGCCGAGTACGCCGGGGTTGAGGTGCGGCAGGAGGCCGGTCTCCTCCAGGACGCGGATGGCCATGGCCCGTACGTACGCGAGGGTGTCGTCGTAGCCCTCCGCCTCCAGCCACTCCTTCGCCTCGGGCCAGCGGTCCTCGGGCCGGTCGCCCAGCGTGAACAGCGCTTCCTTGCAGCCCATTTCGGCGCCCTCGCGGGCGATGGCCAGGACTTCGTCGGGCGACAGATACATGCCGTGGCCGGCGCGGCGGACCTTGCCGGGGACGGTGACGAACGTGCAGTAGTGGCACTTGTCGCGGCAGAGGCGGGTCAGCGGGATGAAGACCTTGCGGGAGTACGTGATGATCCCGGGCCGTCCGACGGCTTCGAGCCCGGCGTCGCGGACCCGCGCGGCGGAGGCGGCCAGGTCCTTCAGGTCGTCGCCGCGCGCCTGGAGCAGAACGGCGGCCTCGCCGACGTCGAGCGCGACACCGTCCCTGGCGCGTTTGAGCGCGCGGCGCATGGAGTTGGCGGTGGGAGCGGAAGGGGAGGGGGAGCCGGAGGGGTGGCCGGAGGGGGACGTGGCGCTCGTCGTCATATCTCCGAGCATACGAGCGGGGTCCGACGATTCCGGGGCGGAGATGAGTAGGTGAGCGGATGCCCACATTCGGTTCTCCGGGAATAACTTCGGTCATATGAATGACGCCAAGGGCTTCAAGGACCTGGACGGCTCGGCCGGCACCGGGGGCGGTGCCGTGAAGCGGGGCGTGGGGATCGGGTGCGGGCTGCTCGTGGCCGTACCGGTACTCGTCGTACTCGGCTTCCTCGTCACGTACGGGGTGCAGCGCGGTACGCCGGAGGAGTACGAGCGCGTCGGCCCGGAGGAGATGGCGGACCGGATCGGCGCCGTCTCGGACGACGCGTACGGGGTGCTGGACTTCCCGTACGCGGACCTGGAGTCCGGCATGGCGAGCGAGTCGCTCTGTTACCCCGGCGGTCTGGAGAGCGTCGCCGACGAACCGGTCGAGGGCGCGTACAGCCTCTCGGAGGTGTGGGAGGTCGACGGTGTGACGGAGGCCGAGGCCGCGCCCGCGCTGAAGCGGCTGCACCGGCATCTCGGGGAGGAGGGCTGGGACATCGAGTCGTACGAGAGGTTCGACGGGGCGTACCGGCCGGCCACGACGGCCGGACCGGCGGAGAGCCTGACGCTCCGTGCCTCGCGGGAGGGCCCGTCCGACGACGGTGGTGACACCAGGCTCCTCTTCGAGTGGCGGGACGGGGGGCGGTTCACCGGCTCGGTCGCGTCGCCCTGCGCGTACGACCCGTCGTAGGGGAACTGGCCCCACGGGAAACGGTCGTCCGGGAAAGCCCGGAGGGGCAGTCGCTGTGCGCGACTGCCCCTCGGCGGCTTTTCCTGTCGGTGATGTGCTGTCCGGTGCGTCATGTCAGGCGGCCAGTGCCACCGCCTCGACAGCCGGGGTGCGCAGGCCGCGGTAGGCCGTACCCACGCTGGTGACGATCGTCGCGACGGCGCCGATGCCCACGACGGCCAGCCAGATCCCGAGGCTCTGGTCCGGGACGGCGGTGTCGGTGCGGACGATGCTGAAGGAGACGATCCCGGCGATCGCCGACAGCGTCGCGAAGAAGACCCCGAAGACCGTCAGGATGAGCGATTCGAGACTGATCATGCCCAGGACCTGACCCGGCGTGGCGCCGGTGAGACGCTGCTGGCCGAACTCCCTGGTGCGGTAAGTGGTCGCCGCGTAGAGGCTGTTGACCAGCATGATGCAGGCGAAGATCACGATGATGCCCGCGATCACGAAGTTGAGTGTCTGCACGCTCATGTCCTCGCCGGACCGGGTGAGGCCGGCGGCGTCGGCCGCGTCGTTCTCGATGACCTGCATGTAGAAGATGGCCGTGGCGATGCTGATGAAGAGGATCAGCGGCATGAGCACGCTGGAGAGCTGCGCGGCGCGCTGGCGCATGTTGTGGATGGTCAGATAACCGCTGGCGCCGAAGACCAGGGTCAGCGGCTTGGCCAGGGCGCCGAGCAGGATCCGCAGCAGTGCGGGCGAGAGGATCGCGAAGCCCGCGGCGAGCAGGATGGCACCGTAGCCGGGGGCGGCCATCAGCGCGACGTCCGTCTTGTCCATGGCGAAGGTGGAGCCGACGGTGCCGGCACCCAGGAGCAGGGCGGCGACTCCGGCGAAGGTCTTCACCCGGCCGCGGGACTTGCGGCCGCCGGCCGCTTCCTTGGTCGCCCGGCGGACCGCGAGGAACGCGGCGCCGACGGAGGTCAGCAGGGTGACGGTCGCACCGAAGGTCAGGGCGATCGCGCCGAAGGCGTGGTCCACACCGGCGGCGACCTGGTCGGTGTCCTTGAAGACGTTGAGCAGCTGCTCGCCGCCGATCATCGCGGGCACGATCGCCAGCAGCGTTCCGGCGATCCCCACCACGGCGGCCTCGAAGACCACCATCCGCTTGATCTGCGCGGGGGTCGCCCCGCTCCGGCGCAGCAGCGAGATCTCCTCGCGGCGCTGGCGAACGTTGACGGTGAGCGTGGAGGCGATGGCGAAGAAGACGAGGAGGGCGCCGTAGCCGCCGACCACGTTCGCGGCGGTGGTGATGGACTCCTTGCTGAGACTGTCGATGCCCGGAGCCGCGGCCGTGTCGTGCATCGAGCTGAAGGTCATGATGACCGCCGCGCCCAGGAAGGTGGAGAGCAGGGTGGCGATGAAGCGCCCGGGGCGCCGGCGGATGGAGCTCATGGCGAGAGTGAACATGTCTCAGACCCCCGCGTAGGCGTTGGTGGCGAACCGGGCGGCCGAGCCGGTGCCCGGCTGGTTGACGGTGTCTCCGAGGTGCGCGAGGCGCTCGGCGACGGCGTCGACGGTCGGCCGGTCGATCTGCCCGGCCAGGCGGCCGTCGGCGAGGAAGATCACGGAGTCCGCGAAGGAGGCGGCGACCGGGTCGTGGGTGACCATGACGACGGTGCGGCCGTGGATGCGTACGGTCTC
>NZ_BMMV01000017.1 GCF_014646115.1 Streptomyces camponoticapitis | reverse complement strand
CATCAGTCAACTCATGACGTCTCACCACGACTTACCAACGACCAACAGACTTTGCGGACACGCCCTAGCGGCCCCGCGGGTCCGGGGTGAGCGTCAGCGGTCCCAGCCGGGCGCCCCTCAGTTGGGCGACGACGACGGTGGCGTCCCACTCCTCGGAGGTCACGACGCGCGGGGCCAGCCCGTCGCTCCTGACCGTGCCGACGGCGCCCGGGACCTGGCGCTCGCTGGTCTCGAACAGCAGATGGCCGCCGGGCGCCAGCCAGCCCGGGGCGCGGGCCGTCACGCGCCGCAGGACGTCGAGCCCGTCGGCGCCGCCGTCGAGCGCCATCAGCGGCTCGTGCTCGCGCGCCTCGGACGGCAGCAGGGGGACCTCTCCGGTCGGTACGTAGGGCACGTTGGCGAGAAGGATGTCGATACGGCCCCGAAGGTCGTCCGGCAGCGGATCGAAGAGGTCCCCTTCGAGGACCGTGCCGCCGGCGGCGACATTGCGGCGGGCGCAGGCCACGGCCGCCGGGTCGAGGTCGGAGGCGTACAGCTCGACGGGGTCGTGCGCCGTCGCGAGCAGCGCCGCGCCGAGCGCACCGGAGCCGCAGCAGAGGTCGACGACCACGACGGGCCGTCCGGCGGGGGCCTGATGGATCAGGGCCGTCGCCTGGCGTACGAGGAATTCCGTACGGCGCCGGGGGACGAAGACCCCGGTGTCGACGGCTATCCGCAGGCCGTGGAACTCGGCCCAGCCGACGACATGCTCCAGGGGCTGTCCGGCCGCACGGCGGCTCACCATGTCGGCGAGGTCGGCGGGGGTGCCGGCGGCGGAGACCAGGAGCCGGGCCTCGTCCTCGGCGAAGACGCAGCCGGCGGCGCGCAGCGTGGTGACGACGGCGGTGAGGGAGGGCGGCGAGGAAGGGGAGAACGGGGAGGAGGGTGTTGCCGACATGGAAACCTTTCGGGGCGCTTCACGGGCGCTCCCGCGGTCTCAGCCTGTCGGGCGGACCGCGCGGCCGTGAGTGGGGAGCACCCGGCCTGACACTGCGGTAATGGGTCCCACCTCCTCGGTCGAGCTCTGCGTAGGTCGGGTCACAGTACCCCACGGCCCGAGGCCCGCGCCGCCCGTTCGGACTCGTCCGGATCACGCTCCTCGTCCGTCTTTCGCAGTAGTGGTGAGACAGCAATACTGTCGGCATGGATACAGAGGCCGGAACGGAGAGCGGCGCGGGGGCGGGGACCGCCGACGGCCGGCCGTCCCCGGAGCCGACGCTCACCGTCGACGAGCTGGCCGCCCGCGCCGGTGTCACGGTGCGTACCATCCGCTTCTACAGCACCCGTGGTCTGCTGCCGCCCCCGGTGATCGGCCCCCGCCGCGTGGGCCACTACGGCCGGGACCATATCTCCCGGCTCGCGCTCATCGAGGAGCTTCAGCACCAGGGCATGACGCTCGCGGCCGTCGAGCGGTATCTGGAGCAGCTGCCGCCGGACGTGAGCGCGCACGATCTGGCGATCCACCGGGCGCTGGTGGCGACCTGGGCGCCGGACTCGGCCGAGGACGCGACACGGGCCGAGCTGGAGCGGCGCGCCGGGCGGGCCCTCACCGACGAGGACGTGGACCGCCTCGCGGCGATGGGCGTCCTGGCCCGGGCCGACTCCTCCGACTCCTCCGGCCACTACCGGCTCGATCCGGGGCTGCTGCGCCTCGGGGTCGAGCTGCTGGACGTGCCGATCGCGCACGAGACGATCCTCGCCGCCCGTACGGTGCTGCTGGAGCACACCCGCTCGGCCGCGCACGAGCTGTCGCGTCTCTTCCGGGACGAGGTGTGGATTCCGTACGAGGAGAGCGAGCCGGATCCGGAGCGGGTGGCCGCGATGAGGTCGCTGTCCGCCCATATGCAGCCGATGGTGGTGCAGGCGCTGGTCACCGCCTTCCAGCGGTCGCTGAAGGAGGAGCTGCGGGCCGCGTTCACCCAGGCGTGAGGCGGCCCGCGCGGGAGCTCAGCCGTCGTGGTACGTCTCGCCCCGCTCCGCCTTCGCCACGAGTGACGCGGGCGGAGTGAACCGCTCCCCGTACGACGCGGCCAGCTCACGCGCCCGCGCGACGAAGCCGGGCAGGCCGCCCTCGTACCCGTTGATGTACTGGAGAACGCCACCGGTCCAGGCCGGGAAGCCGATGCCCATGATGGAGCCGATGTTCGCGTCGGCCACCGTCGTCAGGACGTTCTCCTCCAGGCAGCGCACGGAGTCCAGCGCCTCGGAGAAGAGCATGCGCTCCTTGAGGTCGGTGAACGGCACGTCCACATCCGGCTTGGTGAAGTGCTCGCGCAGACCCGGCCAGAGGCCGGCGCGGCTGCCGTCGTCGGCGTAGTCGTAGAAGCCGGCGCCGCCGCTGCGTCCCGGGCGGCCGAAGTCGTCCACCATGCGGTCGATGACCGTGTCCGCCGGGTGCGGGGTCCAGCTGCCGCCCGCCTCCTCGGTCGCGCGGCGGGTCTCGTCACGGATCCTGCGCGGCAGGGTGAGGGTCAGCTCGTCCATCAGGGAGAGGACCTTGGCCGGGTAGCCGGCCTGCGCCGCCGCCTGCTCGACGGACGCGGGCTCGACGCCCTCGGCGACCATCGCGACGCCCTCGTTGATGAACTGCCCGATGACGCGCGAGGTGAAGAAACCGCGGGAGTCGTTGACGACGATCGGCGTCTTCCTGATCTGCCGTACCAGGTCGAAGGCGCGCGCGAGCGCTTCGTCGCCGGTCTTCTCGCCCCTGATGATCTCCACGAGCGGCATCTTGTCGACGGGTGAGAAGAAGTGCAGCCCGATGAAGTCCAGGGGCCGGGTGACGCCGTGGGCGAGGGCGGTGATGGGCAGCGTCGAGGTGTTGGAGCACAGGAGCGCGTCGGGCTCGACCACGTCCTGGATCTCCTGGAAGACCTTGTGCTTGAGCGCGGTGTCCTCGAAGACCGCCTCGATCACCGCGTCGCAGCCCGCGAGGTCGGCCACCTGGCCGGTGGGGGTGATCCGCGCCAGGAGCGCGTCACGGTCGGCCTCGGTCGTACGGCCCCGGGAGACCGCCTTGGCCAGCAGCTTCTCCGAGTACGCCTTGCCCTTGGCCGCGGCCTCCGCCGTGACGTCCTTGAGGACGACGTCGATACCGGCGCGGGCGCAGGAGTAGGCGATGCCCGCGCCCATCATCCCGGCGCCGAGGACGGCGACCTTGCGCACCGGGCGCTTCTCGATGCCCTGGGGGCGGCTGGCGCCCGAGTTGACCGCCTGGAGGTCGAAGAAGAACGCCTGGATCATGTTCTTGGCGGTCTGCCCGGTGACCAGCTCGGTGAAGTATCTGGCCTCGATGACCTGCGCGGTCTCGAAGTCGACCTGCGAGCCCTCGACGGCGGCGGCCAGGATGTTGCGGGGGGCGGGGTAGGGCGCGCCGCCGGTCTGCTTCTTGAGGTTGGCGGGGAAGGCGGGGAGGTTGGCGGCGAAGCGGGGACTGGAGGGCGTGCCGCCGGGGATCTTGTAGCCCTTGACGTCCCAGGGCTGCGACGACTCGGGGTGCGCGTCGATGAACGCGCGCGCCCGGTCCAGCATCTCCTCGGTGCTGGCGGCGACCTCGTGGACGAGCCCGTTCTCCAGCGCGCGGCGCGGCGAGTACTGGGTGCCCTGGAGCAGCACCTTGAGCAGCGCGTCGGAGATGCCGAGGAGCCGTACCGTACGGGTGACGCCGCCGCCCGCGGGCAGCAGGCCGAGGGTGACCTCGGGCAGGCCGATCTTCGAGCCCGGCGCGTCGAGGGCGATCCGGTGGTGGCAGGCGAGGGCGATCTCGTAACCGCCGCCCAGGGCCGCGCCGTTGATGGCCGCGACGACGGGTTTGCCGAGCGTCTCGATGGTGCGCAGGGCGCGTTTGACCGCGAGGCCCGCGTCGAACGCCTGCCGGGCGTCGTCCGGACCGAGCTTGATCATGTCCTTGAGGTCGCCGCCGGCGAAGAAGGTCTTCTTGGCGGAGGTGACGATGATGCCGCGGATGCCGTCCTTCTCGGCCTCCGCGCGTTCGGCGACGGCGGCGACGGAGGTCCGGAAGGCCTGGTTCATGGTGTTGGCCGACTGGGCGGGATCGTCGAGGACGAGGGTGACGACGCCCGTCCCGTCCTGCTCCCAGCGGATGGTGGTGGACTCGCTCATGCTGCTGCTCCGTAGAGGTGCGTGGGGTGTTGGCCCGTGCGGAGGGGGACGGTCAGACGCGTTCGACGATGGTGGCGACTCCCATGCCGCCGCCGACGCAGAGCGTGGCGAGGCCGTACCGCTTGTCCTGGCGCTCCAGTTCGTCCACGAGGGTGCCGAGGATCATCGCGCCGGTGGCGCCGAGCGGGTGGCCGAGCGCGATGGCGCCGCCGTTGACGTTGACCTTGTCCAGGGAGAGCCCCATGTCGGCGACGTAGCGCAGGACGACGGCGGCGAACGCCTCGTTGATCTCCACGAGGTCGATGTCGTCGATGGTCAGTCCGGCCTTGGCCAGTGCCTTGCGGCTGGCGGGCGCGGGCCCGGTCAGCATGATCGTGGGCTCGGAGCCGGACACGGCGGCCGAGACGATCCGGGCACGGGGCCTCATGCCGAAGCGCTCGCCGGTCTCCTTCGAGCCGATCGCGACGAGGGAAGCGCCGTCCACGATGCCGGAGGAGTTGCCCGCGTGGTGGACGTGGTCGATCTTCTCGACCCAGTGGTACTTCTGGAGGGCCACCGCGTCGAATCCGCCGAGCTCGCCGATCTGGGCGAAGGAGGGCTTGAGCGCGGCGAGCGAGTCGGCGGTAGTGCCGGGTCGCAGGTGCTCGTCGTGGTCGAGGACGGTGAGTCCGTTGACGTCGACCACGGGTACGACGGAGCGGTCGAACCGGCCGTCCTTCCAGGCCGCCGCCGCGCGCTCCTGGGACAGCGCGGCGAACTCGTCCACGTCGCGCCGGGTGAAGCCGCCGATGGTGGCGATCAGGTCGGCGCCGATGCCCTGGGGGGCGAAGCCCGTACGGATGCTGGTCATCGGGTCCATCGCCCAGGCGCCGCCGTCGGAGCCCATCGGCACGCGTGACATCGACTCGACACCGCCGGCCAGGACCAGGTCCTCCCAGCCGGAACGGATCTTGGCGGCGGCCAGGTTGACGGCTTCGAGGCCGGAGGCGCAGAAGCGGTTCTCCTGGACGCCGGCGACGGTGTCGGGCAGTCCGGCGGCGACGGCGGCGACGCGCGCGATGTCGGAGCCCTGGTCGCCGAGGGGGCTGACGACCCCGAGGACGACGTCGTCGATCGCCGCCGGGTCGAGACCGGGGAAACGGTCGCGGATCTCGTGGATCAGACCGACGACGAGATCGATCGGCTTGGTGCCGTGCAGGGCACCGTTGGCCTTGCCGCGACCGCGCGGGGTGCGGATCGCGTCGTACACATACGCTTCGGTGCTCAAGACAGCGGCCTTTCGTCAGTCGGTGGAGGTGCTGGAGGCGGTGGCGCCGGGGGCGGTGTTGCTGGTCCTGATGCTCGGTACGTCCCAGTCGTCGGCGATCCCCTCGGTGTCCGCCCCCGGCAGCGCGGGCGCGCTCCGTACGGAGGTGGGCGTGGCCGAGAAGCGCGGCGCGGGGGCCGGCTGGGTGATGCCCGCGTGGTCGGTGAAGGTGCCGCGGGCCACGAGGTGCGGGTGGGCGGGGGCCTCGCGGAGCGACAGTACGGGCGCCACGCAGGCGTCGGACTCCTCGAAGACGGCCGTCCACTCGGCGCGGGTCTTCTCCTTGAACCGGGCGGTGATCGCCGCCTTCAGTCCGTCCCAGCGGGCGAAGTCCTTGCGGGCGGGCACGTCGTCCTTGATGCCGAGCAGCTCGATGAACTCGTTGTAGAACCGCTGCTCCAGCGCGCCGACGGCCATGTACTCGCCGTCGGCCGTCTCGTAGTTGCCGTAGAAGGGGGCGCCGCCGTCCAGCAGGTTCGCCCCGCGCCGGTCCTGCCAGCCGCCGGCCGCCGTCATCGCGTGGATCATCGTGGTCAGATGCGCGGCGCCGTCGACGATCGCCGCGTCCACGACCTGGCCGGTGCCGCCGGGGGTGCGGGCGTGCTGGAGGGCGGCGAGGACACCGATGACGAGATAGAGCGAGCCGCTCGCGTAGTCGCCGACGAGGTTGGCGGGGACGGTGGGCGGCCGGTCGGCCTCGCCGAACATGGAGAGGGTGCCGGCGACGGCGATGTAGTCGATGTCGTGCCCGGCGCGCTGGGCGAGCGGACCGTCCTGGCCCCAGCCGGTCATCCGGCCGTACACCAGCCGGGGATTGCGGGCGAGACACTCCTCGGGGCCGATGCCGAGCCGTTCGGCGACGCCGGGCCGGTAGCCCTCGATGAGGACGTCCGCGCGCTCGACGAGGTCGAGGAGCCGGGCGGGTCCGTCGTCGGCCTTGAGGTCGAGCAGTACGGAGCGTTTGTTGCGGTTCATGAGGTCGTACCGCGGGTCGATCCCGAGCCCCGCGCCGCCCGGCCGGTCGACTCGTACGACGTCGGCGCCGAGGTCGGCCAGCTGCATGGCGGCGAACGGGCCGGGCCCGATACCGGCCAGCTCGACGACCCGCACCCCGGCCAGCGGGCCGTTCGCGGCCGGGCCGTCGGCGCCGAGGCCGTTCGCTGTCGCTGTCATGGTGAGCCCCCAGCAGTGTGACACCAACGCTGTAACAGCGATGATGTTAGGAACGCCCGCCACTCCGCACAAGCCCCGCAGGGGCCGCTCGGCAAGCAAGCGCTTGTTCTTTTTCCGATGGTCGCAGACTTCCACGAAATGACATCCCGCGCGGACACCCGCACACGTGTGGTGTCCGATGCGGGTCACCCCCTCCCCCGGACCACCGCGCCAGGCGCTAGCCTTCGCCACCGACAGCGGCCCGGCTACGGCGAGGACTGGATGAACAGGCAGAACGGCGCAGAACGCCCGTACCAGATCGTGCTCTTCGGGGCGACAGGCTTCGTCGGAACGCTCACGGCCGAATATCTCGCCCTGAGCGCGCCGGAGAACTGCCGCTGGGCGATAGCCGGCCGCGACCGGGCCAGACTGGAGAGGCTGCGGACCCGGCTGGCCAAGCTCGCCCCGCGCTGCGCCGACCTCTCCCTGCTGGTCGCCGACTCCGCCGACCCGGCCTCGCTGCGGGAACTCGCCGAGTCCACGCAGGTGCTCGCCACGACAGTCGGCCCGTACGTCTGGCACGGCGAGGGTCTCGTCGCGGCCTGCGCGGAGGCCGGGACGGACTACGCGGACATCACCGGAGAGCAGGAGTTCGTCGACCGGGTGTATGTCGCGTACGAGGACCGGGCCCGGCAGACCGGGGCGCGGCTGCTGCACGCCTGCGGTTTCGACTGCGTGCCGCACGATCTGGGCGCCTACTTCACGGTCAAGCAGCTGCCGGCGGACGTGCCGCTGCGTATCGACGGGTTCGTGCGCACCAACGCGTTCTTCTCCGGCGGAACCCTCGCCACGGCCATGAACGCGCTGAGCCGCGGCCGGCAGAGCATGGAAGCCGCGAAGCAGCGGCGGCTGCACGAGCCCCGGCTGGTGGGACGGCGGGCCGTCGGGCCGCTGGGCACACCGCACTTCAGCAAGGAGACCGGCTTCTGGGCGCTGCCGCTGCCCACGCTGGACGCGCGGGTGGTGGCGCGCTCGGCGGCGGCGCTGCCCCGGTACGGCCCCGACTTCCGGTACCGGCACTTCGCCGGTGTCAAGACGCTGCCGGTCGCGCTGGGCGGCACGGTGGCGGCGGGCGCGGGCGCCGCGCTGGCGCAGATACCGGCGGTCCGGCGGGCCCTGACGAACCGCTTCGCGCCGGGTACCGGGCCGGGCGAGGCGCGCAGGAGCAGCAGTTGGTTCAAGGCGCGCTTCGTGGGCGAGGGCGGTGGACGCAGGGTGTTCACCGAGGTCACGGGCGGCGACCCGGGCTACGACGAGACGGCGAAGATGCTGGCCGAGACGGCGCTGAGCCTGGCCTTCGACGACCTTCCGCGGACAGCGGGGCAGGTCACCACGGCCGCCGCGATGGGTGACGCGCTGCTGGAACGGCTGCGGTCGGCCGGGATGGTCTTCCGGGTCGCGCACTCACGCTGACCCGTCCGCTCCGGCGGAGGAACGCGGCGGCCCGCCCCCAGCACGGGCCGCCGCGCTCGTCTCTCCGGTGGGCAGACTCCGGCGGCGCGTGGAACTCATCGCTCCGCGCCGGATCGATTTCCGCGCGTGTCCTCCGGCCCCGCGGCCCGTTCGGCGGCCTCCACGGCCTCGCGCAGTGCCCGACGGCAGAGCGTGTCCGCCCTGCGGGTCGTCTCCGGGACACGGAAGTCGGGGGCCAGCCGCAGGGTGTGCGCGCAGGCGGTGTCGAGAGCGGTGCGGTGACCGACGGAGACGAAGACGGGCTTCACCCCGTCCTGGGTACGCAGCGCCCGGCCCACCTCCTCGCCGTCGTCGGCCAGCAGCGGGGTGAACTCGCCGCGCCGGGTGCCGGGTTGCTCGTAAGTAAAGGTGAAGGGGTTCTTGGCGACACCGATCACCGGCAGCCCGGTCAGCACCCCGAGATGGCTGGCGAGTCCGAACCGGCGGGGGTGGGCGCGGCCGTAACCGTCGCAGACGATCAGACCCGGGTCCGACGTCAGGGCGTCCAGGGCGGCGAGGACGGTCGGGATCTCGCGGAAGGCGAGCAGGCCCGGCACATAGGGGAAGGCCACGCGCCCGACGGCGGTCGCCTCGTCCACAACGGCGAGGGTGGCCGCGTCGAGGACGACGGCGGCGGCCGCCACGATGTCGCGCTCGTCGTCGTACGCGACGTCGACCCCGGTCACCAACCCCGTCCCGGCCTCCGGCCCCGCTTCGTCGAGCACGACCCGTTCGCGCAACTCGTCCTGGATCGCCCTGGCTTCGGCCTCGTCGGCGGGTGTCCTGATCGTCGTCATGGTGTGCCAAGCGTAGTGGCGCGAGCGGCCGCGACCGATTTCGTCCGAAGCCGGGCGGCGCCGTGGGGACGGACCCGTGAGTAGGAAAAACGGTGACGTAGGTCACGCCGTTCACCGAGCACTCTTCAGCGCGTTGCGTCGTCTTTCCCTGTAGCGGAAGAGACTCATCCGCCCGAGCCGTGCGAAGGGGAGCTGGCCTTGTCCACCGTCATCGAGCAGGCCCTGCAAGCCCGGCTGGTCGCCTCGGCGCCACAGCTGGAGACCGTTCCCGCGACCCTGCGCTACGACGGTGAGGATCCCTTCGCCGTACGGATGGCGTTCCCGGCCACGGCGACGCTGGAGGGAACGGAGGTCTCCTGGGCGTTCTCCCGGGAGTTGCTGACCGTCGGGATGGACGAACCGGCCGGGCTCGGTGACGTACGGGTGCGGCCGTTCGGCTACGACCGTACGGTCCTCGAATTCCACGCCCCCGAAGGCGTCGCGATGGTCCATGTCCGCACCTCGGAGGTACGGCGCTTCCTCGACCGCTCCCTGGGGGTCGTTCCGGTCGGCCGCGAGCATCTGTATCTCGATCTGGACCACGACGTCGCCGAACTGCTGCGCGACGCCTGCTGACCCGCCGCCGAGCCCTCTCCCCCGGCGTCCCGGCCCCGGCCGTCCGCCACCGTAAAAACACGTTGCCTCCCCCCGGCCGCCCCTCGTACGGTGCACAGCAGTCCTGTTGTCACCGAACGGAGTAGGACGTTGCTCTTCTGAGGTCCTGAGACACCGTGCCGCGCAGCTCTCTGTCTGCGCGCTCCGCGTGCGACCTCGGCTGTCGAGCCGTCCCTCCCCGGTGCCCCACGCCGGTGTCTCCCACCGTTGCCTCGCATCCCTTCGCAGCAGCCAGGAGACCTGTATGTCCGCTTCCCCCCAGATCACCTGCTCCGCGCTCTCCTTCGCCTGGCCCGACGGGTCGATCGTGTTCGAGGACTTCCAACTGGCCGTCGGACCCGGCAGGACCGGTCTGGTCGGCGCCAACGGGTCAGGGAAATCAACCCTGTTGAAGCTGATCGCGGGCGAACTCACCCCCACCGGCGGCAGGACGGGCGCGGCGGGCGAGATCGGCTATCTCCCGCAGAACGCCGTGCTCGACACCGGTCTCCGCGTCGACCGGGCGCTCGGCATCGCCGGCACCCGCGCCGCGCTGCTCGCCGTCGAGGCGGGCGACGCGAGCGAGGAGAACTTCGCCGCGATCGGCGACGACTGGGACGTCGAGGAACGGGCGCGGGCCACCCTCGACCAGCTCGGACTCGGCCATGTCGGCCTCGACCGGACCATCGGCGAGGTGTCGGGCGGCGAGTGCGTCCTGCTGCGGCTGGCCGCGCTGCTGCTGGCACGTCCCTCGGTGCTGCTGCTCGACGAGCCGACGAACAATCTGGACCTGTACGCGCGCAGGCGGCTCCACGAGGCCGTCGCCGCCTGGTCCGGGCTGCTGGTCGTGGTCAGCCACGACCGTGAACTCCTCGATCTGGTCGACCGGATCGCCGACCTGCGGGACGGCGAGGTCACCTGGTACGGCGGGAACTTCTCCGCGTACGAGGAAGCTCTCGCCGTCGAACAGGAGGCCTCGAAACGGCTGGTGCGCGTCGCCGAGGGTGATGTGCAGCGGCAGAAGCGCGAACTGGCCGACGCACAGGTCAAGTTGGCCCGGCGCAAGCGCTACGGACAGAAGATGTGGGACACCAAGCGCGAGCCGAAGGCCATCATGCAGGAGCGCAAACGCCAGGCGCAGGTCTCGGCGGGCAAGCACCGCATCATGCACACCGCGAAGCTCGCGGAGGCCAGGGAACGGCTCGACGAGGCGGTGGAGGCGGTACGCGACGACGACGAGATCCGGATCGAGCTGCCCGCCACCGAGGTCCATCCCGGCATGGGCGTGCTGCGCCTGCGCGAGCTGGAGCTGCGGTACGGAGCGCGGGCCGGGGGCGAGTTCGCGATCCACGGCCCGGAGCGGATCGCGCTGGTCGGCCGGAACGGGGCGGGCAAGACGACGCTGCTGCGGACCGTCGCCGGGGAGCTGGCGCCGGTCGCGGGCGAGGCCGAGGCGCTGGTGCCGACGCGCTTCCTGCCGCAGCGGCTCGACGTCCTGGACGACGCGCTGAGCGTGGCGGAGAACGTCGCGCGGTTCGCGCCCGGCGCCACTGTCAACGAGATCCGGGCGCGGCTCGCCCGCTTCCTGTTCCGGGGCGCGCGGGCGAACCAGCAGGCCGGGACCCTGTCGGGAGGGGAGCGGTTCCGCGCCTCGCTCGCCGCCCTGCTGCTCGCGGAGCCCGCGCCGCGGCTGCTGATGCTGGACGAGCCGACGAACAGTCTCGACCTGGCGAGCGTGCGGAGCCTCACGGCGGCGCTGGGGGCGTACAAGGGCGCTCTGGTCGTGGCGAGCCACGACGTGCCGTTCCTGGAGTCGATCGGCATCACGCGATGGCTGGTGCTCGACGGCGAGCTGCGTGACACGACGGTGGAGGAGGTACGGGCGGGGCGGGCGTCCTAGGGCGCGCCCGACGCCCGGTCCGGCGGCACCGGGAAGGGTCCGGCGGCACCGGGAAGCCGGCTCGGGGGCGATCGGAGGCCGATCGGGAACCCGGACAGTCGTTGTCTGGATTCCCGGTTAGCTTCGGGCCCATGCCTCAGAACATCACCATCGTGGGCGCCCGCGAGAACAACCTCAGGGACGTCTCGCTGACCATTCCGAAGGACCGGATCACCGTCTTCACCGGGGTCTCCGGGTCCGGCAAGTCCTCGATCGTCTTCGACACCATCGCCGTGGAGTCGCGGCGCCAGCTCAACGAGACCTTCACGGCGTTCATCAGGAACCGGCTGCCCAAGTACGAGCGGCCGCACGTGGACGCGATCGACGACCTGTCCGTGGCGATCGTCATCGACCAGAAACCGGTCGGCGGCAACGTCCGCTCCACCGTCGGCACGATGACCGACATCTACTCGGTGATCCGGGTGCTGTTCTCGCGGTACGGCACGCCGAGCGCGGGGGCGGCCACCGCGTACTCCTTCAACGACCCGTCCGGCATGTGCCGGGAGTGCGACGGCGTGGGTCGGGTCGTACGGCTCGACCTCGACCGCGCGGTCGACTGGTCGAAGTCCCTGAACGGGGGCGCGCTGCTGCTGCCGGGGCTCTCGGTGGGCAGCTGGGAGTGGAATCTGTACGCCGGGTCGGGGCACTTCGACCCGGACAAGCCGCTCGACCGGTACACCGCCGAGGAACGCGAACTGCTGCTGCACGGCGGCGACTTCACCGTCAGGCTGGAGATGCGGACGGGTTCGGCGGACGTACGGTTCGAGGGTGTCGTGGGCCGCTTCACCCGGCTCTTCCTCAAGCGGGACACGGCGAGCCTGTCCGAGAAGCGCAGGGAGGCCGCGAGCCGGTTCACCGCGCAGCGGGTGTGCGACGCGTGCGGCGGGGCGCGGCTCAACGAGGCGGCGCTCGCGACCCGTATCGACGGCCTGGGCATCGCCGACTACACCCGGATGGAGGTCGGAGACCTGGTGGACGTGCTGGCGGCGATCGACGACCCGGTGGCGACGCCGATCGCGGCCGCCGCGCGCGACCGGCTCGACCGGCTGGTGGGGATCGGGCTCGGCTATCTGAGCCTGGACCGGGAGACGACCACGCTCTCCGGCGGTGAGGGGCAGCGGCTCAAGATGGTGCGCCATCTGGGGAGTTCGCTGACGGGGCTGACCTTCATCTTCGACGAGCCGAGCGTGGGCCTGCACCCGCGTGACGTGGGCCGGCTGAACGATCTCCTGCGGCGGCTGCGGGACCGGGGCAACACGGTGCTGGTGGTGGAGCACGACCCGGACGTGGTGGCGATCGCGGACCATGTCGTCGACATGGGGCCCGGCGCGGGCGCGGACGGCGGACAGGTGGTTTTCGAGGGAACGGTGGAGCGGCTGCGGGACGCCGGGACCCTCACCGGGCGGCATCTCGTGAGCCGTACCCCCGTCAAGGACGGCTTCCGCTCCCCCACCGGTCAACTGCCGGTGCGGGGAGCCGCGTTGCACAATCTGAAGGGCATCGACGTACGGTTCCCCACCGGGGTGCTGACGGCCGTGACCGGTGTCGCGGGGTCGGGCAAGTCGACGCTGGTCTCCCAGGTCTTCACCGCCGCCCACCCGGACGCGATCGTCATCGACCAGGGAGCGATCACGGCCTCCTCGCGCTCCACCCCCGTGTCGTATCTCGGCGCCATGGACACCGTCCGCAAGGTGTACGCGAAGGAGAACGGCGTCGAGCCTGGGCTCTTCAGCTTCAACTCGTCGGGCGCGTGCGCCGGGTGCGCGGGTCGCGGGGTCATCCACACCGACCTCGCGTTCATGGACCCGGTGACGACGGTCTGCCATGTGTGCGAGGGACGGCGGTTCGACGACGCCGTACTGGCGCTCCGGGTGGGCGGCAGGTCCATCGTCGACGTGCTGGACATGACGGCCGCTCAGGCGATCTTGTTCTTCGAGGAGTTCGGCGGCGACAGGACCATGCTGCGCAAGCTGCGGACCCTCGACAACGTGGGACTGACCTATCTGACGCTCGGTCAGCCGCTGAGCTCCCTGTCGGGCGGGGAGCGCCAGCGCATCAAGCTGGCGACCCAACTGCACCGTACGGGCGGCGTGTACGTCCTGGACGAGCCGACCACCGGGCTGCACATGGCGGACGTGGGCACTCTGCTGGCGCTGCTCGACCGGCTGGTGGACGCGGGGAACACGGTGATCTGCGTCGAGCACAACATGGATGTGGTCAAGCGCGCGGACTGGGTGATCGACCTCGGTCCGGACGGCGGGAAGCACGGCGGTGAGATCGTCTTCGAGGGCACGCCGGCCGAACTGCTGCGCCACCCGAAGTCGTTCACCGCCGAGTACCTGCGGCGGGAGCTCGGGGTGTGAGGACGTGGCGCCGGAAACAGGGCCTCGCCGGTGATCGGGGGCTGCCGTAGCGTGGGCGGATCCTGGTCCGACCGCCGGACCCGCCCAATCCGCCGGACCCGCCCGCGACAGCCACCCGGAGAGGCCCCATGCCCAGCAGGAAAGCCCTGATCCGACGCCCCGGCCCACGCCTCACCGAGGGTCTGGTGACCCATCTGGAGCGCACGCCGGTCGACGCCGAACTGGCCCTCGCGCAGTGGGAGTCGTACTCGGACGCGCTGCGGACGCACGGCTGGGAGACGACGGAGGCGGCGCCCGCCGACGACTGCCCGGACGCGGTGTTCGTCGAGGACACGGTGGTGATGTTCGGGAACGCCGCGCTGTTGGCCCGTTCGGGTGCCGAGTCGCGCCGGCCGGAGACCTCGGCCGTGGAGGAGGCGCTGACCGCGCTCGGCTGTTCGGTCGAACGGGTCCTGGCGCCGGGCACGCTCGACGGCGGCGATGTGCTGAAGGTCGGCGACACGGTGTACGTGGGGCGGGGCGGGCGGACCAACGCGGAGGGTGTACGCCAGGTGCGCGCCTCGTTCGAGCCACTGGGCGCACGGGTCGTCGCCGTACCGGTGAGCAAGGTGCTGCATCTGAAATCGGCGGTGACCGCGCTGCCGGACGGGACCGTGATCGGTCACACGCCGCTCGTCGACGACCCGTCGCTCTTCCCGCGCTTCCTGGCCGTTCCCGAGGAGGCGGGATCGCACGTGGTGCTGCTCGGTGGCGAGAAGGTGCTCATGGCGGCGAGCGCGCCGCGCAGCGCCGAACTGTTCGCGGATCTCGGTCTTGAGCACATCCGGGTCGACATCGGCGAGTTCGAGAAGCTCGAAGGATGCGTGACCTGTCTCTCGGTGCGGCTCCGCGACCTGCGCACATAACCACATGTAAACGGGCATCGCGGATCCGGTCTTGGCTCACGGCTTACCGCACCCTTAACCTACGGTCACGTAACCTACGAACCCGTAGGTACCACTCCCGTCCCCAGGAGCACTCGTGACACTCACCTCTCCCCATCTCGGCAGTTCTGAGGCGTGGACCGACGCCCGGTTGCTGTACGCGCTGGAAGAGGTGGTGGAGAAAGAACTCAACCGCCATCTCAAGGTCGCCAAGGACTGGATGCCGCACGAGTACGTGCCCTGGTCCGACGCGCGCAACTTCCCCGGTCTCTTCGAGGACGGCACGGCCTGGGAGCCGCAGCAGTCCAAGGTGACCGACCTCGGCAAGGTCGCCCTCGTGGTGAATCTGCTGACCGAGGACAACCTCCCCAGCTACCACCACGAGATCGCCAGTCTCTTCGGCCGCGACGGCGCGTGGGGCACCTGGGTGCACCGCTGGACCGCCGAGGAGGGCCGGCACGGCATCGTGATGCGCGACTATCTGCTCGCGTCGCGCGCCGTCGACCCGGACAAGCTGGAGCAGTTCCGGATGGCCCACATGTCGGAGGGCTTCACCTCGGACAACCGGCACTCGATGCTGCACTCCGTCGCCTACGTGGCGTTCCAGGAGCTGGCGACCCGCGTGTCGCACCGCAACACCGGCCACCAGTCGGGTGACCCGGTCTGCGACCGGATGCTGGCGCGTATCGCCACCGACGAGAACCTGCACATGGTCTTCTACCGCAATCTGCTCGGCGCGGCCTTCCAGATCGCCCCGGACCTCACCATGCAGTCGGTGCGTGACGTGGTCGTGGACTTCCGGATGCCGGGGCACGGTATGCCGGGCTTCGAGCGCGCGGCCGCGCAAATGGCGATCGGCGAGATCTACAACATGCGCATCCACCACGACGACGTGCTCCAGCCGGTGCTGCGCTACCTGAAGGTGCTCGACATCGACGGGCTGGGCCCCGACGGCCTCAAGGCGCAGGAGGAGCTGGGCATGTACATGGGTGGGCTGGACACGGAGGCGAGCAAGTTCGACGAGAAGCTCGCCGCCCGCAAGGCGCGGATGGCCGCGCGCGCCGCGGGCTGACCCCGTACGGGCCGCCGGGCCGATCCGGCGACGCCGGAGCCGCCGGCGTCCTCCGCCGACGCGGCGGCTCCGGCCCTTCGACGGGCGGCACGGACCGATCACCCGTCCACCGGGGCGTGCCCCTTCCACGAGGCGGAGCTCCCCCGGGTACCGGGACCGGGCCTCGTACGCCCCTCACGGCGTACGGCCGGGCACCTGGCACCCGTCTCCTCCTCACCGGCACATCCCTCGTCGTCGCCGCCCCCGCCCCGTTCGGCGGAGTCGGCGACGACGCTTTTCCGGTGACGGTCCCGGCGACCGCACCGACGGTCCCGCGAACCGGCTCAGGCGGTCTCGGACGCGGCCGGCCCGGCTCCGGTGCCGGCCGAACCGCGGCGGCGCAGCCGCTCGCGCTCCTTCTCCGACAGCCCGCCCCACACGCCGAAGCGCTCGTCGTTGTCCAGGGCGTATTCAAGACACGCGCGCCGTCCCTCACAGGCACCGCAGAGCTGCTTGGCCTCGCGGGTGGACGAGCCGGGGGCCGGGAAGAAGAACTCGGGCCCTGTCTGGGCGCACAGGGCGTTCTCCTGCCAGGCGAGTTCCTGTCCCGTGCGCCCGGTGATGCCGGTGAGGGTTTTCGTCGCATCGATCTGCATGGCGCACACGCTGCCCGGTGGCCATAAACATTCGATCAACGACCTGATGAGAGCCGCTGGAGGGGCGATTTCCGGCCCCTGCCGTTCACGCGTCCTGCGCGCCCTGCATGAACGCGAGGCGGGCGCCGTACGGGTCGTTCACCACGGCGAAACGGCCGACGCCCTCGATGTCCGTGGGCTCCTGGACGGTTGTGCCGCCCAGCCGGTCCGAACTCGCCACCGCAGCATCGCAGTCGGCCGTACCGAAGTACAGGAGCCAGTTCGGCCCCGTCGTGTCGGAGGTCGGGTCGGCCTCCGAGGGGACGATCCCGGCGAACATGCCGTCCGGGCCTTTGTCGGCGGGGTGGACCATCGTGTACTCGCCCTCGCCCCCCGGCATCGGCGTGGTGCTCGTCTCCCAGCCGAAGACGGAGCCGTAGAAGCCGGTGGCGGCGTCCTTGTCCGGGGTGGTGAGTTCGGCCCAGCAGAGGCTGCCAGGACCGTCGACGGCCTCCAGGCCGCTGTTCGTCCCCGGTTGCCAGGTGGCGAAGCCCGCCCCGGCCGGGTCGGCGCACAGGGTCATCCGGCCGAGGTCCCGCACGGCCATCGGCTCGTTGACGACCGTGCCGCCGTTGTCCTTCACCGCGGTGGCGGTGGCATCGGCGTCGGAGGTCTGGAGGTAGAGGGTCCAGGCCGGCGGCGCCTGCTCGGCGGGGAGCTGCATGGCCCCCGCGACCGTCTTCCCGTTCAGCTGGAACATGCCGTAGCCGCCGAATTCGGGGCCGGCCGACACGTGGTCCCAGCCGAGGACACCTCCGTAGAAGGACTTCGCACCCTCGATGTCGGGCGTGGCGAGATCTGCCCAGTTCGGTGAACCTTGCACATAACGGGTGGTGAGCATCACGGCTCCTCAGAGAGACCCCCGAACGCTTCCACTCCCGAGTCTGCTACCTGTCGGGGCCCCCGCATGTGTACGACGGGAGAGCGCGGGGCGCGCCGGACGGGCCGAGGATCGCCGTCCGGCGCGCGGCGACAGCCGGTGCGTCGGTTACCGCGTGTCGCTCACCGCGTGCCTGTCAGTGGCCCGCGTGTGCGCTCCGCGCGGCGCCGCCCTGCGCGCTCGCGCCCTTGGCGCTCTTCTTCGCCGGCGCCGGGTGGTGCGGCTCGTACCCGGGAACGGTGCCGTCCGGCTTGGCGATCAGGAACAGGCCCGCCATGCCCTGGTCGGAGTGGCTCTGTACGTGGCAGTGGTACATCCACGCGCCCGCGCCGACGCCCTCGCCGGCGATGATCTGGAGGCCGAAGGAGTCCGCCGGTCCAGTGATCTTGTTGTCGACGATCCGGCTGGTGTCACCGGCGCCGCTGAGCAGGCCGGTCCTGTTGTCGGCCCAGCGATGACCGTGGATGTGGAACGTGTGGTAGAACTCGCCGTGCGTGATCATGATGACTTCGAGACGCTCACCCACGGTGGCCTCGAAGTTCGGGCTCTCGGCCCCCGGCAGATTGTTGATCTGCATGTCGTTGAAGACGATCGTGAACTGCTTGTCGGGAAGGATGTCACCCTCCCGGCGGACCACGAGGCCACCGTAGAGGCCCTGCTTGATGCCGCCCGTGCCGTGGTCGGTGCCGACGACATGGTCGTGGTAGTGCCAGTAGCCGGCGCTGCCCTCGCGGTAGGTGCCGTCGGCGCGCTTGCCGGGCTTGTGGGTGCGCCAGGTGTAGGTGCGCTTGCCGCCCGGCGGAACGTGACTCTTGTTCATACGGGTGCCGTCGTTGGCGATGTCGTAGTCGACACCGTGCACATGCAGGCTCGCGTCGACGTCCGTGAGATTGGTGAACTCGATGTGGACGGTGTCGCCCTCGACGATGTCGATCAGCGGGCCGGGGACCGTCGCCTTGCCCTTCTCGAAGCCGTAGCCGATCTTCCCCGTGCCCAACCGCTCGGCGACCATCGTGAGATGGTGCACCTTGCCGCCGGCGGGTGCCCGCTTCGGGCCCGCCGCGGCGGCGGTCGGCGCGGGGGCGGCCGAGGAGGCCGAGGCAACGGACAACGATGTCACGCCAGTTGCCGCAACCGCGCCGCCGGCCATGAGGCGCCGGTTGAAACTCCGTCTGTCCATCGCCATGCCGAACTCCCCACATGCGGTGCTGAGACTGTCGGGACACAGTGAAGCCCCGGGACGGCCACACGGTAGCTCGGGGATCTTCGTTTATCCACACTCAGGACAAAGTTAGTTCCATTCTGGTGATACCTCTTGGCTCGCCACCGAAAGAGGTCTAGCTTCACGCCTGTTGCTGTGACCAAAGATGGGTGGGTGAACACATGCAGCGCGTACCACATCGCCGGTCAAGATCCCGGCGCGCAATGGCCGCGGCCGTGGTGGCCGGCACCATGGCCGCGACTCTGCTAGGCGGAAACGCCATGGCGGGTCCGTACCCTGAGCCGCCGTCGACAACGTTGTCCCTTCCTTCGCCGCCCGGCGGTAAGAACGTGAAGGTACTCGTCTTCCACGGCTCGACGTCGGAAGAGTCCCCGATCGTCAACGCCGGGATCGAGGCCATCGAGAAGATCGGCCTGACCGGCCCGGCCGCCCAGCGGTTCAAGACCGAGACCAACGGTGACGGTTCGGTCTTCACCAACGCCACCAAGCTCGGCAAGTACAACGCGGTCGTCTTCCTGACGGGCGGCGGCGATGTGCTGGATCCCGAGCAGGAGGCCGGACTTGAAGCCTTCGTCGAAGCCGGCGGAGGCTTCCTCGGTATCCGGGACGCGGCGCGCACCGAGCCGTACTCGGAGTGGTTCACCGGACTGATCGGCGCCCGTCCCGACGACGCGAGCCCGGACACCGTCCAGAAGGCGACCGTCGAGATCGGCGACCGCCAGCACCCCGCGACCAAGAACCTGCCGCTGGAGTGGAAGCGCTCCGACAAGTGGTTCAACTGGGACCAGAACCCGACCGGCGACGTGCACACCGTCGCCCGCCTCCGGGAGAGCACCTACAAGCCGGGTGAGGGCGCCAACGGCGCGGACCACCCGATCTCCTGGTGCCGCGACTACGACGGCGGCCGCTCCTTCTACACCGGCATGGGCGCCACGGTCGACTCGTACGCCGAGGCCGACTTCCGCGACCACCTGCGCGGCGCCCTCCAGTGGACCACGCGCATCTCGCGGGCCGACTGCAAGGCGACGATCACCTCCAACTACACGGCGGAGCGTGTCACCCAGCCCAACAAGCCGGGCGAGTCGGACCAGATCGGCGAGCCGCACGGCACCGTCGTGGCGCCCGACGGCCGCGTCTTCTACATCGGCCGCGGTGGCGGCGACAACACCCAGCCCGTCGTGACCGACTGGGCCAACCCGGACATCGGCAAGGGCGAGGGCCAGATCCACGTCTACGACCCGAAGACCAAGAAGGTCACCAAGGCCGGCGGCCTGACCATCTTCGGCAACAAGGGCGGCGGCGACGAGCTGACCAAGGTCGAGGAGGGTCTGCTCGGCATCGAGCTGGACCCCGACTTCATGACCAACGGCTGGGTGTATCTGCACTACACACCCCACTCCAAGATCAACCGTGACACCCGGATGGCGCAGCGTCAGGTCTCGCGGTTCACCCTGGATCTCGCGACCAACAAGCTCGACCTCTCCACCGAGAAGGTCCTGCTGAGCTGGCCCGTGCAGATCAACAGCTGCTGCCACGCGGGCGGCGGCATGGCGTGGGACTCCAAGGGCAACCTCTACATCGCGACCGGGGACAACAACTCCTCCGGTTTCACCGACGGTTACTCCGGCAACAACCCGCAGCCGAACTACAAGGGCGTCTCCTTCGCGGACGCGCGCCGTACGGCCGGTAACACCAACAACCTCAACGGGAAGATCCTGCGGATCCACCCCGAGGACGACGGCACGTACACCCTGCCCGACGGCAACCTCTTCACCGGTGAGGAGACCGCCGAGGGCGGCGGCAAGACGCGCGGCGAGATCTATGTGATGGGTGTGCGCAACCCGGCACGCATCTCCGTCGACAAGAAGACCGACACCCTGTACGCGGGCTGGGTCGGCCCCGACGCGGGCGCCCCGAGCACCACCTGGGGCCCGGCCAAGTACGACACCTTCGCCGCCATCACCAAGGCGGGCAACCAGGGCTGGCCGTACTGCATGGGCAACAAGCAGCCCTACCGGGACCGCAATCTGCCGGACCCGTCGAAGCCGCTGGGCTGGTACGACTGCGACGCGCCGAAGAACGAGTCGCCGAACAACGACGGTCTCGTCAACATCCCGCCGATCACCGGGAACACCATCTGGTACTCGCCCCAGGGCGGCGCGCCGGACTACCCGCGTGACGCGAACGGCATCCCGAGCTACAAGGCGGCGGAAGCCACCTACCTCCTCCCGTGGCTCAAGGGCGGTGGCCAGGCGACCATGAACGGTCCCCTCTACCGGTTCGACGCGGCCAACGCGAGCGCCGAGGCGTGGCCGTCGTACTGGGACGGCAAGTGGTTCGTGGGCGACTTCTACGACCAGACCCAGCCCAGGCACGCGGTGGAACTCGACCCCAAGACCGCGGGCAAGGGCGGACTGCCCGTGCACGCGGAGTCGTTGAAGGAGATCATCCCCGTCGGTGAGAGCGGCATCCGCAACCTCATGGACTGGAAGTTCGCCCCGGACGGCTCGCTCTACGTGCTCGACTACGGACGTGGCTTCTTCACCTCCGACGCGAAGTCCGCGCTGTGGCGCGTGACGTACAAGGGCGGCGAGGCCACTCCCGCCGCCGCGGATCTGGCCAGGAAGGCGGCGCAGTGAGACAGGGCGGCGCAGTGAGAAAACGACCTCTACGCCTGTGGACGGCCCTGCTGGGCTCGTTGATGCTGGTGCTGGGGCTGACCTCGACACAGGCATTCGGACGCGACACCAACGGGAAGTCGCCGATGGCGGCGGCCCAGGTGCTCAACTGGACCGCGGGCAACTCCACCACGGAGTACCTGACGTTCCCGACGACGGCCGTCGCGGGTCCCGCGACGATCGTCTTCGAGAACAGCAAGGCCACCGGCAACACCACGTCGATGCCGCACACGGTCACCTTCGACACGTCGAACCCTGACTACAACAACGACGTGACGCTCAACCTGATGGCCAGTCCGGAGGACGCGCAGGGCGGTAAGCAGACGGCCGAGGTCGTACTGACCCCGGGCACCTACCGCTACTTCTGCACGATCCCCGGTCACGGCCAGATGACCGGCACCTTCACCGTCACCGAAGGTGGCGGCGGTGACGACACCACCGCGCCCGAGACGGCCGCCAAGATCGACGGCGACCAGAACGCCGACGGCGCGTACATCGGCCAGGCCTCGGTGACGCTCTCCGCCACCGACGCCGGTTCGGGTGTCGACACGATCGAGTACGCGGTCGGGGCCGACGGCGAATGGCAGCCGTACACCACTCCGGTGGTGGTCAACACGGTCGGCGACCACGCCATCAGATACCGGGCGACGGACAAGGCCGGCAACGCCGCCGCCGAGAAGACGGCGGAGTTCAAGGTCGTGGCGCCGGACACCGGCGACACGACCGCGCCGGAGACCTCGGCGACGGTGACGGGTGAACAGGACCAGGACGGCGCGTACCTCGGTATGGCCACGGTCACCGTGACCGCGTCCGACGCCGGTTCCGGTGTCAACAAGATCGAGTACGCGATCGGTGCCGACGGGGCCTGGCAGGCCTACGACGCGCCGGTGATGGTCCATGAGGTCGGTACGCACAAGGTCCGTTACCGGGCCACCGACAAGGCCGGCAACGCGGCCGCCGAGAAGGCCGTCGACTTCAGTGTCGTCGAGCCTCCGCTGGAGGACACGACGGCGCCGGTTTCGACCGCGGCCGTGAGCGGTGAGAAGAACTCCGACGGCGCGTACATCACCAGCGCCACGGCGACGCTCAAGGCGACGGACGACCTCTCGGGCGTCGAGAAGATCGAGTACTCGCTCGACGGCGGTCCGTACCTCGCGTACACCAAGCCGGTGATCGTCGACGCCGTGGGCTACCACAAGCTCGCGCACCGTGCGACGGACAAGTCGGGCAACACCTCGGCGGCCAAGGAGGTGACGTTCACCATCGCCAAGGGCGGTGGCGTTCCGGCCCCCAACTGCCCCGAGTACGACGTACGGCTGACGGTCATCGTCGGCGCGGTCGACACCGGTGTGCCGAACCGGCTCACCACCAGTCGCTGCACGATCAACGAGCTGATCGAGGACGAGAAGGACTGGTCCTCGCAGGCGCTGTTCCTCAAGCACGTCGGTTCGGTGCTCGACAAGCTCAAGTCCGACGGTGTGATCGACAAGCGCGAGCACACGAAGATCACGAAGGCCGCCAAGCAGTCGAAGATCGGCAAGCCGGGTCAGACGACCGGCTACCGCACGATCTTCGACGGCACGGAGGAGACCTTCTCCAACTGGGCCCAGGTGGGCGGCGGCAAGTTCGCCCTCTCCGCCGATGGTGCGATGACGAGCAGCACCACCGTCGAGGGCATGGGCATGCTCTGGTTCCCGGAGCGCAAGTACGACGACTTCTCGCTGAAGCTCCAGTTCCGTGACGACGCGCCGGGCACGGGCAACGCCAACGGCGGTGTCTTCGTGCGCTTCCCGAACGTCAACGGTCACCCGCTGGAGAGCCGGCCGGAGTGGGTCGCCATCAACTACGGGCACGAGGTCCAGATCCTGGACCGCCCGGACGGCGACATGTACAAGACGGGATCGCTCTACGGCTTCGACCGTGTCGGCCTGGCCGGCGCGGGCGTCACCCCGAAGGGCAGCTGGAACGACTACGAGATCAAGGTCGTCGACCAGCACTACACGATCACCCGCAACGGTGTCGTGATCAACGAGTTCGACAACATCGGTGGCCAGGAGTTCACTCCGCCGCGCGCCGGTGACCCGGGTACCGACGGCCGGCGTTACTCCTCCGGCTATGTCGGTCTCCAGGTGCACGGCACGACGGACGTCATCTCGTACCGCGACATCCGGATCAAGGAGCTGTGACCGGACGCGTCATGAGAACGACACCTCCGTAGGAGGCTGAGCCGACAGAAGTGCCCCTTCCCTTGTGGGAGGGGCACTTCGCCGTTCGGCGTCAGGGGCGCGGGAACCGGCCGTCGCGGGCGAACGCGGTGTGAGCGCCGGTCTCAGGACTCCTCCGGAGGAGCGTCACGGGCGCGGCTCGGCTGGACGCGCTTCGGCTCGCCCGGCATCTTCGGGTAGTCCGGCGGATACGGCAGATCGCCGTGGCCGTGGTCGCGCTCGTCGCGGGCGGCCAGTTCCAGCAGCCCCTCCAGGCTGTGCGCCTCGGAATCCATGTCCGCGTGCACGTCGCCGAGTTCGGCGAAGCGGGCCGGCATCGTCGCCACGTCGAAGTCGCGCGGCGACACGTCGTCCAGTTCCTGCCAGCGCAGCGGCGCGGAGACCGTGGCATCCGGATTGGGGCGTACGGAGTAGGCCGAGGCGATCGTGCGGTCGCGCGCCGTCTGGTTGTAGTCCACGAAGATCTTCTCGCCGCGCTCCTCCTTCCACCACGCGGTGGTGACCCGGCCCGGCATGCGCCGTTCCAGCTCCCTGCCGACGGCGATCGCGCAGCGCCGTACCTGGGTGAACGTCCAGAGCGGTTCGATCGCCACGAACACGTGCAGACCGCGTCCGCCGGAGGTCTTGGGCCTGCCGTTCAGCCCCTGCTCGTCGAGGAGGGCACGCAGTTCGTGCGCGGCCCTGACGGCGTCCTGGAAGTCGGTGCCGGGCTGTGGGTCCAGGTCGATACGCAGTTCGTCCGGGTGCTCGGTGTTCCCGCGCCGTACGGGCCACGGGTGGAAGGTCAGCGTGCCGAGATTCGCGGCCCAGAGCACGGCGGCCGGCTCGGTGGGACAGATCTCGTCGGCGGTGCGTCCGCTGGGAAAGGCGATACGGGCGGTGGGGATCCAGTCGGGCAGGTTCTTGGGCGCCCGCTTCTGGTAGAAGGACTCGCCGGTGATGCCCTCGATGTACCGCTGGAGGGTGGTCGGCCGGTTCCGCAGGGCGCGGGTGATCCCCTCCCCCACCGCGATGTAGTACTGGGCCACGTCCAGCTTGGTGAAACCCCGGTCGGGAAAGTAGATCTTGTCCGGGCTGGACAGTCGTACGGCCCGACCGCCGACCTCCAGCTCCACCGCCGCGCCCTTGCTCGCCATACGCGCCACCGTAGGCCCGGCTCCCCCGCCGCGCATATTGGGCGGACCGCCTCCGTTCCGCGCACAATCGGGGCATGGACCTGCCGGTGATGCCTCCGATGAAACCGATGCTGGCCAAGTCCGTGGCCAGGATCCCGCCCGGCATGCAGTACGAGGCCAAGTGGGACGGCTTCCGTGCGCTGATCCACCGGGACGGCGACGAGGTGGTGATCGGCAGCCGGAACGGCAAGCCGCTGACCCGCTACTTCCCCGAGCTGGTCACCGCCTTCCGGCGCGAGCTGCCCGAGCGGTGTGTGATCGACGGCGAGATCGTGATCGCGTACGAGGGCAGGCTGGACTTCGACCGGCTCAGCGAGCGCATCCACCCGGCGGACTCCCGGGTGCGCACGCTCGCCGAACGGACCCCGGCGAGCTTCGTCGCCTTCGATCTGCTGGCTCTCGACGACACTTCGCTGCTCGACACCGCGCAGTCCGAGCGACGCACCGCTCTCGTCGACGCACTCGGCGGGGTCTCCGCCCCGGTCCATGTGGCGCCGGCGACCACGGACGTGGAGCTGGCGCGGGAGTGGTTCAGCCGCTATGAGGGCGCCGGCCTCGACGGGGTGGTCGCGAAACCGCTGGATCTGCCGTACCGGCCGGACGTACGCGTCATGTACAAGATCAAGCACGAACGGACGGCGGACGCGGTCGTGGCCGGATACCGCCTCCACAAGAGCGGTCCGGTCGTCGGCTCGCTGCTGCTGGGGCTGTACGACGCGGGCGGGACGCTCCAGCACGTGGGGGTGTGCGCCGCGTTCTCGATGAAGCGCAGGGCCGAGCTCGTGGACGAGCTGGCGCCGCTGGTGATGGAGTCGGCGGAGGGCCATCCGTGGGCGGCCTGGGCCCGGGAGTCGGCGCACGAGAGCGCGAGGCTGCCGGGCGCCCCGAGCCGCTGGACGGGCAAGAAGGACCTGTCGTGGGTCGCGGTGCGGCCGGAGCTGGTCTGCGAGGTGGCGTACGACCACATGGAGGGCGACCGCTTCCGGCACACGGCGCAGTTCCGCCGCTGGCGCCCGGACCGCACTCCCGGCTCGTGCACGTACGCGCAGTTGGAGGAGCCGGTCCGGTACGACCTGGCGGAGGTGCTCGCGTCCGGCTGAGGCCCCCTCCCAGTGATCCGGGCGGGCCTGCCCGGCCCGGCTACTCCACGAGGGACCCCTCGACGTAGACCCAGGCGCCCTCGTACCGCTCGAAGCGGCTCCGCTCGTGCAGCGCGCCCTCCTCGCCGCGGCGGGTGTAGCGGGCGCGGAAGGTGACGGTGCCCGTGGTGTGGAAGGCGCTGCCCTCCGTGGAGGCCAGGATCTCCAGCCCCGCCCAGCGCATCGCCGGGTCGAGGCCGACCCGCGAGGGGCGGGTGGCGGGGTGCCAACTGCTCAGCAGATAGGGCTCGTTATTCACGGCGAAAGCGCTGTAGCGGGAGCGCATCAGCCGCTCGGCGGTGGGGGCGGCGGCGGTGCCGGAGTGGAAGCGGCCGCAGCACTCTCCGTAGGAGGCGGGCAGACCGCAGAGGCACGGGGAGTCGTCTCGGGTGGCGCTTGCTCTCGCGTCCGTTCCGGTGCTCGACGGGGTCCGCCTGGTCGATGAGCCGCGAGTGGGGCGCTTGGGGCGTCGGGACATCCGCATATTGTGCCCGGCCGCGGGCTGCCCCGAGTCCGGGGAGGGCCGAGAAGGCGTTCAGAGGGCCGCTGGACGGCCGCCGGGGCTCTCTCTCGCCTCGTCGGCCCCTGGGGTCCTCTCGGCGCCTGAACGCGGCCCACAAGCGCTTTCTACGGGCGTTGGGGACCGGGACGGGACGCCGTTCCCGGAAACGCCTCGGCGCCGCCGCACCCCCCGAGAGTGCCGCGGCGCCGAGGCTCCTGCCCGCCCGGACCCCCGTCGGTCCGGACCGTGTGAGTCCTGATTCTCGCTGTTTCGCCTGTTCAAGCGGGCGCCGCGCGCGTCAGGGCTTGCGGGCCACGCCCACGTAGCCGGCGATGATCCCGCCGTCCGGGACAGGCACGACCTCGCCCAGCTCCGGGTGCCACTCGGCGACCATCGAGACACCGGGCTCGACCAGCTCAAGCCCGTCGAAGAACCGGCCGACCTCCTCGCGCGAGCGCAGCGCGAGCGGCACGCCCTTGGCCTTGTACAGCTCCTGGGCCTTCTTCGAGTTCTCCGGGTCGAAGTCGCCCGTGGTGTGGGAGATCACGAGATAGCTGCCGGAGGCCAGCGGTTCCAGCAGCTTCTGGACCAGCTCGTACGCGCCGTCCTCGTCCGGGACGAAGTGGAGCAGCGCGATCAGCGACAGGGCGACCGGCTTCTCGAAGTCCAGGATCCGCCCGGCCTGTTCGACGATCTCGTCGGGTTCCCGCGCGTCGGCCTGGACGTACTCGGTCAGGCCCTCGGCGCTGCTGCGCAGCAGCGCCTCGGCGTGGCGCAGAACGATGGGGTCGTTGTCGGTGTAGACGACGCGGGAGTCGGGGGCGACCTCCTGCGCTATCTGGTGCAGGTTGGGCTCGGTCGGAATGCCCGTACCGATGTCCAGGTACTGGCGCACGCCCGCGTCCGCCCCGAGCCAGCGGGTGGCCCGGTGCATGAACGCGCGGTTGGACTTGGCCATCTCCCGGCCGAGCGGGTTCAGCTGGAGGAGCTGCCGGGCCATCTCCTCGTCGACCGGATAGTTGTCCTTGCCGCCGAGGAACCAGTCGTACATCCGGGCAGGGTGCGGCCTGCTGGTGTCAATGGCGTCATGCCCGGTCATGTGCACTCCATGAGTCTCAGCGTCGTCGGCGGGTGCCGTCGGAACTAGCGGCAAGGAACAGGTGAGTTCAGATCCGATCAGGCCTGATCGGCTCGTAACAGGCGGGATCCGGCCGATCAGGACGGACGGTCCCCGTCGCCTGAGGTCGAATCACGTCGGATCACAGCACGTCGATCTCGTCGATCTCGTCGATCACGTCGGTCACGTCGGTCACGTCAGGTCAGCAGGAAGTCGGCCTGGCCGGACTTGGCGCCTTGGATGAACGCGGCGATCTCGCCGTGGGTGTAGATCAGCGCGGGGCCGTCAGGGTCGTTGGACTGGCGCACGGCGACTCTGCCGTCGGCCAGCTTCATGGCCTCGATGCAGTTGCCGCCGTTGCCGCCGCTCCACGGCTTGTGCCAGCCTTCGGCGCCGAGGTCGGTGGCGGGCATGCCGTTGTATATCGGATCCATTCACAGCTCCTTGCGGACATCCTTGAGGATCTCCTTCGTGCGTTGTGCAGTTGCAGCCTGAGCCGCCATACGGTCCATGACCTCGAGGTGGGTCGCCACCTCAGGACGCGCGTCGAGATAGACGGCGCCGGTCAGGTACTCGCTGTAGATCATGTCGGGCAGTTCGGGCATGGCGAAACGGAAGAGCACGAACGGCCCGTACGTTCCGGGGTGGTGTCCGGAGGAGAACTCCGCGATCTGAAGGGTCACATTGGCCATCTCGGACGCGTCGACGAGCCGGTCGATCTGCTCGCGCATGATCTCCGGCGTACCGACGGGACGGCGAAGCACCGTCTCATCCATGATCACCCACAATTTGGGTGCGTCCGACCTGGTGAGCAGGGACTGGCGCTGCATTCGCAGTGCCACATGCCGGTCGATGGCCTCCGGCTGGACCTGCCCCACCGCGCCGGCGTGCATGACCGACAGGGCGTACCCCTCCGTCTGGAGCAGCCCTGGTACAAAGTGCGGTTCGTACGCCCTGATAAGGGAGGCGGCGCCTTCCAGACTGACGTACATGCTGAACCAGTCCGGCAGGATGTCGTGGAACCGCTGCCACCAGCCGGGCCTGTTCGCCTCCTCGGTCAGCTCGACGAAGACCGCGGCTTCCTCGTCGCCGACTCCGTAAGCACGCAGGAGTACCTGCACGTAGGGGACTTTGAGCGTGACCTCGGCGGTCTCCATCCTGCGGACAGTGGCCGCCGCCACCCGGAGAAGCTTCGCGGCTTCCTCGCGTTTCAGGCCGGCTCTCTCGCGCAGATCCATCAGACGCCTGCCGAGTACGACCTGTCCCACGGTCGGGGCAGACCGCGGTTCACTCACTTTGGAACCTCCCCATGCACGGTTCCCAGCAGTGTGCCATGCCCTCGCCAGGAAGAACACGGCACTCTGAAAAATTCACAGTGCTACTTGCCAAGTGTCCCGCACGGGTGGAGAGTAGTTCGGTGAACCAGCTCTTGCAGTTGTCGTGCTCCGCCCGGAGGTTTCGCACGGTGCTGCTTCCCCACCGTTAGGAATCGGTCGTGGCACCTGGTAACGCGCTCACCCCCCCGCTTATGACCGTGTGCCCTGGCAACGTTGTCCGACGCTACGGATTCGCACTTCCGGCCCACGCCGAGTCGGTCTGCCGCGCCAGACAGCTCACCCGTGAGCGGCTCGGCCGCTGGGGCACCACGGACGAGACGCTGGAGACGGCGATCCTGATCATTTCGGAGCTCGTCACGAACGCCGTCGTCCACGCCCCCGGCGACCACGTCATCTGTGAACTGCGCGAAGAAAACGGCCGGCTGCGCATAGCCGTCGAGGACCAGGGGTTCGGCCCCATGGGTCCGCAGCTGCACCGCGCGTCCGACGACGAGGGCGGCCGGGGGCTCCTTCTTGTGGACGCGATGAGCAGCTGCTGGGGAACACACGACACGTCCGGTTACGGCGCCGGGCGTGTCGTCTGGGCAGAGCTGCCACATGAGGCGGGGCAGCCATGTTGATGGACGCGGTACGCCGGTTCGCCCGCGGCCTGCGTGACGAGGGGAGCGCCTTCGCGCACCTGCCGCTGCCGCCGACCCTGCCCGCCTCGCTCGGGTGCGACGCGGTGGGCGTCCCCGCGAGGCACGGGTTCCGGCTGATGGGCAGGCTGCCCAGCACCGGCTGCGTCTTCGCCGACACCGACTGGTGGTGGTGGATCGTCCCCGCCGGCTCGGACCTCGAACTCGACTGGCCGCGGCCCGCGCTCTACGTCTCCGGGACCCGGGTCCCGGCCGCGCACCCCCGGCTCATCCACTGGCCGGACGCCCCCACGCCGTACACCCCGCCGATCCCCTTCTATCTGATGATCTGCCAGCTCGCCGGGACGACGCCTACGTGGGACGCGCGGCCGCAGGCGGAGATCCCGGTGCGGCAGCACGGCTGAGAGCCGCCTTCTTCTTACGGAGGGCGGGTCCGGTGCGGCCTTACAAGGAGAGCCTGTTCCAGGCCGCCTCGTCGGCCGCCAGCAGCTCGTGAGTTCGCCGAGCCGGGAGCAGCGGACCGTGGTCGGCCAGGACGCCCAGGGCGGAGGCCGCCGTCAGATGGCCCAGGCGCAGGGCGCGTACGGGATCGTCGTAGCGCAGCAGACCCGCCAGGAAGCCCCCGGCGAACGCGTCGCCCGCACCGACCGGTTCGACCACCCTCACCTTCGGTGCCCGCACGGTGTACGTGTCCGGGCCGATGTACGCGGTGGCCGCCCGCGCGCCGTCCTTGACCACCAGGACGCGCGGCTGCGGCAGCAGCTCGCGGACCGCGTCGGGGCCGGCATCGTCGCCCAACGCCTCGGCCCAGAGCGCCTGCGCCTCGTCCAGTCCCACCAGCACGAGGTCCGCGCGGGCCGCGAGCGGCAGCAGGACGTCGGCCGCCGGCTCGTCGCCCCAGAGCGCGGGGCGGTGATTCACGTCGAAGCTGACGGCGTACGGCCGCCGCGGACGCAGCGCCCGTTCGACCAGCGCGCGGCAGGACGCCGAGAGCGCGGGGGTGATCCCGGTAAGATGGACGAGCGCGGCATCGCGTACGGCCGGGTCGTCCAGGGCCGGTGGTCCAAGGGCGGAGGCCGCCGATCCGGTGCGGTAGTAGTGGACGCTCGTCGCCTCCGTGCCCGGGTTCTTGACCAGCAGGCCGGTGGGGCGCGCCGGATCGGTCCGTACGCCGGAGACGTCGACGCCCGACGCGGCGATCCGCTCCCTGACGCGCCGTCCGAAGGGGTCGTCGCCCAGCGCGGACACCCACCGGGCCGGCACGCCGTGGTCCGCCAGATACATCGCCACGTTGGACTCGGCGCCCGCGACGTCGAGCCGCAGCAGCTCCGCGGTGTCGAGCGGGGCGGCCGGGTCGGGCGCCAGCGCGGCCATCGTCTCGCCGATACAGACGACCGGACCGGGGCGCGGCGGCAGGGCCGTACTCACGCGGCGTCCTGACCCACGGCACGTACGACGTCGAGGAAGGCGCGGGCGCGGGAGCGCAGACCGTCGTGACCGGCTCCGGCCGGTGAGTCGGCCGCGGTGCCCACGAGAGGCGATCCGACGCCGACCGCGAGCGCTCCGGCTTCCAGATACGCGGCGGCGGCCGTGGCGTCGACGCCCCCGACGGGCACGAACGGGACGTCGGGGAAGGGGCCTTGGAGCGCGCGCAGATACGCGGGCCCGCCCGCCTGGGCCGCGGGGAAGATCTTCACTGCGCAGGCTCCGGCGCGCAGCGCCGCCACGATCTCGGTGGGTGTCATCACCCCGGCGAGCACCGGCAGTTGAAGCCCCCGCGCGGCGTCGACGCCTTCGCAGACGGCGGGTGTGACGACGAAGTCCGCGCCCGCCCGGTGCACGGCGTGGGCGTCCCCGGCGGTCAGGACGGTGCCCGCGCCGAGCGGCGCGTCGGGTCCGAGCGCGGCGCGGGCCTGCGCGATGACGTCAAGCGCGTCCCGCCCGGTGAGCGAGACCTCGACGAGAGCGACGCCCTCCTCGATCAGCGTGAGTACGGTTCCGAGCGCCGCGTCGGGGTCGTCGCCGCGCACGATGGCGACGAGTCGGTGGGCGCGCAGGGCGGCCGGCAGATCCACGGTCGGGTTCCTTCTCGTGTGTGCGGTGGGTGCTCGTATGCGATTTTCGGACGGTCGAGGCTACGTGGGCCTCCGGGGCCCGGGGCTCCCGGCCCGGCGCGGCCGGTGGGCGAGGGTAGGCCCGAGCAGCGGGCCGGGTAATGGCCCCGACCAGGGGCCGGTGGCCGCCGGACGGCGAGGGTAGACCCGTGGTCGGGGCCCGGGTACTGGCCCCGGCCACAGGCCGGTGGCCGCCGGACGGCGAGGGTAGGCCCGTCCAGCGGGCCGGGTACCGGCCCCGGCCACGGGCCGGTGGTCTCGCCCGGCGGCGGGGGAATGGCCCGTCCGTGACGGGGGGCGCGAACCCCGCCGTCACGGTGGCCCGCAGGGGGGCGGCTCGTTCATGGGGCGGGCTCGTCGGCGCCCGCGCTGATCGTGAGGCGCCAGCGGACCTCGCCCGACGCGGGGACCCGCGCGGCATCGCTCTCGCCAGCCGCCGCGAGGTCGAAGACCCGGCCCAGCATCGGCTCGACACCGATGGAGCGGTACGGGGCGCCGGCCGGGAAGCCGCCGAGGTTGCGCCAGAGCGCGACGGAGACGGGCTGTCCCGGGGCCTCGACCGCCAGGCGCAACGTGTCCCGCCCGTCCCGCAACGACACCTCCGGTGTGGCGACGACGGCGCCCACGGCCGTGCCGTCGTCGGGGCCGAGCCGGTCGAGTGACACACCGTCGGCCAGTGGCCAGCCGCCCGCCCGCCAGTCGGCCCCGTCGTCCGGGTAGAGCCGGGTGGGCGTGCCGTGCCGGATGCCGAGGGTGGCGCGCGGCGACACGTCGAGGAGCGCGTGGGCGGCCCAGAGGAAGCGGTAGCCGGGGGCGGCCGTCAGCCGGTAGTCGGCGAGGAGGGTGTCGCCCTCCGTACGGATGCGGCGCGTGAGGCGGAAGTCCGGGCAGTCGACGCTCGCACCGTCACCGTCACCGTCGGGGCGCCAGGGCCGGGACCACGCGTCGCCGTGGTCGGGTGTGCCGCGCACCGTGGGGACGCACTCCTCCAGTCCCCCCGCGTCGGCGAAGGCGTCACCCGGCGCGACGAGGGGACGCCTCGGCTCGTCGCGCCGCCACAGCCACTCCCGGCCGCCCGCGCGCAGCGACGTCCAGCGTCCGCCGTGTGCCGGGTCGGTGGTGACGGACGGCGGTTCGCTCACCATTCGGCGAACGAGCCGTCGTCGTGGCGCCAGACGGGGTTGCGCCAGGCGTGTCCGGTGCGGTCGGCGGCGCGTACGGCGTTCTCGTCGACCGTGACGCCGAGCCCCGGCAGATCGGTCCGGACGGCGTGGCCGTCGACGAAGCGGAACGGTTCCGTGTCCACGACGTACGACAGCAGGTCGGCGTCCTTGTTGTAGTGCAGGCCCCTGCTCTGCTCCTGGATGAGGAAGTTCGGGGTGCAGAAGGCGACTTGGAGGCTGGCGGCCAGCGCGATCGGGCCGAGCGGGCAGTGCGGTGCGAGCTGCGCGCCGTAGGTGTCGGCGAGGGAGGCGATGCGGTGCACCTCCGATATGCCGCCGGCGTGCGAGAGGTCGGGCTGGGCGACCGCGATGCCCGCGGCGAGCGCGGGCAGGAACTCGGCGCGCCCGTAGAGCCGTTCACCGGTCGCGATGGGCACGGGGCTGGACTCGACCAGCCCGGCCAGCAGATGCCCGTGCTCCGGCAGCAGCGGCTCCTCCACGAACAGCGGGTGGAGCGGGGCGAGTTCGGACAGCACGCGGCGGGCGCCGGCCGGGCTGAAGCGGCCGTGGAAGTCGACGGCGACGTCCCGGTGCGGGCCGAGGACCGCGCGGGCCGCCACCACGCGTTCGACCACGGCGGCGGTCTCGGCGGGGCTGGAGATCGGGGACGTACGCCCGGCGGCGTTCATCTTCACCGCGGTGAAGCCGGCCTCGACCTGTGCGGCGACCTCCTCGGTGAGCCGGTCGGGTTCGTCGCCGCCGACCCACGCGTACACCCTCACCCGGTCGCGGACAGGGCCGCCGAGCAGGGCGTGCACGGGCGCGCCGTAGGTCTTGCCGGCGATGTCCCACAGTGCCTGGTCGACACCGGCGACGGCGCTGGAGAGGACCGGGCCGCCCCGGTAGAAGCCGCCCTTGGTCATGACCTGCCAGTGGTCCTGGATCCGCAGCGGGTCCTGGCCGACGAGGTATTCGGCGAGGACGTCGACGGCCGCCCGTACGACCTCCGCCCGGCCCTCGACGACGGGCTCGCCCCAGCCGACGGTGCCTTCGTCCGTCTCGATACGGCAGAACAGCCAGCGGGGCGGGACGAGGAACGTCTCCACGCGAACTATCTTCACTTCGCCTCGGAGCCTTTCGTCTCGGGAGCGGCGGCCGGACCGGCCGGGTCGGCCGTTCCGCCGGTGCCGTGGACCTTGTCGAGGTCGCGGACGGCCTGGTCGAGCAGGGCGCGCATGGCCTGCTGGGCGGCGTCCGGGTCCTGGGCGCGTACGGCGTCCAGGACGGCGCGGTGGCTCGGCACGGGATCCTCGCCGTGCGGCGAGGAGTGCACGATCCGGTCGCGGTGGGCGAGCCCGGACTCGATGACCATCTCCATGCGTGTCAGCAGTTCGTTGTGGGTCGCCGCGAGCAGCGCGCGATGGAAGGCGAGGTCGGCCTCGACCGCGTGCGCGGCACCGCCGTCCCCCTCCCCCATCTCCGTCAACGCGGCCTCCAGCGCGGCGAGATCGGCGTCGGTGCGCCGCTCGGCCGCGAGCCGGACGGCGGCCGGTTCGATGATGCCGCGCACCTCGCCGAGGTTGCGCAGCAGTGCCAGGTCCGCGCCGGCGCTGGTCCCTTCGGCGAACTGCCAGCGCAGGACGTCGGCGTCGAGGAGGTTCCAGTCCGCGCGGGACCTGACGAACGTCCCCCGGCGCTGCCGCGCGTCGACCATCCCCTTGGCGGCGAGCACCTTCAGCGACTCGCGCAGGGCGGTCAGGCTGACGTCCAACTCGCGCTGCAGTTCCACGAGATCGAGGGTGGCTCCCTCGGGGATCTCGCCGCTGAGCACTCGGCGCGCGAGAGTCTCCACGGTCTGGCCGTGCACTCCGCGGCGCGCGTACGGCGTCATGTGTCGTTCTGCCTTTCTGCTGGTCGTTCGTGAGCGGCGGTGGTCGTACGGCCGGGCCCGCCCGGAGCCGTCCGGGCGGGCCCGGCTAGGCCGAGGCCTTCACGACACTCCATCCGCCGTCCACGAGCAGACTCGATCCGGTGATGTAGGAGGCCTCGTCGGCAGCCAGGAAGGCGATGGCCGCCGCGACCTCCTCGGGGGTGCCGAAGCGGCGCGCGGCCGTGCCCTCGACGCTGAGCGCACGGTCCTCCTCCGTCACCCGGTCCCACGCGGCGGTGAGGATCGGGCCCGGCAGTACGGCGTTGACCCGTACCTCCGGCCCGTACTCGACGGCGAGCTGCCCGCAGAGCGAGAGCAGCGCACCCTTGCTCGCCGCGTAGGCGGGGTGGCCGGGGATGCCCATGTGCGCGTGGACGGACGACGTCAGCACCACGGCGCCGTGGTGCGCGCGGAGATCGGGCAGGACGGCGCGGAACCCGAGGAAGCCGCCGGTGAGGTTGACGGCGAGCTGGCGTTCCCAGGAGGCGGCGGTCATCTCGTGCGCGGGGGCGACGTCGACGGTGTAGGCGTTGCTGACGAGAACGCCGACGGGGCCGTGGCGGTGGGCGGCGGCCACGACGCGGTCCCAGTCTTCCTGCTCGGCGACGTCCGCCCTTACGAAGTCGGCGCGGCCCCCCTTGTCGCGGATTGCGGCGGCGACGGCCTCGCCGTGCGGCGTGTCGATGTCGGCGAGGATCACGGCGGCGCCCTCGGCGGCGAGCCGAGAGGCGGCGGCGGCCCCGATGCCCGACGCGGCTCCGGTGACCACGGCGACGCGGTCGTGGAAGCGGGCTGGTGCGTGGTTCATGCGGCGGTTCGACTCCTCCGGGTGCGGGGCGGCCTTCCGGCGTCCTGGGCGACTGTAGTGACGTGGCGGATCATGAGACCCCGGCCGGCGGTCCGCCGGGGCCCACCCGGGTCAGCACCACCAGTTCGGCGTCGTGGTCGGCGCTCCAGTGGAAGGGCAGCCCCGAGTGCAGGAGATACCCGCCGCCGTACACCGTGCCGGAGGCCTGGTCCCGGTAGCGGGCCGCCGGGTCGAGACCCCGTAGCCGCAGCCGGGCGGGGCGTCCCGGCACGAGCGGCGCGCCGTCGAGGGGGCCGGTGTTCCAGGCGGTCACGACGGTGCGCGCGCCGGCGCCTTGGGCGTCTTCGTCGTACTGCACTCCGCAGGTCGGGTCGGCGGGCGAGTTCAGCAGCCGGATCTCACCGTGGTGGACGACGTCGCGGATCTCCTTGTAGCGGGCGACCCAGTGGGCGGCCTCGGCACGCTGCTCGTCCGTCCACTTCAGGATGTCGGCCCCGATGCCGAGGACGCCGCACATGGAGCTGACGAAGCGGAAGGCGAGCGAGCGGGGCCGGGGGTCGAAGACGCCGGGCGCGTCCGTCACCCACGAGCTCATGGTGTGCGGGGCGTGCGCGTGCAGATAGCCGTACTGGATCGTGAGGCGGTCGAGCGGGGCGGTGTTGTCGCTGGGCCAGACGACGTCGGTGCGGGCCAGCGTGGCGTGGTCGATCCTGCCGCCGCCGCCCGCGCAGCCCTCGACGGTGACGTGCGGGTGCGCGCTCCGCAGATGGTCGAGTACCCGGAGGTAGCCGGCGACGTGCGCGGCGTCGAGGTCCTGGCTCTCCACGGGGCCGCCGCCCGGCCGCCCGCGTTCGGTGGGCGGGCGGTTCATGTCCCACTTGAGGTAACGAATCGCGTACGTGCCGAGCAGCCGGTCCAGGGTGGCGATGACGAAGTCCTGGACGTCGGTGCGGCCGAGGTCGAGCAGGAGCTGGTTGCGTACGAGGGTGACCGGGCGGCCCTCGACGCGGTAGACCCACTCGGGGTGTTCGGCGTGCAGGGCGGACCCGGGGCTGACCGCCTCCGGCTCCACCCAGAGCCCGAAGTCCAGCCCCAGCTCACGCACTTGGGAGATGAACCGGTCGAATCCGCCGGGGAACTTGGCCGGGTCGGGATACCAGTCGCCGAGACCGCCGGTGTCGTCTCTCCGGCCGGTGAACCAGCCGTCGTCGACGACGAACAGTTCGGCGCCGATGCCGGCGGCGGCGCGCGCGAGCGCCAGCTGGCCGCCCGCCTCGACGTCGAAGCCGGTGGCCTCCCAGGAGTTGTAGAGCACCGGGCGCGACCGGTGCAGCCGCTCACCGGAGAGCCGGCGTTCGTAGCGGTGCCAGACGCGGGCGAGCCCTTCGAGCCCGTCCGGGCTGAACGCGCAGGCCAGTCGTGGCGTGGTGAGCGTGGCGCCCGGCGCGAGACGCACCGCGCTCTCGTGGGGCAGCCGCCCGGCCCGTACGCGCACCGCGCCGCCGGGCTCGGCGTCGGCGCTGATGCGCCAACTGCCGGACCATTCAAGGGCGATGCCGTAGGTGGGGGTGGCGCCCTCGGCCGGTTCCGCCGCGTCCTGGACCGCGAGCCACGGCGCGTACGCGTGGCCCGGGACGGCCTGGGTGCTGGCCAACTCGAAGCGCCCACGGGTGAGTTCGAGCTGGGTCCGGGTGAACTCCTGGGACCACTGGCCGGTCAGACAGGTGAGCCGAGCGGTGTCGGTGACGGGGATGTTCACGGCGGCCGAGTCGAAGCGTTCCAGGCGCACTTCGGCATCGCCGGTGCAGGTCAGCTCGGTCCAGCGGAGGATCACATCGGTGCCGGGCACCGTCTCGTAGCACAGAGCCGTGGTCAGTCCGAGGGTCTCGTCGGTGAAGACGAGACGGAGCGTGTGCTCGCCGTCGGCGGTCGCGCCGGTGAAGCGCCACCACACACCGCGCTCCTCGCCGGGGCGCTGGGCGACCAGGTCGGCGCCGGTGAACGGCCTCGGCCCGTAAGGGATGTACTCGGCGGGCGCCGCGTCGGCGGGGGTGATGAAGTGCGTACGGCGCGACCAGTCGAGCGGGGAGGGGCCCTGCTCGGCACCGTGCGGACCCCAGGCGGCCAGTTCCGCCCACCCCTCGTCCGGGGAGAGGGTGACGGCGTACACGGTGTTCGCGGTGCGCAGCACCCACGGCGGGCGGGACGCGCCGGAGCGCGGGGCGTCGTGCGGGGTCATTTGACCGCTCCCAGATTGAGCCCGGCCACGAAGTGGCGCTGGAACCGGAGGAACACGGCGACGGTCGGGGCCGCCGCGATGACGGAGCCCGCCGCGATCACATTCCACATGGACACATACTGACCCTGGAGCCCGATCAGTGACGCGGTGATCGGCATCTGGCTGTCGGTCCTCAGCACGGTGATGGCCCACAGCAGATCGTTGAAGATCCAGGTGAAGGACAGGGCGCTCAGCGCCGCGAGCGCGGGTTTGGTCAGCGGCAGCACGATGCGCCAGTAGATCTGCCAGGGGCTCGCCCCGTCGATCACCGCCGCCTGCTGGATCTCGGCGGGGAGCGACCGCATGAACCCGTAGAGGACGAAGACGTAGAAGCCGACACCGAAGCCGATCTGTACACCGATGAGCGCGTACAGCGTGTCGTAGAGGCCGAGCGTCTCGCTGATACGGGACACCGGGATGAGCAGGATCTGCGGCGGCAGCAGATTCCCGCCGAGCATCAGCAGCAACAGCGTGCGGCGCAGCGGCAGTTCGTACCTGCTGAGGGCGAAGGCGGCCATCGACGCGAGCGCCAGGGTGATGAGCACCGTCGGCACGGTGACGAGCATGCTGTTGATCAGGGCCCGCTGCTGACCGCCGTCGACCCAGGCCTGGCTGAAGCCGTCGAGGGTGAAGGAGTGCGGCAGGCTGCCGAGCCCGTTGGCGGCGATGTCGTCGAACGAGCGGACGCTGGTGACCAGCACGAGCGCGATGGGCAGCAGCCACAGCACGGACAGGGCGCCGGCGCCGAGATGGAACCCGGCGGTCGCCAGCTTGCGGCGGGTGGCCGTGGTGGAGCCTGAGGTGGCGGACATCAGTCGGCCTCCCGGAAGGCGCGGACGAGGTACGAGGCGATGACACCGAAGGCCAGCACGAAGATCACGACCGCGAGGGCGGAGCCGTATCCCAGTCGCAGCGACTGGAAGGCGGTGGAGTACATGTACGTGGAGAGCAGCTCCGACGAGTGGTACGGGCCGCCACGGGTGAGGGCCCACACGACGTCGAACGAGCGCAGCGAGTCGATGACGATGACCGACAGGACGACGGCGTTGACGCTGCGCAGCTGCGGCAGGGTGATGTGCCGGAACCGCTGCCAGCGGCTCGCGCCGTCGACCTTCGACGCCTCGTAGAGCACCGGGTCGATGCCCTTGAGGCCGGCGATGTAGAGGATCATCACGTAGCCGATCTGACGCCAGAGCGCGGGCACGATCACGGCGTACAGGGCGGTGTCCTGGTCGGCGAGCCAGGCGCGGGTGAGACTGCCGAGACCGATGCTTTCCAGGACCTGGTTGATCAGGCCGTCCGGCTGGTACATCGCCTGCCACACCAGTGCGGTGGCGACGAGGGAGAACACGACGGGCAGGAAGAGCGCGGCCCGGTAGAAGCCGACGCCGCGGCGCTCCTGCTGGAGGAGCAGGGCGGCGCCGAGGCCGAGGAGCGCGGAGAGCCCGCCGAAGAGCAGCAGCCACAGGACGGTGTCGAGCACGGCGGTGCGGAAGATGTCGTCGTGCAGCATCTCGCGGAAGTTGCCGAGGCCGATGAAGCGCGGCGCGGAGACACCGTCCCATTCGGTCAGGGAGAGGTAGAAGCCCTGGACCGCCGGCCAGAACACCCAGAACGCCTCGGCGAGGAGGGGCACGAGGACGAAGGCGAGCACCACGGGCGGGACACGGGTCGACCGTTTGCGCCGGCGCCCCTTGTCCTCCTTCGCCGTCGGCTGTTCCCGCTCCTTCGGCGGACTGCCGGTGACGACCGCCGCCATCTCAGCGGCCCCAGATTTTCTGCGAATCGCGCTGCCAGGTGGTGAGGATGGAGCCGATCTCCTTGGGCTTGGCGAGGAAGCGGGTGAGCGCGGCGTCGGCGGGCGGCTGGAGGGCGTCGCTGGAGTCGCGGTTGAAGTACTGGGTGAGTTCGGCGGCGCCCTCGATCAGCGCACGGCCCTTCTTCACCAGGGCGGTCCCGCTGTCCTTGGCGTCCGGGTTGGTCGGCAGCGCGGTGCCGGAGGAGTTCTTGAGGTAGATCTCCTGGGACTCCGCGGTGGCGAGGTACCGCATGAGCTCCTTGACCTCGGCCTCGCGGCTGGTGCGGGCGCTGGCGAAGTAGCCGTCGGTGGGGGCCTCTTCGGCGACCGGGACCTTCGGGTCGATGACGGGGAAGCGGAAGAAGTCGAGGTCCTCCACCTGGTCCTTGGGGACGGAGTCGGCGAAGAAGGTGCCTATCAGCATCATCCCCGTGCGGCCCTGGAGCAGGGCGGTGGTGGCGTCCTGGAAGGGCAGGGCGGTGCTGTTCGGGTCGAAGTACGGCAGTGCCTCGCCCCACCGGTCGAAGACCTTGCGGACCTCGGGGTCGTCGAACCGGTGCTTGCCGGCGAGGAGTTCACGGTGGTAGGTGGCCCCGTTGATCCGGATGTTCAGGTAGTCGAACCAGGAGGACGCCACCCAGGGGGTGTTGCCGCCGGCGCCGAGACCGATCGGCGCGACTCCCTTGCCCTTGAGGGTGTCGCAGAGGTCCAGGAACTCGTCCCAGGTCTTGGGCTCCTGGACGCCCCACTTGGCGAAGTTCGACTTCCGGTAGAAGACGCCCCACCAGTAGTAGGTGGTGGGGACGAAGACCTTCTTGCCCGCGGCGGAGGTGCAGAGCTTCTGCAACGCCGCGGAGTAGCCGGTCAGTTCGGGCTTGGTCCAGATGTCGCTGACGTCCAGGAGCAGGTCCTTCGACGCGTACGACTCGGCGACCGAGCCGGGGTACCAGGTGTAGAGGTCCGGCGGGTTGGCGGAGGTGAGGTAGGTCGGCAGCTGGGTGCGGAAGGTCTCGGCGGCGACGGTGTTGAGCTTCGCCTTCCCGCCGCCCTGCTTGCCGAAGTCGTCGACGACCTTCTGCATGGCGGTCTTCGCCTGCGGCGCGGAGAGGTTGGACTGGAGGGTGACGTCGCCGCCCGACTCGCTCTTGCCGGTCGATCCCGAGGTGACGCAGCCGCTCAGCAGCGCGGCGGCGCCGACGGCGCCGGTGCCGGCGAGGAACTGACGGCGGCCGGGTGGTGGGGTGGTCATGGGTGAACTCCCTGTCGGACGGTGCGGGTTGAGTGGTGGTGCGAGCGTCGGGGGGCTGTCGGTGCCGGTGGGTGGTACGGGGGCCGGCCGGTGTCGTGTCGCGGCCGGCCCCCTGGGAGTGCGTGGTTACGAGCCGGCCGGGACGGACGTCTGGTGGACGCGGCCGTCGACTCCCCGGAAGGCGGTGAGCACGGTGCCGCCGGGCCCGGCGGTCGCGCCGAGCGCGCCGTCGAAGACGCCGCTCACGAACTCCGGGCGCGCCGACCAGTCACCCCAGGTGCCGCCCTCGGCGCCGTACGCGCGCTGCCAGAGCGTGTAGTCGCCGGCCCGTGCGTACAGCCGCACACCGCCGTCGACCGCGACCAGGGTCGGGCTGCCGCTGACGGTCCCGCCCAGCGACGTCCACGGCGACCAGGTGCCCGCCGTGTCCCGCACCCGCGACCACACCGCGTCCTCGGCGGTGCGTATCGCCACATGGGTCCGGCCCGCCTCGTCGACGACGGCGGACGGCCGTCCGTACACGGTCCGGTTCTCGGGCGCGCCCAGCGAGGTCCAGCCGGAGCGCGGGCCGCGCGCCCGGATCTGTCCGTCCTCGTCATGGGCGAGGAGCGTCCAGTCGCCGGCGCCCTCGAAGGCGACGGACGGCGCGTCGGCGAGATTCCCGCCGAGCTTCTGCCAGCGTCCCCACCGTCCGCCGGCGAAGGCGCGCGTGTAGGCGGCGTCGTCGGTGCCGCGGACGAAGACGTCGATCCGGCCGGGCTCGTCGGCGGAGGCGTAGGCCGCGGGCTGGCCGAGGATCCGGCCGCCCGTCGGGCCGCCGAGGTCGGTCGTACGGGACGACCAGTGGCCGTCACGTCCGCTCTGCTGCCGCAGCGAACCGTCCGTGCCCCTGGTGAAGGCGGTCAGCCGGTCGCCGTCGCGTACGAGGGCGGGGCTCGCGGTGGAACGCGTGCCGAGCGAGGCGCCGGGCGCGTCGTCCTGGCCGCGCAGGGTGAGGAAGGCGGTGCCGTGCGCGGGGACGTCGACGGTGTACGAGCCGTTGTGCGTGCCCCGGTCGGCGCGGGCGCGTACGTCCCGTACGGACACGTCGCCGGTCAGTCCGGCGTCCGCGAAGGTCACGGTCCGACTTGCCGCCTTGTCCGAGCGGTTGAGGAGGACGACGGCACGCTTGCCCGCGCCCTTGAGGGTCTTGCTGTAGACGTCGCCGGTGGAGTCGGTGGCGACGCGTACGCCCTGGATGGCGAGCGGGTCCTGGTCGACGGCGATGATCTCCGGGTTGGTGAGGGTGTCGATCATCGACTGCGGCAGGGTGCGCGGGTCGGAGCCCATGACCAGCGGCGAGCCCATCACGGCCCACATGACAAGCTGGGTGGTGGACTCCTCCTCGGTCAGCTCGTACGAGCCGTCCTCCAGCTTGCGCATGGGGATGAGGTAGTCGGGGTCGTTGTAGTGCCCCGGTCCCTGGGCCTCGGGGTGCCAGGCGTTGGCGTCCATGTTGCGCAGGACGTTGGCCCACTGGCCGGCGGAGGGGGTGCCGAAGGCGACGTCGGTGCCGGTGCGCCAGGAGTCACCGGTGCGCGGGCCGTAGACATAGGTGTTGTGCGCGTCCTGCTCGGGGGTGTGCGGGATGCCCCAGTCGTCGGTCAGCGGGTTGCAGAGGTTGAGCAGCATCGGGCGGCCGGACTTGGCGACAGCGTCGCTGAACTCCTTGAAGGCGGGCCCCGGGTCGATCTTCTCGGAGATCCCGCAGAGGAAGTCGACCTTGATGGCGTCGATCTTCCAGCCGGCGAACTGCCGCGCGTCCTCGGTGTAGTGGCCCCGGCTGCCGAGCCCGCAGCTCTTGCCGCCGTCGTAGGTCCCGGCGTCGGTGTAGATGCCTGCCTTGAGCCCGCGCTTGTGCAGATACGTCACCAGGGCGGGGATACCGGACGGGAAGCGGTCGGGGTGCGCGGCGAGCCGGCCCTCGCTGTCGCGGGGGTTGTCGGCCTGCCAGCCGCCGTCCAGCCAGACGATGTCGTAGCCGGAGTCCCGGAGCCCGCTGCTGACGAGGTGGTCGGCGACCGACCTGACCTCCTCCTCGGTGGGGGCGCCGAGTCCGTAGTAGGTGTTCCAGCCCATGTAGGGCGTGGGGGCGAGCCCGCTGTCGTAGTACTCGGGCGCGCCCTGGTCCACGGTCCCGGTCCCGGTCCCGGTCTTTGCTGTCTGCTGGTCGGCGGTCCGGACGGCGTCCCGGCCGTCGGCCGCCTGCGCGGAGGGCACGGCCACCGCGACAAGCGCGGCGACGACGGCGGCCACCGTGGCCCGATGCGAAGTCACTGATGTCTCCCGAAGGTTGGGGTCACGACGAAGACTGTCGCCGCGCGGCCCGACCCTGTCAACGATTATTACTAATTAATTTAAACAAGTGACCGGGCAAGTGACTGGAAGGGACAACGATCTCGTGCGACCGGCCATCCGTCCGGATACCGATCACATAGGCTCGACGGCACCATGAAGAGCAACCACACATCGCTCGGTCCCAAGGCCGACAAAGAGACGGTGCGCCGGCACAATCTGAGCCTGGTGCTGCGCGCCGTACGGGACGAGGGCGAAGCGACCAGGGCCGGTGTGGCGGCGCGGGTCGGACTGACCCGGGCCGCGGTGTCCTCGCTGGTCGAGCAGTTGCTGGACAGCGGATTCCTCTCCGAGTCCGGCAAGACGTTCAGCGGGCAGGCGGGACGGCCCGGCACCGTACTGAAGGTGACGCGCGCCGGACCGGCCGGCATCGGCGTCGAGATCAACATCGACTACGTGTCGGTGTGCGTGGTCGACCTGTCGGGCACCGACCGCGTACGCCTCACCGAACACCTCGACAATCGCGGCGCCGCGCCCGCCGAAGTCCTCGCCCGGGGCGCCCGGATCGCCGCGCGCACCCTCGACTCGGCCGCCGAACAGGGCCTGTCGCCGGTCGGGGTGCAGCTCGCGCTGCCCGGTCTCGTCGCCGGGGGTACGGTCCGCCAGGCGCCCAACCTGGGCTGGAACCAGGTGCCCGCCGAGGAGCTGTTCGCGCGGGCGCTGGCGGAGGCGGGGCCCACCGCACCGCCGCTGCCGGTGCGTTCGGAGAACGAGGCCAATCTGGCGGCGCTCGCCGAGCTCTGGTTCGGCGGCCTGGGCGGCATCCGCAGCTTCCTCTATCTGTCCGGCGAGATCGGTGTCGGCGGCGCCCTGGTGCTCGACGGTGAACTGCTGCGCGGCGCCAACGGGTTCGCCGGTGAGATCGGCCATGTGGTCGTCGACGCCGACGGGCCGCTGTGCAGGTGCGGTTCACGGGGCTGCCTGGAGCAGTACGCGGGCCAGTCGGCGCTCCTGCGCGGCGCGGGGCTCGACGAGAACGCCGGGGTGCCGGGGGTGGTGGAGCTGGAGGCCCTGGCCAGGAGCGGCGACGAGCGCGCGATCGCCGCCATCGGTGACGCCGGCCGGATGCTGGGGCGGGTCCTGTCGGGCGCGGTGAACCTCTTCGACCCCGACGCGGTGGTGCTGGGCGGGATCTACCGGAGCCTGATGCCGTGGCTCTCGCCGCCCGCCGACGGCGAGTTGACCGGCCGGGTGGTCTCGGGCCTGTGGCCGCACGACAGCGGCAGGCTACGCGCGTCATCCTCGGCGGGCGACGCGGCGCGGGGCGCGGCGGCGCTGGTGGTCCGCGCGGTGCTGGCGGACCCGGTGGCGTACGCGGACCGCACAAGCGCGTAGCGCGAGGGGCGCGGGGGTGGGGCGTCGACGGCGGGCGCCGGGCCGAAGGCGCGGGCACGCGCCACCGCGCCCACGGCGTGCGGAGACCGACGCCGCCCACGCGGACGCGCCGCGGGGGCAGGTGGGCTCCCTCGCACGCGCACGGCTCGGGCCGTCTTCCGCCAATCGCGCCGTCAGGTGGCCGGTTCCCGAACACGCGCACGCGGGGCGGGCCGGCGGCCGGCTCGCCCCGCGTGCTCCGTCGTGTCAGGACTCGGTGGTCAGCGCGGGGTCAGCGGGCACCCAGCAGGTGGTCCATCGCCAGCTGGTCGAGGTGCTCGAAGGCCATGCCGCGGCTCGCCGCCGCCGCCACGTCGAAGTCCTCGTACGCGCCACGGTCGGCCAGCAGGCCGGCCACGCCGTCGGCGGCGGTCGGCTGCCCCAGCTCGTCCAGGCGCGAGGCGCGCAGCGCCTCCTGGACCTCCGGGTCCGCGCGGAACGACGCGGCGCGCTCCTTGAGGATCAGGTAGTTGCGCATGCAGCCCGCGGCGGACGCCCACACCCCGTCGAAGTCCTCGGTGCGCGGCGGCTTGAAGTCGAAGTGCCGCGAGCCGTCCCAGCCCGCCGTCTCCAACAGGTCCACCAGCCAGAACGCGGCGCGCAGGTCACCGGCGCCGAAGCGCAGGTCCTGGTCGTACCGGGTGCCGTGCTGGCCGTTGAGGTCGATGTGGAAGAGCTTGCCCGCCCACAGGGCCTGCGCGATGGCGTGCGGGAAGTTGAGCCCGGCCATCTGCTCGTGGCCGGTCTCGGGGTTGACGCCGAACAGCTCGGGACGCTCCAAGCGCTCGATGAAGGCGAGCGCGTGACCGACGGTCGGCAGGAGGATGTCCCCGCGCGGCTCGTTCGGCTTGGGCTCGATGGCGAACTTGATGTCGTATCCCTGCGAGACGACATACTCGCCGAGCAGGTCGAAGCCTTCCTTCATCCGGTCGAGCGCGAGGCGTACGTCCTTCGCCCCGCCGGACTCCGCGCCCTCACGGCCGCCCCAGGCGACGAACCTCTTCGCGCCCAGCTCGGCGGCCAGGTCGAGGTTGCGCAGGGTCTTGCGCAGCGCGAAGCGGCGGACGTCGCGGTCGTTCGCCGTGAAGCCGCCGTCCTTGAAGACGGGGTGGGTGAAGAGGTTGGTGGTCACCATCGGCACGACGAGCCCGGTGGTGTCCAGCGCCTGCCGGAAGCGCTTGATGTGCGCCTCGCGCTCGGCGTCGGACGAGCCGAACGGGATCAGGTCGTCGTCGTGGAAGGTCACTCCGTACGCGCCCAGCTCGGCGAGGTGCTGTACGGACTCGGTGGGATCGAGCGCCGGACGCGTCGCGTCTCCGAACGGGTCCCTGCCTTGCCAGCCGACCGTCCACAGACCGAAGCTGAACTTGTCCGCGGGGGTGGGAGTGAAACGTTCCGTCATTTCTCTGGCCGCCTTCGATACCTCAGGTCCGGCAGGTGCAGACCTTTTTGTTTCCTGACATGACTAATAATGCACCTCCGGGTGGGTACGGAAAAGACCCCGCGTTCGCCCAACCCCACCCGGAGCGGTGAACACCGCTTCGGGCAAGGAAATGACACTTATCCCTGCCGGATGCACGACAACATCACGTAATTTGTTGGCCTGCGGCCAAAATACCGTCGCAAGCCCCGGAAACCAGGAAGAGGTACGAGCGTGCCGCACAGCCAGGTGGTCATCGGCGTCGACAGTTCCACGCAGTCGACCAAGGCGGCGTTCACCGACGCGGCGACCGGACGGCTGCTCGCCGTCGGGCGCGCCCCGCACCGGGTGACGGGCGAGGCCGGGGCGCGGGAGACCGACCCCGAGGTGTGGTGGCAGGCGCTGTGTGAGGCCGTCGCCATGGGCCTGAAGGAGTCGGGCGTACCGGCGTCCGCCGTCACGGGCCTGGCGGTCGCCGGCCAGCAGCACGGCCTGGTGGTGCTCGACGCCGCCGGGAAACCCCTGCGCCCCGCCCTGCTGTGGAACGACACCCGCTCCGCCCCGCAGGCCGCCGCGCTCACCGAGGCGCTGGGCGGTCCGGACGCGTGGACCGCCAGGACCGGATCGGTGCCGGTCGCCTCGATGACGGCGGCGAAGTGGCAGTGGCTCCGGGAGAACGACCCCGCCTCCGCCGAGGCGACGGCGGCCGTCCGGCTGCCCCACGACTTCCTCACCGAACGCCTCGCCGGTACGGCGGCCACCGACCCCGGCGACGCGTCGGGCACCTGCTGGTACTCGACGCAGACCGGGGCGTACGACCCCCAACTGCTCGCGCTCGTGGGCCTCGACGAGTCGATGCTGCCCACCGTCGCCCCGACCGGCGCCGTCCGCGTCGGCTCGCTCACCGCCTCGGCCGCCGAGCAGCTGGGGCTGCCGGCCGGTATCGCGGTGGCCGCCGGGACCGGCGACAACATGAGCGCCGCCGTCGGCCTCGGCCTCGGCGGCGCGGGGCTGCTGGACCACCCCGTGCTGAGCCTCGGCACATCGGGAACGGTCTTCGCCGCCACGCGCACCAGGCCCGCCTCGGCCGCGCTGTCCGGGTTCGCGGCGGCGGACGGGACATTCCTGCCGCTCGGCTGCACCCTGAACTGCACGCTCGCCGTCGACAAGGTCGCCGAGCTGCTGCGCCTGGACCGCGAGGACGTGGCGCCCGGCGGGGAGGCGGTCCTCCTGCCGTACCTCGACGGGGAACGCACCCCCGACCTGCCGACCGCCTCCGGTCTGCTGACGGGCCTGCGGCACGACACGACACCGCAGCAGTTGCTGGGCGCGGCGTACGAGGGCGCGGCGGTGACGGTCCTGCGCGCGCTCGACGAGGTCCTGCGCGCCTGCGGCCTCGACCCGGCGGACCCGGCGGTGGCGGGCCGGCCGCTGCGGCTGGTGGGCGGCGGCGCCCAGGGCCGTACGTGGGTGGAGACCGTACGGCGCCTCTCCGGGCGCCCGGTGATCGTGCCGGAGAGCGGCGAGCTGGTCGCCCTGGGCGCGGCGGCGCTGGCGGCGTCGGCCGCGACCGACGAGGACCCGGTGGCGATCGCCGCGTCCTGGAAGACCGGCGACGGCCCCGAACTGCCGCCCGTGGCAAGGGACATGGAGACCTGGGAGCGCGTCGGTTCGGTGCTGGACCGGGCGGCGCCGAGCCTGCTCTCGTAGGGCGGCTGGGGTCGGCGGGGCGGGTGGGGCACCGGCGTACGCGAACACGTCGGCGTACTCCCCCCGCCCCGCCGGCGCACGCCGCCGGGGCCCTCTTGATGGCAGGTCGGGAACAGTCCTACCCTGCCGGTCTGCGCGGCGACGCCGCGCGCCGGAGGAGGGACGAGACCCGCCCATGTCCGACGCAACGAAAGACGACGCGCTCTCCGACGATCTGCCCGACGCGGACATCCTCAAGGCGCTCGCCCCGTACATGGCCCGGGGCGGCGGCGGGGCGGCCAGCCTCGTCCGGATCCGGGACATCGAGCGACGGCAACTGGTGCGCGGCGACGTCGTCCGCTTCACGGAGCGGCGCACCGAGACCCAGCGGACGGCCTTCGGTACGGAGGACCTCTCGGCGCTCCCTCTTTACGAAGGCGCCATCGCGGACCACCCGTTACCGGCGCCCGAAGGTCCCGGCAAGCTCACCCTGATCCGCTCGGCCTCCTACCGGCTGGTGCCCTGCCCGTGCGACGGCGGGACGCAGCAGTGCGCCAGTTGCTCCGGATGCGGGCGGCACCCGTGCTCGTGCCGCAACGAGCCGCCCGCGTGCGACGTGTGTCTGGACGTCGCCCCCTGCTCGCAGTGCGAGACGACGGGCCGGCGCGGCGGCCGTACGACGAAGGCCCGCCCCGCCGCGGCCGGTCCGCGCGCCACGGCGCCCGGCGCGCAGCGGATCACCTGCGCGGTGTGCGGCACCGCCGAGGCCGCCTGCCCGCGCTGCTCGGGCCGGGGCAGGATCCGGTGCCCGCAGTGCGATGGCCGGGGCCACGAGTCGTGTGCGCGCTGCTCCGGGCGGGGCGTCGGCACGCACGAGGTGTGCGGCGGCCGGGGCAGCCTCTCGCACTGGGTGGAGGGAACGGTCGAGTACGCGAACGAGAAGGCGTCCCTGTCGCTGCCCAGGCCGGACTGGCCCGACAAGGTCCGGGACCGGCTGGCGGGCGCCGCCCGGTGGCAGCAGCTCGACATCCCGCCGGGCGGCGGGGTACCGGCCGGCGTCGACCACGAACACCGCGCCGCCGTGTCGGAGCACCTGGCCCGGGGGACGGTGGAGCTGTCCCGGCGGGTGACTCTCGAAACCTGCCCGCTGGCCCGGGTGGAGCTGGTGGACGAACCGAACCGGGTCTTCTACGTCTTCCCCGGCGCCCGGAGGCTCGAAGTCGTCCCGACCCTGTCGAACCAGCTCAAACGCCGCCTGATCGCGGCCGGGGCGGTCATCGTCATCATCGTGGTCCTGATCCTGTGGCTCGCTTCCTAGGAGGTGTCCGCGACGACACCCTGACCGCCCGGCCCCTCTATTCCTGGATGCCGCCCTCCGCGCTGGTCTACTGCGTATGGATCTTCAGACCGAGCGGAGGAAGGACACATTCATGCATGTCTTCGTCGCGGGGGCCACCGGCGCGGTCGGCCGGCTGCTCGTACCGCTGTTGCTGGACGCGGGTCACCAGGTGACGGGTACGTCCCGGTCACGCGCGGGCGCCGAACGGGTGAGAGACCAGGGCGCGTCACCCGCCCAGGTCGATGTCTTCGACCGGGACGCCCTCCACGAGGTGATGGCGGCGGCGGCGCCGGACGCGGTGATCCACCAGCTCACCGACCTGTCGGGCGCGGACGGGGAGGCGACGAACCGGCTGCGCGAGGTAGGGACCCGGAACCTGGTCGACGCGGCCAAGGCCGCCGGCGTACGGAGGATCTCCGTCCAGTCGATGGCCTGGATGTACGCCCCCGGGAACGGCCCGGCCACCGAGGGCGAACCGCTCGACCTCGGCGCCGCGGAGCCGCGCGGCTCGATCGTGGAGGGCATCCGGGCGCTGGAGGAGATGGCCGCCGAGGTGCAGACCGCGGTGTCGCTGCGGTACGGAGTCCTGTACGGCCCCGGCACCTGGTACGAGCCGGGTGGCCCCGTCGCCGCTGCCCTCTCCGGTGATCCGGACGCGCGGTTCCTGGGCAGCGTCGAGGCGGACAACTCCGTCAACTCGTTCGTTCATGTCGCCGACGGCGCTCGCGCGGCCGTCCAGGCCCTCGACTGGCCGTCCGGTCCCGTCAACATCGTGGACGACGAGCCCGCGCGGGGGCGGGAGTGGCTGCCCGTCCTCGCGGACGCCCTCGGCGTACCCGCACCCGAGGTCTCCACGGGCGGCGCGAGCTGGGCGCGGGGAGCGTCCAACGCTCTGGCCCGTTCACGGGGCTGGCGTCCCGAACATCCGACCTGGCGCTCCGGCTTCGCGGAGGACGACGCCTGACGACCGGCCCACGGCCGTCACCGGACAGGCGGGCCGTCAGCCGGCCGGGCGGCGCCGGCGTCGCCCGGTTCATCCTCCCGGCTGTGGTCGCCCGCCAGTTTGTAGGTGAGAGGCCGGCAGGCGTTGAACCGCCAGATGAAGAGGTGGTAGATGGCGGAGCCGATGACGGCACCCAGGACGGGCACGACCAGATAGATCCACAGGTCCATGGTCCGGCCGGAGAGCGCGGCCGGACCGAACTGGCGGGCCGGGTTGATCGAGCCGCCGCTGCGGGGCCCCAGCAACGCGATCACCAGCGCGACCGATCCTCCGATCACATAGGGCAATGTGCGGATGTAACGGGGGTAGGCCAGGATGACGCCGACCACGAGGATGAGCGCCATCATCGCTCCCGCCTCGGCGAGGAAGACGTCCGCGGCCCGCCAGGTGGGGGCGGGTCTGATCGCCGCGTGCGAGACGGAGGCGTTCGACACCGTCGACCCCCACACCAGGCGGGCGAGCGCGGTGCCGGTGACCGAGCCCGCGAGCTGGGCGAGGGCGTACGGGACGACGCTGCGGCCGGGGAAGGCGTCCATCAGCCACAGGGCCACGGTCACGGAGGGGTTCATGTGGCCGCCGCTGCGCCGGCCGGGTGGGCTGAGGATCAGGGCGGTGAGGATCGCCCCGCTGATCACGCCGATGACGGCGAGCGCGACCTCCAGATCGGCGATGAAGAGATCGGATCCCGGATCGCGCAGCCATCGCACCACCGTCACCGTGAGGAAGAGCAGAACGGTGGTGAGGAGGTACTCGTCGAGGACGCGCGCCAGGGGAAGCCGGCGGGGAAGAGCGGGAAGGTCACTCACCATGAACTCCTGACATCGACCTGCCGGCGGACCTGAGTCCCGGGATACCAGTCCCAGGGCGGAATCCGGGTTTCCCAGGCCGCGTCCACCCGAAATGCCGAGGGAAAGGCGCGTGCGGGGCCCGCTCGGAGAGGCCGGCCGTCAGCCCGTCGTCAGGCCCGACGCCGATTCGCTCAGCGCGTCCAGGACCGGGCGGATCAGGGGGTGGTGGTCCGCGCCCCTGCGGACCGCGGCGAAGACCCGGCGCGTGGCGGACGGCCCGGACACCGGGCGTACCACCGTGCCCTTCAGCTCCATCCCACGCAGCGCCGAGCGCGGTACGAGCGCCACCCCCGCCCCGGCCCCCGCGAGGGCGACCACCGCGCGGAAGTCGTCCGACGAGTGCACCAGGCGCGGTTCGAAGCCCGCCAACTCGCAGGCGAGGCGCATCACCTCGTGGCACGGGTTGCCCGGATAGGGGCTGATCCAGTCGCTGTCCGAGAGTCCCGCGAGCGGGACCTCGATCTCGCGGCAGAGCGGGTGCCCCTCGGGCAGGACCGCGTCGAACGGCTCGGCGTAGAGCGGTACGCGCGACAGGCGCGGGTCGTCCTCCGTGGGCGCGCCCCGGTATTCGACGGCCAGCGCCACGTCCGCCTGCCCGTCGAGGAGCAGCGGCAGGCTCTCGTCGCCCTCGGAGTCCCGTACGCGTACACGGATGCCCGGGTGCGAGTCGGCGAGGTGCGCGATGGCCGGGGCCAGCACCTCGGCGATCCCGGTGGCGAAGGCGGCGACCGTGATCTCGCCGGCCGCCCCGCCCGCGTAGGCCGCCAGCTCCGCCTCGGCCCGCTCCAGCTGGGAGAGGACCGCGTGCGCGTGTGTGAGCAGGATCTCCCCGGCCGCCGTCAGCCGTACGCCCCTGCCGCTGCGGGTCAGCAGCGCGTGGCCGGTCTCCTGCTCCAGCGCGGCGAGCTGCTGGGAGACGGCCGACGGGGTCAGATAGAGCGCCGCGGCCGCGGCGGTCACCGTACGGTGGTCCGCCACGGCTCGCAGGATGCGCAGTCGCCGGGGGTCGATCACTCAGCCATAGTGCCAGGCCACGGCAGGTTCGGGCCGGGCCCCTCAGCCGACGAGCGCCGCACGCGCGTCGACGAACGCCGCCACCGCGCGCTTCACGTCCGCCGTGGAGTGCGCCGCCGACAGCTGTACCCGGATCCGCGCCTGTCCCATCGGGACGACGGGGTACGAGAAACCGATCACGTACACGCCGCGCTCCAGCAGCAGCTCCGCCATCCGTCCCGCCTCGGCGGCGTCGCCGATCATGACCGGGGCGATGGGGTGGCCGCCGGGCAGGATCTCGAACCCGGCCGCCGTCATCTCCGTACGGAAGAGCGCCGTGTTCGCGTTCAGCCGCTCGCGCAGTTCGCCGGCGCTCTCCAGCAGGTCGAGGACCGTGATCGAGGCGGCGGCGATGACCGGGGCGAGGGAGTTGGAGAAGAGGTAGGGGCGCGAGCGCTGGCGCAGCAGCGCGACGATCTCGGCGCGAGCGGCGACATAGCCGCCGGACGCGCCGCCGAGCGCCTTGCCGAGGGTGCCCGTGATGATGTCGACGCGGTCCATCACGCCGTGCAGCTCGGGGGTGCCCCGGCCGCCGGGGCCGACGAAGCCGACGGCGTGCGAGTCGTCGACCATCACCATGGCGTCGTACCGGTCGGCGAGATCGCAGATCTCGGCCAGGGGCGCGACGTAGCCGTCCATGGAGAAGACGCCGTCCGTCACGACGAGGCGGCGGCGCGCGTCCTGCGACTCCTTGAGCCTGGCTTCGAGCTCGGCGAGGTCGCGGTTGGCGTAGCGCAGCCGCCGGGCCTTGGAGAGCCGGATGCCGTCGATGATGCTGGCGTGGTTGAGCGCGTCGGAGATGACCGCGTCCTCGGGGCCCAGCAGGGTTTCGAAGACTCCGCCGTTGGCGTCGAAGCAGGAGGAGTAGAGGATCGTGTCCTCCTGGCCGAGGAACGAGGAGAGGCGCTGCTCCAGCTCCTTGTGGATCTCCTGGGTGCCGCAGATGAAGCGCACGGAGGCCATGCCATAGCCCCAGCGGTCGAGCGCGTCCTTGGCGGCGGCGACGACGTCGGGGTGGTCGGCGAGGCCGAGGTAGTTGTTGGCGCAGAAGTTGAGGACGTCGCCGGCTCCGACGGAGACGGACGCGCTCTGCGGGGTGGAGATGACGCGCTCGGGCTTGAAGAGTCCGGCGTCCCGGATCTCGTCGAGGGTGGTGCGGAGGTCGTCGCGGACGGACGCGTACATAACAGGGCTCCCGTGGGAAGGGTGAGCGGGTCGAAGGGGGTCGTGGCCGCGGAGAGGCCGGGGGGCCTCAGGCCCAGTTGAGGATGATCTTGCCGCCGGTGGCTCGGGCCGCCTCGTCGAAGGCCGCGTCGAAGTCCTCGTAGTCGTAGGTGCCGGTGATGACGGGCCCGAGGTCGAGGCCGCCTTCGAGCAGCACGGTCATCGCGTACCACGTCTCGAACATCTCACGGCCGTAGATGCCCTTGACCGTGATCATCGAGGTCACGATCTTCGCCCAGTCGACGGCGAACTCCTTCGCGGGCAGCCCCAGCATGGCGATCCGGCCGCCGTGGGTCATGTTGTCGACCATGTCGCGCATCGCCTCGGGGCGGCCGGACATCTCCAGACCGATGTCGAACCCCTCCTTGAGGCCGAGCCGCCGCTGCGCCTCGGCGATGTCGGTGTTCGACACGTCGAGCGCGAGGGTGGCGCCGACCTTGCGGGCGATCTCCAGACGTTCGGGGCTGACATCCGTGATCACGATGTTGCGGGCACCCGCGTGCCGGGCGACGGCCGCCGCCATGATGCCGATCGGGCCCGCGCCGGTGATCAGGACGTCCTCACCGACGAGGGGGAAGGTGAGCGCGGTGTGCACGGCGTTGCCGAACGGGTCGAAGATCGCGGCGATGTCGAGGTCGACGGGGGCGCGGTGGACCCAGACGTTCGACGCGGGCAGCGCGACGTACTCGGCGAAGGCTCCGTCGCGGCCGACCCCGAGTCCGACGGTGCTGCGGCACAGATGTCTGCGCCCGGCCAGACAGTTACGGCATTTGCCGCAGACCAGATGTCCTTCGCCGCTCACGAGGTCCCCGACGGCGATGTCCTGGACGTCGGCCCCGACCGAAGCGACCTCGCCGACGAATTCGTGACCAAGAACACGTGGCACGTCGACGGCCTGCCGCGCCCATCCGTCCCAGGCGCGGATGTGCAGATCGGTGCCGCAGATGCCGGTGCGGAGCACCTTGATGAGTACGTCGCCGGGTCCGGTCCGCGGCTCGGGCACATCGGTGAGCCGGAGCCCCGGCTCGGCCGTCAGCTTCACAAGTGCCTTCATCGGGGCGGCTCCAGGCGGTGCGGTCCAGGTACGGACGGAGTGCGGAGGGGGTGCTGAGGGGTGCGGACCGGGACGCGGACGCGGGTGCGCCGCGCGTGCGGACGCGATCAATGCTGGTCGATGTCGGCACCAATCTCCCGCCGCCACGACCATTCAGTCCATCGAGGATTTCTTAAGCGGGCCGACAGCCAAGCTTCACGCGATACGGGAGCGGGACGGTGGGCCGAACCGGAAACCAGGTAAGAAATCGACCACTTGTGCGGACCCAAGTACCGCATCCGCGAGATGCGGTACCGCCGCTCCCCTTACGATCGGTGGCCACCGCGAGTCATGAGTGGGAGTGAGACAGCGTGAGCAGTCCGTTCAAGGCCTCAGTCGTCAAGGCGGCGCAGGCCGGGGACCAGCCGGCCAGGGACCGGCTCGGCCACGAGTCGCTGCCGCTTGTCCACCAGCTCGTCGGCCACGCCCTGCACGGCCACCCCGAGGTGGACGCCGTGACACGGGAGACGGTGCGCCATGTGCTCGCCGGCCTCGACGGGCTGCGCCGCCCGGCCGACTTCCGCTCGTATCTGGTGACCACCACGATCGCCCGGATCCGTGCGCACGCGGACCATGTGTACGACCCGGCCCTCCCCCGCCCCGACTTCGACTTCGTGGATCTGATGATCAGCCGGCTCGGTCTGACCGGTCAGCACCGCGAGGTCGCCGAGGCCACGCGGTGGGTCGACAGGGAGCACCACGCCCTGGTGGCGCTGTGGTGGCTGGAGTGCGCCGGTGAGCTCACCCGGCCCGAGGTCGCCGCCGCCCTCGCCGCCAACACCCAGCAGGTGGGCGCCCGGGTCGAGCGGATGGAGCACGAGCTGGAGACCGCCCGGGTGGTGGTCCGCGCGCTGTCGGCGGAGCCTCCGTGCGTCCTGCTGGAGCAGCTGACCGGCGGCTGGGACGGCATACCGTCCCCGCTCTGGCGGGAGCGAATAGCCGGGCACACCCACGAGTGCACCGTCTGCTCCGGGTACGCGGCCGGTCTGGTGCCCGCCGACGCCCTCGTGGCCGAGCTGCCGCCGGTACCGGTCGGCTCCCGTCCGGACCCGGCCGGGTCCCCGTCCGCGTACGGCCACGGCAGTGCCTCCGCCGGCGGCCACGACGACGGCGGAGCCGGCAGCCGTACGCGGGCCAGGGACGCCCAGCGCCGCGACCGGCGGGCGAGACGGCGCCGCGTCGTCACCGTGACCGCCGCCGTCGCCGCGCTGGTGGCCGCCGCAGGCGTCGCCCAGTTCGTCTCGGGCGAGCGGACCGAGGACGAGTCGCGCGCCTCCACCGCCGTCGAGCCCGAAGCGCTGGAGCCCAAGTCGGCGGCGAGCCGTACGGCGGAGTCGGCCGGTCCCTCGCCCTCTCCCTCGCGCACCAGCGCGAGCCCGTCGCCCTCGCCCTCCCGCTCGCCTTCCAAGAAGGCGGCGAAGCCGAGCAAGCCCGCGCCCGACCCGCGACCCTCCAGCGCCGATCCGGCCCCGAAGCCCGACCCGAAGCCGACGCCTGACGAACCTCAGCCGGGCGGCGGCGGCTTCGCCGAGCAGGTCACCACGCTCGTCAACTCCGAGCGCTCCAAGGCCGGTTGCGGCCCGGTGACCGCCAACTCCCAGCTGGAGACAGCCGCGCTGCGCCACTCCCAGGACATGGCGGCCAAGGGCTACTTCGACCACAACAGCCCGGACGGCAGGGACCCCGGCGACCGGATCACGGCAGCGGGCTACCGGTGGACCACCTACGGCGAGAACATCGCGAGAGGCCAGCAGACACCCGAATCGGTGATGGAGGGCTGGATGAACAGCCCCGGCCACCGGGACAACATCCTGAACTGCGCCTTCAAGGAGATCGGTGTCGGCGTCCACGACGCGTCCGGCGGACCGTGGTGGACCCAGGCGTTCGGCGCGCGCGGCTGAGGGCGGATCGAACCCGCCCGCGCGGAATCCGCCGAGACCGGTCGCCCCGTCGCCGTACGGCGGAGCCCGCACCCGCTCTGACATGGGAAACCCCGGCGGCGCGGTCACGTCGTGTGATCCCGGCCATGCCACATACGGTCAATTCTGGCCAGGCATAGGTCAGCCGCACTGTTATTGACGAACCGTCATGGGCATATACGCTCCATTCGAGCAACTCCCGCCCTACACCACCCCGCGCCAGATCTTCACCGAACCAGCCCTGTGTCCGCATATCTCCCAGGAGGCCGGTCATGACGTGCGTCGAGGAACAGGCCGTTGCCCGGCAGCTCCCGCCCGTGCCGTTCTACTGCCCGGTGGAGCCGGCCGTGCATCCCGGCGTCGACATCCTGAACGACCTGACGGTGGACTGGATGCTGAGCCAGAATCTCGATACCGACGAGCAGCAACGCAAGCGGCTCGCCGTCTGCGACTTCGGCGGGCTCACCGCGTCGACGATGCCGTACGGGAAGCTCGAACCGCTCACCCTGATGGCCAAGTTCCACGCGGTGCTCTTCTCCCTCGACGACGGAGTCTGCGACGAGACCGACGCCACGGCCGATCTGATGGCCCAGGAGACCTCCCGCATCATCCGCGCGGTCGAGGCCCCGGGGGCCAACTCCCGCTCCGACTCGCCGCACACGGCCGCGCTGCGCGCCCTGCGAACGGAGCTGGAGCAGTACGCGTCCCCGCGGCAGCTGCGCCGCTGGACCGACGCCATGCGCGTGTACACATCAGGTCTGGTGTGGGAGGCGTCCTGGCGCAGAAGTGACGAACTGCCGTCACTCAACGACTACATCACCCTGTGGATGCGGGCCATCGGCATGGCACCGTCCACGGCGATGATCGAGATCGTGGGCGGATTCTCCGTACGCGACGAGGAGTTGGCGGATCCACGCGTCCAGGCGCTCACCGAGATGGCCTGGACGCTGGTCAGCTGGGACAACGACCTCTACTCACGGAACAAGGAACTGCTGCGCGCGGGCGACGACCTCAATCTGATCGACGTGCTCTGCCAGGAGCTCGGCTGCGAGCCGCGCGAGGCGCTGAATCACGCGGTGGCCATGCGGGACCGGGTGATGGTGCTGCACGGCCGGCTGAGCGAGCGGGTCCTGGTGGACGCGAGCCATGAACTGCGCGGCTACATAGAGGGGTTGGGGCAGTTCATCCGGGGCCATCTGGACTGGGCGTCGGTCTGTCCCCGCTACTCGGTGCCGTCGGGACCGGTGGCGGAGCCGGGCGGCTGGTGGAAGCGGTACCCCTCCGACTCGGGCACCGAGCCCCTGCCCATCCCGACCATCTCGTGGTGGTGGGAGCAGCTGGACACCACGCACTGAGCGTCCGGCCCGCCCCCACCACCGCCCGAGGGCGTGTGGTCAGTACCCCCGCCACCACCGCACCACTGCCCGCCACGCCCGTGCCGGCGCGCCGGGTCCGCGCTGCGCCGGGATCCGCGCGGCGGACGCCGGCACGGACTTCGGTGGTCCGGCTGGCGGTACGGGCGGCGGTACGGCGGGCCCGCCGGGCGCGGCCTGCGCGGGCACCGGGCGAGGCGACCGCACCTGCCACTCGTCGCGCGGCGCGTGCTCCGGCGTTGCCGACGGCGGCCCGGCGACATCCTGCGGCGGGCGCGCCGCGAAGGTCACCGGCAGTTCCTGGAGGTGCCGCGACATCAGCGACGACGACCAGCGCAAGTCCGCCTCGGGAATGGCCAGTTGAAGGTCGGGAAGCCGCAGCAGCAGCGCGTCGATGCCGGTGTCGGCGATCGCACGCCCGATGTCCTGGCCGGGGCACTCGTGCGGGCCGCCGCTGAAGGCGAGATGGGCGCGGTTGCCCTGCATGGAGGCGTTGACGTCGGGCCGTACCACCGGGTCGACGTTGGCCGCGGCGATCCCGACGACCAGCGCGTCGCCCGCCTTGATCCGCTGCCCGCCGAGCTCGGTGTCGCCGACGGCCCACCGGCCGAAGATGGTGGTGAACGGCGGCTCGTCCCAGAGGGTCTGCTCGACCGCCTCGGGCAGTGTCATATGGCCGCCGCTGAGCTGCGCCCGGAAGCGCGGGTCGGTGAGCACCATGCGGAGCACGTTGGCGATGAGGTTGGCCGTGGTCTCGTACGCGGCGACCAGCACCAGCCGCAGGTGCTGCGCGACCTCCGTGTCGGTGAGTCCGGCCGGGTGCTCGACCAGCCAGCTGGCGAAGTCCTCCTGGGGCGCCGCGCGGCGCCGGGCGACCAGCCTGTCCAGGACGCCCATCACGTACTCGTTGCTCTCGACGGCCGTCTCGGTGCCCTTGATCATGTCGCGGGCGGACTGGACCAGCCGTTCGTTGTACTCCTCGGGCATGCCCAGGATCTGCGCCATCACCATCATGGGCAGGTGCTCGGCGAAGCGGCTGACGAGGTCGGCCCTGCCCGACTGGCAGAAGTCGTTGACGAGCCGGTTGCTGTAGCGGTTGATGAAGCGCCGTACGCCCCGGTGGTCGATCCGGCCGATCGAGTCGGTGACGGCGCCGCGCAGCCGCTCGTGGTCGGCGCCGTCCGCGAAGACGCAGATGGGCTGCCAGGTGAAGACCGGCGCGAGGGGGTGGTCGGGCGGCACGCTGCCGTCGTTGACGGCCCGCCAGCGGCGGGAGTCCCGCGAGAACTGCGAGGGCGTACGGGTCATGTGCAGGTTCTCGCTGTGGCCGAGGACCAGCCAGGCGGGTACGTCGCCGTGCAGCAGGACCGGCGCCACCGAACCGTGCTCGGCGCGCAGCTTCTCGTACAGGCCCGCGGCGTCGTTCTCCGCCTCGGGGCCGTAGAGCCGCCGCAGCCCGGTGGGCGCCGGACGGCCGCCGCCGAAGGAGTCGGCGACGAGGCCGTGGGCCGGGCAGCCCGGGGGCGGGGCGGCGGGTTCGTCCGTTCCGGGCCGGTGCGAATTGGGCGTTGTCACGGTCGCTCCAGGGATGGGAGGAGTCCAGGGCTGGGCAGGGAGGGGAAAGGGCGGATCAGGCCGGCAGCGCCAGCGAGTGCAGATAGCGCATGAGGGTCAGCAGGACGTCACGGCTCGACGCCCGCAGCCGTGCGTCGCAGTCGACCATCGGCACCTCGTCGGGCAGGTCGAGCGCGGTGCGCAGCGCCTCGACGGGATGGCTCGGCGCGTCGGGGAAGGTGTTGACGGCGACGACGAACGGCACGCCGCGCTCCTCCAGCCGCCCGATCACGTCGAAGCTGACTTCGAGACGGCGGGTGTCGACGAGAACGACGGCGCCGAGGGCGCCCTCGAAGAGGCCGTTCCAGAGGAACCAGAACCGCTCCTGGCCCGGGGTGCCGAAGAGATAGAGCACCAGTTGGTCGCTGATGCTGATCCGGCCGAAGTCCATGGCGACGGTGGTGGCGGTCTTGCTCTCCACCCCGGAGTTGTCGTCCACGCCGACGCCGGCCTGGGTCATGGTCTCTTCGGTGGTGAGCGGGCGGATCTCGCTCACCGAACCGACCATGGTGGTCTTGCCCACCCCGAATCCGCCCACGATCACGACCTTCACTGCGGAGGTCGCCGTGGTGGGAAGTACGTCCTCGCTCCTGGGGCCTGTGATCGTGTCAGAGCTTCTGGAGTCCATGCATCACCGCTTCGAGAAGGGACCTGTCGGGGAGTGAGGCGCGGGCGACGGGCGCGCGGGACTCGACCAGATCCAGCGTGAGAAGGTCGGTCAGCAGCGCCGTCACCACGCTGAACGGCAGGCTGAGATAGGCCGACAGCTCGGCCACGGACAGCGGCGCCCCGCACAGCCGCAGGATGGCCGCCTGTTCGGGCGGCACCGTCGGTGAGGGGGCCTCGCGCGCCACGATCATGGTGACGAGGTCGAGCGAGGCGCGCTTGGCCCCGTCCGGGCCACCCGTGATCACGTACAGCCGCTCCGGGTCCCCCACGTCGGCCCCGGGCAGCCTGCGCTCTCGTCGGGGAGGAGTCATCCGGTCGGCCCGTCATGTCGCGGCGGACTCGTCAGATGGGCGCCGATCCGGACGACCATGTCCCGCATCCGGGCGCCGACGAGCCCGGCGTCCACCGTCTCGTCGGCGAGTACGGCGAGATAGGCGCCCGTGCCCGCTTCCATCAAGTAGAAGAATCCGCCGCCCACTTCGATGACGACGAGCCTCATCCGGCCGTCGCTCATCGGGATTTCGGCGGCGACGGCGGCGGCGAGGCTCTGAAGCCCCGCGCAGGCGGCGGCGAGCCGGTCGGCGACGTCGGGGTCACCGCCGTGCCTGGCGATTCGCAGTCCGTCGGCGGAGAGCACCACGATCTGCTGAATCTGCGGAACCCCGTCCGCGAGCTCCTTGAGCATCCAGTCCAAGTTCGCGCGCTGCTGGATCACTTCAGGTCCCCTTTGCCCCACATGTCATCGGATTCGCCGCGCTCGCCGGGCCGGTCCGGCGGCGCCTCCCCCGCTCCTGTCGCGGCGGCCGTGCCCGTCCCCGCGGAACCTGTCGGCGGCGCCTGCATCTCGCCGTTGACCGCCTTGGTGAAGGCTTCGAGCCAGATGCCGGGGCCGGGTTTCCGGTCCTCCCCGGTGCCGTTCGAGGTGCCCGGCGTGCCGGTCGTCCCCGCCGTACCGGGGGCCGCTCCGTTCGAGGGACGCGGCACCGGGGTGCGCACGGTGTTGTGCGAACCCAGTGGGGCCCTGCCGCGGCTGCGGCGCTGCGGAAGGCCGTTCGCGGTCCACTCGGTGACGACGGGGACGTCGTCCTCCATGCCAGCCCCGGCGGCGGGCCGTACCGGGCCGGTGGCCGGGCGGGGCGCGGGAGGGGCGGCCGGCGCGGCCACCGGCGCGGACGTACGGGTCGTGGCCGGTGCGGGAGGCGCCAGGGCCGGGGCGCCGCCCGCGGCCGTGCGCGACGGGCGCATCTGGGGCAGCTCGGTGCCGCCGATGCCCATCGCGGTCGCGCCGATGCCGTGGGCGATACCGGGCGCGGGGCCGGTGGTCACCACGTCGCGCGGTACGACGAGGACGGCGCGGACGCCGCCGTACGCGGACTGCCGCAGCGAGACCTGGAGGTTGTACATCTGGCAGAGGCGGCCGACGACCGCCATGCCGAGGCGCGGGCTCTCGCCGAGGTCGTTGAGGTCGATACCGGCCTGCGCCTGCGCGAGCATCCGCTCGGCCCGGGTCCGTGCCTCCTCGCTGAGACTGACGCCGCCGTCCTCGATCTCGATGGCGATGCCGGTCTGCACCTCGACGGCGGTCACATGGACGCGCGTCTGCGGGGGTGAGTAGCGGGTGGCGTTGTCGAGGAGTTCGGCGCACGCGTGGATGAGCGGCTCGACCGCCGTACCCACGATGGCGACCTTGGCGATGGAGTGCAGATCGACGCGCTGGTACTCCAGGATCCGGGACATGGCACCGCGCAGCACGCTGAACAGCGGTACGGGCCTGGGCCATTGGCGCCCGGGACGGGCCTTGCCGAGGACGGCGACACTGTCGGCGAGCCGGCCGATGAGGGCGGTGCCGTGGTCGATGCGCAGCAGGTCGTCGAAGACGTCGGGATTCCGGCCGTGGTGCTCCTCCATCTCGCGCAGCTCGCTGGCCTGTTGGTGCACGAGGGACTGGACGCGCCGGGCGATGTTGACGAAGGAGCGCTGCGCGGACTCGCGCATGGCCTCCTCGTCGTCGACGATGTCGAGGATCGCGCGGAGCAACGCGCGCTGCGAATCGGGGAGTTCGCGGTAGCGCTCGTCACCGTCGACGATGACGTTCATGACCTCCTGGGGCGAGTTCCCCCGGCGGAGCTGGTAGATCGCGAGCGGCATCAGTTCCTTGCCGAGGCGCACGCTCTGGCTGTCGTGCTCGGCGATGCGCCGTTCCAGGAACGCGACATGCTGCCCGTACCGGGTGTGCAGAGCGCGCGTCGCCTCTCCCCGTCTGCTGATCTCCAGCGCGCCCCAGCCGACGAGGACGGTGGCGACCGCGCCGTACGCCGCGACCGGCACACGGGCGGCGTCGGCGACGAAGACCACGACGGCAGCTGTCGCTGTCGCCATCAGTACCGCGGAGAGCAGAAGCGCGCGAACGGTGGATGACGCTTGATCATTCATGGGTGCTTCAACACGAACCATGTAAGCCCTCTGGCGGTCGATTCCGGGGTCGGGTATTCGAAACTATTGCGGCACATGGGAACAAGCGCCTGATTCCATCTCAACTCGGCGCGCTCCGCGAGAGCTTAGTTCGGGCGAAACACGGCAGCGGCATATTCACGAACCTCGTGCGCGGGCGGGCCCGGGGGGCATAGACTCGCGGATTTTGCACGGAGAGCTCTGAAACCAGCGCGTACGGTGACGACATCAGTTCGAATGACGCGGCCCTGTACGTGTGTTACCCCTGGGCTCCCTGAGTCGGTTGGGCCCTGGCGACGGCGAGGCGTGCCGCCGGCCGCCGCGGCGCGGCCTCCGGGGCCGTTTCGTTCAGCACCGGTGGTGGCCCGACCACGCAGACTCGGCCCATGCACTTCACCCACGCCCCGAGCCTCACCGGGGCCATCGCCTTCCTGACCACACACGCGCGGCTGCTGGACCGGCGCCGCTTCGATCTGCTGCGCGGCACGGGCACTCCCTCCGCCGTCGTCACCGCGCTGGACGGCTACCGGAACAGCGACGGCGGCTACGGCTGGGCGCTGGAACCCGACTTGCGGTCCGCCCTCAGCCAGCCGGTCGGCGCGCTCCTCGCCTTCGAGGTGTTCGAGGAGTGCGCTCCCGCCGTCTTCTCCCGGGCCACCCAGTTGTGCGACTGGCTGGGGTCGATCAGCCGCCCCGACGGCGGCCTGCCGTTCGCGCTGCCGATGTCGGGGGCGGACGCGGCCGGCTCGGCGCCGTTCTGGGCCGGGGCCGATCCGCACGTCTCCTCACTCCACATGACGTCGGAACTCGCCGCCGCCGCGCACCGCGTGGGCCGGCACGACCCGGCCGTGGGTGACCATCCCTGGCTGGCGCGGGCCACCGACTTCTGTCAGGAGCGGATCGCCGGTCTCGACCGCCCGCCGCCCGCCATCGAGTTCCGCTTCGTCCTGGACCTCCTCGACACCATCCACGGCAGCCACTCGTGGGCCCCCGCCGAGCTGGCGAGACTCGCCGCGTTCCTGCCGAGGGACGGCAGCCCCCTGCCGGTCGAGGGCGGCGGCGAGGACGAATCGCTGCGGCTGCTCGACTTCTCGCCCCGCCCCGGCCGACCGCTGCGGGAGCTCCTCGACGCGTCGGTGATCGCCGAAGAACTCGAACAGCTGGCCGCCGACCAGCGCGAGGACGGCGGCTGGAGCGTCGACTGGACGGCCCACTCCCCCGCGGCCGCCCTGGAGTGGCGTGGTTACGCCACCGTCCGCGCGCTCACGATCCTGCGCGACCACGGCATCCCGCTCGCACACGAACGGTGAGAACGCACGACCTGACGAGGGGTGACGGCCGGACGAGCGGCGGTCGGACAGGGATCGAGGCCGGAGGCAGGGACGGGCGGTCGCGGCCGGACGGGGATACCTCCGGTCGGCTCACGCAGCCGTGCGCGCCCGGTGGTCCGTTCCTACGGTGGCTGAATGATCATCAGATCGATCCTGCGCCCCGCGTTCGCCGGCACGGTGGCTCTGACCACCGGGCTCACCGGACTGCTGACCCTCGTCCCGGCGTCGGCGTCCTCCCCGACGGCCACCGCCGCAAGCCGGGTGGACTCAAGGGCCGACCCCGCCGGAGACGTCTCGCGGCCGGCGGATCCCTCGCTGCTGTACCGGCCCGGCACCCATGTGCGCGCGGCCTCCGGCGCGCCCGCGCCGCCCAAGGACGTCTCCGCCCTCTCGTGGGTGGTCGCCGACGCGGGCTCGGGAGCGGTGCTCGCGGCCCACAACGCCCACAAGGCGCTGCCGCCGGCCAGCACCCTGAAGACCCTTTTCGCCGTCACCGCGCTGCCCCGGATCCCCGCCGGTGCCCGGCACAGCGTGACCCAGGCCGACCTCGCGGGGCTCGGCGAGGGCAGCAGCCTGGTGGGCGTCGCCCCCGGCCGGACGTACGACGTGGCCGATCTGTGGCGTGGCGTCTTCCTCAGCTCGGGCAACGACGCGGTGCGGGTCCTCGCCGGGATGAACGGCGGCTGGGACTCGACGATCACCCAAATGCAGGCCAAGGCGGAGGCGTTGGGCGCGCGCGACACCCGCGTGGTCTCGCCGGACGGCTACGACGAGCCCGGCCAGGTGTCATCCGCGTACGACCTCGCGGTGTTCGGGCGCGCCGGGCTGAAGCTGCCCGCGTTCGCGGAGCACTGCTCGACCGTCGACGCCCAGTTCCCCGGGAACGGCGGTTCGACGTTCGGCATCCGGAACACGAACAAGCTGCTGACGGGCTCCGGTGGTGTGGAGCGCTACCCGGGGCTGATCGGCATCAAGAACGGCTACACCACGAGCGCGGGGAACACGCTCGTCGCGGCGGCCCGGCGCGGGGACCGGACGCTGCTGGTGACGGTGATGAATCCGCAGTCCGGAGCCTCGCGGGCGGTGTACGAGGAGGCCAGGACCCTGCTGGACTGGGGGTTCGCGGCGGCGCCCGCCGTTACTCCCGTCGGGTCGCTGATGCCGCCCCGGCCGCCGAGCCCGCCGCGCCGGGCGGCCGAGGAGGCGAAGCGGGGCCCGGTCGCGCGGGCCGGGCTGGCGGCGGGGCCCGAGGCGGACGCGGCGGGAGGGGCGCGCGTGGCGGAGGGGGGCCGGCTCACCTCGGCGGGTGAGCGGGCGGGTCCTTCCGAACCTGCCGGCCGGGACTCCGCACCGTCCGGGTACGCCTGGCCCGTCGTCTTCATCGGCGCCGCGTGTCTCGCCGCGCTGGCGCTGTTCCTCGTACGGCGCACCGCACGGCGGCGCCGGTATCCGGTGGGCCCGCTGCCGTAGACGTGGTCCGCCGGCGCCGGGCGCGGCACGGTCCGGATGCGGCCTGCGGCGACGGCGCGCACAGTGGTGTGATGGAGAAACAGGTGGTGGCCGAGCTGCAGCGCAGGGCCGGTGTCGATCCCGCGTGGATGGCCGACGCCACCATGGTCGAATGGCGCGGCGGCGGCCCTCACTCCTGGCGGTGACCGGCCCCGTCCCCCACCGTACGCAGGTCCTCCAGTGCCAGCCGGGCCCGTTCCGCGAGCCCGTCGGCGCCGCACCACTCGGCGAGTACGCGGCCCCGGCCGAGGTCCGGCGCCGACCTCGCGGCGATGCCGTACTCGACGCGCGCGACCGCCAGCTCGTACCTGCACGGAGAGGCTTCGAGATGAGTGACGGCCTCGCCGAGCAGTTTGACCGCGGCCGGTCCCTCGGTGAGGGACGCGGAGCAGCACAGGGCCACTCCTATCGCGGTGTGCGTGCCGAAACGCTCGGCCCGGTCGCGTGAGTACGCGGCGAGTTCGGCCGCGCGGCCCGGGTTCACGTCGGCGAGTGCCCGCGCGAGGTCGATCGCCCAGGCGCCCATCACCCCGTTGTGGCGGCCTCGGGCCGTCAACGCCCGCCCCGCGCCTTCGAGTTCGGTGATCCCCTCCTCCGTACGGCCGAGAGCGAGCAGCAGCCTGCCCCGTACGGAGCGTGCGTCGGGGATGGCGATGGACGAGGCATACGGCGGTCCGAAGCCGTAACGCTCGGCGGCCGCGCGTGCCTCTTCGACACGGCCCCGGGCGAGCAGGGTGTCGACGAGCATGCAGATGCCGTTCCAGTGCATCGGCAGGCGGTCACCGACCCGGTCGGCGAGGCGCAGGCTCTCGCGCAGATACATCTCCGCGTCGGCGAGGTGGCCACGTCTGCGGTGGGCGTAGCCGACGAGCGTGTGGGCGAAGGCGAGATGGCCGCCGCTCCAGCCGGAGATCTCGAAGGCGCGCATGCCTTCGTCGAAGAGGGTCTCCGCGCGGTCGAGTTGGTCGGCGAAGGCGAGGGAGAGCCCGAGCAGGGCGGGAGGTTCGAAGCCCCAGGCCATGCCGGTCCAGCCGGTGCCGGGGGCGAGTCCGCCGTCGAGCAGGGCCCGTTCGGCGATCTGGATGATCTCCTCGGCGTTCTCGCCGCGTGCGGTGGCGTCGAATGCGCGCAGCATCAGCAGGACGCGTTCGGTGTTGTCGCGTCCGGAGAGCGCGGCGGCGGTCTCGGCGAGACGGCGGGAGCGTTCGCGCCCGTCGTCCTCCGTCTCCTGCACGCCCTCCCAGAGGAAGTGCGCCGCCTTGAGCCTCATCTGGGCGGGGCCGGACGGGGTGCGGGCCGCTTCGGCGGCGACGACCCGGGCGGCTTCCCGGGTCTGGTCGTTGTGCGTGAGTGCCTGGGAGAGCCGGAAGACGGCGTCGACGCGCAGGTTGTCGTCGAGGAGAAGACGGCGTCGACGCGCAGGTTGTCGTCGAGGAGCTGGGTGTCGATCGCGTCGCGGAGGTGCCTGACGGTGGTGGCCGGTGACGCCAGGAGGGTCGCGCAGCCCAGTTCGTACAGGACTTCGGCCCGGACCCGGGGCAACGGCGGCTCCGTCAAGGCGCGTTCGAGGCAGCGGCGGGCGGCGTCGGGGGCGCCGACCGCGAGGTGTTCCGCGGCTGCCTCGCGCAGTTGCTCGACCAGTTCGGCGTCGTTGTCGGGGTGGACTTCGAGGAGGTGCCGGGCGGCGAGGGCGGCGCCGAGGCCCTTGCGGGTGACGAGCCAGGCGGCGCGGCCGTGGAAGGCGGTCCGGATGCCCGAGGGGATGGCGCGGTAGACGGCGGTGGCGATGAGGGGGTGGACGAACTCCAGCGGGTCGTTGCCGACGAGGATGCGGGCGAGCCGGAGCCGTTCGGCGCAGTCGGCGGCCTCCGCCGGCCCCATCCCGGCGAGGGACACGACGAGTTCGAGTGAGATGTCGGTGCCGAGGATCGCCGCGGCCCAGGCGAAGCGGGTCGTGGTGGTGCCCAGCCCCTCCAGCCTCGCGATGAGGCCGGTGCCGCGGGTCGCGGCGCCCAGCGCGCTGAGGGCGCCGGCGGATCGGCCGACGGGGTCGAGGGCTTCGTCCCGCGCCTTGGCGAGCAGTTCGACGGTCTCGTAGGCGTTGCCGCCGGTGACTTCCCACACCTCGCGGCAGAACGGGTCGTCCGCGTGCTCGCCGAGAGCGGCGCGGGCGAGTCTGGCGGTGGCCTCGGAGGTCAGCGCCTTGAGGGTGACGAGCAGTCTGGCACTCTCGCCGAGGGCCCGCAGGAGGTGGGCGCATTCGCCGATCGCGTCCTCGCTGCGGTACGCGACGACGACCAGGATCGGCGGGCCGCCCGTACGCCGGGCGAAGGACGCGAGCCAGCCGAGGGATTCCAGGTCGGACCAGTGCGCGTCGTCGACGATCACGACGAGTGGGGGCAGTGTCTCGGCGAGCCTGCGGAACAGGGTCTCCAGGCCGTCCCTCACGCCCTGCGGGTCGGCGGGCCGCGCGCCGGGCGGCGCGACTCCGAGCGCGGGGCCGACGATGTCGTACCCGTCACCGAGCAGGTCCCGTACGTCGTCGGGTCCACGCTCCGTCAGGGCGGGCTGGAGCAGCTGCCGTACGACATGGAACGGCACGGACGTCACGGTCTCGCCGCCGCGCGCCGACCAGACCGTGCAACGCCCGGCGGCCATACGCCGGACCTCGGCGAGCAGCGCGGTCTTGCCGAGTCCGGCGGCGCCCCGGTAGACGAGCAGTCCACCGGACGGTGTGTCTCCGAAGAGCCCCTCGACGGCGTGCGCGGCCGCGGCGATCTCCGGCTCGCGTTCGAGAAGCGGGAGGCCGTCCGACTCCTCCGGCGGGGGCATCTTCACCCTCCTCAGGGGAACGAGCGTGCAGGTCAGGTCATGACCCTAGCCCGCCGGTCCCGCCGGTGGGCAGGGATCGGCGCGGATCCGGACGATTTGGTCCGGCGGCGACCGGTGTCTGTACGGGGGTGGAGTCTCTAGGGTCGCACCATGCGAGACGAACCCACAGGGCGCGCGGCGCCGTTGGTCCTGAAGGGCGTCAACTACGACGCGGGAACGGACTACTCGGGCGGGGGCTCTTCCCCGCCGCCCTGGCCTGACGAGGTCGTGCGCCGCCATATGGCCCTGATCCAAGGGGAGTTGCACGCGAACTCGGTGAGCATCCTCGGCACGGACATCGACCGGCTGGCCGCGTACGCGGGCTTCGCCGCCGAGGCGGGCCTGCATGTCTGGTTGCAGCCCCGGCTCATCGAGGGCGACGCGGAGGCGACGCTGACGCATCTGTCGGCGGCGGCCGACGCCGCCGAGGGGCTGAGGCGGCGCCACGGGGCGGTCGATCTCAACGTCGGCTGCGAACTGACCGTCTTCGGTTCGGGGTTCATCCCGGGTGACACCTACGGAGACCGTCTGGCCAAGCTGGCGCTCCCGGAGTGGTGGCCGCGGATGCCGGAGTTCAGCGAGAAGCTCAACGTGCATCTCGCACGCGCTATCGAGGTGGCCCGCGCCCGCTTCGGCGGCCGGCTGACGTACGGCGGCGCGCTGTGGGAGCAGGTCGACTGGTCGGGCTTCGACTTCGTGGGACAGAACTACTACCGGATGGCGTTCAACACCGAGCACTACACGGACGGTCTGCGCGCGCACCTGGACCACGGGAAGCCGCTCCTGATCACCGAGTTCGGATGCTGCACCTTCGAGGGCGCGGCGGCGGCGGGCCCGTCCGGCTACGACATCATCGACTGGACGGTGGATCCGCCGGTCCTGAACGGCCCCCACGTCCGCGCGGAGCAGGAACAGGCCGACTATCTGACGGACCTGCTCGACCTCTACGAGGCCCACGGTGTCCACGGCGCGTACGTCTTCGAGTTCGCCTCGCCGAAGCCGTACTCCCCCGACCCGGCGAAGGACTTGGACATGGCGAGCTTCGGCCTGCTGAAGGCGGTCGGCGGCGGCTGGGAGCAGAAGGAGTCGTTCCGGGCGGTGGCGCGGCGCTTCGGCTAGTCCTGGCCGCGTGCCGTGCCGCCGCCTCGGAGGGAGGAGAGGACCAGACGGCCGTAGCGGGTGGTGAGCGCCGCGGCCGTCGCGGCGATCGACAGGCCGAGTGCGACGAGGAGATGGGACACCGATTCGTCGCCGAGCACCTGGAGCACCCCGAGCGCTGTCCCGAGCGGCAGCCCGAGAATGGTGAGCACGCCCAGGGCCGCGCTGATCTGCTGGCTCTCCAGGGTCTGCACGAGCCGGCTGTGGTCGGCGGCCTCCGCGAGGATCTCGGCGAACCGTTCGGGGAGCCGGTGCTGGTGCTGGAAGGCGAGCAGCAGGCCGTTGGCGGGGCCGTGCGCGGTGAGGTGCTGACGCCAGTAGGTGCTGCGGAAGCGGGCGATGTTCTTCTCCAGCGCGGTCACCCGCCGGGTGAGCCGCTCGGAGTCGAAGACCTCGGAGAGCTCTTCGGTGAGTTCGTCGATGTGATCGCGCTGGAGCGACCCGAGGAGCAGTGCGTCGAGGTAGACGGTCCGCGCGTGCAGGGCGGCGAAGTCGTAGAAGTCGCCGTCTCCGGTATCGGCCCGGTGCCCGAGAAAGGCGGCTCCGTGCCGCAGCACGAGGGCGCTCCAGTCGGCGGATATCCGGACGGTGGAGGCGTCGTGGTGCGGGGCGCTCTCGGGTGCGACGGGAAAGTCCCCCGGGGCGGAACGAGAGGCCAGCTGCCAAAGCCATCGATCGGCTGTGGGCGGCAGTGCGGCTTCAGGGTCTTGCCTCAGTGCATGCGTGTGGAGAGGCCCGGGGGTGAGAAAGGCAATGGTGTACGGGCGAGCGAGGGCGAAGGTCTCTTCGCCACCCAGTACTTCGCCGACCCCCGCGAGCAGCGTTGCGGGATCGAGCGGCCCGGCGAGCGGCTCCGGACCTGCGGTCGGCCGGTGCCCGATGGCCCGGAGGACGGGCAGCAACGGCTGATCGACAGAAAAGTGCAGCACGGCGAGCGCATGGTGCGGATCGCGGGCGGTGGGGGCGCGCAGCACCTCCATGGCGACAAGCCGCAACCCGTTGTGGCTGGTGTCCGCCGCGCGGTGCCACCGACAGGCGCGCCCAGGTGTTCCGTAAAGGACCCGCGCGCAGGCGGGGGCGAAGTACGTCGACCTGGTGGTGGTGTCGGTACGTCGGCTGCCGAGCTCGAACGGAAACGGTCCCTCCTCCCACCCGGGCGTTCGGAGCAACCTCACCGGCAGGACAACGGTGAGGGTCTGCCTGGCGCCGGTGGCGGACTCGAGCGTCGGGGAGTCGCCGCTCACTCGTAGTACTCGGCGGGGTCGGGCTGGTCGAGCCGGATAACGAATTCCGCCCTGCCGGGGCTGTCATCGGAGAGGTGAAAGCGGACTCGTTCACCAGTACGAATTGTCCTGAATCCCTCCGTCACGATCTGCCGGTAGTCGAAGACGTAGTAACGCTCGTCTTCGACATCCTGCACAACGTAGGCGCCAACGGCGCCGGTCATTCCTCCACCACTGGGACGTCGGTCGACAATCGTTCCTAGGCGTGGCTCACTACCCATCCGGCAAAGTCCTCCCCATCGTGATGTCCTGTACGCAGCGGAAGCCGACCGCGTTACTCCCTCCGCGTTTCCGGTATACGCCTTTGCTGCTCGTCTGCACGGCACGCAGCGGGTTGTCATAACTGCCGCCACAGATGACGGCCTCTCCGGCATCGGCAAGGCTGGTGGAGGTCCACTCCCAGGCGTTTCCGACCATATCCACGATGCCGTACGGGGAACGGTTGTCGGGGCGTTCGTCCACCGGCCGCACCCATGCCCTACGCGCGGCATCGAGCGCGAAGTCCCGCTGCCAAGCCTGGTAGGTCACGACGGGTCGACCGACCCACATATCAGCGCAGTTGACTGAGGCACCGTCGGCGGCGTCGCCCCAGGGGAAGAGTCGGCCGATCGGCCCCCTGGCCGCCGCTTCCCACTCGAGAGCGGTAGGCAGTCTCTTGCCCGCGAAGGCGGCAAAGGCGTACGCGTCCCACCAGTTGACGCATACGGCTGGATAATTGTCATAACGGGGGTCCAAGTAGTAGTCGGACTCACGGAGCCGATCCGTCCAAGGATGGTGGCTGATATGAGACGGCTGATCCGGGTGGTCCCAGGGCGACGTGCCATCCTCGTCCAACACTGCGATGAACCTGCGGTATTGAGCCACGGTTACGGGATGGCGGTCGAAGAGAACCGGCGCGTGGACTGGACGGAGTAGGAGCCTCTCGGCCGGGCCGACCAGGTAGGTGTCGGCCGGCAGAACACAGTCGTCGGATGTCGGCCCTTTCTCGACATGCACAAGGAAGGAACGTACCTGTTCAGTGAGGAACGGCCCTCCCGGCGTTTCGGCCGCCGCAGCTCTGCCTTGCGGGGTAGCAAGATAGCGGGCGGCCAAGAGTTCGTGGTAGGCGGTGTGCACGAAGGCGACCGTTTCTGGTCCCGCGGGCCGGAGCAGTGTCGCCAGCACGCACGAGTCGGCTTCCAGGCGTCCGTCCGCGAAGGCGTCCCTGCCAAGCATCCGGTGCAGGTCGAGGAGGGAGAATACGGTGCGGTCGGCCAGGAACTCCCGGCCGAGGGTGGCCGGTAGATGCCGCTCGATCTCCGGTCGTCCCGCCTCAGTCAGGGACCGGGTGATGTGAGTCGCGAGAATGTCAGCGAACGGCTGTGCCGGGCTCAGCCGGAGCGTCGCGGTGAGCCGCTTCTCCAGGGGTGTCGTGTCGGATTCAGCAAGGCGAACCAGATGGAAATGAGGTACGCGGGCGGGGTCCACTCCGTTTGCGTACATCTGTTCCACCAATTGCTCGGAGCGACCGGCACGACTGTCCAGAAGTTGTCGGACCTGCGGCGAGTCGGCCAGGAAGGAGACGCGGGAACTCATGATCACCGCAGACTCCGCAGAGAGCACCGCCGCGAGATCCGCGAAGATCCGCAGAAATCCGGCGGGACTCGCCTCTTCGACACCTTCGTCCACGGCGTCCAGCACGCACAGCGCTGTCCCAGAACGAATCAGGTAGAGGAAGAGCTCGTAGGCGCGGGAACGGTCCGACGCCATGGCCGGGGCGAGAAGCCTCCCGACGTAGTCTGCGAACGATTCGTCTCTGGCCTTGAGGCCGAGGTCGAAATAGAAACGGAACCGGCGAGTTTCAGGGTCCACTGCCAGCGCGCGCAGAAGCGTGCTCTTGCCGCTTCCCGGCCGACCAGTGACCAGCACATTCGCACTGCCCCGGGCCAGACGTGCGAGCAGAGCGGCGGCGTCTTCATCCTCCGTCACCTGCGGCTCACCGGTCCACGGATCGGCCGAGAGGACAGCGGCGGTGAGCGTGGATGAGGCCTCAGCGCGAGCAGGGGTACCGGCAAGGCCATCGAGATGGGTGTCGAGGTTGACGAGTGTGTCGACGAATCCGTCGTAGCGCACGATTCGGCAATCCTGACCGAGAAGTTCGTGCAGGCAGTCTCCCGACCGACTGCCGTCGTCGTCCTCCAACACGACGAAGCGGGTGCGCTTGGGCAACTGGGTTCGGAGTAGTTCTCCATCGCCGGAGGCGAGCACGGTCCGCAGGTCGTCCGCGTGTCGGGACAGCAGCAGTTCCACATACTCGAGCCGCATCCCGGACTCGCGGCAGAAGAGTTGGTAGACGGTGTCGGGGCTGAGGACGAAGCGCTTGGCCTGGCGGTAGCCGAGTGTGACGTGGAGCCCGGCGAGGAATTCGCAGTATCCCGCTACCGCGGGGTCCATCTGGGGTTCACCGCCGAGCAGAGCGGCGCTGCCGGCGTTAGTGAACCAAACAAGCACATCGACAAGTCGGCGTATCGCCAGCAGCCCGTCCTCGTCGGTGATGTCATAACCATCGTGTGTGGAGCGGTTACGAAGCCTGCGGATGTCGTCCAGCGCGTCCAGGACGGTGCTGCTGCGGATGTGCGGGCGACAGCGCTTGACAAGATCGTTCAGTGCCTTGGTGGCCGGATCGCCCTCGATACCGTGATGCCGCCACAACTCTTTGAGTAACTTCTCGGTCAGCTTCCCGATGAGGGCGACGGCATTCTCGGGATAGCCGTCGTTCAGTGAGCGAAGAGGCCGCTCCAGGTCGAGACCCAAGTGATCGGCGATACGGGAGTGATCCTCAAGTTCGCCACGCAGGCGCCGTAGCCGTTCGTCAACCATCGTGCTCATCAGCCCTCACCCCGCCGTACGCCGGTGATGAAGGCGAACCGGTCGGGGAAGACGAGCACCGGTTCGGGATGGGCTTCGCGCATCTCGTCGATCCCCTTGTCGAGCTCTCTGTCACTGAATGTGGACAGCAGCGACATGTAGCGCGAGCGCACCATCCGGAAGTAGGTGTCACGCTTGACACGCAACTCGTGTTCAACGTGAGTGAGTTCCACGTCCAGCTCAGCTGCTCTGAGGTGGCGGAGGATAATCTCCGGGTCAGGTTGCAGTTCCTCGAACCGTGTGAGGGCGTCCTGGAACAACGGATACCGAATCGTGGCGGGCAGCATCACGACGAGGATCCTCCCGCCGGCGGCGAGACGTGCGGCGAGTGACCGCAGGGTGCGGCCGGCCTCGGCCAGGTGGTGCACGGACTCCTTCAGCCACAGCGCGTCGAGACGCTCGTAAGGCAGGCCGACCCGACCCTCAGCAATGTCCTCCGCGGAACCGACTACCTTGGTCAGCCCTTCCGGTGCCGGGGTTCCGATCTGACGCAGCATCGCTTCGGACGGATCGACACACAGGATGGGGTGCCTGGGCTGAACCGACCTGGCCACCTCACGGGCGAACAGGCCGGTGCCACAGCCCACATCGGCGATTCGGTCCTTCGACGAGAGACGCAACGCCTCCATGATCCGGGCCGACATCCAGGGGACGTAGTCCGGTCCGTATACCCAGTGCTCGTCGTACTCAGCCGCAAGGTCTTCATAGTGCCCTCGTACATCACGCCGCTCCACGATCCCCCCGAGCTCCCAACCGGTACCGCTGCGTCAACCCACTCTCAGGCTACCGTGAGGCAGTTGGCGACGACACTGCGTAAAGGCGGGCGGGACGCGGACCTCTGGCGTTCACAGCCAACAGGGCGGTGCCACGCCCCAGCCCCGGCGCGGGACCGGGGCGTGGGGAACCGGGGGCGCGTTCGGTTGGGAGTTCTCCGTGGCGATGCGGGTGCCCCACTCGATCTAGCTCATGAACGCCGCGCGGAAGTCAAGGTCGGCAGGCAGACCGATCTCGTCCGCCGCGTCAACGAGGAGGTCCACCCAGCGTCGGCGGATGATCCCCGCTCATGCCGGCGAATAGCGGTGCGAGCAATTCGTCCTCGACGACGTTTTCGTAGAAGCGGCTGAAAATCCGCTCGAAGGCTGCAGCGCCACCGGCCCAGCCATAGGGGGTCGGTGGTTGCGGTGTACCGGCGTCGACACCGACCAAATCGGTCGGTGAGTAGTGGCGCATCTCTTCGACGGCATCGACGTACGGTCAGATCTCCGCGAAGAAGGCGCGGAATTCCTTACTGGATCTGAAGTCCCGCGGATACTTGTCGATGGACTCCCAGCGGGATCCGCAGGATGTAGTGGTCGGGCTCCTCGACGAAGCCGGAGAGCTCGAAGGTCGTGACAGGCGGGCGCCCGGCTCCAGGAAACCGACACGACCGGCGATACGGCGCACTGAGTCAAAAATAGCCCTACTGACGTCGAACCATGCGGTGACCGGCCGGAAGACCACCATTTCCCCCGCGTCCGGCGCAACGCCGTTATGCGTGTATGTTGCCTTCTCCTGGAAGCCGCGCGGTTTCCCCGGAAATACCGTGACCAAGCAATCCACGCGGCCGGCCGCGGGCTTCCCGGCGGCCTCTCCCTCCTCTGTCGCCTTCGACGAATCTGCACACCGAATACGCAGGCGGACACAGCCGGCCGCCAGGTCCGTACCTGTGACCGTGTACACGTACGGCCTTGATGCGGGAATGTCCATTTCAGGGTGTGGGATCGCGTGAAGAAGCTGCCATCAAGCCATGGACGCCCGCGCACTTGTAGGTGCTCCAACGCACGGACGGGACCTGTTCGTTGGGCGTTCGAGTGGCTACCCGACCGGCCTCCGTGCTTTGATCCTTCGCACTGCGGGAGTCACCCCGGCGCCATTCGGCGGATTTCCGAATCCTGATACTCGGAAATCCGCAGGGGTCGCCCCGACGACCGTTGCGACGGCCGGTTCGCCAGTACGGCAAGGCCGGTCGTGGCCATTTGAAAAGCCATGCGAAGGGAATCTCACATCATGAACCGCTCTCCCCAGGTTGAGACCCAGGAAATCTCCGACAGCGACCTCGACAACGTGTCGGGCGGTCTCGTCGGGGGCCTCGTCGGCACCGTCACGGGCACCGTGGACTCCGTCCTCCCCATCTCCGCCACGATCGGCGGCGTCGTCGGCACCGTCGAGGGTGCCACCGGCATCAACACGTCGGGTGTGACGGGCCTCGCCACGGGCGTGGTCTCCAGCCTCTGAGCTGAGACCCCAGTTCCGCCGCGTCGGCCGTGTGCCCCGGGTCCCGGGCACACGGCCGACGCGGCGGTCGTCGTGGCGGAGGTCGCGGCGGTGGTGGTTGTCGAGGTGAATCCCGTGTCCGAACACTGAGCAACGAGGGAAGAGCGTCGTGCAGTTCCGCCAACAGGCCCTCTCCAAACTGCAGTCGCCCGAGGAGATCGATCTGCCGGTGCGCTTCGCCCGGCCCCAGGGCTGTCTCGTCCTCGGCGTCACGGTCGTCGTGATGATCGCCGCGGCCGTCTGGGCGGTGACCGGCAGCGTCTCGTCCACCCTCGGCGCCCCCGGCATCCTCACCCACGCGCAGGGCAGTTACGTCATCCAGAGCCCCGTCGCCGGCCAGGTCACGGAGGTGCTCGCCGAGGAGGGCCGGCGGGTGTCCGCCAACGCCCCCCTCGTCAAGGTCCGTTCGGCCGAGGGCAGCACCGTCGTCCGCACCATCGGCGCCGGCCGGCTCACGACCCTCGTCGCGGCCGTCGGCTCCGTGATCACCACCGGCGCCGACGTGGCGGCGGTGGAGCGGGTCGAGAAGGAGGACGACCCGCTGAGCGTGATGCTGTACGCCCCCGCCGACAGCGGAGCGACCGTACCCGTGGGCGCGTCCGTGGACGTCACCGTCCAGTCGGTGCCCAAGCAGCGGTACGGCGTACTGCGCGGCCGGGTCGAAGCGGTCGGTCGCGTCGCCGAGACCAGCAGGCGCATCACCGGGTTCCTTGGCAGTACCCAGTTGGGCGAGCAGTTCTCGCGAGAGGGCCCACCCGTCGCCGTACTGGTACGACTTGACGAGTCGTCGGCGACCAGGTCCGGTTACGCCTGGTCGTCACCGGACGGGCCGCCGTACGCCGTCGAGTCCATGACCCTGGCCACCGGCTCCATCCGGCTGGCCGAACAGCACCCGATCGATTGGCTGCTCCCGTGAGCCCGCGGCGCCACCAGCCTTCTCCAGCCCCACGCAAGCACCAGCAACTGCCGCCCGCCGGACGCGGCAGGCACCGGCCCGACGAGACGCCTGACACCGGCGCCGGCTCCACCGGCGGACGGCGCCGGGCCCCCAGGCGCACGCGCCCCGCCACCGGAAGCCCGAGGCCCGGGACCGTGCGCACCCCCACCGTCCTCCAGATGGAGGCCCTGGAGTGCGGCGCGGCCTCCCTCGCCATGGTGCTCGCCCACTACGGCCGCCATGTCCCCCTGGAGGAGCTGCGCATCGCGTGCGGCGTCTCGCGCGACGGATCGCGCGCCTCCAACATCCTGAAGGCCGCGCGTAGTTACGGCCTCCAGGCCAAGGGCATGCAGATGGAGGCGGAAGCCCTCGCCGAGGTCCGGGCGCCCGCGATCCTGTTCTGGGAGTTCAACCACTACGTCGTGTACGACGGTATGCGCCGGGGGCCCGGCCGCCGGGGTGTGCACATCAACGACCCCGACAAGGGCCGCCGTTTCGTACCGTCGGAGGACTTCGACACCAGCTTCACGGGCGTGGTCCTCGTCTTCGAGCCCACCGACGCCTTCCGCAAGGGCGGCCGGAAGCCCGGGATCATGAGCGCCATGCCCGCGCGGATGCGCGGCACCGCCGCCACTCTGCTGGCCGCGCTGTTCGCCAGCCTGCTGCTGGTGGCGGTGGGCGCGGCGGTGCCCGCGCTGAGCCGTACGTACATCGACATGTTCCTGATCGGCGGTCAGACCTCCCTCCTGGGACCGCTGTTCGCGTCGATGGCCACGATGGTGGTGCTCACCGCCGTACTGACCGGGCTCCAGCAGGCGAACCTCCTGCGCGGGCGCGTCATCTCCTCCACCCTGAGCGGCGCCCGCTTCCTGCGGCATCTGCTGAAGCTGCCGGTCACGTTCTTCGCCCAGCGCAGCCCGGCCGACCTCGTGCAGCGGCTCCAGTCCAACGACGCGGTGGCCGAGACCCTGGCGCGGGACTTGGCGGCGGCGGCCGTGGACGGCGTCGTGGTGATCCTGTACGCGGCGCTGCTGTGGTCGTACGACCCCCAACTGACCCTGTTCGGCGTGCTGATGGCCCTGCTCAACGTGGTCGCGATGCGGATCGTGATCCGGCTGCGCTCCACCGGTACGCGCAAACTGCGGGCGGACAGCGCGCGGCTCACCAACACCTCGTACACCGGCCTTCAGCTGATCGAGACGATGAAGGCGACCGGCGGTGAGAACGGATACTTCCGGCGGTGGGCCGGACAGCACGCGACGACGCTGGAGGAGCAGCAGAAGCTCGGCGTGCCGAGCGCCGCGCTCACGGTCGTCGCCCCCACGCTGGCCACGCTCAACAGCGCGCTGATCCTCTGGATCGGCGGACTGCGGGCGGTGGAGGGCGCCATCTCGATCGGTCTGCTCGTCGCCTTCCAGGCGCTGGTGGTGCGCTTCACCGCGCCCATCACCCGGCTGAACGGGGTGGCGGGCCGGATCCAGGACTTCGCCGCCGACGTGGCCCGGCTCAAGGACGTCGAGAGCTTCCCCGTCGACCCGCTCTACTCGCGCCAACAGCCGGACTCCAGCACGCGCCGGCTGCTGGGCCATGTGGAGCTGGAGAACGTGGTGTTCGGCTACAGCCCCTTGGACGCGCCGCTGCTCGACGGCTTCTCGCTGTCGGTCGGTCCGGGGCGGCAGGTCGCCCTGGTCGGCGGGTCCGGGAGTGGCAAGTCCACTGTCTCCAGGCTCATTTCGGGGCTCTACAGTCCGTGGGAGGGCACGATCCGTATCGACGGGCAGCGGCTGGAGTCCATCTCCCGCAGCGCGCTCGCCGCCTCGGTGTCCTTCGTCGACCAGGATGTCTTCCTCTTCGAGGGAACGGTCCGGGACAACGTGACGCTGTGGGACCCGTCGATACCGGACGACGCCGTCGTCACCGCCCTCAGGGACGCCGCGCTGTACGACGACGTGATCGCGCGCCGCCCCGAGGGCATCCACAGCAGGGTCGAGCAGGACGGGCGCAACTTCTCCGGGGGTCAGCGGCAGCGGCTGGAGATAGCCCGCGCGCTGGTCAGACGGCCGAGCATTCTGGTGCTCGACGAGGTGACGAGCGCGCTGGACGCGGAGACCGAACGCCTGATCATCGACAATCTGCGGCGGCGCGGCTGCGCCTGCGTGGTGATCGCGCACCGGCTGAGCACGGTGCGCGACAGCGACGAGATCGTGGTCCTGGACCACGGCGCGGTCGTGGAGCGCGGCAGGCACGAGGAGCTGGTCGCCGCCGAGGGTCCGTACGCGCGACTGGTCAGGGAGCACTGACATGGTCTCCACGACGGCGGGCGCCGGGACGGGCGCGACGGCGGGCCTCGACCCGGTGATCCACGCGCTGGGCGCCCTGGGCACACCGGTCGACTGCGCGGGTGTGCGCAATGTGCCGCTGGAGGGCCCGCACGTGCTGTGGCTGGTCGTCGGCGGCACGCTCGACCTCTTCGCCGTGGACGCGGTGGGGCAGGGGCACTGGCACTTCCTCGGCCGCCTGGAAGCCGGCACGCTGCTCCTCGGTCCGGTCGAGGGCCCCCGGCACACGTTGCTGAGCAGGCCGTCGGGGGACTGCGCGCTGCGCCGGATCGCACTGCGGGAGCTGTACACGCCGCCGCCCGCGTCCGGTGATCCGTACGCCCGGCCGTACGGCGCCGACCCGTACGGCCCTGACCCGTACGGCGACGCCCGCACGGCACCGTCCACGCCTCCGGTCCCGACCCCTCTGGAGCACGCCTTCGCCCTCGGCGCCGCGCGCGGACTCGGCGCGCTCTTCCAGACACCCCTCGATGCCCGCCCGTCCACCGACGGCGCCGTCTCGGACGACGACGTGCTGTGGATGCCGGTCTCCCCCGGCAGCGTCCAGTACGGCGCCTCGTACAGCGCGGACGCGGCCGGCGACCTGCTGGTCGACGGCGCGATGTGGCAGCGGATGGTCAACCAGCAGCACCGGCTGCTGTCGGCCGTCGACCACTGGATCGAGCGGCAGGAGCGCGCGCACGAGGACCGGACCGCCGCCGGGATCAAGGCCGGCGAGGCGGTCCGGGCGCGGGCCGACGAGGCGCTGGTGGCGTCCATCGGCCGCCCCGGCACCGGCTCCGACGAGGGCGGCGCGGCCGGGGGCGCGACCGGCGACGCCGCACGGGACGCGACGTTCGCGGTCTGCCGACTGGTCGCGGCGGCCTCCGGCATCACCCTGTCCGACCACTCGCACGGCGCGGGCACCCCGCTCGACGACCGCGTCGGCCCGGTCGAACGCATCGCGATCGCCTCGCGGGTGCGCACCCGCGCCGTCCGGCTGGACGGCCCCTGGTGGCGGACCGACTCGGGCCCGCTCGTGGGCCACCGGGCCAAGTCCGGCGCCCCGGTCGCGCTGCTCTGGCGGCGCGGCCGTTACGAGGCGGTCAACCCGGCGACGCAGGCACGGCTCCGCGTCGGCGCGCACAACGCCGACGACTTCGAACCGCGCGCCGTGATGTTCTACCGCCCGCTGCCCGAAGAGCCCCTGACCCCTTGGCGGTTGCTCCGCTTCGGCCTGCGCGGCAACGGTGTGGATCTGCGTAATCTGGCGCTGACCTGTCTCGTCACCGTGGGGCTCGGGGCACTGGTGCCGATCGCGACCGGACGGGTGCTCGGCGAGTACGTGCCGAGCGCCCGCACGGGGCTGATCGCCCAGGTCTCCATCGCCGTAATGATCACCGGCATCGTCTCGGCCGCCTTCATGCTGACGCAGAGCCTGACCATCCTGCGGATGGAGGGCCGTATCGAGAGCACGCTCCAACCCGCTGTGTGGGACCGGTTGTTGAGACTGCCGACGAAGTTCTTCGCCGAACGCTCCACCGGTGAACTCGCGAGCGCGGCGATGGGCGTCAGCGCCATCCGGCGGGTGCTGTCGGGCATCGGGCCGGTGCTCGTGCAGTCGGCGGCGGTCGGCGCGATGAGCCTGGTGCTGCTGCTCGTCCACAGTGTGCCGCTCGCGCTGGCGGCGATGGCGATGCTCGTCGTGATCGCCGCCGTGTTCCTCGGGCTGGGGCTGTGGCAGCTGCGCTGGCAGCGGCAGTTGGTCGAACTCGGCAACAAGCTCAACAACCAGGCGTTCCAGACGCTGCGCGGGCTGCCGAAACTGCGCGTCGCGGCGGCCGAGGGCTTCGCGTACGCGGCCTGGGCGCGCGGCTTCGCCCGCTCGCGCGAACTCCAGCAGCGGGCGGGCCGGATCAAGAACGTGGCGACGGTGCTGGACGCGGTCTATCTGCCATTCTGCTCCCTGGTGATGTTCATGCTGCTGGCCGGACCGGCGCGCGGCAGCATGTCGGCCGGCGAGTTCCTGACCTTCAACACCGCCGTGACCATGCTGCTGACCTCCGTCACCCAGCTCACCGGCGCGCTCGTGTCGGTCGCCGCCGTGCTGCCCATGTTCGAGCAGATCAAGCCGGTCCTGGACGAGGCGCCCGAGGGCGGCGACACGGGCGCCCAGCCCGGTGTGCTGACCGGCCGGATCGAAGCCCGGAAGCTTTCCTTCCGGTACACCGACGACGGTCCGCTCGTGCTCGACGACGTGTCGCTGCGGATGGAGCCCGGCGAGTTCGTGGCGGTCGTCGGGCCGAGCGGCTGCGGCAAGTCGACACTGCTGCGCCTGCTGATCGGGTTCGACCGGCCGGTCACGGGCAGCGTGCTGTACGACGGCCAGGACCTGGCGGCCCTCGACCGCGCGGCCGTACGGCGTCAGTGCGGTGTCGTCCTGCAGAACGCGCAGCCGCTCACCGGTTCCATCTGGGACTGCGTCTGCGGCGCCGAGACGTTCTCGCAGGAGGAGGTCTGGGAGGCCGTCGAGATGGCGGGGCTGGCGGAGGACATCAAGCGCATGCCGATGGGCCTGCACACCATGATCGCCGGAGGCGGCGCCATCTCCGGCGGCCAGCGCCAGCGCCTCATGATCGCCCAGGCGCTGGTCCGCCGCCCGCGGCTGCTCTTCCTGGACGAGGCGACGAGCGCGCTGGACAACGAGACCCAGCGCACAGTGATCGAGAGCACCCGCAGACTGAACGCGGGCCGTCTGGTGATCGCCCACCGCCTCTCCACGGTCCTCGACGCGGACCGCGTGCTGGTCATGGACGCGGGACGCATCGTCGAGCAGGGGCCGCCGGCCGCCCTGCTGGCGGACGAGGGCGGCAGGCTGCACGAACTCGTACGGCGTCAGCTGGCGTGATCGCGGGGGTGTGACACGCGCGGTCCGCCTTCGATGAGCGGGGATGGGGATGGGGGGGCGGAGTCGGGTGCGCGGCGGACGCGTGATCGAATCGGACCGCCGGATCGAACCGGATCGAACCGGGGACTCAGGAAGAGGGCGGACAGGGTGACGGAGGCAGTGGCCGGCGGCGCGGGTGCCAACTGGGCCGGGAACATCGTCTTCTCGGCCGACCGGGTGCACCGCCCGGCCACGCTCGACGAGCTGCGCGCGCTCGTCGCGGGCAGCCCGCGCGTACGGGCGCTCGGCAGCGGGCACTCGTTCAACCGCATCGCCGACACCGACGGCGCCCTGGTCTCGCTCGCCGGGCTGCCCCGGACCGTGGACGTCGACACGGCGGCCGGTACGGTCCGCGTCGCGGGCGGCGTACGGTACGCGGAACTCGCCCGGACGGTGCACGAGCAGGGGCTGGCCCTGCACACCATGGCGTCCCTCCCGCACATCTCGGTGGCCGGGTCGGTAGCCACCGGCACGCACGGCTCCGGTGACACCTCCGGTTCGCTCGCGACCGCCGTACGCGCGGTGGAGATGGTCACCGCGGACGGCGACTCGGTGACATGGGAACGCGAGAAGGACGGCGGGCGTTTCGCCGGTTCAGTGGTGGCGCTCGGCGCGCTGGGCGTGGTCACCTCGCTCACCCTGGACCTCGTTCCGGCCTTCGACGTACGGCAGTTCGTCCGCACCGGGCTGCCCCTGGCGGTGCTGGAGGAGCACTTCGACGCGGTCACCTCGGCGGCGTACAGCGTGAGCCTGTTCACCGACTGGAGCGCGCCGGGCTTCGGGCAGGTCTGGCTGAAGCACCGCGCCGGCCCCGCGTCGGACCCGGCCGGGCCGGACTTCCCCTGGGGCGCCCCGGCCACCGGGCCCATGCACCCCGTGCCCGGTATGCCCGCGGCGCACTGCACCGAGCAGCAAGGGGTGCCGGGGCCCTGGCACGCCCGACTGCCGCATTTCCGGGCCGAGTTCACTCCCAGCAACGGTGAGGAGCTCCAGTCCGAGTATCTGGTCCCGCGCCACCACGCCCTCGCGGCGCTGCGGGAGGTGGCCGCGCTCGGGCCGGTGATGGCGCCTGTGCTCCAGGTCTGCGAGGTGCGCACGGTGGCCGCCGACGGTCTGTGGCTGAGCCCGGCCGAGGGACGGGACACGGTCGCGCTGCACTTCACCTGGGTCAAGGACACGGCGTCGGTGGTACCGGTGATCGCCCGGCTGGAGGCGGCGCTGGAGGATCTCGACGCACGGCCGCACTGGGGCAAGGTGTTCACGACGGCGCCGGCCGAACTGCGGGGGCGTTACCCGCGTATGGCGGACTTCCTGGAGCTGCGGGAATCCCTGGACCCGGCGGGCAAGTTCACCAACAGCTTCCTGCGCCGTCTTCTGTACGAGGACTGACCCGCGGGACCGGAGGACCGTCCCCCGAGAGGGCCCGGGAAGGCCCGTCCGGCGGTTGTTCCTGGCCGGAAGCCTGTCGGAGTGTGGCCGGAACAGCGTCATTTCGCCGACTCCGCCGCGCGATGCCTCGCCGGAAGGACCGGCCGGTGGTATCTACAACAGGGCCGCCACTCACCCCCCGCACCTCCCTCCACGCGCGCACGCACCACCGGACACATGACGCGCATCCCCCCATTCCTCGGCGGCCCCTAGGAAGGACCCGTCTTGCGAAGAACTGCCTCACGCCGTGCGCAAGCTCTCCTCAGCCTCCTGGTGTTCGCCATCACAGCGGCCGTCATGACGCTCACCCAGACCGCCGCGAACGCGGCGACCGCCGCACCCGCCGAGTCCAACGGCGGAGTCCGGATCATGCCTCTCGGCGACTCGATCACCGACGGTTTCAATGTCCCCGGCGGCTACCGCATCGACCTCTGGCAGCATCTCGCCTCCGGCGGCTACACCGTCGACTTCGTCGGTTCGCAGTTCAACGGCCCGCCGGAGCTGGGCGACCACGACCACCAGGGCCACTCGGGCTGGCGCATCGACCAGCTCCGTTCGAACATCGACGGCTGGCTGGCCGCCAGTGACCCGCGCACGATCATGCTCCAGATCGGCACGAACGACGTGAACCAGAACTACGACCTGGCGAACGCCCCGGCCCGGCTCTCCGAACTCATCGACCGCATCCTCCAACAGAAGCCGCAGATCGAGCTGTTCGTCGCGACGATCACGCCCGAGGCGAGCCCCGGCCTCGAAGCCCGGGTCAAGACGTTCAACGCGGAGGTGCCGGGCATCGTCGACAGCAAGGGTCCACGCGTCCATCTGGTTGACATGTACAAGGCATTGACGGTGGCCGACCTCGCCGACGGCGTCCACCCCAACGCCGCCGGCTACGCCAAGATGGCGACCGTCTGGTACAACGCGCTGCGCTCGGTGCCCGCCAGCCTCGTCCCGCTCGGCGGCGGTCAGGGCACGCTCGTCAACTCCCAGTCGGGCCGCTGCCTCGACGTCGACGGGGCCGTGGCGACCACGGGCACGCGGACGATCGTCTACGACTGCCACCGCAAGGCGAACCAGCAGTGGGCCCGTACGGCCTCCAACGAGCTGCGCGTGTACGGCAACCGCTGCCTGGACGCGAGCGGCGCCGCCACCTCCGACGGCACCCCCGTCATCATCTGGGACTGCCGCGGCACGGCCAACCAGGAGTGGCGCGTCAACGCGGACGGCACTGTCGTCGGTGTCGCTTCCGGCAAGTGCCTGACGCCGGTGGCCGGCGGAACGGCCAACGGTACGAAGCTCGAACTCCGCACCTGCGACGGCGCCTCCGGCCAACGCTGGACCATGGCGGCATAGTTCGCGGGGGTCCCCGGCCCACGAACGACCGACCCGATATCGCCGGGCGCGCCGAAACGGCCGCCCGGCGATGTCGTACCCCCGTGGAATCATGTCGCTCGACCGGATGTGGTGGACCACGAGGGGCGTCATGGGCGACGGAGCGGGGCCTGAGCAGCGGAGGGCGGTGCCGGTGGGCGGCGCCGCGCGCGCCGTGCTCGACCGGGCCGACCGGCTTCTCGCCACCGCGCGCCGCGTCACCGCCGATCACGCGGAGGTCCGGGGCGGTGTCCTCGGAGCCATCACCCCGCTGCGCGACGCGCTGGTCCGCCGGGAGTTGGAGGGCATCCCCCTCTCGCGGCTCGCCGACGTCACCGAGGGCCGGCTCCGGCTGGGCACGCTCGAACAGGCCGGATACACGAACGTCAGGAAGGTGCTCGACGCGACGGCGTACGAGCTCCGCCGCATCCCCGGCATCGGCACACAGAGCGCCGGTCACGCCATCGCCGCCGCGCGGCGGCTCGCGGAGGCGATGGAGGAGCATGTCGCCGTCCGCCTCGACGCCGACGACATCGGCGATCCCCACGCCACCGCCCTGGTCCTCGCGTTGAACCGGATGGTGAACGCGGGCCCCGACATGCCCCGCGCCCTCGCTGCGGCGGCCCGGACCGAGGCGGACCTCGCCCCGCTGCTGCCTCCGGCGCGCCCGGCCGGGGACCGGCTGCGCATGCTGCTCACCGGGAAGCGGCGCCGGCAGGAGGCGCAGCGGGCGGTCGGGACGGTCGAGGCCTTCCTCGACGCCGCCGATCGCGAACTCCCGCTGCTGCTCGCCCAGGCGGCCACGGATCTGCTGCGGCCCGCCGTCCCCGCGGACGAGGCGTGGCTCGACTTCCAGGTCCGCCCCGCCGACTATCTCGTCCTCCTCGAAGAACTCTCCGAAGCCGCCCCGGACGTGGACGCGGCCGAGGGCTTCCTGCCCGGTGACATCTCCGAACGTGTCCGTACGCAGCGGCTGGACGACACCCATCGGCGGGTGTCGCTGCGCGGCTACCAGGCGTTCGGCGCCCGGTTCGCGCTGGCGCAGCGCCGGGTGATCCTGGGTGACGAGATGGGTCTGGGCAAGACCATCCAGGCCATCGCCGCCCTCGCGCACCTCAAGTCCGAGGGGCATACCCACTTCCTGGTGGTCTGCCCGGCCAGCGTCGTCATCAACTGGATCCGGGAGATCGAGTCCCGCAGCACCCTGCGCGCGTACCGGGTGCACGGCCAGGACCGGACCGTGGCCCTGGGGCAGTGGACGCGGCACGGGGACGTCGCGGTGACCACGTACGACCTGCTCGGCTCGCTCGCCGTGCCGGACGACGTGAGCGTCGGCATGCTCGTCGTGGACGAGGCGCACTATGTGAAGAATCCGGAGACCCGGCGCTCCCGGACCGTACGGAGCTGGGCGGAGCGCACCGACCGGGTCCTGTTCCTGACCGGGACGCCCATGGAGAACCGGGTGGACGAGTTCCGCAGCCTGGTGCGCCATCTGCGGCCCGAGCTCGTCCCCGCCGTCCGCCTCGGCGAGGCGGCCATCGGCTCGGAAGCCTTCCGCAGGGCCGTCGCGCCCACGTATCTGCGCCGCAACCAGCAGGACGTCCTCACCGAGCTGCCGGAGCTGCAACAGGTCGACGAGTGGGAGGAGTTCAGCCCCGCCGCGCGCGCCGCCTACCGGCAGGCGGTCGCGGCCGGGAACTTCATGGCCATGCGCCGGGCCGCGTACGCGGATCCCGCGACGTCCGCCAAGCTCCGGCGGCTGCGCGAACTCGTCGGCGACGCCGCGTCGAACGGGCTGAAGGTCGTTGTCTTCTCCTTCTTCCACGATGTGCTGAGGGCCGCCGAGGAGGCGCTCGGCCCGGCCTCCGGGGCCGGTGCCGATCCGCGTACGCTCTTCGGTCCGCTCACCGGCCGGGTGCCCGCCGCCCGGCGGCAGGAGTTGGTGGACGGCTTCGCCGAGGCGTCCGGGCACGCGGTCCTGCTCAGCCAGATCCAGTCGGGCGGCACCGGCCTCAATCTCCAGGCCGCGTCGGTGGTCATCCTGTGCGAGCCGCAGGTCAAACCCACACTGGAGACCCAGGCCATCGCCCGCGCGCACCGGATGGGGCAGATACGCCATGTCCAGGTCCACCGGCTGCTGACCGCCGACAGTGTCGACCAGCGGGTTCTGCGCCTGCTGGGTACGAAGAAGCGGCTCTTCGACGCGTACGCCCGCCACAGCGACGTCGCCGAGTCGACGCCGGACGCGGTCGACATCTCGGAGCAGTCGCTGGCCCGGCAGATCGTCGCGGAGGAGCAGGAGCGCATGGCGCTCCTGCCGGGACCCGCGGCTCCGGCTCTCTGACGCGCCGTCAACAGCGGTTCGGCGCCCCTGCCATGACCGGCGGGGGCGTCCGGCGTGCCGCGCACAACTCCCGTGATAGGCGTGCGAAAACCGTTGACAAGCCGTTGACATGATTGCAACCTGTGAATCGCAAAAAAGTAAGCAAGTGGCTCAATTTCTTAAGGCTCTTCTCGCAACTTCATGGCAGCGCACGGCCTGCCCCCTCGTTCCAACCGAACAGAGGACCATATGAGACGGAAGCAGCTCAGACCCCCACAGCCCGCGCGGCTCAGACGCGGACAGCTCCGCCGGCGGCTGATCACCGGCATCCTGATGGCAGCCCTGACCGTCGTCGGGCTCACCCCCCTCTCGGCCACGGCGGCCGAGCGCCCCAACCAGGCGGCCGGCAAGAGCGTGTCCGCGAGCGGATCCGAGGGGAACCACCCGGCGTCCAACGTCACCGACGGCAATCAGGCGTCGTACTGGGAGGGACCGAACAACGCGTTCCCGCAGACGCTCCGGGTCGACCTCGGCACGAACGTCGCCGTCGACCAGGTGGTGCTCAGGCTCCCGGCCACCTGGGAGGCCCGCACCCAGGCCCTCAGCGTCCAGGGCAGCACCGACGGGAACACCTACAGCACCCTCTCGGCCTCGCAGGGACGGCTGTTCACCCCCGCGTCGGGGAACACCGTCACCATCGACTTCCCCTCCACCGGCGTCCGTTACGTACGGCTGAACATCACCGGCAACACGGGCTGGCCGGCGGCGCAGATATCCGAGTTCGGGATCTACGGCCCCGCGGGCGAGGACCCCGACCCGGACCCGGGTGACGACGGCACCGACCTGGCGCGCGGCAAGGCGATCGAGGCGTCGTCGACGATCCACACGTTCGTCGCGGCCAACGCCAACGACAACAACGTCAACACCTACTGGGAGTCCGCGGGCCACCCGTCGAACCTGACGGTCAAGCTCGGGGCCGAGGCCGACATCACCTCCGTCGTGGTCAAGCTCAACCCCGACTCGGCGTGGGGCCCCCGGACCCAGAACATCCAGGTACTCGGCCGCGCCCAGGGCGCCACCGGGTTCACCTCACTGAAGGCACGCGCCGACTACGGCTTCAACCCGGCGACGAACCAGAACACGGTCCGTATCCCGGTCACCGGGCGCGTCGCCGACGTACAGCTCCAGATCTTCTCCAACACCGGCGCGCAGGGCGGCCAGGTCGCCGAACTCCAGGTCATCGGGACGCCCGCGCCCAACCCGGACCTCACCGTCACCGGACTCTCCTGGTCCCCCACCGCCCCGGTGGAGACCGACACCACCACCGTGAGCGCGACGGTGCGCAACGCCGGCACGGCCGCGTCCGGCCCGACGACCGTGAACGTCAGCATCGGCGGAGTGGTCGCGGGCAGCGCCTCCGTGGGCGGCCTCGCCGCGGGTGCCTCGGCGACCGTCCAGGTCGCCGCGGGCAAGCGCGCCGAAGGCACCTACAAGGTGACCGCGGTGGTGGACCCGACCGACACGATCGTCGAGCAGGACAACGACAACAACAGCTTCACCGCGGCCGGATCACTGGTCGTCGGACAGGCCCCCGGGCCCGACCTCCAGGTGCTGAGCGTCAGTTCGACGCCGCAGAACCCGGCCGTCGGCGCCTCCGTCCAGTTCAGCGTGGCGGTGCAGAACCGCGGGACGACCGCGAGCGGCGCCACCACGGTCACCCGGGTGGCGGTGGGCGGCACGACGCTGAACACCAACACCCCGTCGATCGCGGCCGGCGCGACGACCAACGTGAGCATCAGCGGCAGCTGGACCGCCACCAGCGGCGGCGCCAACATCGTGGCCACCGCCGACGCGACCAACGCCGTGACGGAGACCAACGAGACCAACAACTCGTTCTCCCGCTCCATCGTGGTCGGGCGCGGCGCGGCCGTCCCGTACGTGGAGTACGAGGCCGAGGCGGGCCGGTACTCCGGCACCCTGGTGGAGGCCGACGCCGTACGCACCTTCGGGCACACCAACTTCGGCTCCGAGTCCTCGGGCCGCAAGTCGGTACGGCTCAGCAGCCAGGGCCAGTTCGTGGAGTTCACCTCCGCCAACCCGGCCAACTCGATCGTGGTGCGCAACTCGATCCCCGACGCCCCGAACGGCGGCGGCACCGAGGCCACGATCAGCCTGTACGCCAACGACACCTTCGTGAAGAAGCTGACTCTCTCCTCGAAGCACAGCTGGCTGTACGGCAACACGGACGGCCCCGAGGCCCTGACGAACACGCCCCAGGCGGACGCCCGGCGGCTCTTCGACGAGGCCAACTCGCTGCTGTCCACGACCTATCCGGCGGGCACCAAGTTCAAGCTCCAGCGCGACGCCGGTGACAGCGCGTCCTTCTACTACATCGACCTGATCGACCTGGAGCAGGTCGCGCCCCCGGCGGCCAAGCCCGCCGAGTGCACCTCCATCACCGAGTACGGCGCGGTGCCGGGTGACGGGATCGACGACACGACCGCCATCCAGTCGGCCGTCACCGCCGACCAGAACGGCACCATCGCCTGTGTCTGGATCCCGGCGGGCCAGTGGCGTCAGGAGAAGAAGATCCTGACCGACGACCCGCTGAACCAGGGGCAGTTCAACCAGATCGGCATCAAGAACGTCACCATCCGCGGCGCGGGTATGTGGCACTCACAGCTCTACACCCTGACCGAGCCGCAGAACGCGGGCGGGATCAACCACCCGCACGAGGGCAACTTCGGCTTCGACATCGACGACAACACCCAGATCTCCGACATCGCGATCTTCGGCTCCGGCCGGATCCGCGGCGGCGACGGCAACGCCGAGGGCGGAGTCGGTCTGAACGGCCGGTTCGGCAAGAACACCAAGATCTCGAACGTGTGGATCGAGCACGCCAACGTGGGCGCCTGGGTCGGCCGGGACTACGACAACATCCCGTCCCTCTGGGGCCCCGGCGACGGGCTCGAGTTCACCGGGATGCGCATCCGCAACACCTACGCCGACGGCATCAACTTCACCAACGGGACGCGGAACTCCAAGGTCTTCAACTCCTCGTTCCGCACCACCGGTGACGACTCCCTGGCGGTCTGGGCCAACCGGTACGTCAAGGACACGTCCGTCGACGTCGCGCACGACAACTCGTTCACCAACAACACCATCCAGCTGCCCTGGCGCGCGACCGGCATCGCGGTCTACGGCGGCTACGGTAACAAGATCGAGAACAACATCGTCTCCGACACGGCGAACTACCCGGGCATCATGCTGGCGACCGACCACGATCCGCTGCCCTTCTCGGGGCAGACCCTGATCGCCAACAACGCGCTCCACCGCACGGGCGGTGCCTTCTGGAACGAGGACCAGGAGTTCGGTGCCATCACCCTCTTCGCGGCGAGCCGGGACATACCCGGCGTCACGATCAGGGACACCGACATCTACGACTCCACGTACGACGGCATCCAGTTCAAGACGGGCGGCGGCACCATGCCGGGCGTCGTGATCAGCAACGTCAAGATCGACAAATCCAACAACGGCGCGGGCATCCTGGCGATGAGCGGGGCCCGGGGCAGCGCGACACTGAGAGACGTCACGATCACGAACTCGGCGGACGGCGACATCGTCACCCAGCCGGGATCGGGCTTCGTGATCACCGGCGGCCCGACACCGCCGCTCGCACCGGGCAGACTGACGGGCGGTGGCCGACGGTGACCACTCGGTAAGGCCCAGAACACGGCAGGCGCGGATCGAGGACCCCTCGGTCCGCGCCTGTCGTGCCCGACACGTTCCGGACTCCCTCCGGCGCACCGCACGTTCCCTTCCCGCCACCGGCCACGGGCACGCTCCCTGGGTGCAGACCCCGGGCGACGAATCGCATATACGCAAATGCCGGCTACTGGGGCTCACCGGTTCCACGGCCGTGGCCGTCGGCGGCGCGAGTGCCGGCGCACTGCCGGTCGGTGAGGCCCTCGCACCGTCGTCGGGAGCGGCGGCGGTGGGACTCTTCGGCGCCTACTTCGGGCTCGTGCTGCTCGTCGCGGCCTGGGCGTGGCTCGGCCGCGCCGTGCGCGGACCACGGCCACCCGGTGCGCGCGGCATGGTGGTCACGCTCGCGGTGTGGGCCGCACCGCTGGTGATCGCCCCGCCCCTGTTCAGCCGCGACGTGTACAGCTATCTGGCGCAGGGCGCCATGGTGGACGCCCAGATCGACGTGTACGCCCATGGCCCCGACCAGCTCGGCGGTCCGCTCGCCGCGCAGGTCTCGCCCATGTGGCAGGACACGCCGACCCCGTACGGGCCGCTGTTCCTGTCGTTCGCCTCGCTGATCGCGCGCGCCACACGGGCGGAGCTCTCGGCCGGGGTGCTCGGCATGCGGCTGGTCGCGCTGCTCGGCGTGGGGCTGATGGTGGTGTCGCTGGTGCCGCTCGCCCGCCGCAGCGGAACCCCACCGGGTGCCGCGCTGTGGCTCGGGGCGCTCAATCCGCTGCTCCTGCTGCATCTGGTGGCAGGCGCGCACAACGACGCCGTGATGCTGGGTCTGCTCGGCATGGCGCTGGTGGCCGCCAAGGGCCGCTTCCCCCTACTGGGTGCGGTCCTGATGACTCTCGCCGCGCTGGTCAAGGCGCCCGCCGCGCTTGGTCTGCTGGCCGTCGCCGCGTTCTGGGCCGGCGGACTCACCGGCCGGTACCGATGGCTCAGGGCGGCGGGCGCGGTCGCCGGTGTCTCCCTCGCGACGACCGCCGTGGTGACCGCCGTCACCGGCACCGGCTACGGCTGGATCGGCGCCCTCAACACCCCGGTGTCCCAGCACAATTGGGCCCTGACCTCCCTCCTCGGCCGGATGACCGCGTCGGCGCTGCACAGCGCGGGCAGCGATCTGGCACCGTTCGCCCTGGACGCCTGGCGCGCGGCCGGTCTGGCGGCGACCGCCGTCGCCGTGCTGCTGGTGTGGCTGCGCCGCCCCCGGCACAGCCCCGTGTACGCGCTGGGCCTCAGCCTGATCGCGGTCGCCGTCCTGGGCCCGGCGATCCGCCCCTGGTACGTGCTGTGGGGCCTGTTCCCGCTGGCGGCGGCGGCCCCGGCGGGACCGGCGCGCCGGGTGGTGGCCGTCGCCAGCGGGGTGCTCGCGCTGGCCCAGCTGCCCAGTGGACTCGCCGCGGACGGCCTCCAGTTGGCGCTCGCCGCATGCGGCGGGCTGTTCGCGGTGGTCGCGCTCTTCTGGGCGCGCGAGATGTCGGGCGACGAAGTGACGCTGACCGCGCGGGAACCGGGGAGGACGGCATGACGGGCCAGGGCGTGACGGGCCAGGGCGTGACGGGCCGGTGGCCGGCGGGGTGGTGGCCCATGACACGGCGCCGGAGACATCTGCTCCTCGGTGTGCTGTGCGCGGGCGTGACGGCTTTCGTCGCGACCGTCCCCTACCACCGGGACTGGTTCGATCTGTGGGTCTACTACGACGCGGTGCGCCACTGGACCGACGCGGAGGGCGGGGTGCGGGGCGGCGGGCTCTACGACTACCGGGTGCCCGGCCAGAGTTACGGATTCACCTACCCGCCCTTCGCCGCGCTGTGCGTGCTGCCGCTGTCGCCGCTGAGCTGGCCGGCCGCGCTGACCATCGGCATCGCGGCGAACCTCGGCGCCCTGGCGCTGATCCTGCGCCGGCTCGCGGAACCGGTGATCCGCCGTCACGGCCTGGACCGGTGGACCTCGTACACCCTGATCCTGTGCATGCTCGCACTGCTGGAGCCGGTCTACGACAGCATCAGCTTCGGCCAGGTCAATCTCCTCCTGCTGGCTCTCGTCCTCACCGACGCCCGTCTGCTGTCCACCGGCAGCCGGTGGGCCGGCATCGGCATCGGACTCGCCGCGGCGGTCAAACTCACCCCCGCGATCTTCATCGGCTATCTCGTTCTCACCCGTCGCCGGCGTGCCGCCGGCACGGCCGCCGCCGTCGCCGTGGGCGCGACCCTGCTCGCCGTGTGGCTCTCACCCGGTGCCTCGCAGGCGTACTGGACATCGGCCCTCTGGGACACGAGCCGTATCGGAGACCTGAGTTACGTCTCCAACCAGTCCTGGCAGGGCGTCCTCGCCCGGCTCTCCGCACCGGCCGAACCGGACCGGCTGTGGTGGGCGTGCGGCGTCGCCGCCGTCGTCGGGGCCTGGGTGTACCGGATCGGCAAGGCCCGAGCGGTGGGCGACGTGCGCGGCGGCATCGCGCTGACCGGCGCCGCCGCGTGCCTGATCAGCCCGGTCACCTGGGTGCACCACCTGGTGTGGCTGCTCCCGGCGCTGGCGGTCCTCGCCGACCGGGCCCTCGAACCGCCGCGCCGCCGGAGGCGGTTGATCGTGGCGGTCTCGGTGTACGTGATCCTGTGCAGCTATGTCGTATGGCTCTGGCGGTACGACGCGAGCGGCATCGACGGCTTCGTCGGCGCCAACGCGTTCGTCTGGACGGAACTCGCCCTGCTCCTGGCGCTCCCCCTCCGGCCACCGCACCCGGCGCTCAGAGGACCTTCCGGCGGACCAGAACGGCCAGCACCAGAGCCCCGGGAAGCAGCGGCAGCCACACCGTGACGATGCGGAACCCGAGGACCGCGGCGGTCGCCACGGAGACCGGGGAGCCCGCGCCGACGAGCGCGATGAACAGCGCCGCCTCGACGGAGCCGATGCCTCCCGGCGTCGGCACGATCCCGGCCACGATTCCGGCGGCCAGGTAGGCGATCATGATGTCGACGGTGGGCACGGGCATCTGGAGCGCGCGGGCCACCGTGACCATCACGCAGGCCTGGAGCGCGGGGAAGGCGAACGCCCCGGTCCACAGGGCGATCACCCGGGCGGGCCGGGTGTGCAGGGCGCGCGCGTCGGTCAGCGCGGTACGCAGAAAGTCCTGGACGACGCCGCGCAGCGGCCGCACCGACCAGAGCACCAGCGCCGCCAGCGCGAGCCCCCCGGCCAGCAGGAGCAGCGCGAGCATCCCGTACTCCGCCGGCGGCAGCCCGCCTGTCGGGATGGCCCCCGGAAAGGCGGCCATGAGCGTGAGCAGCAGGGTGTACCGGCCGACCGGCTGGGCCAGCGAGTAGAGGGCGAGCGCGGCGCAGGACCGCGCGGTGGAGATCCCGCAGCGCTGGAGGAACCGCAGCGTCACCACGTGCGCGCCGAGCCCGGCGGGCAGCAGATGGTTGGCCGACCCGGCCGCGATCTGGGAGGCCAGCAGGCGCCCGGCGGGCAGCCGTTCCATGACGGTGCCCTGCCGCAGCAGGCAGACCGGTATCCAGCACGCCCCGGTCACGACGACGGCGGCCAGCAGCCAGTCCCGGTCCGCGCCGCGCAGTTCCTCGACGCCCGAGAGGATCACGGGCCAGTTCCCGGCCACCCAGGCGGCCACGAGGAGGAGCGGAACGAGACAGACCAGCTGCCGCAGCGGCACGCGCCGCAGTGCGGAGGGCAGGGTCATCGACACGGCGCGGCCGTCCTTCCATGACGCGCCAAGGCGCGGGCGGAGGGTTCCTCCTGGGTATCCCCGCTCTGCGCGACGGTACGGTGTCGCCCGCCCGTCGCCCGGTGGAACGGCCCGGGCCATGCACCGGTTCAAGCCATGGGGAGACGGGATGCCGCACTGCCCCGAAAACGCGGAAGACCCCACACGTGGTGGGGTCCCAGCTGGTGTCCGAGGGGGGACTTGAACCCCCACGCCCGATAAAGGGCACTAGCACCTCAAGCTAGCGCGTCTGCCATTCCGCCACCCGGACGAGTGGTCGAACCTCGGCGTTTCCGCCGGGCGACGTAGTGAACGATACCAGGGCCCGGGGGTGCTCTTCACCCGCATATCCCATGGTCCGGGGCGCACGGGGCCCGGTGCGGGGGCGGTTCGGGCGGCACCGTACGCTCCCGCGGGACGCGGCGGAGCGTACGGTGCCGAGAGGGTGCGTGCCCAGGGCGTGGTTCAGAGGTCCCGTCCGGCTCACGACGCCACTTCCGAAACCCGCCCTACGCGGCCTTCGGCTCCTGGGAGATTCGTACCGTGTTGCCCGAGGGGTCGCGGAACGCGCAGTCGCGGGGGCCCCACGGCTGGTCGATGGGCTCCTGGAGCACTTCGGCGCCGGCCGCCCGTACCTTCTCGAAGGTCGCGTCGACATCGTCGGTGCGGAAGACGATCTGGGTCAGGACGCCCTTGGTGAGGAGTTCCTGGAGGGCGTCGCCGTCGGCCTGGGAGCGGCCGGCGTGCGGCTGCGAGAGGACGAGCTCAAGGCCGGGCTGGGTCGGGCTGCCGAGGGTGACCCAGCGGAATCCGCCGGAGGCGACGTCGTTGCGGACCTCCAGGCCGAGCGCGTCACGGTAGAAGGTGAGCGCCTCGTCGGGGTCGTTGACGGTGATCTGGGAGTACTGCAGTGCGATGGTCATGCCGTCAACGCTAGGCGGCGGCTTCGGGGCCCGCTTCTCGAATCCTGCTCGGTGTCCCTCTATCTCGTGGGCCGGGTGAGCACCTTCGCCAGACAGGAGGGCATCGCCGTGACGGCTCCGTGCTCGCGGGCGGCGTACGCGCTCGGCGTCTCCCCCAGGATCTCGGTGAACCGGGAGCTGAACGAGCCGAGGGACGTACAGCCCACGGCCATGCACGCGTCGGTCACGCTCGTGCCCGCGCGCAGTAGCGCCATCGCGCGCTCGATACGGCGGGTCATGAGATAGCTGTACGGCGTCTCGCCGTAGGCGGCCCGGAACCGCCGCGAGAAGTGCGCGGGCGACATGAGCGCGTGCCGGGCCATCGTGGGCACGTCGAGCGGACGCGCGTACTCGCGGTCGATCAGATCGCGCGCCCGGCGCAGGTGCGCGAGGTTGGCGAGATCCTTCGGGTCCATGGGCGCCACGCTACCACCGGGCCCTGGAAAGCGTGCCTGACCTGCGAGAACACACGTCGGATGAGAGGAATCGGCTGAGGAGGGGTTCCGAGCGACCTCAGCCGATTCCGGCTCATGGTGAGGGTGGGATCAGGGGTGACCGCACCGTCACGGCATCAGGTGGTAGTCCGGGAAGTTCCCCGGTGGGCGCTCCCCGTCGGGGCCGTTGGTGACGGCCTTCACGAGCAGTTCGCCGCCGACGAAGGCGCCCCGCCAGGAGTGCCCGAAGCCGCCGAAGAGCTCTTCGCGGTCGCCGCGTGAACGGGGCCGGCCGTGGCCGACCTTGAACGCGCGGATCTGCGGGGACAGCCTGGCGTACGTCTCCGGGTCGTCGGTCGCCAGCGTCGCGGCGAGCGCCCCGTTGGAGGCGTTCATCGCGGCGAGGAGTTCCGCCTCGGTGTCGACCAGGACGATGGTGTCGACCGGGCCGAAGGGCTCCGCGTGGTGCAGCGGCGAGGACGGCGGCGGATTGAGCAGTGTCACCGGCGCGAGATACGCGGAGGTGTCCTGACCGGGCAGGAAACGCCCGTCCGCGAGCGATCCGTGGTGGATGGGGACCGCGCCCCGGTCGATGGCCTCGGCCACCTGGTCGTCCAGCTCCTTGGCCTTGGCGGCGTTGATGAGCGGGCCGAAGTCCAGTTCGGGCAGCGGGTCGTCGGGGTGCTCGACGGCCAGCGGATGGCCGAGCCGGATGGAGCGGACGGCGGGCAGATACGCCCCGAGGAAGTCGGCGAAGAGCGAGCGCTGGACGACGAAGCGCGGGTACGCGGTGCACCGCTGCTTGCCGTAGTCGAACAGCTTGGGGATCACGGCGGTGAGCGCGTCCCAGTCGGAGTGGTTCCAGACGCCCCAGGTGTTGAGTCCCTCCTGTTCGAGGATGTGGCGCTTGCCGAGGTCGGCGACGGTGGTGGCGATGCGCGCGCCGGTGTCGCGGCCTCCTACGAAGGAGACGCAGCCGATCTCCGGGGAGCGGACCAGCGCCTCGGAGAGTTCCCCGCCGCTGCCGCTGACCAGGGTGAACGGCAGCCCCTCGCGGACGGCGAGTGCGGAGGCCAGGGTGAGGCAGGCGACGCCGCCGTCGGTGGGCGCCTTGGCGATCACCGCGTTGCCGGCCAGGGCCTGCACGAGCATGGCGTGGACCAGCACGGACATCGGGTAGTTCCAGCTGGCGATGTTGGAGACCGGGCCCGGCAGCGGGGAGCGGCCCTCCAGCATGGGTTCGACGCCTTCCACGTACCACCGCACGCCGTCGATGGCGCGGTCGACGTCGGCCTGGGCGAGCCGCCAGGGCTTGCCGATCTCCCAGACGAGGAGGAGGGCGAGCAGCTCACGGTGTTCGGTCAGGGCGTCGAGCGTGGCGCCGACGCGGGCGCGGCGCTCGGCCAGCGGGACGTGCCGCCAGGCGCGGTGCTGGTCGAGGGAGGCGCGTACGGCCTGCTGGGCTGCCTCGGCGTCGAGCCGGGGCGGCCCGGCGATGGGGCTGCCGTCGACGGCGCTGTAGGCGGGCAGGGTACGGCCGCCGGACTGCCAGGAGGCGTCCCAGAGGTTGAGGACGTGGTCCTCCCGGAAGGCCTCGGGCGCGATGGCGAGGCACTGCTGCCAGGCGTCGGACCACGCGGTGCCCGGCTTGAGGATGAGGGTGGGTGCCATTGAGGGTTCTCCGCTCGAAAGGGGGCGGGAGTTGCATGGCTGGCGGAAGGCGTGGGCGCGGTCGCCGGACGAGATGCACGGGTCGTCCGGCGAAGGCGCGGGGCGGGTGTTCTGTTGTCCGGGCCCACCCGGCGTTGGGGGTGCCCGGGGAAGGGTGTTCGGTTGTCGGAGCGCCCGGTGGGCGGTGAGGCGGCGCCGTGTCCGGTTGTCCGGCCCCGCCTCGGCCCGGACTCCGGGCGTGCCCGACGTCCGGGCGGAATCGCTGTGTCCGACCGGGAGTTGGGCACGACGCCCGGCCGGCCGGTGGGGTCCGCCCGGCCGGGCGTCGCGTCAGGCCGTGACCGCTATGCGGTCCAGCACCAGGCGGGCCGTCTCGGAGGGCGTCGAGCCGACGCGCACCCCGACCGCCTCCAGTGCCTTCTTCTTCGCCTCCGCCGTGCCGGACGAGCCCGAGACGATCGCGCCGGCGTGGCCCATCGTCTTGCCCTCGGGCGCGGTGAAGCCCGCGATGTAGCCGACCACCGGCTTCGTCACGTGGTCGGCGATGTAGGCCGCCGCACGCTCTTCCGCGTCGCCGCCGATCTCGCCGATGAGGACGATGAGTTCGGTGTCCGGGTCGGCCTCGAAGGCGGCGAGGCAGTCGATGTGCGTCGTGCCGACGACGGGGTCTCCCCCGATGCCGACCGCCGACGAGAAGCCGATCTCGCGCAGCTCGTACATCAACTGGTAGGTCAGCGTGCCCGACTTGGAGACCAGCCCGATCTTGCCGGGCTTGGTCGCGATGTCCGCCGGGATGATGCCGGCGTTGGACTGGCCGGGGCTGATGAGCCCGGGACAGTTGGGCCCGATGATCCGGGTGTCGCTTTTTCCAGCGTACGCCTGGAAGACGACCGCGTCATGGACGGGAATGCCCTCGGTGATCACGACGGCGAGGCCGATGCCCGCGTCGACGGCCTCCAGGACCGCCGCCTTGGCGAACGGCGGCGGTACGAAGACGACGGTGACGTCCGCGCCGGTCGCCGCGATGCCGTCCGCGACGGAGCCGAAGACGGGGACCGCCCGGCCGTCGAAGTCGACACCCTGGCCGGCCTTGCGCGGGTTGACGCCGCCGACGACGTCGGTCCCGGCCTCCAGCATCCTGCGGGTGTGCTTCATGCCCTCGGCACCGGTCATGCCCTGGACGAGGACCTTGCTCTCCTTGGTCAGGAAAATCGCCATGGTCTCTGTTCCCTCTTCTCCGTTGTCCGCAATGCCTGCTGCTGTCAGGCTTGTCCGGCGTTCGCGAGTACGGCGGCCTGGCGCGCGGCGCCGTCCATCGTCGTGGCCTGCTCCACGAGGGGGTGCGCACGGTCGTCGAGGATGGCGCGGCCCCGTGCGGCGCTGTTGCCGTCGAGGCGCACGACGAGCGGTTTGGTCAGCCGGACGGATTCCAGGGCCTGGACGATGCCTTCGGCGACGGCGTCGCAGGCCGTGATCCCGCCGAACACGTTGACGAACACGGACTTGACGTCGGGGTCGGACAGGATGACGGAGAGTCCGTCGGCCATGACCTGCGCCGAGGCACCGCCGCCGATGTCGAGGAAGTTGGCGGGGCGGGCGCCGCAGCCGGCGACGACGTCGAGGGTCGACATGACGAGCCCCGCGCCGTTGCCGATGATGCCGACCTCGCCGTCGAGCTTGACGTAGTTGAGGCCCTTGGCGGCGGCCGCCGCCTCCAGCGGGTCGGCGCCGGGGTCCTGCTGGTCGTCGCCCCAACGGCTCTGGCGGAACTGGGCGTTGTCGTCGAGGGTCACTTTGCCGTCAAGTGCGAGGATGCGGCCGTCCGTTGTCCTGACGAGGGGGTTGACCTCGACGAGCAGGGCGTCCTCCTTGATCAGGACCTGCCAGAGCGACTGGAGGACGAAGGCGGTCTCCGGCGGCAGCGCGGCCGCCGCCGCGATCTCGGCCGCCTTGGCCGCCGTGACGCCCTCGGCGGGGTCGATGGGGATCCTGGCCACCGCCTCGGGGCGGGTCGCCGCCACCTCCTCGATCTCCATGCCGCCCTCGGCGGACGCGATCGCGAGGAAGGTCCCCGCGGCACGGTCGAGCACATAGCTGACGTAGAACTCGGTCTCGATGTCCACCGGTTGGGCCAGCATCACCTTGACGACGGTGTGGCCCTTGATGTCCATCCCGAGGATCTGGCGAGCGGTCAGCTCCGCGGCGGCCGGATCGGCCGCGAGCTTCACCCCGCCGGCCTTGCCCCGGCCTCCGGTCTTCACCTGTGCCTTGACGACGACCCGGCCGCCGAGCCGTTCGGCCGCGAGCGCGGCCTCCCTCGCGAACTCGACGGTTTCGGCCTCCGGCACGGCGATGCCGTACTCCGCGAACAGGTCTCTGGCTTGGTGCTCGTACAGATCCATGCCGGCTCCCACTGCAACAGAAAGGAATGAAAGTGCCGCACGCCCCCTGGACACCACCCACCGAATGCGGGATAACAAGCTTCATACAGTATTCGTCGACTGTATGCAATCCATCGCGGGAGCACTCGGGAGCACCCCCAAGAGCCCCCCGGCTCCCCTACGAAGGGACAGGACAACCTCATGCCCGACGACAGCCAGGAACTCATCTCCGGTGGTCATCTGGTCGCCAAGGCACTCAAGGCAGAAGGTGTCGAGGTCATCTACACCCTCTGCGGCGGCCACATCATCGACATCTACGACGGCTGCGTCGACGAGGGCATCGAAGTCGTCGACGTACGTCACGAGCAGGTCGCCGCCCACGCCGCCGACGGTTACGCGCGCATCACCGGCAAGCCCGGCTGCGCCGTCGTCACCGCCGGACCGGGCACGACCGACGCCGTCACCGGTGTCGCCAACGCGTTCCGTGCCGAGTCACCCATGCTGCTCATCGGCGGCCAGGGCGCGCTCACCCAGCACAAGATGGGTTCGCTGCAGGACCTGCCGCACGTGGACATGATGACGCCGATCACCAAGTTCGCGGCGACCGTCCCCGACACGGCCCGCGCGGCCGACATGGTCTCCATGGCCTTCCGGGAGTGCTACAACGGCGCCCCCGGCCCGTCCTTCCTGGAGATTCCGCGCGATGTCCTCGACGCGAAGGTCCCGGCCGACAAAGCACGCGTACCCAAGGCCGGCCAGTACCGGGCCTCGACCCGTTCGGCCGGTGACCCCGCGGCCATCGAGAAGCTCGCCGATCTGCTGGTGCACGCCGAGAAGCCGGCGATCCTGCTCGGCAGCCAGGTGTGGACCACGCGGGCCACGGACGACGCGATCGAGCTCGTACGGACGCTGAACGTCCCGGCCTACATGAACGGTGCGGGGCGAGGCACCCTGCCCCCCGGCGACCCGCACCACTTCCAGCTCTCCCGCCGCTACGCCTTCACCAACGCCGACCTCATCATCATCGTCGGCACCCCCTTCGACTTCCGGATGGGTTACGGCAAGCGGCTCTCGCCCGACGCGACGGTCGTCCAGATCGACCTCGACTACCGGACGGTCGGCAAGAACCGCGACATCGACCTCGGCATCGTCGGTGACGCCGGCCTGGTGCTGAAGTCGGTCACCGAGGCGGCGAGCGGCCGGATCAACGGCGGCTCGGTCAAGCGCAAGGCATGGCTGGAGGAGCTGCGGGCCGCCGAGCAGACGGCGATCGAGAAGCGGCTGCCGTCGCTCAAGAAGGACAGCTCGCCGATCCACCCCTACCGGCTGGTCAGCGAGATCAACGAATTCCTCACCGAGGACTCGATCTACATCGGCGACGGCGGCGACATCGTCACCTTCTCCGGCCAGGTCGTGCAGCCCAAGTCGCCGGGCCACTGGATGGACCCGGGCCCGCTCGGCACGCTCGGTGTCGGCGTCCCCTTCGTCCTCGCGGCGAAGAAGGCACGGCCGGACAAGGAGGTCGTGGCGCTCTTCGGCGACGGGGCCTTCTCGCTGACGGGCTGGGACTTCGAGACGCTCGTCCGCTACAACCTGCCGTTCGTGGGCATCGTCGGCAACAACTCGTCGATGAACCAGATCCGTTACGGCCAGAAGGCCAAGTACGGCGACGAGCGCGAGCGGGTCGGCAACACCCTCGGCGACGTCCACTACGACAAGTTCGCCCAGATGCTGGGCGGTTACGGCGAAGAGGTCAGGGACCCGGCCGACATCGCACCCGCGCTCCAGCGGGCCCGCGAGTCCGGACTGCCGTCGCTGATCAACGTCTGGGTCGACCCCGACGCGTACGCCCCCGGAACCATGAACCAGACCATGTACAAGTAAGGGAGGCCATGATGACCCAGGCTCTCGAAGCCCCGGAGAACTCCCCCGACACACCGAGCACCCAGGCCCTGAGCGGCATCCGTGTCCTCGACATGACGCATGTGCAGTCCGGTCCCTCGGCCACCCAGATCCTCGCCTGGCTCGGCGCGGACGTGGTGAAGGTCGAGGCGCCGACGGGCGACATCACCCGCAAGCAGCTGCGCGACATCCCCGATGTCGACTCGCTGTACTTCACGATGCTCAACTGCAACAAGCGCAGTGTCACGCTCAACACCAAGACCGAGCGCGGCAAGGAGATCCTGACCGAACTCATCCGCCGCTCCGACGTGATGGTCGAGAACTTCGGCCCCGGCGCGGTCGACCGGATGGGATTCACCTGGGACAAGATCCAGGAGATCAACCCCAAGATCGTGTACGCCTCGATCAAGGGCTTCGGCGAGGGCCCGTACACCAACTTCAAGGCGTACGAGGTCGTCGCCCAGGCGATGGGCGGCTCGATGTCGACCACCGGCTTCGAGGACGGCCCGCCGCTGGCGACCGGCTCGCAGATCGGCGACTCCGGCACCGGTATGCACGCGGTGGCCGCCATCCTGGCCGCGCTCTACCAGCGGACCGCCACCGGGCGCGGGCAGCGTGTGAACGTCGCGATGCAGCACGCCGTGCTCAACCTCTGCCGGGTCAAGCTCCGCGACCAGCAGCGTCTGTCGCACGGCCCGCTCGCCGAGTACCCGAACGAGGACTTCGGCGACGCGGTCCCGCGCTCGGGCAACGCCAGCGGCGGCGGACAGCCCGGCTGGGCGGTCAAGTGCGCGCCGGGCGGCCCCAACGACTACGTGTACGTGATCGTGCAGCCGGTCGGCTGGAAGCCCGTCAGCGAGCTGATCGGCCGGCCCGAACTGGCCGACGACCCGGACTGGGCGACTCCCGAGGCCCGCCTCACCAAGCTGGGCAAGATGTTCCAGCTCATCGAGGAGTGGACCTCGACCCTTCCCAAGTGGGAGGTGCTGGAGAAGCTCAACGCGCACAACATCCCGTGCGGTCCGATCCTCTCCACCAAGGAGATCATCGAGGACCCCTCGCTCGCGGCCAACGAGATGGTCGTCGAGGTCGAGCACCCGCAGCGCGGGAGCTTCACCACGGTCGGGAGCCCGCTGAAGCTCTCCGACTCCCCCGTCCACATCACCGCATCCCCGCTGCTCGGTGAGCACAACGCGGAGGTGTACGTCGGCGAGCTCGGTCTCGGCGACGAGGAACTGCGCCTGTTGAAGACGAACGGAGTCATCTAGTGGCGGACAGCATTGCGTTCAAGCCCGACAAGAACAACGTCGACGCGATCATCAAGGCCGCGCTGGCGCAGGGGCGTACGTCACTGACCGCGCCCGAGGGCAAGGCGATCACGGACGCGTACGGCATCCCGACACCGGGCGAGGCGCTCGCGGAGTCGGCCGACGACGCCGTGGCCGTGGCCGCCCGGATCGGGTTCCCGGTGGCGATGAAGATCGTGTCGCCGGAGATCCTGCACAAGACGGACGCGGGCGGCGTGCAGATCGGCGTCGGCTCGGCGGCGGAGGTACGGGCGGCCTTCACCACGATCGTGTCCAACGCGCGGGCGTACGACCCGAACGCGCAGATCCTCGGTGTGCAGGTGCAGCAGATGGTGCCCGCGGGCACCGAGATCCTGATCGGGACGGTCACCGACCCCACCTTCGGCAAGGTCGTGGCCTTCGGCCTCGGCGGTGTCCTGGTGGAGGTGCTGAAGGACGTCACCTTCCGGCTCGCGCCCGCCACCAAGGACGACGCGCTGTCCATGCTGGACGGCATCCGGGCCGCGGAGATCCTGCGCGGGGTACGGGGCGGGGCCGCGGTCGACCGCGACGCGCTGGCCGATCTCGTGGTGCGGGTCTCGCAGTTGGCCGCCGACTTCCCCAACATCGCGGAGGTGGACCTCAACCCGGTCTTCGCCTCGGCGAGCGGGGTCATGGCGGCCGACGTACGGATCCTGCTCACCGATGAGGTGCCGGCCCCCCGCCGCACCTACTCGCGCGAGGAGATCCTCACCTCCATGCGCCGGCTCATGGAGCCGCGTTCGGTGGCGGTCATCGGTGCCTCCAACGAGGAGGGCAAGATCGGCAATTCGGTCATGCGGAACCTCATCGACGGAGGTTTCGCGGGCGAGATCTACCCGGTCAATCCCAAAGCCGATGACATACTCGGCCGTAAGGCGTACAAGAGCGTGATGGATGTTCCCGGTGAGCCTGACGTGGCGATATTCGCGATCCCCGCGAAGTTCGTCGCCACCGCGCTCACCGAGGTCGGCCGCAAGAACATCCCCAACGCGGTCCTGATCCCGTCCGGTTTCGCCGAGACCGGTGAGCACGAACTCCAGCAGCAGATCGTGACGATCGCCGAGGATAGCGGGATCCGGCTGCTCGGGCCGAACATCTACGGCTACTACTCCACCTGGCAGGACCTCTGCGCCACGTTCTGCACCCCGTACGACGTCAAGGGCGGCGTGGCACTGACCTCGCAGTCCGGCGGCATCGGGATGGCGATCCTCGGCTTCGCGAGGACCACCAGGACCGGTGTGTCGGCCATCGTCGGACTCGGCAACAAGTCGGACCTCGACGAGGACGACCTGCTGACCTGGTTCGGTGAGGACGACAACACCGACTGCATCGCGATGCACCTGGAGGACCTCAAGGACGGCCGCGCCTTCGTCGAGGCGGCGCGCGCGACCGTACCGAAGAAGCCCGTGGTGGTCCTCAAGGCCGGGCGTACCGCGGCCGGTGCCAAGGCGGCGGGCTCGCACACCGGGGCCCTCGCGGGCGACGACGCGGTGTACGAGGACATCCTGCGGCAGTCCGGCGTCATCAGGGCTCCGGGGCTGAGCGAGATGCTGGAGTTCGCGCGCGGGCTGCCCGTACTCCCCACCCCCAAGGGCGACAACGTGGTGATCATCACGGGCGCCGGCGGATCGGGTGTGCTGCTGTCGGACGCGATCGTCGACAACGGCCTGTCGCTGATGGAGATCCCGCCGGACCTGGACGAGGCGTTCCGCGCCTTCATCCCCCCCTTCGGGGCGGCGGGCAACCCGGTGGACATCACGGGCGGCGAGCCGCCGTCCACGTACGAGGCCACGATCCGGCTCGGGTTGGAGGATCCCCGGATCCACTCCCTCGTCCTGGGCTACTGGCACACGATCGTCACCCCGCCGATGGTCTTCGCCGAGCTGACGGCGCGGGTGGTGGCCGAGTTCAGGGAACGCGGCATCGAGAAGCCGGTGGTGGCTTCGCTCGCGGGCGACGTCGAGGTGGAGGCCGCGTGCCAGTACCTCTACGAACGGGGCGTCGTGGCGTACCCGTACACCACCGAGAAGCCCGTCGAGGTACTCGGCGCGAAGTACCGCTGGGCACGCGCGGCGGGGCTGCTGTGAGCAACGGGCAGCGGCCGTACACCGGTCGGCAGGCGCGAGCCGCGGAGCTGTGGGGAGGCGCCGGATGAGCTGACGGTGCGACCCAGGGGGCCTGTGGATTCCGCTCATCGCAGGCCCCCCGCACGAAGAGAACGGACAGGGGGCGCTGGCCTGACTTCTTCGACGCAAGGGGTTCGATCGAATGGCAACGACTGACATCTCCGCACCCGTCCCCTACAGGGAGGTGACGGACGCAAACGGCCGTGTGTACCGGCTCGGCGAGTCCGATGTCGACATCATGGGACGCAAGCGGAAGTGGATGGTCATCCTGCCGTGGGTCGGCATGATGGGCATCAGCTCGGCCGAGTACGCGTTCGCTTCGGCCGAGGACACTCTGCACATCGCGCACAGCTGGAACAGTGCGCACATTTTCTGGATGCTCGGCATCTGGGTGCTCTTCCAGGGCGGCGTGGCCTTCCCCGCGGGCAAGCTGCGTGAGTCCGGCAAACTCCCCGCACGCTGGGCGATGATGCTCGGCGCGCTCGGCACCCTGCTCGGCTACGTGTCCTTGGCGTACGCGCCGCACGTGATCGTGGCGTACATCGGTTTCGGTATGTTCAGCGGCGCGGGCGCGGGTATGGTCTACGCGACCTGCGTGAACATGGTCGGCAAGTGGTATCCCGAACGCAAGGGAGGCAAGACCGGCTTCGTCAACGGCGGTTTCGCCTACGGTTCGGTGCCGTTCGTCTTCCTGTTCACCGGCTACATGGACGTGACGAACTTCAAGTGGGTGCTCGTCTCGGTCGGTCTGTTCCTGGCTGCCGTGGTCGCGGTCGCCGGTTACTTCTTCAAGGACCCGCCGAACAACTGGTGGCCCGAGGAGGTCGACCCGCTGCGCAAGCCGGAGGACAAGCGTGCGCGCCGCGCGCTGGCGATGAACCCGCCGGCGGTGAAGCAGTACACGCCCAAGGAGGCGTGGCAGACACGTGTCGTTCCCGTCATGTGGTTCTGTCTGCTGTGCACATCAGGTGTGAACATCTTCGGTATCGCGTTCCAGGTTCCGTTCGGTAAAGAGGCGGGCTTCACGGGCGGCATCGTGGCGACCGCGATGTCACTGAAGGCGATCGTCAACGGTACGGGCCGCGGAGTCATCGGCTGGCTCTCGGACCTCTACGGACGCAAGCGCTGCCTCATCCTCGTGTGCATCGTGCTCGGCCTCTCGCAGTACGGCATTCTGTTCTCGGGCAATATCAACAACCTTCCCCTGTTCTTGCTGTTCTCCAGCATCTCCGGCTTCGGTGGCGGTGCGATCTTCCCGATGTTCGCGGCCATGACCGCGGACTACTTCGGTGAGAACAACAACGCCTCGAACTACGGAATGGTCTACAGCTCGAAACTGGTGTCGGGTCTGCTCGGCTCCGGCATGGGCGCCGTCGTCGTGGGCGCCTGGGGCTACGGCGGAGCGTTCGTGCTGGCCGGCTCGATTTCGCTGTTCGCTGCATTCGTAGCGCTGTTCCTGCATCAGCCCGGACGGCCAAAAGGCAAGCTCGTCAAGGCAAATCCGGCTCCCCTCAGCCGCGACGGGGAATGATTCCGCACCGCCTATGGCCTGGGGCCACGTCGACCGGTTCATTCCGGTCGACGTGGCCCCAGGCCGTTCAGCTCCTCTTCAGGAGCGACAGGATCAGCAGCGCTTCTCGCGCAGCGAGTGCAGGTGGTCCGCCGACTTCTGGGCGAACAGGATCGAGTCGACGGGGTTGTCGTGCTCGGCCTGCCAGTGGTGGTCCCTGCGGCCGTTGTGGGTCTTGTTCACGGCCGAGATGAACTTCTTGTAGTCGATGTCGCCGTCACCGACGTCGACCATGTCGTAACCGTCGCGCGCCTCCTCGTTCTTCACGCCGTCCTTGACGTGGAAGAGGGGGTAGCGGTCGGGCTGCTTGAGCACGTAGCGCAGCGGGTCGAAGGGAGCGGGCTTGCCGTCGCCGGTCTTGCTGAAGCGGTGCACGGCGGAGAAGGCCCAGTAGATGTCCATCTCCAGATAGACCAGCTTGGGGTCCGTCTCGGCGAGCAGGACGTCGTACAGGCGGACGCCCGGCTGGTCGCTCGCGAAGGAGAACTCCTCCGCGTGGTTGTGCTGGTAGAACTTCATGCCGCGCTTGCGGGCGGCGGCGCCGTAGGTGTTGAAGTCCTCGGCCGCCCGCTTCCAGGCGTCGACGGTGTCGCCGTGACGGAACGGGCCGGAGGCCGTTCCGATGTGGTCGAGGCCCAGCGCCTGGGCGTCGTCCAGCACCTTCTCCAGGTTCTGGGCGAAGCTGTACGCGTCCGGGTTGTTGTCGTCGGCGTAGTTGACGTGGCTGCCGATCGGGCGCAGACCGTGGTCCCTGGCCAGCTTGCGGAGCTGGGGGATGGTGATGTCGCCGGCGCTGCCCTGGGTGTAGCCCGCGTACTCGATCTCGTCGTAGCCGAAGCGCTCCAGCTCCTCGAAGACCTTCGCGAAGCCGAGGGAGTTGACCTTGTCACGCAGCGAGTAGAGCTGGATGCCGAGGTGGCCCGGGGTGAGGACCGGCTCGGTCTTCCCGTGACCATGGCCGTGCCCGTGGCCGTGACCCCGGCCCCGGTCCGTCGCGGCGGCGGGGGTGGCCGCCGAGAGACCGAGGATGGCGGCGGCACCGGTGCCCGCGGCCACTCCCAGCATGTTGCGCCGGCTGAGCTTGGCTGCGAGCTCCGGGTCGACTGACTTCTTGCGGCTCATGCGTGGAACTCCTTATGTCAGTGCAGTCCTGCGAGATTGAGGAGCAGGGATTTCACGTCGGTGGCCTCGGTGCGGCCGGTGACGGCTTCGGGGGTGGAGCAGAGGATGAGCGGACCTTCGTCGTCGCTCGTGGGAAGGCGGCCGTGGCTGCCGCGGATGGGTGAGGGGTCCAGCGGAACCACGGCGAGCCGGTAGCGCATGCCGAGCTTCTTGCGGGCGATGGCCTTGGCCGCCTTGACCTTCACGTACGGGTCGAGGGGGTCCATGAACAGCTCGACGGGGTCGTAGCCCGGCTTGCGGTGGATCTCGACGAGCTGGGCGAAGTCGGGCGCCTTGGCGTCGTCGAGCCAGTAGTAGTACGTGAACCAGGCGTCCGGTTCGGCGACGGCGACCAGTTCGCCGGAGCGCGGATGGTCCAGGCCGTAGTTCTTCTTGCCCTCGTCGTCCAGGATCTCCTCGATGCCCTCGAGGTCCTTCAGCGCCTCACGGGTCGCGTCCATGTCCTCGGGGCGGCGGACGTAGATGTGCGAGATCTGGTGGTCGGAGACGGCGAAGGCGCGCGACGCCATCGGGTCCAGATACTCCATGCCGTCCTGGGTGTGGACCTCAAGCAGTCCGGCGCGGCGCAGGGCCCGGTTGATGTCGACGGGCCTGGAGACGTTGGTGATGCCGTACTCGGACAGGGCGACGACCGTGCGGCCTTCGCGGCGCGCGTCGTCCAGCAGGGGGCCCATCGCCGCGTCGAGGTCGCGGGCCGCCTGGTGGGAGCGGGGGTCGTCGGGCCCGAAGCGCTGGAGGTCGTAGTCCAGGTGCGGGAGGTAGCAGAGTGCCAGGTCGGGGTGGCGGGTGTCGATGATGTGGCGGGTGGCGTCGATGATCCACTGCGAGGAGACAAGGTCGGCGCCGGGTCCCCAGAAGTGGAAGAGGGGGAACGTGCCGAGTTTGTCGTGCAGTTCGTCGTGCAGGGCCGGCGGCCGGGTGTAGCAGTCGGGCTCCTTGCGGCCGTCCGCGTAGTACACGGGGCGGGGCGTGACGGTGTAGTCGGTGTCGGCGCCCATCGCGTACCACCAGCAGATGTTGGCGACGGTGTAGCCGGGGTGGACGCGGCGGGCGGCGTCCCAGAGCTTGTCGCCGGAGACGAGTCCGTTGTGCTGGCGCCACAGCAGCACGTCGCCCAGTTCGCGGAAGTACCAGCCGTTGCCGACGATGCCGTGTTCGGACGGCAGGGTGCCGGTGAGGAACGTGGACTGCGCGCTGCAGGTGACGGCGGGCAGCACGGTGGTCAGCGGGCCCTGCGAGCCCCCGGCTGCGAGCTTCTTGAGGTTCGGCATATGGGCCAGGAGCTGGGGCGTGAGGCCGACGACGTCCAGGACCAGCAGCGGGGTGGGGCCGGCCGGGGCCTCGCTGGGCTCCGTCTTCGGCTCGGGTGTGGGGTCGGCGGTCATGGCAGCTCCTTGAGACCCAGGTCGACCAGGAGGTCGCGGGCCAGCGTCAGTTCGGCGGCGATGCCCTCGGCGAGCCGGCCGCGTGAGCGGGGGCGAAGCTCGGGCGGCAGCGCCTGCCAGGTGTACGTCTCGACCTCCAGGTGGCGGGTCAGCGGTTCGGCGCCGCCGACGAGCCGGGCGAGGGTGTCCTGGAGTACGGGGAGGGTCGAGGTCAGGGGCGGGGCGGGCGGCGCGTGCAGGGGCACGTGGAAGTGGGCGCGCCAGGGAGCGCCGTCGGGCAGCGCCCGGCCGGCCAGGGCCTCTTCGAGGTCGTCGGTGCCGCGCAGGCCGGCGGCCGTACGGGTGCGGGTCTGGTGCAGGAAGCGCGGCTCGGCGAAGGCGGCCAGGGCGTCCCGTACCTCGGGCAGATGGGGGTGTTCGGCGTGCAGCGCGGCCGAGAGCTGCGCCTTCGGGATGGTGACCCCGGCCTCGGCGAGGGCTTCCAGCGCCGTCGCCGGGTCCTCGAAGGAGGTGGCGAGATGGCAGGTGTCGACGCAGATGCCGATCCGGGAGCTGGCGACGTCGGTGAGCGGCCCGATCGCGTCGGCGGTGGTCTCGACGGTGCAGCCGGGCTCGGGTTCCAGCGCGATACGGATGGACTTGCCGGTCAGCTCCTCCAGGGCGTCCAGCCGTTCGGCGAGGGTGGTGAGGGCTGCGTGGGCGGTGCGGGCCGCGGCGTCGTCGAAGTCGGTGCGCCAGGCGAGGGGCAGCGTCGAGACGGAGCCCTCGGTGACGTCGTCGGGCAGCAGGGCGGCGAGGAGCCGGGCGAGGTCGGTGGTGTGTTCCAGACGCTCGGGGTCGGCCCAGTCCGGTTTGTAGACGCGGTACTTGACCTCCTCGGCGCCGAAGCCCTCGTAAGGGAATCCGTTGAGGGTGACGACCTCCAAGCCGCGGCGCTCCAACTCGCCCTTCAGACCGCGCAGTTGGGCGGGGTCGTTGATCAGCGAACGGGCCGCTCCGCGGGCCAGCCACAGCCCGATGCCGAGCCGGTCACGGCCGAGGCGTTTGCGTACCGGCTCGCAGTGGTCGCGCAGCTGGGCCAGTACGCCTTCGAGGTCCTCGGCGGGGTGGACGTTGGTGCAGTACGAGAGATGGACGGTGGAGCCGTCGGGGTGGCGGAAGCGCATGGCTCACTCACCGCCGCGGAGGATGGAGTTCCCCTCGTGGAGGGCTTCCGGCGCCGGGACGTCGAGCTGGAGTCTGCCGCTGAGGCCGTAGAACGCGACGGGGTTGCGCCAGAGCACCTTGTCGACGTCGTCCTCGGAGAAGCCGGCGGCGAGCATCGCGTCGCCGACCTTCCGTGTCTTGAGCGGGTCGCTCTTGCCCCAGTCGGCCGCGGAGTTGACGAGGACCCGGTCGGTGCCGTGGGAGCGCAGGACGGAGACCATCCGGTCCTCGTCCATCTTGGTGTCCGGGTAGATGGAGAAGCCGAGCCAACTGCCGCTGTCCGCAGCGACCTTGACGGTCGTCTCGTTGAGGTGGTCGAGCAGGACGTGCTCGGGGTCGAGGTTCGACTCCGCGACGACGTCGATGGTGCGGCGCAGCCCGGCCAGCTTGTCGCGGTGCGGGGTGTGGACCATCGCGGGCAGCGCGTACTCGGCGGCGAGCTGGAGCTGGGTGGCCAGCGCCACGTCCTCGGCGGGGGTCATGGAGTCGTAGCCGATCTCGCCGACGGCGACGACGCCGTCCTTGACGAGGTAGCGCGGCAGTTCCTCCAGGACGGGCGTGCAGCGCGGGTCGTTCGCCTCCTTGGGGTTGAGGGCGAGGGTGCAGTGGTGCGCGATGCCGTACTGCGCGGCGCGGAAGGGCTCCCAGCCGAGGAGCGCGTCGAAGTAGTCGAAGAAGCTCGCGGGCGAGGTACGGGGCTGGCCGAGCCAGAAGGACGGCTCGACGAGCGCACGGACTCCGGAGGCGTACATGGCCTGGTAGTCGTCCGTGGTGCGGGAGGTCATGTGGATGTGGGGGTCGAAGATGCGCATCAGGACTCCTCGCCGGTCATGATCAGTACGCGGTGCAGGTCGGCGGGTACCGACCGGCCCGCCGCGGTGCGCTCGGACGCGTAGTCGGCGAGCATCCGGGCGAGTTCGGCGTCGCCGTGGGCGCGGCGTTCCGCGTCGGCGACCGCGGCGACGGGCACGCCGGTGAAGAGGCACTTCAGTACGGCGTGCCGCCAGGCGTGCGGGTCGAGATGGCCGGCGGCGTACGGGCCGACGGCCGCCTCGACGAGCCTGGTGTCGTTGGTGCGCAGGGCGTCCTCGACGAGCGGCAGGGCCTCGGGGCCCGGCACGAGGTCGGGCAGGGCGAGGAGTACGGCGCGGCGCTCGGCGGCGGCGCCCTGCTGGTAGAGCCGGGTCAGGGTGCCGACGTCGGCGGCGGCGCGCCGCAGCAGGAGCGTGCGGACAGCGTCGGCGTTCTCCTGGCCGCAGTGGCGGCCGGCGGCGGCGAAGCGCAGCTGCCAGCGCGGCACGGCAACGTTGTCGGGCTCGTCGGCCGCTTCCGCCGCTTCGGCGAGTGCCTGGTCCAGCCAGGCGACGGCCGCGCTGTCGAGACGCCCGTCGATGGACTCGCGGTTCATGCCGATGCTCCCTTCGAGCGCAGGAAGTCCAGGGAGGTGCGGGCCATTTCGGGGCCGGCGTGCGAGTGGCGGGGCAGCTCCACGACGGTCAGGCCCTGGTAGCCGGTGGCGTCGAGCGCGGCCAGCACGGGCGGGAAGTCGATCTCGCCCTCGCCGAACGGCAGATGCTCGTGCACACCGCGCCGCATGTCCTCGATCTGTACGTGCCGGAGCCAGGGACCGGCGTCCCGGACGCAGTCGGCGGGCGACGCCGGCTCCAGGCACTGGCAGTGGCCGATGTCGAGCGTCAGGCCGAGGGGCTCGGGGTCGCCGAGGAGGGTTCTGAGGCGGTGGAAGCCGGCGATGTCGGCGAGGAGATGGCCGGGTTCGGGCTCGATGGCGACCGGGACGCCGGCAGCCTGTGCGGCGTCGACGACCGGGGTGATCGACTCCTCCAGCCGCTTCCAGGCGGTGTCCGGGTCGGTGCCCTCGGGTGTGATGCCGCTGAAGCAGTGCACGGCGTGCGCGCCGAGGTCGGCGGCGACCCGGACGGCCGTGACGAGCAGACCGGTGCGCGCGGCGCGCGCTTCGGGGTCGGCGTCGAGGAGGGTGGGCCCGTGCTTACGGCGCGGGTCGAGCACGTAGCGGGCACCGGTCTCGACGGTGACGCCGAGACCGAGCTTGGTGAGCCGGGCGGCCACCTTGGCGGTGCGGGCGGCGAGTTCGGGGGCGAGCGGGTCGAGATGCATATGGTCGAGGGTCAGTCCGACCCCGTCGTACCCGAGGTCGGCGAGCAGCCCGAGGGCGTCGTCCAGACGCAGATCGGTGAGCCCGTTGGTGCCGTATCCGTAGCGGATGGTCATGTCACACTCACCTTTTTCGCGAACTTCCTCGCCAGCGGCACGAGTCCCATGACGGCGAGCCCGACCACGGGCGACCCGCCGCGTGCCGCGAGCGCGGCCTGGAACGGGATCATGGCCCGGATCCCGCCACCGACGGCGCGCTGGGTGAGCTGCGGGGACGGATTGAGCGCGGCGTGCAGGAAGGGCCGCCCGGCGGTCAGCGCGTAGGCGGCGGCGAGGCCGCCGCTGACGAGCGCGGCGGCGCCCGGGTCCCGGGACCGCCCGACGACCCCGCCGAGCACCCCGGTAACGACAAGCGCGGCCAGCGGGGCCCCGACGGACCCGCCGTACACCTCGTTGCGGGAGACGCCCGTGACGGCGACGGTGTGCGCGCCGAGCAGAGCGGCGGGGAGGAGAGCACCGCGTGGTACGGCGGACGGCGGGGCGCCCCCGCGCCACGCGGCGCCCGGGCCGCGCGATGCGGCGGAGACGTCGGCCCAGGCCGACAGCCGCGCGAGCGGCCCCTGCGGCGTACGGGAGGCGGAGCCGGCCGTCGCGATCCCCGCCCGGCGGTGACCGGGCGCCGAGGCCGCGGCCTTGGAGGCCAAGGGCTCCGCGGGGCCGCCCGCCTGGATCGTCGTACGCCCGTGCCGGGCCGGTCCGTCCGGCGGCGCCGGGAAGCGGGCCGTGGACGCGCCGGGCTCCAGCGCGGGGCGGTGAGCCGAGCCGGTGAGCCTGCCGGCGACGGCCGCCACCGGCGGAGTCGTACGGCCCTGACCGCCCGGGCCGTCGGCCCAGGCCGACAGACGCGCCAGTACGCCCCGCTCGGCGGGCGGCGAGAACCGCGCTGTCGACGCGGCGGCGTCGGCGGCCGCCTGGGGCGCCGCGCCGTTGAGCCTGCTCGCGGGGGTCGGGTCCGGCCCGGTCTTCGAGCCACCCGCCCAGGCCGACAGACGTGCCAGTACGCCCCGCCGAGCGGGCGGGGGCCGGTGCGCCGGGGTTCGGCGAGACGCCGAGGCCGTCGCCGTCGCGCCCAGCAGGACGTCCAGCGCGCGCGCCGCGCCCATCGCCGCCGGGCCCGCCGCCGTGTGTTTGAGGCGGAGATCGTACGCCCACACCGAGGCCGCCAGCGCCGTCGACAGGGCGAGGGCCGGGCGGCCCGCGCGGGAGGCCAGGAGAAGGCCCGCGGCCGTCAGGCCGCCCGCCGCCGCCAGTGCCGCGTTCGGGGTGATCCGGCCCGAGGGGATCGGGCGGTGCGGGCGCTCCACGGCGTCCTCGTCGCGGTCGGCCCAGTCGTTGAGCGCCATCCCCGCCTCGTACAGGCACAGGGAAGCGCCGACGGCCAGCGCGGTGCCGCGGTTGGGCCGGACGCCCGCGGACGCCGCGCCGGCCAGGGCATCGCCCGGGACCGTGAACAGCGCGGACACCCGCAGGAGTTCGGCCCAGGCGCGCAGCGTCACTTGCTCTCCTTCAGGCGCTCGGCGAAGGAGAGCAGCGCGTCGAACTGTTCGGCCAGCGCGGCGGGCCCGCCGTCCGGGTCCTTGAAGTAGAAGCCCAGCTCCGGCAGCGGTCCGCTCAGTCCGGCCTCGTGGGCGCGGGAGACCAGCCGGGCCAGGTCCAGTACGAGCGGCGCGGCGAGCGCCGAGTCGCAGCCCTGCCAGATGGTCTGGAGGATCATGCGGGAGCCGAGGAACCCGTCGAAGGCGATGTGGTCCCAGGCGGTCTTCCACTCGCCGAGCGCGGGCACGTCGTCGATGTGCACCTCGCCCTCGGGCGCGGTCCCGAGCGTGTCGGCGAGGACCCGCTCCTTGCCCGCGTTCTTGGCGGCGGCGGCCGCCGGGTCGGCCAGCGCCGCTCCGTCCCCGCCGCCCAGCAGGTTGGTGCCCGACCAGGCCCTGACGTCGAGGGCACGCTGGACGAACATCGGGGCGAGCACGGAACGGAGCAGCGTCTGGCCTGTCTTGCCGTCACGGCCCGCGTGGGGAAGTCCGCTTGCCTCGACGGCGTCCGCGAGGGCCGCGGTGCGCAGCCCGGTCGACGGGGTGAAGTTCACGTAACCGCAGCCGGCCTTGATGGCGGCCGCCGCGTAGAGGGAGCTGGCCGGCAGCCGCGGGTCGTCCGCGGCGGGCTCGGGCTCGGTGGAGGAGACGTTGACGACGACGGCGCGCGCGACGCCGGTGCGCCGGACGAAGGAGGTGATGTCGTCGGCGAACGCGGCGATCAGCTCGTCGTCGCCGCGGGTGTCGCCGGGCATCGGCCCGCCGATGCGGATCTCCGCGTCGGCCGCTTCGAGTTCGGCGGCGATCGTGTTGGGCAGGCCGTGCGGCAGGACTCCCGCCGCGGTGAGCGCCTCGGCCCGTTTGGGCAGGGGACAGCTCGCGGTGTCGTGTCCGCCGAAGACGAGCGACGACAGGGCGGGGAGGCCCGACTCCGCGAAGGGCGGCGTCTCGGCGACCATGCCGGTCGCGGGGTGGAGCCCGGCGGTGACCGCCGCGCATCCCGCGACGGCGGTCGTCGCGACGGAGCCGCGTGCTCCGACGAACCAGACTCCGGTACGTCCTGCAGTCGAATCGTTGGTGGTCACGGGCTGCCTCCCTGCCGGGTGGGTGGGTTGGTTGACGGCGGGCGGGGGGTACGGCGCCTCCCCGCCCGCCGCCGGCTGGCGGCCGGCCTCCTGGACTGGGCCAGGAGGCCGGTTGGTCCTCCTGGTGTTAGGAGGCCAGTTCCTTCAGTTGGATGTTGCGGAACGCGACCTGATCGCCGGCACCGTGGTTCTGGATGCCGAAGTAGCCGTCCTTCAGGCTGCGTGCCGGGTCCTTGTTGGTGAAGTCGTTGATCTTGACTCCATTGAGGATGACCTGTACCCGTTCACCCTGGACCTTGATCTCGTAGCTGTTCCACTGGCCCGGAGGCCGCAGAACCTGGTCCCTGGCCTTGATGTTGGCCGACTTGAAGGTGTAGATCGCGCCGGTGGTGCGGTCCACCGCGTCCGTGGCGTCGATCTGGATCTCATAGCCGTTGTTGACCGCAGACCAGGGGTCGTCGGACTCCGGGAAGCCGATGAAGACACCGGAGTTGTCGTCCCCGTCCATCTTCCAGTCCATCTTCAGCGAGTAGGCGCCGAGCTGCTTGGGCTGGTACCAGAGCATGCCCATGCCGCCCTCGGTGTGCAGCTCGCCGCCACCGATGTTGAACTTGCCCGGACCGGCCTGCTTCCAGCCCTCCAGGGTCTTGCCGTTGAAGATGTCGCGGTAGCCGGTGTTCGGCTTGCAGTCGGCCTTCACCTGGCCGGCCGCGTAGCGCAGACCACCCAGCAGGTGGTCCCGGAAGGCCTGTTCGGTGTACGACTCCTTGGTGTGGCCGCCGCCGGTGTAGAAGGACCGGCCGCCCTCGAAGGTCTGGCACCAGGCGATCGGGTGGTCGCCCCTCATGGTGCCGCCCTGGTAGGTGGTCTCGTCCAGGGTGGCGAGGACCTTCACGTCCGAGCGCGGGTTGTCGCGGTAGTTGTACCACTCGTCCGTGCGCTGCCACTCGTCGTCCAGATGACCGGTGGCCGGGTGGTCGTGGTCCTCGACCCGGACGGTGGCCTGCTGGATCTGCGGGTGGCCGGAGAAGTAGGCGCCGACCAGCTTGCCGTAGTAGGCCCAGTCGTACTCCGTGTCCGACGCGGCGTGGACGCCCATGTAGGCACCGCCGGTGGAGATGTAGTACTCGAAGGCCTTCTGCTGCTCGGGGTTGAGGACGTCACCGGTGGTGGAGAGGAAGACCACCGCGTCGTACCGGGCGAGGTTGTTGGTGGTGAACTGCGCCGCGGTCTCGGTGGAGTCGACCGTGATGTTGCTGGTCTCGCCGAGCTCCTTCAGGGCCGCGGTGCCGGCCGCGATGGAGTCGTGACGGAATCCGGCGGTCTTGGAGAAGACGAGGACCCGCTTCTCGGTCTTTCCGGCGACCTGGTCGCTGATCTCGAAGTCGTCGAGGTCGTAGAGCGCGCCCTCGCCGCCCTTGAAGACGAGGAACAGCTCCGTGGTGGCCTTGGGCACCGAGCGCAGCGGTACGTCGATGTCCTGGAAGGTGTCCCAGCTGCCGGTCACCGGGATCGGCGCGGAGCCGAGGAGCTTGCCGGTGGCGGAGCCCGTACGCACTTCGAGGAATCCGCCCGCGCCGCCGGAGGAGATCCGGGCGGTGAGGGTCTTGGACCCGGTCAGGTTGTACGGCTTGAAGGAGATCCAGTCGTCGTTGCTGATGTCGCCGACGGTCTTGCCGCCGTTGGCCGACGCCTTGTCGAAGGTGTTGATGCCCGACGAGTCGGTGAAGTGCTCGGCCTGCCGGTGGCGCGGCTGGAGCTGCACCTGGTCGTGCGTGGTGAGCGCGGCCTGGCCACCGCCTCCGCCGTCGGTGTACTCGGCGTCGATGACACCGAAGATGTCGGCGTTGGGGTCGTGCTCGCCGTCCGCCGGGGCGGTGATGGTGCCTTCGCAGCCCTTGGCCGAGGTGATCGGGTGGCCGTGGCTGTCGTGGCCGAGGATGTAGTTGACGGTGACCTTGTCACAGTCGATCGGGCCGTCCTCCGGGTCGGTGACAGTGACCTTGAAGGGCAGCTTGTCGCCGAACTTGAAGAGGGCGCCGTCCGCGGGCACGGTGAGCGTCACCTTGGGCGCGGTGTTGCCGACGACCACGCGTACGGAGGCCGTGCCGGTGTGACCCTTGGGGTCGGTGGCGGTCAGCGTCGCGGTGTAGGTGCCGTTCTTCTTGTACACATGGCTGGGGTTGGCCTCGGTGGACTTGCCGCCGTCGCCGAAGTCCCAGGCGTAGGTGATGTCGTCACCGTCCGCGTCCACGGTGCCCGCGGAGGAGAAGTTCGTCCGCAGGGGCGCCACTCCGGACGTCTTGCTCGCGGACGCCACGGCGACCGGGGCGCGGCCGTCGGCGATGTTCTCGATGCGGTAGACCGCCGAGTTCTCGTCGCCGCCGAACCAGGCGCGGCCGTAGTCCAGGACGTAGAGCGCGCCGTCGGGGCCGAACTCCATGTCCATGACCTGGGTGCCGGTCCACGGGAAGTCGTGGATGGCGGTGACGGTGCCGTCCGCGTCCTTCTCGATGCGCTTGATCCACTCGCGGCCGAACTCGCCGGCGAAGAAGTCGCCGTCGTACTCCTCGGGGAACTTCGCCGGGGAGTCGAGGTCCGCGTCGTAGTTGTAGACCGGGCCGCCCATCGGGGACTCGGAGCCGTCCTCGAACTCCGGGACGCTGTTCCCGTTGTACGGGATCCAGGCGGCCTGGGCCGGGGGCAGATCGGTGAGACCCGTGTTGTGCGGCGAGTCGTTCTTCGGTGCCGCGCAGTCGAAGGCCGGGCCGGAGGTGCCGGTGGCGAAGTCGAAGTCGCGGTAGGCGTCGTTGTCGCCGGTGCAGAAGGGCCAGCCGAAGTTTCCGGCCTCCGTCATGCGGGCGAACTCGACCTGGCCGGCCGGGCCGCGCGCCTCGGACGCCGCGCCCGCGTCGGGGCCGTACTCACCGACGTACACGATGCCGGTCTTCTGGTCGACGTTGATCCGGAACGGGTTGCGGAAACCCATGCCGTAGATCTCGGGGCGGGTCTTCGCCGTGCCGGGGGCGAAGAGATTGCCCTCGGGGATGGTGTACGAACCGTCGTCGGCGACCTTGATCCGCAGGACCTTGCCCCGCAGGTCGTTGGTGTTGCCGGAGGAACGCCGGGCGTCGAACGCCGGGTTGCGGTTGGAGCGTTCGTCGATCGGCGTGTAGCCGTCGGAGGCGAAGGGGTTGGTGTCGTCACCCGTCGACAGGTACAGGTTGCCCTCCGCGTCGAAGGCGATGTCGCCGCCGACGTGACAGCACAGGCCGCGGTTGGTCTCGATGTCGAGAACCTTCTTCTCGCTGGCCTTGTCGAGGGTGCCGTCCTCCTTCAGCGTGAAGCGGGAGAGCCGGTTGTACCCGTCGAAGGGGGCGAAGTCGGCAGCCGTGCCCGTCTCGGGTGCGTCACCGGCGGGGGTGTCGAGCACCGGGGAGTAGTAGAGGTAGATCGCCCGGTTCTCGGCGAAGTCGGGGTCGATACCGACGCCTTGGAGGCCTTCCTCGTCGTGCGTGTACACGTCGAGCTTGCCCGCGACCTTGGTGTCGCCGGCGGCGTCGGTGATGCGCAGTGTGCCGTCGCGCGAGGTGTGCAGGACGCGGCGGTCCGGCAGAACGGCGAGCGACATCGGCTCGCCCACCTCGTCGGCGCCCTTGGCGAGGGCGACCTGCTGGAAGTTGCCGTCCGCCGGGTGGGGCTCGTCCGGATGGGCGGCGGCGGGGACGGCGGAGATGGTGCCGGCGATCAGTGCGCCGGCCACGAGCGCGAGGAGGGATCTGGATCTATGACGTCTTCTGGGCACGAAAGTCCTCCAGGGGTGGGGCTGTTCGTACGTGCGGGTGCCGGGAGAACGCGTCGCGTCTCCCGACGTGCCTGAGGTACGTCCTGTGCCAGCAACGTGTCCCCTACATCTCGCTGGACGTTAGCCCGGTTGGTCCGCGCCGGAAAGACCTTGCGCAGCAATTGGGTTCAACTTTTTCCCAGTTGAGGACAAAGGCAGAAATGGCAGACCGGACGGCCCGGCGATGGCTTCTGACCACCGCCGGGCACGTCCCTGTCACCGCACCGTGCCGCTTACACGGGCCCCTCCTTGAGCTGGATGTTCCGGAACGACACCTGGTCGTCGGCCCCGTGGTTCTGCAGGCCGATGTGACCGTCCTTCAGGCTCCGGACCGGGTCGGTGTTGGTGAAGTCGTTGATCGCGACCCCGTTGAGGAACACCTGGAGGCGCTCCCCGTCGACCCTGAGCTCATAGCTGTTCCACTCACCCGGCGGCTTGAGCGCCTTGTCCCTGGCCTCGATGTCGGCGGCCTTAAATCCGTACACCGATCCCGTGGTGCGGTCGTCGGCGTCGGTGGCGTCGATCTGGACCTCGTAGCCGTTGTTCACGGCCGAGTTGACGTCGTCGGAGGCCGGGAAGCCCACGAAGACACCGGAGTTGTCGTCGCCGTCCATCTTCCAGTCGAGCGTGAGCGAGTACGAGGACAGTTCCTTCGCCTCGTACCAGAGCAGGCCCATGCCGCCCTCGGAGCGCAGTTCACCGTCGACGACCGCGAACCGCCCCGGCCCGGCCTGCTTCCAGCCGTCCAGCGTCTCGCCGTCGAAGATGGGCGTGTACCCGGGGTCCGGGTCGGTGCCGGCCGGGGTGCAGTCCGCCTCGACCTGTCCGGTGGCGTACTTCAGGCCGCCGAGCAGATGGTCGCGGAAGGCCGGTTCGGCGTACGACTCCTTGGTGTGGCCGCCTCCGGTGTAGAAGGACCGGCCGCCCTCGTACGTCTGGCACCAGGCGATGGGGTGGTCGCCGCCCATGTTGCCGCCCTCGTAGCTCGACTCGTCCAGCGAGGCGAGTACCCGGGCCTGTTCACGGGGGTTGGTGCGGTAGTTGTACCACTCGTCCGTACGGTCCCAGGTGTCCTCCAGATGGGCCGTTGCCGGGTGCTCGTGGTCCTCGACCTTCACGGTGGCGGGCTGGATCGCCGGATGGGAGTCGAAGTAGGCCCCCACCAGGCCGCCGTAGAACTCCCAGTCGTACTCGGTGTCGGCGGCGGCGTGAATACCCAGGTAGCCGCCGCCCGAGGCGACGTACTCCTCGAACGCCGTCTGCTGCTCGGTGCTCAGTACGTCACCGGTGGTGGACAGGAACGCCACCGCGTCGTAGCCGGCGAGGTTCTCGGCCGTGAAGGCGCCCGCGTCCTCCGTGGACTCGACCGCGATGTCGGCCGACTCCCCCAGCTCCTTCAGGGCCGCTGTGCCGGCCTCGATGGAGTCGTGGCGGAAGCCCGCGGTCTTGGAGAAGACCAGGACCCGCTCGCCCGCCTCGGCGGGTGCCTCCCCGGTGATCTCGAAGTCGTCCACGTCGAAGAGGTCGCCCTCGCCGCCCTTGAAGCCCAGGACGAGATCGGTGGTCTCCGCGGGGGCACCGGTCAACGTCACCTCGACGTCCTCGAACGTGGTCCAGCCGCCGGTGACGGGCACCTCGGCCGAGCCGAGGAGCTCGCCGTCGGCCGCGCCCGTACGCACCTCCAGGGTGCCGCCGGCGCCGCCGGACGAGACCCGGGCGGTCAGCTTGGAGGCCCCGGCCAGGTGGTACGGCTCGAAGGAGATCCAGTCGCCGTCGGAGATACCGCCGACGGTCTTGCCGCCGTTGGCTCCCTCACGGTCCGTCACGGTGGTGCCGGACGAGTCGTTGGCGTGCTCCGCCTGACGGTGCCTCGGCTGGATCTCGGACTGGCCGTGACCGGTGAGCGAGGCCTGGCCGCCGCCCCCGCCGTCGGTGTACTCGGCGTCGATCACTCCGAAGATGTTCGCGTTGGGATCGTGCTCGGCGTCCGCGGGCGCCGTGATGGTGCCCTCGCAGCCGGTCTTCGAGGTGATCGGGTGACCGTGGCTGTCATGACCGAGGATGTAGCGGACGGTGACCTTGGAGCAGTCGATGTCCTGACCGTCCTCGGGATCGGTCACGGTGACCTTGAAGGGCAGCTCGTCACCGAAGTTGAAGAGCGTGCCGGGCGCGGGCAGGTCCAGCTTCACCACGGGCGCGGTGTTGCCGACGACGACCTGCACGGACGCGGTGCCGGTGAGCCCTCCCGGGTCCTTCGCGGTGACGGTCGCCGAGTAGGTGCCGTTCTCCTCGAAGGTGTGGGTCGGGTTGGCCTCGGTGGAGGTTCCGCCGTCACCGAAGTCCCAGGCGTACGTCAGCTCGTCACCGTCCGCGTCCTCGGTGCCCTCCGAGGAGAAGGCCACCTCCAGCGGTCCGGTGCCCGACGTCTTGTCCGCGGCGGCAACGGCGACCGGCGCGTAGCCCTCGGTGGCGTTCTCGATGCGGTAGAGCGCCGAGTTCTCGTCGCCGCCGAAGTAACCGGTGCCGTAGTCCAGGACGTAGAGCGCGCCGTCGGGGCCGAACTCCTGGTCCATGACCTGGGTGCCGGCCCAGGGGAAGTCGTTGATCGAGTTGACGGTGCCGTCGGCACCCTGGTCGATGCGCTTGATCCACTTGCGGCCGAACTCACCGGCGAAGAAGTTCCCGTCGTACTCCTCGGGGAACTTGACCTGCGAGTCGAGGTCCGCGTCGTAGTTGTAGACGGGACCGCCCATCGGGGACTCGGAGCCGTCGCCGAACTCCGGGACGCTGTTCCCGTTGTACGGGATCCAGGCGGCCTGGGACGGCGGCAGTTCGGTGAGACCGGTGTTGTGCGGCGAGTCGTTCCTGGGGGCCGCACAGTCGAAGGCCGCGCCGGAGGTGTTGGTGGCGAAGTCGAAGTCCTTGAAGGGCTCGTTGTCGCCGGTGCAGTACGGCCAGCCGAAGTTGCCCGCCTCGGTGACGCGGGCGAACTCGACCTGGCCGGCCGGTCCGCGGTCCGGGTCGGCCGCGCCCGCGTCGGGACCGTAGTCGCCGACGTAGACGACGCCCGTCTCCTTGTCGACGGAGATCCGGAACGGGTTGCGGAAGCCCATGGCGTAGATCTCGGGCTTCGTCTTCTCCGTGCCGGGGGCGAAGAGATTGCCCTCGGGGACTGTGTACGAGCCGTCGTCCGCGACCTTGATACGCAGGACCTTGCCGCGCAGGTCGTTGCTGTTGCCGGCCGAACGGCGGGCGTCGAACGCGGGGTTGCGGTTCGGACGGTCGTCGATCGGGCTGTAGCCGTCGGAGGCGAACGGGTTGGTGTCGTCGCCGGTCGACAGGTACAGGTTGCCCTCCGCGTCGAAGGCGATGTCGCCGCCGACATGGCAGCAGGTGCCACGCGAGGCGGGGACGTCGAGGACCTTCTTCTCGCTCGCCTTGTCGAGGGTTCCGTCCTCGTTCAGCGTGAAGCGCGAGAGCCGGTTGACCCCGTCGAAGGGGGCGAAGTCGGCGGCGGTGCCCGTCTCGGGCGCGTCGCCCGCGGGGGTGTCGAGTTCGGGCGCGTAATAGAGGTAGATCGCCCGGTTCTGGGCGAAGCCGGGGTCGACCCCGACTCCTTGCAGACCTTCCTCGTCATGGCTGTAGACGTCGAGGGTGCCGGACACCTTGGTGGTGCCGCCCTCGTCGGTGATACGGAGTGTGCCGTCGCGCGAGGTGTGCAGGACGCGGCGGTCCGGCAGGACCGCGAGGGTCATGGGCTCGCCTGCTTCTTCGGCACCCTTGGCAAGGGTCACCTGCTGAAACGTGGGGGCGGCGGCTTGTCTTCCAGGGTCGGCGGCGGTGGCCGGAACGGCGCTGAGGGTCGACCCCGCGAGCAGGGCACCGGTCAGCAGTGCGAGAAATGTCCGGCCTCTGGGACGTCGTTGACTGTGCACGAGAGTCCTCCGGAAATGCCTGTGGTACGTGCGGGTCTCCGAGGAGAAAAGGAGCACTTCGCTCGCCTCGGGGTGGGGGGATGGGGGGAGTGCTCGTCCAAGCACCCGTGGTCCCGCATCTGTTGCTCTCGGTCTGCTGTCTCGCCGGAGCGCGCCGTCGCACCGGAGATCAACATGTCCTGTACATCTCAGTGACCGTAACCCTGTTCGTCCGAGACGGAAAGCCCTTGCGCAGCGGTGAAGTTCAACTTTTTCCCGCCTCAGGACAAAGGGCTTTCCGGGCATGCCGGACGGCCCGGCGGGGGACAAGCTCCCCGCCGGGCCGTGCCGACCTGCTATTCGCCGCCGCCGAAGGCCGCGTCGAAGGACGCGGTCGGCCGGTCGAAGTCGAACCGCTTCAGATCCGCGAGCGCCTCGGGGGCGCCGGCGAGCCGGTCCATACCGGCGTCCTCCCACTCCACCGAGATCGGACCCTCGTAGTTGATCGCCCCCAGCATGCGGAAGACGTCCTCCCACGGCACGTCGCCGTGCCCGGCCGAGACGAAGTCCCAGCCGCGCCGCGGGTCGCCCCACGGCAGGTGCGAACCGAGCCTGCCGTTGCGGCCGTCGAGACGCTTGCGCGCCTCCTTGCAGTCGACGTGGTAGATCCGGTCCCGGAAGTCGTACAGGAATCCGGTCGGGTCCAGGTCCTGCCAGACGAAGTGGCTCGGGTCGAAGTTCAGCCCGAACGCGGGCCGGTGGTCGACCGCTTCGAGCGCGCGCTTGGTCGTCCAGTAGTCGTACGCGATCTCGCCGGGGTGGACCTCGTGGGCGAAGCGCACTCCCTCGGTGTCGAAGACGTCGAGGATCGGGTTGAACCGCTCCGCGAAGTCGTCGTAGCCGCGCTCGATCATGTGGGGCGGCACCGGCGGGAACATCGCCAGCAGATGCCAGATCGACGAACCGGTGAAGCCGATCACCGTGTTGACACCGAAGGCGGCGGCGGCGCGCGCGGTGTCCTTGATCTCGGCGGCGGCCCGCTGGCGTACGCCCTCGGGCTCCCCGTCGCCCCAGATACGGCCGGGCAGAATGTTCTGGTGGCGCTCGTCGATGATGCTGTCGCAGACCGCCTGGCTGACCAAGTGGTTGGAGATCGCCCAGCACTTGAGGCCGTACTTGTCGAGCAGCTGGTGGCGGCTCTCCAGATAGCCGGGGTCGGTGAGCGCCTTGTCGACCTCGAAGTGGTCGCCCCAGCAGGCCAGTTCCAGTCCGTCGTAACCGAAGTCACGGGCGAGCCGGCAGACCTCTTCCAGTGGCAGATCGGCCCACTGGCCGGTGAACAGCGTGAACGGGCGTGGCATACGGACCTTCCCTCAAGACTCGATTCCGGACGGGGCCGGCACGGATGTGTAGATGGCGTTCTTCTCCGCGCTGTCCTCCACGGCCGCGAGGACCCGCTGCACCTGGAGACCGTCGGCGAAGGAGGGCGCGGGATCGGTTCCGGCGGCGATCGCCTCGACCAGATCCTTGGCCTGGTGCACGAAGGTGTGCTCGTAGCCGAGCCCGTGGCCCGGCGGCCACCAGGCGTCCAGGTACGGGTGCTCGGACTCGGTGACCAGGATCCGCCGGAATCCCGCGGTGACCGCGGGCTCCGACTGGTCGTGGAACGACAGCTCGTTGAGCCGCTCCAGATCGAAGGCGAGCGAACCGCGCTCGCCGTTGATCTCCAGCCGCAGCGCGTTCTTGCGTCCCGCCGCCATCCGGGTGGCCTCGAAGGACGCCAGCGCCCCCGAGGCGAGCCGCCCCGTGAACAGGGCTGCGTCGTCCACCGTGACCGGGCCGAGCTCCGCACCGCCGGACGCCGAGAGACCGGCCGACGCCCCGGAGAGCAGCGGCCTCTCCCGTACGAACGTCTCGGTCATCGCCGAGACCCCGACCAGCGGCTCCCCCGCGAGGAACTGTGCGAGGTCCACGATGTGCGCGCCCAGGTCGCCGAGCGCCCCCGAGCCCGCGTGCTCACGCTTGAGCCGCCAGGTGAGGGGGAACTCCGCGTCGACCAGCCAGTCCTGGAGGTAGGTGACCCGTACGTGCCGGAGCGCGCCGAGCCTGCCCTCCTCGATCAGCTTGCGGGCGTACGCGATGGCGGGCACGCGCCGGTAGTTGAAGCCCACCATGGCCAACTGGCCGCGGGACCTGGCCGCTTCGGCGGCCCGGACCATGGCCTCGGCCTCGGCCACCGAGTTGGCCAGCGGCTTCTCGCACAGGACGTGCTTGCCCGCCTCCAGCGCGGCGATGGCGATCTCCGCGTGGCTGTCCCCCGGCGTGCAGATGTCGACCAGCTGCACGTCGTCACGCGCGATGAGGTCCCGCCAGTCGGTCTCGGCGGCGGCCCAGCCCAGTTTGTCGGCCGCCTTGGCGACGGCCGCCTCGTCCCGCCCGCAGATGGCGGCGAGCTCCGGCCGCATGGGCAGATCGAAGACATGTCCCGCCGTGCGCCAGCCCTGGGAGTGGGCGGCACCCATGAACGAGTATCCGATCATGCCGATACCGAGTGGCGGCGGTGCGCCGGCTTCCTTCTCCGACGCTTCCCTGCTGGTCATAAGGGAGTACTCCTCGTCTCTCGCGCGTGTGGGGGCTCGGGCCTGGCGTGTGGATCAGGCCGGATCAGGGAGCGGGGTCTGGTGCCGTGGACCGACGGCAACGCCGCGAGGCGCGGCACCAGGGACCGCGAGCCCGGCAGGATCCACACGCCAGGCCATGGCTGGGCGAGCCGGTCAGCTGAATCCCTGGGGCAGGTACTCGTCGATGTTCGTCTTGTCGACGACCGCCGAGAACAGGGTGACCTGGGCCGGGATCTCCAGACCGGCCATACCGCTCACGCCCTTGCCCTGGCCCAGCGCACGGGCGAGGTCGATCGCCGACGAGGCCATGATCGGCGGGTAGAGCACCGTCGCCTTCAGGACGCTGTTGTCCGCCTTGATGGCGTCCATCGCCGACTTGGCACCGGCGCCGCCGACCATCAGGAAGCCGTCACGGCCGGCCTGGTCGATGGCGCGCAGCGCGCCGACACCCTGGTCGTCGTCGTGGTTCCACAGGGCGTCGAACTTGGACTGCGCCTGGAGCAGCTGGGCCATCTTGGCCTGGCCGGACTCGACGGTGAAGTCGGCCGCCTGGCGGGCGACCTTCTTGATGTTCGGGTAGTTCGCGAGCGCGTCGTCGAAGCCCTGGGTGCGCTGCTTGGTCAGCTCCAGGCTGTCGGGGCCCGACAGTTCGATGACGGTGGCGCCCGCCTTGTCCTTCAGCTTCTCGCCGATGTAGTTGCCGGCGTTGACGCCCATGCCGTAGTTGTCGCCGCCGACGTAGCAGCGGAACGCCTGCGGGTCGGCGAAGATCCGGTCCAGGTTGATGACGGGGATGCCCGCGCGCATCGCCTTGAGACCGGCCTGGGTGAGGGCCTTGCCGTCGGCCGGCAGGATCACCAGGACGTCGACCTTCTTGTTGATCAGGGCGTCGATCTGGCCGATCTGGGCGGCGGTGTCGTTCGAGCCCTCGGTGATGTCGAGGGTGACGTCCGAGTACTTCTTCGCCTGATTGCGGGCGTTGTCGTTGATCGCGTTGAGCCAGCCGTGGTCGGCCTGGGGGCCGGCGAAGCCGATGGTGACCGGCTTGCCGGGCTTGTCGTCGGCCGCGGGCTCGTCGTTCGCCGCGGGCTCGTCCTTCTTCTCGTTGCTGGTGCAGGCGGTGAGGAAGGCACCCGCGGAAATCGCGGCGGTGCCGAACAGCAGGCCTCTGCGGCTCGTCTCTGGCATGGCGGTTCGTCCCCTTCAAGTGAGCGGATGGAGCGGTACGTCGGAAGCGGTTACGAGGCGGAGCCCCGGGGCAACGAGGTCAGGCCTCGCCGTGGCGCGCCGTGCGGCTCTGGACAAGTACGGCGGCCACGATGATCGCGCCCTTGGCGATCTGCTGGACGTCGCTCTGCAGGTTGTTGAGCGCGAAGATGTTGGTGATCGTGGTGAAGATCAGGACACCGAGTACGGAGCCGACGATCGTGCCGCGGCCACCGCTGAGCAGGGTGCCGCCGATGATCGCCGCCGCGATGGCGTCGAGCTCGTAGAGGTTGCCGTTCGTGTTCTGTCCGGAGCCGGAGAGCACGATCAGCATGAAGGCCGCGATACCGCAGCACAGGCCGGAGAACAGATACAGATACAGCCGCTGCCTGCGGACGTCGATACCGGCGAGCCGGGTCGCCTCCGCGTTGCCGCCGACCGCGATCGTGCGGCGGCCGAAGGTCGTGCGGTTGAGCAGCAGCCAGCCGACCACCGTCACCACCGCGAAGATGATGACGAGCGGTGGGATCCCGAGGATGTACGAGTCACGCGCGGCGAGGTCGAGCACCGACTTCAGGGTGACGATCTGCGTGTTGCCTTCGGTGATGAGAAGGGCCAGACCACGGGCGGACGCCATGATCGCGAGCGTCGCGATGAACGGTGCCATCCCGCCGTACGCGATCAGCACTCCGTTGACCAGACCACAGGCCAGACCCACGATGATCGCGGTGAACAGGATGCCGGCGAAGCCGTACTCCTGGGTCGCCAGGGTTGTCGCCCACACCGATGCCAGGGCCACGATCGCGCCGACCGACAGGTCGATGCCGCCGCTGGTGATGACGAACGTCATGCCGACGGTGACGACACCGATGATCGACGCCTGGGTGAGGACCAGCTGGAGGTTGCTGGTCGCCAGGAACGCGTCGGGCTTGGTGGCACCGCCGACGATTATCAGGACGGCGAGCACGCCGAGCAGCGAGAGCGTCCGGAAATCGAGACGCAGCCCGAGCGGCGGCCGGCTCCCGGATCCTCCCGGGGTCTTTCCGGCGGGCTTGGTCAGCGGCACGGGTGCGGCGTCGGCGGCGGGTGCGGCGTCGGGCCCGCCCTGCTGCGCCTCAGAGGCAGGCTGTTTCATGGCGTCGGGCTCCCTTCCATCACAAGGTCGAGTACACGGTGCTCGTCCAGCTCCTGGGCCGGTGACGTGTGGACGACACGGCCCTCCCGGAGCACCAGCACCCGGTCGGCGAGGCCAAGGACCTCGGGGACCTCGCTGGAGACGAGAAGTACGGCGAGGCCTTCGTCGGCCAGCCGGCGGATCACGGCGTAGAGCTCGGCGCGCGCGCCGACGTCCACACCGCGGGTGGGTTCGTCGAGAAGCAGCACCCGGCAGCCGCGCAGCAGCCAGCGGGCCAGGACCGCCTTCTGCTGGTTGCCGCCGGACAGGGTGCGGATGACGGCGTCGGGGTTGTCGGGGCGCAGGGAGAGCTCCTGGGTCGCGCCCCTGGCGGCCTTGCGCTCGGCGGAGCTGTCGAGCCAGCCGCCGCGGGAGAACCGGGAGAGTGAGGACACCGACACGTTGCGGGTGACCGACTCGATGAGCAGCAGGGCCTGGGCCTTGCGCTCCTCGGGGGCGAGGCCGAGTCCGGCGCGTACGGCGGCGCGGACACTGCCGGGCTTCAGCTCCTGGCCGTCGACCAGCACCCGGCCGGCCGTGGGCTTGCGGGCGCCGAAGATGGTCTCCAGGATCTCGGAGCGTCCCGAGCCCACGAGTCCCGCGAGTCCGACGATCTCGCCGGGCCTCAGTTCGAGGTCGACCGGTTCGAACTCGCCCTCCCTGGTGAGTCCTTCGGTCCGCAGTACGGGCTCGCCGCGCGGGGCGTCGGCGACCGACGGGCGGTCGGGGAAGACGTACGCGACCTTCCGGCCGGTCATCAGGGAGACGACCTCGCTGGTGGGGGTCTCCTTCGCGGGCAGGCCCACGGCCACGGTACGGCCGTCCTTGATGACGGTCACCCGGTCGCCGATCCGGCGGATCTCCTCCAGCCGGTGGGAGATGTAGATGACGGCGACACCGTCGGCGGTGAGTGTCTCGACGATACGGAAGAGGTTGTCGACCTCGTCCGGGTCGAGCGCCGCCGACGGCTCGTCCATCACGATGAGGCGTACGTCGTGGGAGAGCGCGCGGGCCATGGAGACGATCTGCTGGTGTGCGGCGGAGAGTTCACCGACCTGCCGGCTCGCGGGGATCTCGGGGTGGCCGAGACGCGCGAGCAGCGCGGTGGCGGCGGCCCTGGCCTCGCCGCCCTTGACGATGAAACCGGCGGACGTCGGCTCATGCCCGAGGAAGATGTTCTCGGCGACCGACAGGCCCTCGACCAGGTCGAGTTCCTGGTAGATGGTCGCGATGCCGAGCTTCATCGCCGCGATGGGTGACTTGAGCTGGACCTCTTCGCCGCGCCAGGTGATGACACCGTCGTCGGGCTGGTGCGCGCCGGCGAGCACCTTGATGAGTGTGGACTTGCCGGCCCCGTTCTGGCCGAGCAGACAGTGGACTTCGCCTGCCTGGACCTCCAGGTCCACGCCGTCCAGGGCGCGGACGCCCGGGAACAGCTTGGTGATGCCGGACATGGTGAGCAGGTGGCCTTCGGGTGGTGCTGGTGCCATGGCGTATCCCCTCGGCGGATGCGGCCGGTGAGCGGGCTTGCGGGCGTGCGGAACTGGGCGGTGCGAGGTGCGGGTGGTGCGGCTCGGTGCGGGTGGTGCGCGTGGCGCCGGGAGCTGGATGACGCCGTGACCGGTGATGCTTTTGTTATGTCTTTTGCTGTTATTTCGGTTGTGCGGATGAAGCGTGTGCCGTACGGCCTGGCTCCGGGTTCACCGGGGTCAGGCCGGGGAGAAGAGGTGGTCGCTGATCAGGCGGGCCGCTCCGGTGACTCCGGCGGTCGGTCCCAACTCCCCCAGCACGATGGGAAGATTGCCGGTGGCCAGCGGGAGCGACTGGCGGTAGACCTGGGTGCGGACGCTGGCCAGCAGGGTGTGGCCGAGGCCGGTCACCCCGCCGCCGATCACGACGAGGGCCGGGTTGAAGAAGCTGACGAGTCCGGCGATGACCTGGCCGACCCGGTTGCCGCCCTCGCGGATGAGGTGGAGGGCGGTGGGGTCGCCGGCCGCGGCGGCCACGGCGACATCGGCGGCGGTGAGCCGGCCGGCCGCTTCGAGGCGCGCGGCGAGTTCGGCGGAACGGCCCGTACGGGCGGCGTCCTCGGCGTCCCTGGCCAGCGCGGCACCGCTGAAGTGGGCTTCCAGGCAACCCCTGTTGCCGCAGACACAGGCGCGCCCGTCGGGCTCGACCCGGATATGGCCGATGTCGCCCGCGCTGCCGGTGGTGCCCCGGTAGACCTCGCCGCCGACCACGATGCCGCAGCCGATACCGGTACCGATCTTGACGCAGAGGAAGTCGCCCACGGAGCGTGCGACGCCCGCGTGCTGCTCGCCCATCGCCATCAGATTCACGTCGTTGTCGACCATGACGGGGCAGCCGAGGTCCTGGCTGAGGGCCTCGCGTACGGGGAAACCGTCCCAGCCGGGCATGATCGGTGGCGCGACCGGGACGCCTTCGGGGAAGCGGACCGGACCCGGAACGCCGATGCCGGCGCCGTCGTAACCGTCGGCGAGGCCCGAGGCCCTGAGCTTGGCGGCCATCGCGAGCACCTGCTCGAAGACGGCGACCGGGCCCTCGCGGACGTCCATGGGATGGTTGACGTGTCCGAGCACTTCGAGTTCGGCGTTGGTGACGGCGACGTCGATGGACGTGGCGCCGATGTCCACCCCGAGGAAGCGGAGGGCGGGCGCGAGCCGGATGTTGTGAGAGCGGCGGCCGCCGCGCGACGCCGCGAGTCCGTCGGCGACGACGAGCCCTGTCTCCAGCAGCCGGTCGACCTCGACGGCGAGCTTGGAGCGGGAGAGGTCGACCTGATCGCCGAGCTGGGCGCGGGAGTTGGGCCCACCGTCACGCAAGAGCCGGAGCAGTCGCGCCTGATGAGCGTTCGCGGGTCGTGCGGTCATACGTCTCACGCGCCCCTCCCCGCCTCTCGGCTGTGTGATGCGTCGCTACGTCGGTGTCGTTTCGACGGGCTTTCGAGGGGAACGTAGCAGCGCTTTCCCCGAGTGGGAAGAAGTTGAGCAGGAATCGCTCCTAACTTTCTCCACAGTCAGGACAAAGGCGTTTCGCGGCACCTGGCCCATGATCCGTCGCCGGACATACGAAAGACGCCTCCCCGACCGGGCGGAGGCGCCTCGCTCTGCGACTGCACACGTGCGAATACGGTCAGACCTGGGTGTCCCCGCGGTGGTGGTACGTGGTGCGCGTCTGCTCCGTGTGGGAGCGCATGACCTCCGTGGCCGCGCGCTCGTCCCGTGCCGAGATCGCCGCGATCAGGGCCCGGTGCTCGATCCAGGACTGCTTGCCGCGCTGCCGCGCCACCGGTGTGTAGTACCAGCGCACCCGGCGGTCCACCTGCGCCGCGAGCTCCGCCAGGACAACGTTTCCCGCCAGCTCCATCACCTTCGCGTGGAACGCCGCGTTCGTCGCGACCGTGAGATCCACGTCGTCGTCGGCCACCGACTGCTCGCCCTTGGCGCAGAGCGCCTCCAGCGCGGCGATGCCCGCCGAGCCCGAGTTCGCGGCGGCAAGCCTCGCCGCCTCGGCCTCAAGGAGCGTACGGACGGAGAGCAGCTGGTCGGCCTCCGCCTCGGTCGGCTCATGGACGAACGCGCCCTGGGCGGGCCGGAGATCGACCCACCCCTCGGTGTTCAGCCGCTGGAGTGCCTCGCGTACCGGCTGCCGGGACACGCCGAGATGACCGGCGAGTTCGCTCTCCACCAGATGCTGTCCCGGCCGCAGTTGGCGGACGGTGATGAGCTCCAGCAGGGCCTCGTAGACGCGCTCGCGCAGCGGGCCGGGGCGTTCGAGCTTGGGCACTGAGCCCTGTGGCAGTCCTGCGGACAACATGCGGTCCCCCATCCTGGCTGATCTGCGGCAAAGACCCCGGCAACAGACGGCAACGATTGGCTATCGTCTACAGTCTACCGAGAACCGTAGCGCTCAGGGGCAGCGGATGACCTGGCCGGCGTAAGAGAGATTCCCGCCAAACCCGAAGAGGAGCGCGGGAGCGCCCGATTCCACCTCACCGCGCTCCACCAGTTTGGACAGCGCCATGGGGATGGACGCGGCCGAGGTGTTTCCGGAGTCCACGACATCGCGCGCGATGACGGCGTTGACCGCGCCGATCTTCTGGGCGACGGGTTCGATGATCCGCAGATTGGCCTGGTGCAGCACGACGGCGGCCAGGTCCTCGGGGGCGATGCCCGCGCGCTCGCACACCTTGCGGGCGATCGGCGGCAGCCGGGTGGTGGCCCAGCGGTAGACGGACTGGCCCTCCTGGGCGAAGCGGGGCGGGGTGCCCTCGATCCGTACGGCGTTGCCCATCTCGGGGACCGAGCCCCACAGCACCGGGCCGATGCCCGGCTCCTCGTCCGGCCGGACCGCCTCGACGACCGCCGCGCCCGCGCCGTCACCGAGCAGGACGCAGGTGGAGCGGTCGGTCCAGTCGGCGATGTCGGCCATCTTGTCCGCGCCGATGACGAGCGCGCGGGTCGCCGCTCCGGCCCGTACGGCGTGGTCCGCGGTGGCGAGCGCGTGGGTGAAACCGGCGCAGACCACGTTGAGGTCCATCACGGCCGGTGAGCCCATGGAGAGCCGGGCGGCGACACGGGCGGCCATGTTCGGGGACCGGTCGATCGCGGTGGAGGTGGCGACCAGGACGAGGTCGATGTCCGTGGGCGTGAGGCCGGCCGCGGCGAGTGCCTTGGCGGCGGCGTGCGCCGCCAGCTCGTCCACCGGCTCGTCGGGCCCGGCCACATGCCGTGTTCTGATGCCGACGCGGCTCCTGATCCACTCATCACTGGTGTCGACCATGGCCGCCAGGTCGTCGTTGGTGAGCACCTTGGCGGGCTGGTAGTGCCCCAGCGCGGCGATACGAGTGCCGGTCATCCCCGGGACCTCCTTCTCGGTCGACGTCAGGAGATTCCCAGTCTCGTCAGCGACTCACGAGTACGGGGGCAGGCGACCCAACAGGATTCCCCGCCTCCTCTTGGAGACTCCGGATCATCAGGCGTCGTCCGGGTGACCGCCGTTCGAATCGCCCGCGGGCCCATGGGCCCGGCACGATCCGAACGGCGGTTCCCAGGTCACCCGGTGAACAGCTGGGTGGCCTTGCGGACCAGTTCGTACAGACCGTACGCGAGTGGGGCGCCCACCCAGAGCCAGGCGAAGACGATCAGCGCGGTTCGCCGGGACTCAGGCACTGCGCTCCCGCTCTCCGGTGCTGTGGTCATCGGCGGCCTCCTTCGGTTCTTCCGGCTCCGCGCCGGTGCTGTTCTCCGGCCGGTGGTGGCGCGGGTGTACGGGGCGGACCAGCTCGTTCGCGACGAAACCGACGACGAGCAGCCCGATCATGATGGTCAGCGAGAGCCCGTACAGTCCGGGCCCGCTCTTGCCCGCCTCCTCCTGGCTGTCGGCCACCCGGTTGACGATGAGCGGGCCGAGGACGCCGGCCGCCGACCAGGCGGTGAGCAGCCGTCCGTGGATCGCGCCCACCTGGTAGGTGCCGAACAGGTCCTTGAGGTACGCGGGGACGGTCGCGAAGCCGCCTCCGTAGAAGGAGAGGATCACCAGCGCGCAGATGATGAAGAGCGGCTTGGAGGAGTCGCCGAACTGCGCGATGAGCAGATACATCAGGGCGCCGACACCCAGATAGACGCGGTAGGTGTTCTTCCGGCCGATCACGTCGGAGGTGGACGACCAGCCGATGCGCCCGGCCATGTTGGCCGCCGACAGCAGGGCGACGAAACCGGCCGCGGCCGAGACGGAGACCGGCGTGTCGGTCTCCGCGAAGAAGTCCGTGATCATCGGCGCGGCCTTCTCCAGGATGCCGATGCCCGCGGTGACGTTCATACACAGGACGACCCAGAGCAGCCAGAACTGCGGTGTGCGGACAGCCGAGTTCGCGGAGACCTGGGCCGTGGTTATCAGGGCCGACGCGGGTGCGGGCGCCGCCTTCGGCGCCGCGTCCGGGCGCGGTACGCGGATCAGCAGGACGCCGAGCAGCATGAAGACCGCGTAGACCAGACCGTGCACGAGGAAGGCCTTGGCGATGCCGTCACTGGTGGAGCCGAACGACTCCAGCATCTGCGCGGACCACGGCGACGCGATGAGCGCGCCGCCGCCGAATCCCATGATCGCGATACCGGTGGCCATTCCCGGCCGGTCGGGGAACCACTTGATCAGCGTGGAGACGGGCGAGATGTACCCGATGCCGAGTCCGATGCCGCCGACGAAGCCGTAGCCGAAGACGATCAGCCAGAACTGTTCGGTCGCCGCGCCGAGCGCGGACAGCAGGAAACCGGACGAGAAGCAGATGAGGGCGACGGTCATCGCCCAGCGGGGGCCGTTGCGTTCGACGAGGGTGCCGCCGAACGCGGCCGAGAGGCCGAGCATCACGATGCCCAGCTGGAAGGGGAGGGCGCTCTGGGTGCCTGAGAGGTCGAGAGCGGATTCCAGCGGCGGCTTGAACACGCTCCATGCGTAGGCCTGACCGATCGAGAGGTGCACCGAGAGCGCGGCGGGGGGTACCAGCCAGCGGCTCCAGCCGACCGGGGCGAGTGGTGGGGTCATGGTCGCGAACTCTAGGAACCGTTCCCACCGTTTGGGAAGATCTTTTACCTGTTCCAGGTCGACCGTATGCCGACGACAGAACTCTTGTCGGCAGTTATTCCATACTGTAGACAATATATCGTGGGCAAAGTGTGTCTCTTCCCTGATTCCTGCGCTTCTCTCAACACCCTCAAAGCGAACGGAGAGCCCCACGGTGAAAGTCGCAGTCGTCGGCGCCGGTGCGATCGGCGCCTATGTCGGAGCCGCGCTGGATCGCGCAGGCGCCGAAGTCCATCTCATCGCCCGTGGACCGCATCTGGCGGCCATGAGGCAGCACGGAGTCCGGGTGTACAGCCCGCGCGGTGATTGGACCGCGCGGGTGCACGCCACCGACGACCCGGCCGACATCGGGCCGGTCGACCACGTGTTCCTGGGCCTCAAGGCGAATTCGTACGCGGCGTGCGGGCCGCTCATCGCGCCTCTGCTCCAGGACCACACGGCGGTCATCGCCGCGCAGAACGGCATCCCCTGGTGGTACTTCCACCAGCACGGCGGCCCGCACGACGGCCGCCGTATCGAGAGCGTCGACCCCGGCGGCTCGGTCAGCGCGGTCCTGCCGCCGGAGCGCGCCATCGGCTGTGTGGTCTACGCGGCGACGGAGCTGGAAGGGCCCGGAGTCGTACGGCACCTGGAAGGCACCCGGTTCTCCATCGGGGAGCCGGACCGGTCGCTCTCGCCGCGCACCAAGGAGTTCAGTGAGGCCATGCGGGCGGGCGGGCTCAAATGTCCGGTCGAGGCCGAACTCCGCGATGAAATCTGGATCAAGCTCCTCGGCAACATCTCCTTCAACCCGATCAGCGCGCTGACCCGCGCCACGATGCGGGAGATGTGTCTGCACCGCAGCACACGCGAGGTCATCGAGCTGATGATGACCGAGACGCTCCGGGTCGCCGAGGCGCTCGGCTGCCACCCCGACATCTCCGTCGAACGCCGGCTGGCCGGCGCGGAACGGGTCGGGGACCACCGGACCTCCACGCTCCAGGACCTGGAGAAGGGGAAGCCGATGGAGCTCGACGTGCTGCTCGCGGCGGTCGTCGAACTCGCCGCCATGTGCGGCATCGAGGTGCCGACGCTTCGCACGGTCGACGCCATCTCGGACCTGCTGGCGCGGGGTGTGGCCGCCTGACCGCCGTCGACCGGAGCCTTCAACGGGCCGCGCGCGGCCCGTTGAAGGCTCCGGTCCCTCACAAAACCCGTACGTAAGACTTCCGCTTCACGACGGCCATCGGGATACTGTATGCAATGGCGCGGCCACAAGCCATGACTCATGAGGGAGCGCAGCGTGAAAAGCAGCGCAAGAAGGCGGGATCGCACGCCGAAGACCTACGCCAGGCTCGAACACCCGCTGGTACGGGACGAGAAGGGCGGCCCGTTCCGGCGGGCGACCTGGGAGGAAGCACTGGACCGGGCAGCCGCCGGGCTGGCCGCCGCGCGCGGTGCGTTCGGAATGTTCTCGTGCGCCCGGGCCACGAACGAGATGAACTACGTCGCGCAGAAGTTCGCGCGAGTGGTGATGGGCACCAACAACGTCGACTCCTGTAACCGGACGTGTCACGCACCGAGCGTCGCGGGCCTCTCCGCGGCCTTCGGCTCCGGCGGCGGCACCTCCTCCTACGAGGAGGTCGAGCACACGGACCTGATCGTGATGTGGGGCTCCAACGCCCGTTTCGCGCACCCGATCTTCTTCCAGCATGTGCTCAAGGGCATCAGGAACGGCGCGCGGATGTACGCCGTCGACCCCCGCCGCACCTCCACGGCCGAGTGGGCCGAGAGCTGGATGGGGCTCAACGTCGGCACGGACATCCCGCTGGCGCACGCCGTCGGCCGCGAGATCATCCACGCGGGGCTGCACAACAAGGCGTTCATCGAGCAGGCCACGACCGGCTTCGACGAGTACGCGGCCGAGGTCGAGCCGTGGACCCTCGGCGTGGCCGAGAAGGTCACGGGCGTACCCGCCGCGGCGATCCGCGACCTCGCCCACGCCTACGCCCGCGCCGAGCGGGCCCAGCTGTGCTGGACGCTCGGCATCACCGAGCACCACAACGGCACGGACAACGTCCGGGCGCTGATCAACCTGTCGCTGCTCACCGGGCACGTCGGGCGGTACGGCTCCGGGGTCCAGCCCCTGCGCGGGCAGAACAACGTGCAGGGCGGCGGCGACATGGGGGCCATCCCCAACCGGCTGCCGGGCTTCCAGGACATCCTCGAACCCGAGATCCGGCAGAAGTTCGAGACCGCGTGGGACACCGTGATCCAGCCCCACTACGGCCTCAACCTGACCGACATGTTCGAGGCGATGGAGACCGGCGACCTCAAGGCCGTCTACTGCATCGGCGAGAACCCCGCGCAGTCCGAGGCCGACAGCGAGCAGGCCGTGGAGCGGCTGAAGGCGCTCGACTTCCTGGTGGTGCAGGACATCTTCCACACCAAGACGGCGGAACTGGCGGACGTGATCCTGCCCGCGACCGCCGCGTGGTGCGAGACGGACGGCACCACCACCAACAGCGAGCGCCGGGTCCAGCGCGTCCGCAAGGCGATCGAACCGCCGGGCGAGGCACGCGAGGACATCGACATCATCTGCGACCTGGCCGCCCGGCTCGGGCATCCGTGGAAGTTCGCGGACGCCGAGACCGTCTGGAACGAGCTGCGCGACCTGTCGCCCGACCACTACGGGATGACGTACGACCGGCTGGTCGAGCACCACGGCATCCAGTGGCCGTGCCCCGACACCGAGCGGCTCGAACCCACCTATCTGCACGGCAGGTTGTGGGAGGCGGACCCCGCCAAGCGCGGCAGGCTCGCCCCGTTCGGCATCGTCAAGCACGACCCGCCGGTGGATCTGACGGATGATCAGTATCCGATCAGGCTCACCACCGGGCGCCGGCTCGACTCGTACAACACCGGTGTGCAGAGCGGGAGTTTCGCCTCCCCGATGCGCCGCGGCGAGTATCTGGAGCTGTGCCCGGAGGACGCGGAGAAGTACGGCGTCCAGGTCGGCGAGGAGGTCCAGATCTCCTCACGGCGCGGCACGGTGCGGGCGCCGGTGTGGATCGACCCGGGGCTCCGTCCCGGGCTGGCCTTCATGACCATGCACTTCCCGGACGAGGTGGACACCAACCAGCTGACGATCGAGGCGAACTGCCCGATCGCCGGCACCGCCGAGTTCAAGGCGTCGGCCATCCGGATCGAGAAGTTGCCCGGATATGTGACAGAGATGTCCGCGACAGCGGCGAGGAGCTGAGAATCAGTGGACCTGCACTTCGGTGACAGCAAACCGACTGACGAGGAGCGGGCGGCGGTCGACTCGCTGCTCGGCCCCGCGACGTCGGCGTGGGAAGGCGCGGAAGACCGCTCGGACGCGGATCTGCGCTGGGCCCGCGGTGGTCGCGAGGCACGCGAACGGCGCGACCTGCTGTTGCCGGGGTTGCATGCCATCAACGACCGCGTGGGCTGGATCAGCGAGGGCGCGCTCGCCTACCTCTGCCGACGGCTCACGGTGCCGCCGGCGGAGGCGTACGGCGTGGCCACGTTCTACGCGATGTTCGCGGTCAAGCCCCGGCCCGCCAAGGTGCTGCACGTCTGCACCGACCTGGCGTGCGCCGGGAACGGCTCGGCCAAGCTCTGCGCGGACCTGGAGGAACGGATAGGCGCCGCGGGCTCGGCGGCGGACGGTGTCGTCTGGCAGCCGAGCCCGTGCCTGGGCCTGTGCGAACGGGCCCCGGCGGCGCTGGTGCTTCAGGCGGGCACCCCGTCCGACACGGTCCCCGCGCAGCGGGACCCCCGGCTCAGGGACGTCCTCACCCCGGGGCCCGCGCGCCTCCCGGACACGGCGGGCGACACGGACGAGACGGTCGGGGGTGACACCGGCGGCGCCGGTGTCACCCCCATCCGGGCCGACCTCGCCTCCAACGGCGCGGTGGTCACGCCCCTGCGGGCGCACGCCAACGGCTCGTCGGCCGAACCCGCGCCCCGGCGGCAGGCGTTCGCCGTCATCGGCCCGGCCACGGTCGACACGCTGGTCGAGGCCGCCACGGCACCGGAGGACGCCCCCGAGGAGCCCTCCGCCGCCATGGCCGTACCGCAGGCCGGGCAGGACGGCCTGATGCTGCTCCAGCGGATCGGCGTCGTCGACCCGTACAGCATCGACGACTACCGGGCGCACGGCGGCTACCACGCCCTGCGGACCGCGTTCGACATCGGCCCCGCCGGGGTGATCCGCGAGGTCACCGACTCCGGGCTGCTCGGCCGCGGCGGCGCGGCCTTCCCCACCGGGCGCAAGTGGCAGGCCACCGCCTCCCAGCCCGACCGGCCGCACTATCTGGTCTGCAACGCCGACGAGTCCGAACCCGGCACCTTCAAGGACCGGGTGATCATGGAGGGCGACCCGTTCGCCCTGATCGAGGCCATGACCATCGCCGGTTACGCCACCGGCGCGCATGTCGGCTACCTCTATCTGCGCGGCGAGTACCCGCGCGCCCTGCACCGCCTGGAGAACGCCCTCACCCAGGCCCGCCTGCGCGGCTTCCTCGGTGACGACGTCCTCGGCCAGGGCTACGCCTTCGACATCGAGATCCGCCGGGGCGCCGGCGCCTACATCTGCGGTGAGGAGACGGCCCTCTTCAACTCCATCGAGGGCTTCCGCGGCGAGCCGCGCTCCAAGCCCCCGTTCCCGGTGGAGAAGGGGCTGTTCGGCAAGCCGACGGCCGCCAACAACGTCGAGACGCTCATCAACGTGCTGCCCATCCTGACGATGGGAGCCGAGGCGTACGCGGCGATCGGCACCGGCAACTCCACCGGCCCCAAGCTCTTCTGCGTCTCGGGCAGCGTCGAGCGGCCCGGCATCTACGAGCTGCCGTTCGGCGCCACCCTCGGTGATCTCCTCGACCTCGCGGGCACCCCGACCGAGATCCGGGCGATCCTGCTCGGCGGCGCGGCGGGCGGATTCGTACGGCCCGACGAGCGGGACATCCCGCTCACCTTCGAGGGGACCAGGGCCGCGGGCACCACCCTCGGCTCCGGCGTGATCCTGGTCATGGACGACACCGTCGGCCTGCCCCGGACACTGCTGCGCATCGCCGAGTTCTTCCGCGACGAGTCCTGCGGTCAGTGCGTGCCCTGCCGGGTCGGCACCGTCCGCCAGGAGGAAGCGCTGCACCGCATCAAGGACCGTACGGGCGCCGAGGCGTCCGACGACGTCGCGCTGCTGCGCGAGGTCGGTCAGACCATGCGCGACGCCTCCATCTGCGGTCTGGGACAGACCGCGTGGAATGCCGTCGAGTCCGCCATCGACCGTCTGGGGGCTTTCAAGTGACCGTCATTCCTCTTCAACTGCCGCGCCGTCTGCTTGAGTTCACACTCGACGGCGAACCCGTCCGGGTCCCCGAGGGCTCCACGATCCTGGACGCCTGCCGGGCGGCGGGCAAGGACATCCCGACGCTCTGCGAAGGCGACACGCTCACCCCGAAGAACGCGTGCCGGGTCTGTGTCGTCGAGGTCGAGGGCGCCCGTACGCTCGCTCCCGCCTGCTCACGCCGCGCCGAGGCCGGCATGGAGGTGAAGACGGACTCCGAGCGCGCCAGGACCAGCCGCAAGGTCGTCCTGGAACTGCTCGCCTCGTCCACCGACCTCTCCACGACACCGCGGGTGGCCGAGTGGATCAAGGAGTACGAGGCGAAGCCCGACCGGTTCGGGCCCGACGCGGCCCGGGTCAACGAGACACCGAAGATCGACAACGATCTCTACGTCCGCGACCTCGACAAGTGCATCCTCTGCTACAAGTGCGTGGACGCCTGCGGCGAGCAGTGGCAGAACACCTTCGCCATCTCCGTCGCCGGCCGCGGCTTCGACGCACGGATCTCCACCGAGCACGCCGTGGCGCTCCCCGAATCCGCGTGCGTCTACTGCGGCAACTGCATCGAGGTCTGCCCCACGGGCGCGCTCAGCTTCAAGTCGGAGTTCGACATGCGCGAGGCCGGGACCTGGAACGAGGAGGCGCAGACGGAAACCACGACCATCTGCGCGTACTGCGGCGTGGGCTGCAACCTCACCCTGCACGTACAGGACAATGAGATCGTCAAGGTCACCTCACCGCACGACAACCCGGTGACCCACGGCAATCTGTGCATCAAGGGCCGCTTCGGCTACCAGCACGCGCAGCAGCACTAGAGCCGGTCGCCCCGGCACCGGCGGGGCGCGACGAGCGAGGAACGGGAAGGATCGCCATGGGACGGGTCACCGAACGCCGCCGCACCATCCGCATCAGGGACGGTGCCGTCACCAGCCGCCCCGACACCCTCGTCGCCGAGGAACCCATGGAGATCCGGCTGAACGGCAAGCCGCTCGCCATCACCATGCGCACCCCCGGCGACGACTTCGCGCTCGCCGCCGGATTCCTGGTCAGTGAGGGCGTCCTCGGCTCGGCCGAGGACGTCCGGTCGATCGTGTACTGCGCCGGCGCGACGGACGACGGCAGGAACACGTACAACGTGGTGGACGTCCAGCTCTCACCCGGCGTCCCGATGCCGGACATCACGCTGGAACGCAACGTCTACACCACGTCCTCGTGCGGGCTCTGCGGCAAGGCCAGCCTCGACGCCGTACGCACCACGGCCCGGTTCCCGATCGCCGACACTCCCCCGGTCCGGGTCGAACCGGCTCTGCTTTCCGGCCTCCCCGACCGGTTGCGGGCGGCACAGCAGGTCTTCGACCGGACCGGGGGTCTGCACGCCGCGGCCCTCTTCTCCGAGACCGGCGAACTCCTCGACATCCGGGAGGACGTGGGCCGCCACAACGCGGTGGACAAACTCGTCGGGCGGGCGCTCCAGCAGGGTCTGCTGCCGCTCTCGCGGGTGATCCTGCTGGTCTCGGGCCGGGCGTCCTTCGAACTCGCCCAGAAGGCGGTGATGGCCGGAATCCCGGTCCTGGCGGCGGTCTCCGCACCGTCGTCGCTCGCCGTCGACCTCGCCGCGGAGACGGGGCTGACGCTCGTCGGCTTCCTCCGCGGCCCCTCCATGAACGTGTATGCCGGCGACGACCGCATCGCCCTCCACAGCGAGGTGTGACGCGCTGCCGCTGCACGGGATACACGGGATAAGGACCCGGCCGGCGGGGAGCGCCCCCTGCGCCGGCCGGGTCCCTCCTGAATTCTCCGGGGGCTCGGTTCACCTCCGGGCGCTTTGAGCCACTGTCGAGGGTCGACCGTGTTCGGTCCGCTCGTTCCTCACCAACCTCCGCGCGCTCTCCCTTTCGACAGCGGCGCGCCCTTCGGCTCACTCGCCGGTACGCCGGCCGGGGTGAGCGCCGTGTCCTGTTCCGGCGTGTCCTTCGAGCGGTGTTTGGCGATCACCGCGCACACCACCAGCTGAAGCATGTGGAACAGCATCAGCGGCAGTACCGCGAGGCTCGCCTGCGCGCCGAACAGCACACTCGCCATCGGCAGCCCGGCCGCGAGGCTCTTCTTCGAGCCCGCGAACTGGATCGCCACCCGGTCCGCCCTGTTGAAGCCGAGCCGCCGCGAGCCGTACCAGGTGATCGTCAGCATCACCGTGAGCAGCACCGCCTCGACCGCGAACAGCCCGCCGAGCCGCCCCGGGGTGACCTGGTGCCAGATGCCCGCCACCATGCCCTGGCTGAAGGCCGTGTAGACGACCAGCAGGATCGAGCCACGGTCCACCCGGCCCAGCAGTGTGCGGTGCCGGGCGAGGAAGCCGCCGACCCAGCGCCGTAGCAACTGGCCCGCCACGAACGGCAGCAGCAGCTGCGCCACGATGCGCAGCAGCGAGTCGGGCGAGATGCCGGCGGTGCCGCCGCCGAGCAGCAGGGCGGCGAGCAGCGGGGTCACCACGATGCCCGCGATGCTGGAGAAGGATCCGGCGCAGATCGCCGCGGGTACGTTGCCCCGTGCCATGGACGTGAAGGCGATGGACGACTGGATCGTCGACGGGACCAGGCAGAGGAAGAGCAGCCCGTTGTGGAGCTCGGGTGTCAGGACGAAGGGCACGAGCCCGCGGGCGGCCAGCCCCAGCACCGGGAAGATCAGGAACGTGCAGGCCAGGACGGTCAGATGGAGCCGCCAGCTCTTGAGGCCGTCCACGGCTTCACGGGTCGAGAGCCGGGCGCCGTACAGGAAGAAGAGCAGCGCGACCGCGCCGGTCGACGCCCCGCCGACGACGTCCGCCGTGGTGCCGGACGCGGGCAGCAGGGCCGCGAGGGCGACGGTGCCGAGGAGGGCGAGGATGTACGGGTCCAGGGGCAGCCAGGACGGCAGCCGCCGAGACCGGGGGGACCCTGGGGACGGGGGTGACGGGGACGGCGTACGGCGGCGGTTCATGTGCTCCACTGGCTCTTGCTGTGTGCTCCGGATCTCTTACGCGTTCCGGATCTTGGTCCGTGTTCCGGGACGGATCGCGCGCTCTCCATGATCCAGGGCCCGAGCTTGATCGGGAATCCCGCATGCGGCTCTGACTGTCATCACGGTCCGCGATGACCCGGGCTACCCTGTGCCGCATGTACGACATGTACGACCCCGCGCAGCTGCGTACCTTCCTCGCCGTGGCGCAGACCCTGAGCTTCACCCAGGCCGCGCGGCGCCTCGGCGTACGGCAGTCGACGGTCAGCCAGCACGTACGGCGGCTGGAGGCGGCGGCCGGGGGCCGGCAGCTCTTCACGCGGGACACGCACAGTGTGGAGCTGACCGAGGACGGCGAGGCCATGCTCGGCTTCGCCCGTACGATCCTCGCGGCCCACGAGCGGGCGGCGGAGTACTTCTCCGGGACCCGGCTGCGCGGCAGGCTCCGCTTCGGCGCCTCCGAGGACTTCGTCCTGACGCGGCTGCCCGAGATCCTGGAGTCGTTCCGCGCGGATCACCCCGAGGTCGATCTGGAGCTGACCGTCGAGCTGTCCGGGGTGCTGCACGAGCGCCTGGCGGCCGGCGAGCTGGATCTGGTGCTGGCCAAGCGCCGGGGCGGTGACACGCACGGCGAGCTGGTCTGGCAGTCCACGCTGGTCTGGATCGGGGCGCCGCGGCTGCGGATCGATCCCGAGCGTCCGGTGCCGCTGATCCTGTTCCCGGCGCCCGGCATCACCCGCGCCCGCGCCCTGGAGGTGCTGGAGGCGGACGGGCGCGCCTGGCGCATCGCCTGTACGAGCGCGAGCCTGAGCGGGCTGATCGCGGCGGCCCGCGCGGGTCTCGGCGTGATGGCGCACACCCGTGGACTGATCCCGCCGGGCCTGGTGCCCGTACCGGCCCGCGCGGCCCTGCCGGAGCTGGGCGGTGTGGACTTCGTGCTGCTGCACGGACGGCGGCCGGTCCGTGCGGCGGCGCGGGCGTCGGACCGGAGTCCGGCGGACGCGCTCGCCGACGCCATTCTGGCGGGCGGCGACCGGCTGCACCGCCCGGCCGAGGCGCGCTGAGCCGCGACTCTCGCGGCACACCCGCCAGATCCGCGACATCCGCCACCGACGAGAACCCGCCACACCGAGGCGCTGGTACAGGCCAAGCCCCCTCCCCGGGGCGGGGGCGTAATCGCACCGTACAGATTCGGTGGAGATTCCCCCAAGGCACACTTACTCTACGGTCAGAAGACCGTCCGCAGTCTTTCCTCAGCGCCGTCTTCCTGCCTCTGACCTGCACCGATACGGCAAGGCGCGACTTCCGTCCGCTCCCTCCCGCCGGACTCCGCCTTGGGGTAGCGTCACGGCGCCGTGCGGAGCGCCACAAGGAGCAGGTCATTGCGCGAGTTCACAGTCCGACCCATGGCGTCTGCGCCCCATGCGGGCGGGCTGGCGGACGCCGTATTCGATCATGCGATGGACGATCCCGACCGGGTCGCGCTCGGCCGCAAGGACGCCGACGGCGTGTGGCACGACGTGACGTCGGCCCAGTTCCGCGACGAGGTGATGGCCCTGTCCAAGGGGCTGCTGGCGCACGGTGTCCGGTTCGGCGACCGGGTCGCGATCATGTGCCGTACCCGGTACGAGTGGACGGTCTTCGACTTCGCGCTCTGGTCGGTCGGCGCCCAGTCCGTGCCGGTCTATCCGACCTCCTCCGCCGAGCAGGTCTTCTGGATGCTGTACGACTCCGAGGTGTCGGCGTGCGTGGTCGAGCACGAGGACCACGCGATGACCGTCGGCTCGGTGATCGACCGTCTCCCCCGGCTCAAGAAGCTGTGGCAGCTGGACGCCGGCGCCGTCGACGAACTGACCCGCGCCGGCGCCGACATCGACGACGAGGTCGTCCACCGGCACTGCCGGGCGGTCACACCCGACTCCACGGCCACGGTCATCTACACCTCGGGCACCACCGGCCGCCCCAAGGGCTGTGTGATCACGCACGCGAACTTCATGTTCGAGACGGACACGATGATCGCCCGCTGGGAGCCGGTCTTCCACTCCAAGCGGGGCGACGAGGCGTCGACGCTCCTCTTCCTGCCGCTCGCGCACGTCTTCGGCCGGATGGTCGAGATCGCCGCGATCCGGGGGCGGGTGAAGCTGGGCCACCAGCCGGTGATGCGGGCGAACGAACTGCTCCCGGACCTGGCCGCGTTCCGGCCGTCCTTCATCCTGGCCGTGCCGTACATCTTCGAGAAGATCTTCCACGCCGCGCGCCGCAAGGCGGAACGCGAGGGCAGAACAGGCCCGTTCGACAAGGCCGTGGACGTCGCGGTGAAGTACGCGGAGGCGATGGAGCACAAGGCGTTCGGGCTCGGCCCCGGTCCTTCGGCGGGGCTGCGGATCCAGCACCAGTTCTTCGAGAAGGCCGTGTACTCCAAGGTGCGTGCCGCGATGGGCGGCCGGGTGCGGCACGCGATGTCGGGAGGTTCGGGGATGGACCGGCGGCTCGGCCTCTTCTTCGAGGGCGCCGGTGTCACCGTCTTCGAGGGCTACGGCCTGACGGAGTCCAGCGCGGCCGCCACCGCCAACCCGCCCGAGCGCACCCGGTACGGGACGGTCGGCCAGCCCATTCCCGGCACCACGGTGCACATCGCCAAGGACGGCGAGGTGTGGCTGCACGGCGGGCATGTCTTCAACGGCTATCTGAACGACCCGAAAGCCACCGAAGCCGTCCTGCGTGACGGCTGGCTCGCCACGGGTGACCTCGGGGCGCTCGACGAGGACGGATATCTGACCATCACCGGGCGGAAGAAGGAGATCCTGGTCACGTCCGGAGGAAAGAGCGTTTCCCCGGCGGCTCTTGAGGAGCGCGTACGGGCGCACGCCCTGGTCGCCCAGTGCATCGTGGTCGGCAACAACCGCCCGTACATCGCCGCGCTGGTCACCGTCGACCAGGAGGCGGTGGAGCACTGGCTGGCGATGCGGGGCAAGCCGCCGCTCGGACCGGTCGACCTGGTGCGCGACCCGGATCTGGAGCTGGAGATCCGGCGGGCGGTGGTGGCCGCCAACACGCTGGTGTCGCAGGCCGAGTCGATCCGTACGTTCCGGATCCTGGCCCATCCCTTCAGCGAGGAGCACGGACTGCTGACGCCGTCGCTCAAGCTCAAACGCAAGGCGATCGAGACGGCGTACACGGTCGAGGTGGACGCGCTCTACCGGTGACCCGGGGGGGAGCACGCGGGAATGCCCGCGCGGCCGCGTTGGTTGCGGCCCTGAGAAATCAACCGACGACGTAAGGATCGACCGCACGTGAGTAAGGTCCCCTCCCTCACCCTCAACAACGGCGTCGAAATGCCCCAATTGGGGTTCGGTGTCTGGCAGGTACCCGACGACGAGGCGACGCGGGCGGTGAGCACGGCCCTGGAGGCCGGCTACCGCAGCATCGACACGGCCGAGATCTACGGGAACGAAGAGGGCACAGGCAAGGCCATAGGTGCCTCCGGGATCCCCCGCGACGAACTCTTCGTCACCACCAAGCTGTGGAACGGCAAGAACGAGACATGGACGCGTGACGCTGTCCTGCGCGCGTTCGACCGCTCCCTCGAACGGCTCGCTCTCGACCACATCGACCTCTATCTGATCCACTGGCCGCGCGCCGTGCGTGACGACTTCCTCACCATCTGGCGCGCCTTCGAGGAGATCGCCGGGAGCGGCCGGGCGAGGGCCGTCGGCGTCTCCAACTTCCAGCCCGCGCACCTGCGGCGCCTGTTGGGCAGGACATCCCTCCCGCCGGCGGTCAACCAGGTGGAACTGCACCCGCAGCTCGCCCAGACCGAGGTGCGCGCGTTCAACGCCGAGCACGGCATCGTCACGGAGGCCTGGTCGCCGCTGGGCTCCGGCAAGGGGCTGCTGGAGGTCCCGACGGTGCTGGCGATCGCGCGGAAGCACGGCAGGACCGCCGCGCAGATCGTGCTGCGCTGGCACCTTCAGCTCGGCAACGTGGTGATACCGAAGTCCGTGACACCGTCGCGGATCAAGGAGAACTTCGAACCGTTCGGCTTCGAGCTGGACCCGGAGGACCTGGCGGCGCTCGCCGCGCTGGACTCCGGGACCCGGCTGGGCCCGGACCCGGACACCTACGACGCCTGAACACGCCGGTCCCCGGGCGCCGGACGGTTCGGACCGTCCGGCGCCGGGGGTCTCCCCCGCCGCCGCCGGGTGCGACGGCCGGCCACCGAGGAAGAGCGCGGGCGCGGCGGCGAAGAGCGGGGCACCCGGGGAACCGAAGGCCCTACTCCCGCTTTCCCGCCCGGTGTTCCTGCGGGCTGATGCCCCGTACCCGCTTGAACGCCGCGCTCAGCGCGAACGAGCCGCCGTAGCCGACCTGCCGGGCGATCGACTCGACCGTGGCGTCCGTCTCCCGCAACCGGTCGGCGGCCAACGACAGCCGCCAGTCGGCGAGATACGCCATCGGTGACTCGCCGACCAGCTCGGTGAAGCGGCGGGCGAGCGCCGCCCGGGAGACCCCGCACTCCGCGGCGAGCGACGCGACGGTCCACGGACGGGCCGGTTCGTTCTGCAGCAGCCGCAGCGCCTGGCCCACCACCGGATCGCCCATGGCCCGGTACCAGCCGGGCGCGGCGGCGTCGGGCCGGGAGAACCAGGTCCGCAGCACCGCGATCATCAGCAGGTCGAGCACCCGGTCGAGCACGACGCTCTGGCCGGGGTCGTCTCGTGAGATCTCGTCGTCCAGGAAGGGCAGCAGCGGGCAGTCCCAGGCGTCGGCGGGCAGACGCAGCACGTCGGGAAGCGCGTCGAGCAGCCGCCGGCTGACCTCGCCCGCCATCTGATAGGTGCCCACGAGCATGGTCGAGGGTCCGTCGAGCGCGTTGCCCCAGGTCCGTACGCCCAGCCTCATCGACTGGGCGAGCGGTTCGCCGCGCAGTGTGTGGCAGGTGCCGCCGGGGCCGATGAGGGCCTGCGGAGCACTGCCCGGGGCGTCGGTGACGGTGTACGGCTCCGGGCCCCGCACAATCGCGACGTCGCCCGGGAGCACGTGGACGGGTGGCAGGTCCGTGCCCCGGACGATCCAGGCCTCGCCGCGCGTGACGCACATCAGACACAGCGGCGCCCGGTCCTCGATCCGGACGGACCACGGCGGTTCCATCACCATGCGGAGCAGGAAGGCCCCTCGGGCCCGGGGTCCGTCGAGAAGTCCGGCGAGCGCGTCCATACCGCCCAGATTAGAGGCGCGTACGCCCCCTGGGTACGGGCGTCCCGGCGCCCACGCGCAGCGGCCGTCGCCGGCTCAGAGCGCGCCGTGCGTGGGCGCGATCTCCTCGACGCGTGCGGCCAGATCGAAGTCACGCTCGGTGATCCCGCCCACGTCGTGCGAGTTCACCGCGACGTCGACGGTGTTGTAACCGAGGGTGAGATCGGAGTGGTGGTTGAGCTCCTGCTGGATCCGCGCGACGTGCACGACCATCGCCGTCGCGGCGAAGTGGTCGGTGAGCCGGTAGTTCCGGGTGATCTTCCCGTCCTCCAGGGACCACTCCGGCAGCGCCGCCAGCCGGTCGTCGATCTCCTGCGACGACAGTGCTTCCTTCGCCATGAGGTCACTCCTTACGGGGCCCGCCGGGGACCCTGGCCAGTTCGGGGGACGCGGTGTCGAGCGGAACGTTGTAGGAGCGTACGAGGCCGAGCTGGACGGACTGCCGCGGCAGCACCGCGTCGAGCGCCCAGTCCGCCGCGACGCGCACCCGGTTCCCCGGCATGGCCGCCAGGTGATAACCGCGGGTGACCGCCCCGGCCACCGGTCCGGAGAGGTGCACCCCCAGGGGGTTGGCAGCCGCCTTGACCCCGCCGAGGTCGACGACGAAACCGAGATCGTGGTGCAGGTACGACTGCTGCTCCCCGTGGCCGAGGGACGCGGCCACGTTGCGGCCGGCCACCTTGCCCTGGCGGGTCGCGTGCTGCGCGGTCATGGGTGTGTACTCCCCGGGCCTGGTCAGATCGGGTACGGCGGCGGCGTCACCGCACGCGAAGACCTCGGGGTGGCCGGGCACGTTGAGCCGGGGGTCGACGACCAGCCGGCCGCGTTCGACGGGCAGGCCGACATCGGCGACCAGCGGGTCCGGCCGTACGCCGACGCACCAGACGAGGGTCCGGGTCTCGATGAACTCCCCGTCGTCCAGATGGACGCCCTCCGAGGTGGCTTCCGTGACGGACGTGCCGGTGCGGACGTCGACGCCGCGCCGGCGCAGGACGCGGTCGGCGGTGGCGGAGAGTCTTTCGTCCAGCTCGGGCAGGACCCTGGGCGCGATGTCGAGGAGGAGCCAGCGCGGGGCCGGCCTCCGTTTCCGGCCGGGCTGCTTGCGGGTCAGGTCGTCGGTGAAGAGCTTGCCCTGGGCGGCGACCTCGGTGCCGGTGTAGCCGGCGCCGACGACCACGAAGGTGGTGCGCGCCGGGTTTTCGGGGCTGTCCCCGGCGGCGGCGAGTTCGATCTGGCGGGTGACGTGGTCGCGCAGGTAGAGGGCTTCGGGCAGGCCCCGGAAACCGTGCGCGTACTCGGCGACGCCCGGGATGGGCAGCAGTTTGTTGACGCTGCCGACGGCGAGTACGAGCCGGTCGTACGTCAGCTCGCCGGTCTCGCCCTCGGGGCCCCTGTACCGCACGGACCGTTTCTCCAGGTCGACGTGGTCCGCCTCCCCGAGTACGAGGCGTACCCGGGGCAGCGCGCCGGGCAACGAGACGGTCACCCGGCGTGGCTCCAGGATTCCGGCGGCCACCTGGGGCAGCAGCGGCAGGTAGAGGAAGTAGTCGGTCGGATTGAGGAGGACGACTTCGGCCTCGTCCCGTACGCGTCGGCAGAGCGTACGGGCGGCCTCGAAGCCGGCGAATCCGGCTCCGACGACGACAATGCGGGAACGGCTCACGTTCGACTCCGGACTGCGGCCTGTCGGGCCCCGCGGACGCCCCGCCGTGCGCCCGGCCGGGGCCGGGGCGGACGACGGTCACCCTGCTTCCGGGCCCTCATGCCACTGATTGCCCTGATTAAGCTGTATTTCCCCCTCCCCCATTATCCTCGCGTCCGCCGGTACTGCGACATGATCTCGGCGGGCGTGAGCGCCCGGTCGAAGAACATCAGGTCATCCATCCGGCAGTCGCAGGGATTGCCCTCCTGGGTGTTCTGCGGATAGCTGCCGCCGATCTTGATGCCGCGCGGATCGGTCGGCGACGCGGCGTCGGGCTCCGGCGCCCCGTCCACCGCCCAGGGGTCGCCGGGTACGACGTAGCGGCCCGGCAGCGGGCGGCCGTCGCGGTACAGCGCCATCGTGCCGGCGTCGAAGTCGAAGGTGGCGGCGAGGGACACCCAGGTGCCCGGAGGCAGGATCCGCCGCCAGTCGGCGTCGGCGGCGAACGTCTGCGAACTCCCGTTGTCCACCCGCCGACCGAGGGCGACGACCTTCATCTCCCCGTCGACGGTGATGAGTTCGAGCAGGGCGCGCACGTCGTGGCCCTGCGAGGTGCCCGAGAGGATCCCGGCGAGGCCGATCGCGTTGTAACGGTCGTCCGGGTCGGGGGTGCCCGGGTTCGGTGCGGGATTCTCGCCGGTCATCCTGAACCAGCCCATCACGGTGGCCTGCCGCGCGCCGTTGAAGGCGCCCAGGGTCGGCACCCCCTGCGGGCCGTACACGCCGGCCTTCCAGTCGTCGTTGCCCGTGGTCGTGGGCGAGACCTGGCGTGTACGCAGGACCTTGCCGCGCCGCTCGTCGTCCCCGACCCGTGACCCGGCGCCGCCGTTGACGAGTTCGAGCGTGGTGCCGGAGCGGCCCCGGTCCCGCTCGCGGGCCGGGTCACCGGGGACGGGGTGCTCGAAGTCGTACGCGGCGACGGGACGCGGCACGCGCGAGGCGGCGCCGGCGGTCCCGGCCACCGGCTCACCCGCCACGGGCTCAAGGGCCACCGGATCACCCGCCGGTGCGAAGGCCGTCACCAGCAGTGTCGTGACCAGAGCGAGCGTCAGAGCGAGCCTGCGCCCCGGGAAGTCAGCGCGCATCGGTCACCTTCCAGATCTTGCCGTTGGCCTTCGCCAGCACGTACAGCTCACCGGCGCTGTCCGTACCGAACCGCAGGTCGACCCGGTCGTCCCCGGCCAGCTCCGCCATCGAGGTCGTCGCGCCGGCCGCGTCCAGGACCTGGAACTGATGGACCTCGGCGAGCGGCCCGCCGCGGCGCATGTCCGCCACGTCGGAGTAGAAGATCCGGCCCCCGACGCCTTCGCCGTAGACGTACTTGCCCCGCAGCCCGGGGATCTCGGTGCCCCGGTAGACGAACCCGCCGATCAGCGCGTTGCCGCTGTCGGCGCACGGTGTGTCCGGCGGCGGTACGTGGTCGAAGGCCGCGACCGGATAGGTGTAGCCGTACTGCTCGTCGTTGTCCGGGAGTTGGTAGACACCGCAGGTCGGGTTCCCCTCCTTGCGGTACTCGAAGGGTCCCTCCCGGTCGCTCCAGCCCAGATTGTCACCGGCCCTGACGTCGTACACGGACTCGATGCGGTGCTCCCCGATGCTCCCCACGAACATCTGCCCGCTGCCGCCGGAGTCCCAGCTGAACCGGTGCGGATCGCGGAAGCCGTACGCGTAGATCTCGCCGAGCACGTACTGCCGGTGGACGAAGGGGTTGGACGGGGGGATGCCGTACTTGCCGCCGGGGCCGTTGTCGCCGGCCGGGTCGATGCGCAGGATCTTGCCCTGCGGGACGTACAGATCCTGCGGCACCGAACTGCGCCAGCCGGCTCCGCCGTCCCCGGCGGCGATGTAGAGGAGCCCGTAATCCTCGTCGCCGGGGCGGGCGTTGGGGTTGAAGTTTATCTCCTGGATGTCGTGGATCGTGCCCTGGAAGCCGAGCCGCATCACCTCACGGCGCGAGCCCGCGAAGGCCGTGGCGGCCGGGTCGTCGGCGGTCCACTCGGTGACCACGCTGTGGACGACCGTGACTCCGCCGGACGGCAGGTCCGGGCGTTTGCGCAACGCGTCCCTGGCCTCGGTGTGGACGGTGTAGAACTTGCCGTTGGCGGCGAACTCCGGGTGGAACGCGACGAATCCGAAGCCGCTGCCGAGCCCCTGGTGGGACCAGAAGTCGGGGCCGGCCTCGGCGCCGACGTCCAGGTACTCGGTGGGTGTGCCCGCGCTGTCCAGCAGATACAGCTTGCCGTTGAGATCGGGGACGTACAACCGGCCCGTCCCGTCGGGGACTTCACCGACGAAGTTGATCCGGGCCCAGCGCTTGAGCCGGTCGTCGGTCGGCGGCGGCACCGGCTCCGACTTGGGCAGCGTCGAGAACTCGTCAAGAACCAGGCCAATTTCGGAGAGTGTCGGATCGGGCAGCGGGTCGGCGATCGGCCCGTCCTCACGCGCCGCGGCGGGCGGCACGAGAAGCGCCATGAGCAGCACCCCCGCCGCAACGGCCAGTCGTCTTCTCCCTGTTGTTCCGGGCTTGGGCATCCCGCTCACCTCATCGGCTCGGACGGTACGGCTCGGACAGACGGCGCCACCGCACAGAAAGCGCTTCCAGCGAACCATCCGCGCCAAGTTACAAACGTGGCAAGGGCGCGGCAAGGGGGCCGGAGCGAGCAAAGTGGCGCGCGCACCGATTTCGGGCACAACAGCCCCATGAGACGGTCAAGTCCATAGGGGCGCGTGGGGAGTGGGTCCTGAATGGCGATACTGTGCGCCCGCGCCGTCATCCGGCGGCGAAGTGAACGCGGAGGATTCAGTGACTGTATTCAACAGATCGTGGCGACGCCCCGGGGCGCTCGTGACGGTCGCGGCGGCGGGTGCGCTCGGCGTCGGCCTCTTCGCCGCTCCGGCGGTGGCGCACACCCCGGCCTGGGCCGTGACCTGCTCGGAGGTGAGCGTCGATCTCGTCAACTACACCGCCGACGCCGAGAACACGGTGACCCTGAGTGTCGACGGCAAGGAACTGCTGGCCACCGAGAAGTTCGGTGGGGAGTTCCACAAGAAGATCGAACTGCCGAAGCACGACAAGGAGCTCACGCTCCACCTCGTGGTGAAGGACGGTTCGGGCAACGACGGTTCGCTCGACGACACGAAGACCGCTCCGGTCTGCGAGGGCACCGAGCCCGAGCCCACGCCGTCGACGACTCCGCCGTCGGACGAGCCCGAGCCCACGCCGACCGAGGCCAAGCCCGAGCCGAGCAAGACGACCGCCGCGGCGGCCGTTCCCTCCTCGCAGCCGAGCCCCGCCGGTGACGACCTCGCCGAGACGGGTTCCTCCAGCACCACGCCGCTGATCGCGGGCGCCGCCGCCGTCATACTCGTGGCCGGTGCTGGCATCACGTGGGCCGCGCGCAAGCGCCGCGCCGTGGGGAACTGACCCCTCGCGCGACCACCGCTGACGACTGCTGACGGACGGCGGACCCGACCGCCGACGGACGCAGAACCGCCGTCGGCCGGAAGGCACTTGAGTGCCTTCCGGCCGGCGGCGGTGCCGTTTCCCAGTCCCGCCGGTCTCCTCGGGTGCCGTTCCTCCCGGTCCGGCCGCGCCCCTGTCAGGACTTGGCGCCGCCCGGCAGCCGCTCCAGCAAGGCGCGCAGATCGTCCGCGTGCTCCTCCTCCTGCGCGAGCAGATCCTCGAAGACCCGGCGCGTGGTGGGGTCGCCCGCCCCCAGCCACTGGGCGATCTCCGTGTACGACGTGATGGCCACCCGCTCGGCGACCAGGTCCTCCTTGATCATCTCGATCAGGTCCAGGCTCTCGTCGTACTCCGCGTGCGAGCGGCCGGTGAGGGTGTCGGGGTTGAAGTCGGGCTCACCTCCGAGCTGCACGATCCGCTCGGCCACCTTGTCCGGTGCGCCTGCTCGTCCCCCGCGTGTTCCAGGAATTCGGCGGCGACCGGCTCCGCGTAGAGCCCGGTCGCCGTGTAGTACTGCCTCTTGTAGCGCAGCGTGCAGACGATCTCGGTGGCCAGCGCCTCGTTCAGCACCTGGATGACCCGCCCGATGTCCGCCCCGTAGGCGTCCGTCACCGGGCCCTTGTCGATCTCCTGGCGGGCGCGGTCGCGAATCTTCTTGATGTCGGTGAGGAATTCGGCCATGACCGGTTCACATCCTTTCCTTGCGGCTGCTGTCCCGACGACGGTTGCGCAGAATTCCCTGACCCCGCGGACCGCGGCCGCCGCGCGGGCCTCTGCCGAGATACGACTCCGCCGCGCGGATCGCCTCGTGGGCGGTGCGATGCCCCATCAGCACGCACAGGGTGTAGGCGACGTCGTCCAGCCGCCGCCGTCGCACCGGGTTGTGCGGCTCTTGCAGGACCAGCTGCTCCCAGGTCCGGTAGCGGCGCAGCAGCTGGGCGAGCCCGGCCTTGTCCGGCAGAAGCATGCTCTTCTCCCGATTCCCGAAGCCGGCCCGGCTGGACCTGCTTGTTCGGCGACGTCTCGGCCCGCGGGACGGCGGTACTCCGCCGTCCCGCGGGCCTTGCCCATCATGGTGCGCCGATCACCCGTTGTCCGCAAACGGACACGTTCCGTGGCGGTCGTCAGCTGTCGAAAACGTCCAGGAAGGCCGAGTTGAAAGCCTTGAGATCGTCGGGCCTGCGGCTGGTGACGAGGGTGTTCGGCCCGTCGGTGCAGATCTGGACCTGCCGGTCGACCCAGGTGCCGCCCGCGTTGCGGATGTCGGTACGCAGGCTCGGCCAGGACGTCAGCGTCCTGCCGCGTACGACATCGGCCTCCACCAGCGTCCACGGGGCGTGGCAGATCGCCGCCACCGGCTTCCCGGCGTCGAAGAAGCCCTTCGCGAACGCGACGGCCGCCTTGTCCAGTCGCAGGGCGTCGGGATTGGCCACCCCGCCGGGTAGGATCAGGCCGTCGAAACCGTCCACCGAGCTGTCGGCGACAGTGGCGTCCACTGGGAAGGTATCGGCCTTGTCGAGGTGGTCGAACGCCTGCACCGTGCCCGGCTTCGGCGAGATCAGCACGGGTTCACCGCCCGCGTCGAGCACCGCCTGCCACGGCTCGGTCAACTCGACCTGTTCGATGCCTTCGGCCGCCATCAGAAACGCCGCGCGCATGCTTGTCACGTCCTCTCGGGTGCGCTCACCCGCTTCGGGTGAGCGCTCGTTCCGGTTACTTGCCCACTCGCTCGCGATACCGCCTCAGCGCACCATCGCCGTCCCCGTCAGGAGCTTCACGGCGGCGGCGATCGAATCGGCGTCGATCCCGGCGGCGCGCAGCTGCTCGGCGGGGGTCGCGGAGCCCGCCATCTCCCGTACACCGAGCCGCACGAGGCGGGGCGCGGGCCGGCCGTCGGAGAAGACCTCGGCGACGGCGTCGCCGAGACCACCCTGCGGGTGGTGGTCCTCCACCGTGATCAGACAGCCGGTGTCGGCCGCGGCGGCCTGGAGGGTGACCTCGTCGGCCGGCTTGATCGAGTACATGTCGATGACCCGCACGGTGATGCCTTCCTCGGCGAGCAGATCGGCCGCCTTCAGACACTCGTGGACGGTGATCCCGGAGCCGACGAGCGTCATCCGGTCGTCGATGGTGTGCCGGATCGCCTTGCTGCCGCCGACCGGGAACTGCTCGTCGGGGCCGTAGATCACCGGTGTCTTGCCGCGCAGGGTGCGCAGATAGCTGATGCCCTCCAGCTCGGCCATCGCGGCGACGAGCCGGGTGGTCTGGTTCGCGTCGCACGGCTGGAGCACCGTACTGCCGTGCAGGGCACGGAACATGGCGAGGTCTTCGAGTCCCATCTGGGACGGCCCGTCCTGGCCGATGGAGACACCGGAGTGCGAGCCGACGACGCTGATCGACGCCCTGCCGATCGTGGCCATCCGCAGGAAGTCGTGCGCCCTCGTGAGGAAGGCCGCGAAGGTCGAGACGTACGGGATCTGCCCGCAGGCCTGCATGCCGACGGCGGCGGCCACCAGCTGCTGCTCGGCGATGTAGCACTCGAAGTAACGCTCGGGGTGCTCCTTCGAGAAGAACTCGGTACGGGTCGAGTCGCCGACCTCCCCGTCGAGCGCCACGATGTCGCCGCGCGCGAAGCCGAGTGCCGTCAGGGCCTGCCCGTACGCGTCACGGGTGGCGATCTGGTCGCCCTCGTCGAAGCGCGGCAGGTTCAGATGCCCGACGCCGGGGTGGGCGTCGGTGGCGGTGGTCGTGGGCTTGCGGACCTCGACCCGCATGGACCTCCGGCCGCCGAGCTCCTCGATGGCGCCCGCCGCGTCGGGGAGGGGCTTGCCGTGCATGCCCTCGCGGTCCTCGACGGAGGCGACGCCCCGGCCCTTCATGGTGGCGGCGATGATCGCCGTCGGCTCCCCGAGGGTCGAGCGCGCCTCGTCGTAGGCCGCCTCGATCGCGTCGATGTCATGGCCGTCGACCTCGATGGTGTGCCAGCCGAAGGCGTGCAGTCTGCGGCTGTACGCGGCGAGGTCGTGCTCGTGCCGGGTGGGGCCGCGCTGGCCGAGCCGGTTCACGTCGAGGATCAGCGTCAGTGAGTCGAGATGTTCGTGCCCGGCGTGTTCGGCGGCCTCCCAGATCGATCCCTCGGCCATCTCGCTGTCGCCGCAGAGCACCCAGACGCGGTAGGGGACCTTGCCGAGCCGCTGCCCGGCGAGCGCCATCCCGACGCCCAGGGGCAGGCCCTGCCCGAGCGAGCCGGTCGCCACGTCCACCCAGGGCAGCCGCGGCGTGGGGTGGCCTTCGAGCCTGCTGCCCTCCCGGCGGTAGGTGTGGAACTCCGCCTCGTCGATGGCGCCGGCCGCGAGGAACATCGAGTACAGCAGCGGCGACGCGTGGCCCTTGGAGAAGATCAGCCGGTCGTTCCCCGGGTGGTCGGGCCGGTCGAAGTCGTACGTCAGATGATTGGCCAGCAGGACGGCGCCGAGATCGGCGGCGGACATCGACGAGGTGGGATGTCCGGACCCCGCCATGTCGGCCGCGCGGACCGAGTCGACCCTGAGCTGCTGCCCCAGTTCTGTCAGAAGTTCGCTACGCATGTCACTCCTCACCGGATGCGACCGGATGCGGCGGCCGGACGGGCGGACGGTGGACTTTCCGGGTGCCCGAGGGCGACGACAAGCAAACGACAGCCGCGCCCGTTCTGCCCCCTACCCACCAGATTGCCCCACTTGAGGGGAGCCCGCAGAACACGGGCCCGGCGGCGCGGGCGTCCTCCGGCCCCGGCTACCGTCCGCGTATGACATCTCGTGCGTCGGGGACCGGGGTCGGGCCGCTGCTCAAGAGCTGGCGTGAACAGCGGCGGATCAGTCAGCTGGAGCTGGCCCTGCGCGCCGACTCGTCCGCCCGCCACATCAGCTTCGTGGAGACGGGCAGGTCCCGGCCGAGCGAGGAGATGGTCCTGCGGCTCTCGGAGCATCTGGACGTACCCGTGCGCGAGCGCAACGCCCTGCTGCTGGCTGCCGGTTACGCGCCCCGCTTCACCGAGACCGCGATGGACGACCCGTCGATGGCGGTGGTGCGGGAGGCGCTGGAGCGGCTGCTGCGGGGGTACGAGCCGTATCCGGCGCTCGTCGTCGACGGGACGTACACGCTGGTGGCGGCCAACCGGGGCCTCGCCCTGATCATGGAAGGCGTGCCCGAGCATCTGCTGGCGCCGCCGGCGAACGCGATGAGGGTCGTCCTGCATCCGGAAGGGGCGGCGGGGCGCATCCGCAATTACCGGCAGTGGCGCGCGCATCTGCTGGACCAGATGGAGCGGCAGATCGCGCTCGACCGCTCCGACGCGCTGCGGGCGCTGTACGAGGAGGTCGCCGCGTATCCGCCGCCGGAGGGGGCCGACGAGTCGGACGGGGACGAGGGCGGGGCCGGGGGCGGGGCCGGGGGCGGGGAGGCCGGTGACGCGGCGGCGTTCGCGCTCGGGAACTTCGCGCTGCCGCTGCGGATCGAGCACGGCGGCCAGGTGCTGACCTTCCTTTCGTCCATCTCGACGTTCAACACACCGATGGATGTGACGGTGGCCGAGCTGGCGATCGAGACGTTCCTGCCGGCCGATCCGGCGACGGCGAAGTATCTGATGTCGGCGCTGGGCTGAGGACGGACCGGTCCGCCGGGCGGACCCGGTGGACCGGTCCGGTCACGTCAGGCCGGGAGTTCAGGACCTGTCGCGGGCGTCCCCGCGGGGCTCGGACGGCCGGGCCGGCGGGGGTGCCGGTGCGGTGGAGGAGGTCGTCGGGGCCTTGGCCTCGTGCTCGCTGGAGCGCGCCGCCTCGGCGCGCAGCAGGGCGTTGAGTACGGCGAACGGGTCGATGGGCATGGCTGTGTCCTCGCGGTGCGATGGGGGTTGACCGGCTGATGAGGTCGACGGGGTCGACAGGCACACGGACGTGCCGGACCTCTCAGCAGCGCAGCACCACACAGCGGGCGGCCGGCGGCGCGGCCGGTCCCTTCCTCGACGGGGGGAAAGCTCCTCCGTACGGAGGGCGGGGCGCCGCACGGCGGCCGGTCCTGCGGCCCGGGCCCGCGCCGCGTCCGGCCCTGGCCGACGCGGACTGGGCGGCCATCGCGGTGTCGTGATGGCCCTCCCCCAGGGGCTCGGGCACGGTCGACACGGCCGGGCGGGGTTCCGCTCCGCGCGCGGCCGACGCGCAGGGGTCGAGCGACATCCCCAGGAGGGTGCAGAGCACCAGCAGCGTGACCAGACGCACGGTCGTCCGTCCCGTCGCTACGGGACGGGCGCTGTGCGGTTCCGGGGCGCTGTTCACTCGGCACGACCTCCTGATCGTGCATCCTCTGCCCGTGGACGCCGCGGTGCCCGCCGGAAGGCCGAGAACCGCTCTCCCGGGGGACACGCGTTACGCCGACCCGTGGACGGCGCCCCTCCGCCGAGAGCCGCGGGACAGGCCCTGGCGCGTGTCCGCGAAGTCCCGCCGGGCGGGGCTCACGCCCGCCGCGAAGCGGCTGATGACCCGTCGGTGCGTGCGATCGAGCGAGCCCGGCGATACGGGCGAGAGAACCCCTAGGCCCTGTCCCGGCTCTAGGCGCTCGGCTCCGTCTCCTCCTGGGGGACGGTGACCGTCGGCTGTGTCGGACCGAGGGGGACCTGCGGGCCGAGGCCGTCGTACAGCCAGTGGTTCAGCACCGAGTGGACCTGCTCCGCGCCCACCAGCTCCCCGTCGCCGGGCACCGGCGCGGGCAGGGTCAGAGGCGACAGCAGGAAGGCGTTGGACTGCTCTCCGCCGAGTCCTCCGTGGGAGCCGATCTGCTCCTCGAACGCGTGTACCCGGCCCGTCGCCGGGTCGTACATCGAGTTGACCATGATGTCCGCGACATGCGGGAAGGTGTCGGTGCGCCGGACCGCGTCCGCGGCGCCCGGCCCCATCGTGGCCAGCAGCCCCGTGTCGTCCAGCTTGGCGACGGGGATCTCCGCCCCGGCGGGGCCGAGCACCACCGAGCCGTTCGCCTCGCTGCGTACGAGGAGGAAGCCGATGCCCGGATGGTTGGCGAGAGTGCGCAGCAGCGCGGGGTGGCGCTCGTCTATCTGCTCGCGGCTCATCCGCTCCGGGACGTCGGGGAAGGAGATCAGCCCCAGATTCCCGGAGGCCAGCACGATCGGGTCGGACCCCCGCGCCGACCGCTTCTCGCCGGCCTCGCCCTCGTGGCTCCCCTCGACGGGGCGGTGGAGGGCGGTGCGTACGGCGTCACGTGCCGCGTCCCGCGCCTCCGCGCCGCTCTTCGTACGCACCGCGCGGCGCGGCACGGGCAGCCCGCAGCCGGCCCGTACGAGGTCCCGGAGCGTCAGCCCGTACACACCCAGGAAGGTCTCGCCGGGGCTCTGGCCGTGGTCGGAGAGGAGCACGAGCCGGTACGAGCGCGGCGCGTGGTCGGCGACCTTGGTCAGCAGCTCTATCGAGCGGTCGAGGCGCCGCAGGACCTGTGTGGCGTCGCGGCTGTGGGGGCCCGAGTGGTGGGCCACCTCGTCGTACGCGACGAGGTCGGCGTAGACGGCGGCGCGACCGGCCAGCATGTCCCCTATGACGGCGGCGACCACGACGTCCCGCTCGACGACGGTCGCGAAGGCCCGGATGAAGGGGTAGAGCCCGCCCCGGCTCACCCGGGGCCGGTCGCCGCGGACACGGGCCCGCGTGGACTGGCCTATCTCGCGGCCGACCTCGGCGACGAAGGAGACGGCCGTACGGACGGCGTTGGCCGGGTCGGTGAAGTACGCGAAGTAGCCGGCCCGGGAGCGGGTAGCCCTGCCGCGCCGGGCGGCCATCGACAGGACGAGCGCCAACTGGTCGGCGCCGCCGCTGAAGAGATTGCCGCGGCTGGCGCCGTCGAGCGTGAGGAGCCCGGCGTCGCGGGTGCGTTCGACGGCGCGGCGCTGGAGTTCGGCGGCGCTGGCCGGCCGGTTGCTGACCATGATCCGCCCGCTCTCCTTCTCGTACCAACGGAAGGCGGGGACGTCGTGGTTGCTGCCGTGCAGGATGCCGAGCTGGCTGGCGCCGGTCTGGCTGGACCAGTCGGTGCGCCAGGGGGTGAGCCGGTGCGTCGGGCGCTCCCCGAGCCAGCCGGCGACGGTGGGCATGTGGCCGTCGGCGACCGCGTCGAGCAGCACCTGGTGCCCGACTCCGTCGAGTTGGAGGAAGAGCGTGCCGGGCGAGGCGGTGTAGGCGCGGCGCGCGCTGTCCTCACCGCTGCGGCGCCGGCGACGTTGCGCGAGGCGCGAGAGCCTGCGCCGGTAGGCGTCGTCGTCGCGTACGGCGAGGGCTGTGGAGGTCGCCGACGCGACGGCGGACATGACGGCGGCGACCACGACGGCGTTCTCGGGGTCGGCGGCGCCTCCGCCGTCGGGGGTGACCTTGAGGGCGACCAGCAGTAGTGAGCCGTTGAGGAAGAAGACCAGCAGGCCGATCACGAGAGCCGGCACGAGGAGCAGGGCGCGGACCAGGAAGGGCCAGACGAGGGCGCTGAGCAGACCGAAGGCGCCCGCGCCCCAGGCGGCGGTGATCGCCGTCCTGGTGAGGCTGTCGTCAGCGCCTTGCAGCTGGAAGTCGGGCAGGATGCCCGCGAGCGCCAGCAGGGTCAGTGTGGAGACCGCCCAGACGACGACCACCCGCATCAGGGCCCTGCCGGCCGTCCGCCATCGCCCCTTGAACACCGCGTTCTCACCTCACGTCCAGGGCCCGCACACCGCCACGGGCTCGCTCCACAGCCTCGCACAGCGGGCGGTGGGGCCTGTCTTCTTGAAGGAGAGGGGTCCGGAAGGCGCGGGGCGGGGTCAGCAGCCGTCGTAGCCGGCCGTCGGCATGGAGAGCCTGCGGTGGACCTTGGCCTTGGACGTCGCGTCGTAGACAGGTTCGTCCATCCCCACGGTCTCCAGGGGGACGCCGCGGCGCTCGCACTCGGCGGTGAAGGCGGGCACGGACGCGAACGCCCGGTCGAGCACCCGTTCGTTGGGGACGACGAAGGCGTCGATCGCTCCCGCCTCGACATCGACCCAGAGCCCGCAGTGGTCGGAGCGCGTCCCGTAGAGGAGCAGTTGCCGCGTGACGACGTACCCCTTGTCGGCCGCCCAGCGCGCGCACATCGCCTGCTGGCCGCGGATGTCGACCAGGAACGGCTCGCGGTCGAGTTCTTCGAGCGGGGTGAGGCTGGCTATGGCCGCCACTCGTAACTCGCCCATGTCTCTGGTCCCCCGCCTCAGTGCATCCGGCCCCGTCCCCGAAGCCGCCCCCCGTCCCCCGGTGTTGGACGACCCTACTCCGATCACGCCCTCATAAGGAGGCGCGTATCGGGCACATGCAGGTGCACGAATCTGCCACAGGCGCACGCCCTCAGGCGCGCGCGGTGTGCGGCCGCGAGCCATCTGCTGCCCGTTCGGCCGACGGCCGCCGTACGCTGAGAGCCGGATACGGACGGAGCTGAGGTCCCGCTTTGGGAAATGTCATCACCTGGTGGGGTCATGCCACCTGCACGGTCGAGGACTCCGGTGTCCGGGTGCTGACCGACCCGCTCTTCGCACGCCGACTGGCTCATCTGCGCCGTCGTCGCGGTGACGTACCGCCGCCGGAGGCGGCCGTCGCCGATGCCGTGCTCGTCTCGCATCTGCACTCCGACCATCTGCATCTGCCGTCGCTGGCGAAGCTCGCGCCGGGCACCCGGCTGATCGTGCCGCGTGGCGCGCGGCGGGCGGTGCCGGGACTGCGGCGGCTGGACGCCGTCGGACGCGGCGGTCTGCGGATCACCGAGGTCGAGCCGGGCGACGAGGTGGAGATCGGACCGCTGTGGGTACGGGCGGTGCCGGCCTGCCACGACGGGCGGCGGCTGCCGGTGGGACCGCAGCGTTCCCCCGCGCTCGGCTATGTGATCAGCGGTGAACGCCGGACGTACTTCGCGGGCGACACCGGGCTCTTCGACGAGATGGCGGACGTCGTGGGCACGGTCGATGTGGCACTGCTGCCGGTGGGCGGCTGGGGGCCGCACCTGGGCCACGGTCATCTGAACGCCGACCGCGCGGCCGAGGCGCTGTCCCGGCTCTCGCCCGAGGCCGCGGTGCCGGTGCACTACGGCACGTACTGGCCGATCGGCATGGACGGCGTACGGCCGCACGAATTCCATTCACCCGGCGACGAGTTCGTCCGTCAGGCCGCCCGGCGGGCGCCCGGAGTCGCCGTCCACCGGCTTCAGCACGGCGAGAGTGTGCGGCCGGGGGCCACCCTGTGATCGACCAGCTCATGAGCCAGCTGCCGTCGGAGTCCGCGCAGCAGGCCGTCACCTACCCGTCGCTGTTCCTGCTGGTGGCGCTCGGGGCGTTGGTGCCGGTGGTGCCGACGGGCGCGGTGGTGAGTTCGGCGGCGGTGGTCGCCTTCCATCAGACGGCGCCGCTCGCGCTGCTGTACATATTCGTGGTGGCCTCGTTCGCGGCGTTCCTCGGCGACATCACGCTCTACTGGCTGGGGCGGCGCGGGGTCAACTCGAAGAACGGCTCGCGCTGGCTGGCGGCGCTGGAGCGGCGGGTCGCGGACGACACGCTCGAACAGACGCAGCGCAAGCTGCGGGAGCACGGTGTGACGGTGCTGGTGCTGTCGCGGCTGGTGCCCGCGGGGCGGATTCCGGTGATGCTGGCGTGCCTGCTCACCAAGTGGCCGACGATGCGGTTCATCAAGGGGGCGTTGCCGGCGTGCCTGGCGTGGGCGGCGACGTACCAGCTGATCGGGATCCTCGGCGGTTCGCTCTTCGCCGAGCCGTGGGAGGGCGTGGTCGCGGCGGTGGCTCTGACGGTGCTGATCAGCGGCAGTCCCGCGATCTGGCGCAAGCTGCGGGCGCGCGGCAAGGGCGCGGACGCGGACGGCTCCGCCGGGCGGGACGGGAAGGGCGCGCCGGAGGGTCCGACGGGGCGGCCGACGGCGGCGGACGGGCCGTCGGAGTCAGACGGTCAGCAGGCGTGAGGACCCGACCGGCAGGTCCCACAGCTGCTCGCGCGCTCTCCCGGTCCGCTCCCAGGCGGCCCTGACCCGCTCCAGCGGCTCCAGCACGGGCTCGGCCGAGAGCACGAACGTCGCCCAGTGCATGGGCGCCATGTTCCGCGCGCCGACGTCCTGGCAGGCCTGTACGGCCTCCTCCGGGTCCACGTGGACGTCGCTGAGCCACCAGCGCGGGTCGTACGCCCCGATGGGCATCAGCGCGAGGTCGATGTCCGGGTACCGGCCGCCGATCTCCCGGAACCAGTGGCCGTAGCCGGTGTCCCCGGCGAAGTAGACGCGCCGGCCGGTCGATCCGTCGGTGAGCATCCAGCCGCCCCACAGCGAGCGGCAGGTGTCGGTGAGGGTGCGCTTGGACCAGTGGTGGGCGGGGACGAAGTCGAACCGTACGGTGCCGCCGTCCCCGCGGGGGAGTTCGGCGGCCTCCCACCAGTCCAGCTCGGTGACCTGGGTGAAGCGGCGGCGCCTGCACCAGCGGGCGAGACCGGCGGGGACGAACATCGGGGTGTCCCTCGGCAGCCGTCGCAGCGTGGGCGCGTCGAGGTGGTCGTAGTGGTTGTGGCTGATGACGACGGCGTCGACGCGCGGCAGTTCCTCCCACCGGACGCCGACGGGAGTGATCCGCGCGGGCGTGCCGAGGATCCGGCGTGACCACACCGGGTCGGTCAGGACGGTGAGACCGCCGATACGGACCACCCAACTCGCGTGCCCCGCCCAGGTGACGGCGACGGTGGCGGCGTCCACGGACGGCAGCGGCCCCCGCTCGACGGGCAGCCTCGGTACGGCGTCGAGCGCGCCGGGGCGTGGCCGCGCGGCGCCTTCCCGGGCGAGCCGCGCCAGGGCGCGTACACCGGGCAGCGGGGTGGTGAGCCGGTGCGAGAAGGACCGGGGCCAGTGACGGCCGGTCTCTCCCAGCGGGCGGAGCGTGCCGCCGGGCCGGGCGGTCCGGCCGGAGGCCGTGGCCCGGGAGGGGGTGGGGGCGGTGCCGTGCGCGCGCCCGGTGGAATCCGTCCGATCGGTGTGTTCCGTCATCGAAGCTCCGTTCAGGGCGGTGCGACGCGGTTCGCCGGGGCGGTACGCCGGAAGACGAGTGGGTCGGGTCGGGTCGGCGGCCGGCGGGCTCAGGGCGGCTCCCCCAGAGCCGCCGTCAAAATGCTGAGCGCTTCGGCGACATGCGGCAATTCCAGGGGCTCCACATCGGTGAGGGACTCCATCCGCTGCTCCGGGGTTGCCCCGAGCAGCGGTCCGGTGGCGAGCCGCACCCGCAGCGCGCCCAGTTCGTCCCCGAACCGGTGCCCGCCGGGCACCGGTATGCCCAGCCGTGCGCCCAGGAACTCTTCGAGTTCCATGGAGTCGCCCACCCCCCGTGCGGCGAGCCCCCGGCGCAACGGGCCGAAGTCCGCGTACAGATGACGGCCCGCCCGCGGCGGTCTGGCCAGCGCCCCGGCGGTGAGGACGATGTGATGTACGGCGCCGGCCACGCGCGCGTGCAGCGCGGCGGCGGCCGCGACCCTCGCCGTCACTCCGGGCGGCTCGTCCAGCGCGCGGGCGGCGGCCGCGGCGACCGGCGCCGCGACGAACGCGCCCAGCGCGGTGAGATGGTCCAGCGTCCTGGCCCGGCGCCGGGCGCCGACCCCGGTGGCGGGGAAACGCGCCACGGCGGCGGGCCACGACGCCGGGGTGAGCGCGCCCGCCAGATCGGAGAAGACGGTGACGTCGTCGGGCCACATCTCGGCCGGGCTGAGCGGCACCGTCTCGTGCGGCCGGTGCAGGGTGTCGCGCCAGGTCTCGTCGCTGATGATGTGCAGGCCCTCGGCGACGGCGGCCTCGCACGCCTCCCTCAGAAGCTCGGGCGGTGCGACGGTGCCGGTCGGGTCGTCGGCGATCGAGAGCAGCAGCAGCCGTGGGTGACCGCCCTCGGCCCGTACCCGGCGCACCGTCTCCAGGAGGGCGTACAGATCGGGGACGCCGCCGCACTCGGCCGGGGTCGGCACCGGGAAGAAGGGCCGCCCGAGGAGCCTGGCCTGCGGCGCCCAGGAGGCCGGGTGCGGGCGGGGCATCAGGACGTCGCCGCCGTGCGCGGCGAGCAGCGCCAGGAGCAGCGGCTGGGCGCCGGCCGCAGCGGCGACCTCCTGGGGATGTGTCGGCAGACCGCGCCTGGACCAGTAGCCGCAGGCCGCCTCCCGCAGCACCGGCCCGCCGCCGGGCTCCTCGGGCGAGGTCTCTCCGGCGGCGCCGGAGAGCTCGGTGACGAGCTCGGGCAGCGCGGGCAGGCCCATGTCCGGGGCGAGCGGCCCGTACCGTACGGGACCGCGCCCCTCACGCACCGTCCCCGTCGTTCCCATGCCCGCCTCCTCCCGCGCTCACCGGCCGCGGTCGGTCGTCCGGCCCCCCGGTCAGCCCCCGCGGCCCAGCATCGCCAGCAGCCTGGTCTGGGCGCCGGCGCCCGGTGGCGGTGCCAGCGGGGGGTCGAACATGCCGCTCGCCGACAGGCTGTCCGCGTACGGCTCGACCTCCTCCAGCGCGAAGTCGACCAGCGGCCTGGGCAGCCGCTCGTCCACGCCGATCCCGCGCGACAGGTCCCAGGTGTGGACCACGGCGTCGAGCACCATCTGCGAGCAGTAGGCGCCGGCCCGGGTGGACCCGTACGAGAGCTCGACCATTCGCTCCGCAGCGCCGCGCTCGGCGAACGCGGCGCGTGCCCCCGAGGCCGCGCGGTCCCAGGCGGCGACCGGGTCGTCACCGAGCACATCGCCGTCGAAGGCGTCGCCCACCTCCGCCATGCTCCGGCCCTCGCTCACCAGCGGGGGCACCCAGAGCTGCTCGGAGGTCAGGTGATTGACCAGGTCGCGTACGGACCACGCCGAGCAGGGCGTCGGCGCGCCCCACTGGTCCGCGCGGACGGCGTGCACCCGGTCCGTGAACAGGCCGAGCGCCTCGTCGTGCCGGTCCAGCAGTCGATCATCCATGACTCCCACTTTCCCCGGCCCCCCGGCCGGACGCGAGTCCGGCCGGTCCCACGGCCGGCTCCGCCCCCTGCTTGGGGCCACGCCGTATGGGGTACCCGCGTTGCATGTCTGACATCTACGCGGGCCGTCCCCCGGCCGATCCCCGCACCCGGGCCCGGGTCGCCGCGCTGCTCACCGGCTGGGACCAGCGAATCTTCCGGGCGGCGGCGCACCGGAACTGGCCGGGCGCCGAACCGGTACTGCCACGCCTCAGCCGCTCCGCCAACCACGGTCTCCTCTGGTTCGGCGCCGCGGCCGGGATCGCCCTCCTCGGGCGAGGCCAGCGCTCACGGCGCGCCGCCCTGCGCGGGGTGGCCTCGCTCGCCGTGGCCTCGGCCGCGATCAACACCGTGGGCAAGCGGTCGGTACGCCGCAGGCGCCCGGTCCTGGACGCGGTTCCGGTGATCAGGCAGCTGAAGCGGCAGCCGGTCACCACCTCGTTCCCGTCCGGGCACGCGGCGTCGGCGGCCGCCTTCGCCACGGGTGTCGCCCTGGAGTCCAAGGGCTGGGGAGCGGTGGTGGCCCCGATCGCCTTCTCCGTCGCGGCGTCCCGCGTCTACACGGGCGTGCACTTCCCGAGTGATGTGCTGGTGGGCGCAGCGCTGGGGGTGGGGGCGGCGTACGCGGTGCGCGGCATCGTGCCGACCCGCTCCCAGCTGCCGTCGCCGGGGCGGCCGCACGCGCAGGCGCCGGAGCTTCCGGAAGGCGACGGCATGGTGATCGTCGTCAACCGCGCGTCGGGTTCGTCGGACACCGCGAACGCGCTGCGTGATTCGCTGCCGCTCGCGGAGTTCGTGGAGTGCGAGCCGGAGGAGGTCAACACGGAGCTGGAGAAGGCGGCGGAGCGCTGTGCCGCGCTCGGTGTGGTCGGCGGCGACGGCACGGTCAACCGGGCCGCGGTGGTGGCCGCCCGGCACCGGCTGCCGCTGGCGGTGTTCCCGGGCGGCACGCTGAACCACTTCGCGTACGACCTCGGGATCGAGAATCCGCAGGACACCTGCCGCGCGATGGCGGCGGGCGACGCCGTCCGCGTCGACCTGGGGCGGTTCACCGGGCCCGACGGGACGAGCGGTCACTTCCTCAACACCTTCAGCCTGGGCGTCTATCCGGAGCTGGTGCGGGTCCGGGAGCACTGGGCGCCACGGATCGGCGGCTGGCCCGCCGGCGTGGTGGCGGCGTCGAAGGTGCTGCGCGGCCAGCACCAGCTCCGGGCGGAGTTCGACGGCAGGCACCGGTCGCTGTGGATGCTGTTCGCGGGGAACGGCATCTACCAGCGGTTCGGGTTCACCCCGGGCCACCGACTCGATCTGGCGGACGGGCTGCTGGACGTGCGTATCGTGCACGGCGGGAGCTTCCCCAGTCTGCGGCTGCTGGCCGCGGCGGCGGCCGGGCCGCTGAGCCGGTCGCCGGTGCACGCGGCGGAGCGGATGCGGCGGGTGCGGATCACGGGTATCGCGCCCGGTACGCCGCTGGCCTTCGACGGCGAAGTGGCCGAGTCACCGGTCGAGTTGACCATCGACAAGGCGAACGAGGCGCTGACGGTCTACCGCCCGCACGCGTTCCAGTGACCGTCGCCGGAGGCGGGCGGCCCGACGCGGGAAATACCGGTGGCGCGGGCCGGGGCACGGGGCCGAAGCTGATGCGCATGGAATCCGAACCCGCCCCCTTCCTCGAAACCCCCCGGCTGCGGCTGCGCGACTGCGTCGAGGCCGACCTCGACCGGCTCCTCGCGCTGGACAACGACCCCGGGGTGAAGCGCTTCATCGACGGCGGCGTGCCCGCCGCGCCCGAGACCTTCCGGGCCGAGGCCCTGCCCCGGCTGCTCGGGCGCGGCTTCTGGGCGGCGCAGGAGCGGACCACCGGCCAGTGGCTGGGCTGGTTCGAGCTACGGCCGCTGAACGACGCCGGCTGGGAGGTGGTGGAGCTGGGGTACCGGCTGCACCGGGCCGTGTGGGGCCGGGGATACGCCACGGAGGGCGCCCGCGCGCTCGTGCGCAAGGCCTTCACGGAGCTGGGCACCGAGCGGGTCACGGCGAACACGATGACGGTCAACACCGCTTCCCGGCGGGTCATGGAGAAGGCCGGGCTGGTCTTCGTCCGTACCTACGTCGAGGAGTGGCCGGAGGTCATCGAGGGCTCGGAGGAGGGGGAGGTGGAGTACGCGCTCACCCGCGAGGAGTGGCGGCGAACGGCCTCCGGGTGAAGCCGACGACCACATCCCGAGACGCAGGTCTCATATTCCGACATCGCGGCGTACCGTGACGGGATCACTTCACAAGAGGGAGTCCGGTCATGCCGAAGGAGACCGCCGTCTACACCCACGGCCACCACGAGTCGGTCCTGCGCTCGCACCGCTGGCGCACGGCGGCGAACTCGGCGGCCTATCTTCTGCCCGAACTCCGTTCCGGGCTGGACGTGCTGGACGTGGGCTGCGGTCCCGGCACCATCACCGCCGACCTCGCCGCGCTGGTGGCGCCCGGCACGGTGACCGCGGTGGACTCGGCCGCGGACGTACTGGAGCGGGCCGGGGAGACGGTCGCGGCGCGCGGCCTGGACAACGTCCGTTTCGCGGTCGCCGACGTCCACGACCTCGACTTCCCCGACGACTCCTTCGACGTGGTCCACGCCCATCAGGTGCTCCAGCACGTCGGGGACCCCGTACAGGCGCTGCGCGAGATGCGCCGGGTGTGCAGGCCCGGAGGCACCGTCGCGGCTCGCGACAGCGACTACGGCGCGTTCACCTGGTACCCGTCGTCCCCGGCCCTGGACGGCTGGCAGGAGCTGTACCGGCGGGTGGCCCGCGCCAACGGCGGCGAGCCCGACGCCGGCCGCAGGCTCCGCTCCTGGGCCCGCCGCGCGGGCTTCACGGACATCACGTCCACAGCGGGCACGTGGTGCTTCGCCACCCCGGACGAACGCGCCTGGTGGAGCGGTCTGTGGGCGGAGCGGACGACCGCGTCGGTCTACGCGGAACTGGCCGTACGCGGCGGCCACGCGGACGAGGCGCGGCTCGCCCAGATCGCGGAGGCGTGGCGCGCGTGGGGCGAGGAGCCCGATGCCTGGTTCATGGTCCCGCACGGTGAAATCCTGTGCCGGGTCTGAGAGTTGGTTCCCCGAGGTTCATGGTCGCGGAGATCGGTGCTTCGCTACCCTCACCCGTATGGAAATCCTGGGAACCACGCTGCGCATCTGCGTCGACGACCTGGAGACCTCGGTCGCCTTCTACGAACGGCTGACCGGTAGCCCCGCGCTCCGTTTCGAGCGCGGCGGGGTCTCCGTCGCCGCCGTGAGTTGCTTCCTGTTGATGAGCGGTCCCGCGGAGGAGATCGAGGTGCTGCGCAAGGTCACCGCGACGATCGCCGTCAAGGACGTGGACGAGGCGTTCGCCGCGCTCACGGGCGTCGGCGCCCAGGTCCTCGCGGGCCCGGTCCCCACCCCGGCCGGCCGCAATCTGATCGCCGTCCACCCGGACGGCTCGGTCTTCGAGTACGTGGACCGCAACCCGGTCCGGGGCGGCTGACGGCCGTCGCCCCTCGCCGGCCGGGCCGCGGGCGCGGCTCGTCCGGCGAGGGCGACGGCCCCGGCGCGAGGCCCCCGGTCAGTCCCCCGGCCGCATCCGGTAGTCGTACTCCTCCGGCAGCGGGTCGTCCGTCAGGGACGCCCATACCTCGTGCAGCGTCTCCGCGCCCTCCCGCAGGTCCGCCACTTCGAAGCCCGCGTCGAACACCGCGCGTGCGGCGGTCTTGTCGCCCTCGGCGAGCAGCAGTTGGGCCTCGATGAGCCGGAAGGCGCCGCGCTCCCGGATGCCGGCCGAGAGGCGGTCCCAGATCCGGCGCGCGTCCCGCTCACGGTCGGCGTCGAGCAGCGCGGCGATCGCCTCGCGGGCCAGCGCGACCGTCGCCGCCGTCCAGGACTCGGTGGCGTCGTCGGTCTCCCCGGTCTCCTCCCCGCGCTCGCGGCAGAGGTCGTCGAACGCCTCCAGATACAGATCGGCGGCCCGCTCCGGATTGCCGCCCTCCCGGTCCGCGACGGCCAGGCAGCGCAGCAACGGCCAGCGGGACGAGGCCAGTTTGAGGCCGCGCTCCCAGCTCCGTACGGCTTGGGCCAGATCGCCGGCGTGCCACTGTGTGACACCGAGGTGATACTCCGTCAGCGGTTCGGCGGGCGCCGTCTCCAGCATGTCGCGCCAGTGCGGCGCGACGAGCGTCGGCCCCGGCGGCTCGGTCTTCCGCGCTTTCGGGAACGTGCCCTGGGTGTACAGCTCGACCCACGGCGCCTGTTGCTCGCCGAGCATGGAATCGTCGAACGGCGTGCCGGGCAGGTCGTATCCGCCGCGCATCGTGCCGCGCATGACTTCGAGCGCGCCCCAGCCCGAGCCGGTGGCGAGCCGTTCGCCGGGCTCGTTGTCCGCGTACGGCAGCCAGGCCTCGTACGCGGCGTCGACATCCGCGCGCGGCAGGACCTCTTCGAGCCGGCTGTCGACCTCCGCGCGGGCCGCGTCCCAGTCGGCGCCGTGGACGGCGGCGGGGTCGGCTTCGAGCGGGCCGTACGACTCCAGCCAGCTGAAGTCGTCGTGGCCGTCGAGTCTGACGTGTTCGAGCTGGGTACGGGCGAGTCCGGCCTGGATCTCGGCGTATCCGGGGGTGCCCGGCTCGGTGAGCCACTGCTGCCAGCGCCGGCCGCCGCGCCCCGCTCCCCAGATGAAGAGCTTGCGTCCGCTCAGGGTGTCCGTGGAGGTCTGGACGAGCCCGTGGCCGTCCGCGTCGAGCGAGGTGATCCACTTCCGGGCCTCGCGCGGGACCTCGTAGAAGTAGTCCGCCGGATAACGGCCGCGCAGCGGGTACGTGCGGTCGGCGCCGTCGTACTCGGGCACCGGGACCCGGCGCAGGCTCCGTTCGTACCCGAAGTGCCACGCCTCCTCGGCGGGTGCGAGGACGCGCGTGTGCTCGTCCTCGGGAACGGCGATGTTGGACCACCAGTAGACGGGCGCCGGTCCCTGGTGCGGATTGCGTATCCGTACCCCGACATGGAGGAAGTCGGAGTCGTCGGGCAGCCAGAGGTCGACCTGGAACGGCAGCCCGCGCAGCGGCTCCCACTCCCAGAGCCGGAGCATCTCACCGCCGTCGGGGGCGGGTACGAGGGCGGCGTGCACGGGCGCGCAGGAGAGCGTGGTGTGGCCGGTCGCGCCGATGTTCCACTCGATGCCGCCGGAGAACCAGGCGCCGTTGAGCGCGAAGTCGGCGGGCTGGAACACCGGGTTGCGGTAGACCAGTTCACGGTCGGTGGGCTTGTGGTGCAGGGAGTGGACACGTCCGCCGAGCCCCGGCAGCACGGTCGCCCGCAGCCGGTCGTTCTCGATGACGATCACATCGAGGTCGGTGCTCACACGCTCGCGTCCGTAGCCGTCGAGGACCCGCACCGGGAGCAGGGTGCGCAGGGGCTCGTACCCGATCTGCCGCGCCATGTCACGGGGCAGGTCCCGCTTGGCCCGTTCGTCGTACTGGTCGAGGGAGTGCGTCTCGTCGAGCGGCCGGAGCGCGGGCAGGGGGTTCTCCGGCCCCAAGGGGGCGGCAGGCAGGGTCAGTACGGCGCGTCGCACGCTCGTGGCCACAGGCAAACCTCGCTTCGCTCGCTGGGGCCGCCGGCGGACGGGTTGGCCGGCGCGCACCCGTTGACCATGGAACACGGTCGAGTGCGCGCCGAACAGAGCACCTTGGGATCAGTCTTGGGTGAGGGCCGCCACAACGATGTCCGCGAGCAGTGCTCCGGCGGTGCCGTCGGGGTCGAGATCGGGGTCGTAGATGGTCAGGTTGAGCCCGACGCAACGGTCCGAGCGGACCAGAACCGTGAGCAGCGACCGGAGTTCGTCGGGGAGCAGTCCCCCGGGGTCGGGGCTGTCGACGGCCGGCATCACCTCGGGGTCGAGCACGTCCGCGTCCAGATGCACCCAGAAGCCGTCGGTGACGGGCAACTCCAGGGTCTGGAGGACGGCGCCCGCGAGATCGGCGGCGCCCCACTCGCGGAACTCCCCCACGGACACGGTGGGAATCCGCAGCCGGGCCAGTTCCTCGCGGTCCTCGTCGTAGTCGCGGATGCCGAAGAGCCGTACATCCTCGTCGCGTACGTACGGGCGCAGCCCCTCGATGTCGGTGAGGTCGCTCTGCCCGCGCCCGGTGGCGATGGCCAGCTCCTCACCGCCCGCCGCGCCGACGGACGCCGAGTTCCCGGGGTGCCGGAAGTCGGCCGAGCCGTCGATCGCGGCGATGCCGTACCGCCCGAGGCGCCGCAGCGCGAGCGAGGCGCCGAGCTGGATGGAGCAGTCGCCGCCGAGGACGAGCGGGAAGTCACCGGCCCGCACATGCCGCTCGATCCGGTCGGCGAGGCGGCGGGTGTACGCGGCGATGGCGGCGGCGTTGAAGACACCGTCGCCTTCCTTCCAGTCGCCCCGGTCGTAGCGGGGCGGGACGACGACCCCGCCTTCGAACGCGCCGAGCCGCTGAACGATCCGCTGCTCACGCATGGCTCCGGCCAGCTTGTAGCAGCCGGGGACGGTTCCGGGGGCCGGTGGGCGCAGGCCGAGGTTGGAGGGGGCGTCGATCACCACGATATTCCGCATGCCGACCATCCTCCGCGTCGTACGCTCCTTCTTCAACGAAGATCTTCGGGAAGAAGGCGGCACGTCCATGACCACGCAGCACACCTATCGGGTGATCGTCCGCGGGACCTTCGAACAGCTGATGGACGAGGCGCGTGCGCGGCTGCTGGACGAGCTCGCCGACCACGGGCTCAGCCAGATGCGGTTCACACCCGAGGGGTCGCTCACCTACGACAGGTCGCTCAAGCACTTCTCGTACCGGTTCGAGATCGTCTCCGACTCCGCCGACGGCGAGGAGATGGCCGCCGCGCTCGCCGAGGAACGGGCGGAGGCGGCGCTGCGGGCGCTCGGCGGGGGAGTCGGCGCCGGCTTCGGGGAGCTGCGGTCGACCGTGACGGACATGGACACGATGAAGATCAACCGGAAGGGGCGCTGAGCCCTCCGGGCGGCTCGTCGCGGATCATGTCCGCGGTGATCGCCCAGCGTTCGTGGTCGCGCCAGGCCCCGTCGATCCGCAGGAAGTCGGGCGAGAAGCCCTCGTGACGGAAGCCGGCGCGGCGGACGAGGGCGAGCGACGCGCTGTTCCCTGGCTGGATGTTGGCCTCCAGGCGGTGCAGGCCGAGTGGTCCGAACGCGTGGCGCAGCACATGGCCGAGCCCTTCGCCCATCAGTCCCCGGCCGGCCGCGTGGGCGAAAGCGCCGTAGCCGAGGGCTCCGCTGAGGAAGCCGCCGCGGACGATGTTGTTGATGTTGATGAACCCGGCGATCCGGCCGTCGGCCAGGTCGCAGACGAGGAAGCCGGCCTTGGTGGGGTCCTCGATGACGCTGTTCGCGTAGTCCCGGTACGCCTCGGGGGTCCGGGGCGGGAAGAGCCAGGGGTGGTGCAGTCCCCTGCTGTCGCGGGCGAGGGCGGCGAACTCGCGGGCGTCCTCGTACCGGTACGGGCGTACGCGCGTACGTGGCCCCTCGCCTGCGGGGGAGGTGGTGTCGGGCATCGCGCCAGCCTAATCCGCGGACCGGGCGGGATCCGCGACCCCTGGGCCCTAGCTCAGAGCCGGCACGTCCAGCGTGAGGGTGGCGGCGCCGGCGGAGGCGTCCAGGACCGCCGGGACGCCCAGTGGCACCGTCAGGTTCGTCGGGCCGTGCCCGAAGCCCAGTTCCTCGACCACGGGGACACCGAGGGCGCCGAGGCGGTCGAGCATCAGGGTCCGGACGGCCTCGTACGGGCCGCAGCCCGCCCAGGAGCCGAGCGCGACCCCGGCGACCCCGTCCAGCCAGCCGGAGCGCAGGAGTTGGGTGAGGATCCGGTCCAGCCGGTACGGCTCCTCCTCGATGTCCTCGATCAGCAGCAGCCCGCCGGCGGCGGACGGGCGGGCGTGCGGGGTGCCGAGGTCGGCGGCGAGCAGGCTGACGCAGCCGCCGAGGGTGGTGCCGTGGGCCCGGCCGGGGACGAGCGCGCCCGCCGTGTCCAGGCCGACGGTCCGGACCGTATCCGGTTCGAAGAGCGTCGCGCGCAGGGACTCCTGGGTGGCGGCGTCCTTGAGGAAGGTCAGGGCGGCGACCATCGGACCGTGCAGGGTCGAGACTCCCGCGCGGACGGCGAACGCCTCGTGCAGCGCGGTGATGTCGCTGTAGCCGACGAAGACCTTGGGGGCCGCCGCGCGCATGGCGTCCCAGTCGAGCAGGTCGACCATGCGCTGGACGCCGTAGCCGCCCCGCGCGCACAGGACGGCGGAGACCGTCGGGTCGCACCAGGCGTCCTGGAGGTCGCGGGCGCGCGAGGCGTCCGTTCCCGCGAGGTACTCCAACTCCCGGTGCTGGTCGAGGACATGAGGCGCCACGACCGGATCGAGATCCCAGCCGCGCAGGATGTCCAGGCCCGCTTCGAGGCGGTCGGCGGGCAGTCGGCCGCTGGGGGCGACGACGGCGACCTTCGCGCCGGGGCGAAGCCGGGGCGGGCGGATCAGAGGCTCGACGGACGAGCCGGGCGCGGGGCCGGGCGAGGCGGTCACTTCTCCAGCTCCAGTACCGGGACGTCGGGACGGCTGATCCCGAACGTCTGGGCATACAGGGACAGTTCGGCCTCCAGCGCGCGGACCATCGTGTCCGCCCTGCGGAAGCCGTGGCCCTCGCCCTCGAAGGTGATGTACGCGTGCGGGATGCCGCGCCCGGCCAGCTGGGCGAGGAAGCGTTCGCACTGGACCGGCGGACAGATCACATCGTCCAGCCCCTGGAGCAGCAGGAACGGGGCGGTGATCCGGTCGACGTGGTTGATCGGCGAGCGTTCGCGGTAGCGGCCCGGTACCTCGGCGAACGGGCCGACGAGCGACTCCAGATACCGCGACTCGAAGTCGTGCGTCCCGTCGGAGACCCAGCTCGACAGATCGAGGATCGGGTAGATGACGGTGCCGCAGGCGTAGACGTCGGTGGAGGTGAGCGAGGCGGCGCTGGTCCAGCCGCCCGCGCTGCCGCCCCGGATCGCGAGCCGCGCGGGGTCGGCGGTGCCCTCGTCGGCGAGGGCGCGGGCGACGGCCGCGCAGTCCTCGACGTCGACGACACCCCACTGTTCACGGAGCCGTTCGCGGTAGGCGCGTCCGTAGCCGGTGGAGCCGCCGTAGTTGACCTCGGCGACGCCGATGCCGCGCGAGGTGAAGTAGGCGATCTCCAGGTCGAGTACGAGGGGCGCGTGGCTGGTGGGTCCGCCGTGCGCCCACACCACGTACGGCGGCAGTTCCTCGCCGGGCGCACTGTGGCCGGGGCTGTGCGGCGGGTAGATGTGGGCGTGGATCTCGCGGTCGTCCGGGCCGGTGAACGTGCGGATCTGCGGCTCGGGGTAGTACACGGGATCGACCGGGTCGTCGTGCGCCGAGCCGATGACCCGGGCCCGCCCGGTGGCGGTGTCCAGCTCCACGATCTCGTACGCGCTGCGCGGGCTGGCGCCGACGCCGATCACCCGGGTGCCCCGGACGGCGAGGGTGGCGGCCCATTCGGTCCAGGGCCCGGCGGCGTCCGCGAGCTGGCCGGTCTCGGGGTCGAGGATGCCGAGCGCGGTGGCGCCCTTGCCGTGGACGACGGCGATCATGCCGTCGGCCATCGGCCGGAACCACTGGAGGCCGATCTTCCACAGCGGTCCGCCGAACTCCTCGTCGACGGCGGGGCTCAGCCGGACGGGCGCCCGGACGCCGGCCGGCGCGGCGGGGTCGAGCCGCAGCCGGTTCAGCTGCCACCAGTCGCCGGGGTCGGAGACGTACAGGAGGGAGCCGTCGGGCGCCCAGTCGGCCTGTACGACGGCCTCCTCCGGTCCTCCGGCGACGGTGCGGACCCCCGTGAAGGCGCCTGTCCCGGCGGTGTCCCCGAGCAGCAGTTCCGTGCCGTCCCAGGGCATCCGGGGGTGGTCCCAGGCGATCCAGGCGACGTGCCGGCCGTCCGGTGACACCCGGGGTCCGGTGACGAAGCGGTGCCGGCCGTCGGAGAGTTCGGTCACGGCGGCGCGGTCGTCCGCGGCCGAGCCGTCCAGCGGTACGGAGGCGAGGACGCGGCGTACGTCGGTGGGCGACTCTCCGGTGAACTCCTCCAGTACGCACCAGACTTCGCCGCTGTCGAGACGCAGCTGCGGATCGGCCCAGCGCAGGGTGCCGGTCACCCGGCCGCCCGGCGCGGGGGCGGGGGCAGGGGTGAGCGGGCGCGGGGGCCCGTCGCCGTCCGGCTCGTACGCGTACAGCCGCTGGTCCGGGAAGTGCGCGAAGACGACGAGGGTGGAGCCGTCGGCCCGTACCGCCCCGTCCCAGGGCCTGCCGCCGTACTCGATGACCCGGGTGCGGACGTTCCAGGGGGCGGGCAGGACGGATTCCTCACGGCCGTCGGACCGGCGGCGTACGAGTACGCGCCGGCCCTCCTCCGTGGGCCGCGGCTCGGTCCACCACACCTCGTCGCCGACCGTGCCGACGTACTCCGGTCGCCCGTCGTGCGAGGCGGCCAGCGCGGCGTCGATCGGTGACGGCCATGATCCGTACGGCGCGATCTGCGGCATGCCCAACTCCCCTACGCGGTCTGGAGATAGTGGTCGAGAACGCGGACCCCGAAGTGCAGGGCGTCCACCGGGACCCGTTCGTCGACTCCGTGGAAGAGGGCCTGGTAGTCGAAGCCGACGGGCAGCTTCAGCGGCGAGAAACCATAGCCGGTGATACCGAGGCGGGAGAACTGCTTGGCGTCGGTGCCGCCCGACATGCAGTACGGCACGACGTGCCCGGCCGGGTCGAACCGCTCGACGGCCGCGCGGAGTTTGGCGTACGTCGGTGAGTCGACCGGCGCCTGGAGGGCCACTTCGCGGTGGTGGAACTCCCAGTCCACGTCGGGTCCGGTCAACTCGTCCATCGTGGTGCTGAATTCGTCCTCGCCGCCCGGCAGCATCCGGCCGTCCACGAAGCCGACGGCCTGCCCCGGGATCACATTGACCTTGTAACCGGCTTCCAGGACCGTCGGGTTGGCGCTGTTGCGCACGGTCGACGCGACCAGGTCCGCGGCGGGGCCGAGCTTGGCGAGCAGGGCGTCGGGGTCGAAGTGCTCGGACTCGACGTCGACGTCGAAACCGTGGAGCGCGGCCAGTTCCCCGAGCGCGGCGCGGACGGTCGGGGTGAGCCTGAGCGGCCATTCGTGGTGGCCGATACGGGCGACGGCCGCGGCGAGCCTGCTGACCGCGTTGGCGCGGTTGACCTTGGAGCCGTGGCCCGCCCTGCCGTGCGCGGTGAGCTTGAGCCACGCGGTGCCGCGCTCGCCCGCCCCGACGGGGTAGAGCGTCATGCCGGGCCCGGCGTGGAAGGTGAAGGCCCCGGATTCGCTGATGCCCTCCGTACAGCCCTCGAAGAGCTCCGGGTGGTGGTCGGCGAGGAAGCCGGAGCCGTCGATCGCGCTCGCCTCCTCGTCGGCGGTGTAGGCGATCACGATGTCCCGGCGCGGCCGGACCCCCGCGCGGGCCCAGGCGCGGACGACGGCGAGCACCATCGCGTCCATGTTCTTCATGTCGACGGCCCCGCGCCCCCACACGACGCCGTCCCTGACCTCGCCGGAGAAGGGGTGCACGGACCAGTCGGCGGGCTCGGCGGGCACGACGTCCAGATGGCCGTGGACCAGGAGCGCGTCGGCCGTCGGGTCGGTGCCGGGGATGCGGGCGACGACGTTGGTGCGGCCGGGGGTCCGTTCGAGGAGCGTGGGCTCCAGTCCGGCGGCGGCCAGCCGCTCGGCGACGTACTCGGCGGCGGGGCGTTCCTCGCAGTCGCCGTTGCCACGGTTGGTGGTGTCGATACGGATGAGGTCCGAGGTGAACGACACCACCTCGTCCAGCGCCACCATGTCGATGGGCTGTGCTCTCTCCGTACTCATGTTCTCGGGCGTCATGTCAGCCATACTGCTCCTCCACCGCGGCCGAGACGATCGTGGTGACCGCCTTGAAGGTGCGAATGCCCTCGTACATCGTCCCGCTCGTGTACGCGACACGCCGTTCACCGGCGCGTACCACTCCGGGGACGACCGTGGCGGCGGCGGCCAGATGCTCGGCGTCGAACTCCAGCTGGACGGTGAACGGGCCGCCGGCGACCGGTTCGTACCGTACGGCCAGCGCGGTGGCCTCCTTGGCCGCCGCCCGGATGTCGGCCGCGGTACGCGCGGGGGTGCGGCAGACGGCGGCGTACCGCGAGACATGGTCCTTGACGGCCACCTTGCGGGCGCCCGCCGCGTAACCGTCGGCGTCCCGGCAGGTCAGGTCGTCGCCGGTGACGAGGACCACGGGGACGCCGTACTCGGCGACGACCTGGGCGTTGAGCAGGCCCTCACTCGCGCGGGCGCCGTTCAGCCAGACACCGGTGATGGAGTTGGCGAGATAGGTGTGCGCGAGGACGCCCTCGGTGCCCGCGCCGGTGTGGTAGCCGACGAAGGCGATCCCGTCGACATCGCCGTGCTGGACGCCCTCGACCATGCTCAGCGACTTGTGACGGCCGGTGAGCATCTGGGCGCGCTCGTCCAGCTCTTCGAGCAGCAGATTGCGCATGGTCCAGTGCGCCTCGTTGATGAGCACCTCGTCGGCGCCGCCGTCCAGGAAGCCGAGGACGGCGGCGTTCACGTCCGAGGTGAACAAGGCGCGGCAGCGCTCCCACTGCGGCGTCCCCGGCAGGACGTCGGCCGGCCAGGTCACACCGGTGGCGCCTTCCATGTCGGCGCTGATGAGGATCTTCATGCAGCGAAACCGTACGCGCCGACGGACACGACGACCACCCCGGCCCGTGCCGGGCGGACCGCAAGATCGGCGAGGCGCCCCCTAAGCGCCTCGGGCGGGGGCCAGGACGAACCAACGGGCGGGGAGGTCGATCCGGGTGCCGTCGGCCAGATACTCCGTCTGGGGAAGCGTGGTGTCCCCGCTGTCGAGGATTTGCAGGCCCGCCTCGGTCAGCAGCCTGGGCACCTCCTCGTCGGAGGCCCCGGCCGGCTTCAGGCCGTGGTCGAAGACCCGCCGCAGCTTCGCGGGCGGTCCGCCGGGGTCCTGGGAGGCCCGCTGGAGCACCGCCCTGGACGCCGAGGTCAGCTCCACGACGAACGCCCTGCCGCGCGTCCCGAGCAGCGTGGCGACCGCTCCCGCGACGACGGGCCGGTCCTGCGGCTCGCTCTGGTGGATGACGGCCCGCATATAGACGTGTGTGTCGCCGACCCGCTCCGACAGCGCCCGGACCGCTTCCCGGTCCACGAGGCTGAGCTGCTCGAACTCGGCGGCCTTCTCGGTGTCCGCGCGGCGCGCGTGCTCGATCGCCGCGTGCGAGAGGTCCACGCCCACCGCGCGGGCGAAGCGGGTGGCGAGATGGCGGGTCTGGGTGCCGTTGCCGCAGCCGAGGTCGACCACGGGAAGGGCCGGGTCGGCGTGCGGCAGGAGTATGTCGCAGTGCGGTACGGCGGTGAGAGAGGGGTCGGAGTCCCAGATCGCCTCGCCCGGGGCGTCGGAGGTCTCGCGCCAGTAGCTCTCCCACGCGTCCAGATAACGCTGTGACACGCTCATGGGGCCTCCCCATCTCTCGCCCCGAGAGGGCGAATTGACGATGCGTCAGATCCGCGGGACTCGCGGACCTCTTCCCGCCAGGGCCTGTTCGAACCACACCGTTTTGCCGAGCGGGGTGCTGCTGCTCCCCCAGCCGCGGGCCAGCCGGCTCACGACCCGCAGCCCCCTGCCGAACTGGTCGTCGGGCTTCGCGCCCAACAGGCTCGCCGGGGCCGGTTCGTCGTCGGTGACCTCGCAGAGCAGGGCGTCCGTGCGGACCAGCCGCAGCCCCACATGGCGGGTACGGGAGTGCCGTACGGCGTTGGTGACCAGCTCGCTGACCATCAGCTCCGCGTTCTCCACGGCCCCGGGCAGATTCCAGTCGTCGAGCTTGCCGCGCACCAGCCGCCGGGCCCGCGCGACCTCGCGCGGGTCGAGGGCGAGCTGCCACTCGGCGACGTCACCGTCCGGGATGCCGTTCAGCCTGGCCATCAGCAGCGCCACGTCGTCCTTACGGCCGCCGTGTGTGTTGAGCGCGCGGATGATGGTGTCGCAGGCCCGGTCCATGGAGGCGGCGGGATGCGCGGCCGACTCGCAGAGCGCCGCGAGGCCCGCGCCGATGTCCTGGCCGCGCACCTCGACGAGGCCGTCGGTGCAGAGCACCAGCCGGTCGCCGGGACCGACCCGGACCGTCGCGGTCTCGAACGGCACTCCGCCGACGCCGATGGGCGCGCCGGTCGGCAGGTCGAGCAGTTCGCTGCGGCCGTCGGCGGCGCGGACCACGACGGGCGGGATATGTCCGGCGTTGGCGATCTGGAGCTCGGAGCGGATGGGGTCGTAGACCGCGTAGAGACACGTGGCGAGATAGTTCTCGCCCAGACGCTGGGCCAAGTCGTCTAGATTACGGAGCAGTTGGGCGGGCGGCATCTCCATGGTCGCCATGGTCTGCACGGCAGTGCGCAACTGGCCCATCATCGCAGCCGAGTTGAGGCCGTGGCCCATGACGTCGCCCACGATCAGCGCGGTACGTGAGCCGGGCAGTTTGACGGAGTCGAACCAGTCGCCGCCGATCCTGCCGAGCCGGGCGCCGGGCAGATAGCGGGTGGCGATGTCGCAGCCCGCCATCCGGCCCGCGACCTGGGGCAGCATGCTGTCCTGGAGGGTGTCGGCGACATTCTCCTGATACGTGTACATCCTGGCGTTGTCCAGGACCAGACCGGCTCTCGCGGCCAGTTCGGCGCCGGTGGTGCGGTCCATGTCGTCGAAGGGGTGCCGCTCCTGACGCCGCATCAGCACCATGAAGCCCAGCACCACGTCGCGCGCCTTGAGCGGTACGAGCAGCATGGAGCGGTTGTTGATGAGCGGACGCAGGTCACGCTTCTCGAACTGCGCGGAGATCCGGTCGCCGTCCGCCTCGTCGAGCCGGGGGATCAGGACGGGCTCGCCGGTGACCATGCACTGGAAGAACGGGGTGTGTTCGGGGAAGGCGATGGCCTCGCCGATCGGCACCGTGTCGTCCCAGCGGCCCGGTTCGTCGTTGTGCTCGACCCAGACGCGGTGCCAGATGGTGGTCACGTCGGGCGTGCCGGTGGGGAAACCCTCACCGGCCAGGACGGCGGCCCGCAGATGGGTGCCCGCGAAGTCGGCGAAGCGGGGGACGGCAGCGCTGGTGACCTCGCGGATGGTGCGCGCCAGATCGAGGGAGGAGCCGATCAGGCCGCTGACCTCGTTCAGGAACTCCAGGCGTTCGCGGACGGCCGCGTATTCGAGGTCGAGTTCGGGCGTAGGCACGGAGTGGCCGGCGCCGTCGGCGGTGTGGTGCGTCAGGTCGGCGCCCGGCCCGTCGCGGTCCGCCGTACCGTACGCGCGGCCCCGCCGTACGGCCGCGCGGCGCGGCACACCCCAGTCGGGAGTGACCGGGACCCGGTCGTGGTGGCTGAACTCCAGGACGGGATAGCCGAGTTCGAGGACCTGGGCGACGATGCGCTCCGAGTCCGCGACGCTCATGTTGGGCAGGATGTGCGGGAGTTGGCCGGCCAGTGAGTCGGAGTCGGGGAATTCCGTGTGCAGCGAGAAGCTGGGCGCGATCCGCTCGCTGTCGGCGCCGACGTCGATACGGAGCTGGTCGACGTCCGCCGCGAGTACGAGATGGCGGCCGGGTCCCGGCCCCGCGAGCGGATAGGCCCACCACAGCACGTCGAGCCTGGGTCGTCCCACGTCGGAGAGTTTCGCCCGGCCCGCGGTCGGATAGGGGCTGCGTCCGTGCAGGTCGGGACCGAGCTCGTCGTACCCGTCGTACGCCTCGTACGCGCCGTTGACCCGCCCGGTCCGGTCCTCGGTGAGCGCCCCGGCGACCGGCATCAGATCGCCCGCGGGCTGCCCGACCGCGTCTTCCTTGGAATGGCCGAAAAGCCGCCGTGCGCCGCTCGACCAGTGCGACACGAGGCCGTTGGCGTCCACGACGACCACGGCGAGCGGAATCCGGCCGGCCACGGCGTGCTGCTGCCGTGACCGGAGCGGCGGAGTGCCACTGTCCATGGGTGGAAGGCTCCTTCCCCGCCGCCGGGATCTGCGGCTGTGCACCCACGGTACGGCTCCGAACACGCAGTGCGCGGGGCAATCAACCAAAAGGTCGTGCGCCCGCGCACTCCGGAAAGTTGACTGAAATTCAGTCAGTAAGCGGCCCCGTCCTCGTGGCCCAGTTGCAGGTCCCGCTCGGTGCGCCCGCCGCCCGCCATCCGCAGCACCGTGGCCACCGGCGGATACCCGGCGGCGATGACCGTGTACTCGCCGGAGGACAGATCGACGAAACGGAACGTACCGTCGGCGCCCGTCGTAAGAGTGTCGACGACATTGCCCGCCGCGTCGAGCAGCGTGACACGGGCGTCCTCGACCGTACGGCCCCCGCCGGCCCGTACCGTGCCGCGCAGCACCGCTCCGCCGGCCAGCTCGATGTCCTGTCTGGTCTCACGCGAGGCCTGGACACTGACGAGGAGCGCGGCGGGGCGGAAGGCGGGCGCGCTGGCCGCGAGGGTGTACTCCCCCGCCACCAACTCCGAGATGACGTAACCGCCTTCGCGCCCGCTGCGGGTGGAGGCGACGACGTCACCGCGTACGTCGGTGAGGGTGACGGCGGCGTCGCGTACGGGGGTGCCGTCGGCGGTCAGTACGGCTCCGGCGAGCCGTCCGGCGCCGCCGAGGACCACGTCGAGTTCGACGGGCCGCTCGCCGACGGTCACGGTGACGGCCTGCGGCTGGTGCCCGCCGGCGGCGGCGATCATCACGTACGAACCGGCGCCGGGCACGCTCAGCGCGTACCGCCCGTCCTCGCCGCTGGCCCCGCGACCGATCTGGGTGCCCTGTACGTCGATGAGGGTGAGGGCGGCGCGCGGGACGGTGGTGCCGTCGTGGTGCTGGACGGTGCCGCAGACGGCCACGCCCGGTGTGTAGGTGGGGGACGGGGCGGCGCCGTTCGAGGGAACGGAGGCCGACGGGGCGGTGCGGGCGGACGGAACGGCGGTGGACTCGGCGGTGGACGCGTTGTAGGACACCAGCGGTTTCTCCTTGAGGAAGCAGGCGATGAGCAGGCCGAGCAGGAGCACCGGCACGAGGTAGAGGAAGATTCGCGGCATCGCGTCCGCGTACGCCTGGATGTAGCTGTCCCGCAGCGCGGGCGGCATCGCGTGCACCATCTGCGGCGTGATGGACTCCGCGCTCGGCAGCCCGGCCCCGGACGGGACTCGGTCGACGAGCGCGTCGGTGAGCCGGTCGGCGAAGAGCGTGCCGAAGATGGCGGCGCCGACACTGCCGCCGATCTGCCGGAAGTAGTTGTTGGCACTGGTGGCGGTGCCGAGGTCGGAGGGCTGGACGGAGTTCTGCACGGCGAGGATCAGCACCGGCATGACCAGGCCGATGCCGATGCCGAGCACGGCCTGCCAGACGCTGTATTCGAGCCGGGAGGTGTCCGTCTCCAGGCGGGACAGCAGCCACATGCCGACGGCGGAGATCGCCGCGCCGAGGATGGGGTAGACCCGGTAGCGGCCGGTCTTGCTGATCAGCTGGCCGGAGATGACGGACGCGCCGACGATGCCGCCCATCATCGGGAGCATCAGCAGGCCGGACTCGGTGGCCGAGGCGCCGTCGACCATCTGGAGGAAGGTCGGCAGATAGCTGGCGGCGCCGAAGAGCGCGACGCCGATGACCGCGCCGACGAGACCGGTGATGTTGAAGATCGAGTCGCGGAACAGCCGCAGGGGGATGATCGGTTCGGGCGCGAAGCGTTCGACCACGAGGAACAGGACGGCCGTCACGACGGAGCCGGCGGCGAGTCCGAGGATGACGCGCGAGCCCCACTCGTACTCCGTACCGCCCCAACTGGTCAGCAGCACCAGGCAGGTCGAGGCGGCGGCGAGCAGCAAGGCGCCCATGATGTCGAGACGGGCCTTGCTCCGGGGCTTGGGGAGTTTGAGTACGACGGTGACGACGGCGAGTGTGACGAGGCCGAACGGCACGTTGAAGTAGAAGCACCAGCGCCAGGAGACATGGTCGGTGAAGAAGCCGCCGAGCAGCGGCCCGGCGACCGAGGCGAGGCCGAACGCGCCGCCGATGAGGCCCATGTAGCGGCCGCGTTCACGGGGCGGCACGATGTCGGCGATGATCGCCTGGACGCCGATCATGAGTCCGCCGGCGCCGACGCCCTGGAGGGCGCGGAAGGCGATGAGTTCGTTCATCGTGCGGGACCAGCCGGCCAGGGCCGATCCGACGACGAAGACGACGATGGCGAACTGGAAGACGCCCTTGCGGCCGAAGAGATCGCCGAGCTTGCCGTAGATCGGCAGGCCGATCGTGGAGGTCAGCAGATACGCGGTGATCGCCCAGGGCATCCGGTCGAGGCCCTGGAGCTCCCCGACGATCTTCGGCAGGGCGGTGGCGACGATCATCTGCTCCAGCGCCGCGAGGAGCAGCGCGAGCATCAGCCCGATGAAGACCAGGCGCACCCGGCGCGGGGAGAGTTCGTCGCCCGGGGTGGCGGCGCCGGTGGCGGGTGGGGGCGGATTGATCGTGGCCGGAGTGGGCACGGTGGCCTGCTCGTCGTCCTTCACCAGCGTGATGCCACCCACGAATTGCTCCCCTTCGTCGCGTCTGCGCGGCGTAATTCTTCACATTGCACGCAGAGCGGGAGCAAGTCGGACGGTTCGCCGAAGGCCGTACGGCGCGTGGCGGCAGTTGGTGGGGAGGAACTCCCGGGGGCGCTCATCAGCGGGTTTCCCACGACGCGTGGTGCGCGGGCGCACGTCACGCGTCGCGGGGAAATCCACTCGAATCGGTGACCCCGGGGCCGGTGTCTCTTGACGTCAGGGCGGCCGCGTACTCAAGGGACTTGACGGGTCGCGGACTTGAGACTCAGGACGTCTCGGACGCCTTCTCCGTCTCGGCCGCGAGCTTTTCGAGCAGCTCGTCGTAGATACGGGCGAGTCCCTTGGGCGCGAACGTCCTCTCGAAGAAGCCGCCGATGCCGCCCGCGCCGTCCCAGACGGTGGTGACGACGGCCTTGGAACGGCCCTCGCCGGCCGGGGTGACGACCCAGGTGGTGACCATGGAGGAGTTGCGGTCCTTCTCCACGAGCTGCCCGTCCGTGGGCTCGGTGACTTCGAGGAGACAGTCACGGACGCGCTTCTTGGTCGCCTGGAGCTTCCAGTGGACGAGCGTCCCCTCGCCGTCGCCGCCCTCGCGGACCTCGTACTCACTGAAGTGCGCGGGCAGCACCTTCGGACGGATCTCCTGGTAGTCCGCCAGCGCGTCGAACACCGTCTCCGGGTCCGCCGCGATGATCCGCTCCGTCGTGGCCTCGACCTGCGCCATGGCTTCCTCCAGCATTCGTTTCTCCGGGCGGCCAGCCAACCATCTCCGCGAGGCGCGCCCAAATCCGGGGTTGCATCGATCATGGGAACACGTGTTCTATTCAGTGGTCAGTACAACTGAGGAGGTGCACAGGCGCTGGGACAATCTGGCCGAGAACCCCATGTCGGCCCGCGACGCTGCGCTCTTCGGTACGGACGCGGTGACCGCCAGGACCTTCGACACCCCCGAATTCCGCGGCATCACCTTCCACGAGATCCGCGCCCGTTCGATCGTGAACCGGGCACCGGGCGCGTCCCGGATGCCCTTCGAATGGACGGTCAATCCGTACCGGGGATGTTCACACGCCTGCTCGTACTTCACTGCACGACCCTATTGAGCCCGGGAGGGCCGATGCTCAGCACTCCGAACGCGGACAAGGCCTGGAAGGGTATGACGAGGTCATTCCCGACCCGGGAGGCGCCAGGCCAGTATGGCGCCCCGGGCACGGCGGAGAGGACGGCTTACGCCGTGCTGCTGCATGGACCGGCTGTACGCCCAGGTGGCGCTGACGCGAGTCAGTGGCTGCTGCTGCGCGACCGCACAGCGAAGCGCCTGTAACCGACACACCAGCAGCAGCCACACTTCAGGAACGCGTCAGTCGCCCAAGACGCCGTCGAGGTAGTCCTGCACCGACCCGCACAGGCCGCGCAGAACCAGCCTGCGGACAATCGCCCTGCGAGACCCAGACGACCCCTGCGACTCCCCTGACGCCCACCGGAGCGTTTCCGTGTGTGTTCAGGTCAGCGCAGGCCATCTGTGTCGTCGTGCTCTTCACCGACTGGGAGTCGCCGACGGTCGTCCCCGGGGTCCTCGCTGTAGGCAACCGCGGAGGATGCTTCTTGGAAGTTGAACCTGAGCTGCTCCTCCGACGGAGCATCAATCGGGTAGGAGGGCCGGTCACCCGGCCCGCCTATCCGATTGATACGTCGGCGTCTCGCCAGCGTGAAGCCCGCCTGGACGAGGGCACCTAGCCCATCGGTATCGAAATCGACGCCCAGCACGCCGCCGCACTCACCATCACCCCCGACAGCTTCCACGGCGAGTGGAACTACACGATCCCGCCCCAGCCCGGCGCCCCCGCCGTGCCCCTCCAGCCACCCACCCGCCGTGCCCACCCCCGTCACGCCCACACCTTCGACACCACCATGGCAACACGTGGTCGCCTGGCTGCCGCCGGATCTCGACGAGGCGGCAGTCGTCGCCGCCTCCGCCCGCCGCGGCGTCGCCCTACGCAGCGTCGCCCGCTACCGCCTCAACCCGGCGGGCCCGGGCGGCCTGATCTTCGGCTACGCAACCCTTTCGGAACGCGCAATAGCAGAAGGCATAGCCACCCTGTCCCACGCGGTCGCGGACGTACGAACCACGTAACCGGCTCCGCAAGCACCACGGGTCTCTTGCCGGCAGGGCTCGCAGACATCGGCGCTCAGCGCGACCACCGCCTCGGTGCTGACGGTCACGCCGCTCGGGGGCCTCGTCGCGGGGTACTTCGTGGACTCGGCGGGGCTGTTCGCCGCGACGTGGGTGCTCGGTGGTGCGTACCTCGTCGTCACGCTCGCCCCGGCGATCTTCCCCGTGTGGCGGCTGATGGACCAGCCCGCCCCCGCCGCGGGCGCGGCGCGGGATGCTGGGAGGCCGCGAGCGGGTGGGCAGCGTGCCGTAGAGGACGGTGGACCTGCCGATCCGGACACCCCTTGAACGCGGCATGTGAGGACCCGTAGAGACACCGCATGGGAGGCAGCCACGGACCGAGGTACCCGCGCCGGGCTCATCGGCCGGCTGGCCGGGGTGATCGGCTCCGTCACGACCGCGCACCCGCTGCGGGTCGCCGTCGACGGGCCGCCCGCCGCCGGGAAGACCACACTGGCCGACGAACTCGCCGTCTCCCTGCGCGCGCAGGGCCGCGACGTCGTCCGCGCGACCGTCGACGACTTCCTCTTCCCCCGCGAGCAGCGCTACCGACGCGGCCGGTGCTCCGCCGCAAGCTGCTACCACGACGCCCACGACCGCGCCGCGCTGTGCCGGTCCTGCTCGATCCGCTGGGCCCCGGCGGCGACCGGAGGTTCCGGCACGCGGTCCACGACGGCGGCACCGACACCCCCGCGTCCCCGCCGGCCAGGACCGCCGCCGCAGACGCCGTCCTGCTCTTCGACGGCGTCTTCCTCCTGCGCCCGGATCCCATCGACCGGTGGGACCTGCGCATCTTGGTGTCCGTCCCGTTCGACGAGACGGTGGGTCGCGCCCGGAACCGGGCCACCGCACAGGCGGGGTCCACCGCCGGTGCCACGGACATCGAACGGTCCTGGCGCCACCGCTACATCCCCGCCCAGCAGCTCTACTTCGCCACGGCACGCCCCACCGACCACGCCGACGTCATCGTCTACAACGACCGGCCCCAACGGCCTGCTTGGGAAGTCCGGCCGCCGCGGCCGACGGCGGAGCGCTGACGAGATCGACCACCCGGCCGGCTGCGCAGCGACCGTGGGTTCTTGTTTCACACAGGTGTGAAACAAGAACCCACGGTCTGCGTCAGCCGGCGGCCTCGGTCAGGCCGACTGGTCGGCCTCGGCCTCCGGAACACGCACCCGGCCGATGACCGGAAGGAAACGGCCGGTGCTGGCACAGTACTGGTGGTACGGGCTGCCGTGGACGCGGCGGAGGTAGGGCTCCTCCACCCGCCGCACCTGGAGCTGCAGACCGAGCAGGCACGCCGCCCCTCCAACCAGGGCCAGGTAGTTGGGCACGACCAGGGCGATGCCAAGGACGAAGACGAGGGTGGCGGTGTAGATCGGGTTGCGGATGAGGGCGAAGGGGCCGCCCGTGACCAGGGCGGTGCTCTCCTCCGGGTCGACGTCGTTGCGCCAGGAAGCCCCCATGGCGCTCTGGGCACCGAGGACCAGGATCAGCGTCAGCACGGCGATACCCGCACCGGTCAGCCGCACGGCCGTGTGATCGAGGAAACCTATCGCGTCGAGGCCGACGAGATCGGCCACCGGCGCCGCGATACCCACCAGCACCGTCCCGGTGACCAGCACGGACCTCGCCTGCTGCTGGGCCGGGATCGACGCGCGGGCGCGAATGCCCGTGTCGTCGTTGCGGCGCTGCTGGATCAGAGCCCGAGCAACACCGGCCAACAGTACGAATGCCACAAAAAGGACGAGCGCAAGGACGGGCACAGTACTCACCTCCGAGAAACACGCGGCTACGGAACGAGCCGCGTTCGTGGTCAGTGCAGCGCCAGGACAGGGCGTAATCCGACGTTATATCATCGATCAAAGCCCCCCACCCACAACGACCCCCCGGAAATGCCCCCAATGTGCCCAAATAGGCATGAATATCGAGAGGGTATCCGCACTCCGCGGACTTCATGACCCGGCGCCGCCCGAATGACTCAAGAGGAATGTCGGTCTTCGCTTACTCAAGTGGCTGGACATCCTTCGATACGCCCGTACCATTGCGGGTAATGAGCGAGCACGGAGGTGGGACACCCCCATGGCTCCGCGCGACGAAGCACTGAATGCCTGTTCACGCACACATGGCAACACATCGCTACTTCCGACCCAACCGGAAGGAATCAGAATGACCCGTAGTTGGGGCCGATCCGGCGACCATCTCGACGTCAAGACCAGGACCGCCGGCGAGACCAAGGCGGCGACGGTGGCGCTGTTCCACCTCCTGGGCGACACCACGAGGCTGGCAATCCTCCAGCGCCTGACGTTCGGCGAGGGCACCGTCGTCGATCTCGTGAAGGCCCTGGGTCTGCCCTCCGCCACCACTTCGGCACACCTGTCGTATCTCATGGACTGCGGGCTGGTGGACCGGCGCATCGCGGAGCACGGTCACGCTTACTACATAACCCATCAGCCGGAACTCCTCGATCTGCTGAACAACGCGGGGCACCTTCTGGCCGCAGTGGGCGCCGATACGGCGTGCGGTCATATTCACGGCACCGTAGAAGGAAATGCGTCATGAACGGTATCTCGTGCGGGCCTGCGGATTGCTAAATCACGACCCCCTGCGCATGTTGTATGGCAGCCCGTTCTGGGCAATTACGCCGAGTGTTATCGTCGACGTATGGCGATAACGAGCGGGGCTGCATCGCCCGAATTCCGAAAGAATCTCGCGCCCGCCGTGTCACTGTTCCGGGGCCTCGCCGATCCGGCCCGGCTGTCCATTCTTCAGCCAGGGCTGATTCAAAGTCTGGGTGATCATAAGGGTGTGCAGGTCGTGATGGTGTGAGGATCCGGGGGAGGCCGTGACGAACGCAACGAAGCTCCGGTTGGCGGGGTGACCTTGCCAAGTCGCCCAGTGCTTCCGAAGCTTCGATGTGCCGCCAGTCTGCCACCGTCTGCCTGACCAAGTCGCCCGCTGCCGCCCAGCGTGCCGTGAGCGGCATCGCTGAGCGGCTCGCGGTTCTTCGCGACCCGCGCCACCGGCGCGGACGGCGGCACTCACTGGTGGCGGTGGTGCTCACCGCCTGCTGCGCGGTGCTGGCCGGTGCCCGTTCCTACCTGGCCGTCGGCCAGTGGGCCCGTCACGCGCCGCAGGACACACTGGCCCGCCTCGGTGTGCGGGCCGTCGGTCCGCTGGGCGTGCGCCGGGCGGCGTCCGGCTCGACGATCCGCCGCATTCTGGCCGTGGTGTGCCCCGGTGGGCTCGCCGACCTGCTCGGCTGTGATCCCGCCGGTGCGGCACATCTGGCCGTGGACGGTAAGTGTGCCCGCGGCTCGCGCACCGCCTGCGCGCCGGCCGCGCATCTGCTGTCGGCCGTGCTGCCCGGCGGGCGCACCGTCAGCCGGCTGCGGGTGCCGGCCCGTGACGCATCGCCGCAGGCCATCGGGAAACTCGCCCGACGCAGTGGGGCATCGAGGCCGTCCACTACGTCCGAGACACCACGTTCGGCGAGGACGCCTCCAGGATCCGAAACGGGCACGGCCCGGAGAACACGGCCACGCTCCGCAGCTTCGCGATCAGCACCCTGCGCGCCGCCGGGCACCACAGCATCGCCGGCGGCCTGCGCAAGGTCTCCTACCAGCCCTTCACCCTCCCACTGGACTTGATCGGCCTCCCGTGACCAGCAACACCACATGATCACCACGACTTTGAATCAGCCCTGATTCTGCAGCGACTGGCCGGCGGCGAGGCACGCGTGGTCGACCTGACGACCGCCATGGGCATGGCGCAGTCCTCGGTCTCGGCCCACTTGGCGGTGCTGCGCGAGTGCGGTCTCGTGGTGGCGCGCCCGGAGGCAAGACAGATGTTCTACTCGCTCGCCCATCCCGACCTGCCGGACCTGCTCACGTCGTCCGCGGAGAAGATCCTGGAGACCACGGGCAGCGCGGAGTTCCGTCCGGACGGCGAGCCCGACACACCCTAGATAACATCGCCCAACTCCGATACCATCATCCCGGCATGGTGATATCGACGTCATGAGCTGCGGCCTTGAGGGCGAGCGTGGTGAGTGCTGCGGGATCGCCAAGCCACGTTCCGTCCATCTGCATCGACCACGTAACTCTGCCAGCGGCATCGCCAGGACACCGGGCCGCATCACACCGGTCGTTGCCTACCTGCTTTGAACGCACTCCATCCGCACCGTCGGCGGCACGACGCCCTCGTTCCACCCGTGCAGTCTCACGCGGATCGCGGTCAATCCCGGGCAGGGTCTCCGCACGCCTTCCGAGCCGGCCGAGATCCCGCCCGGGTGTTCCGACACATCTGACCACGAAGGAAGCAAGATGCAGCCGATACCGGAGGATTGGAGCCGCGCCGTCGCCGTCGCCGCTCACCCCGACGACTTGGAGTACGGGGTCGCCGCCGCGGTCGCCCGGTGGACCGGCCAGGGCAAGCACGTCAGCTACGTACTCGCCAGCCGCGGGGAGGCGGGCATCGCGGGCAAGCACCCCGACGAGGTCGGCCCGCTGCGGGTCGCGGAACAGCGGCGCGGCGCGGCCGTCGTCGGAGTGAGCGACGTCGAGTTCCTCGACCACCCCGACGGCTTGCTGGAGTACGGGCTGCCGCTGCGGCGGGACCTGACGGCCGCGTTCCGGCGGCTGCGGCCCGAGGTGGTCATCACCATGAGCTTCGACCTCACCTGGGGCGAGAAGGGGCCGGTCAACCACTCCGACCACCGCGCCCTCGGGCTGGCAGTGCTGGACGCGTGCCGGGACGCCGCCAACGAGTGGGTCTTCCCCGAAGCGGGCCCGAAGGTGACCGGCCTCAAGGACGCGTACGTGGCCGCCACGGGCGACCCGACCCACTTCGCCGACGTCAGCGAGACGATCAACGCCGGCGTCGCCTCGCTGCGCGAGCACCAGGCGTACATCGACGGCCTGGACAACGACTTCGAGCCCGACGACTTCCTCCGCAACATGACGGGATACGTCGGCCTGGGCGCCGGCTGCGACTACGCCGTCGGCTTCCGCCGTTACCCGATGGGCTGAGAAACCGTCTCCGACGGACCCCAGACACGTACGGATCGCCGATAAGTGAGGTCACCATGCCCGATCCGGCAGAGGGCTACCAGCATGTCCAGGAGCGGCTGATCGCGGTCGTCACCGATCCCGCGACCGCATTGCAGACGCGGGTCCCCGCCTGCCCAGCCTGGTCGGTGCACGACGTGCTGGCCCATCACACCGGATACGTCGCGGACATCGCGACGGGAAACTTTCCGGAGTTCGCCGAGGGGCAGAGCATTCTCGACGAGTGGCGCGACGACGGGGTCGCGCGGGCCAGGGACGCGATGACCGCCCGGCAGGTCACCGAGCGGGAAGACCGGCCGGTGGACCAACTGGTGGCCGAGTGGCAGAAGTCCACCCCGCCGCTGCTGGAGCTGCTGCGCGGCCCGCGGCCGGACGCCGCGCCCTTCGGGGCACTGACCGGCAATATCGCGCTCAACGACCTGGTCGTGCACGAGACCGACATCCGCGCCGCCCTCGGCCTGCCCCGGGCGGCCGAGTCCCCCGCGCTGTCCACGGCCCTCGCGGGATACGGCATGGGCCTGGGGCACCGCATCCGCGCCCTCGGACTGCCCGCGCTGGTCCTCTCCTACGCGGGCATGGAGCGCACGATCGGCGACGGCGAGCCGGGCGCGCGACTGCGCGCGGACCGGCACGAGTTGCTGCGCGTCATGGCCGGACGCCGCAGCCGGGAGCAGATCCTCGCCCTCGACTGGGACGGAGACCCGCTCCCGTACCTGGACGTCCTCTCCGAGTTCGGCCCCGTCAAGACTGCGACCACCGACTGAGCAACGCCCACCGGACTCCCCGCCCCACCGACGCCTCCGTCTCGTCCCTGTCTGGAGCGAACATGCCCACGCCGTCCGTCGACCCGCAGCGCTTCAAGGACAACCAGCGGTCCACCTGGGACGGCATGAGCGCCGGCTGGGCGGCCGCGACCGACATCTTCGAGCGCGGCGGACAGCCCACCACCGAGCACCTTCTCGAACGGGGCGGCGTACGCCCCGGTCAGTCGGTCCTCGACCTGGGCACCGGCCACGGGGAGCCCGCGATCAGGGCCGCGGAGGCGGTGGGCCCGGAGGGTCGCGTCGTCGGGGTGGATCTGTCGACCGCCATGCTCGCGCGGGCCCACGCACGTGCTGCCGCGCTCCCCCAGGCCGAGTTCGTGGAAGGCGACGTGGAGTCGATCGGCCTGGCCGCGGAGTCGTTCGACGTGGTGCTGAGCCGCTGGGGTCTGATGCTCGTCATCGACCAACTCGCGACCTTCGAGGCGATCCGGCGCGTGCTCAAGCCGGGCGGGGTGCTGGCGACGACCACGTGGGGGCCGCCGCAGTCCGTGCCCATGCTGTTCACGGCCACCCGCGTGCTCGGTGAGCGGCTGCGGCTGCCCGGGCCGCCCCCGGGGCAGCCGGGGCCGTTCAGCATGTGCGAGGCCGACGCACTCGCCAAGACCGTGACGGCGGCGGGGTTCAGCGACGTCACGGTCACGGAGTTCACCGTGCCGTTCGTGCTGCAGAACCCCGCGGAGTACGCGGCCTTCGGCCGGGCGGTCACCCCCCGGGCCGTACTCGATCTGATCAAGCGCCGCTTCGGGTCCGAGGACGATCCCGGCACCTGGGGCGCGGTGGCCGACGCCGTCGAGCGCCACGCGGCGGGCGACGGGCGGATCATGCTGCCTTCCACCGCGCTGAGCGTCCGGGCCACCGCCTGAGAGAAGCACCTCGCCGGCCGGCCCCGGGCGGGGCCGGCCGGCGAGGTGTGTGCCGGGGAGCCGGGGACTATTCGGCCATCCGGGTAACCCACCGGAAGACCTCGGAGCTCCTGCCGCCGGGGCCCTTCGGGTCCGGGTCGCGTTCGAAGTGCTCGTATCCGCCCTGGTGAGGGACCTTCACCGTGTCCATGGCGCCGGAGACCGCTGGGTGCGCAGCCTCCCCGGGCGAATCACTGGGGCCGCCTTCCAGAGCTATGGTGACGGCTTCCTGACCGGTCATGCTCTCTCCATCGCTGTTCACCAAAATCCTCCTTCGGACAGATATGCGCTGCCCTTGTCCGGGTCCAGGAACCACGCGGAAAGATCGTTGGGATCGGCGAAGCCGTTGGCCAGGCGGTCGGCGACCTCCTGGTGCCTGTCGGCCGCGGGGAACATGCGCGACACGTGGGGCGGCGGCTGGAGCATCGTGTTGGTCCACGTCGTCACGGCCTTGCCCGTCGTGTTCCAGAACGTGTCCCACGTGCGCCGCATCCACTCCTCGTCGAAGGGCTTGCCTTCGTGCTCGAGGATCGCTTGCAGATACACCGCCGCGCAGTGCGCCGCGTTGTTGGCGCCCTGGCCGGTGATCGGGTCGTTGGTGAGGACCGCGTCCGCCATGCCGAGGACAGGACCGCCGTTCCTGCCGGGCCGCCCCACGGGGTTGCGCACCCCCGGGGTGACGGCGCCGGTGAGGAAGGCGCCCCAGTCGGTCAGTTCCACGTCCCGGGCCCGCTCGTATTCACGCGGTGTGTGCTTCTGCATCAGCTCGAGGGTGATCTTCAGATGCTCCGCGCCCGTGTGGGTGCGGCGGGTGAAGCGGTCGAGTTCCCCGCCGGGGACGGCCTCGAAGAAGAGGATGTGGCACGGGCCCGTCGTGGTGAGGGCGGGAACGATGAACAGCTCGCCAAGGCCGGGTATGAGGGTGAAATTGACCATGTTCGCGTCGCCGAGATCGGGGTCGGGCCGCAAGCCGCGCACGTAGGTCACCGACAGGTTGCGCTGCGGCTCCTTGTAGGGCGAGAGCGCGGGTTCGGGCATGAACATGCGCGACAGCCCGCCCCGTCCGGCCGCGATGACGATCAGGTCGTACATCTCGTTGCGGGTCATGTACTCCAGGTCGGAGCCCATCGCGCTGCCCACGATCACCCGGTCCTCACCGGTCTCCCGGGTGGCCTTGCGGGCGAATTCCTGCAGCCAGACGCACATCTTGAGCCGCTGGTCGACGGACTGGAACGGGCTCTCCATCCGGCCGTGGAAGTCCATGCCCCGGTTGCCTGGCCCGCCGGTCAGGGTGGGTAGCGCGAAATGGAACCCGTCGATGACGGGGGCCTCGTCGTCCCAGAAGTTCAGCCCGAGGTCGCGTTCGTGCCGGAGCGCGGGGGCGAACATCGCCTGGGTCGACCGCACCCGGCCCTCGCGGATCTCGTCGGGGGTACGGGACGTCATCACGGTCACGTCGTAGTCGTGCCGGCGCAGTCCGTGGGCCAGTTGCAGCCCGGACTGGCCGGCACCCACGACAAGAATCTTTCGGGTGCCCATCGGCAACCTCCGCTGTGAAATGTGGGTCATTTACTCGGCGAGCGCGGCTGCGACTTCCGCCGAGATCAGGTCACTGATTTCGGCGAGGTGCGGCGCGAGATAGAAATGGCCGCCCTCGTATACGTGGACGCTGGTCTCGCCCGAGGTTTCGTCGGACCACGCCGGGACGTCGTCGACGTGCACCTTGGGATCGGCGTCCCCGGTCAGCACCCTGATGGGGCACCGCAGTCGGGGTCCCGGCAGCATGCGATACGTCTCGATGGCTTTGTAGTCGGTGCGTATCGCCGGAAGGATCATCCGCACCAATTCGTCGTCCTGAAGGAACCCGCCGTCCGTTCCGCCCAGGGACCGCACCTCGGCCAGCAACTCCCGGTCGTCGCGCAGATGCATGTCCTCGTCGTCCCTGACGATCGAGGGTGCGCGCCGCCCGGACACCATGAGCGCGGAGAGGCCCGTACCGGCTTCCTGCTCCAGGCGGCGGGCGACCTCGAAGGCGAGGACGGCCCCCATGCTGTGGCCGAACAGCACCAGCGGCCGGTCGAGCCACGCGGTCATCCGGCCGGCGATCTGGTCGACCAGACCGGGAACGTTGTCGATCATCTCCTCGGTCCGCCGTTCCTGGCGGCCCGGGTACTGCACGCCCAGCACCTCCACCGCGGGCCCGAGCGTCCGGCCGAGCGGGAAGTAGAAGGAGGCGGAGCCGCCGGCGTGCGGGAAGGCGACCACGCGTGCGGAGGCGCCTCCGGCGTCGTTCAACTGCCTGATCCACGGGTCCGTCGCGGTCGCTGTCAATGCGCTGCCTTTCTCGTACGGTCGCTGAACATCACGAAGGGGCCCGCTGGTGCCACGACGACAGCGCCGGCAGCAAGGTCCGTAGCGCGGAGCGCTCCGCTTCGCTGCCGAGCGCGAGGGTGTGCGCCAGCGTCTCGGCGTCCCCGTGCTCGACCGCCGCCCAGAACGCGGACCGGCCGGGCGGCGCCGCCGGGGAGCCGGTGGCATCCGCGCCCGCGGGTTCCGCGCTTGCGGATTCCGCCGAGTCCGAGGCCCGCCAGTACCGCTGCCGCTGGAAGGCGTACGTCGGCAGCTCCACGGCCGGCGTCGGTGCCCCGTCGAACAGAGCCGCCCACTCCACCGGAATCCCGCGCACGAACACCTCGGCGAGCGCGGTCAGGGCGGCCAGGGGTTCCGCCTCGCCGGGGCGCAGCACCGGAACGAGCACCGGCCCCGGCCCCCGGTTGCGGCCGGCGGGCCCCAGCTCCAGGATCGCGGTCGCGTCCTGCGCGGCCAGGTCGGGCACCAGGGTGACCTTCGGTGCGGACACCCACGACTTCTCGACCAGCCGCCGGAATTCCTCGGTGTACGGGTCATGCCCGCCTGCGGCCACCAGGGCGCAGGCGTCCGCCAGTGGCAGCGCCCCGGCCGCGAACGCGGCGGCCACGTACCCGACTCCGTCACCTGCCATGACGTCGGGCTCGATGCCCCAGGAGGACAGCAGCCGCCAGAGGGCCACCTCCAGCGCGAACACGCCAGCCTCAGCGGATGCCGTGTCGGGCGGCCCCGCCGCGTCCGGCTCGTGGTCCGCGAAGATCTCCGCCGCCAGCGGCCGGTCCAGGGCAGCGCCCACCTCGTCCAGTGCCCGCGCGAACACCGGGAAGCTCTCGTAGAGGCCCTTGCCTTGCCCCCGCCACCGCGAGTCCGTGCCCGGGAAGTTCATCGCGAGCCGGACGTCCCGCTGCACCTCGCCCGTCACCAGGCCGGGCACCGGCTCCCCGCGCGACAGCGAGGCGACCTGGACCATCAAGTCGTCCCGGTCCCGGGCCAGCACGACGGCCCTGTGGTCGAGGTGCGCCCGGGTCGTGGCCAGCGCGTGGCCGACGCCGGCCACGCCGCCGACAGCCGGCGCGGGAGCGGCGGACAGGTGGTCGTGCAGCCGCGCCGCCTGGCGCGCCAGGGCCTGTTGGGTTCTGGCCGAGACCGGGCACGGCACCACCACCGGCGGCGCCAGCGCCCCGTCCGCCGCAGGTTCGCTCTCTGGCTCGCCCGGCGGGGCCTGTTCGAGGATGACGTGGGCGTTGGTGCCGCTGATCCCGAACGAGGACACCCCCGCCCGCCGCGGCCTGCCGGTGTCCGGCCACGGCTGCGCCTCGGTCAGCAGCGCCACGGCGCCGGCGGACCAGTCGACGTGCGGTGACGGCTCGTCCAGGTGCAGCGTCCTGGGCAGCATCCCGTGCCGTAGCGCCAGCACCATCTTGATGACGCCCGTCACGCCGGAAGCGGCCCTCGGGTAGCCGATGTTGGATTTGATCGATCCGATCCACAGCGGCTGCTCGGCGGGGCGGTCCCGGCCGTAGGCGGCGATCAGGGCCTGTGCCTCGATCGGGTCGCCCAGGGGGGTACCGTTACCGTGCGCCTCCACCGCGTCGACATCCGCGGGCGTCAGCCGGGCGCTGGCCAGGGCCCGCGCGATCAGCCGCTGCTGGGAGGGTCCGTTCGGCGCCGTCATGCCGTTGGACGCGCCGTCCTGGTTCACCGCGGAACCGCGCATCACCGCCAGTACGCGGTGGCCGTGCCGCCGCGCGTCGGACAGCCGCTCCAGCAGCAGGACGCCCACGCCTTCGCCCAGCCCCACGCCGTCGGCGTTCGCCGCGAAGGGCTTGGACCTGCCGTTCGCGGCCAGGATCAACTGCTGGCTCGCGCCGGACAGCAGGTCGGGATGGCTGATCACCGACACCCCGCCCACCAGCGCCAGGGAGCACTCCCCCGACCGCAGCGCCTGGCCGGCCAGATGGAGCGCCACCAGTGAGGACGAGCACGCGGTGTCCACCGTCACCGTCGGCCCTTCCAGGCCGAGCGTGTACGCAAGCCGGCCGGAGATCACGCTGGTGGCCCGGCCGGCCACCGCGGCCGCGTCGATCCGTCCGCCACTGCCCGCGCCCCAGCCGTACTCGGTGGCCATCGCGCCGATGTAGATGCCGACGGCGCTGCCGCGTACCGCTGCCGGAGAGATCCCGGCGCGCTCGAACGCCTCCCAGGAGGTCTCCAGCAGCAGCCGCTGCTGCGGGTCCATCACCGTCGCCTCGCGGGCGCCGATCCCGAAGAACCCCGCGTCGAACTCCGCCGCGGAGTCGATGAAGCCGCCGACGGGGCCTTCGTTCCCGCCCGGCTCGCCCGGGCCCTGTGGTGCGGGCGCGCCCCGCTCCCAGCCGCGGTCCCCGGGCAGCGGCGACACCGCGTCCCGCTCGTCCGCCACCAGGCGCCACAGTTCTTCCGGCGACTGCACGCCGCCGGGGTAGCGGCATCCCATGCCGACGATCGCGAGGGGTTCGGACAGCGCGGACGTGAGCCGCTGGTTCTGCTTGCGGAGCCGCTCGGCCTCCATCATCGAGGCACGAAGTGCTTCGACGACCTTCTCGGTGGACAGAGTCATGACAGGCTCGGCTCCCCGTCCGTGTCTTTGAGTGCGAGCTGTACGAGGTCGGCCGCGCCCATCTCGGCGAGCGCACTGCCTTCGCCCGGGTCGTCGGCGGCCGGCGCGCCGTCGGAGCGCGCGAGGGTGAGGAGCAGGTCGAGCACGCCCGCCTGGCGGAGCCGCGGCAGCGGAATCCCGGCCAGCGCTCGCCTGACCTCCGCCTCGTCTGCGTCCCCGCGCTCCACCGCGGCGGGGCTCTCGTCCGAGCCGGGCGCGAACCGGCCGCGGAGGAAGGCCGCCAGGGCCTCGGGGGTGGGGTGGTCGAAGACCATCGTGGCCGGCAGGCTCAGCCCGGTGACGACGGAGAGCCGGTTGCGCAGCTCGACCGCGGTGAGGGAGTCGAAGCCGATCTCGCTGAACGCCTGGTCGGAGACGACCGAGTCCGGCGAGGCGTGCCCGAGGACGGTCGCGACGTGCGAGCGTACGAGCGCGGTCAGGATCCGCTGCTGATCGGTCTCCGACGCGCCCGTCAACTGCCGTACGAGCACGGACGTATCGGCCGCGGCATTCGCCGACCGGCGGGACGTGACCCGGACGAGACTGCGGAGCATCGCGGGCACGGCGCCGCCCTGGGCGCGGAGGCGCGCGGCGTCGACCTTGGCCGCGACGACCAGTGCCTCGTCGGTCTTGAGCGCCGCGTCGAACAGCGACAGCCCCTGGTCGGTCGAAAGGCCGACGAAGCCGGTACGCCCCATGCGGGCGATGTCCTGCTCGTCCAGATGCCCGGTCATGCCGCTCGCCTGCGCCCACAACCCCCAGGCCACGGATGTCGCGGTCAGGCCCTGGGCCCGGCGGTGGGCCGCCAAGCCGTCCAGGAAGGCGTTGGCCGCCGCGTAGTTGCCCTGACCCGGCGCACCGAGCACACCGGCCGCCGAAGAGAACAGCACGAATGCCGACAGATCCATGTCCCGCGTCAGCTCGTGCAGGTTGACCGCCGCGTCCACCTTCGGCCGCAGCACGGCCTCCAGGTGTTCCCCGGTCAGAGATCCGATCACGCCGTCGGCCAGGACACCCGCCGAATGCACCACCGCGGTCAGGGGGTGCTCGGCGGGGATCTCCGCCAGCACCGAGGCCAGCGCCTCGCGGTCGGCCGCGTCGCACGCCACCACGCTCGCCTGTGCCCCCAGCCCCGCCAGCTCGTCGACCAACTCCGCCGCACCCGGCGCCGCCATGCCGCGCCGGCTGGTCAGCACCAGATGCCGCACGCCATGGGCCTGTGCCAGGTGCCGCGCCACGGCCGAGCCGATGACCCCGGTCCCGCCCGTCACCAGCACCGATGCGCTGCCGTCCAGCGGCGGCGGGATCGTCAGGACGACCTTGCCGATGTTGCGCGCCTGGCTCAGATAGCGGAACGCCTGCCGGGCGCGGCCGACATCGAACGTCGTCACCGGGATGTGCCGCAGCTCGCCGGACTCGATCAGCCGCACGACCTCCGACAGGATCTCCTGGATCCGCTCCGGGCTCGCCTGCGTCAGGTCGTACGCCTGGTACGCCACGCCCGGGTGCGCCTCGGCGAACTGCCCGGGGTCGCGGACGTCGGTCTTGCCCAGCTCCAGGAACCGGCCACCGCGCGGCAGGAGCCGCGCCGAGGCGTCGATGTACTCGCCGGGGAGGGAGTTGAGGACGACGTCCACGCCGCGGCCCCCGGTTGCCGCGAGGAACTTCGCCTCGAAGTCGAGGTCGCGGGTCGAGGACAGGTGCGCGTCGTCCACACCAGCGGCGCGCAGGGCGTGCCACTTCTGCGGGCGCGCCGTGCCGTAGATCTCAACGCCCAGGTGGCGGGCGATCTGCGTCGCCGCCGTGCCGACGCCGCCGGCCGCGGCGTGGATGAGGACCACGTCGCCCTTGCTGAGTCCGGCGAGGTCCACCAACCCGTAGTAGGCGGAGGCGAACACCGCCGGTACCGCGGCGGCCTCTTCGAACGACCAGCCTTCGGGCATCCGCGTCAGCAACTGGTGGTCCGCCACGGCCACGGGCCCGAACGCCTGCGGTACGAAGCCCAGCACCCGGTCGCCGACGGCGAAGCCCTCCACACCCGGACCCACTTCGGTGACGACACCGGCACCCTCGCCCCCGGTGAACACCCGGTCCGGAACCACCCCCAGGGCGACGAGGACATCGCGGAAGTTCAGCCCGGCGGCGCGTACCGCGATACGTAGCTGCCCCGGCTCGAGCGGCTTGTCGACCTCGGGGCACGCCACCGGCACCAGGCTCTCCACGCCGGTCGCGTCGTCGCGTACGTCCAGGCGCCACGGCACTCCGCGCGGGGGCGACAGCAGGTCGCCGTCCGCCCGGGCGAGCCGGGGCATCAGCGCCTCCCCCGCCCGTACGGCGAGCTGGGGTTCGCCGCTCTCCAGGAGCGCCGGCAGCAGACCGGCGGCGGCCGGGTCGTCCAGGTCGACGAGTGTGATCCGGTCGCGGTTCTCCGACTGCGCAGAACGCATCAGACCCCACACCGTGGCCTGGCCCAGCTCGGTCACCTCGTCGTCCGCCCCGACGGCAAGGGCCCCTCGGGTCACCACGACCAGCCGTGCGGCGGCAAGCCGCTCGTCGGCCAGCCAGGTCTGGACGGTTTCCAGGGCGTGCGCCGCAGCCTCGCGCGCCAGCTCCGCGAGGGCGCCCGCCGAGCCGTCCGGGCAGACGAGCAGCACGACGTCCGGAGGCGGCGCCCCTTCGGCCAGGGCAGCGGCAAGTGCCGGCACGTCCGCGTGGGTCTCGACGGTGATGCCCGCCGTGCGCAGGCTGTCGCAGACCTGCCCGGGCTCGGCCGCCAGCACGGCCCAGCGGCCCGCGGTCCGCGTGCCGCCGGCCGGCAGCGCCAGCCAGTCCATCCGCAGCAGGGACTCTTGTTCGCCGCTGCGCAGGGCCTCCAGCTCCTCCGGCGTGGCGGCCGGGACGAGCAGCGACTCGACGTACGCCGCCGGCCGGCCCGTGCCGTCCGCGAGCGCGACGGCGAACGCGTCCGGGCCCGTCTTCGTCAGCCGCACCCGCAGCGCGGTCGCGCCCGAGGCGAAGAGCCGCACCGAGTTCCACTCGGCGGGCAGGCGGATCTCACCCGCGGTCCGGAAGAAGTCGCCCAGGCCACTCGCCTGCACGGCGGCGTCCAGGAGTGCCGGATGCACACCGAACCCGGCGGCCTGCTCCCGGACGTGCTCGGGCAGCGCGACCTCGGCGAAGACCTCGTCCCCGCGGCGCCACGCGGCCCGCAGCCCGCGGAAGGCGTGGCCGTAGGCGTAGCCCGCCTCTGCCATCCGCTCGTAGTGCCCCTCGACGTCGACGGGGGTGGCGCCCGGGGGCGGCCAGGCCGTGAGGTCCGCCGCTTCGGGCGGGCTCTCCGGCGAGCCGGCGGTCAGGGTGCCGCTCGCGTGCCGCGTCCACTCGCCCATGACCTCGTCGGGGCGGGAGTGGATGCCGAAGGTGCGGAGGCCGGTGCCGTCCTCGGGCCCGACGCGTACCTGGAGGGCCACACCGCCGCGCTCCGGCAGCACCAGCGGTGATTCCAGGACCAGTTCCTCGACCCGGTCGCAGCCCGCCTCGTCCCCGGCACGTATCGCCAGTTCCACGAACGCGGTGCCCGGCATCAGCGCGACGCCGCCGACGACGTGGTCGGCCAGCCAGGACTGCGCCTGCGTCGACACCCGCCCGGTCAGCACGACCCCGCCGTCGGCCACCTCGACCGCGGCGGCAAGCAGCGCATGCTCCACCGCGCCCAGACCCAGTTCCGCCGGGTCGCCGGTGGCGTTCGACGGTGTCAGCCAATAGTGCTCGCGCTGGAACGCGTACGTCGGGAGTTCCACGCGGCGCGGTGCGGACCGCTCGAAGAAGACCGGCCAGTCGACGGACACGCCGTGGGTGAAGGCTTCGGCAAGGGAGGCGGTGAAGCGGGCGAGACCGCCTTCGTCGCGGCGCAGCGACCCGAGCGTCGAGGCGGGCAGACCGGTGGTGTCGATGGTCTCCTGTACGCCGACGGTGAGCACCGGGTGCGGACTCGCTTCGATGAACACCCGCCGGCCGCTGTCCAGCAGGGTCCGTACGGCCGCTTCGAACTGCACCGGGTTGCGCAGGTTGCGGAACCAGTACGCGG
>NZ_BMMV01000016.1 GCF_014646115.1 Streptomyces camponoticapitis | reverse complement strand
CGGGCTTTCGTGCGCTGGCTCATCCCGCCGTGAGTACTGCGGCGACCGCCTGCGCCCGGTGCCCTGCGCGCGCGCTCGTCCCGCCGTGAGTACGGCGGTGCCACCGGCGCCCGGCGCGGCGATCACCGGCGCCCAGCGCATGGCCCGCAGCGCGCCCCCCCCGCTCACCCCGCCGCGAGTACCGCCGCGACCACCGGGCCCGCCGCGTCGCCGCCGTGGCCGCCCGATTCGACGCTCGCGGCGGCGGCCAGGTCGTCCTGGAAGCCGGTGAACCAGCTGTTCGACGTGGTCTGGCCGTCCACCTCGGCGGAACCCGTCTTCGCGCCCTTGTCACCGCCGAGCCCGGCCATCGCCGCCTTGCCCGTGCCCCACGAGGCCGTCTCGCGCATCATGTCGCGCAGCTGCTGCCCCACCGCGCCCGACAACTGCCGCTCGGCGACGGCCAGTTCGCGGTTGTCCAGGTCGCGCGGGACGATGATCGGCTGGCGGAAGGTGCCGTCCTTCGTGGTGGCCGTGACGGACGCGATGTTCAGTACGTTCATCTGGACCGTGCCCTGGCCGATGTACTGCGCGGCCGCCCCGCCCCCGTCCGACTCCGGCACGCTGCCGTCCGCGGACGCGATGCCGGTCTGCCAGTTCAGCCCGAGGCCGAAGACCTGCCGGGCCTCGGCGGGCAGCGCGTGGTCGTCCTTCGTGTCGTCGATCAGCTTGATGAAGGCGGTGTTGCAGGACCGGGCGAAGCTCTGCGTGAAAGTGCCTCCCTGGATGTCGAAGTTGTCCAGGTTGTGGAACGAAGTGCCCTGGTAGAGCACGGTCTTCGGGCACTCGGCCGGCCGGTCCGCGCCGGTCAGGCCCTTCTCCAGCAGCATCGCCGCCGTGACTATCTTCATCGTCGAGCCCGGCGCCTGCTTGCCGAGCATCGCCGCGTTGAAGCCGTCCTCACGGTTGTTGGCGACGGCGACTATCTCGCCGGTGCTCGGCTTCACGGCCGCGACGGACGCCTCGTCGAACTTCTTCACGGCCTGCTCGGCCGCCGCTTGCACCTTCGCGTCGAGCGTCGTCGCCAGCTCGCCGCTCTTGCCCTTGGAGAGCGTCAGGAGCGTCTTGCGCGGCACGCTGCCACCTGTGGCGCCTTCGCCGTCACCGTCCGTCCGGATCCACGTCTCGACGCCGGACTCGCCGCCCGCCTTCTCGCCGTACTTGTCCCGCAACTGGTCGAGCACCGGCGCCAGCGACGGGTACTTCTCGGCCGTCAGTTCGGTCCCGTTCCGGTCGACCGCCTTGATCGGCGGCGTCGGCGCCTCGCCGGTGACCAGGCTGCTGTTCTTCGTCAGCTTCGGATGGATGACAGTCGGCGCCCAGTCGACCAGCGGCTTCCCGGTGGTCACCCCCCGGACCACGGTCAGCTCGGAGGCGTACGACAGGGGCTTGCTCAGCCCCTTGTACTTCACCGTCGCCTTGACCGTGAACGGCACCTTCGCGCCCGTCGCCGTGCCCGGAGTGATCACCGCGCCCGTGATGTGCGCCTGCCCGCTGTACCCGGCGACGGCTTCCTTCGCGGCGGCCGCGTTGTTCGTGTACGTGGCGGCGAGCTCGGGATCCTTGCCGTTGGCCCACGCGGCGAGGAACTCCTCGGCGGTGTTCTTGATCTCTTCCGCGCTGGGCGGCCCGGTTCTGACCTCGGCCGACTTCGACGCGGTCCCGGTGCTCCCCCCGTCGTCCCCGCTGATGACGTTGTACGCCCCGTACCCGATGCCACCGGCGACGACGATGAACACACCGCCGACGATCGCGACCTTCGTTCCACTGCGCATGAGCGCGGTCCCCTCCCCCAGGAGCGCCCCCGGCCACGTTTTTGAACGTGTTCAAGGAGCGATGATTTCGCACTCTACGGGACGAGAGTGAACGGATGAGGGGCTGTTATCGGACCGCGACGCACCCACGTCACCGCCCGCCGAGGACCCGGTGCGACTACACCCAGGTGTCGAACCACATCCGGTCCTGCCAGCCATCGACCGGGATCGTCTGCCCCGTGAAGACGGGCCAGAAATAGATGAAGTTCCACACGATCAGCAGCACCAGAACGCCCGCCCCGACCGCGCCGATCGTTCTGCGTCTCTCGTCCGAGCCCGCCGGGCCCAGCATGGCGCCGATCATCATCGAGACCGCCAGACAGAGGAACGGAACGAAGACCACCGCGTAGAAGAGGAAGATCGTGCGTTCCTGGTAGAAGAACCAGGGGACCCAGCCCGCCGCCACCCCGCAGGCGATCGCGCCCGCGCGCCAGTCGCGGCGGAAGAACCAGCGCCACAGCACGTACAGGAGCGCGAAGCACGCCGCCCACCAGAGCAGGGGCGTGCCGATCGCCAGGACCTCCTGGGCGCACTTGTCCGCGGGCGCCGCCGTGCAGCCCTCCGTACCGCCCCTCGGGTCCTCGTAGAAGTACGAGACCGGGCGGCCCAGGACGATCCAGCTCCAGGGGTTCGACTGGTAGGTGTGCCCGGAGGTCAGATTGACGTGGAAGCTGTAGACCTCGGTCTCGTAGTGCCAGAGGCTGCGCAGCCAGTCCGGCAGCCAGGACCACATCCCGCCCCGGCCCTCGCCGGCGGCCCAGTCCCGGAAGTACCCCTTGTCGGTGACGATCCAGCCGGTCCAGGAGGCGATGTACGTGACGATCGCGACCGGGACCGTCGAGACGAAGGCCGGCAGCAGGTCGCGCTTGAGGACGGCGGAATACGGGCGTACGGCGCCGGCGGTGCGCCGCGCGCCCACGTCCCAGAAGACGGTGAGCAGGCCGAACGCGGCCAGGATGTAGAGGCCGTTCCACTTCGTCGCGAACGCGAGACCCAGCATCAGACCGGCGGCGATACGCCACGGCCGCCAGCCCAGCCGCAGCCCCCCGGCGATGGCCGCGTCCGGGCGCAGCACCCCCTCGGCGTCCACCGGCAGCGCGTCGGCGAACCGCCTTCGCGCCCAGTCCCTGTCGAGCAGCAGACAGCCGAACGCGGCCAGGACGAAGAACATCAGCACCAGGTCGAGCAGGGCGGTGCGGCTCATCACGAAGTGCAGTCCGTCGACGGCGAGCAGCCCGCCCGCCAGACAGCCCAGGAACGTCGAACGGAACAGCCGGCGGCCGATACGGCACAGCATCAGTACGGAGAGCGTGCCGAGGACGGCCACCATGAAGCGCCAGCCGAACGGGTCGAAGCCGAACATCAGCTCGCCGAGCCCGATGATCCACTTGCCGACCGGCGGGTGCACCACATAGCCGGGGTCGGTCGGCACCGGGACCGTCGAGGGGTCGGCCAGGATCAGCTTGTCGACGTCCTTGGGCCAGCTGCCCTCGTACCCCTGCTTGACGAGCGCCCACGAGTCCTTCGCGTAGTACGTCTCGTCGAATATCACCGCCTTGGGGCTGCCCAGATGCCAGAACCGCATCAGTCCGGCGACCAGCGCGACCAGCAGCGGCCCCGTCCACGCGGACCAGCGGATCAGCCGGTCGGCGAGCAGCGGCCGTACGCCGAGCACGATCCACAGGCGTGTCGACGGCTCCGTGTACGGCGGGACCAGCCGCTCGCGCAGCCCGATCACCGGTCTCGGCGCATAGCCGAACCGCCGCAGGCGCTGGGGCCACGACGGCGGCCTGTCCTCGGCGTCACGACCCTGGAGGGCTTCTGGCGCAGTACTGGTCACCGCGCCATCGTAGGGAACGCGACTGCGGGTCGTGGGCACACGGGCGCGGACACGGGGGCGGAGCGGACGCGAACCGGGCGCGGACACCGGCGCGGACCAGGGGCGGACCGGGTGGGGACACGGCGGCGGCCCCGGTGCGGAGGGTGCCCTGCGAGGATGGCGTACGTGACTACTGTGCCCCCCAGCGGAACGGCCCCCGCGGCCCCGGCCGGCGTTCTCGTCCTCGCCGGGACCCCCATCGGCGACACCTCCGACGCCCCGCCGCGCCTCGCCACCGAGCTCGCGGCGGCGGACGTCGTCGCCGCCGAGGACACCCGGCGGCTGCGCAGGCTCACGCAGGCGCTCGGCGTGCGGACCACGGGCCGCGTCGTGTCGTACTTCGAGGGCAACGAGAGCGCCCGTACGCCGGAACTCGTGGAGGCGCTGGCCGGCGGCGCCCGCGTGCTCCTGGTGACGGACGCGGGGATGCCGTCCGTCTCCGACCCCGGTTACCGGCTGGTGGCGGCGGCCGTCGAGCGCGACATCAGGGTGACCGCGGTGCCGGGTCCTTCCGCCGTACTGACCGCGCTGGCCCTCTCAGGTCTGCCCGTGGACCGCTTCTGCTTCGAGGGGTTCCTGCCGCGGAAGGCGGGCGAACGGCTGGTGAAGCTCCGCGAGGCCGCCGACGAGCGCCGCACCCTCGTCTACTTCGAGGCGCCGCACCGGCTCGACGACACCCTCGCGGCGATGGCCGAGGTCTTCGGCGCGGGGCGGCGGGCCGCCGTCTGCCGCGAGTTGACCAAGACGTACGAAGAGGTGAAGCGCGGCGGTCTCGGTGAACTGGCGAAGTGGGCGGCCGACGGCGTACGCGGAGAGATCACCGTCGTGGTCGAGGGGGCCCCGGAGCCCGCGCCCGTGACCGACCCCGGGGAACTGGTGCGCAGGGTGCGGGTGAGGGAGGAGGCGGGGGAGCGCAGGAAGGAGGCGATCGCGGCTGTCGCCCTGGAAGGAGGGGTGCCCAAACGCGACGTCTTCGATGCGGTCGTAGCGGCAAAGAATGCTGCTCGGACAAGCCCCCGGGACGGTAAAGGACCATCCTGAAAAGCAAAGCGCAGACCGTGTGCCGGGCCCTTTCGGCATGAGGAGGCCAAGAGCCTGCCATTAATCGACAGCGTTGATGCGCTCCCGCCCGAATAGGCGTCCACTGGGTCGAGTGGAGAGGAGCTGGGCATGAGTGAGATCACGGGCAACACCGTCGCCCACGAGGCATATGCGTTCTGCTGCATGCGATGCGGTCACGGCTGGGAACAGGCGTATGACATAGAACACCACAAGGACGGTTCCGGACAGGAATTCGTCGTGTACAAGGCGGACGGATTGCGGGTGCCCTCACCGCTGTCGAGTCCGACGTGCGTCAACTGCGGGCACCACGTCGTGCGCATCATGCGCTCGGGACAGGTGTCCTCGGTGCACGCCCTGATGAGCCGGCAGGGGAACTCCGTCCGGACGCCCAGGCCGCCGAAGGCGCCGAAGGCGTCCAAGGCGGCGAAGACCGCGAAGGCGGCGAAGGTGCCGAAGCCGGTGGATCCGACACCGGTGACGAACGAGGCGGGCGGGGCGGCGATCGCCGCCGTGGCCGAGAACGCGCAGGGGAAGCCGGCCCACCACTGGCATCTCTCCGATCTGCTGCACCCCTTCCACCGCAGGTAGGCCGCTCGGGTTCCACCGCGGGCAGGCCGCTCGGGCCACCGGACAGCGCCCGGCTGCCCGGGACCGGCGGGCGCGGTCCTCGTACGATCGTGCCCATGAGCCCGAAAAGCGCCACACGCTCCGACCAAGCGCCGCCGGCACCCGAACCGCTGCGAGTGCCGGTCGCCGATTCGCACACCCATCTGGACATGCAGAGCGGCACCGTCACGGAGGCCCTCGCCAAGGCCGCCTCCGTAGGAGTGCCGACCGTCGTCCAGGTGGGCTGCGACGTGAAGGGGTCCCGCTGGGCGGCCGAGACGGCCGCCGCGCACGCGTCCGTGCACGCGGCTGTCGCGCTGCATCCCAACGAGGCGCCGCGCATCGTCCACGGCGACCCCGACGGCTGGTCGCGCCAGGGCGTGCGCGAGGCCGGCGGTGACGCGGCCCTGGACGACGCGCTCAGCGAGATCGACAGGCTGGCCGCCCTCGCTCCGGTGCTGGCCGTCGGCGAGACCGGGCTCGACTTCTTCCGTACGGGGCCCGACGGGATGACCGCGCAGGAACGCTCGTTCCGCGCGCATATCGAGATCGCCAAACGGCACGGAAAAGCGCTCGTGATCCACGACCGTGACGCGCACGCCGATGTGTTGCGCGTCCTCGCCGACGAAGGCGCTCCGGAGCGGACCATTTTCCACTGCTATTCGGGCGATGCGGAAATGGCCGAAATCTGTGCCGCCGCAGGCTACTTCATGTCCTTCGCGGGAAATATGACGTTCAAAAACGCGCGTCCCTTGCGTGAGGCGTTGGCCGTGGCTCCGCTCGAACTCGTTCTGGTCGAGACGGACGCACCCTTTCTGACGCCCGTTCCGTACCGGGGACGGCCCAATGCGCCGTATCTGATTCCGGTCACGGTGCGCGCGATGGCGGAAGTCCGGGGGATCGGCGAGGACGCGATGGCGACGGCCATTTCGGCCAACACGGCGCGCGCTTTCGGCTACTGAGACGGCTGGTCCCGGTCGGTCCGGCCCGGCCGGGGAGGCGCCGGCGGCGTTCGAACAGCTACGCCTTGTAGTCGTGCTGCTTTGGAGAGTGACGATCGCTCCGCTAGTGTCCGCCGGGCATCGGGTGGGGGCCGGACCGGACTTGTGGAGCGTCGAGCGTCATGAGCAGTGCGCAGGGCAGTCACCGTGCCGGACGTGGCGGGCATCGCGAGGTATGGCCCCGCCCCGAACCGGCGCCTACCGTGCCGTGGTTCACCGTGCCGTGGTTCACCCTGCCGGAGACGAGGCCCGTCCCGCACCAGCAGCCACCGCCCGTCGTCTGCGCGGACCCGGTACCCGATCTCGACGCGAGCTCCGACGCCGATCTCGACGCCGACGCCGACGCCGATCTCGACGCCGGCCCCGATCCCGGCCGAGCCTCCCGCCGCCGTCTCGTCCCGCAGGCCCTCGTCGTCGCCGTCCTGGCCGGCGGCACCTCCGCCTTCGTCGCCGACGACAAGGCTGTCAGGCTCAGCGTCGACGGCACCCCGCGCACCCTCCACACCTTCGCCGACGACGTGGACGAACTCCTCGCCGACGAGGGCGTCAGGATCGGCGAGCACGATCTCGTCGCCCCCGGCCGGGGCGCCGAACTCACCGACGGCGACACGGTGGTCGTCCGCCACGGCCGCCCCGTCATGCTCACCCTCGACGGCCGGCGCCGCCAGATCTGGACGACCGCCGAGACCGTCGACGGCGCGCTGCGGCAGCTCGGCGTACGCGCGCAGGGCGCCCTCCTCTCCGTCTCGCGCTCGTCCGCGATCCCCCGCAGCGGGCTCGCGCTCGCCGTCCTGACGGAGCGCACCGTCACCTTCATGGCCGACGGGCGCGAGCACACCATCCGTACGAACGCCGCGACGGTCCGCGAGGCCCTGGCCCACGCCGGGCTGGCCCTGCACGGCCAGGACACCACCTCCGTACGGCCCGAGAGCTTCCCCCGCGACGGCCAGACGATCACCGTGATGCGGATCACCCGCCACGAGATCGTCCGGGACGAGGCCGTCCCGTACGCCACCGAACGGATCCAGGACCCCTCGCTGTTCACCGGCACGGAGGTCGTCACGCGCCAGGGCGAGCAGGGGACGCGCCGTCTCACCTACACGGTGCGTGCCGTCAACGGGGTGAGGCAGAAGCCCCGCCAGATCTCCGAGACGATCGTCCGCGCGCCCGTGACCCAGCGGATCAGTGTCGGTACGAAGCAGCGCCCGGCCTCCGTCGCGGGCGCCGACGGACTCGACTGGGCCGGGCTCGCCGCCTGCGAGTCGGGCGGCCGGCCGGACGCGGTCGACCCCTCGGGGACGTACGGAGGGCTCTACCAGTTCGACACCGGCACCTGGCAGTCCCTCGGCGGCAGCGGACGCCCGCAGGACGCGTCGGCGGGGGAGCAGACGATGCGGGCGAAGAAGCTCTACGTGCAAAGGGGGGCGAGTCCGTGGCCGCACTGCGGCCGTAGGCTGCACGGGTGAGCACCACAGAGCCCGACGCCCTCCTGGGCCCCGCAGACATCCGCGAGCTGGCCGCCGCACTGGGCGTGCGGCCCACGAAGCAGCGCGGCCAGAACTTCGTCATCGACGCCAACACCGTCCGCCGGATCGTGCGTACGGCCGGTGTGCGGCCGGACGACGTGGTCGTGGAGGTGGGCCCCGGGCTCGGCTCGCTGACGCTGGCGCTCCTGGAGGCGGCCGCGCATGTGACGGCCGTCGAGATCGACGACATCCTCGCCGCCGCGCTGCCGCGTACGGTCGAGGCCCGGATGCCGGACCGCGCCGCCCGCTTCTCGCTGGTGCACGCGGACGCGATGCGGGTACGCGAACTGCCGGGCCCGACGCCCACGGCGCTGGTGGCGAACCTGCCGTACAACGTCGCCGTGCCCGTCCTGCTCCACATGCTGGAGCAGTTCCCGACGATCGAGCGCACCCTGATCATGGTCCAGGCGGAGGTCGCGGACCGGCTCGCGGCGGCGCCGGGGAACAAGGTCTACGGCGTTCCGTCGGTGAAGGCCAACTGGTACGCGGAGGTCAAGCGCGCCGGCGCCATCGGCCGCAACGTGTTCTGGCCCGCGCCGAACGTCGACTCGGGCCTCGTCTCGCTCGTCCGGCGCGCCGAGCCGCTCACGACCACCGCGTCACGTACCGAGGTCTTCGCGGTGGTGGACGCGGCCTTCGCACAGCGCCGCAAGACGCTGCGCGCGGCGCTCGCGGGCTGGGCCGGGTCGGCCCCGGCGGCGGAGACGGCACTGCTCGCGGCGGGTGTCTCGCCGCAGGCGCGGGGGGAGTCTCTGACGGTGGAGGAGTTCGCACGTATCGCGGAGTCGAAGGGAGCGCACGCGTGAGTGGCACCGAGGTGACCGTACGGGTACCGGCGAAGGTCAACGTCCAGCTGGCGGTGGGCGCGGCGCGCCCCGACGGCTTCCACGACCTCGCCAACGTCTTTCTCGCGGTGGGTCTCTACGACGAGATCACCGTGAGCCCGGCCGACGAACTGCGCATCACCTGCGCGGGCCCGGACGCGCACCAGGTCCCGCTCGACGCGACGAACCTCGCCGCGCGGGCGGCCGTCGCGCTGGCGCGGCGGCACGGGATCGAGCCGCGCGTCCATATCCACATCGACAAGGACATCCCCGTCGCGGGCGGCATGGCCGGCGGCAGCGCGGACGGCGCGGGCGCGCTGCTCGCCTGTGACGCGCTCTGGTCGCTGGGCTCGTCCGAGGCCGAACTGCTCGCCATCTGCGCCGAGTTGGGCAGCGACGTACCGTTCAGCCTGCTGGGCGGGGCGGCCCTCGGCGTCGGGCGCGGGGAGCGGCTGACACCGCTGGAGGTGGGCGGCACGTTCCACTGGGTGTTCGCGGTCGCGGACGGCGGCCTGTCGACCCCGGCGGTCTACGCGGAGTTCGACCGCCTCAACGCGACGTCCCAGGTCCCACCACCCGCCGCCGACCCGGCCCTGCTGACGGCCCTGCGCACGGGCGACGCGACGGCCCTGTCCTCCACCCTCACCAACGACCTCCAGCCCGCGGCCCTCTCCCTGCGCCCCTCCCTCGCGACAACGCTCGCCACGGGCACGTCGGCGGGCGCACTGGCGTCCCTGGTCTCGGGCTCGGGCCCGACGACGGCGTTCCTGACGAAGGACGAGGACTCGGCGAATACGGTGTCCGAGGCCCTCCTGACCTCGGGCAACTGCCGCACGGCACGGGTGACCTCGTCACCGGCGCCGGGTGCGCGGGTGGTGTCCTGACGGCCGGACCGGCCCTGTGAGGGCGGCCCGGTCTCCGGAGCCGCCCTACCGCGGCGCCTCCCGTACGTGCTGGTGGCCGTCCAGGGGGAACGGGGGGCGGGCCGGAAGGGTTTGGTGGTAGGTGTAGCCCGATTTCTGGGCGACGCGGCAGGAGGCCCGGTTGTCGATCTGGTGGAGCAGTTCGAGGCGGGTGAGTCCGGCGAGGGTGGTGAACGCCCAGTCGGTCAGGGTCTCCAGGGCCCGTGTCGCGATTCCCCGTCCCCGGGCCTCGGCGGCGGTCCAGTAGCCGACCTCGGCGCGGTCGTCGTGTGCGGCGGAGCGTTTGACGACGACGTGGCCCACGATCCGGTCCGATTCCCGGACGGCGAAGCTGAGCCGCTCCCCGGTACGCCATCCGTCCCGCTGGAGCTCCAGCCAGTGCATCGCGTCCTCGACCCCTGTGACGGGTATCCGGGTCCAGCGCCGGAGCGCGGGGTCGCGGTAGATGTCGATGAGCGGCTGGATGCCGGTGTCGTCCCAGGGACGGAGGTCGAGGGCGGGAGCCCCGGCGGGGGTCGGACCCGCCCGCAGTTCGACGGTCAACGGGGCGCTCCTGTTCGCTCGGTGTGGACTCGGTTCACGAGAACGCTAGCCCCGGCCCGGCCTGCCTGTCCGGGGCACCCCCGTTGTCAGACCCCTGCGTTAGATTCCCGCCATGACTCAATACGTACTCGTGGCAGGCGCGTGGCTGGGCTCGTGGGCGTGGGACGAGGTGGTGGCCGAGCTGCGCGCCGCCGGGCACGGGGCCCACGCGCTGACGCTGTCCGGGCTGGCCGACAGACGGGACGAGGGGCGGGAGACGCCCATCGATCAGGAGACGCACGTCCAGGACATCGTGGGCGCGATCGAGCGTCTCGATCTGCGTGATGTCGTCCTGGTCGGGCACAGCTACTCGGGCATCCCGGTCGGGCAGGCGGCCGAGCGGATCGGGGACCGGCTGGCCCGGGTGGTGTTCGTCGACTCGGACGTGCCTGCGGACGGGAAGTCGTTCGCCTCCGGCTCGGCGACCCTTGAGGCGTCGATCGCCGAGAACGGCGGCTTCTGGGCGCCCCTCACGGCTGAGGAGTACGAGGGGCAGGGCCTTGACGACGAGCAGATCGCCCGCATCGTGGCCGGCTCGACGCCGCACCCGGGTGCGAGCCTGACCGGGCCGGCGAAGCTGGACCGCCCGCTCGGGGAGCTTCCCGCGACGTACATCAAATGCCTGCTGGACTGGCCGGAGCTGCCGCCGGACGTGGCCGAGCTGATGAAGAGCGACAAGTGGCGGCTGGTGGAGATGAACACGGGGCACTGGCCGATGTTCTCCCGGCCCGAGGAACTGGCCCGGATCCTGCTCGGCGCCTGACCCCCGTGACGTCCCGGTGCCTGACCGACCGGACCCCGGGCGGGGCCGGCCGGACAGGAGCGGGATCCCTCAGACCTTGGTGGCGCTCCTCACGTACGGCGACGCCTCCACGGGAGCCGGCTCCGGGCCGCTCTCGCTGAGGCCGAACCGCCCGTGGAACTTCCGCAGGAAGCCGGGCGCGTACCAGGCGGAGCGGCCCAGCAGCCGCATCGCGGCGGGGACCAGCACACCGCGTACGGCGACGGCGTCGATGAGGATGGCCAGCCCGCTGCCGAGGCCGAACATCTGCATGAAGCTGACCTGGGCCGTGCCGAAGGCGAAGAAGCTCACCGCGAGCAGACAGGCCGCCGCCGTGACGATACGTCCCGTGTGGCCGAGGCCGTCGGTCACGGCGGACTCGTTGTCCCTGCCCTGGTCGTGGAGTTCCTTGATCCGGCTGGTGACGAAGACCTCGTAGTCCATCGAGAGGCCGAAGGCGATGACGAACATCAGCACGGTCATCGACGCTTCCATCGGCTGGGGTGTGACGCCCAGCAGCGAAGCGAGGTTGCCGTCCTGGAAGATCCAGGTCATGACCCCCAGGGTCGCTCCCAGGCTGATCACGTTCAGGACCAGCGCGCGCAGCGGCTGCACGACGCTGCCGGTGAAGAGGAAGAGCAGGACGAAGGTGGTGACGGCGACCAGCGCCAGCGCGACCGGGACCTGTCCGCCGATGGAGTCCTTGGAGTCGACCAGTTCGGCGTCGACCCCGCCCACCAGGGGCTCCGACCCGGCGGGCGGCGCGAGCGCCCGCACCTTTTCGACCAGGGCCTGGGCCCGGTCCGACTTCGGTTCCAGATCGCTCACCACGTTGAGCCGCTGCGCGTCGGGCCGGCTGAGGGCGGCGTTGCCGGTGCCGGCCTCGGCCGGCCGGCCGAGGGCGTAGGTGCCGGTGCCCGCCTCGACCCGTACGACACCGTCGAGCCCGGAGAGTTCGGTGGCGTACGACTCCAACGGCGCCTTGGCGACGGACTTGTCGAGAATGACGTGGATGGCCGAGTCGTCGTTGCCGCTGAACTTCTCCCGCAGCACCGAGGAGACCTGGCGGCTCTCCGCGTCCTCGGGCAGCACACGCTCGTCCGGCGTACCCAGGGTGATGCCCAGCAGCGGGCTCGCCGCCAGCAGCAGCACCGCGAGCACGGGCAGCGCGGTGAGCGCGGGCCGCCGCATGACGGTGCGCGCCAGCCGACCCCACAGCGGGGTACGGGAGTCGGCGGCACGCTCCTTCTTCGCCCACGGCAGCCGCCCGCTGTTGACCCGGTGCCCCAGGACCACGAAGAGGGCCGGCATCACGAACAGGGTGCTGATCGCCGCGATGGCGACGACACCGACCCCGGCGTAGCCGAACGAACGGAGGAAGTACTGCGGGAACACCAGCAGCGCGGCGAGCGCGACGGCCACCGTCGCGGCGGAGAAGGCGACCGTACGGCCCGCGGTGCGCACCGTGTGCCGGACGGCGTCGTCCACGCTCGCCCCCGTCGCGAGCTGCTCCCGGAACCGGCTGATCATCAGCAGGGCGTAGTCGATGCCCAGCCCTAGTCCGAGCGCCGTGGTCAGGTTGGTCGCGGAGTTGGAGACGTCGGTGACGCCGCCGAGGAGGAAGAGTTCGGCGAACGTGCCCGCGATGGCGATGGTCCCGATGACCAGCGGCAGCAGGGCCGCGACCACGCTGCCGAAGACGACGAGGAGCAGCAGGAGGGTCAGCGGTACGGCGATGGCCTCGGCCAGGAGAAGGTCCTTGGGCACCTGGGTCGAGAGGTCGACGCCCACCCCGGTGCCGCCGCCGGCCCGGACGGTGAGCCCGCCCTCGTACGAGCCGCTGTACTCGTCGACGAGGCTCTTGGCGTTCTTCTCCTGCTCCGTGGTGTCGCCCTTCACATGGGCGAGCACCAGAGCCTCGCGGCCGTCCTTGGAGCGGAGGTCGGGGCTCCGTGTGTCCCAGTACGAGACCACGTTGTCCAGGGCCTTCTCGCCCTTGAGGTCGGCCACCAGGGCCCGGCCGTTCCTGTCGGCCTCCGGGGTGTCGACGCGGCCCTCGGGGGCCCGGACCAGCAGGACCAGGTTGGTCTCGCCGCCGAACTTCTCCTCGATGGCCTTCCCGGCCCGGCTGGACTGCGAGGACGGGTCGTCGTAGCCGCCCCCCTTCAGCTTGCCGAAGGCGCCGGCGCCGACCGCGCCCATGAGGGCCACGGCCACGACGGCGACGACGAGTACCAGCCGGGACCGGCGGATCGCCAGATCGGCTATGCGTTCAAACACGCCCGTTCTCCTTTACGAACCTACGCGGGAAAAAAGTTGAAAACGGCATGGGTGAGCCGCGGTTGATGAGAGGGAGTTCGGCGCGGTGCACCGCCGAGGCCGGTCGCCTGTCGGTGGCTGGTGCGGTGTCGCACCCCTGGTCGCCGCAGCAGACGTTAGCCAGGCGGAAGAAGATTTGGCAGTGTTAGATTTTCCTCACACTCCGGAACCTCCCGCTGTCCCGGCGGACCTCACGTCGTACCGTCGCCGTATGCCCGCAGCCGAACACCCGCCCGCGCCGCCCTCGTTGCGCGAGCGGCGCCGGGCCACCGCCACCCAGGAGATCCTGGCCGCGGCCGAGTCCCAGATCACCGAGCAGGGGCCGCACGCGCTGTCGCTGCGAGCGGTCGCACGCGGCCTGGGGATGACCGTCCAGGCGCTCTACCACTACTTCCCGAGCCGGGACGCCCTCGTCACGGCGCTCATCGTCAAGGCGTACGACGACTTGGCCGACGCGGTGGAGGCCGCCGTCGACACCCCGCCCGCCGACCCGGCCGTGCCGCGCATGGTGGCCGCGGCCGAGGGCTACCGCCGGTGGGCCATCGCCCGCCCCGAGCTGTTCCAGCTCCTCTACGGAACTCCGCTGCGGCAGTACGCGGCGCCCGTCGGGGGACCGACCACCCAGGCGATGCTCCGGATGAGCGCGATCTTCCAGCGCGAGATGTTCGACGGCTTCACCCGGGCCCAGCTCGCCGCCGCCGACGCCCCCGAGCTCTCGCCCGAATTCCGGGAGTATCTGGGGCTGTTGAGTCCGGACGGTCCCGGGACCCTGCCGGCCCCCGCCGCCGCACTGCTCCTGGGCGCGTGGGGGCATCTGCACGGACTCGTCGTACTGGAGGTGTTCGGGCACACCTCTTTCCTCGGCGACCACCAGGCCGAGCTCTTCCGCATGGCGATGCGGAACGCGCTCTCGGACATCCACAGCCGGATCCCCGAACGGGCACCGCGACGCCGAGGGCCGGCCGGATAGGGGCGTGCCCGACGGTGGCGGGTGTGCGCTTACATGCGCCACCCGCGGCTCGGCCCGAAATCTCGCAGGATCGCGGCGCTCTCCGCGTCCGCCGGACCTCGACGGTGTCGCACCGCTGCTCCGTGACGACTACGCCGATCACGGGCTGCCGTTCCGGACCGCCACGAAGGCCGACTGGCTCGCGGCGGCGCGGCTTCTGCCCCTCGCCGATCTGCGGATCGACATCCGCCGACTGACCGCCGAAGAGGACTACGTGACGATGTTCTCCCGGCGGTGGCTGCCGGCGACCGGTCTCGACATCGCGGTGGCCGACATCTTCCGTATCGAGGACGGGCTGATCGCGGAGCGCTGGGAAGTCGTCGAACAGATCCAGCCGGACGCTCCGAATCCGGTGGCGACCTTGTGAGCGAACGGGCGCGCCGGTGGTGAACACTGAACGCCATGGAGTTCTTCTGCTACCACCGCGACCGGCCCGGCTCCATGGCGCTGCGCCATCAACTTCTGGAGGAGCACTGGTCCTACATGGACCGGTACGCCAAGGAGATGATCGCGCGCGGCCCGACTCTCATCGACGACGAGACATGCTCGGGCAGCGTGCACATCCTCGACCTGCCCGACCCGGCCGCCGCCCGCGCCTTCGCCTTCGACGAGCCCGGCTACCAGGCCGGTGTGTACCGGGACGTGCTGCTGCGCCGCTGGCACAACGCGCTGGGCCGCACCATGTGGGACTTCCCCGGCGGCCCCGAGGACGGCGACCGGTATCTGGTGCTCGGCCATGGCCGCGGCCAGGGTCCGGCCGTCGACCTCGCCGTCCCGTCCGACCGGGCCGAACTGATCGCGTACGGGCCGCTGATGTCCGACGACGACACCACCTGGGTGGGTACGGCGGCGCTGCTCCGCGCCCTCGACGCGGCCACGGCCCGGACCGTACTCACGGAGGACGGGTACGCCGACATCGAGGTCCACAACTGGCAGTTCGGCGGCCGGCCGTGAAACGCGGACTCCCGGGACCGCCGCCGGACACGCCCCAGGGCGCGTTGCGGAAGTCCCGTCCGGCGCACGGCGCCCCGCGGGCGGACGACGCTACTTCCGAGACACGTCCTGAGCGCCCCGGCGGGCGTTGAGCCGGGCCGCCTGGCGCGTCAGATGGTCGCGTTCCGCGAGGTTGGACGCCTTCCGCGCCGCCTCCGCGTACAGCAGCGCCGCCGTCTCCAGGTCGCCGTCCCGCTCGTGGAGGTACGCCGCCACGGCCGTGTGGCGGGGCAGCTTGTCGTCCAGCGCCGCGAGCGCCACCAGGCCGGCGCGCGGTCCGTCCGCCTCGCCGACCGCCACCGCGCGGTTGAGCCGGACGACCGGGTTGTCGGTGAGGCGGGTGAGTTCGTCGTACCACTCGACGATCTGCACCCAGTCCGTCTCTCCGGCACTCTGCGCGTCCGCGTGGAGCGCCGCGATCGCGGCCTGGGCCTGGAACTCGCCCAGCCGGTCGCGGGCGAGTGCCGCCTGGAGGATCTCGATGCCCTCGGCGATCGACTCGGTGTCCCACCGGCCCCGGTCCTGCTCGGCCAGCGGCACCAGGCTCCCGTCGGGCGCGGTCCGGGCCGCCCGCCGGGCGTGGTGGATCAGCATCAGGGCGAGCAGCCCCGACACCTCGGGGTGGTCGATGGAGGCCGCGAGCTGCCGGGTGAGCCGGATGGCCTCGGCGGCGAGGTCGACGTCCCCGGAGTAGCCCTCGTTGAAGACGAGATAGAGGACGCGCAGCACGGTCGCCACATCCCCGGGCCGGTCGAAGCGCACACCGGAGACCGTGCGCTTGGCCCGGCTGATGCGCTGCGCCATCGTCGCCTCGGGCACCAGATACGCCTCGGCGATCTGGCGGGTGGTCAGCCCGCCGACGGCGCGCAGCGTGAGCGCGACCGCCGACGACGCCGTCAGTGACGGATGCGCGCACAGGAAGTACAGCCGCAGCGTGTCGTCCACCGCGGCCGCAGGACCGGACGCCGGTTCCTCCTCGACCAGGTCCTCACGCCTGCGGCGGGCGGCGTCCGAGCGGGTGGCGTCGAGGAACTTGCGCCAGGCCACCGTGACCAGCCAGCCCTTCGCGTCCCGCGGCGGGTCCTCGGGCCATACGCGGACCGCTTCCACCAGCGCGTCCTGTACGGCGTCCTCGGCCGCCGCGAAGTCGGCTCCGCGGCGGACGAGGACCCCGAGCACGCTCGGGGTGAGGCTCCGGAGCAGCGCCTCGTTCACCTCGGGACTCACTCCGTGACGGTGGGGTGCTCGGTGAGGAACGGGCGCAGCTCCAGCCACTCGTGGATCGGCTCCCCGCCCGCCCCGGGGGCGGCCGACAGCTCCCCGGCCAGTTCGAGCGCGCGCTCGTAGCTGTCGACGTCGATCACCATCCACCCGGCGATGAGGTCCTTGGTCTCCGCGAACGGCCCGTCGGTGACCGGCGGGCGCCCCTCGCCGTCGTACCGGACGAAGGTCCCCTCGTCGGAGAGCGCCTGGCTGTCGACGAACTCACCGGTCCCTTCGAGCCGGGTGGCGAAATCGCGCATGTACTGCACATGCGCCGTGATCTCCTCCGGCTTCCACTGCGCCATGGGGACGTCGTTCACGGCGGCGGGGGCGCCGCGGTAGTGCTTGAGCAGCAGATACTTGGCCATGATGTCTCTCCTCGGTGCCGACGCGACCCATTCTGGCCGCGTTCACACCGGGGACGGAGCCGGCCGCGCGTTCTCGACATCACCGCCGAGGTTTTTCGCGCGGCGTCCATGGGCCCGGACTCAGACCAGGTGGTCGAACTCCCCTGCCTTCACCCCGAGCAGGAACGCCCGCAGTCTGTCGCGGTCGGTGGTGACGACGGTGTCCGGCGCGTCGCTCTCCCGCAGGAGGATCCGTCCGTCGACGTGGGCCAGTTCGACGCACTGGATCTCGGCGTCGGATCCCGAGTAGGACGACTTCTGCCAGGTGATGGGGCTGGTCATGGTGGGTGGCTCGCCTTCTGTGAATGTCGCGGTGTGCGGGTTGCGCTCAGCGGTCGTGGCAACGGTGGCGGTGGCGGTCGCGGTGGCTGAGCGAGAACGCGCGTGGTCCGCCCCTGGAGGGGTGGGGGCGTGACCGTGAGGCGCGGAGGGCAGCCGGATCCGGCGGATCGCCTCGGCGGGGGTGCGGGCGGGGTGGCGTTCGATCGTCTCGACGTCCGAGCCCGCGGCGGTGAGCGAACGCTACGTGACGTGCTCGTACCGGCAGTGGATTTCCGCACCCGGGCATGGCGAAGCCCGGTGCCGGGACGTCGGCACCGGGCCCGCCGTGGTGGTGCTTACGCCGCGTCGATACGCGAGATGGTGCCGCCGAGGGCGAGCACGTACAGCTCGCCGTCACCGCCCTGTACGAAGGAGATGACCTCGCCGCCGTTGACCCCGAGGTCGCCCTGACCGGTCACGGCGCCGTTCTCGATCTTCAGCGTGCGGACCGTGCCGTCGCAGTAGTCGCTGTAGACGTAATGACCCCGGAGGTCCGGGATGGCGTCGCCCCGGTAGACGAAACCGCCGGTCACCGAGCAGCCCAGGCCGTTGCGGTCGTACTCGTGCACCGGCGGGACGTGGTTCGCGGGCTCCGTGCCGCCGCGGAAGGGGTGGTTGCCCTCCATGGAGGCCCAGCCGTAGTTCTCGCCGCCGCCGCTGTTCGCGGAGGCCCAGTCGATCTCCTCCCACTCGCTCTGGCCGACGTCGCCGATGAGCAGGTCGCCCGTGCCGGAGTCGAAGGAGAAGCGCCAGGGGTTGCGGAGCCCGTACGCCCAGATCTCGTCCTTCGCGTTCGGGTCGTCCACGAACGGGTTGTCCGCCGGGATGGCGTACGGCTCGCCGCCGGTCGGGTCGATCCGCAGGATCTTGCCGAGCAGGGTGTCGAGGTTCTGCCCGTTGCCCTGCGGGTCGCCGCCGGAGCCGCCGTCGCCGAGCGCGATGTAGAGGTAGCCGTCGGGGCCGAACTTGATGTCGCCGCCGTTGTGGTTCTCGAACGGCTGCGTCTGGGTCAGGACGGTGCGCCGGGTGTCCTGCTGGATGGCGCCGTCCCGCACGGCGAACTCGTCGATCGTGCTGGTGCCTTCAAGATTCGTGAACGAGATGTAGAAGTGCGCGAAGTCCTTGTCGAACGCGACGCCCAGCAGTCCGCGTTCGCCGTCGGTGGTGGTCTCGTCGGATATGTCGAGGACGGGTTCGCCGAGCCCCTGGTCGCCCAGGACCCGTACGGTGCCCGCGCGTTCGGCGATCCAGACGGTGCCGTCGGGCCCGGCGGCACCGGCGATGGGGTTCAGCGCGGTGCCCACCTCGGTGAGCACGACCTCGGCGGCCGCGGGGCGTGGGGCGCTCCGCTCGTCGGCGGACGCCTGGCCCAGCGCGAGGGAACCGATGAGACAGATGGTGCCGATGATCGCCGTGCTTCTGGTGCGAAATTTCACCGTGACCTCCTGGAGCCGGCGAGTGGGGGGTGTGCGGGCCGGCCACGGGTGAGGCTACAGAGGCAGGGGTGTTCTGGCCCAGACCAATACCGGTCCCTTTTCTCTCCACCCGCCGTGCCCGGCGCACGGGTGCCCACGCGGGACGCGGGCACCCGTGGCCGGGCTCAGCCGTCAGACGGAAAGCGTCAGCCGAAGTTGTAGACGGTGACCGTCACCGACCCGCCTTCGGCGCTGATCGTGTACTCGCCGGGGCCCGTGTACGGCACGCAGCCGTCGGCGAGGATGTCGTCCGCGTTGATGCCCGTGTCGTCCTCGCCCACGAAGGCGCACACCGCGGAGACGGGGTGGGGGGCGTACCGGTGCTCGGCGCCGCCGAACAGCGGATAGCGGGGCAGGGTGGGCGTGTTGATGTCCCGGTCGGGGTGCTCCCACAGCGCGGTCTGCTGTCCCCACGGGGCCCTCACGGTGACCTCGCCGTACGGCTCGGGCAGGTCGTTGTCGTCGCTCTCGCGTGGGTTGGAGAACTCGATCGAGTATGTGATGGGTCCGCCGGGCACCTCCGCCCGGGCCGCGCCGACGCTCACCCCGCCGGCCAGCACCAGGACTGTCGAGGCAAGGGCCGCCAGACGGCCCGCAGATGTGGAACGCATCCCAAATCCCCTTTAGCTATCGGTAGTCGAGTGACTACGTTGAGTAGCGTATGGGTGCCTGGGGCGGCCCGTACGGCTCCGATGATCAAACCGCCCGCAGGGATGGAACCGAAGCCCAGGGGGTCGAAGCCCCCCGGGCCCGTCGCGCGGGCGTACACCACCGGTTCCGTCCGGTCCCCGCCCACCACCCGGACCGCCCGCCCCGGCCGCCCCCCGCGCCGACTACCCTGGGACGTCGATCCATCCGTCCCGTAGCAGGAGTGAAATGGCCGTCAATCTGGTCAATGTCGAGGCAGTCACCAAGGTGTACGGCACCCGTGCGCTGCTCGACGGTGTCTCCCTCGGTGTCTCCGAGGGGGACCGGATCGGGGTCGTCGGGCGTAACGGAGACGGCAAGACCACCCTCATCCGGATGCTCGCCAAGCTGGAGGAGGCCGACACCGGGCGGGTCACGCACAGTGGCGGACTGCGGCTCGGGGTGCTCACGCAGCACGACTCGCTCGATCCCGCCGCCACCGTCCGGCACGAGGTGATCGGGGATCTCGCCGATCACGAGTGGGCCGGCAACGCCAAGATCCGGGACGTGCTCACCGGACTGTTCGGCGGGCTCGACATGGCCGGATTCCCGCAGGGGCTCGACACCGTCATCGGGCCGCTGTCCGGCGGCGAGCGGCGCCGGATCGCGCTCGCGAAGCTGCTCATCGCCGAGCAGGACGTGATCGTCCTCGACGAGCCGACCAACCATCTCGACGTCGAGGGCATCTCCTGGCTCGCCTGGCATCTGCGTGAGCGCCGGTCCGCGCTCGTCGTCGTGACGCACGACCGGTGGTTCCTGGACCAGGTCTGTACGCGGATGTGGGACGTGCAGCGCGGTGCGGTGCACGAGTACGAGGGCGGCTACTCCGACTACGTCTTCGCCCGCGCCGAGCGTGAGCGGATCGCCGCCACCGAGGAGTCCAAGCGGCAGAACCTGGTGCGCAAGGAGCTGGCGTGGCTGCGGCGCGGCCCGCCGGCCCGTACCTCCAAGCCGCGCTACCGCATCGAGGCCGCCAACGAACTGATCGCGGACGTGCCGCCGCCCCGCGACACCTCGTCGCTGATGAAGTTCGCCAACGCGCGCCTCGGCAAGACGGTCTTCGACCTGGAGGACGTCACGGTCCAGGCCGGGCCGAAGGTGCTGCTCCGGCATCTGACCTGGCAGCTCGGCCCCGGTGACCGGATCGGTCTCGTCGGCGTCAACGGCGCGGGCAAGACGTCCCTGCTGCGCGCGCTCGCGGAGGCGGCCCGAACGCAGGGCGACGTCCAGCCCGAGGCGGGGAAGGTGATCGTCGGCCGGACCGTCAAACTGGCGTACCTGTCGCAGGAGGTCAGCGAACTCAAGCCCACACTGCGGGTGTTGGAGGCCGTCCAGCAGGTGCGCGACCGGGTCGACCTCGGTACGGGGCGGGAGATGACCGCCGGGCAGCTCTGCGAGCAGTTCGGCTTCAGCAAGGACAAGCAGTGGACGCCCGTCGGTGACCTCTCCGGTGGTGAGCGGCGCAGGCTCCAGATCCTGCGGCTGCTGATGGACGAGCCCAACGTGCTGTTCCTCGACGAGCCGACGAACGACCTCGACATCGAGACCCTCACCCAGCTCGAAGACCTGCTCGACGGCTGGCCCGGCTCGATGGTCGTCATCAGCCACGACCGGTTCTTCATCGAGCGGACGACGGACAAGGTGTACGCGCTCCTCGGCGATGCCACCCTGCGTCATCTGCCGCGCGGTATCGACGAGTACCTCGAACGGCGGCGCCAGGTCGTGGAGTCGGCCGTCCCTGCCGCGGTGTCCGCGCCCGCACGGTCCGGCGGGGGTGCGCCGGCGTCCGCCGCGTCCGCGAAGGACAACCGCGCCGCGAAGAAGGAACTCCAGAAGATCGAGCGGCAGCTGGACAAGATGTCGACGCGCGAGACCGCCCTCCACGGTCAGATCGCCGAAAGCGCCACGGATTTCGACAAGGTGGCGAAACTCGACAGCGAGCTGCGTGAACTCGTCGCGCAGCGCGACGAGTTGGAGATGCGCTGGATGGAGCTCGCCGAGGACGCGTAGAGGTCCCGTACAGACCTCGTAACAACCGCATCACGGGCCGGTCCTCCCTTGGGAACAGGGGAGGACCGGCCCCTCCCGTACAGGGGTGCGAGTGATACAAAGAAGGCCCGCTCGACTGACGTGACACTGCGGATTCCAAGCCCGAATCGCTCCTTCCGGTGGCCATCAACTCGTGTACGAGAGCTGATTTCCAGCCATCCGGAATCGCGGGGGAGACCGACCGGACGAGGGACCGTACGACAAGGGGGGAAGCGCTGATGACCCAGCCGCCCAGCCAGCCACCGCCGCCGGGCCAGCAGCCGGGCCAACAGCCGGGATACGGCTACCCGCAGGGGCCGCCGCAGGGCCGGCCCGGATACGGGTACCCGCAGCAGACACCGCCCGCGCCCGGTCAGCCGCCGGCCCAGCCGGGCCCGTACAACCAGCCCGGCCCGTACGGCCAGCAGCCGGGTCAGCCCGGCCCCTACGCGCAGCCGGGCCCGTACAACCAGCCCGGTCCCTACAACCAGCCGGGCCCCTACGGCTCCCAGCCCAACCCGTACGGCGGTGGCGGCGGTTACCCGCCCCAGCAGTTCCCCGGCGCGCCCACCCCGCCCCCGGGCGGCGGCAGCGGCGGCGGCAACTTCTTCCAGCGCAAGCCCGGCGTCGTCATCGCCGCGGCCGTCGCGGGCCTGCTCGTCATCGGCGGCGGCACCTGGTTCGCCGTCAGCGGTGACGACGACGGCGGGGGGAAGAAGAACGTCAGCAAGGACAAGGACGCCAAGCCCACCGGCGAGTCCGTCCCGGACGACGGCGACGGCACCGGCGGCGGGCGAGAGGCGCAGGACGACCTCAACGCCGGGCGCAAGGACGGCGAGTCGAAGGTCCTGTGGCTCCAGAAGAACGATGTCGACCTGCCGAAGAACGGCGCCGACGTGTACGGCCCCTGGTTCGCCGGCGATGTCGTCGCCAAGGCCATGTACAAGAAGCTGGTCGGGTACGGCGCCGCGGACGGCAAGCAGAAGTGGAGCCTCACCCTGCCCGCCGAGGCGTGTGCCGCGCCCTCGCTGCCCACGGAAGACGGCAAGATCGTCATCGCGATCAAGGACGGGGTCACGGAGAAGGCCGACTGCAACGTGCTCCAGCAGGTCGACCTCAAGACGGGCAAGGGCGGCTGGAAGCAGGAGGTCAAGCAGGCGGGCAACTGGGACTTCCTCTCCGACATCACCCTCGCCATCAACGGCGACACCGTCACCGCGGCCCGCACCGGCCATGTCAACGCCTACCGGATGAGCGACGGCAAGGAGCTCTTCGACGAGGTCCCCGGCAACTGCCAGCCGAACGCCATCTCCAGCGGCCCCCGGATGATCGCCGCCGAGACGTGCCCCGGCGGTGACATCGACAACCAGCAGAACCAGGTGCAGGAGCTCGACCCGACCACCGGCAAGGCCAGGTGGACGTACAAGCTCAAGACGAACTGGGAACTCGACAAGGTCTATTCGAGCAACCCGATCGTCCTGTCGCTGACCGAGCCGGACAAGAAGTCCTGGGCCATCGTCGCGCTCAACGACAACGGCACCGTGCGCTCGCAGATCGACGGCGGCAAGGACAAGTTCCAGCCCAACTGCGGCGGAAGCTTCATCGTCTTCGGCGCCAACCTGGACGGCTGCACCGGTATCGCCGCCGACGCCAACACCTTCTACATGGCGACGCAGCCCAGCGAGACGGGCTCCACCGGCACCAACGAGGTCATCGCCTTCAACCTCGCCACCGGCAAGGCCAAGTGGCGCGCCAAGGCCCCGGCCGAGCGCGTCATGACACCGCTGCGGATGGAGGGCGCGAACGTGGTCGTCTACTTCGAGCCCTCGTACGACAAGGGCGGCGCGATCGCCACCCTGGCGCCGACCGGCGGCTCGCCCAAGGTGCTGCTCAAGAATCCGGAGTCCACGTCCGAGATCGAGAACTCCTTTTACTCCTCCGAACTGGACTACGTGGACGGGCGGTTCTACGTGACCAGCAGCCGTGTCAGCGCCACCGACGACAAGGCCGAGATGGAGACGAAGACCATGATGGCGTTCGGCAAGTGATGAGCTTCTCGCACATGAGCCGCCTCCGGGCGGCGCGCCTTCCGTCCGCCGTCCGTCTCTCCCTCCGTACTCGCACCCGTTTCGAGGTAAGCACGCCATGACGCAGCCCCCGCAGCCGCCCAACGAGCCCCCGCAGGGAGGGTTCGGCCAGCCTCAGGAGCCACCGGCCGGTGGCTTCGGCGCACCGACCGAGCCGCCGCCCGGCGGATTCGGAGCCCCGACGCCGCCGCCCGGGCAGCCCGGTTACGGCTACCCGCAGCAGCCGCCCGGCCAGCCCCAGTACGGCTACCCGCAGCAGCCGCCGGCGCAGCCCGGGGGCCAGCCGGGTTACGGCCAGCCGCAGCAGCCGCCCGGTCAGCCGCAGTACGGGTATCCGCAGACGGGCCAGCCGCAGTACGGCTACCCGCAGCAGCCCGGCCAGCCGTACAACCAGCCCGGTCCCGGCGGGCCGGGCGCCCCCGGCGGCGGCAAGAAGATCAGCACACAGGCGCAGATCATCATCGCCGCCGTGGTCGCCGTCGTCCTGATCGTCGGCGGAGGCGTCTACTTCGCCTCCAGCGGCGACGACAAGAAGGACGAGGCGAAGACGTCCGACACCAAGGGCGGCGGCAAGGACGAGAAGTCCCTCGGCGGCGGTGACGAGAAGCCGCCGTCCAACACCAAGTCGAAGGTCGCCTTCCAGCTGCCGCAGCCCAAGGTCGGCGACATCACCGACGTGTCAGGCTCGTGGATCACCGACAAGGCGTACGTCAAGACCGGCGTGAACCAGATCATCGGGTACGACCCGGACATGGGCAAGCAGCTCTGGACCATCCCGCTGCCCGGCCAGGTCTGCGCCGCCTCGCGCCACGCCACCGAGGACAACAAGACGGCCGTCGTCTTCGCCGCGAGCAAGCCCACCGCCAAGAACAAGTACGTCTCCTGCACCGAGGTCGGCGCGATCGACCTCGGAGTGGGCAAGCTGCTGTGGACCAAGTCGGTGACGGGCGGCAACGCCGGTGACGACAAGGCCAGTTTCAACGAGGTCACCCTCAGCGGTAAGACGGTCGCCGTCGGCGGCACCGACGGCGGCGCGGCCTGGGACCTCACCTCCGGCGACAACCTGTGGAAGCCCGAGGTCAACGCCGAGGGCTGCTACGACATGGGTTACGGCGGCGGCCCCGGGCTCGTCGCGGCCCGCAAGTGCGGTTCGTACGACGACCCGACGGTCCTCATCCAGAACGTGAACCCGGCCGACGGTGCGCCGATCTCCGAGTTCAAGATGCCCGCGGGCGTCGAGTACGTGTCGGTCGTCTCCACCAAGCCGCTGGTCGTCGCGGCCGACGTCGGCGACACCGCCGGTGACGGCAGCGGCATCTCGGACTTCTTCTCCATCGACGAGAAGACCGGCAAGCTGCGCGCCAAGATCCCGGTGGACGCCGACAAGTACGCGGGCCGGTGCGGTTCCACCGAGGTCGAGCAGTGCAGCAAGCTCGCCGTCGGCAACGACCGGATCTATGTGCCGACCGAGGAGCACGAGGGCACCGGCGAGGACTACGGCCAGACCAACGAGATCGTCTCGTTCGACCTTGCGACGGGCAAGGCCACGACCGACCGGGCCGACGCGGGTGAGCGCTACGCCATGTACCCGCTGCGCATGGACGGTTCGAACCTCATCGCGTACAAGTGGCCGCCCTACGACAAGGGCGGACAGATCGTCTCCATCGACGGCGGCACCTTCAAGGAGACGCTGCTGATGGAGAATCCGAGTGAGGAGTCCGTCCGCGAGGCGGAGACCAGCTTCTCGCTGGACGGCGCGGAGATCAGGTACGGCGGCGGCCGGATGTACACCTCGGAGACGCTGATCAGCGAGCCGAGCGAGTACAGCAAGGACCGCAAGGAGTACCTCGTGGTGGCCTTCACCACCAACTAGCGCGGACAGCGGCCCCCGGGGGCCGTGCGTGGACACGAACGCCGGGCGGGCTCTGGGAGAGCCCGCCCGGCGTCGTGGTCCGGGTGCCGTGAGGTGCGGACAGCCCCTGAATAGCGGCGAATTCGACAAGTAGGCGCCTTCTTACCCGTATGGGGGCGCGCGACCACGGCCGAGCGTGTAGCTTGCCGGGTCAGGGTCTGTCGTCTGGATCAGGCCGGGTCGGCGTGCGTGCCAGGGACCGCGGGCCCGACAAGATCCAGACGGCAGACCCCAAGGGGGCCGGGGGGCCCGGAGCCGGTGGGGATGGGGTTGCTCGATGGGCGTACGGCTCATGGTGGTCGACGACCACAGACTGCTCGCGGAGGCGCTGGCCTCGGCACTGAAACTGCGCGGGCACCGGGTGCTGGCCGCGGCCGCGCCCACGGCGGGCGCCGCCGAACTGGTCGTGAGCCGGGCACCCGAGGTGTGCCTCATGGGAACCGCGGCACCGGCCGAGCCGGGAGCTTTCGACCCGATCGTACGGATCAGACGTGACCGCCCGCAGGTGGCGGTCGTCGTGCTGGGACCGGTGCCGAGCCCGCGGGGCATCGCCGCCGCGTTCGCGGCCGGAGCCTGCGGATACGTACGGCATGACGAGCGCATCGAGGGCGTGGAGCGGGCCATAGTGAAGGCGCGGGCGGGCGACGCGGCCGTGGCGCCGGGGCTGTTGCAGAACGCGTTCACCGAGCTGCTGAATCCGGTGGCCCAGCCGGACGACGAGGGGCAGCGGCTGTTGCGGATGCTCACCCCGCGCGAGATCGAGGTGCTGGTGCGGGTCGCCGAGGGCGAGGACACCCGGCTGATCGCGGCCGGTATGGGCATCGCGCCGTCCACCGCCCGTACCCATGTGCAGCGGGTCCTGATGAAACTCGGCGTCGGCTCCCGGCTGGAGGCCGCGGCGCTGGCCGCCCGGACCGGGCTGCTGGACCGGGCGGCCGTGACGGTCATGCCGGACGGGCCCCCGGACACGACGAAGGGGCCGGGCTCCGCGTACGAGTGAGTACGTGGTGCCCGGCCCCGCGCGCGGGTGCGGCTACTTCTCGGGGCCGGCCGCGTCCGCGGCGGACGGCGGGGGTATCTCCACCGGGCGCAGCTTCATCCAGCCGAGGAAGAACAGGCCGAGCGCCAGCATCGCCAGCCCCGTCCAGAGGTTGATGTTGACGTCCTCGGCCTTCTTCATGTCCGCGTCGGAGACGAAGATCCCGGCGACGGTGACGATCACCCCGTACAGCGTGAACAGGCCGCCGATGATGAGACGGATGTCGAACAGGCGGGCCGCCGTGGCGGACCTGCCTTCCAGTTCGGAGACTTCTTTGTGCAGGTCGGACATGGGTGTGCCTCCGTTTCGGTCAGAAGGAGTACGGGATGTAGCAGGCCGCGGCGATGACGATCGCGCCCCAGCCGAGCAGGGCGGGCTTGCGGTACCAGGCGTCGTCGCCCTCGGCCGGGGGTTCCGCCATGCCGGGTGACGTCGTCCCGTAGACCAGGCCCGCGAGTTCGGCCTCCGGCTTCGGCGCGGTGAACAGGGTGACGGCGACCATCACCACGGCGCCGGCGACGAAGCCGACAATCGCGGAGACGAAGTTGGCGCCCTGGTCGCTGGGGATGTCGATGACGCCCTGCTTGTAGATCCAGAAGTAGTTGACCATCGCGGCCGTCGTACCGGCGACCAGACCCCAGGCACCGGACTTCATCGAGGCCCGCTTCCAGAACATACCGATGATGAAGACCACGAACATCGGCACGTTGAAGAAGGAGAACAGGGTCTGGAGGTAGCTCATGATGTTGGAGAAGCTGGCGGCTATGAAGGCCGTGCCGATGGAGGCCAGTACACCGATCGCGGTGATCAGCCGGCCGAAGCGCAGGTAGTAGACGTCCTCCCGGTCCTTCACCACGTACTTCTGCCAGATGTCGGTGGTGAACACGGTGTTGAAGGACGACACGTTCGCCGCCATGCCGGCCATGAAGGCGGCCATCAGACCCGTGACGGCTATCCCGAGCACACCGTTCGGCAGCAGCTCCTGCATCAGCAGGGGGATCGCGTCGTTGTACGTCAGGTCCGAGCCCGCCGTGCCTATCTTCGGCACGATCACCGCGGCGACCAGGCCCGGGATCATCACCAGGAAGACGATGAAGATCTTCGGGAACGCGGCGATCAGCGGGGTGCGCTTGGCGGCGGAGAGGTTCTTGGCGGAGAGCGCGCGCTGCACCTCGGCGAAGTTCGTCGTCCAGTAGCCGAAGGAGAGCACGAAGCCGAGCCCGAGGATGATCGTCAGCCAGTTCGCGCCGAGCGGGTTGGCGTCGCCGATGCCCGTACCGCCCCAGGCGCTCAGGAAGTTCTCACCCTTGCTCGCGGTCAGTGAGTCGCTCAGCCCGTCCCAGCCGCCGACGCGCTTGAGGCCGAGGACCGTGAGGGGGATGAGCGCGGCGAGGATGACGAAGAACTGGAGCACCTCGTTGTAGATGGCGGACGACAGTCCGCCGACGGTGATGTACGCAAGGACGAAGAAGCCCGCGACGACGATCGAGACCCACTGGGGCCAGCCGAGCAGCGCCTCGACCACGATCGACAGGGCGTACAGGTTGACGCCCGCGATGAGGATGGCGGCGAAGGCGAAGAGGACCGAACTGAGCAGATGCGCCGATTTGTCGAAGCGCTGGAGCAGGAACTCGGGGACGGAGCGCACCTTGGAGCCGTAGTAGAACGGCATCATCACCAGGCCGAGGAAGACCATGGCGGGGATCGCGCCGATCCAGTACCAGTGCACGACGGCCACGCCGTACTGCGCGCCGGTCGCGGCCATGCCCAGGATCTCCGTCGCGCCGAGGTTGGCGGCGACGAACGCGAGGCCGGTCACCCAGGCCGGCAGCGATCGGCCGGAGAGGAAGAAGTCGAGGCTGGTCTTGACGCTGGCCCGGGCGGCGAAGCCGATGCCGAGGACGACTATGAAGTAGATCGCGAGGATCGTGTAGTCGAGGCCGTTGGTGGGGAGCCGAAGCCCTTCGGCCAGGTAGTACGTGGGGGACTGCATGGGGGTACCCGCTTCGTCGCGTGAACGTTACTCGGAAGTCAGTTCGGAACCTACGCCTGTCATTACAGATACTGAACACTTTTGATGGTGTTCTTTGTTCGATCGTGATCGAGTGAAGGAGCCGTTGACGTGTGTGTGGGCTCGTGGTTAGTTATGTTTGGTTCTGTTTGGATACGGGCCCGGGTGCTCCGGGTCCGGGCGGGCCCGGAGGAAGAATCGATGAAGAAGACGGTGACGGCGCTCGCCGACGGCCGGGCGCTGATCTACTACGACTCCCGCGACGACGCCGTACGCGAGGCCGTGGACCTGCGGCCCCTCGAACCGACCTCCACCACCTCCGAGATCCGCCACGACCCGCTGCGCGGGGACTCGGTCGCGGTCGCCTCGCACCGCCAGGGCCGCACGTACCACCCGCCGGCCGGTGAGTGCCCGCTCTGTCCCACCGACGTCGCGGCGGGCAGGCTGAGCGAGATCCCCGACAGCGACTACGACGTCGTCGTCTTCGAGAACCGCTTCCCCTCCCTCGCCGGGGACTCCGGCCGCTGCGAGGTCGTCTGCTTCACCTCCGACCATGACGCCTCCTTCGCCGCTCTCACCGAGGAGCAGGCCGCGCTCGTGCTCGACGTATGGACCGACCGCACCGCCGAACTCGCCGAACTTCCGCAGGTGGAGCAGGTGTTCTGCTTCGAGAACCGCGGGCCCGAGATCGGTGTGACCCTTGGTCATCCGCACGGGCAGATCTACGCGTACCCCTTCGTCACCCCTCGAACCGAACGGATGTCCCGTTCCGTGGCCGAGCACCGGGCGGCCACCGGAGGCAACCTCTTCGACGACGTCGTGGAGCGCGAGCGCGCGGCCGACCGGGTGGTCCTGGCGGGCGAGCACTGGGTGGCCTTCGTGCCGTACGCGGCGCACTGGCCGTACGAGGTGCACCTCTATCCGCTGCGCCGGGTGCCGGACCTGCGGGGGCTGGACGAGGCGGCGCGTGCGGAGTTCCCGGGGATCTATCTGGAGCTGCTGCGGCGCTTCGACCGGATCTTCGGCGAGGGCGAGCCGCCGACGCCGTACATCTCCGCCTGGCACCAGGCGCCCTTCCGTGCCGCCGGACGGGGGGACTTCGCCCTTCACCTGGAACTTTTCACCGTTCGCCGCACGTCGGGCAAGCTGAAGTTCCTCGCCGGATCCGAGTCCGGCATGGACGCCTTCATCAACGACGTGCCGCCGGAGACCGCGGCCCGGACACTGCGAGAGGTAGCGAGCACGTGAGTGGCAAGTATCTGGTTACGGGCGGCGCGGGTTATGTCGGCAGCGTGGTCGCCACGCATCTGCTGGAGGCAGGGCACGAGGTGACCGTGCTCGACGACCTCTCCACCGGCTTCCGCGAAGCGGTCCCGGCGGGGGCGGAGTTCATCGAGGGCCGGGTCCACGACGCCGTCAAGTGGCTCGACCCCTCCTACGACGCGGTCCTGCACTTCGCGGCGTCGTCCCAGGTCGGCGAGTCCGTCGCCAAGCCCGAGAAGTACTGGGACAACAACGTCGGCGGATCGATGGCGCTGCTGGAGGCGATGCGCGCGGCAGAGGTCCGCAGGCTCGTCTTCTCCTCGACGGCGGCGACGTACGGCGAGCCCGTCTCCACTCCGATCACCGAGACCGACCCGACCGCGCCGACCAGCCCGTACGGCGCGACCAAGCTCGCCGTCGACCATATGATCGCCGGCGAGTGCGCGGCCCACGGACTGGCCGCGGTCTCCCTGCGGTACTTCAACGTGGCCGGGGCGTACGGGAGTTACGGCGAGCGCCACGAGCCCGAGTCGCATCTGATCCCGCTCGTCCTGCGGGTCGCCCTCGGGAAGCGGGAGTCGATCGCCGTGTACGGGGAGGACTACCCGACCCCGGACGGCACGTGCGTACGCGACTACATCCATGTCGCCGACCTCGCCGACGCACATCTGCTCGCGCTGAAGGCCGCGGTCGCCGGGGAGCACCTGGTCTGCAACCTCGGAAACGGCAGCGGGTTCTCCGTCCGCGAGGTCATCGAGACCGTCCGTACGGTCACCGGGCACCCGGTGCCGGAGGTCGTGGCCGCGCGCCGCCCCGGCGACCCGGCGGTCCTGGTCGCCTCCGCCGCGACGGCGCGCGAGCGCCTGGGCTGGAGCCCGAGCCGCGCCGACCTGGCGGGGATCGTCGCGGACGCGTGGGCGTTCGCACGCCGAGAGGAGACACACGGGTGAGCACCGCGGAGAGCGTCGGCGCGCGGTTCGAGGAGTTGTACGGTTCGGCGCCGGACGGCGTGTGGGCCGCGCCGGGCCGGGTGAACCTGATCGGCGAGTACACCGACTTCAACGAGGGCTTCGTGATGCCGCTCGCGCTGCCGCACACCGCTGTCGCGGCGGTGTCACGGCGGAGCGACGGCGTGCTGCGGGTGCACTCCGCCGACGCGCGGGGCGGCGTGGTGCGGCTCGCACCCGACGAACTGGTGCCGCTCTCCGACACCGGCTGGGCCGCGTACCCGGCGGGCGTCGTGTGGGCGCTGCGCGAGGCGGGCCACACGGTGCCCGGCGCGGACATCCACCTCACGTCGACCGTGCCCACGGGCGCGGGGCTCTCGTCGTCCGCCGCGCTGGAGGTCGTGACCGCGCTCGCGCTCAACGACCTGTACGAACTGGGCCTGTCCGCCCCCGAGCTGGCGGTGCTGGGGCAGCGCGCGGAGAACGCGTTCGTCGGGGTCCCGTGCGGGATCATGGACCAGATGGCGTCCGCCTGCTGCACCGACGGGCACGCCCTGTACCTCGACACCCGCGACCTCTCGCAGCGCCAGGTCCCCTTCGACCTGGCAGCCGTCGGGCTCCAACTGCTGGTCGTCGACACGCGGGTGAAGCACGCACTGGGCGACGGCGCGTACGCGGAACGGCGCGCCGGCTGCGAGAGCGGCGCGCGGGCGCTCGGCGCGCGCACGCTGCGCGAGGTGGAGTACGCGCATCTGCCGGAGGCACTGGACCGGTTGGCGGGGGAAGCCCCGAGCGTACGACGTTATGTCCGCCATGTCGTGAGCGACAACCACCGGGTGGAACAGGTCATAGCCCTGCTCGACGCGGGCGACGTCCGCGCGGTGGGCCCGATCCTGATCGAGGGCCACGCCTCACTCCGCGACGACCTGCGGGTCTCGTGCGACGAACTGGACCTGGTGGTCACCTCGGCGGTCGCGGCGGGCGCGCTCGGCGCGCGTATGACGGGCGGCGGCTTCGGAGGCTCGGCGATCGTCCTGGTGGAGACGGCGGACGCGGACACGGTGACGAAGGCGGTCGAGGAGGCGTTCGCGACGGCGGGCCACACGGCCCCCCGCGTCTTCCCGGCGGTCCCGTCCCGGGGAGCGCACCGGGTGGCCTGAGGACGTCGTCCCCGCTCAGGCCAGGCGCTTGGTGAAGAAGTACTCCGTGACGCCCGGCGGGTAGTCGGGGATGTGGCCCGCCAGGTCGTAGCCCTGGCGCCGGTAGAACGCCGGGGCCTGGAAGTCCCAGGTTTCCAGGCGGGCGTGGAGACAGCCGTGGGTGCGGGCCAGTTCCTCCGCCTCCGCCAGGAGGCGGGTGCCGAGGCCCGTGCCACGGTGCGCGTCGTCGACCCAGAGCAGGTCGACATGGAGCCAGCGCGCCCAGATGTGGGCGGCGACGCCGCCCGCCAGCGCGCCCGTCGACTCCTCCATCAGCCAGACGTGCAGGGGGACTTCCTCCTCCTCGGCGGACCCCCGGAGCTCCCGCAGGACCGGCGAACGGGCCGTGTTGTTCTCCCTCATCCGTTCGCCCAGCAACGCCTGTCGTTCTTTGTCGACTTCTGTCTCGATACGAAACATGCGCCTCACCCTAACGGGACGCCGTCGATCAGTTCTGTAAATAGTCTTCCGCTCCGGGCGCCCGTCCGTACGCTGATGCACAGCACCGGTGGGGGCCGGTGCTGATCAGGGAAGCGAGACAGTCGGGTACGACGCCCGGGGTGGGTGGGGCAGCCGCACGGCGGCGGCCGAGGCGGCACCGTGTCCACGCGATGCGATCCCCATCCCTCCGGGCGCCGTACCCGCGTCGTCCGCGCCCCGACATCAGGGGGTGTCAATTGGTCCGTATCAGAGTTCTCGTGGTGGACGACCACCGCATATTCGCCGAGTCGCTGGCAGCCGCCCTCGCGGCGGAGCCGGACGTGGACGTCGCCGCCGCCGGCAGCGGTCCCGCCGCGCTGCGGTGTCTTGAGCGGGCGGCTTCCGAGGGGCGCAAGTACGACGTGCTGCTGGTCGACGCCGACCTGGGCATCGTCGCGGGTCCGGGCAGCGGCCCGGTGGCCCGCGCCGTGCCCGACAACGGCGAGGCCGGTCTCGGCCTCGTCGACGGCATCTCGCTGGTCGCGGGCGTCCGTTCGGGACAGCCGTCCGTGCGCTGCGTCGTCCTCGCGGAGAAGGACGACCCGGGCCGCGCGGCACTCGCGCTCCAGGCCGGCGCGTCCGGCTGGGTCGCCAAGGACTGCTCGCTGCAACGGCTGCTGGCGGTGATCAGGGGCGTCCTGCGCGACGAGACGCATCTGCCGCCCGCGCTGCTCACGAGCGTCCTGCGGGAGCTGACCGCCGCCCGTAAGCACCGCACGGACAGCGAGCGGCTGGTCGACTCGCTGACGCCGCGCGAACTGGAAGTGCTGCGCTGCATGGTGGCCGGCCTGGGACGCAAGGCGGTGGCCGAGCGCCTCTTCCTGTCCCCGCACACGGTCCGTACGCATATGCAGAACGTGCTCGGAAAGCTCGGCGTGCACTCGACACTCGCGGCGGTCGCGCTCGCCCGCCGGGCCGGGGTCGGCCCCGCGGACCTGGGCGGTACGGACGCGGTACGGGTCGGCTGAAACCGGCTCGGAGACCCCCCGACCGGTTCTCAGCCGGGGATGTTGTCGAACGGCGCCGTCAACCGGCGCAGCAGCGCGGCCAGTTCGCCGCGCTGCCCGCGGGACAGCTCCGCGAGGATCGCGCGCTCCTGGGCGAGCAGCCCGGCCAGTGCCTGGTCCGCGCGGTCGCGCCCTTCGGGGGTGAGCCGTACCAGGACCCCGCGCCGGTCGCTGGGGTCCGGCAGCCGCTCGACCAGGTCCTTCTTCGCCAGCCGGTCGATGCGGTTGGTCATCGTGCCGGAGGTGACCAGGGTCTGGGTGAGGAGCTGACCGGGGGAGAGCTGGTACGGCGCGCCGGCCCGGCGCAGTGAGGTGAGCACGTCGAACTCCCACGGCTCCAGACTGTGCTCGGAGAAGGCCAGACGGCGGGCCCGGTCGAGATGGCGCGCCAGCCTGCTGACGCGGCTGAGCACCTCAAGGGGCTCCACGTCGAGGTCCGGGCGCTCCCGGCGCCATGCTGCGACCAGACGGTCGACCTCGTCCTCCATGACGATCAGTGTAAAGGGTCCCTCGACATGAAGTCTCTTGACGTCAAGATATACTTGGGGGCAGGCTTGGGCATGGTCGGGCGCGGGCGGCATTGCGCTCGCCCGATCCGTTAACCCGAGGGGGCTTCACACATGCGTTCGACAGCGAGTCCGGCGACGAATCCAGCACCCGGCCCGGGGTCCACACCCGCACCGACCTGGGACCCGCAGCAGTACCTCCACCACTCCCAGCACCGCACCCGCCCGTTCCTTGATCTGCTGGGCCGGATCCCCGAGCTCCCGAGCGGAGACCGGCCCGCACGGATAGCCGACATCGGCTGCGGCCCCGGCAATGTCACGGCGCTCCTCGCCGAACGCTGGCCCACCGCCCACATCACCGGCTTCGACCTCTCGCCCGAGATGCTGGCCGAGGCGGAGAAGGAGTACGCGGGCCCCACGCCCGGCGGCGGCCGGCTGGACTTCCGGCCCGCGGACGCCGCGCACTGGACACCCGACGAGCCGTACGACCTGATCGTCTCCAACGCCGCGCTCCAGTGGGTCCCCGACCATGCCGAGTCCTTCGCGGGCTGGATCGACGCCCTCACCCCGGGCGGCACGTTCGCCTTCCAGGTCCCCGGCAACTTCACCGCCCCCAGCCACGCGCTCCTCGGCGAGCTGTGCGAGACCCCGCGGTGGAGCAGCCGCCTCGACACCCACGGCCGGCGCTTCGTCCACATCCTGGACCCGGCCGACTATCTGGTCCGCCTCACCGACCTCGGCTGCACGACGGACGCGTGGGAGACCACGTACCTCCAGCTGCTCTCCGGCGAGGACCCGGTGCTGGACTGGGTCAAAGGCACGGCTCTGCGTCCCGTCCTCACCGAGCTCGCCGACGACCCGGAGGAGACGGCGGAATTCCTCGGCCAGTACGGCGACCTGCTGCGCAAGGCGTACCCGCCGGGCCCGCACGGCACGGTGTTCCCGTTCCGCCGGATCTTCGCGGTGGCGAGAAGGCCGGTCTGACGCCCGTCCGGGCCGGCGTCCCGGACATGACGTCTCCCCGATGAGCGACACGCGGTCCGGCCGCACCGGGACGACACGGCCTCGTAGCGTCCCGGTGTCGTCGCGTTCCGGCCTCGTAGCGTCCCGGTGTCCGTCCGCGGCTGAGCCGGGGGCGGCCGGGCGGCCCCGGCTCACACCTTGCGGTGCCCTATCAGCCGTGGCTTGGCCTCCAGATTGCCCAGACCGTGCCAGGCCAGATTCACCAGATGCGCCGCGACCTCGTTCTTCTTCGGGCGGCGGGTGTCCACCCACCACTGGCCCGTGAGCGCCACCATGCCCACCAGGGCGTGGGCGTACAGCGGGGCCAGCTTCGGGTCGAAGCCGCGGGCCTTGAACTCCATGCCGAGGATGTCCTCGACCTGCGTGGCGATGTCGCTGATCAGTGAGGCGAACGTGCCGGTCGACTGGGCCACCGGCGAATCGCGGACCAGGATCCGGAAACCGTCCGTGTACTCCTCGATGTAGTCGAGGAGCGCGAACGCCGCCTGCTCGCACAGCTCGCGGGGATGGCCCGCGGTGAGGGAGCTTGTCACCATGTCGAGCAGCTGGCGCATCTCGCGGTCGACCACGACCGCGTACAGCCCCTCCTTGCCGCCGAAGTGCTCGTACACCACCGGCTTGGAGACCCCCGCCTTCGAGGCGATCTCCTCCACCGACGTGCCCTCGTAGCCCTTCTCGGCGAACAGGGTGCGGCCGATGTCCAGCAGTTGCTCGCGACGCTCCTTGCCGGTCATCCGGACCCGGCGCGAGCGCCGGGGCGCTGCGGAGGTCCGGCTCTTGTCGGTGTCGCTCTTACCGCCGTCGATCGCCACGTTGCCAATCATGCCGCGTTGGGATGGTCAATTCTCCGTCGGGCGTTCAGCCGTCCGGCGTCGGGCCACCGCACACTGTGCACCCAGCCGAACACCTCGAACCAGCGGATCAGCCGGGCACTGGAGTCGATCTGACCTCGCAGCACACCGTGCCGGGCGCTCGTCGGGTCCGCATGGTGCAGGTTGTGCCATGACTCGCCACAGGACAAGACCGCCAACCACCACACATTGCCTGACCGGTCACGCGACTTGAACGGACGTTTGCCCACCGCGTGACAGATCGAGTTGATCGACCACGTCACATGGTGCAGCAGCGCGACCCGGACCAGCGAACCCCAGAAGAACGCCGTGAACGCGCCCCACCAGGACATCGTCACCAGCCCGCCGATGAGCGGCGGCAGCGCCAGCGACACGAAGGCCCACAGCAGGAACTGCTTCGAGACCCGCCGGATCGCCGGGTCCCTGATCAGATCCGGCGCGTACTTCTGCTGCGACGTCTGCTCCTCGTCGAAGAGCCAGCCGATGTGCGCCCACCACAGGCCCTTGAGCAGCGCGGGAAGCGTCTCGCCGAACCGCCACGGCGAGTGCGGGTCGCCCTCCGCGTCCGAGAACTTGTGGTGCTTGCGGTGATCGGCGACCCAGCGGACCACCGGACCCTCCACGGCCATCGACCCCGCCACGGCCAGCGCGATCCGCAACGGGCGCGCCGCCTTGAAGGAACCATGGGTGAAATACCGGTGGAAGCCGACCGTGATGCCGTGGCAGCCGATGAAATACATGGCGACGAGCAGGCCCAGGTCGAGCCAGCTCACACCCCATCCCCAGACCAGCGGAACGGCGCCGAGCAGGGCGATGAAGGGCACGACGATGAAGAGGAGCAGCGTGATCTGCTCCAGCGAGCGTTTGTTCTCCCCGCCGAGCGTGGCGGAGGGAACCGAGGCGGCGAGGGGCAGGGAGGAACCGTCCGGCGCAGGCTGGGCCTGTGAGGAGTCGCCGAGAACGTCAGGGCTTGTCGACATGGGTGTGTCCCCTGGAGGTGTGGAATGCGGCATTCTGCCTGTCTACGGGCGCGTAACCTACGGCAACGTAAGTATGGCAGCGTGGAGGCACGCGACAAGGGGCCTGTGGATAACGACGCGCGAAGGCCACCTATCCTTGTGACGTCGGACAGCGCGGTCCGGTCGAACAATCTCTCCAGAACCTCTCCTCCCGACGTGCTCGAACACTGCAAGGAGCCGCACCTGTGAGCAGTGCCGACCAGACCCCGACCGCCGCCGGAACGGCCGCCGACCGGCCGTCCGCCGCCGAGGGCACCGTGACCGAGAGCAGCACGACCGCCAATGTGGAGCTGCGCTCCGACATCCGCCGGCTCGGCGACCTCCTGGGCGAAACACTCGTACGCCAGGAGGGCCCGGAACTCCTCGACCTCGTCGAGCGTGTCCGCGCCCTCACCCGCGAGGACGGCGAGGCAGCCGCCGCGCTGCTCGGTGACACCGACCTGGAGACCGCGGCGAAGCTCGTGCGCGCGTTCTCCACCTACTTCCACCTCGCCAACGTCACCGAGCAGGTGCACCGAGGCCGTGAGATGCGCGACCGCCGGGAGGCCGAGGGCGGGCTCCTCGCCCGTACCGCCGACCGTCTGAAGGACGCCGACCCCGAGCACCTGCGCGCCACCGTCAAGAACCTCAGCGTCCGGCCCGTCTTCACCGCGCACCCCACCGAGGCCGCGCGCCGCTCGGTGCTGAACAAGCTCCGCCGGATCGCCGAACTCCTCGAAGCCCCCGTCATCGCCGCCGACCGGCGCCGCCACGACCTGCGGCTCGCCGAGTCCATCGACCTGATCTGGCAGACGGACGAGCTGCGCGTCGTACGGCCCGAGCCCGCCGACGAGGCCCGCAACGCCATCTACTACCTCGACGAACTGCACGCGGAAGCCGTCGGCGACGTCCTTGAGGACCTCGTCGCCGAGCTGGAGCGCGTCGGCGTCGAACTGCCGCCAGGCACCCGCCCCCTCAGCTTCGGCACCTGGATCGGCGGCGACCGCGACGGCAACCCGAACGTCACCCCCGCCGTCACCTGGGAAGTGCTGATCCTCCAGCACGAGCACGGCATCAGCGACGCGCTGGAGCTCATCGACCAGCTGCGCGGCCAGCTCTCCAACTCCATCCGGTACGCCGGCGCCACCCAGGAACTCCTGGACTCGCTCGCCACCGACCTGGACCGGCTCCCCGAGATCAGCCCCCGCTACAAGCGCCTCAACGCGGAAGAGCCGTACCGCCTCAAGGCCACCTGCATCCGGCAGAAGCTCGTCAACACCCGCGAGCGCCTCGCCAAGGGCACCCCGCACAACGAGGGCCGTGACTACCTCGGCACCGCGCAGCTGCTGGCGGACCTCACCCTCATCCAGACCTCCCTGCGCTCCCACCGCGGCGGACTCTTCGCCGACGGCCGGATGGACCGCACCATCCGCACGCTCGCCGCGTTCGGGCTCCAGCTCGCCACCATGGACGTACGCGAACACGCCGACGCCCACCACCACGCGCTCGGCCAGCTCTTCGACCGCCTCGGCGAGGAGTCTTGGCGGTACGCGGACATGCCGCGCGAGTACCGGCAGAAGCTGCTCGCCAAGGAGCTGCGCTCCCGCCGGCCCCTCGCCCCCACCCCGGCGCCGCTGGACGCCGCCGGCGAGAAGACCCTCGGCGTCTTCCACACCGTCAAGCAGGCCTTCGAGCGCTTCGGCCCCGAAGTCATCGAGTCCTACATCATCTCGATGTGCCAGGGCGCCGACGACGTCTTCGCCGCCGCCGTCCTCGCCCGTGAGGCCGGACTGGTCGACCTGCACGCCGGCTGGGCGAAGATCGGCATCGTGCCGCTCCTGGAGACCACCGACGAGCTGCGCGCCGCCGACATCATCCTCGACGAGATGCTGGCCGACCCCTCCTACCGGCGGCTCGTCTCGCTGCGCGGCGACGTCCAGGAGGTCATGCTCGGCTACTCCGACTCGTCCAAGTTCGGCGGCATCACCACCAGCCAGTGGGAGATCCACCGCGCGCAGCGCAGGCTCCGCGACGTGGCCCACCGCTACGGCGTCCGCCTCCGCCTCTTCCACGGCCGCGGCGGCACCGTCGGCCGCGGCGGCGGCCCCTCGCACGACGCGATCCTCGCGCAGCCCTGGGGCACCCTGGAGGGCGAGATCAAGGTGACCGAGCAGGGCGAGGTCATCTCCGACAAGTACCTCATCCCGGCCCTGGCCAGGGAGAATCTGGAACTGACCGTCGCCGCGACCCTCCAGGCGTCCGCGCTGCACACCGCGCCGCGCCAGTCCGACGAGGCGCTGGCCCGCTGGGACGCCGCGATGGACACCGTCTCGGACGCGGCCCACGGGGCGTACCGCGAGCTCGTCGAGGACCCGGACCTGCCCGCGTACTTCTTCGCGGCCACCCCGGTCGACCAGCTCGCCGACCTGCACCTCGGCTCACGCCCCTCCCGGCGCCCGGACTCCGGCGCCGGACTCGACGGGCTGCGCGCCATCCCGTGGGTCTTCGGCTGGACCCAGTCCCGGCAGATCGTCCCCGGCTGGTACGGGGTCGGCTCCGGTCTCAAGGCGCTGCGGGAGTCGGGTCTCGACCCGGTCCTGGACGAGATGCACGAGCACTGGCACTTCTTCCAGAACTTCCTCTCCAACGTGGAGATGACCCTCGCCAAGACCGATCTGCGGATCGCCAGGCACTACGTGGACACCCTCGTGCCCGACGAGCTGAAGCACGTCTTCACCGCCATCGAGACCGAGCACGCGCTCACGGTGCAGGAGGTCCTGCGGATCACCGGCAACGAGAAGCTGCTGGGCTCCAACCCGGTGCTGCGGCAGACGTTCGCCATCCGCGACGCCTACCTCGACCCGATCTCCTACCTCCAGGTCTCGCTCCTCGCGCGCCAGCGCGCGGCGGCGGCGCGCGAGGAGACACCGGACCCGCTGCTCTCGCGGGCGCTGCTGCTCACGGTGAACGGGGTGGCGGCGGGGCTGCGCAACACCGGCTGACCGCGAGTCTGTTCAACGGGCGAGCGCCGGACGGGCCGACGGGTCCGTCCGGCGCTCGTGCCCGTCCAGAGGCGCCGATCCGGGGGGTCCGTTCCGAAGGCCGGCGTCAGAGCGCGAAGAACGCCGCCGCCAGCAGCACCGCTCCCGCGATCGCCGTACCCCACGCGGTACGCGTCAGCCGCAGCCCGCCGCCGACCACCGGCGCCGCCAGCAGCAGCGCGCCGCCGAGCGGCACCCACGCGAGCAGGCCGCCGGACGAGCCCGAGCGGACCAGTTCGCCGGAGCCGGGCTTCCGCACCACCTCGTACTCCTGGCCCTTCTTCACCGCCACCGACCGCTCGATCGGAGTGCCGGCACGCGGGCCGGCGCTCCCCTCGGGGTCGTACGTCCCCGTACAGGTCGTCCCGCCGCACTCGGTGACGGCCAGCGTCCCGTGCTCGCGGCCCTTGGAGAGCAGCACGTGCTGCGCCGTACCCCAGGACGTCCAGAAACCCGCGACGACCAACAGCGCGGCGACGAACGCCATCGCGGCACGACGGCCCACCGACAGTGCCAGTTGCGACGAGCTCCGCTTCATGGATCGCGATCCTTGGCCATCCGGACGCAGTCGGTCAACTTGTGGCAGACAAATGGTCGTTGAGTGGACAAAGAATGGCGGTGTATGTGCGTGTGTGTCAGGAGTTGTACGCGCTCTGCGCCCGCTCCAGCCCTTCCGTCACCAGACACTCCACGGCGTCGGCCGCGCGGTCCACGGAGAAGTCCAGCTCCTTGCGCTCCACCGAGGAGAAGTCCTTCAGCACGAAGTCGGCGACCTGCATCCGCCCCGGCGGCCGGCCGATCCCGAACCTGACCCGGTGGTAGTCGGGGCCCATCGCCTTGGTCATCGACTTCAGACCGTTGTGACCGTTGTCGCCGCCGCCCAGCTTCAGGCGCAGCGCGCCGTAGTCGATGTCCAACTCGTCATGGATCGCCACGATGTTGGCCGTCGGCACCTTGTAGAAGTCCCGCAGCCCGGCGACCGGGCCCCCGGACAGATTCATGAACGACAGCGGCTTCGCCAGCACCACCCGCCGGCTGCCGGGACCCATCGGCCCCACCCGGCCCTCCAGGACCTGGGCCTGAGCCTTCTGGGCACGCTTGAACGAGCCGCCCATGCGGCCCGCGAGGAGATCGGCCACCATGAAACCGACGTTGTGGCGGTTGGCCGCGTAACCGGGGCCGGGGTTGCCCAGGCCCACGATCAGCCACGGGGCGGTCGCATCGGTCGTCATCTGCGCTGCGTCTCCTTGAGGACGAAGAAGAACGGGGTGGCGGGCACCGGCCCGCCACCCCGTCGGGCAAAGCGTTTCAGGACCCGTACCCGGGCCCCGTACTCAGGACGAAGCCGAGGCTCAGACCTCCGCGGCGGCCTCGTCCGCGCTGTCCTCGGCCGACGGCTCCTCCGCCTGCGCGGCCAGGACCTGGATGACGACCGCGTCCTCGTCCGTCACCAGCGTCGTGCCCTCGGGCAGCGGGACGTCCTTCGCCAGGATGGAGGCACCGGCCTCCAGGCCCGCGACGGAGACCGTGACGGACTCGGGGATGTGCGTGGCCTCGGCCTCGACGGTCAGGGTGCTGAGCACGTTCTCCAGCAGGAACGGGCCCGGGGCCAGCTCGCCCTCGGTGTGCACCGCGACCTCGACCGAGACCTTCTCGCCGCGCTTCACCGCGAGCAGGTCGACGTGCTTGATGAAGCCCTTGAGCGCGTCACGCTGGACGGCCTTGGGGATGACGAGCTCCTTGCGGCCCTCGATGTCGACGCTCAGCAGGGCGTTGGCCGTCTTCAGCGCCATCATCAGGTCGTGACCCGGCAGGGAGATGTGGACGGGCTCGGCGCCGTGGCCGTAGACGACCGCGGGAACCTTGTTCTCACGACGGGTACGGCGGGCGGCGCCCTTGCCGAACTCGGACCGGATCTCTGCGGCGATCTTGATCTCAGCCATGGCTGCACTCCTCGTAGATGATTCATCGGTGACGACGGAACTGGTGGTCACCCGGCCACGACAGGCCTGCTACGAAGAGCGCGTCGATAACGGACAGCCGCGAATGAAAGCGGCCTCCCTCGCCGAGCAACTCACTGAGTCTACCCGGCGGGGAGGCCGCCCAGAAATCGATCTTCAGAGCCCCGCGCCGGGGGCCTCAGCAGACGTACGACGCGGGTGCGCCTACGCCTGCTCGTCGAAGAGGCTCGTCACCGAACCGTCCTCGAACACCTCACGCACCGCACGCGCGATCGTCGGCGCGATCGACAGGACCGTGATCTTGTCCATCTCCAGATTGCCCGGATCGGGCAGCGTGTCCGTGAAGATGAACTCGCTCACCTGCGAATTCTTCAGCCGGTCCGCGGCCGGACCCGACAGCACACCGTGCGTCGCCGTCACGATGACGTCCTCCGCGCCGTGCGCGAACAGCGCGTCCGCGGCGGCGCAGATCGTGCCACCCGTGTCGATCATGTCGTCCACCAGGACACAGACCCGGCCCTCGACATTGCCCACGACCTCATGGACCGTCACCTCGTTCGCGACGTCCTTGTCACGGCGCTTGTGCACGATCGCGAGCGGCGCGTCCAGCCGGTCGCACCAGCGGTCCGCCACCCGTACCCGGCCGGCGTCCGGCGAGACCACCGTCAGCTTCGTACGGTCGACCTTCGTCGCCACGTAGTCCGCCAGGATCGGCAGCGCGAACAGATGATCCACCGGGCCGTCGAAGAAGCCCTGGATCTGGTCCGTGTGGAGATCCACGGTCAGGATGCGGTGCGCGCCGGCCGTCTTCATCAGATCCGCGACCAGACGGGCCGAAATAGGCTCACGCCCACGGTGCTTCTTGTCCTGCCGGGCGTATCCGTAGAAGGGCACGATCACGGTGATGCTCCGGGCGGAAGCCCGCTTCAGAGCGTCGATCATGATCAGCTGTTCCATGATCCACTTATTGATCGGAGCGGTGTGGCTCTGGATCAGAAAACAGTCCGCACCCCGGGCCGACTCCTGATAGCGCACGTAGATCTCACCGTTGGCGAAATCGAAAGCCTTGGTCGGCACTATCCCGACGCCCAGAGTGTGGGCGACCGCCTCGGCCAGCTCGGGGTGGGCGCGGCCGGAGAAGAGCATCAGCTTCTTCTCGCCGGTCGTCTTGATCCCGGTCACAGCACAGTCTCCTCAGACGTGTTGATTGCTGCTGCACCCGCGCGTCCCTGCGAGCCAGCCGAACGTGAGCATCTATCACGGTACGCGCTGAACGGAGCGCCTGTTTCCGGTCAGCTTTCGAGCGCGAGCTCGTCGGAGGCCGCCGCGGCGGCCTGCGCGGCGGCACTTCCCGGACGCTTACGAGCCACCCAACCCTCGATATTCCGCTGCTGGCCCCGCGCGACGGCCAGCGAACCCGACGGCACGTCCTTCGTGATGACCGAGCCGGCGGCGGTGTAGGCACCGTCCCCGACAGTGACAGGCGCCACAAACATGTTGTCTGAACCTGTCTTGCAGTGTGAGCCGATCGTCGTGTGGTGCTTCGACTCGCCGTCGTAGTTCACGAACACGCTCGCCGCACCGATGTTCGTCTGCTCACCGATCGTCGCGTCACCCACGTACGACAGATGCGGCACCTTCGAACCGTCCCCGATCGTCGCCTTCTTCATCTCGACGAACGTCCCCGCCTTCGACTTCACGCCGAGCTTCGTGCCGGGACGCAAGTAGGCGAACGGGCCCACCGAAGCCCCCTCGCCCACCTCGGCGTCGATGGCCACGGTGTTGTCCACGCGGGCGCCCTCGCCCACCATCGTGTCCGTCAGACGGGAGTTGGGACCCACCTCCGCGCCCTCCGACAGATGCGTCGAGCCGAGCAGCTGCGTCGCCGGGTGCACGATCACGTCCGGCTCGTACGTCACCGTCACATCGATCAGCACCGACCCCGGGTCCACCACCGTCACACCGGCCGTCATCGCCTGCTCCAGCAGCCGCTCGTTCAGCAGCCGGCGCGCCTCCGCCAGCTGTACGCGGTTGTTGATGCCCAGGATCTCGCGGTGGTCGCCAGCGACCGACGCGCCGACGCGGTGCCCGGCCTCGCGCAGGATGCCGAGGACATCGGTCAGATACTCCTCGCCCTGGCTGTTGTCCCTGCTGACCTTGCCCAGCGCGTCCGCGAGCAACTGCCCGTCGAAGGCGAACACCCCGGAGTTGATCTCCCGTACCGCGCGCTGCTCTTCCGTCGCGTCCTTGTGCTCCACGATGCCGGTGACCGCACCGCTCGCCTCGTCCCGCACGATGCGCCCGTAACCGGTCGCGTCCGGCACCTCGGCGGTCAGCACGGTGACGGCGTTGCCGTCGCCCTCGTGCTGCGCGGCGAGTGCGGCGAGCGTCGAGCCGGAGAGCAGCGGGGTGTCGCCGCACACGACGACGACGGTGCCGTCGGGGGCCTGCCCCAGCTCCTCCAGGGCCATCCGGACGGCGTGCCCGGTGCCGTTCTGCTCGGCCTGGAACGCGGCGCGCACACCGTCGTACGTGCCGGAGAGATGCCCCTCGACCAGCTCCCGCGCGTGCCCGACCACGACCACGAGATGTTCGGGCTCCAGCTCGCGCGCGGCGGAGACGACATGACCGACGAGCGAGCGCCCGCAGATCTCGTGCAGAACCTTGGGGGTCTTCGACTTCATGCGGGTGCCCTCACCCGCTGCGAGGACGACGACGGCGGCCGGGCGGTTGGCGCTCACGGGAATGCCCTTCGGCTTCGGATGCTTGGCGTGACGGACATCCGCAGGATACCGGGGGGTTTCGGGGCGGAAACGAAGGCGGGTCCTGACCGGAGAGGTCAGGACCCGAAACCGTGTGGCTCCCCCGCCAGGACTCGAACCTGGACAGATGGCACCAAAAGCCACAGTGCTGCCAATTACACCACGGGGGATCATAAGTGCTAAAACGGACAGCTTGCTGAGCGGGCCGAATCGGCAGCCAACACTATGCCGTACCAACCCCCTTCCACGCGACGTCATAGGTCGGCGCTCCGCGTGTTCGTGTGCTGATAGCACTCGTCGCGCACTCCCCGGAAATTGACTCGCGGGCGCCCTTAGGCTGGACGGCATGACCACAACGGGGGCACGCGAGGAGGCCGAGGGTCCGACCGCCCGCGGGCTCTGGTGGTGGAGACGGCGGCGCAGTGTCGTGCTGGACGTGGGGCTGGCCGGTGTGTCCGCCCTGGAGTGTGCGTTCGAGGGGATCCGGTTCGCGGGCAATGCCCAGCTGCCGGTGGCCCTCGGGGTGGTCTTCGGGGTGCTGGTCGGGTCCGTGCTGCTGTTGCGGCGGCGGTGGCCGATGGCCGTCGTGCTCGTCTCCGTCTCCGTCACCCCCGCCGAGATGGGTGTGCTGCTCGGTGTGGTCGGGCTCTACACGCTCGCCGCCTCCGACGCGCCCCGGCGGATCATCGGGGCGCTCGCCGGTATGTCGCTCGTGGGGACGCTCATCGTCGCCTTCGTACGGACGCGGCAGGATGTCGTGGGCTCGGACCTCGCGTCCGCCACGCGCTGGTACATACCGCTGATAGCGGTCTTCATGGCGCTGAGCCTGTCCCTGCCGCCCGTGCTCCTCGGCCTCTACGTGGGAGCCAGGCGCCGGCTGATGGAGAGCCTGCGGGAGCGCGCCGACAGTCTGGAGCAGGAGTTGTCGCTGCTCGCCGACCGGGCCGAGCAGCGGGCGGAGTGGGCCCGTACCGAGGAGCGGACGCGGATCGCGCGGGAGATGCACGACGTGGTGGCGCACCGGGTGAGTCTGATGGTGGTGCATGCCGCAGCGTTGCAGGCCGTGGCGTTGAAGGACCCGCAGAAGGCCGTGAAGAACGCGGCGCTGGTGGGGGACATGGGGCGCCAGGCGTTGACGGAGCTGCGGGAGATGCTCGGTGTGCTGCGTGCCGGGGAGCAGCAGGCGGCGCGGAAGGTGGCCGACGCGGGGCCGGGGGGCGGTGCGGGCGGTTCGGCGGTGCCGTTGGCCTCGGTGGGTGCCGCGGCGGCGGCGGCCGCCGCTGCCGCCGCGGCGGAGGACGGGCCCGGCATGGGTGACATCGAGACGCTGGTCGGTCAGTCGAGGGACGCGGGGATGGTGGTGGAGTTCGCGGTGCAGGGGGTGTCGCGGGCGTACGCGCCGGAGGTGGAGCAGACCGCGTACCGGGTGGTGCAGGAGGCGTTGACGAATGTGCACAAGCACGCGGCGGGGTCGAAGGTGATGGTGCGCCTGGCGCACCGTGAGGCCGAGATAGCGATGCAGGTGGAGAACGGACCGTCGTACGGCGCCGCCGACGCCGGGCTGCCCAGTGGCGGCAACGGGCTGGTGGGGATGCGGGAGCGGGTGCACGCGCTGGGCGGGGTGTTCGTGTCGGGCGAGACGGACGCGGGGGGGTTCCGGGTCTCGGCGGTGCTGCCGGACCGGGCCGCCGCGTAGGGCGGTCCCGTACCGGGGCGCTCAGTCCGACGTGAGCCGCTGCGGCTGCGCGCCCGTCACCAGCGCCGCCAGGGCGTGGTCGATGTGGGGGCCCAGGAACCAGTCGCCCGTGTGGTCGATGGAGTAGACGCGCCCCGAGGCGTCGACCGCGAGTACGGCCTGGCCGTCGCCCTCCTCGCCGATCGGGCTGATCTCCGTGTCCAGGGAGCGCCCGAGGTCGCCGAGCGTGCGGGCGAAGTGGATCCCGGCCAGCGGGTCGAACCGTACGGTCGTCGGCGCGATCTGGCGCCCCGGTCCGGGCCCGGTCACCGAGAGCCCGCCGAACTCCGCCCAGATCTCCACGACGGCGGCGAACACGGCGTGCACGTGCCCCGCGGGGGTGATGTGGGCGCGCAGTGTGTCCGCCCACTCCTCGGCCTGCCGCATGTCCCAGCGGCCCGGCTGCCAGCCCGCCTCGCGCAGGGCGACGTCGACGTTGACGGGGAATCTGGTGGTGGTGAGGTCGGGCACGGGGTGGTCAGCCCTTCTGCGTCGGGTCGACGGGGCGTACGCCGAAGTGGGCGAGCATCGCCGAACAGGAGCGGCAGGGCGGCGCGTAACTGCCGTGGAGCGGGTCGCCGTCCTCCCGGATGCGGCGGGCGGTGAGTTTGCCGTGCTTGAGGGAGCGGCGGGCCTCGCCGTGGGTGAGGGCCTTGCGCTGGGCCCGTTTGGAACGGGAGCCCTCGACGGCGGTGAGGTGCCGGGACAGCAGGATCGCTTCCGGGCAGCGCCCGGTGAATCGTTCCCGCTGACCGCTGGTGAGCGTGTCCAGGAAGTCCTGTACGAGGGGGTGCAGGGCGGGCGGCTGGTCGGCCTTGCCGGCGGTGCACGTGAGATTTTCGCCACGCACGGAGAGCGCCGCGGCGACGGCGGGCAGGATGCCGTCGCGGCGCTGGCGCAGGGCGGGCGGCCGGTGCGGTTCGGTGCTGCTCCAGCTCAGGCGCGGGTCTCCGGAGGCGTCACCTGCCGAGGCCGCGGCGGTGGTCCTCGCCGCTCGCCCACCGGCGTCGTCGGTGCCGGGGCGCTCCGACGGCGCCCCCGAGCCGTCGGGTGCGCGGAGTCGTGGATCGCCCGAAGTGTCCTGCTGTGCTGTGTGCAAAGCGTCGTTCCTCTCTGCCCAATCCCCACGCAATCCCCCGAGTTGCGGGGGACAGCCTGCCAAATGTGACATGCCGTGGGGAAGCCGGGGCGGTATCGGGGCGCGCCGTCGTCACTGCGTGACCTGCGGTGACCGTTTGTCACCGGCACCCGAACGGGCGTATCGGCGGCGGTCTTCGAGGGGCTGGACGGGGCGGCGTCCCCTGTTGCTTCACCGCATAGGCTGTGCCGAACCAGTCAGAAGCCAGCAGGGGGCATCCGCCATGACGACAGGTCGGCTCGGGCAGCAAGCCGCGCCACCGAATGCGGCCTACGCCGGGCAGGTCGTGCATTTCCCGGACCCGGTCCGGGCCTCCCGCCACCCCAGGGGTGTGCCGGTGGACGGCAACGGCTTTCCGGACTTCTCGCCGTACGCGCGCGCGGCCGCCGAGATCGCCGAACCCCCCGAGGGTTTCGGCGTGGACGAGCTGCGGCTCACGGACTACGTGTCCGCCAACGCCGCGCTGCACGCCGCCGGTCACGACCTGTGGGACACCATCCCCTCCGTGGCCACCCCGCACGGCTGGACCTGGCACCACGCGGCGGGCTCGCGCCGGCTGCTGCTGGTTCCGGTGGAGGTCAAGGCGCTGCTGCGGCATCACGGCGGGCTGGCCACGACGCTGGTGGATCACGGCAAGCGCGGGACACGTCCTCTTCAGGAGACGAGGCCGGTGCATTTCGGGCTGCCGAAGAGTTCGGTGTCGGTGACCGAGCAGCAGCTGCTCGGTGTGGAGGAGGATCTCGGTTACCGGCTGCCCGGCCCGTACCGCACCTTCCTGAAGGCGGCGGGTGGTTGTGCCCCCGTCGGCGCCGCACTCGACGCGGAGCTGGGGCTGCTGGTGGACCAGCCGTTCTTCACGGTGCGTGAAGAGGCCGCGGTCAACGACCTGTTGTACGTCAACAAGTGTCTGCGGGACCATCTCACCAAGGACTATCTGGGCGTGGCGTTCGTCCAGGGCGGCATCCTGGCGCTCAAGGTGCGGGGAGATCAGGCCGGTTCGGTCTGGTTCTGCGCGTACGACGACGCGCGTGACCGCGACGGCTGGAGCGTGCAGGAGCGGGTGGAGCGCCTGCTGCTGCCCTGTGGCGCGGACTTCGACGCCTTCCTTACGAGGCTGGCGGGCAATCCGCCGGAACTGGACACGGTGGCGAACCTGATGGTGGACGGCGGCTTCGCCCGCGCCGTCCCGGTGGAGGGGTGAGCGCGATGGTGACATTCGCTCAGGCGCAGGAACGCGCGGACGAGTGGGTCAACGGCGACGTGCCCGCGTATCAGCACCGTGAGGTGCGGGTGCGGGAGTTCGAGCTGGGGTTCGTGGTGTGGGCCGAGGACCGCGCGGACGGTCCGAGGTCGGACGGCGGAGTGCAGCGGCTGGTGATCGCGCGGGACAGCGGTGAGGCGACGCTGTGGCCGGGGCTGCCGGTGGGTGAGGTGATCCGGCGGTACGAGGAGGAGTACGGGTCGCAGGCGGGGGCTCCCGAGCCGCCGAGGGCGCCGCAGCGCATCGATCTGAACCAGACGTCCTTCCTGCTGACGCCGCCGGAGTGGTTGCAGGACGCGGCGGACAAGTTGGGGACCCCGGGGGCTTCGGGCGCGGGCGCGGGGCCCGGCTCCGGCGCGGCTCCCGCCGGACCGTCCGTCCCCGCTCCCGCTTCCGCTCCCGGACCGTCGGCCGCTCCGGCGGCCGGGGCGACCCCGTGGGCCGGCACGGACACCAACGCCGCCGGTGACGACGGATCCGTGGGTCTCCCGGCGACGGTCTTCGCGCCCCCGCTGTCCGGGATGGACGACGACGGTACGCCGCCGCCCGGTCTGGCGGCCGAGGCGCCGACGGCGCTGATGTCGGGCGGCAGTCAGCTGCCTCGTACGACGGTGGCCCCGGGCCTCGGTCCGGCGTCCCCTCCTCCGGGGAGCCCCGGGGACATCGCCGACGCGGCGACGAGCAAGGCGACGGGCCCGCCGCGCGGCGCGCGTGGCGGCCCGCCGGCTCCGCCCGGTGCCCCGGGGGTGCCCGGCGCCCCCGGCACCCCCGGTGGTCCGCCGCCCGCTCCGGGTGCGCCCGGCGCGCCGGCCGGTGGCTACCAGCCGACACAGCTCGCCTCGCACCTCGGCCCCGGTGGGCCCGCCACCCCTCCGCCTCCGCCGGGTGCGCCTGGTACTCCTCCGCCCGGTGGTGTGCATCACGCGGCGACGATGTTGGCGGATCCGAGTCAGGGTGGTCAGTCGCCGTCGGGGGGCGGTCCGCGTCCTCCGGGTCCGCCCGGTGCTCCGGGCATGCCTCCGCCTCCGCCGGGTGCGCCTGGTACTCCTCCGCCCGGTGGTGTGCACCATGCGGCGACGATGTTGGCGGATCCGAGTCAGGGTGGTCAGTCGCTGTCGGGGGGCGGTCCGCGTCCTCCCGGTCCGCCGGGTGCTCCGGGCATGCCTGGGATGCCGCCGGGTCCGCCCGGTGCCCCGGGTGCGCCAGGTACTCCTCCGCCCGGTGGTGTCCACCACGCGGCGACCGTGCTGGCCGGGCCCGGCGGCGTACCGGGTCCGCCGCCCGGCGTCCCAGGTCCGCCCGGTCCGCCCGGTGCGCCTCCCGGCGCCCCGCCCGGCACGTACGGCTATCCGCAGCAGCCCACCGGTATGCCGACGGTCGGCCCCGGCTACCAGGCCGTGCTGCGCTACCGCGCGCCCGACGGCTCCGAGGCCCAGCTCATCCGCCGCTCGGCGCCCGGGACCCCGCACCCCGAGTGGCAGATCCTGCACGAGCTGCGCGCGATGAACGTGCCGCCGCAGCAGGTCCTCGAACTCCACACCGAGCTGGAGTCCTGCGAGCTGCCCGGCGGCTACTGCGCGCGGATGATCCGGGAGACCTGGCCGCAGGTGCGGATCACCAGCGTCGCGCCGTACGGCAGGGACCATTCAAGCCGTCAGCAGGGCATGCGGCATCTGCTCACCCACCAGGGCGAGTTGCACCAGGTCGCGGACGGTCCGGCCCGTCCGGCCCCGGTACGCGCCCCGCTGCCGCAGGTGCCGCCCGCGCAGCCGGTGCCGCCGGAGGCGATCGCGCAGGAGCTCGCGGGCGCGTTCGGCCCCCAGGGCATCTGCCGCTTCGACCAGCGCGCGGTGTCCCGTCAGGGCGTACCGGAGATCGTGGCGCGCACGCTCGTCTGGGCCGGCCTGCCGGGCGACTTCGGCCCGTTCTTCTGGGCCCAGCCCGCGCAGCCGGTGGTGCCGACGCTGGCCGAGCTGGCCGCGCAGCGGCAGGTGCAGCCGGCGGCGGACGCGGGCTCGTACCTGGTGATGGGCAGTGACTTCGGCCGGGCGATCTGTGTCCAGTACGGAACGGCGCACATCATGGCCGTCTCCGTGGAGACGGGTCCGGGGGGCCAGACGATCCCGCCGCAGTTCGTGAACACCGGGCTGCCGGAGTTCACCCGGTCGATGGCGCTGCTCGGTCGCATGTGGCGGCTGCGTTTCGGCCTGAATCCGGAACAGGCGGGCCGCTGGACCGTCGATTTCCAGGCACAGCTCGCCGCGATCGATCCGGCGGCGCTGTCGTCGCCGGAGAGCTGGTGGTCGGTGCTGCTGGAGCAGATGTGGGACGGGCTGCTCTGACCGTACGGCCCTGATCCGGCGGTGAGATCCGCCACGCAGAACCGCGCCCGAGGCGCCCTCCGTGATTCACGGGGGGCGCCTCGGCCGTTGCGGCACGTGCCTCGGGCGATGGCTTGAACGCGTCGGCCGCGCGATCGGCGGCGGAAGAGGAATCCGGCGCCCGGCGTCAAATGCCGCATCCTTGAGCAGGATGGACGGGTGGGGCGTTTCGCGGGGACGCCCGTCCCGTCACCGTATGTTCGGAGAGAGGCTTCAGTAATGGCTGCTGCACGCGCATCGGCTCACGGCTTCGACTCCGTACGGGGCCGTGGTTACCGCCCCGAGCAGGTCGACCGGCGGGTCACGGAGCTGTCGAGGGACCAGGAGGTCGCCGAGGCGCAGGAGCGGCGGCTCGCGGCTGCCGCGGAGCGCCTTCAGTTGGAGGCGGAGCTGCTGCGGCAGCAGGTCGAGGCGCTGCCGCCGCAGACGTACGACTCACTGGGCGAGCGCGCCCAGAAGATACTGGCCCTGGTCGTCGACGAGGCGGACGGGGCGCGTGCGGCCGCGCGGGACGACGCGCAGGCGCTGACCGACGCCGCCGCCGACGCGGTGCGCGGGGCGCGTGAGGCGGCCCGCGCGTACACGGAGGCGGTCACCGCCGATGCGGACGCGTACGCGAACCGGTCCCTGGAGGACGCCCAGGGCGCGGCCGACGAACTGCGCACGGCCGCGCGCCGGGACGCCGAGGAGCTGCGGGACGCGGCGCTGGCGCGCTTCGACGAGATCCGGCAGCGTACGGAGGCGTTGCTCGCCGAGCTGGCGCGGGAGCACGCGGACCGGCTGGCCGCGAGCGAGCAGGAGTTCGCGGGCCGCGAGGCGCAGGCACAGGAGCGCCGGACAGAGCTGGCGGCCCGCGCGGACGCCGGGCTCGCGGACGCGAAGCGTGCCTTCGCGGAGGCCGAGGAGAGCGCCCGGCACATCCAGGAGGACGCGGCGGCGCGCGCGGAGGAGCTGATCGCGCGGGCGCGGGCGGCGGAGGAGCGGACCGTACGGGAGACGGACCGCATCCTGCGGGAGCACACGGAGGTCCGCGAGGAGGTCCAGGCGCGGATGACGCATGTCCGCAACAGCCTGGCGGCCCTGACGGGCCGGGCGCCGGCGGAGAGTTAGGGACTGTCGGCCTGCTTCAGGAGGCGCCGGTCGCGGGGTCGGTGGCCTGGTGGGGCTGGGTGCCCGGGGCCGGGTCCGGCGGCGGGTCCTGGTGGACGGGGAAGCGGCGCGGCGCCACGAAGAGGAGCACCAGCAGGCAGAGGGCGGCGGCGCCGGCCGCCCCCAGGAAGACGGCGTCGACGGCCGAGTCGACCGCGCGGCGCAGGAAGTCGGCCGCGCGGTCGGTGAGGGCCGCCGGGTCGTCCAGGGCGTGCGACACGGAGTCGAGATCGCGCGGGAGGCCGGTGCCCGGCGAGTCGGCGAGCCTGTTGCCGATGACGCCGTTGGCCAGCGCTCCGAAGAGCGCGGCGCCCACGCTCTGACCGAGCTGGCGGTAGAAGAGGATCGACGCCGTCGCCGTACCGCGCTCCGACCAGCCGACCGTCCCCTGCACGGCGATGATCAGCGGGAGTTGGAACAGCCCGAGCGCCGCGCCGAGCAGCAGCATCAGCAGCGCCGGCTGCCATGCCTGGCCGGGGAAGGGCAGCAGGGGGAAGGCCAGCAGGACCAGCAGTGCGAAGGTCATGCCGGTGACGGCGGTGAGGCGGAAACCGATCCGGTTGTAGACGCGGTCGCAGAGGGCCGCGCTGATCGGCCAGGTCAGGGTGATCGCGGAGAGTACGAAGCCGGCGGCTATCGGGCCGAGGCCGAGGACCGACTGGGCGTACGTCGGCAGGAAGACCGTCGGGGCGATCATCAGCAGCCCGAGCGCGCCGAGCGCCAGGTTGACGGCGGCGATGGGACGGCGGCGCCAGACCCAGCCGGGGATGATCGGGTCGGCCGCGCGCCGTTCGACGAGGACGGTGACGGCGGCGAGCAGCGCGGTGCCGGTGAGGAGCGCGATCGAGGGGGCGGAGAGCCAGGGCCAGGCGACACCGCCCTGGACGAGCGCGGTGACCAGGAGCGTGCCGGTGGCGAAGACGGCGAGCGCGCCCGCCCAGTCGATACGGGGGCGGGGCCCGGCGCCGGTCCTGGGGCGGGGAATCCGCTTCTTGCGCGCGGATTCCCCCGCCTCGCGGCCGCTCGCGGGCGCGACCTGGCGGCCGGGCTCGTGGAGATGGCGGACGGTGAGGTACAGCGCGAGCGCGCCGACCGGCAGATTGATCAGGAAGATCCAGCGCCAGTCCGCGTACCCCGCGAGCAGTCCGCCGAGCGCGGGGCCCGCGACGGCGGACGTGGCCCAGACGGTGGAGAGCTTGGCCTGGATCTTGGGGCGTTCCTTCAGCGGGTACAGGTCGGCGGCGATGGTCTGCACCGTGCCCTGGATCGCACCGCCGCCGAGGCCCTGGACGACGCGGAAGGCGACCAGGGAGCCCATGTTCCACGCGGTGGCGCAGAGGACCGAGCCGATGAGGAAGAGGACGATGCCCGCGATCAGGACGGGCTTGCGGCCGAAGGTGTCGGAGAGCTTTCCGTACACGGGCAGGGTGACCGTCGCGGCCAGCAGATAGCCGGAGAAGAGCCAGGAGAAGATCGAGAAGCCGCCGAGGTCTCCGACGATCTGCGGGACGGCGGTGGACAGGATCGTGCCGTCCAGCGCCGCCAGTGCCATGCCGAGCATCAGGGCGGCGACGACGGGACCGCGGCGGGGCTCGGGTACGACGGGGGTCACTGGATTCCTTCCCTATGCAGGTATCTCCGGGAACAGCCTCTCACTCGACACTCCCGCCGCGGCAGGGTGCAGGTTGGTCCCGGAGTGAACCCTCAGGGAGGCTCCACCTGAGGGTGGAGAGCCCTTAGGTGGTCCTCCCTACTTCCGCCGGGGGCCGGTTCGTCCCGCTGGAGGATGAGAGGAGCGGTGCCCGTTCTTTAAGTTGGTCTTACACCGCAGGGGGCCGGTCGGGGGGCCGGTCGGTGACGGGGGGGAAGGGGCCCGAGGGGGGGCTACCACCAGGAAATGCTGAGGGAAACCCCAGCAGAAGTGTGAGCCTTTCCCCAGCGCGCCGGAGTACCTGGGGCGAGCAGACTCAAGGCACTGCGGGACGACCGCACGGGACGACCGCACTCACGAACGTACGGCGCGAAGAACCGCCGCTCAGCACTCAGCACTCCGCACCACACCACACAGCGCGAGGCGCCCATCCGTGCCTCACGACGCCTGATTATCAACAGACTTAGGAGACTTACCGTGACAACGGCTGTAACCATCCCCAAGCACGGGGGCACGGGAGGGCGTTTGGCCGTCGCCGCGCGAGCGCGGCAGGTCGTCAAGGCCTACGGCTCCGGGGAGACCCGGATCGTCGCGCTCGACCATGTCGATGTGGACATCGCCCGCGGGCAGTTCACCGCGATCATGGGCCCGTCGGGCTCCGGCAAGTCGACGCTGATGCACTGCCTCGCCGGGCTCGACACGGTCACCTCGGGGGAGATCTACCTCGACGAGACCGAGATCACGAAGCTCAAGGACAAGAAGCTCACGCAGCTGCGCAGGGACCGGATCGGCTTCATCTTCCAGGCCTACAACCTGCTGCCGACGCTCAACGCCCTGGAGAACATCACGCTGCCCATGGACATCGCGGGCCGCAAGCCAGACCGGCAGTGGCTCCAGCGGGTCGTGGAGACCGTCGGTCTCGCCGACCGGCTCAAGCACCGGCCCACCCAGCTCTCCGGCGGTCAGCAGCAGCGCGTGGCGGTCGCCCGCGCCCTCGCGGCCCGGCCCGAGATCATCTTCGGCGACGAGCCCACCGGAAACCTGGACTCGCGGGCCGGCGCCGAGGTGCTGAACTTCCTGCGCAGGTCCGTGGACGAGCTGGGACAGACCATGGTGATGGTCACCCATGACCCGGTCGCCGCGTCGTACGCGGACCGGGTGCTCTATCTCGCGGACGGCCGGATCGTCGACGAGATGCGCAACCCGACCGCCGAGCAGGTCCTCGACCGTATGAAGAACTTCGACGCGCGGGGGCGGACGTCGTGACCGTCGTCAAGACATCGGTGCGCAACTTCCTCGCGCACAAGGGACGCATGGCGCTCTCCGCCGTCGCCGTCCTGCTGTCGGTGGCCTTCGTCTCGGGGACGCTCGTCTTCACCGACACCATGAACACCACCTTCGACAAGCTCTTCGCCTCGACCTCGTCCGACGTCACCGTCAGCCCCAAGGGTGCCGCGGCCGCCGACGAGATGCCGTCGCAGACCGGCAAGCCCGAGTCGCTGCCGGCGTCCGTCGTCGCACGGGTCGAGAAGTCGCCCGGCGTGAAGTCCGCCGAGGGCGCGGTCAGCAGCATGAGCGTCACGGTCGTCGACTCCGAGAACGAGAACGTGGGGGCGTCCAGCGGCGCGCCGACGATCGCGGGCAACTGGACGCGGAACGACCTCCGTTCGATGGAGATCACCTCCGGGCACGCCCCGCGCGGCCCCACCGAGGTCATGGTCGACGCCGACACCGCCGACAAGCACGGCCTGAAGCTCGGCGACGAACTGCGCACCATCGTGGTCACGGGCGACATCAAGGCGAAGATCGTCGGTATCGCCACCTTCAAGGTGACCAACCCGGGCGCGACGATCCTCTACTTCGACACCGAGACCGCCCAGCGCGGACTCCTCGGTGAGACCGGCCGGTTCACCCAGATCAACGTCGTGGCCGGCCAGGGGGTGAGCGACACCCAGCTCAAGACGGACCTCGCGGGCTCGCTCGACGGCGCGTACAAGCTCCAGACGCAGAAGGAGATGACGGACTCGGGCCGGGAAAGCGTCGGCTCGTTCCTCGACGTGATGAAGTACGCGATGCTCGGCTTCGCCGGGATCGCCTTCCTCGTCGGCATCTTCCTCATCGTCAACACCTTCTCCATGCTGGTCGCCCAGCGCACCCGGGAGATCGGCCTGATGCGGGCCATCGGGTCCAGCCGCAAGCAGGTGAACAGGTCGGTGCTGCTGGAGGCCGTCCTGCTCGGCGTCGTCGGCTCGATCGCCGGTGTCGCCGCGGGCGTCGGGCTGGCCGTGGGCCTGATGAAACTGATGTCGGCCATCGGTATGGAGCTGTCCACCCAGGACCTCACCGTGAAGTGGACGACCCCCGCGGTTGGGCTGGCGCTCGGGGTGATCGTCACCGTCCTCGCCGCGTACATACCGGCTCGCCGGGCCGGGAAGATCTCGCCCATGGCGGCGCTGCGGGACGCCGGTACGCCGGCCGACGGCCGCGCCGGACGGATCCGGGGCACGATCGGCCTGCTCCTGACCGCCGGCGGTGTCGCCGCGCTCCTCACCGCGACGCAGGCCGAGAAGGCGAGCGAGGGCTCCCTGTTCCTCGGTCTCGGCGTGGTGTTCACCCTCATCGGCTTCGTCGTCGTCGGCCCGCTGCTGGCCGGCTTCTTCGTCCGCGTCCTCAGCCTGTTCGTCCTGCGGGCCTGGGGTCCGGTCGGGCGGATGGCCGAGCGCAACGCGCTGCGCAACCCGCGGCGTACGGGAGCCACGGGCGCGGCCCTGATGATCGGACTGGCCCTGGTGGCGTGTCTGTCGGTGGTCGGTTCGTCGATGGTCGCCTCGGCGACGGACGAGCTGGACAAGTCGGTCGGCGCGGACTTCATCATCCAGTCCAGCAGCGGTCAGCCGATCGTGCCGCAGGCCCAGAAGGCGCTGGAGGCGGCGCCCCACACCTCGCACATCACCGAGTACAAGTCCATCGAGGCCAAGCTGACCACGCCCGACGGGAAGACCGTCAGCGAGGATCTGGCGGCTGCCGACTCGACGTACGCGCAGGATCTGCGCCGCGAGACCGTCGCGGGGGAGCTGTCCGCCGCGTACGGCAAGGACGCCATGTCCGTCGGCGACACGTTCGCCGAGGAGCACGGTGTCAAGGTCGGGGATGTACTGACCGTCGCCTTCAAGGGCGGCGAGACCGGCAAGCTCAAGGTCGCGGCGATCACGTCGGACGACGTGTCGGTGGACAAGGGCGCCAAGTACCTCTCCATCGCCACCGCCGAGCGGTATCTGTCGGCGGAGCGGCTGCCGAAGAACATCCTCATGTTCGCGGCGGCCGACGACGGCAAGGAGAAGGAGGCGTACGCGGCGCTGAAGGACTCGCTCGCCCCGTACCCGCAGTACAAGGTCCAGGACCAGACGGACTTCAAGCAGGATCTGAAGGACCAGATCGGCCAGCTGCTCAACATCGTCTACGGTCTGCTCGGACTCGCGATCATCGTGGCGGTGCTGGGAGTGGTGAACACCCTGGCGCTGTCGGTCGTCGAGCGGACCAGGGAGATCGGACTGCTGCGGGCCATCGGCCTGTCGCGCCGTCAGCTGCGCCGCATGATCCGCCTGGAGTCGGTGGTCATCGCCCTCTTCGGAGCGCTTCTCGGCCTCGGTCTGGGCATGGGCTGGGGCACCGCGGCACAGAAGATCCTCGCCCTGGAGGGCCTGGGGGTCCTGGAGATCCCCTGGCCGACCATCGGCGGAGTGTTCGTGGCCTCGGCCTTCGTGGGACTGTTCGCCGCTCTCGTCCCGGCCTTCCGGGCCGGCCGCATGAATGTCCTGAACGCCATCGCCACGGATTAGCGGCCGCCGAAAGGCCGCCGAACGGCGGCCGTTCGGCGGGCCAACGTAGGTTTTCGGCTCCGGTGGGTGTCCTCCACACCCACCGGGGCCGATGCCGTTTTTCCTGGTCGGGGTGGTGCTGACAACAAGCTGCGCGCGTAGATGCAGCAAGCTGACACGGAGCCGCCCCCCATTTCGAGACACCCGCTGCCATCGTCGTCCCACCGGAAGTGATCCGGTCCGACGGAACGATTCAACAGGGGGAATTGTGCTCGGTGTACCGCACTGCAACTCCACGAAGACCACGGCCCGTTCGCGCACCGCACGTCTCGCTCGCTCCGCACGTACCGCCCGGTTCGCACGTACCGCTCTCGCCCTCGGTGTCTGCACCGCGGCGCTGACCCTGTCGGCGGGGACCGCCGCCGCCGCCCCCGCCCCCGCAGCCCCGCCGGCCGGCGCGGTGACCACCTGTCAGTCGGCCGCCGAGTCCCTCCCCGCCCCGGTCGCCGGCGAGGTCATGGCCCTGTGCAAGCTAGTCAACGGCTGGGACTGAGGCGCGGCCGGTGCGGTTTCAGCTCCTCGGGCCGCTCAGCATCGCCGACGGCCCCGACACCGTCGTCCTCCAGCCCTCCAAACCCACCATTCTCCTCGCCTCGCTGCTCCTGCACGCCAACTCGGTCGTCTCCGCCGACTACTTGCAGCGGACCATGTGGGGCGAGGAGCAGCCGGCCACCTCACGGGCGGCCCTCCAGACCTGCGTCCTGCGGCTGCGGCGGCTGTTCACCAAGCACGGGGTCACCGAGACGCCCATCGAGGCGGTGCCCGGCGGCTACCGCATCACGGCCGGGCCCCGGCATCTCGACCTGATCGGATTCCGTGAAGAGGTGCGGCGCGCCGCGGAGACCGCCGACCCCGAGAGCGAACTGCACGTCCTCAAAGGGGCGTTGTCGCTGTGGGAGGGCTCCGTCCTGGCCAATGTCCGCTCCGACGTGCTCCACCGCGACGAGGTGCCCCGGCTCGTGGAGGAGCGGCTGCGGACCCTGGAGCGCGCCTGCGATCTCACGCTCCGGCTCGGCCGCTGCGGCGAAGCGCTGGTGGAGCTGTGGAGCGCCAGCCGCGCCCACCCCGGACATGAGCGGTTCCGGGAACAGCTCATCGAGGCCCTTTACCGCACGGGCAGGCAGACCGAGGCACTCGCCGAGTACCGGATGGTCAAGGAGTATCTGCTCGACGAACTGGGCTTGGACCCCTCGCCCGCGCTGCGCCGGCTGGAACTGGCCATCCTGCGCGGCGAGGACCTGGGACCCGCGGACGACCGGCACCCGGCCGCCGCCGCGTACGTCTCCGGCGGCGCCGGAGAGCGCCGGCTCGCCGCCGCACCCGCCGCCCCGGCCGCGCCGCCGTCGGCGATCGTGGGACCTGTCCCGGCCGTGCACTCCTTCACCGGGCGCACCGCCGAGAGCGCCGCGCTCCTGGAACGGCTGACCGCGCCCGGCCAGGAACCGGTCACCCTCCTGGTGTCGGGGGCGCCCGGCATCGGGAAGACCGCGCTGGCCCAGCATCTCGCCCACCAGGTCAGGGACAGCTTCCCGGCGGGGCTGTTCATGGTGCGCATGGTCGCCCCGGACGGTACGCCCCGGGGCCCCGACGACGCGGCGGCCGAGGTGGCCGCCGCCCTGCGCGACCAGGTACGCGGCGAGCGCGCGCTGCTCGTGCTGGACGACGTGGTCGACGCCGACCAGGTCCGACCGCTGCTGCCGGCGAGCGCCGACGGCGCGGCGATCGTCACCAGCAGGCGCGGCCTCGCCGGCCTCGTCGCCACCCACGGCGGCTGGGTGCTGCGGCTCGGCACCTTCGCCGGGGAGGAGTCGCAGGGGCTGCTGCTCGCCGTACTCGGCGCCGAACGCGTCGAGGCGGAGCCGGAGGCGGCCCGGCGCCTCGCCGAAGCCTGCGGCCACCACCCGCTGGCCCTGCGCATCATCTCGGCCAGGCTGCTCACCCGGCCGGCCCTGCGGCTGGCCGACTCCGTCAGCTGGCTGGCGGAGGACCCGCTGGCCCGGCTCTCGCTCGCCGACTCGCCCGAGCTGTCGGTGCACCGCGTGCTCGGCGGGGCGCTCGACCGGCTCGACCCCCGGCTCGCCGACGCCTTCCTGAAGGTCGCCGCGCAGATCCCCGACCACTTCACGGCCGAGGACAGCGTGCGCGTACTCGGGATGTCACCCGTCGAGGCGGACGACGTACTGGACCGGCTCGCCGACGCCGGACTGCTCGAAGAAGGGCCGCCCGGCCCGTACCGGGTGCACGAACTGCTCCGTGTGTACGCGCGCAGAACCGCGCCGTATCGATCCCGACCGATACAGAAGGTGTGAATCCCATGGCTGCAGAAGCGACAGCGACCCCGACGGCCGTCGCGCCTCCGGCCGCGCAGGCGGCACAGGCACAGGCACCGGCGGCACAGGCACCGGCCGAGACGGCACCGGCACCGGCGGCCTCCGCCGCGACCGCCTTCGACGCCCTCGCGGGCACCCGCCCCCGCGTCCGCCGCGACGTGCTCTTCACCGAGACCCCCGGCGGGGTCCTCTTCCACAACGCCGACGGCGGCTTCCACCTCACCGGCCGAACCGCCTACCGCTTCGCCTCGCTGATGGTGCCGCACCTCGCGGGCCACCACCGCCTCGCCGACATCTGCCAGGGATTCGGCCCCGCCCAGCGGGCCATGGCCGCCGAACTGGTCAAGACGCTGTACGAGCGCGGCTTCGCCCGTGACATCCCCGAGGACGAGACGTCACCCGGGGATTCCGCCGCCCCCGTCCCCCACGGCCTGACCGAAGCGGTCACCACCCGGTTCGCCGCCCAGATCGCGTACGCCGACCACTACGCCGACGGCGCCCTCGCCCGCTTCCACCGCTACCGCACCACCCGCGTCGCGATCCTCGGCACCGGCCCGGTCGCCCGCTGGTGCGCGCTCAGCCTCGTCCGTAACGGCGGCGGCCGTCTCGCCGTCGAAGGAGACACCGGAGGCGACCGGACCCTGCTCGCCGAGATCGCCGAACTGGCCGCGCGGGACTGCCCGGTGACCGTCGACGGCCTTCCGGCGAACCCCGGCTGGAGCGCGCTCGACGGCTACGACATCGTCGTCGTCACCGGAGCCGACGCCTCCCTCCGCACCCACGCGCTGCTGTTGGCGGGCGTGCCGGAGGGCAAGACCCTCATCCCCGCCTGGACGTTCGGCCGCCGTTCGGTCACCGGGCCGCTCAGCAAGGCCGGTTCGGCGGGCTGCTGGTCCTGCGCGGTGCTGCGCCTCGGCGGCAACACCGACGCCGGAACCGCCGCCGACATCTGGAGCGAGGTCGCGGGCGGAGCCGCCGGCCGCGCCGCCGGACACTCCCCGCTGACCGGCCCGCTCGCCGCGATGTCCGGCAACCTCCTCGGCTACGAGATCTTCCGACTCACCACCGGCGTGCTGCCCGCCGAGACGGAGGGACAGGTACTCGTCCAGGACCTCGAATCGCTCGACGTCATGGCCGAGCCCGTCCAGCCCCACCCGCGCTGCGCGCTCTGCGCCCCCGCCGCCGCGCCCCGCCGCCCCGCCCTGCCCGGTGGACTGACGCTCCCCGTCACCCCGACCGTGGAGAGCGCGGGCGAGGCGGAGGCCCTGGTCGAGGATCTCAACCGGATCAGTACGGCGCTGGTACGTCCCTTCACCGGCATCTTCGGCCGGTACGACGACGAGAGCCTCACCCAGACACCGCTCAAGATCAGCCGTGTGGAGATGGCCGTCGGCCATGGACCGCGCAGGCGGATCGCCGCCTTCGACGTGCACCACCTGGCGGGCGCCCGGCTGCGCGCGCTGTACGCGGCGGCCGAGACCTACGTCGAGCACGTCGTGCCGGTCACTCCCGACAGCGACGCGACCGCGCCCGCCGTCGCCCCCGACCGGCTGACCACGGGCAGTGGCACCGGCGCGGCCGTCGAGACGGTCGGCGCCTGGCTCACCGCGGCCTCGCTGCTGACGAAGGAGCCCGTGCGCGTACCGGCCGCCGCGGTACGGCCGTTCGGCCCGTACAACGCCGGGCGTCTGCACCAGCCGACCACCGCCGGCGCGGGCGCGGGCCCGAGCCCGCAGGAGGCGGCGGGCCGCGGTCTGCTCTCCGCGCTCGCCCACGGCGCGCTGCTGCGGGCCGTACGGGGCGAGGCGCGCTGCGCGCTCGTCACCTCGCCGGCGGCCGGCGAGCAGGACGCCGATCCGGAGCTGGTGTTCCTGCTCAAGTCCGTGCCGAACGTGGGCATCAGGGCCGAACTCGTCGACCTCGGCGAGGAGGCGCACTCCGGCGCCCATGTCGTCCTGGCCCGCGAGGTGGACAACGGCCGCTGGGCCGTCGCCGCCGGGCTCTCCCGGACCACCGCAGCCTGCGCCGCCCTGCGCGATCTGCTCGGCCAGGTGCAGCTCGACACCGAGGACCCGGAATCCACCGTCGATCTCGGCGACCCGCTGATGGGTGAACTCGCGCCCGCCACCGTCCTGTTGACCGACGAACCGATCGCCGCCGACGCGACCGCCACCACCTTCGAGGCGGTCCTCGACCGGCTGCGCGAGGCCGGGCGTGACGTGCTGTACGTCGACACCACCCCGGCCGACCTGCCCGCCGGCGGCATCAGCACGGCGCGCGTCCTGCTCACCACCGGCGTGGAGGGTGCGCCCGATGCCGGCTGATCCCTGGGAGCGGTCCGCCCGCGACCTCGCCACGCTGATGCGCCGCGGCTTCGGCGCGGTCTCCGCCCTGCCCGTGCCCGCGCTGGACGTCGCGCCGCTCGGCGTGCGCGACGCCTTCGCGGACGAGGAGCCGGCACCTGAAGTGGGTGTGCCCGTACGGTTCTACGGCCGCCACGCGGTCGTCGGCCCGTTCCCGGCGGACGGTGCCGACGACGCCGGGGGCGCGGCCCGACACCGCCCCTGTGTCCGCTGTCTCGCCCGCCGTTGGCAGGCAGTGCGCTCCGTCGCGCTGCGCGAGGCCCTGGAGCTGGGCTCCGGAACCAGGGCCGCCGGGGAGTCGCCGTACATCACCCCGTTCACCGCCGACGCCCTCGCCGGGATCGTCGCCGCCCGACTCGCCGGGCAGGGGCCGTCGACCGGCTCCTTCCCGGCGGTCCACCTGGTCGATCTGGAGACCCTCAGGACACGGCACTACCCGCTCGTGCCCGACCCCGAGTGCCCGCACTGCGGACGGGGCGAGGAGGACACCCCCGAGGGGGCCGTCCTCACGCTGAAGCCCGCGCCCAAGCACAAGCCCGGCAGCTTCCGGATCCGCGACATCAGCGGGTACGAACTGCCCTCGGAGCCGTACGCCAACCCCGTCTGCGGCTCGCTGGGCCCCTCCGTCGTGCACGACATCTCCTCCACGTCCACCTCGGCGACCATCGGCTGTTTCTCGATGCGCTCCGGCGACTATCTGCGCGAGACGTTCTGGGGCGGCCACGCCGACACCTTCGCGCAGAGCGTGCGCATCGGTGTGCTGGAAGGACTGGAGCGGTACGCCGGGATGCGCTCGCGCGCCAAGGCGGCCGGTGTGCAGGGTTCACTCGACGGGCTCCGGGCAGCCGGGGAACGCGCCCTGGATCCGCGTGAAGTCGGTCTGTACTCCGAGGAGTTCCACCGTGCGAACCCGCGTGTCACTCCCTTTCACCCGGACCGCGAACTCCCCTGGGTCTGGGGCTACTCGCTCCGCGACCACAAGCCGATCCTCGTGCCTGAGGTGCTGACGTACTATCACGCGCCCGGTCTGGAGAACCGGTTCGTGCAGGAGAGCTCCAACGGCTGCGCGTCCGGGGGCTGTATGGAGGAGGCCGTCTACTTCGGCCTCATGGAGGTCGTGGAACGCGACGCCTTCCTCCTCACCTGGTACGGGCGCGCCGCCCTCCCCGAACTCGACCCGCGCACCAGCACCCGCGCCGCCACCCGGCAGATGGTCGACCGCCTGGAGATGTACGGCTACGAGGCCCGCTTCTTCGACACCCGGATCAGTTTCCCCATCCCGGTCGTCACCGGCGTCGCCGTCCGCCCCGACGGCGGCAGGGGCCGGATGTGCTTCGGCGCGGGCGCCGGGCTCGACCCCGAGTCGGCCCTGGCGGGGGCGCTGTGCGAGATCGCCACGGACGCGGTCAACCTCCAAGGCCGCACCGAGCGGGACGAGGTCCGGCTGCGCGCCATGGCAACCGACTACGACAAGGTCGCCGCGCTGCACGACCATCCGCTCGCCTACGGCATCCCCGAGATGGGGAACAACGCCCACTTCCTGATCGGCGAGCCGGGCGCGCCCCGGCCGCCCGTGCGCTCCCTCGCGGAGGCGTACGGCGACGGATCGCTGCCGCCCGTTTCCGACGACCTGCGCGACGACCTCGACCGGTGTGTCCGTGCCGTGACCGACAAGGGATTCGACGTGGTCGTCGTCGACCAGACCATGCCCGAACAGCGCGACCTCGGTCTGACGACGGTCTCGGTGCTCGTCCCCGGCCTGCTGCCCATCGACTTCGGCTGGACCCGGCAGCGCGCGCTCGGTATGCCCCGGCTGCGTACCGCCCTGCGCGAGGCGGGGATGCGCGACCACGACCTGACCGACGCCGATCTGAACCTGGCGCCGCACCCCTTCCCCTGACCCGAACCCCTGAGAGGAGTCCCACCATGGGGTACGCCCATGACTACGCCGCCGCGATCATGCAGCGGGGCCGGGTCCCGATGGCACCGGCCGATTTCGTGCCGAACTGGTCCGACGGGCCGCGCAAGGCGAAGTACTACCCGGGGGTCGACAGCCTGCCGCTGCCCGCCGCCGGCTACCCGGCCGACGCGAGCCTGGACCGCGCCTTCGGCGACAGGTCGGCGACGGGGGAGGGGACGTTCGATCTGACGTCGCTCTCCGGCATGCTCCTCGACTCGTACGGCCTGACCGGCCGCCGGCTCGGTGTGCAGGCCAACACCGACCTGAGCGCCCTGCCGTTCTACCCGCTCGCCAACTGGTCGCGGGGCTCCGCCTCCGGCGGCGGTCTCTACCCCGTGAGCGTCTACTGGGTGTCCGGACCGCGCGGCCCCGTCACGCCGGGCGTCCACTACTACTCCACCCGGCACCACACCATGCAGCGTCTGCTCACCGGAGATGTCTCCGGGGAGGTCCGCGCATCGCTGGGCGGGCACGGCCCGGACACCGACCAGTATCTGGTCCTGGGCATCAAGTACTGGCAGAACTCCTTCAAGTACAACAGCTTCTCCTTCCACGCCGTGAGCATGGACCTCGGCGCCGCGGTGCAGACCTGGCGCATGTGGGCGGGCGCGCGCGGGCTGTCCGTCGAGCCGGCGATGTGGTTCGACGAGGCACGGCTCCAGAAGCTGCTCGGGGTACGGGGCGACGAGGAGGGCGTGTTCGCCGTCATCCCGCTCAACTGGGCCGGCGAGCACGGCGGTTCGGCCGTCAAGACCCCCGGGCCGGGCCCCGGGAAGGTCTCCGTGAAGCGCCGTGACATCGAGCGCTCGCGCGAGGTCTTCACCTTCGACGCGCTGCTGAGGATGCAGGCGACCACCTCCGCGCACGCGACCGAGCGGCCCGCTCCCGGTGCGCTCGCCCCGGCCGCCGCGCCGCCCGCCGACCCGGACCTGCCCCTCGCTCCGCTGCCGGCCGCGCGGCCGATGCCCGCCGACGTACGCACGGCGCTGCGCCGCCGTCGCAGCAGCTTCGGCCGCTTCGACGCGAGCCGGCCGGTCACGGGTGAGCAGCTGGCGGCCTGTCTGGCCGCGGCCGGCGCGGGCTCGCGCCTCGGCGGCGACACGGGCACGGGCACCGGCACGGGTGGGAGCGCGGGCGGTGAAGGCGTACGGCTCGCGAAGCTGTACGCGTTCGTCAACCACGTCGAGGGCCTGGAGCCCGGCGCGTACGCGTACGACCCCGACGCCCATGAGCTGCGACTGGTCAAGGCGGGCCGCCCCGGCGAGTTCCTCCAGCGCAACTACTTCCTCTCCAACTACAACCTGGAGCAGGCCGGCGCCGTACTGGTCCCCACGATCCGTACGTCCGCCGTACTCGACGCCGTCGGCGACCGCGGCTACCGCCTCGTCAACGCCACCATCGGCGCCGTCGCGCAGTCCCTCTACACCGCGTGCGGCGCGCTGGAGCTGGGCTGCGGTGTCGCACTCGGCTTCGACAACGTGTCGTACATCGAGGAGCTGGGGCTCGACGCGACCGGCGAGGCCCCGCTCCTGATCATGATGGTCGGCAACGAGCGTCCCGCCCCCGCCGACTTCCGGTACGAGATCGCCTGAGCCGATGACCTATCCGGAGGGGGACAGGGATGCCTGACCAGGCGTACCAGACACACCACCAGGACCCGAGACGCGCGTTCATGCTCCGCGTCGCCGGGCTCCCGATCGACACCGTGCGCGCCCTGCGCTGCCCGGCGACCCGCCGCTGGGCGGACACCGTGCTCGCGGAGGAGGAGCGGCTTCGGGTGGCGGGGGAGCGGGTCGGCGATCTGCTGCACGACCTCGTCGGCCGCACCGGCGACGGCGCGGACTCCGGGCCCGGAGAGGCCGCCGACCGCCGCGCGCTGCTGAAGCTGCGCCGCGAGGTGTTCAACAACCGGCTGCCCCAAAGGCCCGGCGAGGCACTGGAGTTGGTGGCCGGACGCGACGCGGCGACGGGTGAGGCACTGTCCCGCTGGCTGCTCGACCGCCGGGAGCTGGCCGGACTGCGGGCCACCGGCGCCGGTCTCTTCGCCGGCGAGTGCGCCGAGGCGCGTGCCGCGCTCCGCGAGATCGCGGGCGAGGACCGGCTGCGCAAGGGGCTGCTGCTGGCCTCACCCACGCTCGACGCGCAGATCGACGCCTTCGTACGACAGGGTGAGGGCAAGCCCGACAAGCGCCGCAGGAAGATCGAGCGCTCGCTGCTGTCGTACCTCTACCGGACCGTCTGCAAGACCAGCCCGTTCTCCACGTTCACCGGTGTCGCGCTCAGTGAGTTCGAGGACGGGCCGGCCGGGGACGGCGGCTTCGAGGTGCGGGTCGCCGAGGAGTGGACCGGGCACGCGCGGCTCAACGTCGTCGCGCTCGGCCGCCTCGCCGAGTGCGTGATCGCCGATCCCGTACGCCGCGCCGATCTGCCCGTGGCCCCGGCGTCCGGCTGGGGCAGGGACGACGACCGGGTGCGTTACGTACGCCGCTGGGTCACCACCGGCGACGACGACACGGCCGTCACCTTCGACGCGGTGAAGGACCGGCTGTTCTTCCTGCGCCGCAGCGGCACCCTGGAGCGCCTGCTCGACTTTTTCGAGGAGCACCCGGCCCTGCGCTACGGCGAGTTGGCGGCCTGGCTGGCCGACGACGCGGGGGCCGGGGCCGACGAGGCCGAGCAGTATCTCGCCGCGCTGCTGGACCTGGGGATGGTCCAGGTCCCCGCGCTGCGTACGGCGGTTCACGACACCGACCCCCTGCGGGCCTTCCAGCGTTCGCTGCGCGAGCTCGGCCGCCCGTGGGCCACGGAGCTGGCCGGGCGGCTGGACGAGGCCGTCGCGCTGACCGACCGGTTCGGCGGCGCCGGGCCGGCCGAGCGCCGCCGGGTGATCGCCGCGCTCAGGGCCACCCTCCAGGACATCCAGTCCGGACTCGGCGCCGAGAGGACACGCGTGCCGCGGACCCTGCTGTACGAGGACGCGGCCGCCGGACGCGAGACGGCGATGGACCTCGCCGCCTGGCGCGAGCTGACGGCGGAGCCGCTGAGCAGGGTGGAGAGCGTGCTGCCCGCCTTCGACCTGACGCTCCCTCAGCGGGTCACCTTCAAGGGCTTCTTCCTCGCGAGGTACGGCCAGGGCGGGCGCTGCGACGACCTCCTCAAACTGGTGCACGACTTCCACGAGGACTTCTTCGACCAGTACATGACGTTCACCGGGAGCCGTACGACGTTCGACGCGGACGGGCGGTACGTGCCCGAGGTGAACTGGCTCGGACTGCCGCAGCTCAAGGCCATCGACACCGCGCGGCAGATGTTCGTCGAGCGGATGCGCGCGCTCTGGGCGTCGGGCGGCGGCGACGGTGACGGCGGTGACCTCGGTGAGATCGACCTCGACGCCGGATTCCTCGCCGACGTCGCCGCCGAACTGGCCCCGGCCGCGCCGAAGTTCGCCCCCATGAGCCACCACATCCAGCTCGCCGACCGCCCCCACGACCCACTGGTCGTACTCAACCGCTCCTACGGGGGTCTGTCCTTCCCCTTCAGCCGCTTCACCCATTGCTTCGACGGGCTCGACACCGCGCTGCTGGCCGGCGCCGCCCAAGTGCGCCCGCCGGGCGCGGTGTTCGCCGAGGTCACCGGCGGCCCCGTCACCAGCAATCTCAATCTGCACGGGCGGCTGACCGAGTACGAGATCGTCTGCCCGGGCGAGACCGGCACGCTGCCGGAGGAGTACCGCATCCACCTCGACGACCTCTACATCGAGCATGACGACGACGGGACCGCCGACCGGCTGGTGCTGCGCTCCGCACGGCTCGGCCGCGAGGTCGTCCCCGTCTACCTCGGCTATCTCGTCCCGCTCGCCCTGCCCGAACTGCCCCGCACCCTGCTGCTCCTGTCGCCGACCTCGATGGCCCCGCTCAACGTGTGGGGCGGGGTCCCGGAGGGCGAGCCGGTGGGCGGCGTCAGCCGCAGACCGCGCGTGCGGCACGGCAGCGTCGTCCTGAGCAGGCGCAGCTGGAGCGCGCCCGCGGCGGAGCTTCCGCTGCACGCGCCGGGCGTCTCCGACGACGAGTGGTTCCTCGGCTGGCACCGCTTCCGCCGGGCGACCGGGCTGCCCGACCGGGTCTTCGTGACCGTCTCGGACAGCGGGGCGCGTGGCGCGACGGGCGCCAAGCCGCAGTACCTGGACTTCGACAGCGCCCTCTCACTGACCGCGTTCGAGGCGCTGCTCAAGACGGCGGAGGCGCGCGTCGTCTTCCGCGAGATGCTCCCCGACGAGGACGGGCTGCACGCCGTCTCCGGCCGTGGCCGTCATGTCTCCGAACTGGCCGTGGAGACGCTGGCCGGAGCGCCCCCGCTGCCCGCGCCCGAGAACCGCCGCCCGGAAGACCTCGCACCCGAAGACCTCGTACCCGCGGAACTTCTGTCCGCCGACTCCGCACGGAGGGACGCCTCATGACCGGCACCGCACCCGTCCCCGGCGACTGGCAGGCCACACACGTCTTCTACGCCGCCAACCCCCGGCCCTTCCTCCTCCAGTGCGTGCGCCCGCTCGTCGCCGAGCTGGAGGCGGAAGGACTGATCGACAACTACTTCTTCATGAACTACTGGCTCGAAGGCCCGCACGTACGGCTGCGGATCAGGCCCGTCTCCGAGGCCGTGGCCGCCACCGTGCGCACCCGCACCGAGCGTGCCGTCGACGCCTTCCTGGCGGAGCGGCCCGCGCTGTACGAGGTCGACTCCGGCTTCCTCAACGACTTCTACAACACGCTGTTCGAGATCGAGTTCCCCGGCAGCGAGCGCGGCCACTACATGGACGACCAGGGCCGGATGAATCTGCGCCCCAACAACTCGCGCAGCGCCGAGCCGTACGAGCCGGAGTACGGAAAGTACGGCGGCCCCGCCGGGATCGAGCTCGCCGAGTGGCACTTCCGGCACTCCAGCGACCTCGTCATCGAGGCCCTGCGCACCAAGAACCTGCATCTGCGGACCGTGCTGCTCGGCACCTCGGCGCAACTGATGATGGTCATGGCGGGGACCTTCCTCCCCGACGACCGGGAGCTCACCGAATACCTGGAGAGCTACTACGAGTTCTGGCACACGGCCTTCCCCGGCACCGGCTTCATCGGCACCGTCGAGTACGACAGGAACTACGCGGCGATGGCACCGGGCCTCACCGACCGGTTCGCGCGCATCAGGTCCGCCGTCGGCGCCGGTGAACCCGGCCGGCTGCCGGCCTTCCTCGCTGGCTGGGCCGAACACTGCGCCGAACTGAACCGGCGCGCCCGCGAGTTGACGCTCAACGGTGATCTCGTCTTCCGGTCCTGGGACGGCGAGCGGGACGAGCGGGTCACGGACCCGGCGGTCGCGCTGCCGCTGCTCCTCTCCCCGTACATGCATATGACGAACAACCGGCTGCACGTCACCATCCGCGACGAGGCCTATCTCTCGCACGTACTGGGCCGGACCCTGCGGGAGGCGGTGGCCGCGCCGTGACCGTCCCCGTGGACCACCGGCCGACGGACCGGTACCGGCCGAGCCTGCGCACCGGCGTGCTGGTCAGTGAGGCGTTCCTGCTCGGCGCGAGGACCGTGCATCTCGTCAAGGACCCGCGGAGCGGCAGGTCGTACGAGGTCGGGGTCAAGGAGCACTTCCTGATCGCGCGCATGGACGGCACGCGTGGTCTGGACGAGCTGGGCGCCGAGTACGCGGCGGAGTACGGCAAGCGCCTCGGCGACGCCAACTGGCAGCGGTTGCTGGGCATGCTGGGGGTCCGGGGGCTGCTGGCGGGCGGCCCCGCGAGCCCGCAGACCGAGACCACCGACTCCTGGGGCGGGCCGCCCAGGCGCACCCTGCTGCGCGGCACGCTCCCCCTGGTCGCCGACGCCGACGCGACCGCCGAGCGCCTCCACCGCGCCGTCGGCTTCCTGCTCGCCGCCCCCTTCATGGTCCCGCTGCTGCTCCTGATCACCGCCATGGAAGCGGTCGCCGTCGCGCGGCTCGGCGAACTCGTCGACGGGGCGGTGGCACTCTTCACCAACCCGGTCCTGCTCGCCGGCGCCGCCGCCCTGCTCTGGTTCAGCACCGCGCTGCACGAGCTGGCCCACGGGGTGGTGGCGAGACGCTACGGCGGGCAGGTCGCCGAGATCGGACTGCGCTGGCGCCTGCCCGTCGTGATCATGTACTGCACCGTCGACAACTACCTCTATCTGCGCGACCGCTGGCACCGGATCGCGACAGCAGGCGCGGGCGCGGTGATGAATCTGGCCGTGCTGCTGCCGTTCTGCGCGGTGTGGCTGTTCGCGCCGGTGGACGACGCCACCGGCGAGGCGCTGGCCGGGCTGCTGCTCCTCGGCAGTGTGCAGGCGCTGGCCATGCTCGTACCGTTCCCGCCGCTCGACGGGTACAAGATCGCCGCGCAGCTCTGCGGCGCGACCGGACTCGCCGCGTCCAGCAAGGAGTACGTACGGCTGGCGGTGCGGCGCGACCCGGCGGCGAAGGCGTATCCGCGCCGGGCCCGTACCGCCTATCTCGCCTACACGGCGGGCTCGACGCTCGTACTCGCCGCGATCCTCGCCGCCGTCGTCGCACTGATCGTCCACCTGCTCGCCAGGTGATCCCGCCCGGCTGAACCGCGCCCCCGCCCCACCGCTCACGTGATCTCAAGGAGACCCGCATGACCCCCACACCCACCGGCACCGACGGCCCCGCCGTCGTCCTCGACACGATCCACAAGCGGTACGGGGAGAAGCGGGCGGTCGACGGCATCTCGCTGACCGTCCCGCGCGGCGAGTTCTTCGGTCTGCTCGGCCCCAACGGCGCGGGCAAGACGACGCTGGTCGAGATCATGGAGGGGCTGCGCCGCCCCGACTCGGGCTCGGTCACCGTCCTCGGCCGGCACCCCTGGCCGCGTGACCCGGAGCTGCTGCCCCGGCTCGGGGTGCAGACCCAGGCGTCCGCCTTCTTCGTACGGCTCACCGCGCGCGAGCACCTGGAGACGGTCGCCGCGCTCTACAGGGCGGACCGGGCGGCGGCCGAGCGCGGTCTCGCCGCCGTCGGCCTCACCGAACAGCGCGACGTGCGCGTCGACGACCTCTCCGGCGGCCAGCGCCAGCGGCTGGCCATCGCCTCCGCGCTCGTCCACGACCCCGAACTGATCTTCCTCGACGAGCCGACGGCGGCCCTCGACCCGCAGGCCCGCCGCGCGCTGTGGCAGGTGCTGCGCGCGCTCAAGGGCGCCGGGCGGACGATCGTCTACACCACGCACCACCTGGACGAGGCCGAGGCGCTCTGCGACCGTGTCGCGATCGTCATCGACGGCCGGATCGTCGCACTGGACTCACCGGGCAAGCTCGTCGCCGCCAGCAGTTCGGTCACCCGTCTGCTGGTCCCCGCCGAGCGGCTCTCGCTCGGCGACGCGCAGGCCATTCCCGGAGTGCTGCGGGCCACCGAGGACGGCGACTCGATCGTCCTGGAGACCGAGGACTCGGGCCCGGTGCTCTCCGCCGTGGACGCGCTCGCCGGACTGCACGGCGTGCAGACACGCACGGCCAGCCTGGAGGACGTGTACCTCGAACTGACCGGCAGCCCGCGGTCCTAGGGGGTGTCCGGCCGATCTTGCCGGACAGCCCCGGCCCGCGCCCGACGCGCGACCGAGAACCAAGAGACGGAGCAACGACCATGAGCACTACGAGCGCATCGGGCACCCAGCCCACGACGCCCGGTCCCGGTACGTCGACGCCCCCGGCACGTACGCGCGCCATGAGCGCCTACTCCGCGCTGAGCCAGGCCGGTTACAAGGCGTACACGCGGGACAGGACGACCCTCTTCTTCACCTTCGCCTTCCCCCTCCTCTTCCTGGTCGTCTTCGGCCTGATCTTCCACGGCATGACCGTCGAGGAGAGCGGACGCCCGTACATCAACTACATCGCGCCCGGCGTGCTGTCGTGGGGCGTCGCCAACGCCGCCGTCTTCGGCGTCGGGTTCGTCATCATGCAGTGGCGCCGCGACGACATCCTGCGGCTGATCCGGATGACACCCACACCGCTGCCCACGATCCTCGGTTCGCGCTATGTGCTGGCGCTGGCCATCGGCACCGTGCAGGCGGCGATGTTCATCCTCGTCGCGATGCTGCCGTTCTTCGGCCTCGAACCGGCGGGGAGCTGGCCACTGGCGCTGCCGGTGCTGTTCCTCGGCATCACCGCGTTCCTCGCGGTCGGCGTGATCGTCGGCTCGTTCGCGAGGACACCGGAGGCGGTCGCCGCCGTCGCCAACTGTCTGATGGTGCCGATGGCGTTCCTGTCCGGGTCGTTCTTCCCGCTCGACGCCATGCCGGGCTGGATGCAGAACGTGTCCCTGGTGCTGCCGCTGCGCTACTTCAACGACGGCATCTCCGCCGCCATCACCGGTGACGGGGGCGGCGGCGACATCCTGGTGGCGTGTGGTGGCATCACCGCCTTCGCCGTCGTCTTCGGCGCGATCGCGCTGAAGACCTTCCGCTGGAGCGACCAGTCATGACGACAGCGACCGGGACACCGACGACCGGGACACCGACCGCGGCCGCCGCCGACGGCACCCCGCTGGAGCGCGCCCGTGCCCGCCTCCAACAGGGCCTGACCGCGCGGTACGAGGCTTCCGGCCCGCGCACGGCGGAGCTGCCCGCCCCCCTCGTGCTGCCCCTCGGCGGCGCCGACGTGCTCGGTTTCGGGCACCGGGACCCGTACGCCGTCCCGCGCCCGAGCGCCAACGTCCAGCTCACCTCCCGGGCCGCCCTCGTCGGGCCCTGGGGCGGCGACACCGAGGCCGCCTGCGGCCAGTGCCTCGCCATGCGCTGGCAGCGGCTGCGCAGCCGCTCCGAGCGGGAGGCGCTGGAGCTGGGCCACGAACCGCACGGCGCCGCCGACTGGCCGCTGCTCACCGACTACGCCGTCGACGCGGTCTGGGCGGCGTATCTCGCCGTCCACACGGGGGAGTTCACGCCGCCCGCCACCACCGGCGCCGACCGCGAGCTGCCCCAGGTCACCCGCGTCGACCTCGGCACCCTCGCCACGGCGACCTTCCCGCTGCTGCCCGAACCGCTCTGCCCGTCCTGCGTCCCCGGCCGCCCCGACACCGCGGACGCCGCGCGCATGCGGCTGACGGCCCGGCCCAAGCCGGACCCCGACGGTTACCGGCTGCGCCCGCTCGGCGCGTACCCGCTGCCGACCGCCGCGCTCGCCAACCCCGTCTGCGGCGCGCTCGGTTCGGACACCTGGATCAACCCCGCCTCCACGACGACGGCGCCGGTCGCCGGCACCCACTTCGTGCGCGGTTACGCCGGACTCAACGACGTCACCTGGAGCGGCCAGGCCAACAGCTACTCCACCAGCCGGACCCTCGCCTACCTGGAGGGACTTGAGCGGTACGCGGGCACCCACCGCCGCCGAGGCACGACGCCGGTCGTCGACTCGTACAACAATCTCGCCGCCGACGCGCTGAACCCGGCGGACTGCGGCTTCTACTCGGACGCGACGTACGAGAAGGACCATCTGGTCAGCCCGTTCGACCCGGACCGGCCGATCCCCTGGGTGTGGGGCCACTCGCTGCGCGACGAGCGGCCGATCCTCGTCCCGGCGCGGCTGGCGCACTACAGCGCGGGCGTCGACGCCGACAACTTCGTCTTCGAGTGCTCCAACGGCTGCGCCACCGGCGGGAGTCTGGAGGAGGCGATCCTCTTCGGGCTGCTGGAGCTGATCGAACGCGACGCGTTCCTGCTCGCCTGGTACGGCCGCGCCCGGCTCACGGAGATCGACCTCGGCTCGTGCCGGGGCGGCGCGATCCGCACCATGCTCGACCGGGCCTCGCTGCACGGCTACGACGTGCACGCCTTCGACACCCGGATGGACCTCGCCGTACCCGTCGTCACCGCTCTCGCGGTCCGGCGCGACGGCGGTCTCGGCACGCTCTCCTTCAGCGCCGCCGCCGGATTCGACCCGGAGGGCACCGTCGACGCGGCCCTCTCCGAAGTCCTCACCTACATCCCCCACCTGCCCTACCAGGTCGCCGAACGCGAGGGCGAGCTGCGCGAGATGGCCGGCGACTACCGCAAGGTCCTGCACCTCAAGGACCACGCGCAGCTGTACGGCCTGCCGGAGATGACGCACCACGCGCGCGAGTATCTGGAGCCGACGGCCGTGCGCACGCTGGAGGAGACGTACGCCGACTGGGCCCCCGTCCGGCCGCGTACGGGCGATCTGCTGGACGATCTGCGGCTGCTGCGCGACGAGTTGGCGAGCGCGGGCCACGACGTGATCGCCGTCGACCAGACGACGCCGGAGCAGCGGCGGATGGGGCTGCACACGGTCAGTACGACCGTGCCCGGTCTGCTGCCGCTGGACTTCGGCTGGACGCGGCAGCGCGCCCTGCTGATGCCCAGACTGCGGACGGCCCTGCGGGCGGCCGGGCGCCGTCCGGACGACCTGCCGGAGCGGGAGATCAAGGCGGTTCCGCATCCGTTCCCGTAAGTCCGCGGGGGGTCTGCCGGGTCTCGCCCCCGGCAGACCCCCCTGACGACTCGGCGCGCACGACGGCGACCGGCCCCTCGCCCGGTTCGGGCTGAGGGGCCGGTCGCTCGCTGCGAAGCCGGATCAGGCGGAGCAGGAGGTGGTGCTGGTGGTGCTGGAGCAGGTCGACGTCGAGGAGGACGACGTGGAACCGGCGAGGACGACCTCGACCGCGTCCGAGTAGTCCGAGATCTCGAAGGTCTCCGACTCGAGCTCCAGGATCTCGTCGGCGAGGGTGGCGAGACCGGTCTTCGGGGCCATGGGGTTCTCCTTCGGTCACCGGGGCTTCACCGGCTTCTCCGGCGGCGCTCCCTTGCGATGTCCTCATTCCACCCGCGCCCGCTGTCAGTTCGGCCCGGCTTTCGCTGTCACACCGCTGACACCCGGTGTCAGCGGAATGTGCGTTCCGGTGCGCGTCGCCTGCCGCACGCTCGAACTCGAACCTCAAGCAAGGAGGTGAACGGCGCATGATCGACGCGCTGAACGACGACACACCCCGAGCGGCCACGCCCGCGGCCGACCCCCCGTCCCCGGTCTCCCCCCTGCGCCCGGCCGCCGGCCCCGCCGCCGTACCGCGCGACACCCTGCGGGACGCCCTCGGGCTCTATCTCGAACTGCACGCCCACCCCGAGCTGTCCGGCGCCGAGGTCCGGACCGCCGGGCGCCTCGCCGCCCGGCTGGAGGGCGACGGCGCGAGCGTCACCCGGGGCGTCGGCGGCCACGGCGTCGTCGGCGTCCTGCGCAACGGCGCGGGCCCCGCCCTCATGCTCCGCGCCGAGCTGGACGCCCTGCCCGTCGGCGAACGCACCGGCCTGGCGTACGCGAGCACCGTCCCCGGCACCATGCACGCCTGCGGCCACGACCTCCATCTCGCCTCGGCGGCGGGCGCGTTCGCCCTGCTCGCGCGGGAGCGGGACAGCTGGAGCGGCACCGTCCTGGTCGTCGGGCAGCCCGCCGAGGAGACCCTCGAAGGAGCGGAGGCGATGCTCGCCGACGGTCTCTACGAACGGTTCGGCGTCCCCGACGTGGTCCTCGCCCAGCACACCGCGCCCATGCCCGCCGGGATCCTCGCGCACGGCCGGGGCCCGATGATGGCGGCGAGCGCCGCGCTGGAGGTCGTCGTCCACGGCTACGGCGGCCACGCCGGCACCCCGCAGCTGACCGTCGATCCCGTCGTGACCGCCGCCGCGACCGTCATGCGCCTCCAGACGGTCGTCTCCCGCGAGACCGCGCCGTCCGACCAGGTCGTCCTGACCGTCGGTTCCCTGCGCGCGGGCCGACGCGGCAACGTCGTCCCGGACTCCGCCGAGTTGAGCGTCACCGTCCGCGCGGCCACCGACCACGCCCTGGAGCGGGCCCTGTCGGCGGCGGAACGGATCGTACGGGCGGAGTGCGCGGCATCCGGCTGCCCCAGGGACCCCGACATCACGCTCGTCTCCCGGGCACCCGCGCTGCTGCCCGACCCGGCGGTGACGGCGAGCGTACGAGCGGCCCACGAGCGGGAGTTCGGCCCGCACCGGGTGGTGGACTGGCCGGGCTCGATGGCGACCGAGGACTTCCCCCGCTTCGCCGTCGGCGGCGTGCGGACGGCATACTGGATGGTCGGTACGGCGTCCCCGAGCCAGTGGCGCGCCGCACGCTCGGGCGGCCGGCCGGTACCGCCCAACCACTCGGCGGAGTTCGCCCCCGACGCGAGGACCGCCCTGCCGGCCGGTATCGCGGCCATGGCGACCGCCGCCAGGCAGCTGTTCAAGGAGACACGGTGACGATGACGGCCCAGTGGCACGGGTTCACGGACGTCGAGGACGTCCCCCGGTACGTGGAGGTGGTGACGGTCCGCGAGGACAGCACGGCCCCGTCCGCCGAGACGACGGCCGTCCGCCTGGTCGGGCTGCTGCCGCCGCACTGGAGATGCGTTCCCGAGGTCGCGGGGGACCGGGTGCGGCTCTGGATCGAGCGGGAGCGCGGGACGAGCGACACCGACATCCGCCGCAGAGTCCGGGAGGTCCTGGCGGACACGGCGCTGCGGGGCTGGACGGAACAGCGCTGAAAGCTGTCTGACGCCCCGTCAATTGTTGGCGCGGCCACCGGCCCGCCGACTCGCCCTCAGATCCAGCCCCGTTCGCGGGCCAGCAGCGCGGCCTGCGCGCGGCTGGCGGCGCCGAGGGCCTGGAGCAGGTCGGCCACGTGTCTTCGATACGTACGGACGGAGATCCCCAGGTCCCGGGCGCCCGCCTCGTCCTTGCCCGCCGTGCACATCGAGATCAGCACCTGCTGCTCCATTCCGCTGAGCCCGCCCACCGCGCCGGCGGTCTCCTCCTCGACGGCCAGCAGATCCTCCGCCTGCGCCCAGATCTTCTCGAACAGGGCGATGATGTTGGCGACGAGCCCGCTCTTGTGCGCCAGCAGCGCGCCGCGCGCGGTGTTCTGCGGATCGACCGGCACCAGGGCCGTACGGCCGTCGTACACCAGGATCCGCTCGGTGATGTTCTCCGCGACCCGGATCTGCGCCCCGCGTCCAACCAGCTCGCGCAGGTACTCATAGGTCGGCAGGTCGTCCAGCGCGGCGGTGTGCACCACATTGCGGATGCGCACCCCGCGCCGCAGACATCGCAGGTCCAGCGGGCGGGACCGTTCGATGTTCTCCGGCGAGAGCTTCGTGTACGGCTCCACGGACAGGATCTCGTCGCGCGCGAAGAAGGCGAGGTCGTCGATCCGGTTCCGTATCTCCGTCAGGCCCTCCAGCTGCTCGATGCCCTGCACCGGGGGCATCCGTGAGCCCTGCTCCGCGCGTAGGCCCTCCACCAGATCACGCGCCTGCATCACCAGCCGCAGCTCCTCGTGGAGCGCGTTGAGCCGCGCGTCGGTCAGCCGCGCCAGCGCCACGCCGGGGTCGGCGGGCGAGACCCGGTGCTGATCGCTGTCGGGGTGGAGCAGGCCCAACTCCCGCAGCCGGTCGAGGCTGCGCCTGGCCTCGTCCTGTTCGGTGTGCACCAGCAGATGGATGTCGTCCGCCGAGGTGTCCGGATTGCGAAGAAAGTGGCGGTAGATCTCTTCCTCGGTCGGAGTGACGCCGAAGACGGACATCTCGTTGTCGCCCAAGACTTGGCCTCCGCTACTTGATCGGTTCACGCCGAGGGTTGGGGTGGGGGTGTCGGTGCAGCTCGGAGGGACGCTGGGGAGAGTAAAGGCAACCCCATGGTTCTGTAACTGATCCCGCGGGGAACTGCGCGGTGGACATCGGTGAACCCGGTGTGACGCGGGGCCTGTGCGCCCGGCGCGCCGGGTTGCGAACCGGGCTCGCGGACGCACGCGGATCGCCCTGTGTCCGGTCTTCGGCAGTCTCCCCGATGGGATCCGTGTAGTACATGGCGTGAACGGCGGTAACCCGCGTGTGCCGGCGGACGATGGGCTTCCGATGACTGGAATTTCGCCTACCGGGGCGCGGTCGGCGAAGTCCGCGACCACCCGGTCGCGCAGAGTGACGTCAAGGCCGTCCCGGTGGCCGTCGGGGCCGCCCGGGCGGCCCCCGTCCCCTCCCGCGCGGCGGCTGTCCGTCCGGGGTCGTACGCTGGGAGCCCCCGGCCCGTGAGACGTGTCGGGCCCTTCGCGTTGAGGTGACACGCCTCGCGTCGGTTCATCAGCCCCCCGCCACACCCCTGGATCCGGACGGAAACCCCTTCATGAGCCTGCACGGTCTGCTCGACGCCGTTGTACGAGACCCGGCGCTCGCCGAAGCGGTCGGCGCCGCCGCCGACGGGCACCGCTCGCACGTCGATCTGGTCGGTCCGCCCGCGGCCCGCCCCTTCGCGGTCGCCGCGCTCGCGCGCGACGCGCGCCGTACCGTGCTCGCCGTCACCGCGACCGGCCGGGAGGCCGAGGACCTCGCGGCCGCGCTGCGGTCCCTGCTGCCCGCCGACTCCGTCGCGGAGTTCCCCTCCTGGGAGACGCTGCCGCACGAGCGCCTGTCGCCCCGCAGCGACACCGTCGGCCGCCGGCTCGCCGTGCTGCGCCGGCTCGCGCACCCCCGCACCGACGATCCGGGCGCCGGACCGGTCAGCGTTGTCGTCGCGCCCATCCGCTCCGTGCTCCAGCCGCAGGTCAAGGGACTCGGCGACCTGGAGCCGGTCTCGCTGACCAGCGGTGGCACCGCCGATCTGAACGAGGTGACCGAGGCGCTGTCCGCCGCCGCGTACGCCCGGGTCGAACTGGTCGAGAAGCGCGGTGAGTTCGCCGTCCGGGGCGGCATCCTGGATGTCTTCCCGCCCACCGAGGAGCACCCCCTGCGGGTGGAGTTCTGGGGCGACGACATCGAGGAGATCCGCTACTTCAAGGTCGCCGACCAGCGGTCACTCGAAGTCGCCGAACACGGACTGTGGGCGCCGCCCTGCCGTGAGCTGCTGCTCACCCCCGAGGTGCGGGAGCGGGCCGCCGCGCTCGCCGAGGTGCACCCCGAGCTGAGCGAGATGCTCGGCAAGATCTCCGAGGGCATCGCGGTGGAGGGCATGGAGGCCCTGGCACCGGTCCTCGTCGACGACATGGAGCTGCTGCTCGACGTCCTGCCCGAAGGCTCGATGGCGCTGGTCTGCGACCCCGAGCGGGTCCGCACCCGGGCCGCCGACCTCGTCGCCACCAGCCAGGAATTCCTCCAGGCGTCCTGGGCCGCGGGAGCCGGCGGCGGCGAGGCGCCCATCGACGTCGGCGCGGCCTCGCTCTGGGGCATCGCGGACGTCCGGGACCGGGCCCGCGAGCTGGGGATGATGTGGTGGTCGGTGGCGCCGTTCGCCGCCGACGAGGAGCTGTCGGAGGACACCCTCAAGCTGGGCATGCGCGCGCCCGAGACCTACCGCGGCGACACCGCCCGCGCCCTCGCCGACACCAAGGGCTGGCTCGCCGACGGCTGGCGCACCGTCTATGTAACGGAGGGCCACGGCACCGCCTCCCGTACGGTCGAGGTGCTCGGCGGCGAGGGCATCCCCGCCCGGCTCGACACCCCCGAGGCACGCGGCGGCCAGGGCCTCGCCGAGATCTCCCCGGCCCTCGTGCACGTGGCGTGCGGCTCGATCGACTACGGCTTCGTGGACGCGGCGCTGGGGCTCGCCGTCCTCACCGAGACCGACCTGTCCGGCCAGAAGGCGGCGGGCAAGGACGGCGTGAGGATGCCGACCAAGCGCCGCAAGACGATCGACCCGCTCACCCTGGAGGCGGGCGACTACATCGTCCACGAGCAGCACGGCGTCGGCCGGTACGTCGAGATGGTCCAGCGCACCGTGCAGGGCGCGACCCGCGAGTACCTGCTCGTCGAGTACGCCCCCGCCAAGCGCGGCCAGCCCGGCGACCGCCTCTACATCCCCACCGACCAGCTCGAACAGGTCACCAAGTACGTCGGCGGCGAGGCCCCCACCCTGCACCGCCTCGGCGGCGCCGACTGGACGAAGACCAAGCAGCGCGCCAAGAAGGCCGTCAAGGAGATCGCCGCCGACCTGATCAAGCTCTACTCGGCCCGGATGGCGGCGCCCGGCCACGCCTTCGGCGCGGACACGCCCTGGCAGCGGGAGCTGGAGGACGCGTTCCCGTACGTGGAGACGCCCGACCAGCTCTCCACCATCGCCGAGGTCAAGGAGGACATGGAGAAGACGGTCCCGATGGACCGGCTGGTCTGCGGCGACGTCGGCTACGGCAAGACGGAGATCGCCGTACGCGCCGCCTTCAAGGCCGTCCAGGACGGCAAGCAGGTCGCCGTCCTCGTCCCCACGACACTGCTGGTGCAGCAGCACTTCGGCACCTTCTCCGAGCGGTACGCGCAGTTCCCCGTCGTCGTGAAGGCGCTGTCCCGCTTCCAGAGCGACACCGAGGCGAAGGCGACCCTCGAAGGGCTGCGGGAGGGGTCGGTCGACATCGTCATCGGCACGCACCGCCTCTTCTCCTCCGAGACGAAGTTCAAGGATCTCGGCCTGGTCATCGTGGACGAGGAGCAGCGCTTCGGCGTCGAGCACAAGGAGCAGCTGAAGAAGCTCCGCGCCAACGTCGACGTGCTGACCATGTCCGCGACGCCGATCCCGCGCACGCTGGAGATGGCGGTGACCGGCATCCGCGAGATGTCGACCATCACCACCCCGCCCGAGGAGCGGCACCCGGTGCTGACCTTCGTCGGCCCGTACGAGGAGAAGCAGATCGGCGCGGCCATCCGGCGTGAACTGCTGCGCGAGGGCCAGGTCTTCTACATCCACAACCGCGTCGAGTCGATCGACCGCGCCACGGCCCGGCTGCGCCAGATCGTCCCCGAGGCACGTATCGCGACCGCGCACGGCCAGATGTCCGAACAGGCCCTGGAACAGGTCGTGGTGGACTTCTGGGAGAAGAAGTTCGACGTCCTCGTCTCCACCACGATCGTGGAGTCCGGCATCGACATCGCCAACGCCAACACCCTCGTGGTGGAACGCGGCGACAACTTCGGCCTCTCGCAGCTCCACCAGCTGCGCGGCCGGGTGGGCCGCGGCCGCGAGCGCGGCTACGCGTACTTCCTCTACCCGCCGGAGAAGCCGCTGACCGAGACCGCGCACGAACGCCTCGCGACGATCGCCCAGCACACCGAGATGGGCGCGGGCATGTACGTCGCGATGAAGGACCTGGAGATCCGCGGCGCGGGCAATCTGCTCGGCGGCGAGCAGTCCGGGCACATCGCGGGCGTCGGCTTCGACCTGTACGTACGCATGGTGGGCGAGGCGGTCGCCGACTACCGCGCGGCGGTCGACGGCACGGTGCAGGAGGAGCCGCCGCTGGAGGTCAAGATCGAGCTGCCGGTCGACGCGCACGTCCCGCACGACTACGCGCCCGGCGAGCGGCTGCGCCTCCAGGCGTACCGCGCGATCGCCTCCGCCAACTCGGAGGCCGACATCGCCGCCGTACGGGAGGAACTGACCGACCGTTACGGCAAGCTCCCCGAACCGGTCGAGAACCTGCTGCTGGTGGCGGGGCTGCGGATGCTGGCGCGCGCCTGCGGGGTCGGCGAGATCGTTCTCCAGGGGCCCAACATCCGCTTCGCGCCGGTGGAGTTGAGGGAGTCGCAGGAGCTGCGGCTCAAGCGCCTCCATCCCCGTACGGTGATCAAGCCGACGGCCCATCAGATCCTGGTGCCGCGGCCGACGGCGGGCAGGATCGGGGGCAAGCCGGTGGTCGGACGCGAACTGCTGTCGTGGACGGGGGAGTTCCTGGCGACCATCCTGGGGTCGTGACCCTCGCCAGACGTACACCCCCGCGCTCCGCCCGTCGTCCCCGTCCCCTGGGCCCGCTGCTCGCTGTCGTCCTCGCCGGCTCGCTGCTGGCGGGGTGCGACGCCATCGATTCCGCCGGTTCCGCCGGTTCCGGTTCCGCCGGTTCCGGCGAGGTCGACGGCAGCGCCCCGGACGGGCGGTCGACCAGCCCGCTCAAGAACGCCGACGGCACCGCGCCCGGTCTCGCGCCCCTCACGAAGGACGCGGACCTGGCGGCGGCCCGCGAGCTGATCGGAACGCTGGAGGTGAAGGGGCGCGGGCCGAAGACCGGCTACGACCGGGACGAGTTCGGCTACGCGTGGATGGACTCCGCCGAGGGCGTCCCGTTCGCCCGCAACGGCTGCGACACCCGTAACGACCTGCTGAAACGCGACGGCGAGCAGGTCGAGTTCCGGTCCGGCTCCGACTGCGTGATCGTCTCGATGACGCTGCACGACCCGTACACCGGCAAGGACATCGCCTGGAAGAAGCAGCAGGCGACGGCCGTCCAGATAGACCATCTGGTGCCCCTCTCCTACAGCTGGCAGCTGGGCGCGGCCCGCTGGAACGAGAGCAAGCGCGAGCGGCTGGCGAACGATCCGCTGAACCTGCTGCCGGTGGACGGCCCCACGAACAGCGGCAAGGGCGACTCCGGCCCGGCCTCCTGGCTGCCGCCCAGCAGAGGTGTCCGCTGCGCGTACGTGGTGCGGTTCGCGCAGGTGGCGCTCAAGTACGAGATGCCGGTGACCGCCCCGGACAAACGCGTGATGGAGGCCCAGTGCGCGGGCTGAGCGCACCCCCTTCCCGCGGGGGCGCACAAAACCTGTGGGGCCGGGGGGCCTTACGCCGTTAACCTGCGCGCATGAAGCTGACCGTCACCACTCTCGCCGAACGTCCCGAGCTCGTAGGACCGATGTGGCGGATGCTCGACACCTGGCCCGAGTTCATGCTTCACGACCCCGTGGGCTGGGCGAACATCGGGCGGATCGTCGGCGAGCTGCCCGAGTACGTGCTCGTCGGCACGGACGAGGAGGGGACCGTCGTGGCCCGCGCCTTCAGCGTCCCCTTCGAACTGCACACCGAGGGGCGCGAGAGCCTGCCGCCCACCGGGTGGGACCAGGCGCTCCTGTGGGCGTTCTCCGATCTGCGGCGCGGCAGGAAGCCCGACACCGTCAGCGCCATCGAGATCACCATCGCCACCGACCGGCAGGGGCAGGGCCTGTCCGGCCAGATGCTGACGGCCATGCGCGAGAACGCCGCGAGCCGGGGCTTCTCCGAACTGATCGCCCCTGTACGGCCCAGCGCCAAGCACCTGGAGCCGCACGCCGACATGGGCGAGTACGCCCGCCGTGTACGGGACGAGGACGGACTGCCGTACGACCCCTGGCTCCGTGTCCATGTCCGCGCGGGCGGCGTCATCGAGTCGGTGGCGCCCGCCTCCATGACCATCGGCGGATCGGTCGGCCAGTGGCGCGAATGGACGGGACTCCCGTTCGACAACGACGGACCGGTCGACGTACCCGGAGCGCTCGTGCCCGTGCACTGCGAGGCCACCCGCGGATACGGTGTGTACGTCGAACCCAACGTGTGGGTGCGCCACCGGATCTGAGCGATGGGGCCAGGTGCGGGGGCAGGGGGATTCACGCGACGGGCTTCGGCGGGCCGTGCCGCTGTATACCCTCGATACGCTTTCGCCGACGTCCCCACCGGCCTGTCAGGAGCAGCATGCACGGCCCCGGAATAGCGCAGCCTCCGCCGAGTGCCACACCGACGCCCGGGATGCTCGCCCTCATGCGAGTGATCTTCGTGGCGCTGCCGTTCATGACCTGCGGCTTCCTCGCCTGGGCGACGACGCTGCGGGTGGCGATCGTGACCCGCTCGGTCCTGAACTGGTGGCTGTTCGTGGGGAACGTGGCCCTCAACATCCTGTGGATCGTCTATCTCGCCCAGGACAACACCGACGACTTCAGCAGCCGCGAGGGCAACATCGGCATGATCGGCATGATCTCGACCGGTGCCGCCGCCATCGCCTACTACCTGTTCGCGGACTTCAGGCACTACCGGGGCCGTCCGGCGCCGTATGCGGGCTACTACCCGCCGCACATGGCGCCGCCGTACCAGCCGCCGCCCGCCAACTCCGGTTACGGATACGGGGGTCAGACCCGGCCGATGGGCGGACCGCAGCAGCACGGCGGACCGCAACAGCCGCCCCAGCTCCAGCAGCACCAGCAGCCGCCGTACGCGCGGCCCGGCCCCGCGACCCCCGTCCCCGCACAGCCCAACCCCTCCACCCCGCCGCCCCGGATCGACCAGGTGCGCGCCGAGCTGGACGAGCTGAGCGATCTCCTGCGCCGTGACAGCGGCGAGGGCGACAGACGGTGAACGCCCGCGTCGTCGCGGACCGTTACGAGATGGCCTCGCTCATCGGCCAGGGCGGCATGGGCCAGGTCTGGACGGCGTACGACCAGCGCCTCGGCCGCCGCGTCGCCGTCAAACTGCTGCGCCCCGACAGGATGGCCGCCGAAACCGCCGCCGAGGACATGCGCCGCCGGTTCGTCCGCGAATGCCGGGTCACCGCCCAGGTGGACCACCCCGGTCTGGTCACCGTCCACGACGCGGGAAGCGACGGCGACGAGCTCTATCTGGTCATGCAGTACGTCGAAGGCACCGACCTCGCCGCGCACCTCACCGAGCACGCGCCCTACCCGTGGCAGTGGGCCGCCTCGGTCGCCGCCCAGCTGTGCGCGGCTCTCGCCGCCGTGCACGCGGTGCCCATCGTGCACCGCGACCTCAAACCGCGGAATGTCATGGTCAAGCCCGACGGCACGGTCCTCGTGCTCGACCTCGGCGTGGCCTCCGTCATCGACACCGACACCACCCGCCTCACCCACACCGGATCGGTCATCGGCAGCCCCGCCTACATGGCCCCCGAACAGGTGATGGGCGGCGCCGTCGGCCCGTACACCGACCTCTACGCCCTCGGCGTGGTCCTGCACGAACTCCTCAGCGGCAGCGTGCCGTTCCCCGGCACGACCGCACTCGGTGTGCTGCACCGGCATCTGTACGAGCCGCCCGTACCCGTCCGCCGGATCCGCCCGGACATCCCCGAGGCGCTGGAGGCGCTCGTCCTGCGGCTGCTCGCCAAGGACCCGCAGCACCGCCCCGCCGGAGCGCAGGAGGTGTACGAGGCGCTCGCCCCGCTGCTCCCGACGCGCGGGGTGATCGGCGCTCCCGGCTCCACGGGCGCCGGCGGATCGCTCGGCCCGGCCCGCCCCTTCCTGCGCCCGCTCGCGCCCTGGCCCGACCGCGCGACCGCGCCGCCGCCCGCGCCCGTACCGCCGAGGCCGGAGCACGTGCCCGCCCGGCGCCCGGACATCGCCGCCGCAGTCGACGAGGCCAAGCGTCTCCTCGGCGAGGGCAGCATCACCCAGGCCGTGGACATCCTCGGCGGAATCCTGCCCGCCGCCGCGGCCGAGCACGGCGAACGCTCACCGGTCGTACGCATCCTGCGCAAGCAGTACGCGACGACGCTGATGGACGACGGCCAGTACCGCCGCGCCCTGCCCGAGCTGCGCCGCCTCGCCGACGACCGCGCGGCCGAGGCGGGTCCCGGCGACCCGCAGACGCTCCAGTACGGCTACGACGCCGCGCAGTGCCTCGAACAGCTCGGCGAGGCGCACGCGGCGCTCAACAAGTACCGCTCCCTGCTGTCCTTCTACGAAAGCGCCGCACAGCCGGGCGCCGACCAGTCACGTGTCTTCGACATCAGGCACCGCATCGGGAATCTGCTGCTGGCGGTCGGCGACCACTCGGGGGCGCACCAGCAGTTGCGGCATCTGCTCTACGACGCGGAGCGGGCGTACGGCCCCTACCACCCGCTCCCCGTCGAGCTACGGCGCGGGCTCGACCGCAGGCAGCAGTTCCGGGGCACCACCCGGGGCAGGTAGCTCCGCCCGGCTCCGCCGTTCGCGGCGCCGCCTCCGTACGGAGAGCACGGCGATGCCCAGCAGCACGAGCAGCGACGCGCCTCCCAGGGCGGCGCCCGAGCGCAGCCCCGGCGGCCGGAACGAGCAGTCGACCGAGGTGGTCGTGCCGTCCGGGGCCAGCGGGACGGCCACCAGGCCCAGGGACGACCCGGCGGGCTTCCCGGCGCAGCTCCAGCCGGCGATCCGGGGCGCGGCGACGACGGCCGTTCCCTTGCTGCCGGGCGGCAGTTGGGCCTTTACGCCGTGGTCGGTGACCCGCACGGAGACGGCGCCGGTCTTCTTCATCCGGTCCACGGCGGCGTCCAGGCGGGCACGGTCCAGACAGGCCACCGTCCGGCTGCCCGGTACCCCGCGGTCGAACGTGACGCGCTCACCGGCGCGTTCGGCGATCCCGAGCGAGGTCACGGCCGCGCGCCAGCGGGGCTTGTCGCCGCGCAGGTCGACGGGCGGGGAGTCGCCGAGCCGGGCGGTGCCGAAGTAGTCGGGCGCCCAGAGGAAGACCTCACGGCCGGCCGGGCAGGACCCGGCGACGGGCTCGGAGTAGACGCGCGAGCCGAGCAGCGTCTCCTGGTTGCGGAAGGGCGAAGGCCCGTACCGCGCGGGCGTGTTCTCCGGCGGCCGTACGGTCACCAGCGGCGGCACCTCGGCCCGGCTCAGCTTCGGCGGGGCGCCCTTCTCCGTACGGAAGCGCGCGCCGACCGCGAACACGGCGTCCACGACCGGGTTGTCCAGGCTCTGCACCGCCCGCCCGTTCGACGTCCAGCCGGCGCCGAGCGCGCCGAGCGTACGTGTGAGCACGTCGGGCGTGTGACTGCTGTAGTAGGAGGAGCCCTGCCCGCCGAGCAGCATCGGATCGTTCGCGGTGATCTGCGTACGCCCGGGGTCGGTGCGGTAGCGCGGCCACCCGTTCACGCCGGCGATCGCCTCGGCGCGCTCCTCGTGCGCCGCGTCCCACGCCGGGTAGTGGTCGAGCCGGTCGAGCCGGGCCCGGTCGGCGTACGCGGTGGTCGCCGCCGCCTGCCCCACGAGCCCGCCTACCAGCAGGAGCGCGGCGGGCGCGGCGTACCGGCGCCGGCCCGGCCGTACCACCAGCAGCCCGGCGACGGCCGCGGCGAGCCCGCACGCGAAGAGCGCGAGGGCGCGCCGGCCGGTCAGCGCGTCGGTGGCGGCGAACGCCCCGACCGCGACCAGCACGCCGGTGCCGGCGAGCACCGGGCGGCGGCCCGGCCAGCCGTACGCCAGGCACTGCCAGGCAGCGATCACCAGCAGCCCGGACAGCACGAACGTCTGCCGGTAGGGGCTGCCGTTGGGCGTCGCGAAGGCGTGCCACAGCAGATGCGTCGGACCCCACTGCAAGGACAGCGCGACCCCGCCCGCGAGCCCGGCCCAGGCCAGCCGCTCGCGCCGGGGCACGGCCCGGTTGAACGGCAGTACGGCGGCGAGCAGCAGGGCGCCGCCGCCCAGGAAGACCGCGGGCGTGAAGAAGTCGTACGTCGCGGGGAGCGTCCGGGCGAACACCTCGCTCCAGCCCGCCGGTTCGAACTCCGTCGTCCAGCCCGGATACGCGTGCCCGGTCCCCATCACCACCGGCAGCAGCACGGGCGCGGCGAGCCCGATCCCGAGCAGCACGGTGACCGTGCCGCGCAGCACGACGCCCAGCCGGTCGCGCACCGGCCCGTCGGCGAGCAGGAGTTGGACGCAGAGCACGAGCGCCGCGCCGAGCGTCGCCATGTACGCGGTGTAGAAGTTGGCGATCCACGCGAGGGCGACGACGAGCGGTGCGGGGTGTAGGGGTTGAGAAGTCGTCGGCTCGTATGTGTGTTTGGGTGTGCAGTCGATCGTGTGGCTTGTTGGGGGACTTGGGAGCGAAATGACTAGGTGCTGCTAAATGTTGGTTCATGACGACATCGCAGGTAGCCGAAGGCGCCGGGAATGCACGGTGGACTTTCCGTCTGCGCGTGTCGTCCGGCGCCCGTGGTGGCTTGTTGGCGGAGTGGCGCCGGTGCCGTTGGATCTGGAACGAGTGCTGCGCGAAGTCGAAGCAGACGCACCTGTGGAACAAGACCCGGCCCGAGGGCGCGGAAAAGCGCACATGTGGTCCCGCCCAGCTCGACAAGATGCTGACCGGGGCCCGCAGGGCGAATGCCTGGCTGCGTGAGGGAAGTTCGGTTCCCCAACAGCAGTTGATCCGCGACTTTGGCAAGTCCCGTGCCAGTGCGCAGAAGGACATCAAGGAGCGGCTGCCGGTGCGGCACCGGGCCGGGATGCCGAGGTTCAAGAAGAAGCGTGAGGCGCTGCCGAGTCTGAATTACACCAGGCGCGGTTTCCGGTTGAAGGACGGGAGGCTGCACCTGGCGGGCGGCATCACACTGAGTGTGGTGTGGTCGCGGGACCTGCTTGCCGACCCGACATCGGTGCGGGTCTACCAGGACAGCCTCGGGCACTGGTACGCGAGTTTCGTCGTGCCCGCCACCGTTGAGCACCTGCCCGAGACCGGCCGCGTGATCGGTATCGACTGGGGCGTGAAGGAGACCGCGACCACCACTAGCGACGCCCATGACCTCCCGCACGCGGAGCACGGCAGGAAGGCCGCCGCCAGGCTGTCCGGATACCAGCGGATGATGGCCCGCCGGAAACCGGCGCGCGGGCAGGCCGGATCGAAGGGATACCGCCGGGCGAAGAGGCTGACGGCGACGCTGCACAAGAAGGTCGCCCGGCAGCGGCAGGACACGGGCCGTAAGTGGGCCAAGTCCGTGGTCCGTGACCATGATGCCATCGCGGTGGAGGACTTCCGCCCGAAGTTCCTCGCCAGGTCGACCATGGCGCGCAAGGCGGCCGACGCGGCGATTTCCGCTACCAAGGCGGCCCTGGTGGAGATGGGCCGCAAGCACGGGCGGGCGGTGCATCTGGTCCATCCCGCGTACACCACGATGGATTGCGCACGGTGCGGAGCGAGAACCAAGCACGCACTGCCACTCTCGGAACGAACCTATGCCTGCATCGCGTGCGGAGCTGTGTCCCCCAGGGACAAGAACTCCGCCCGCGTGATGCTGGTCCGGGCTGGTCTCAACCCGGCTGGTGCCGATCGCGGAAGACCCGGCGGGGCGCGGCCCCACCTGGCAGCGTGAACCAGAAATCCCCGATCAGCCCTGGAAGGCGAGGAAACCCCTTACCTTCAGGGAGGGGAGGATTCAAACTTCTGGTGGCCATCACGGCCCTGTCGGGCGTACAGATGGTGATGGTGGGCGTCGTCGGCGAGTACGTCGGCCGCATCTATTACGAGGTGAAGAGGCGCCCCCACTATCTGGTGGCGGCGACCGACGTGGACCGGCCGCGCGGGGCAGCGGCACACGCGACGACGGACCAGGAGCAGGAGCTCGTAGGCACATGAGGGTCCGGGGCCAGCTGATCAGATTCGCCCTCGTCGGGGTCGTCAACACCGGTTCGTACTGCGCCTGTTATCTGGTGCTGCTGATCTGGCTCCCGTATGTCGCGGCACATGTCGTCGCCTTCGTGCTCAGCATGATCGGCTCGTTCTTCCTCAACTCCTACTTCACCTACCGGACCCGGCCGACCTGGCGGAAGTTCTTGCTCTTCCCGCTCACCAACGCGGCGAACTTCACCATCACCACGTGCGGTGTCTATCTGCTGGTCGACGTGCTGGAATTCAGCAGCACCTACGCGCCCCTGATCGCCGCGGCGGCGGCGATCCCGATCACTTTCGTGGTCTCCCGCACGATCATGCTGCGACCCGACGAACCGGACCCGCCGGCGCCGGAGAAGGCGACGGCCGGGCGGCGGTCGGGCGGCGGACCGGACAGGGCGAAGTTTTCGTAACAAGGACAGGGTGACTGGATCGGATCCGCCGCCACTGCCTAACATCGATCAACGCACGGTCGTTGTCACGATCCAGGAGGCACCCTTTGCACCGCCGCCGTCGCACAGCGCTCACTCTCTCAGCCGCGCTCATCGCAGCGGCCCCGCTCCTCACCGCCTGCGGCAACGACGCCCACCCCGGCGCCGCGGCCGTCGTCGGCGGTGAACGCATCGAGGTGTCCACGCTGCAGGCCCAGGTCCGGGACGTACGCGACGCGCAGCAGGCGTCCCCCCAAGCGGCCGAGCTCATCAAGAACACCGGCCAGCTCGGGCAGGTCAAGCTCAACAGCATGATCTTCGACCGGATTCTCCAGAAGGCCGCGGACGACGCCGGTGTGAAGGCGTCCCGCAAGGACATCCAGTCCACCCGCCAGGCCGCGGCCCAGCAGTCCGGCGGCGAGGAGCAGCTGGAGGCGATGCTGCTACAGCAGGGCGCGCTCACCGCGGACCAGATCGACACCGCGATCCGGCGCGAGGTGCTGATGTCGAAGCTGGCGCAGTCGCTGGGCGCCAACACCACCACGCCCGAGGGCCAGCAGCAGGTCCTCGCCGTACTGGTGAAGACGTCCGAGGAGCTGGGCATCGACGTGAACCCGCGCTACGGCGCGTGGGACGTGAAGCAGGTCAGGCTCGGCGAGGCGAGGACGCCGTGGCTCACCCAGGTCACCAAGGAGGCTCCGCCGGAGCAGGCCCCGACGGGCGCGTGAGGCGAGGCCGGGGACCGGAGGTAGGTTTCCTCGGGTGACCGAAGAACCCGCCGTCGCCCCCGGCCGTATCGTCCTCCTCACCGTCAGCCACCGGGTCGCGCCCGGTGTGCTGTCCTGGCCCGCCTGGCAGACGCTGCACGAGGCCGACCAGGTGCTGTGCGCGGACCCGGCGCACCCCCAGCTGCCGTATCTGCGCGAGGCCGGCGTCGCGGTCGCGCTCGCCGCGCCCACCGCCCAGGAACTGGTCGAGGCCTGCGCTGGCGGCCGTACGGTCGTCGTCCTGCCCTCCGGCGAGGGCGACCAGGCCCTCACCGACGGCCTCTCCCGCCTCGCGGGCTCGGGCCGCGTCCAGATGCCCGACCTGGAACTGCTCCCCGGCTCCTACGACCTGCCGGGCGCCCGCCTCCTCGATCTCGTCCAGGTCATGGACCGCATCCGCGCCGAATGCCCCTGGTCCTCCACCCGGACGCACGAGGGCCTCGCCAAGTACGCCATCGAGGAGTCGTACGAACTGGTCGAGGCGATCGAGAGCGGCGACCGCGACGAACTGCGCGAGGAACTGGGCGATGTCCTGCTCCAGGTGGTCTTCCACGCCCGTATCGCGGAGGAGGAGGACGAGCCGTTCTCGATCGACGACGTGGCGGCCACCATCGTCGACAAGCTGATCCACCGTCACCCCCATGTCTTCGGCGACGAGAAGGCCGAGACCCCGGAGGACGTGAAGGCCCACTGGCTCCGCACGAAGGCGGCGGAGAAGGAGCGCGACTCGATCACCACCGGCGTCCCGCTGGGCCAGCCGGCCCTCGCCCTGGCGGCCAAACTCACCTCCCGCGTCGCCGCCTCCCCCCTGGACGTCCCGCTCCCGAAGGGCGAGGGCATCGGCTACGACCTCCTGACCCTGGCCGCCCGCGCGGACCAGGCGGGCGTCGACCCGGAGGCGTCCCTGCGCGCCGCGGCCCGGGTCTACCGGGACGCGATCCTGGCGGCGGAGGCGAAGGGGCGGGGTTCCGAGGGCTAGCCCCTGCGGTCCGAGCGGGACAGGCGGAACGCCGAGACGAGGAAGAAGATCCCGCCGAGCGTGGCGTAGCCGGCGAGGGAGGTCAGCGCCGGGTCGTCCTGTGACGCGCTCAGGATGAAGCTCGCACCGGCCGGCACCGAGATGCCGCCGCTGAGGATCATGGCCCACTGGCCGCCCATCGGCCGGCGCGCGACACCCACGAAGAGCTGGACCAGACCGGAGACGATCGCCCACGCGCCCCAGACGCGCAGTACGTCGGCGACGCCCGAGGCGCCGGCGACCGCGATGCCGGCGGCGGCGAGCGAGCTGATGGCGATGTTGGCGTACAGGCCCTTGACCGGCCGGTCGGTGCGCGCCGACCTGGCATCGACGACGGCCGCGACCACGTCGAAGGCCGGGTAGAGGAACAGCAGCAGCCTCGCCCCGACGGTGAGGTCCGGGCCGGACACCAGCAGGAGCCCCGCCCACGCGGCGGCGAAGACGAAGCGGGCGACGTACAGCCGACGCAGGACGGGTGTGGCGTCGAGCTGCGTGGCGGAGGCGGTGGATGCCATGGGTTCTCCCTGAGGGTGAGGTAGAGAGAACGTTCTCTCTGTTGCTGGGGAGTCTGGCACACGCCTTCCCCGAAAGACAAGAGAGAGCGTTCTACCCCTACACTGGGGGGCATGGCACAGACGGAAGTCGGCACAGGAACCGGCAGGCGAGTCTCCGAGGCCCGCGAGCGGCTTCTGAGGACCGCCGGGCAGCTCTTCTACACGGAGGGCATCCACACGGTGGGCGTCGACCGTCTGGTCGCCGAGGCGAAGGTCACCAACGCCACCTTCTACCGCCACTTCCGCGGCAAGGACGACCTGGCCGTCGCCTACATCGAAAGCGTCGACCAGGCGATCCGCACCCAGATCGGCACCCTGACGGCGGCGGACGTGCCGACCGACAGCATCCTGCGGGGCATCGGAGCGTCCCTGGTCGAGCAGATCCGCTCGCCCGGTTACCGCGGCTGCGCCTTCCTCAACGCGGCGGCGGAGTTCCCCGACCCCGACCACCCGGTCCACGGCGCCGTCGTGCGACACCGCGAGTGGTTCCTCCGGACGATCACCGGACTGTTCGCCGAGATCACGGCCGCGGAGGCCGAGCACGCCGGACGGCACTTCGTCATGCTCCGCGACGGCGCGATGAGCGCGGGCTACCTCGGCGACCCCGTCCTGGCCGGCGAGACCCTGCTGCGCGGCATCGACGGACTGCTGCGTATCCACGCCGCCCGCGGGGTCGACGAACGCGCCCCCTCCGCGCCCGCCCGGACGACCCCGACGCCCACGCCGCTCGCCGACATCGAGTGCTCACCGCCCGGCACGTGACCACGCCCGAGGTCACCGCCTGGCGCGGCCCCCGGTTCCCGGACCGTGAGTGCCTGTGGGCCGAGATCTGCCCGGCCGGGCCGGACGGCCCGCGGGGCCGCTGAACCTGCCGGTTACTGTCGGGGCATGCACGACCTGCCCTCCGACACCCCCGCTCCCTCCCTCTTCACCTGGGAGTTCGCCACCGACCCCTACCCCGCCTACGCCTGGCTGCGTGAGCACGCGCCCGTGCACCGGACCCGGCTGCCGAGCGGGGTCGACGCGTGGCTGGTGACGCGGTACGCGGACGCCAGGCGTGCGCTCGCCGACCCGCGGCTGTCGAAGAACCCCGTGCACCACGCCGAACAGCCGCATGCCAAGGGGAAGACGGGGATCCCGGGGGAGCGCCGGGCGGAGTTGATGACGCATCTGCTGAACATCGATCCGCCCGACCACACCCGCCTGCGACGGCTCGTGTCGCAGGCGTTCACGCCCCGGCGGGTGGCCGAATTCGCACCCCGGGTGCAGGAGTTGACGGACGGGCTGATCGACGCATTCGCCGCGAAGGGGGAGGCCGACCTCATCCACGACTTCGCCTTCCCGCTTCCCATCTACGCGATCTGTGATCTGCTCGGCGTTCCCCGCGAGGACCAGGACGACTTCCGCGACTGGGCCGGGATGATGATCCGGCACGGCGGCGGGCCGCGGGGCGGGGTCGCGCGGTCGGTCAAGAGGATGCGGGGATATCTCGCCGAACTCATCCACCGCAAGAGGGACGACCCCGGTGACGATCTGATCTCCGGTCTGATCCGGGCGAGCGACGACGGCGAGCACCTCACCGAGAACGAGGCCGCCGCGATGGCGTTCATCCTTCTCTTCGCGGGGTTCGAGACGACCGTGAATCTCGTGGGGAACGGCGTGTACGCCCTGCTTCGTCATCCCGAGCAGCGCCGCCGCCTTCAGCGCTCCCTCGCCGCCGGCGAGACGGAGCTGCTCGCGACCGGGATCGAGGAACTGCTGCGCTACGACGGGCCGGTGGAGCTCGCCACCTGGCGCTACGCCACCGAGCCCGTCGAACTCGGCGGGCAGCGCGTCGCGGTGGGCGACCCCGTCCTCGTCGTACTCGCCGCCGCCGATCGCGACCCGGAACGGTTCGCCGACCCGGACCGGCTCGACCTGTCGCGGAGTGACAACAAACACCTCGGATACGGCCACGGCATCCACTACTGCCTCGGCGCGCCGCTCGCCCGGCTGGAGGGACAGACCGCGCTCGCCACCCTTCTGACGCGCCTGCCCGACTTGCGACTTGCGGTCGATCCATCCGATTTGCGGTGGCGTGGCGGGCTCATCATGCGTGGACTGCGCACGCTCCCGGTGCAGTTCACAGCGGTGCGTGACTGACTGATCGTCAGCACTGTGACTTTCACGTGATCTCCGCTGCATCGACTTGTGACAGGCGTTCGTGTGCGGCTACGTTCACGACGGTCCCAGCGGTCACGTGTTGGGATTCACGTTCCAGCAGTCTCACGGAAGGCAACCGCATGCGCTCCGGGAACGGCCGGCACCGTCGGCCCCGTCAGGCCCCCGCCCTTGTCGTCGCGGCAGGGGTGACAGGCTCGGCGATCGCCATCCCGCTGCTCGGCGCGACCGGCGCCAGTGCGGCCGACGCCTCCACCTGGGACCGCGTCGCCGAATGCGAGAGCGGCGGCATGTGGAGCGCCGACCTCGGCAACGGCTACTACGGCGGCCTCCAGATCTCCCAGGAGACCTGGGTGGACTTCGGCGGTACGGCGTACGCCCCCACCGCCGACCAGGCCAGCCGCAGCCAGCAGATAGCCGTCGCCGAGAAGATCCTCGCGGCGCAGGGCCCGAGCGCGTGGCCGACCTGCGCGCTGGTCACCGGGCTCACGGCGGACGCGGACGCGAAGGCCGACGCGGGCGCCGATTCGGCGGACGGCGAGGGCCGGGACGCCGGCGCGGACACGGCTCCGGACAGCGAGCCCGCCGACGAGTCCGCCGAGCCCGAGCCCGAGACGAGCGAAGAGGCCGTGCTGCCGCCCGCTCCCGAGTCGACGCCCTCTTCCGGGCAGTTCGGCCGCGACTCCGCGTCCGACGCCGGGGAGTCGAACACGGAGCCGAGCACGGAGGCGAGCGCGCAGCCCAGCACCGCCGCCACCGGCAAGGGCAAGCACCGCGGCGAGGCGGCCCCCGAGCCGAGCGAGCCGGCCGCGGCCGACGCCGAACCGGGCAAGGCCGACGACGAGCGCGAGAGCGGCCGTCACGCCTCACGCGGTGACAGCTCGGCGCGTGGTGACGCCGCCGCCGACGGCTCGTACACCGTCCGCGCCGGCGACAACCTGTGGGCCATCGCCGACGAGCTGAAGGTGGACGGCGGCTGGCCCGCGCTCTACCAGGCGAACCGCGAGGTCGTGGGCTCCGACGCGGACCTCATCGTGCCGGGCCAGACGCTCGATCTGACCGCGAAACAGGGGTAGTTAAGCGGGCTATGTCCGCATCTGCGTAAGTGAGACAAGCGTCTCTTCGCCCCAACTGATGCGATCTGCCCGGCAACTCACCCCCTTTCCGTTCCGACCTGCGTAAACAGAGGTTTCCTCGGGGCGGGATGGGCGAATCATCCCGGATGTTCCTTCTTTGAACATCCGGGATGTCTGTGTTTACGGTCTGAACCGCTCGCACCGCGGGCACCGTCGACCGTCACGCCGAATCCTGCCGTCGGTCGGGGGGAGTACTCGTCGCATCACGCGCCGAAGGCAGGAGCGGGGGACCCACAGGTAAGCGCCGGTCAGCACGGCCGGCTCGGGGTGGAGCCGTGCGCAGGGGGACGTGAAGACGTTCCCGGGTCGCACGGCCGGGCAACTCACTTGGCCCGAACCCGACAGCTCACCTCGCAGGCGTCGGTGAGGAGATCTCGCATGCTTTTTTCCAGCACGTCCGGCAAGGGCAAGCACCGTCGTCCGTCCAAGGCCGTCCGTTACGCCACGCTCGCCGGCATCACCGGTGCCGCTGTCGCGGCCCCGCTGATCGGCGCCACCTCCGCCTCCGCCGCCACCACCTCCGAGTGGGACGCCGTCGCCCAGTGCGAGTCCGGCGGCGACTGGTCGATCAACACCGGCAACGGCTACTACGGCGGACTCCAGTTCTCCGCCTCCACCTGGTCCGCGTACGGCGGCAGCGCCTTCGCGTCCAGCGCCGACCAGGCCTCGAAGTCCCAGCAGATCCAGATCGCCGAGAAGGTCCTGGCGGGCCAGGGCAAGGGTGCCTGGCCGAGCTGCGGCGTGGGCCTGTCCAACGCCTCGAACGACGCCGGCTCCGCCGGCTCCGCCCCGCAGGCCGCCCCCGAGCAGGCCCCGCAGGCCGCTCCGAAGGAGCGGTCCGCCCCGCGCGCCGCGCAGGAGCAGCCCGCCTCGCGCGGTGAGACGCGCGGTCCGGTCAAGAAGGGCGACGGCGAGTACAAGGTCAAGCCCGGCGACACCCTCTCCAAGATCGCCGAGACCAAGAAGGTCGAAGGTGGCTGGAAGAAGCTCTTCAAGCTGAACAAGGACATCGTCGAGAACGCCGACGAGATCTTCCCGGGTCAGCAGCTCCACCTGAGCTGACCCTTTCCCCCCTGAACCCCGGCACGGCGCGCCTCACTCCCCCCGGACGCGCCGGGCCGGGGTTCGGACGGTCCTCAGGCCGTGCGGCGGACCTGAGGCCATGGGCCGGACCACGCGGACCACGGACCACGTGGGCCGCGCCCGGCCCCCTCCCGCCCCCCACCCGACCCCTGGACATTCCAGGCCGAACGGGCATCGCGGACTCTTTTCGTCCCAGCGGGCGGGCATCTGCCGACCGCCGACCGGGAGCCGGTTAGGCTCATGCCGCAAGGCCGATGTGGCCCTGCACTCCAAGCGTCACATCCCAGAAGGAGATGCTCGTGCCGTCCATCGACGTCGTCGTAGCCCGGGAAATCCTTGACTCCCGAGGCAACCCAACGGTCGAGGTCGAGGTCGGCCTCGACGACGGCAGCACCGGCCGTGCTGCCGTCCCCTCCGGTGCGTCCACCGGTGCGTTCGAGGCCCTTGAGCTCCGCGACGGTGACCAGAACCGCTACCAGGGCAAGGGTGTCGAGAAGGCCGTCCTCGCCGTCATCGAGCAGATCGGCCCGGAGCTCGTCGGCTACGACGCCACCGAGCAGCGCCTGATCGACCAGGCGATGTTCGACCTGGACGCCACCCCCGACAAGTCCTCGCTCGGCGCCAACGCCATCCTCGGCGTCTCCCTGGCCGTGGCGCACGCCGCCTCCGAGGCCTCGGACCTGCCGCTGTTCCGCTACCTCGGCGGCCCGAACGCGCACCTCCTGCCCGTCCCGATGATGAACATCCTCAACGGCGGGTCGCACGCCGACTCGAACGTGGACATCCAGGAGTTCATGATCGCGCCGATCGGCGCCGAGTCGTTCTCCGAGGCCCTGCGCTGGGGCGCCGAGGTCTACCACACGCTGAAGAAGGTCCTGAAGGAGAAGGGGCTCTCCACCGGCCTCGGCGACGAGGGCGGCTTCGCGCCGAACCTGGAGTCCAACCGCGCCGCGCTCGACCTGATCCTCGTGGCCATCAAGGAAGCCGGCTACGCCCCGGGCAAGGACATCGCGCTCGCGCTCGACGTGGCGGCCTCCGAGTTCTACAAGGACGGCTCCTACGAGTTCGAGGGCAAGTCCCGCTCGGCCGCCGAGATGACCGAGTACTACGAGGAGCTCGTCGCCTCGTACCCGCTGGTCTCCATCGAGGACCCGCTCTTCGAGGACGACTGGGCCGGCTGGAAGGTCCTCAACGACAAGCTGGGCTCCAAGGTCCAGATCGTCGGCGACGACCTCTTCGTCACCAACCCCGAGCGCCTGGCCCGTGGCATCGAGGAGGGCTCGGCCAACGCCCTGCTCGTCAAGGTCAACCAGATCGGTTCGCTGACCGAGACCCTGGACGCCGTCGAGCTGGCGCAGCGCAGCGGCTTCAAGTGCATGATGTCCCACCGCTCCGGCGAGACCGAGGACGTCACGATCGCCGACCTCGCCGTCGCCACCAACTGCGGCCAGATCAAGACCGGCGCCCCGGCCCGCTCCGAGCGTGTCGCCAAGTACAACCAGCTGCTGCGTATCGAGGAGATCCTCGACGACGCGGCGGTGTACGCGGGCCGCAGCGCGTTCCCCCGCTTCAAGGACTGACCCGGGCAACCGGCCACCGGCCCAGCCGGCACCGCCAGTCGTGCGTACGTCCCCAGCCGCGGTCCCGTACCGTGTCCGGGGACGTACGCGCGTACAGAGGCAGTACGGCAGTGCAGAGGAACGGGGTACGCCGGGCCTCTGAGGGAGGCGGGACCATGGCCGCGAACCGGGACCGGTTCTCCACCGCGACCAAGATCAGGATTCTGGGCGAGCAGACCGCCGCCCGCGTCTACCGCTCGCAGACCCGCAGACAGGCCCGCCGCTCCCGGCTCACCGGACGCGCCGCCTTCCTGGTGCTCGTGGTCTGCTCGCTGATCGTGGCGCTCGCCTATCCGATGCGGCAGTACGTGTCGCAGCGGAGCGACATCGCGGAGCAGGAGCAGCTGACGCGCGAGGCCGCGAAGCGGGTCGAGGAGCTGCGGGACGAGAAGGCCCGACTCCAGGACGACGCGTACATCCAGCGGCTGGCGCGCGAGCATCTGCACTACGTGATGCCGGGGGAGACCGGCTACGTCATGGCCGACCCGCGGGCGGCCGAGGAGCACCGCACCGACCAGGGCGCGGCCGACCGGCCCTGGTACTCCAATCTTCTGGACGGCGTCGACAGCGCCGACCGGACGGACAGATAGACACCCAAGGAAACCGACGCAGGTATGCAAACGCCCCCTCCGCAGACCGAACGCACCGAACCCACCGAGGCGGACGTCGACGCGTTCAGGCAGCAGCTCGGCCGGCCCCCGCGCGGTCTGCGCGCCATCGCGCACCGCTGCCCCTGCGGGCAGCCCGACGTGGTGGAGACCGCCCCGCGGCTGCCGGACGGCACTCCCTTCCCGACGCTCTACTATCTGACCTGCCCGCGCGCGGCCTCGGCCATCGGCACGCTGGAGGCGAACGGTGTCATGAAGGAGATGACCGAACGCCTCGCCACCGACCCGGAGTTGGCCGCCGCGTACCGCAAGGCGCACGAGGACTACATCGCGCGGCGCGACGCCGTCGAGGTACTGGCGGGCTTCCCGAGCGCGGGCGGTATGCCGGACCGGGTGAAGTGCCTGCACGTGCTGGTCGGCCACTCGCTCGCGGCGGGCCCCGGAGTGAACCCGCTGGGGGACGAGGCGCTGGCGATGCTGCCCGAGTGGTGGCGCAAGGGCCCCTGTGTGATCCCGTTCACAAAGCCTGGAGAAGCCGCGCCCGCCGGCGACACCGAAGCCGACACCGCAGCCGCAACCGACGAGCACGCCGGGGGTACGGCATGACCAGGGTCGCGGCCGTCGACTGCGGGACGAACTCCATCCGCCTCCTCGTCGCCGACGCCGACCCCGCCACCGGCGAACTCGTCGATCTCGACCGCCGCATGACGATCGTGCGGCTCGGCCAGGACGTCGACCGGACGGGCCGGCTCGCCCCCGAGGCGCTGGAGCGCACCTTCGCGGCCTGCCGCGAGTACGCGGAGATCATCAAGGGCCACGGCGTGGACCGGACCCGCTTCGTGGCCACCTCCGCGTCGCGCGACGCCGAGAACCGCGACGACTTCGTCCGCGGCGTCCTCGGCATCCTCGGTGTCGAGCCCGAGGTGATCACCGGCGACCAGGAGGCGGAGTTCTCCTTCACCGGCGCCACCAAGGAGCTGACAGGCCGCACCGATCTGGCCGAGCCCTTCCTGGTCGTGGACATCGGAGGCGGCTCCACCGAGTTCGTCGTCGGGACCGACCGGGTCACGGCCGCGCGGTCGGTCGACATCGGCTGCGTACGGATGACGGAGCGGCACCGCCCGAGCAGTCCGGCGACCCTCGGCGAGATCACCGCCATACGCGGGGACATCGACGCCGCCCTCGACACGGTCGGGGAGAGCGTCCCGCTGGGCGACGCCCGTACGCTCGTCGGCCTCGCCGGGTCCGTGACCACGGTCGGGGCGATCGCGCTCGGCCTGACCGAGTACGACTCGGCGGCGATCCACCACTCCCGGATCCCGTTCGAGCGGGTCCAGGAGATCACCGGCATGCTGCTCACCGCCACGCACGACGAGCGCGCGGCGATCCCCGTGATGCATCCCGGGCGGGTCGACGTGATCGCGGCGGGCGCGCTGATCCTCCTGACGATCATGAAAAGGACCGGCGCGGAGGAGGTCGTCGTGAGCGAACACGACATTCTCGACGGCATCGCGTGGTCGATCGCCTGAGCGGGTGAACGGGGGTCGTCCTGGGGGTGTTCCCGGGCCGCCCCCGGAGCGCCTTTACGGGGGTTTTACGGGTGCTCTGCACCCCCTCCCTCACGCACCCCGGAACGAAGTTCGTGAAGTTCTTCACAAGGAAAAACGCCGGGTTGGGCGCACATCACTCCCCGGGGAGGCCCGACCCCGTTCCGACCCCCCTGCGCGGCCCGTCAACGGGTCGTTCCGGCGGCGTTGCGGGCGTATGAACCACCCGCTGGTCCACTCCCGCGAGATACCTCAAGGGCCAGCTCAGGGAGGGTGTGGAGTATCCCTCGGCGCCGTATGGTCCCGCTTCGGACAGATGATGTCGATCATGGGGGCCGCGCAGTGTAGCAGAGGTGGGGAAGGTGCTTGTGAAGGGGCTCACGAGCACCCCCTCCCAGGCAGGTGGATACTCGATGGCATGAGCACCACGGAGCGTCCCAGGATCCTTGTTGTAGGCGGAGGGTACGTAGGCCTGTACGCAGCTCGTCGCATTCTGAAGAAGATGCGCTACGGGGAGGCGACGGTCACTGTTGTCGACCCCCGCTCGTACATGACGTACCAGCCCTTCCTCCCCGAAGCCGCCGCCGGCAGCATCTCGCCCCGGCATGTCGTCGTACCGCTGCGACGTGTGCTGCCCAAGGCCGAGGTGCTCACCGGTCGGGTCACGACCATCGACCAGGACCGCAAGGTCGCCACCGTCTCGCCGCTCGTCGGTGAGGCCTACGAGCTGCCCTTCGACTACCTGATCGTCGCGCTCGGCGCCGTCTCCCGCACCTTCCCGATCCCCGGCCTCGCCGAGCAGGGCATCGGTATGAAGGGCATCGAGGAGGCGATCGGTCTCCGTAACCACGTGCTCGAACAGCTCGACAAGGCCGACTCCACGACCGACGAGGAGGTCCGCCGCAAGGCGCTGACCTTCGTCTTCGTCGGCGGTGGCTTCGCCGGCGCCGAGACCGTCGGGGAGATCGAGGACCTGGCGCGCGACGCCGCGAAGTACTACACGAGCGTCAAGCGCGAGGACATGCGCTTCCTGCTCGTCGACGTCGCCGACAAGATCCTTCCCGAGGTCGGCCCGAAGCTGGGCAGCTGGGGCAAGGAGCACCTGGAGAGCCGGGGCGTCGAGATCTATCTCAAGACCGGTATGGAGTCCTGCGTCGACGGCCACGTCGTGCTCGGCAACGGTCTGGAGGTCGACTCCAACACCATCGTGTGGACCGCGGGCGTCAAGCCCAACCCGGCGCTCGCCCGCTACGGTCTGCCGCTCGGCCCGCGTGGTCACGTCGACACCGACGCCAAGCTCCAGGTGCAGGGCACCGACTACATCTGGGCCGCCGGCGACAACGCCCAGATCCCGGACCTGGCCGCCCGCCGGGCCGGTGTCGAGAACGCCTGGTGCCCGCCCAACGCCCAGCACGCGCTGCGTCAGTCGAAGGTCCTCGGCGACAACGTGATCTCCGGGCTGCGGGGCTTCCCGCAGAAGGAGTACAGCCACGCCAACAAGGGCGCGGTCGCCGGTCTCGGCCTGCACAAGGGCGTCGCGATGGTCGTCGTCGGCAAGCTGAAGATCAAGTTCCGTGGCCGGCTGGCCTGGTACATGCACCGCGGCTACCACGGCATGGCGATGCCGACCTGGAACCGTAAGATCCGCGTCTTCGCCGACTGGACTCTCTCGGCGTTCCTCAAGCGCGAGGTCGTCTCCCTCGGCGCGATGGAGACACCGCGCGAGGAGTTCTACGAGGCGGCCAAGCCCGCCCCGGCGCGTCAGGCCGTCGCCCCGAAGACGGAGTCCGGCCCGGACCCGGAGTCGCAGCCGGGGGCCACGAAGGCCAAGGCCGGCACCAGCGTCAAGGCCTCCTGACCGCGCGCCGAGGCGCGTAGGCGCACGTACCGACCCGAAAGGGCCGCCCGCCATCCGTGGTGCGGGCGGCCCTTTCGCGTGCGCCCGGCGCTCAAGGTGGGTACGAGAAGGCACGCAAGGGTGCGCACCGGCTGATTTGGTCACAAAATACGTGGCAGGTGCAGCTATTTTTGCCCACCCATTGCGTGCTGTCGGGACTGCAACTCCGTCCCGGCGGTGTTTACGTATCTGTTGAGCATTTCTGGGATCCACCATCACGGAGGTGTGCGCCATGGCCGACGCCGCACTGCGGCTGACCACTCTTGCCGAGGAACTGCTGGGAGCCCCTCTCCCCGTACGTATCCGCGCCTGGGACGGCAGCGAGTCGGGCCCGCCCGGCGCGCCGACCCTCGTCGTCCGGCACCGCCGGGCCCTGCGCCGACTGCTGTGGAAGCCGGGAGAGATGGGACTCGCCCGCGCCTGGGTGGCCGGTGAGATGGACGTCGACGGTGATCTGTACGCCCTTCTCGACCGGATCGCCGGACTCCTCTGGGAACGCGGCGCCGAGGCGGAGGAGGGGGTGCACCCGCTGCGCGACCCGCGGATGCGCGCCGCCGGCAAGCGCCTCCTGGAGATCGCCGGCCCCTGGCCGCCGCCCCCGCCGCCTCCCGAGGAGGTACGGCGCAGAAGCGGCGCGCTGCACACCAAGCACCGGGACAGAGCCGCGATCAGCCACCACTACGACGTGGGCAACGACTTCTACGAGATGGTCCTCGGACCCTCCATGGTCTACTCCTGCGCCTACTTCGAGCACCCGGACTCCCCGCTGGAGGACGCGCAGCGCGACAAGCTCGACCTTGTCTGCCGCAAGCTCGGGCTGAAGGAGGGCGAGCGGCTGCTGGACGTCGGCTGCGGCTGGGGATCCATGGCCATGCACGCCGCGCGTGAGTACGGCGTCCAGGTCACCGGTGTCACGCTCTCCCGCGAGCAGGCCGCGTTCGCGCGCAAGCGCATCGCCGGCGAAGGCCTCACGGACCGGATCGAGATCAGGGTCCAGGACTACCGGGACGTCAGGGACGGCCCGTACGACGCCATCTCGTCGATCGGCATGGCCGAGCACGTCGGATCGGTGCGTTTCCGCGAGTACGCCGACGACCTCTTCGCCCTCCTCAAGCCGGGCGGCCGGCTGCTCAACCACCAGATCGGGCGCCGCCCCGAGAAGGACGAATCCAAGTACCGCATCGACGACTTCATCGACGCCTACGTCTTCCCCGACGGCGAACTGGCCCCGCTCGGCCGCACCGTCGGCACGCTGGAGGAGGCGGGCTTCGAGGCCAGGGACGTCGAATCCCTGCGCGAGCACTACGCTCTGACGCTCCGTCAGTGGGTGCGGAATCTGGAGCGGCACTGGCCCGAGGCGGTACGGGCCACCTCACCCGGCCGCGCCCGGGTCTGGCGCCTCTACATGGCCGCCTCGGCGCTCGCCTTCGAGCACAACAGGATCGGCGTCAACCAGATCCTGGCGGTGAAGCCCGCCGACTCCGGCGTCTCGGGTCTTCCGCTGCGCACCCGCAGCTGGCGCTGACACGAGTCACGGCGCACCCCGCCGCGCTCGCGACGCACGCGCTTCATCCATGCCGGCACGGCGAAGGGCCCCGCACCCGGGGGGGATGCGGGGCCCTGAGGCCGTGTCGCGCCGGCGCGGCGCCGGACTCACTCGGTCTTGATCGCCGTCAGCATGTTGAGCTTCGCCGCGCTGCGCGCCGGCCAGAGCGCGGCCAGCACACCCACGAGCCCCGCGAGGACCAGGAAGATCCCGATCCGCTCCCACGGCATGACCAGCGCGTACCCCGGGATCGACGAGCGGATCGTCTCGCCGATCGCCCAGGCCAGGAACGTGCCGAGCCCGACACCGATCACCGCGCCGAAGACCGAGATCACCACGGCCTCCAGCCGGATCATGCGCTTGACCCTGCGGCGGTCCAGGCCGATCGCCCGCAGCATGCCGATCTCCTGCTGACGCTCGAAGACCGACATCGCGAGGGTGTTGACGACACCGAGCACCGCGATGATCAGGGCCATCGCCAGCAGTCCGTACATCACGTTGAGCGCGGTGTTGATCATGCCGCCGAACATGTTCCTGATGTCCTGGCGGTCGTTCACGCTGATCGCCGGGTTGTCGCCCAGCGCGTCCACCAGGGCCTGCTTGTTGGCCTCGGTCATGCCGCCGTCCATCGCCACGTACACCTCGGGCGTGTGCGGGTCCGCCTCGTGCGGCCCCACCAGACCGGTGGAGATCATGACCGGTGAGATGAACTCGTTCTGCTCGTAGGTGGCGCCGACCTTCAGCCGCGCGGTCTTCTTGTCCTGGTACTCCACCGTGACGGTGTCGCCGGTCTTCCACCCGCGTGACTTGGCGGTCTCGGAGTCCACCGCGATCGCGTCACCGTTCAGCGTGCCCAGCGAACCGGTCACCGTCTTCACGGCGAGGACCCGCTCGATGTCGCCCGGGGTCACACCCGACGCGGAGGCTCCCTCGCCGTCGATCGTCAGCCAGGACGCGCGCTGCGGGGACGCCGCGCTGACACCCGGCGCCTTCTCCAGCGCCGTGACCGCCGACTCGTCGAGACCGCCGCCGCTGGCCATCGCGATCATGTAGTCGGCCTTGATGTTGTCCGTGGTCATCTTGTCGATGGCCTGGCCGAGCGTGACACCGATGGTGGTGAGGCCGGTGACCAGGGTGAGGCCGATGGCCAGCGCGGACGCGGTGGCGCCCGTACGGCGCGGGTTGCGCACCGAGTTCAGCCCCGCCAGCTTGCCCGCGACGCCGAACACCCGGTTCAGCAGCGGCTGTACGAGGGCGATGACCGGGCGCGACAGCAGCGGGATCAGCACGATGATGCCGACGAGCGAGAAGAAGGCACCGGCACCGATGATCAGCTTGCCGTCCTTCCCGACCGCGGCGCCCCCGATGATCCCCGCGGCGCCGATGAGCGTGAACACGGCGCCGATGGAGTTGCGCAGGACCAGCGACTTCATGGTGGCCACGGCGTGCACGCTGCTCATGGCCGCGACCGGCGGGATCTTCGCGGCCCGGCGGGACGGCAGCCAGGCGGCGATCAGGGTGATCACCACGCCGACACCGAAGGCGGCGGCGACGGCGACCGGGCTGATCACCAGCGGACCGGCGGGCACCTTCGCGCCGAACGAGCCCATGGCCGAGCGCAGTCCGACGGCGAGACCGACACCGAGGACGAAGCCGATGGCGGACGCGACGAGGCCCACGACCAGCGCCTCGGCCATCACCGAGCGCTTGACCTGGCGGCGCGAGGCGCCGACGGCGCGCAGCAGCGCCAGCTCCTTGGTGCGCTGGGCGACCAGCATGGTGAAGGTGTTGGAGATCAGGAAGATTCCGACGAAGAGCGCGATGGCCGCGAAGGCGAGCAGCATCTGGTTGATGCTGCTGAGCTCGTTCTCGATCTGCTTCGCCTGGTCGTCGGCGAGCTGCGTGCCGGTCTGGGCCTCGGCGTCCTCGGGCAGCAGCGGCTCGACCTTGCGGAGGATCTCCCGGTCGGAGGCGCCGGGCTCGGCGGAGACGGTCGCGTCCCGGAAGAAGCCCGGCTCCAGGTAGAGCTTCTGGGCGACGGAGGTCTCGAACAGCACCAGACTGCCGCCCGCGTTGACCGCGCCGTCCTCGGTGGTGAAGACACCGGACAGGTCGTACTCCTTCACCGGCCCGTTGGTGGCGACGCGCACGCGGTCGCCGACCTTGTACTCACCCCTGGACGCGGTGGACCTGTCGAGCGCGATCTGGCCGGCCTCCGTGGGGCCGGCGCCGTCGGTGAAGTCGTACGCGGCGTCCTTGCCGTCCGCGGCGGGGGCGAAGTTGGTGCCGGTGTTGGACCAGCCGTTGCCGATGAGCTTGCCGTCGGGGTCGGCCACGCCGGCGAAGCCGTCGACCCGGCCCGTGACGGTCCGGACGCCGTCGACGGCGGCGATCCGGTCCAGGGTCTTCGGACTGAGTCCGGGCTCCGGCTTCTTCCCGTCCGCCCCGGGCTCGTTGGTCTCGTAGGTGGAGACGGAGACGGCCACGTCCTTGTAGCTCTTGGCCGACTGCTTGTTGAAGGCGTTGCCGAGGGTGTCGGTGAAGACCAGGGTGCCGGAGACGAAGGCCACGCCGAGCATCACGGCGAGCACGGTCATCAGCAGCCGGGCCTTGTGCGCGAGCACGGTGCGCAGGGCGGTACGGAACATGGTGGGAGTCCAGACGAAGTGGGCAGGGCGAACGGACGGCTCGACCGGAGGCGTCGCGAGTGACGGACCGGGGGCCGGAGGACGGTGTGCCGGGTGGGCCGGAGAGCGGCAGGGCGGGACGTGCCGGGACGTCCTGGACGGACGTGCCGGGGGCGCGCGGGGCGGTGTGAGGGTGTCAGGGGCGCCGGGCGGCGGAGGTCAGCTCCTGCGGCCCTTGGCGTCGAAGGCCTTCATACGGTCGAGCACACCGTCGGCGGAGGGGTGCTGCATCTCGTCGACGATCCGGCCGTCCGCGAGGAAGATCACCCGGTCGGAGTAGGAGGCGGCCACCGGGTCGTGTGTGACCATGACGACGGTCTGGCCCAGCTCCCGTACGGAGTTGCGCATGAAGCCCAGCACCTCGGCGCCGGCCCGGGAGTCGAGGTTTCCGGTCGGCTCGTCGCCGAAGATGATCTCGGGACGGGAGGCCAGGGCGCGCGCCACCGCCACCCGCTGCTGCTGGCCGCCGGAGAGCGCGGTGGGACGGTGGTGGAGCCGGTCCTTGAGACCGATCATCGTGATCACGTTGTCGAGCCACTGCTTGTCGGGCTTACGGCCCGCGATGTCCATGGGCAGCGTGATGTTCTCCAGGGCCGTCAGGGTCGGCAGCAGGTTGAACGCCTGGAAGATGAAGCCGATCTTGTCCCGGCGGAGCTGGGTGAGCTGCTTGTCCTTGAGCTCGCCCAGCTCGGTGTCGCCGATGCGTACCGAGCCGCTGGTGAAGCTGTCCAGCCCGGCCACGCAGTGCATGAGGGTCGACTTGCCGGACCCGGACGGGCCCATGATCGCGGTGAACTCACCCTGCCGGAAGTCGACGGTGACCTGGTCGAGGGCGACCACCTGCGTCTCGCCCTGCCCGTAGACCTTGGACAAGCCGGAGGCATGGGCGGCCACGGCGCTGGCGCGGTGGAGGAGGGGCATGGTCGTCACGGGCGGGGCTCCTAGCGGGGAGGGTCTGGCGGATTGACTTCATCCTCTCCGCCGCACGGTCGCGGGTCGTCACCCCGCATGCCCGTTCCTGGGGCCATCTCGGGTCGGACCGGAAGGGCGCTCCGTCCTCCTCCGGTATGACGTCGACCCTGACTCAAGTACTCCCGTCATCTCCCGGTCGCACCGGCGACGCCTGTGTGGGATCCGTGTGCGGGGAGTGGCGAATAGTAGACAGAGAGCGGCGACTTTCCGTCATATCGCAAGGTCCGTATCAAGACCTTCGTCCTGCTTCCGGCATGTGCCGATGGCGTGTTACCAGGGCTGACACTCCCTCAGGTGCCAATAAAATCAGACAGGATCGGCTGAGTACTCGGCCGTCCGAGGGGTCCTCCCGGATAGGCTCGTGAGCCAACGCGGAGCCGCGTACGCCCGGATGGTGGAATGCAGACACGGCGAGCTTAAACCTCGCTGCCCCAATTGGGGCGTACCGGTTCAAGTCCGGTTCCGGGCACACTCTCTGAACGCGTGCTGACCTGCGAAGATCGATTCACCCCCAACTTTTTGCCTCTGGGGCACAATACTGCTGAAACGTGCCTGCAGGTTGCCATCTGCGACCAACTCTTCGCAGAAAGAGCACTCTTGACGAATAGTCAGCTGAAAAACGCGGTGAATCCCCAGCTCAAGCCCCATGATCACGTTGTCGAGTGCGCGTCAAACAGTTGATTCGAGACCTCCGGCGCCCCGCCGCCGAAGGAGTACCGCGGGGCCGTCGCGAGGGTCCCGGAGGGTCGCGGAACCGCCACCGGGCGGTGCCCCGGGCAGCCCTGGCGGCCCGGGGCCGGAACCCGTCGCGTCACGATCGAGGAAAGATCCTCCCAGGGCACTAGGGTGTTCCTTTTGCTCCCGCATTACTCTTGTGCCAAGGCCGCGCAGGGTGGCCGCCATGGAGGAGTGAGATGAGGAGCAGCAACCCGGTCTTCTCGCGACGGGGCTTCAGTCGCGACAACGGCCAAGCGGGCTTCAACGCGGCGCCGCAGGCCGGGGGCCCCGCCGTAGGCACGCAGAACCCGTACGCGACCAATCCGTACGCGGCCAACCCTTACGCCCCGCAGACGGACGGTCAGTACGGCGGCCCCCAGGCGCCCGCCCGCGCCGGGGTCATGACGATCGACGACGTGGTGACGCGCACCGCGTCCACGCTCGGTACGGTCGTCCTCACGGCTGTCCTGGCCTGGGTCCTGCTCCCGGTCGACGAGAGCAACCTCGGCAAGTCGTACGGCATCGCCATCGGCGCGGCCCTCGTGGCCCTGGTCCTCGCGCTGGTCCAGTCGTTCAAGCGCACGCCGGTCCCGGCGCTGATCCTGGGCTACGCCGCGTTCGAGGGCGTCTTCCTCGGCGTGATCAGCAGCGCGGCGAGCACGTACCTCTCGCCGGGCGTGGTCGTCCAGGCCGTGATGGGCACGATGGCGGTCTTCGCCGGTGTGCTGTTCGCGTACAAGATGCGCTGGATCCGCGTCACGCGCCGCTTCTACGGCTTCGTGATGGCCGCCGCGATGGGCTTCGTGCTCCTCATGGTCGCCAACCTGCTGTTCAGCGTCTTCGGCGGCGGTGACGGCCTCGGCTTCCGCAGCGGCGGCCTCGGCATCCTCTTCGGTGTGATCGGCATCATCCTCGGCGCGTGCTTCCTGGCGCTCGACTTCAAGCAGGTCGAGGACGGCGTCACGTACGGCGCGCCGCGCGAGGAGTCCTGGATGGCGGCCTTCGGCCTCACCATGACGCTCGTCTGGATCTACCTGGAGATGCTGCGGCTCTTCTCGATCCTGAGCGGCAACGACTAGGGCGCGTAACGGCTCGCACGACGAAGGGGTCCACGGGCGACAGCCCGTGGACCCCTTCGTCATCGGTGGTCGTCGTAGGTGGCGGCCGGTGTGGTCAGCCCAGACGGCGGGCGGCCCGCCTCAGGTCGTGCTCGTGGATGATCGCCTTGGCGTGCCCGTACGCGAGGTCGTGCTCGCCGCGGAGCCAGGCGACCTTCTCGTCGAAGCGGACGAGGGCGGGACCTTCGTCGACGGCGCGGAGCCAGTCGGAGATCTCGCGGCCGGTGCACTGTGGGATACGGGACAGCAGGTTGCGGTGGGTCTCTTCGGAGAAAACAAGGGACATCGGCGCCTCCGAGGGCAGCTCGCGCGTACTGGTCCTTCACGTCACCGTGCCTGAGCGTTCGCCCGTTGGCAACAGTTCGGGGGAGGCGCGTAGGGTCGCGGCGTGCTTGATACGACGCGTCTGACAGCCGCCGTGGACCGATTCGCCGACCGGCTGCGGGCGGCCCCGCAGAGCAGGTTGCAGCGCGGTGCCGCCGCCGAAGGGCTCGCTCTGGCCAGGGAATTGTCCGTACGTGCCCAGCGCATCGAGGACTCGGAGCGCGGCCCGGACGGCGGCCCGGACGAGCCGCCGAGAATCATGCCGGACGCCGGCGTCTTCGTTGTCGCCGATCAACTCACCGTCGCGGCGGGTGACTTGGCCGAGGCATTGAGAACGGCCCCGTCCGTTCCGGAACTGGACGAGGCCGTGCGGGCTGTCGAGCGGGCGGTGGCTAGAGCGAAGCTATGACCCGGTCGGCGAGGATGTAGATGTGGTCGTCGGCGGGGACGTCCTCGTCCTCCGTACCGGTGTTCTCCGCGCCCGTGCCGTCGCACGCGCCGGCGGGCACGCCGCACGAGAACGTGAGGGCGTACGCCCCCGAGATGCCCGAGCCGCCCAGCAGGAACGGCGTACCGCCGTCGCGCAGCGCTCCCGCGAGGCGCTCCGCGGTCTCGCGGTGGCCCGGGGTCATGCAGAGCGTCGTACCGTCCGTGAAGACGTACACGTCGAGCGTGCCCAGCGGGCCGGGGCGGACGTCGGCCAGCGCGGTACGGGCGTCGGCCAGCTCCTCCAGCCGCGCGACCGTGCGTTCGTGGTCGGTGACGACCGGCGTGCGGACCGGCACGAAGTCCGGGTGCGAGGGGTGCCTGCGGCGGGCGGCGGCCAGCTCCGGCGAGTCCTCGGCGAATTCACCGACCTCGCTGACCTCACTCACCTCGCTCAGCTCGGGCAGCCCGTCGAAGTTCCCGTACTCCCCGAGGTCCTCCAGGTCGTCGTACTCGCCGAGCTCCGCGGCGTCGGCGTTGTCGCCCAGGTCGGCGCGCTCGCGCAGCTCGGCGAGTTCCGCCAGCTCCGCGAGGTCGTCGTAGTCGTCGTCGGCGGCTCGGCGGGCGCGGTCGGCACGGTCGAGGGCGTCCAGGTCCAGCGCCTCCAGACCCACGAAGTCGGCCTGGCGCGGCACGTAGAACGGTCCGTCGTCGGGGCCGGGGCCGGTGAGGCCGCCCAGCAGCGACGGCGCGTCGCTCGCGTCGCGGGCCTCCTGCGCGGCCCAGAAGGCACGCGCCTCGGCCAGCTCCCGCTCGCGCTCCTCGGCCAGGGCCTCTGCCACCGCGAGCCGTATGTCCTCGGTGGACGCGGCGGCGGGTGCCGGTTCGCCGGAGCGTGCCTGCGGTACGGCGGCGCGGCCGCCCTGGTTGGCCAGGGACAGTTCGCCGCGCAGGGCGGAGACCTCTCGCCGCAGCCCGTGTGCGGCGTGCAGGGCGGCGACGCCCACGGCCGTGGCGGCGGCCGTGGTGAGCAGCAGGGCAATAGACATGGCGCTCACTGACTTACTCCCGGTCTTCAATGGTCCCCCGACTTCCTACATCAGCTTGTCGTGGGGGCGCGCACGTCGGCAGTGCATTACGTCATGAATTGGACAGGTCTTTCGACCTTACGATCAGCCCCATTACCGCCGCGACCAGCGTAAATGGGTCTCCCCCAGCAGGTAGGTCACATCCTGGGGGAGATTGAGTCACGACTGGAGCTCGACCGGGTTCAGCTCAGCCGCTCGGTCTCCGCGCGGGCAGGTGCGGCCCTCGTACCTCGGGCCGCCCCTACCCTCCGCTCCGGCTCAGCTCAGCCGCTCGGTCTCTTTGGTCGCGTTCGCTTCGCCACCGCTGCGGGCAGGTGCGGCCCTCGTACCTCGGGCCGCCCCTACCCTCCGCTCCGGCTCAGCTCAGCCGCTCGATGACCATCGCCATGCCCTGGCCACCGCCGACGCACATGGTCTCCAGGCCGAACTGCTTGTCGTGGAACTGGAGCCCGTTGATGAGCGTGCCCGTGATCCTCGCACCCGTCATACCGAAGGGGTGGCCGACGGCGATGGCGCCGCCGTTCACGTTCAGCTTGTCGAGGTCGACACCCAGGCCCTGGTAGGAGGGGATGACCTGAGCCGCGAACGCCTCGTTGATCTCCACCAGGTCGATGTCACCGATGCCCAGGCCCGCGCGGCCCAGCGCCTGCTTGCTGGCCTCGACCGGGCCGTACCCCATGATCTCCGGCGAGAGGGCGGAGACGCCGGTGGAGACGATCCGGGCCAGCGGGGTCAGCCCCAGCTCGCGCGCCTTGGTGTCCGACATGATCACGAGCGCCGCCGCGCCGTCGTTGAGTGGGCAGCAGTTGCCGGCCGTGACCAGTCCGTCCGGGCGGAAGACGGGCTTGAGGCCCTGGGTGCCCTCCAGGGTGATGCCGGCGCGGGGGCCGTCGTCCTTGGCGACCACCGTGCCGTCGGGGGTCGTGACGGGGGTGATCTCGCGCTCCCAGAAGCCGTTCTTGATGGCTTCCTCGGCGAGATTCTGCGACCGCACGCCGAACTCGTCCATCTCCAGGCGCGTGATGCCCTTGATCCGGGCCAGATTCTCGGCGGTCTGGCCCATCGCGATGTACGCGTCGGGGAGCAGACCGTCCTCGCGCGGGTCGTGCCAGCCCACGCCTTCGGAGGCCGCGACGGCGGCGGTACGGGCCTCGGCCTCGGCGAAGAGGGGGTTGTGGGCGGGCGCGCCGTCGCTGGAGCCGTTGACCGAGCGGGACACCATCTCGACACCGGCCGAGATGAAGACGTCGCCCTCGCCCGCCTTGATGGCGTGCAGCGCCATGCGGGAGGTCTGGAGCGAGGACGAGCAGTAGCGGGTGATGGTGCAGCCGGGCAGATGGTCCATCCCCATCTGTACGGCGACGATCCGGCCCAGGTTGTGGCCCTGCTCGCCGCCGGGGAGACCACAGCCGAGCATCAGGTCGTCGATGTCGTGCGGGTCGAGCTCGGGGACCTTGGCGAGCGCGGCCTGAATGATGGTCGCGGTCAGGTTGTCGGGCCGCAGCTCCTTCAGGGAGCCCTTGAAGGCCCGGCCGATGGGGGAGCGGGCGGCAGAGACGATCACGGCTTCGGGCATCACGGCTCCAGTGGCGGGTGCGGTACGGCGGGAGTGCCGTCTTGTGAAGTTACCCGCACGTACGGCGCGGGGTCACCCGGCCCGTCGTGTGACGAGGGCCGCAGTCCGATTTTCGCCCCCCGCCGGGCGCGGACCCGGGGCCGGTCCGCCGGCCGGGCACCTCGCGGTCGGCGCCCGGCGCGCACGGTCAGATGCGGTGGGCCCCTTCCTTCGAGGGCGGCGGGGGCGCGGCCGGTTCCGTCTGGGTCGGCTCCGCCTCCGGCAGACGCCGCCGCCTGCGGTGCTTGAGCAGGGCCCAGGGCGCGCGTGCCCCCGTGACCTCCGTGCCCGCCTCCGCCGCGGCCGCCGACGCCGCCTTCGCCACCGTCAGCATGTCCTCGTCGCGCGCCGAGTCCAGATGGTCCGTCTCCGGCCACAGGCCCAGCACGGCGCAGAGCGTCGGCAGGACGGCCATCGCCGCCGTCGCGTACCCCTCCGCCGACGGGTGGTAGTTGTCGGCGCCGAACATCTCGCGGGGGTTCGCCTCGAACTCCGGCCCCAGGAGGTCGCCGAGCGAGACCGTACGGCTGCCCTGTTCGACCGCCACGATCGTCTGGGCCGCCGCCAGCTGCCTGCTCACCCGGCGGGCCAGCCACCGCAGCGGCTGGTACACCGGCTCGATCGTCCCCAGGTCGGGACACGTGCCGACGACGACCTCCGAGCCCGCCGTCCGCAGCCGCCGTACCGCCGCCGCGAGATAGCGGACCGAGGCGGTCGCCGACATCCGATGGGTGACATCGTTCGCGCCGATTATGATCACGCAGACGTCCGGGGCCGGGAACGCGTCCGAGAGCAGCTGCGTCACCTGCCGTTCCAGATCGTCCGACTGGGCGCCCGGCAGCGCCACGTTCCGCAGGTCCACCGGGCGCTCCGCCACCGCCGCCAGGCCCGAGGCGAGAAGCGCCCCCGGAGTCTGGCCCGCCCGCCGCACGCCCTGCCCCGCCGCCGTGGAGTCGCCGAGGATGCCCATCCGCAGGGGGTCGGTGTGTCCGTACGCCAGCCCGTACCACCCGTTGCCCCGGGGCGGGATCGGCGCCCTCCCGCCGCCGACGGACCGCTTCGCCAGCTGGACCTCGGCCAGGACGAGCCCCACTCCGGCCGCACCGATCAGACCGACGCTCCCACCGCCGAAGGCGGCGCCCGCCGCGATCCGCCGTGCCACTCTCGCTCTTGACACAGTCGGGGTCACCTCCCTGTAGCCATTCACACCCTGTAGCTGTTCATACACAGCAATAAGACCAGCAAGAGGTAATTGCCCCGTAACGGCCGTGGCCCAATCTCTTACGCCTGCGCATACGCTGGCCGGACCATCACGGAGACCCCGGAGACAACGGTGCAATTCCACGACTCGATGATCAGTCTGGTTGGCAATACCCCGCTGCTGAAGCTGGGCAATGTGACCTCGGGCATTCAGGCGACAGTTCTTGCCAAGGTCGAATACTTCAATCCGGGCGGTTCGGTGAAGGACCGGATCGCCCTGCGCATGATCGAGGCCGCGGAGGAGAGCGGCGAACTCCGGCCCGGCGGCGCCATCGTCGAACCGACGAGCGGCAACACCGGCGTCGGGCTGGCGATCGTGGCCCAGCAGAAGGGCTACCACTGCATTTTTGTCTGCCCCGACAAAGTCTCCACGGACAAGATCAATGTGCTGCGGGCGTACGGCGCGGATGTCGTCGTCTGCCCCACGGCGGTCGACCCCGAGCACCCCGACTCGTACTACAACGTCTCCGACCGGCTGGTGCGCGAGACGCCGGGTGCCTGGAAGCCGGACCAGTACAGCAATCCGAACAACCCGCGCTCGCACTACGAGACCACCGGTCCCGAGCTGTGGGAGCAGACGGACGGGCGGATCACCCACTTCGTCACCGGCATCGGCACGGGCGGCACGATCAGCGGCACCGGCCGGTATCTGAAGGAGGTCAGCGAGGGACGCGTCAAGATCGTCGGCGCCGACCCCGAAGGCTCCGTCTACTCGGGCGGCTCGGGCCGCCCGTATCTGGTCGAGGGCGTCGGCGAGGACTTCTGGCCGAGCGCGTACGACCCGACCGTCACGGACGAGATCGTGGCCGTGTCCGACAAGGACTCCTTCCAGATGACGCGACGCCTCGCCAAGGAGGAGGGTCTGCTGGTCGGCGGCTCCTGCGGCATGGCTGTCGTGGCGGCGCTGCGGGTCGCCGAGGGGCTCGGCCCGGATGACGTGGTGGTCGTCCTGCTCCCCGACAGCGGCCGGGGCTACCTCAGCAAGATCTTCAACGACGAGTGGATGAACGACTACGGCTTCCTGGAGCAGGCCGGGGACGCCCCGCGCGTCGGTGACGTCCTGCGGTACAAGGAGGGCAGTCTCCTTCCCTCGCTCGTCCACATGCACCCCGAGGAGACGGTCGGTGAGGCGATCGAGGTCCTGCGCGAGTACGGCGTCTCGCAGATGCCGATCGTGAAGCCCGGCGCCGGTCACCCGGACGTGATGGCGGCCGAGGTCATCGGCTCCGTCGTGGAGCGCGACCTGCTCGACGCGCTCTTCGCCCGGCGCGCGTCGCTCGGAGATCCCCTGGACAAGCACATGTCGGGCCCGCTGCCGCAGGTCGGCTCGGGCGAGCCGGTGGCGGACCTGATGACCGCGCTGAGCGGTGCCAACGCCGCCGCCGCGGCGATCGTGCTGGTGGAGGGGAAGCCGACGGGTGTGGTGAGCCGGCAGGACCTGCTCGCGTTCCTCGCGAAGGACGCCAAGTAGGCGGTGCCCGAGCGGGCCCCGAACGGGCCCGCGACCCCCGCGACGGGTGCCCGGTCGGGCCCCCGCGGGCGGCTTCGTGAAAGTGGTACCGGCGTGACATCTACGCGCAGTACGCGCTTAACACGGCTCGGCCACAGTAGTTCTCGTCGGCGTCAGTGATCTCCGGAGCGGCTCCCGGACCCATGGACGCCACCGGGAAGCGGTGCCGGTACTGACCCGGCCCGGGACCCTCGCGGGGACCGCCGTCGTCCCGCCCTCCGGAAACGGGGGTGCGGCGGTCCCCGCCACATCTCTCTCCCGCGACGTTCCGCGACGTTCCACGACGTCACAGGACGGCCGGTCCGCCCGCGGACCGGCCGTCCCGCTGTCGCGGGGTCAGTCCTCCCAGTCGGAGGACTGCTTGGGCCGGTCGGTGCGCCGGCGTGACCAGGGCATCCCCCCGGACACATGAGCCACGTTCACGCCGACGATGCCGAGCCAGGCCACGCAGAGCCCGGCGAAGTCCGCCTGCACGACGGCGATCGCGGACAGCGGGATGGCGAGCACCAGCGAGATGATGCCGAAGCCGTACCGCTCGGCGAAAGACTCCTCCGTACTGCGCGGGCGGGCGCCGCGGGCGACGACCATCTGCTGTTCGGCGAGCTGACGCCGGACACGGCGATCGGTCGTGTGGTCGAGGCGCTGATCGAGCTTCTCCAGGAAGGACTCGATGAGCGCGGACTCGTACTCGGGCCCCAGCTCTCGGCGGGCCTGAAGGGTGGCGTCGAGCTCTTTCTTGAGCTCAGGGTCGCGGGCTTCCATGGCGACAACGGTACGAAGGCATGGGCCCCCGGTCAGTGGGGCTATCCCCCCTCTTTGCCTCCAGGGCACCTGACTCCTCGCCCCCACGGCCCCTGATCGCGGGTCGGGCCCCGTTCGTCACGCCTCCCGGCCGCAATGATCGCTAATCTCATGACATGAGCAATGGCCCCGTCCTGGAGACCCGGCGGTGCGCTCCCACGTGTCGTACGTTTCGTACGCCACGCGCGCCGGCGATCGGCTGAACGGATTGCCACGTTCCGAAGGGGTGCCCCATATGGCGGACCATGTGCCGTACGAGTCGCGGTACGACCTGCCGGACGACCCCGCCGCCGTACGGCCCGCCCTCGTCGTCCTCGACGGCCAGAGCCTCCCTGTCGCCGACATCGTCCGGCTGGCGGAGGGGACCGCCCGCCCCGTGCCCGGCACCGACGCCATGAAGCGCGTCGAGCAGTCCTGGCACACCGCGCGTGAACTCGCCGCCTCCGGCCGGGTCTACGGCCGCTCCACCGGCGTCGGCGCGAACCGTACCGAGGCCGTCCCCTCCGACGCCGCCGCCGACCACGGACTGCGTCTGCTGCGCAGCCACGCCGGCGCGATCGGCCGTCCCCTGCCCGCCCGCGAGGTCCGGGCCATGCTCGCCGTCCGGGCCAATCAGCTTCTCGCCGGGGGCGCCGGACTGCGCCCCACCGTCATCACCGCCCTCTGCGACGCCCTGACCGCCGGCGCGCACCCGGTCGTCAACGAGTTCGGCTCCGTCGGCACCGGCGACATCGCCGCCCTCTCGCAGCTGGGCCTCGCCCTCGTCGGAGAACACCCCTGGCAGGGCGGCCGGGCACCCGAGCCCCAGCCACTCGACAACAACGACGCCCTCGCCCTCATCAGCAGCAACGCCCTGACACTGGGTCAGGCCGCCCTCGCGCTGGACGAGTTGGGTCGGCTCATCGCCGCCACCGAACTCGTGGCCGGGCTCTCCCTGCTCGCCGTGGACGGCAGTTACGAGGCGTACGCCGAACCGGTCCACGCCGCGCGCCCGCACCCCGGTTCGTACGCCGTCGCCACCCGGATGCGGCACATCCTCGGCGCCCCCGAACGCCCCACCCCGCCGCTCGGCCGTATCCAGGACCCGTACGGCTTCCGCTGCGTCCCCCAGGTCCACGGACCGGCGCGGGACGCCGCCGGCGCACTGGAGAGCGCGCTCGCCGTCGAGATCAACTCCGCCGCCGAGAACCCACTGATCTGTCCGGGCACCGACGACGACCTGGTGCCCGCCGCGTACCACCACGGCGGCTTCTACCTCGCCCAACTCGCGCTGGCGCTGGACCACTTCAGACTCGCCGTCGTCCAGACCGCGAGGCTGTCCACCTCCCGGCTCTCCGCGCTGAACGAGCCCGCCTTCACCCGGCTGCGGCCCTTCCTCGCCGACTCCGAGCCCGCGAGCTCCGGCGTGATGATCCTGGAGTACGCGGCCGGGGCCGCCCTCGGTGACCTGCGCGCGTTCTCGGCCCCGGCCTCGCTCGGGCACGCGGTACTGTCCCGTGGCGTGGAGGAACAGGCCAGCTTCGCGTCGCTGGCCGCGCTCCAGACACTGCGGGCGTGCGAGCCGTACCGTCTCGTCGTCGGCTGCGAACTCGTCGCCGCCGTAAGGGCGTTGCGCCAGCGTGGCCTCAGGCCCGAGGCCGGTCTGCCCGTCGGCAGAGCCTTCGCCCTGGCCGAGTCCGTACTGGAGGCGGAGATCGCCGACCGGCCACTGACCGATGATGTGACGGCCGCGGCTCGGCTGCTCGACGAACTCGCCGCCACGGCCGACGACATGACACGTACGGGCCCGGTGGGTGGCACCGGCATGACAGGCACGACGAGGGGGATCGCGTGAGCGACAGTCCGGCCGCCCGGCTCCAGGAGCTCTTCGAGGGCCACCGGCTCACGCCCACCCAGCGGCGTATCGCGCACAGCATGGTGCGCCGGGCCGCCGACGCGCCGTTCCTGTCCAGCGTCGAGCTGGCGGAACTCGCCGGGGTCAGCCAGCCGTCGGTGACGCGGTTCGCCGTCGCGCTCGGCTTCGACGGCTACCCGGCGCTGCGCAAGCACCTGCGGGACGTCGCGCCCGCCGACCGGGGCGCGGGCGAGTCCGAGTACAACGAGTACCAGCAGGCCGTACACGCCGAGTTGGAGAACCTGCGGCAGCTGGCCGACCTGCTCGCCGACCCGGATCCCGTCGAGCGGGCGGGCCGCGTCCTGGCCGCGTCCACCCCGCTGCTCGTCCTCGGTCTGCGCGCCGCCTCCGCCCAGGCCAAGGGTTTCGCCTACTTCGCCGCCAAGGTCCATCCCGACATCCGGCTCCTCGACGAGGGCGGCACGATGCTCGCCGACCGGATCGACGCGGCGCGGCGCGCGGGCGCGAGCGCCCTGCTCTGCTTCGCGCTGCCGCGCCATCCCAAGGAGGTCGTGGAGGCGCTGGACTACGCCCGTGGGGCCGGGCTGTTCGTGGTCACGGTCGCCGACTCGGCCTTCGCGCCCGTCGCCGCCCACAGCGACCTGCTGATCCCGGCGGCCGTCGGCACGGGCCTCGCCTTCGACACCGCGTGCGCGCCCATGCTGCTGGGCCGGGTGCTGCTGGAGGCGATGTGCGACGACCTGCCGGACGCGCAGGCGCGCCTGGAGGAGTTCGACGGGCGGGCGGCCTCCCGGGGCCTCTTCGTCGAATAAGTTCGCCCGTTCTCAGGAAAAGCTCAGGAAACGCCATTAATCTGCCCGCCAAAACTTCTGTGAAGAGGAGGCGGCCGTGGGACGCGGAGGGCAGCAGTCGCTGGCGCGGGTGGCGGTGATCGTGAGGGCCGGTGCGGCCCCGATGTGGTGGCTCGGGGTCCTGGCGGCGGGGATCGGGGGGTTCATCCCCGGACTGACCGGACGCCGGGTCGGGCTGTACGCCGGGGTGGCGCTGTTCGTGCTGAGCGCGGCGGCCGTCGCGCTGGTGCGGCGAGGGCGGTACGGCGGCTGGGCCGAAGCCGCGTCGCGCGCGGCGAAGTTCGACTATCTCCAGGACCGCGCGGTGGCCCTGCGGGTCTGGCGGCGCGCCCATGTGTGGTGGCTGGTGGGCGCGTTCGTCGCGGCGGTGGCTCTGTCGTTCGCCGTACCGATCGCGGGTGGCGCCGCCCTCGCGGGCGCCGGAGCCGGGCTGTGGCTCAAGGCCGTACTGCTGGGCCGCGGTGAGCGCGCGAGCGGGGAACTGCTCTGGGTCCGTACCGACTGGGCCGGGCGCGGCAGCCCCGTCGGCAAGAAGGTCAAGGGGTTCCGGACGACCGGACTTGAGGCGGGGGACGCCGCACCGGGTGGGGCGCGGCGGCCCCGCGACGAGCGGGCCGGGCAGGCCAGGAAGGCCAGGCGGGGGAAGAAGGCCCAGGCGACCCGGGAGCCCGGGGCGGCCGATGGTGCCAAGGGTGCCAAGGGTGCCAAGGGTGCCAAGGCCGGTAAGGCCGCCGAGCCCGCCCCGGCGACCCCCGTCACACCTCCAGTGCGTTCTCGATCTTCTTGAGCTGGTGTCTGGCCATCGCCAGATTCGCCCGCTGCTTGTCCAGCGCCACATAGAGGAACAGACCGTTGTTTCCACGGCCCTTGAGCAGCCGGATCAGGTGGTACTGGCCGCCGAGGGTGATCAGGATGTCCTCGATCTCGTCCTTCATCCCCAGCATCTCCATGGTGCGCACCTTGGCCCGCACCACATCGGTGTTCCCGGCGGCGGCGACCGTCAGATCGAGGTCTTTGCCGCCGCCGATGGTGCCGAGGGCCATGCCGCTGGTGTAGTCGACGAGGGCGGCCCCGACGGCGCCTTCGATGGAGGTGGTGGCTTCTTTGAGAGCCGCTTCGGTGTTGGCCATGAACGTCGCACTTCCTTTTCGTCTCTGGGTCGCTCGGGCGGGTGTTCTGCTCGGGGTCATGGATCAGGCGTTCTCCGGTCGTTCGAGGGAGCCGGCGAGCGCGCCGTCCACGAGTGAGCCGATCCGCGCGCCGGACCGGCGTGCCTCCAGATGGAGCCGGCCGACATTGATCCGCGGCTCGGCGAGCACGGTGAGGACGGCGGAGCCGCCGGCGGCGTACGTGGCCACGTAGCCGCGCTCGCCCCTGATGAGCAGTTCGCGGAAGCCGCCCTGGCCGGTGCTGTCGGTCAGCCGCAGGGAGACGCCGAGTGCTGCGGCGGTCAGGGCGGCGATGCCCTCGGGTTCGACGCCGGTCGCGACGCCGGTCGCGAGGCCGGTCTCGGGGCCGGCCCCCGCGCCGGCTGCCGCGCCGGCGCCCGAGATCTCCTCGGCGAGGACGAGACCGTCGGTGCTCGCCGCCAGCGCGCCGGTGACCTGGGGAAGACGGGCGCGCAGGCGCCGTAGCTCCCCGAGGACTTCGGCCTCCGCCGTCATCAGCTGTCTCCTCTCGCCGCGCAGCCGCAGGGCGCGTCTCACAGGCTTGCCTCCAAGGCGTCACGGAGCCGGCGGAGCAGCCCGATGTCGGGGTCGGAGACCTCGGCGATCCAGCCGGGCAGGACCGGACGGGCGTCCCGCGGGGGATCGGGAGGTGTGCCGACCAGCCCGGCCGCCGCCAGCCGCCGTACCTCAAGGAGGGTGTGGAACGCGGGACGGCCCAGGGCCCAGGCGATGGCCGCCGGGGTTCGTACGCCGTCGGCCAGCTCCAGCAGCGCGCGCTGGCGGTGGGTGACCGACTGGCCGGGCGCGGGGGCGCGGGGCACCACCGGCGAGGTGTCGACCGCCGGGTACGGCCAGACCTGGTCGAGCAGTTCACGGCGGCGCCGGGTCTCGCGTTCGACGGCCGCCGCCGGGACGGGTCGCACCGGACCGATCCAGTGCGCGACGCCGTACCGGAACCGGGTGGGGCCACTGCCCGGCGCGAGCGCGAAGAACGCGGCGTCGTACAGCGCGCCGAGATGGCAGATCTCCAGTTCCCCGCCGCCTATTCGGCCGCTGTCCACCAGGAAGCGCCCTACCGCGCCGCGGGCTCCGGCCTCGTCGACCGCCCGTTGCCAGCCGTCGCGCGGCAGCCGGCCGCCGGTGGTGAGCAGGGTGTCGATGCCGGGCGCGACGGGGCTCTCCGCGTGGACGACGCGGCCTTCGGAGAGATAGAGCGTGCCGTGGTCGCGCAGGAGGGCGCCGGTGGCGCGTTCGTCCGCCAGGCGGACGAGCATGGGCGAGACGGGGGAGACGGTGGGCGCGGAGGAGGCGGCGCGGGCCGCCGTGTCTGCGTTCATGCCAGTACCAGCCGTTCGGCGAGCTGTTGGAGCCGGAGCCGCGCGAGAGCGAGATTCCCGGTGTCGCGGTCGAGCCACAGATGGAGGAAGACGCTGCTGTCGAAGGTCGTCTCGACGAAACGCAGCACGTGGTAGCCGGTGCGGGTGGTGACGATCAGGTCCTCGACGGGCGGGCCCTTCGCGTTCCCGGCCTCGGGCCGTATCCGCTCGGCGGCGGGCGCGAAGGCGGGGTACTCGGCGGCGACCCGGGCCAGTTCGGCGGTCTCGGTCGCGGTCGTCTCGTGATCGCCGTTGGGCGACTCGCCGGCCGTACCGAGCGCGAGACCGCTGGTCCAGTCGACGATCGCGGCTCCGCGAGCGCCGGGCAGGGCCATGATCTCGTGCAGGCATGCGTCGATTCCGGGCACGCGGACTTCCCTCCCAGCCGATCGTGAGTAGGCACCGTCGTGCGGCAGTGACGGCGAGATTACGCAACGTTCGTACCGTGGAAGGGATTTCGGGCAATTTCCATCGGAACATGCCCCGCGGCGCTAGGGTCGGCGCACGGAACGGCTCGGCACGGCCCGGGGCGGTCGCGCGTGCCGTCCCGTAGCCGTGCCCGTAGCCGTGCCCGTAGCCGTGCCGTGGCCGTTCGCACGGCCGTTGTGTGTGGTCGTGTGACGTCCGGTGCGACGTACTACTTGGTCACGTCGCCGCCCGCCTTCGCGTGCTCCTCCGAACGCGCCTTCAGTACCAGCTTGTTGACCGCCCACAGCGCGATTCCGATCGCCAGCAGCACCCCGGCCCGGATGTAGACGTCGGCGGCGCGGTCGGCCAGCGGACTGGCCAGGACCAGCGCGGTGATCGCGCCCAGTACGGGCACGATCGTCGGCGCGCGGAAGTGCCGGTGCTCGACCCGGTCGCGGCGCAGCACCAGCGCGGCGACGTTGACCACGAAGAACACGCACAGCAGCAGGAACGACGTCGTGTCGCCCAGCCCCTGGATCTCGCCGGTCGACACCAGCCCGATGGCGAGCAGCGCCACGAAGACGATGCCCACGACCGGCGTACGGCGTGCGGGGAGCACCCGGCCCATGGCCTTCGGCAGGATGCGTTCGTTGGCCATGCCGTAGCAGAGCCGCGAGGCCATCATGATGTTGATCAGCGCGGAGTTGGTGACGGCGAAGAGCGCGATCAGGGCGAAGAGCTTCGGCGGGAAGTCGACGCCACCGGCCTTCACCACTTCCAGCAGCGGGCCGCTGGAGCCCTCCAGGGTCTTGTAGTCCACCAGGAGGGACGAGACGAGGGCGACCAGGATGTAGATGGTGCCGGTGACCGCGACGCCGATGAAGATCGCGCGCGGGAAGGTCCGCGTCGGATCCTTGGTCTCCTCGGCCATGTTGACCGAGTCCTCGAACCCGACGAACGCGAAGAACGCGAGCGCGGTCGCGCCCAGCACGCCGGTCATCAGGGAGAAGCCGGTGCCGCTCGCCTCGAAGTCGGTGAGCCGCGACGGCTCGCCGTCACCGGTGAGGACCGCGTACGCGCCGATGCCGAGGATGATCGCGAGGCCGCTCAACTCGACGAGGGTGAGCACCACGTTGGTCTTCACCGACTCCGAGACACCGCGCAGATTCAGCGCCGCGAGCGCGACGATGAACGTGATCGCGACCAGGGTCGGCGGGATGGCGTCGGTGAACTCCGACAGATAGTCGCCGCTGAACGCGCGCGCCGCGGCGCTCGCCGACGACAGGCCCGAGCACATCACCATGAAGGCGACGATGAAGGTCAGGAAGGGGACCTTGAACGCCTTCTGGGTGTAGAGCGCGGCGCCGGCGGCCTTCGGGTACTTGCCGACGAGTTCCACGTACGAGGCCGCCGTCAGGATCGCGACGACGAAGCCGATGGCGAACGGCACCCAGAGCGCGCCGCCGACCTTGCCCGCGACCTGGCCGGTGGTGGCGTAGATGCCGGTGCCGAGGATGTCGCCGATGACGAACAGGATCAGCAGCTTGGGGCCGAGGGCGCGTTTGAGTTCGTGTTTGTCTTCGGCGGGTGCCGGTGTGTCCGCCGCCGTGGGTGTTTCCGGTGTGGGCATGCGATGACCTCCCCCGTTTGATGGTGGGAGATGTTCTGCCCGGTGCGGCGGCGGAGATTCCTGGCGGTCCGCTGATCGGTCGGCCGGTCGGCCGGTGGGCCCCGGGCCGGTCTGTCGGCCCTGGTCCCCGGGGCGGTCAGTCCCGTACGAGCGCGTCCGGATCCCCGCCGCCCGACTCGGCGACGATCTCCGCCACCGTCTGCGCCGGCCGTACCGTGGCGAACCGCACCGCGCCCGGCGTCGTGCCCGCCGTCGCCGTGAAACCGTGGACGCCGGGCCGGGCCAGGCTGTTGTACGCGTAGTGGTTGGCGAAGTAGTACGCGCCCGTGTCCAGCGCCGCGACGACATCGCCTTGGGCGAGCAGCGGCAGGGGCCGGTCCGTGGCCAGCACATCGCCCGCGAAGCAGGCCGGGCCCGCGATGTCCTGGTTGACGTCGGGGCCGCCCTTGGGCCGGCCCTCGGCGTCGTACGCCGCGATGCGCAGCGGCCACGACTCCGGGTTGTAGACGGTACGGGTGGCGATCTGCACGCCCGCGTGGGTCACGGCGATGGGCCGGCCGCCGGCGGACTTCGCGTACTCGACCCGGGCCAGGACCGTGCCGTGCTTGGCGAGCAGGGAGCGGCCGAACTCGGTGACGAGCCCGTAGCGGCCGTCGAACAGGCCGGGGACGGTGGCCTTCAGCAGACGGGCGTAGTCGGCGTAGGCGGGGGTCTGCTCGTCGGAGGAGAAGTTGACCGGGAGGCCGCCGCCGATGTCGATGGTGTCGACCTGCTGCCGGCCCGCCGCCGCGTTGATCTCCTCGGCCAGCTCGTGAACGGTCCGCACGCCCTCCGCCATGAGGTCGAACGGCACGCCCTGGGAGCCGGAGTGGGTGTGCAGCCGGGTCAGCCAGGGCCGGTCCAGGAAGGCCTGGACGACCCAGGCGCGGGCGCCCTCGTCGCGCAGCGCGACGCCGAACTTGGACGTCGCCGTCGCCGTGGACAGCGCGCCGATGGAGCCGCTGCCGGTCTGCGGATTGACCCGTAGGCCGATCGGGGAACGGGTGAGCGCGGAGTGCGGGAGGCCGTCGAGGCGGGTGAGCTCCTGGGGGTTGTCGGCGTTGACCGCGATGCCAAGGGAGAGTGCCTCGCGCAGTTCGGCCGGGGTCTTGGCGGGGGAGTCCAGGACGGTGCGCTCGGGCGCGATACCGGCGGCGCGCGCGATGCCCAGCTCGCCGGGGCTCGCGACCTCGGCCCCGATGCCCTCGTCGCGCAGCAGGCGCAGGACGGGCACGAGGGGTGCGGCCTTGACGGCGAAGGCGTGCAGCACACGGGTGTCCGGGGCGGTGACGGCGGCGAAGGCCGCGTGCAGCGCCGCGGCGGAGGCGCGGATGCCCGTCACGTCGAGGAGGGCGACGATCGGGTCGGCCTCGGTGAGCAGCCCCCGCTCGACGGCGGCCCGTACGGCGAGATCGCGCCGGGCGGCGGCTTCCCTCGCCGCCTGCGGACCCGCGTGGCCGGTGCCGTCTTCTCCGCGGCTGTCCTCGCTGTTGTCCTTGCCTGTCTCTTCGACCGTGCCCGTGTCCTCGATCATGCGTGTCAGCCAATCATCCGGCCGCCGGTTGCTCCACTGTTGACTACATCTATTCAGGCCCCGAGTATGTGAATAGATCAGCCAACAGTGGAGCAGTGACGGAGGAGGCACCCGCCATGTCAGGACCCCGACCCGTACGGGCACCGCGCGGTACGGAACTGAGCGCCCTGGGATGGCAGCAGGAAGCCGCCCTCCGCATGCTCCAGAACAACCTCGATCCCGAGGTCGCCGAACACCCCGACCAGCTCGTCGTCTACGGCGGCACGGGCAAGGCCGCGCGCGACTGGCGCTCCTTCGACGCGATGACGCGCACGCTGCGGACGCTGAAGCAGGACGAGACGATGCTCGTCCAGTCCGGCCGCCCGGTGGGTGTGATGCGGACCCACGAGTGGGCGCCGCGCGTACTGATCGCCAACTCGAACCTCGTCGGCGACTGGGCCAACTGGGAGGAGTTCCGCCGCCTGGAACAGCTCGGTCTCACCATGTACGGCCAGATGACCGCCGGCTCCTGGATCTACATCGGCACGCAGGGCATCCTCCAGGGCACCTACGAGACGTTCGCCGCCGTCGCCGCGAAGAAGTTCGGCGGCACGCTCGCCGGGACGATCACGCTGACCGCCGGGCTCGGCGGGATGGGCGGCGCGCAGCCGCTGGCCGTGACCATGAACGACGGGGTCGCGATCTGTGTCGACTGCGACCCGCGCGCCATCGACCGCCGTATCGAGCACCGCTTCCTGGACGTGCGGGCGGACTCCCTGGAGCACGCGCTCCAGCTCGCCACCGAGGCGCGCGACGCGCGCAGGCCGCTGTCGATCGGGCTGCTCGGCAACGCGGCGGAGCTGCTGCCCCGGATGCTCGCCGAAGGCGCGCCGATCGACATCGTCACCGACCAGACGTCGGCGCACGACCCGCTGGCGTATCTGCCGCTGGGCGTCGACTTCGACGACATGGCGTCGTACGCCGCCGAGAAGCCCGCTGACTTCACGCTCCGCGCCCGCGAGTCCATGGCGCGGCACGTGGAGGCGATGGTGGGCTTCATGGACGCGGGCGCCGAGGTCTTCGACTACGGGAACTCCATCCGGGGCGAGGCCCAACTGGCGGGCTACGAACGGGCGTTCGCGTTCCCCGGCTTCGTACCGGCCTACATCCGGCCGCTGTTCTGCGAGGGGCGGGGGCCCTTCCGCTGGGCCGCCCTGTCCGGCGAGGCGTCGGACATCCACAAGACGGACCAGGCGATCCTGGACCTCTTCCCCGAGGACGACTCGCTCCAGAACGCGTCCCTGCACCGCTGGATTAAGATGGCCGGCGAACGTGTCCACTTCCAGGGCCTGCCCGCGCGCATCTGCTGGCTCGGCTACGGCGAGCGCGACAGGGCGGGCGAGCGCTTCAACGACATGGTGGCGAGCGGCGAGCTCGCCGCGCCGGTCGTCATCGGCCGCGACCACCTGGACGCCGGATCGGTGGCGTCCCCGTACCGCGAGACCGAGGCGATGCTCGACGGCTCGGACGCGATCGCCGACTGGCCCCTGCTGAACGCCATGGTGAACGTCGCCTCCGGCGCGACCTGGGTCTCGATCCACCACGGCGGCGGAGTCGGCATGGGCCGCTCGATCCACGCGGGCCAGGTGACGGTCGCGGACGGCACGGAACTGGCCGGGGAGAAGATCCGCCGCGTCCTGACGAACGACCCGGGCATGGGGGTCATCCGCCACGTCGACGCGGGCTACGACGCGGCGACGACGGTCGCCACGGAGCGCGGCGTCCGCATCCCGATGCGGGAGAGCGAGTGACCGCCACGCGAGGCCCGGCCCCGTCCCGGGACAACGGCCCGGCCTCCGCCCCGGCCTCCGCCCCGGCCTCCGCCCCGGCCTCCGCCCCGGCCTCCGCCCCGGCCTCCGCCCCGGCCGGGGGCGGCTCCGGCGCGGTCTCCTTCCAGGAGATGTGGCGGGAGCTCGCGCCCATCGGGCGGGACCCCGGCAGCCGGGGCTACCGGCGGTATGCCTGGAGCGGGGCCGACCGGGAGTGCCGGGACTGGTTCCGGGCGCAGGCCGAGGCGCGCGGGCTCGCCTACGAGAGCGACCGGAACGGGAACCAGTGGGGCTGGCTCGGCGACCCGGACGCGGGGGACGCCGTCGTCCTCGGGTCGCATCTGGACTCCGTGCCCGACGGTGGGGCCTTCGACGGGCCCCTCGGCGTGGTGTCCTCCTTCGCCGCGCTCGACGAACTCCGCCGCAGGGGAGCGGAGTTCACCCGGCCCGTCGCCGTCACCAACTTCGGAGACGAGGAGGGTGCCCGGTTCGGGCTCGCCTGCGTCGGCTCCCGGCTCACCGCCGGGCAGCTCACCCTGGAACAGGCGCACGCCCTGCGTGACGGGGAGGGCGTCCCGCTGCCGCGCGCCATGGAGGCGGCCGGATACGACCCGGACGCCATCGGGCCCGACCCCGAGCGCCTCGCCCGCGTCGGCGCGTTCGTCGAACTGCACGTCGAGCAGGGGCGCGCGCTCGACCTGACCGGTGACCCCGTCGGTGTCGCCTCCTCCATCTGGCCGCACGGCCGGTGGCGCTTCGACTTCCACGGCGAGGCCAACCACGCGGGCACCACCCGCCTCACCGACCGCCGCGACCCGATGCTCACCTACGCCGAGACGGTCCTCGCCGCCCGCCGCGAGGCCGCACTCGCCGGTGCACTCGCCACCTTCGGCAAGATCGCCGTCGAGCCCAACGGCGTGAACGCCATCCCCTCCCTCGTACGCGGCTGGCTCGACTCGCGCGCCGCCGACCAGGCCACCCTCGACACCGTCGTCACCGCGATCGAGGCGGCGGCCCACGAGCACGCCGAGCGCGCGGGCATCGATCTGCGGGTCGTACGGGAGTCCTTCACGCCCGTTGTCGAGTTCGCCCACAGCCTGCGCGACGAGATCGGCGGGATCCTCGGCGGCAAGCTCCCCGTGCTCGGCACGGGCGCCGGTCATGACGCGGGTATTTTGTCCGGATCCATTCCGACCGCCATGCTGTTCGTACGGAACCCCACCGGCGTCTCGCACTCCCCGGCCGAGTTCGCGGCCGAGGACGACTGCGTGGCCGGTGTCCTGGCACTCGCCGACGTACTGGAAGGGCTGGCGTGCACGTGACCACGTACTGGCTGGAGCACGCCTGGCTCGACACCCACGTCGAACCGGCCGTGACCGTGACGGTCGCGGACGGCCGCATCACCGAGGTCCGCACCGGGGACGACACCCCGCCCGCCGGTGCCACGGCCCTGCGCGGACTCACCCTCCCCGGCCTGGCCAACACCCACTCGCACGCCTTCCACCGCGCGCTGCGCGCCAAGGTCCAGGTCGGCTCCGGCACCTTCTGGACCTGGCGCGAGATGATGTATCAGGTCGCCTCCCGGCTCACCCCCGAGACCTACCACGCGCTCGCCCGCGCCGTGTACGCCGAGATGGCCCTGGCCGGCATCACCTCCGTCGGTGAATTCCACTATCTGCATCACGCTCCTGGCGGAACGCCCTACGACAATCCCAACGCGATGGGCGAGGCGCTGATCGCCGCCGCCGACGAGGCCGGGATCCGGATCACTCTCCTGGACACCGCCTATCTCTCCTCCGGCATCTCCAAGCGGCGCGGCGGCAAGCCCCCGGACCGCCACCAGGTCCGCTTCTCCGACGGCACCGCCCACGCCTGGGCGGAGCGTGTGTCCGCCCTCGGGGACCGCTACACCAAGGACGACGACCATGTGCGGATCGGCGCCGCCGTCCACTCCGTACGCGCCGTGCCCTCCGAGCAGCTGTCGACCGTCGCCGAATGGGCCGAGGCCCGGGGGACCCCGCTCCATGTCCATCTCTCCGAACAGACCGCCGAGAACGACGCGTGCCTGGCCACCCACGGCCGCACCCCCGCCCAGCTCCTGGCCGACCACGGGGTCCTCGGCCCCCGCACCACCGGCGTCCACAACACCCACCTCACCGACGAGGACATCGCCCTGCTGGGCTCCTCCCGCACCGGCACCTGTATGTGCCCCACCACGGAACGCGACCTCGCCGACGGCATCGGCCCCGCCGCGCGGCTCCAGCACGCGGGCTCGCCCCTGTCGCTGGGCAGTGACAGCCACGCCGTGATCGACATCTTCGAAGAGGCCCGCGCCATGGAGCTCAACGAGCGGCTGCGCTCCCGCGTCCGGGGCCACTGGACGGCCGCCGCCCTCATCTCCGCCGCCACGGCGGACGGCCACGCGGCCCTCGGCAGGCCCGACGGCGGCCGGATCGAGCCCGGCGCTCTCGCCGACCTCGTCACGATCGCCCTGGACTCCGTCAGAACAGCGGGGCAGGTACCGAGACTGGGCGCCGAGACGGCCGTATTCGCCGCGACGTCCGCGGACGTGCGTCACACGATCGTGGGCGGCCGCCATCTCGTACGAGACGGGGAGCACACCCTGATCCCCGACGTGCCCGGAACCCTCGCCCGGTCCATCGCGGCCGTACGCGGCTGAAGGAGAACGCCCCCACGATGACGCCCGCCACCACGCCCCCCGGCACGCCCGCGAGCACCCCCGCGGGACCACCCGTCCAGCCGAGCGCCCCCACGGCCGCCCCCACCACCGCCATCACCAACATCGCCGCTCTGGTCACCAACGACCCCTCCCTCGGTGACGGATCCCCCATCGGTCTGATCCAGGACGCGGCCGTCGTCATCGGCGGCGACCGCGTCGTCTGGGTCGGTGAGTCAAGCAAAGCACCCGCCACTGACAACGCCGTCGACGCCGGCGGCCGGGCCGTCGTCCCCGGCTTCGTCGACTCCCACTCCCACCTCGTCTTCGCGGGCGACCGCACCCAGGAGTTCAACGCCCGCATGTCGGGCCGCCCCTACTCGGCCGGCGGCATCCGCACCACCGTCGCCGCGACCCGCGCCGCCACCGACGAGGCGCTGAGCGCCAACGTGGCCAGATATCTCGCCGAAGGCCTCCGCCAGGGCACCACCACGCAGGAGACCAAGTCCGGCTACGGCCTCACCGTCACCGACGAGGCGCGCTCGCTGCGCGTCGCGGCCCGGCACACCGACGAGGTCACCTATCTCGGCGCCCATATCGTCGCGCCCGAACTCGCCGATGATCCCGCCGCCTACGTCGACCTCGTCACCGGCGACATGCTCGACGCCTGCGCCCCGTACGCCCGTTGGATCGATGTCTTCTGCGAGAAGGGCGCGTTCGACGGCGACCAGGCCCGCGCGATCCTCACCGCGGGCCGGGCGAAGGGCCTCCAACCACGCGTCCACGCCAACCAGTTGTCGTACGGCCCGGGTGTCAGGCTCGCCGTCGAGATGGACGCCGCTTCCGCCGACCACTGCACCCACCTCACCGACGAGGACGTCGACGCGCTCGCCAACTCCCGTACGGTCGCCACGCTGCTGCCCGGCGCCGAGTTCTCCACTCGTGCCGAGTGGCCCGACGCCCGCCGGCTGCTCGACGCGGGCGCCACCGTCGCGCTGTCCACCGACTGCAACCCGGGCTCGTCCTTCACCTCGTCGATGGCGTTCTGCATCGCCCTGGCCGTACGCGACATGGGGATGACACCCGACGAGGCGATCTGGTCGGCCACCGCGGGCGGGGCCGCCGCTCTGCGCCGTACGGACGTCGGACGCCTCACGCGCGGCGCGACCGCCGACCTCGTCGTGCTCGACGCCCCGAGCCATGTCCACCTCGCCTACCGGCCGGGCGTGCCGCTGACCTGGGCGGTCTGGCGCGCCGGCGAACGCCTGCACTGACCGGGCCGCCGGGAGAACGGCGAACCCCGGCCGCGGGCAAGGGACTTGCCGCGCGGCCGGGGTCCGTGGACGGACAGAGCCGCGGTGTTACGCGTTCACCGACCACTTCTGGTTGGCCGCGCCCGTGCATGTCCAGATCTGCGCCCGTGCCCCGTTGACCGAGGCACCGCCGGTCACGTCCAGGCACTTGTTCGCCTGGATGTTCACCACGTCGTTCGCGCCCGACACCGCCCAGCGCTGGTTCCCTCCGCCGGAGCAGTCCCAGAGCTGGAGCTGCGCGCCGTCCGCGGTGCTGTTGTCCTTCACGTCCAGGCACTTGCCGAGCGCCCGCAGGGAGTCGTTGGCGCCCCTCGTCCACTGCTGCGCGCCGGAGCCGTTGCAGTCGTAGAGCTGAACAGGCGTCCCGTTGGCGGAACTCGCGCTCGCCACGTCCAGGCACTTGCCGCCGAGACCGGTGATCGAACCGCCGGTGCCGCCACCGCCGTCCGTCGTGACCCGCACGTAGTCGACGGTCAGGGTGCTCGGGAACGGCGTGCTGCTGTTCGGGTCACCGGGCCAGTAGCCGCCGACCGCGAGGTTCAGGATCAGGAAGAACGGCTTGTTGAACACCCATTCCCGGCCGCCCAGATCGGCGGGCGTACGGGTCTGGAAGACGTTGCCGTCGACCGACCAGCGGATGGAGTTGGGCGACCAGTCGATCGCGAAGGTGTGGAAGGCGTCGGCGAACGCCTGGCCGCCGGGGAGGCTGTAGCCGGCGCCGATGCCGCCCGAGCCCGAGTAGCCGGGGCCGTGCAGGGTGCCGTGCACGGTGTTCGGCTCGAAGCCGACGTTCTCCATGATGTCGATCTCGCCGCTGGCGGGCCAGCCGACGTCGCCCATGTTGTTGCCGAGCATCCAGAACGCGGGCCACATGCCCTGACCGCGCGGGATCTTCATCCGTGCCTCGACGCGGCCGTACTGCGCGGTGAACTTGCCCGCCGTGTTGAGCCGGGCGGAGGTGTACTCGCACCGGCCGTACCAGCACTGGTAGTTGCCCGGGTTCTCCTTGCGGGCGGTGATCACGAGGTTGCCCTGGCCGTCGAGGCGGGCGTTGTTGTTGCCGGCCGTGTAGTACTGCCGTTCGTGGTTGTTGACGTTGTCGCCGGTCTCGATCTGCCATCTACTGCCGTTGACGGCCGATCCGGCGGGACCGTCGAAGTTCTCGTCGAAGGTCACGGCGGCGGCGGCCCTGGTGCTGTTCACGCGGGGTTCGGGGGCGGTCGGCGCCGCTCCGGCGGGCACGGCCGTGGCGACGCTCGTACAGCAGAGAAGAGCCAGGGCGTACAGCGTCACACGACGCCGCAGGGGGGTTCGCACAGGTCATCACTTCACTTCTCATGGAGTCATGTACATGACATTCAGGACTTTTGAGCCCGGGGCTGAACGCAGTTATTTCAATACTTGATTTAAGGGAGGGTGGGAGGGGCCGTCAAGGAGTTGGTATGGACCAAAGTTCCTGAGGGCTCGTCACCCGACTACCCGAGCGTGACCGGCAGTCGCTGCACACTGTTGCCCACGAAGCTCGCGTGACGCGGCAGTTCCGCCTCCGTGACCGCGACGTCCAGGTCCGGGAACCGCGTGAACAGCCGCTCCAGCGCGATCGTCGCCTCCATCCGGGCCAGCGACGACCCCAGACAGAAGTGCGCGCCGTGCCCGAGTGACAGATGGCGGGCGGCCGAGCCCGTGGCGTACCTGGTGACGTCGAACTCCGCCGCGTCGTCCCCGTGCGCGGCCTTGTCGCGCCCTGCCGCCGAGTAACCCGCCAGCACCGGCGTGCCCTTCGGGATCACGGTGCCGTCCACCGTCAGGTCCCGGGTCGGGTAGCGGAACGGGAAGAAGCTCACCGGGCTGTCCCAGCGCAGGGTCTCCTCGACCACGTCCGACCAGCTCGCCTTGCCGTTCTGGACCAGTTCGAGCTGGTCGCGGTGGCGGCACAGGGCGCGCACCGCGTTGGTGATCAGATTCAGCGTCGTCTCGTGCCCGGCGATGATCATCAGCAGCAGTGTCCCGATGAGTTCGTGCCCGCTCAGCCGGTCACCGTCCTCGTCGCGTACGGCGATGAGCGCGCTGGTCAGATCCTCGCCGGGATTCTCGGTACGGGAGGCTGCCACCGCGCTCAGTACGGCCACGATGTCCCGGTTGGCGGCCATCGCGTCCTCGGGGGAGATGTCCGTCGCGACGATCTGGTTCGACAGATGGTGCAGCTGGTCCTGGAACTTCTCGTCCACGCCCAGCAGTTCGCAGATCACCCCCATCGGCAGCGGCAGGGCGAAGTCCGCGCGGAGATCGACGATCCGGCCGTCCTTGGATTCCGTGGCCGCCAGACCGTCCAGCAGCTCCGCCGTCACCTCCTCCACCCGGCCGCGCAGGGCCTCCACCCGTCGCGACGTGAACGCCTTGCTCACCAGCGACCGCAGCCGCCGGTGGTCGTCGCCGTCCGCCGTCGTCATGCCTTGAACGGTCGCGAACGTCTTCAGCGGCCAGCCGTCCGGTATCCGCCCCTCCCGCAACGCCGTGAAGTGCGCCGCGCCCTTCGCGACATCGGGATGCGACAGGAACTCCTTCAGCGCGTCGTGTCCGATGACGGCCATCGCCTCGACCTCGCCGGGCAGTACGACGGGGGCCACCGCGCCCCGCGCGAGCAGAGTGGCGTTGGCGGCGTGCGGGCAGCCACCGGACGGGTCCATCCGGTACGGGGCCTGGGCCGCGGCGTCGGCCAGGTCGGCGGAGGGATCGGGCTTGGCGCTCATCGGGGCTCTCCTCAACTCCGCGGTGCCTGCGGTCCACGCGGCAACTGCGGTTCGGTGAAGCGGACGGGAAGGGCCGCCAGGCCCTTGCTCCAGGGCGATTTGATCCAGGCCAACTCGGCCTCGGGCACCGCCAGTTCGAGATCGGGCAGCCGGTGCCTGATGGTGTCGACCGCGGTACGCGTGATCAGCCTCGCCGGATCCTGGGCCGGGCAGGTGTGCGGCCCGGCCCCGAAGGCCAGGTGCGAGCGGTTGCCGACGACGGGCGTGCCGTCCTCCGGCAGGATGTCGGGGTCGGCGTTGGCGGCGGCCAGGCCGAGGATCAGCATGTCCCCGGCCCGCACCTCCTGACCGCCGAACCGCAGGTCGCGGGTGGCGTACCGGGCGGGGAAGTTCTGCGTCGGCGGGAAGCGCCACAGCACCAGGTCCAGCGCGTCGTCGACGCTCAGATGACCACCGCTGAGCGAGGACCGGAACGCCGGGTCGCACAGCAGGATGCGCAGGGTGGTGGCGATCCAGTTCACCGTCGTCTGGTTGCCCGCGACGAACATCACCACCAGGTTGTGCAGCACCTCCTCGTCCGTCAGCCGCGCCGGATGGTGCAGCAGCGCGGATGTGACGTCGTTGCCGGGACGGCGGCGCTTCTCCTCGATGAGGGCGAGCAGGATCGATCCCATCCGCTTGCTCGCGTCGGCGGAGTCGGCGTTCGCCACGACCAGCCCCGCGATGGCCTTCACCAGCTCCCTGCCCGTCGGCTCGTCGAGTCCGAGCAGGCCGGTGATCACCATCAGCGGCAGCTTGCGCGCGTAGTCCGAGACGAGGTCCGCCTCCTTGCGGTCGGCGAATTCGGTGATCAGCCGCTCGGACAAGGCCCGTACGCCGCGCCGCAGTTCATGTCCGTTGATCCGGGAGAGCGCGTCCGACACGGCCGCCCGCATCCGGCGGTGCTGCTGCCCGTCGGCGAACAGCAGCGCCGGGCGCCAGCCCACCATCGGCAGGATCGGTGAGTCCTCCGGCACCCGGCCCTCGCGCAACTGGCGCCAGCGGCGCGGGTCGTGGGAGAAGTCCTGCTCCTCACGGCTCAGCCGTACGAGCTCACGGTGGCCGAGCACCAGCCACGCCTCGATACCGGGCGCGACGGCGACGGGCGCCACCGGGCCGTGCTCGGCGCGCAGTCGCTCGTACAGGCGCGGCATCATGTCGCCGTCGAGCTGCTCCCCGAAGATCGGCGTCGCCGCCATGCGGCCGGCGACCGGACAGCCCCCGGCCCGGGGCTCGGCTCCGTCTCCGGACGAGGCTCCGGCTCCGGCTGACGCTGCGGCTTCGGCCGCGGGTGTGGTCATGGGGACTCCGTCGTCATGAGGACTCGGCGGCGAGGACGAGATGGCGTACGAGTGCGATCAGCGCCATGACGGACGACCGCTCGTCCCGCGCGTCGCAGGAGACCAGGGGTGTCTCCGGCAGCAGGTCGAGGGCCGCGCGCAGTTCGCCGTCGCTGTGCCGGGGGCTGCCGGGGAAGACGTTGACCGCGACCGCGAACGGCAGCCCCAGGTCCTCCAGATGGCCGAGCGCGTCGAACGAAGCGGTCAGATCACGGGTGTCCACCAGGGCGAGCGCGCCGAGCGCGCCCCGCGCCAGATCGCGCCAGGCGGGGAGGAAGCGCTGCTGCCCCGGCGTACCGAAGAGATAGAGGACCAGCTCGCCGTCGAGCGTCATCCGCCCGAAGTCCAGGGCGACGGTCGTCGTGGCCTTGGCCTGGTCGGGGGGTACGTCGACCGAGGCACCCGCCTGGGTCATCACGGCCTCGGTGCTGAGCGGCTTGATCTCGGAGACCGTACCGATGAGCGTCGTCTTGCCGACGCCCAGCGGTCCGACGACCATGATCTTCGCCGCGCCGGAGACGCTGGAGCTCACGTACTTGCCGGAAGCGGCGTCACCGGGGGAGACCGGCTCGTACGCCTGCGACGGCGCGTACGGGTCGGAGGGCGGGTCCGGCGGGACGTCGGACGACGCCGCCGTTTCCGGCGCCTCGGGCGCGGTGGCCTCAGAGGCGGCTTTCGAGGCCATGGAGGACCTTTCTCAGCATGGTCACATCGGCTCGTTCGGCCGGCGGTATGGGTGGGCGGGTCACGATGAGCCCCCAGTCGATCAGGTCGGCGAGCAACACCTGCACCACGGAGGGCGGTTGGCCGAGATGGGCCGACACCTCGGCCACCGACAAAAGGCCCTGACAGTGTGTCAGGATCGTTCGGTGTTCCGGCTGGAGAGTCGCCGGCGGGACCGCTGCCGCGGCCACCACCAGCGACTCCCAGGACAGTGGTTCGACTCCGGCGTCCGCCCTGCCACCGGTGATCACGTACGGGCGTACCGCCGACATGGTCCGGTCGTCGGGGCGCTCCGTCATGACGACGGGCTCACCGGATCCCGGGGATGGCTGCTCAGGTGGCTGCCGATCTTGACGACCAGCAGTTGCATCTGCTGGGCCACCAGGCCCACATCGGCGTCGGTCTCGGTCGCGGCGCCCAGCTGGGCGCCCACCCCGGCCGAGGTGAAGAGGACGAAGCCCTGGTCGGACTCCAGCATCAACTGCCGTACGTCGGCGCCGCCGCCGAACAGCAGCCCCGCGGTGGAACGCCCGGTCATGGTGAGCGCGGCGGAGGCCGCCGCGAGCGATTCGGCCTCGGCCACGCTCAGTTCGGACACCGGGCCCCTCAGTCCCTCGGAGGACGCGTGGCCGAGCCGCAGGCCGTCCTCCGAGACGACCACGGCGTGGCGGACCCCCGGGATCTCGGTCAGCGGGCGGAGCATCCACCCGAGGTCCGGGAGTCGCGAGATCGTTCCGGTCACTCTTCCGGTCACTGCCGGCCTCCGTCGTGTTGGTCGGGCACTTCGGTGTCCTGGACGGCCGCCGCGCGGCCACGACGGGAGCCGGACACCACGCTGGTGATCGACGCACGTGCCGCTTCGGGGGTCCAGGAGGGGTCGGGCTGTGCTTGCGGCTGCGATGCCTGTGGTGCCTGTTCCCGGGTCCGCTCCCTCTCCCGCGCGGTGGCGGGGACGGCGGACGGGTTCCGTCGTCTGCTGCGGCGGCGCGGCAGCCCGGCGGGCCCGTCCTCACCGCCGACGGCGGCGGGCCGTTCGTGCTCACGGTCCCCGTCCGGCGAGGCCCCGGCCGAGGACGCCTCCCCGGCCGTTCCCCTGCCTGCCGGTGCCTTGCCCGAGGACGCCTTCCCCGACGACGCCCGGTCGCGGGCCGGCACCGGCGGAAAGTGCGACAGCGGTTCGGTCAGCAGCCGGTGCGGTACGAAGGTGACGGCCCGGGTCCCGCCGTACGCGGACGCCCCCGTCAGCTCCACGTTGAAACCCATCTCCCGGCTCCAGCGCCCCACGCACGCCAGTCCCAGGCGCGGTACGGCCCCGAGCCGCGTCAGGTCCAGATCATCCCTGAGCTGCGACATCGCCTGCTGGAGTACGTCCGGCGGCATACCGAGGCCCGCGTCGTCGATCTCCACGACGGCTCCCGCGCCGACTTCCCGGATCGTCACGATCACCTGGGTGCGGGAGGGCGAGAACACGGTCGCGTTCTCCAGGAGTTCGGCGATGGCGTGCATCAGGCCCTCGACGGCGGGCGGCACCACGAACAGTGTCTGTCCGCCGTGCACCTCTACCCGCCCGAACTCCACGATCCGCGACTGCGCGCCGCGCACGCAGTCGTACAGCGAGACCGGCTGCGACTCGCGCCTGGCCGGCCAGATCCCGCACATCACGAGGAGCGTCTGGGCCTTACGTGTCATCTGCGAGGCCGCGTGGTCGGCCTTCATCACGTCCGCCATCAGCCGCGGGTCGTCGATGGCGCGCTCCACCTGGTCGAGCACCTGCTGCTGCACCGTGGCCATCGCGTGCATGTTGCGGGCGACCGACTCGAAGGCCGTCTGCACCGAGTCGCGCAGCCCGCGCTCGCGCCGTACGGCCTCGTCCGAGCCCAGCGCGGCGACCACCGCCGCCAGCGCGCGTGCGAAGTCCTCGCCGGTGTCGGCCTCGGGCGCGACCGGTCCGGGTACACCCTCCAACCGCCGTCCGGTGCGCACCCGTTCGGCGATGGCGGGGACGCGTACCGCCGCCAGATGGGCCACTTCGGCGGCCCGCGCGGCGGCGGTCCGCCGCTCCCGGTCGCGCTCGGCGCGCTCCGCGCCCAGCTGCCGGTGCAGCGTGATCACCCAGGCGAGCAGCAGCACGGCGAGGGCCGCGCAGCCACCCGCGAGCGCCTGCCGCCACTCCGCCGAGGAGCCCTGGCCGATCAGCAACGCGGCGACGCCGGCGGCCACCAGGACCGCGAGCCACCGCACGGCCCTTCTGCCCCGTCCGTCCACCGGACGGCTCAACACGGCGACCCCGACACGACAGGCGCTGATACGGCGAACACGGAGACCGGGCCCCTTCCAGGACTTGTCGGACACGTCGGGCTCCCGATGGGGTGATCGCGAGCAACCAGATCCTACGAGCAATGTGCCTGCTGCGGGCGGGAGTTGCTCAACTCCTGTCACACGGCGACACGAGTCGGGCACGACCCGCACACGCGTACGGCGGGCCTGCCGGACGTTCGGGCTGGCCGTGCGCGTGAACCCGTCCCGCACACGGGCCCCTCTGGCCACCATCGGCCACATGTACAGGTCCCTCCACCATGTCGGTCGCGTTTCGTATCCGTCATGACATGGCGGACTGGCCCTGTACCGGATCGATTTGGGCCGGTACCGTCCTGTTCTGCGTGTGCTCGTCGGGGGGACGGCCGCGGGAACGGCCGACAGGGACGGGCCCGAGCGACCGGGGGGTCGAGTTGAGCGAAGTACGTGTACGTGGTGCTGCCGCGGCCCGCATCCGTGTGATGCGGCCGGGGGAGCTGGACACGGGGGAGATCGACCGCTGGCGGGAGTTGCGGGCGCTGTCCGGCGCACCCGCCAATCCGTTCATGGAGCCCGAGTTCACTCTCGCCGTCGGCCGTGTGCGGCCGGGCGCGCGGGTGGCCGTCGTCGGAGACGGAAGCGGCGCGCCCGGGGGCTTCTTCCCTTACGAGAGAGGCCCGTTGGGGCAGGGCCGTGCGATCGGGTACGGGGTGTCCGACAGCCAGGGAGCGGTACTGAGCCCCGAACACACCCTCACGGCTGGGGAGTTGCTGCGCGCCTGCTCGCTCACCAGCTGGGAGTTCGACAACCTCGAAGCGGACCAGACGCTGTTCGTGCCCGAGGCCGCCGAGGAGTTCGACTCCCCGGTCATCGACGTCGGTCAGGGGTACGGGGCGTACGAGGCGGTCCTGCGCGCCGGATCGCCCAAGTTCTTCCGTACGACCACCGCCAAGGAACGCAGACTCGCCCGCCAGGCGGGTGAGGTCCGCTTCGTCTTCGACGAGCGCGACCCGGCGGCCCTGCGCACGCTGATGGAGTGGAAGTCCGCCCAGTACCGCAGGACGGGCCGCCGCGACCGGTTCGCCAAGGAGTGGATCAGCGCGCTGGTACGGCGGTTGGCCGCCGACCGCACGCCCGGCTGCTCCGGCGTCCTCTCCGTGCTGTATGCCGGGGACCGCCCGGTCGCCGCGCACTTCGGGCTCCGCTCGCGGACGGTCCTGTCCTGCTGGTTCCCGGCGTACGACACCGACTTCGCCAAGTTCTCCCCCGGCCTGATCCTCCATCTGCGGATGGCGGAGGCGGCGGCCGGCGCCGGGATAGCCCTGCTCGACCTGGGCAGAGGCGCCGCCGAGTACAAGGACGCGCTCAAGACGGGTGATCTGCGGGTGTACGAGGGGGCCTCGGTACGGCGCGGGCCACGGGCGGCCCTGTACCGGCTGAGCCGTGAGCCCTCGCGCCGCGCGCACAGCTTCGTGAGGAACCGGCCGAAGCTGGCGGGATACGCGCAGCGTGCCCTGAACCAGGTGGGCCGCCTCCGCGACCGGTGACCCGGCCTCTCCCGCGTACCACTTGTCCGTCGTTCCCACTGCCCACGAGCGGAGGCAGGATGCCCCACCGTCCCAGCACGTCGTCACGACCACCCTCGCGATCGCTCCTGCGTGACGTCGGCGTCGCCGACCTGGACCTGGACCTGGACCTGCCTCCGGAGGCCCCGGACCTCGCCGCCGAGAACCTGAGCCCCGCTCCCGGCAAGGCCGACGTCCTGTCGCTGACCCCGGCCCCCGGCGGACCGCCCCTCCACGCGGGTCCCGTCTACGCGCTCGTACGGCTCCGGGGCCGCCCCGTCGCCACCGTCCTCACGACGGTCCCGGACGGCGCCGACCCCGCCGAGGCGCTGACGGCGGCCTTCCTCGCCCAGTACGGCGAGGGCGCCCAACACCCGCCGCCGGCAGGCCCGTCGGCCGGAGAGCTGCCCCGTACGACAGTCGTCGTCGCCACCCGCGAGCGCGCCGGCCAACTCCGCCGGGCGCTCGACTCGCTCCTCGCCCAGGACCACCCGGACTTCCGTGTCGTGGTCGTCGACAACGCGCCCGCGACGACCGCCACCCGTGAACTGATCGACTCCCGCTACGCGGGCCGCGTCACCTACGTCCACGAGCCCGTGCCCGGACTTGCCGCCGCACACAACCGGGGCGTCACCGCCACCCACAGCCCCGTCGTCGCCTTCACGGACGACGACGTCGTCGCCGACCCGGGCTGGCTCTCCGCGCTCACCGCGCCGTTCGCCGCCGACCCCCGCACCGGCTGTGTCACGGGCCTGATCCTCCCCGCCCGCCTGACCACCCCCGCGCAGGTCCTCCTGGAGAGCCACGGCGGCTTCGCGAAAGGCTTCGCGCCGCGTCTCTACGACCCGGCCGCACCGCCCGCCGACGAGCCGCTCTTCCCGTTCACCGCGGGCAGCTTCGGATCCGGCGCCAACATGGCCTTCCGCGCGTCCGCGCTGCGCGCCGTCGGCGGCTTCGACCCCGCCACCGGCACCGGCACACCCGCCAAGGGCGGCGACGACCTCTACGCGTTCGTCCGGATCCTGACCGCGGGCCACCGCCTGCGGTACACACCCGGCGCGCTGGTCTGGCACCACCACCGCGAGACCTGGCAGGACCTGCGGAACCAGGCGTACGGCTACGGCGCCGGCCTCACCGCCTACCTCACCGCCGTCCTCTGCCGCCACCCGGCGCTCCTGCCCTCCCTGCTGGCGAAGCTGCCGCGCGGCCTCGCCCACGCGCGGGCCATCACCGCCCACCGGGAGGAGCCGAGCGCGACGGGGGCGGGCACTCCCGGGGCGCACGGCACTCAGGGCCACCCGTGGCCGCGCACCCTGTCCCGGCTGGAGCGCAGAGGCATGCTGTACGGCCCGCTGGGCTACGCGAGGGCCCGCTGGGGGCGACGATGACGCCGTCAGGGGCCATCCCCGTGCTGCTCTACCACGCGGTGATGGACGACCCGCCCGCCTGGATCGCCGAATTCACCGTCACACCAAGGCAGTTCACCGACCAACTGGACGCGGTCGTGGCCGCGGGCCGTACCCCCGTTTCCGTCAGCGCTCTCGTCGACGGGCTGACGGGGGGCGCCCCGCTGCCACCCCGGCCCGTGGTCCTGACCTTCGACGACGGATTCGCGGATCTGCCGGGACCGACGGCCGAAGCGCTCGCCGAGCGCTCGCTGCCCGCCACCGCGTATCTCACGACCGGTGCCATCACTCCGGGCCTCGGCAGCCTGCTGCCACCCGCGCCGATGATGACCATCAAGCAGGCGCCGTCGCTGGAGCGGTACGGCGTGGAGGTCGGCGCGCACACGGTCACGCACCCGCAGCTGGACACCCTCCGCGCGCCCCGACTGGACCGTGAGCTGAGGGAGTCCAAGGCGGCGCTCGAAGACGTACTGGGCCACGAGGTCGCCCATCTCGCCTATCCGCACGGCTACAACAGCCGCGCCGTACGGGGGGCCGCCCGCGGGGCCGGGTACGCGTCGGCCGTCGCCGTACGCCACGCCCTCAGCTCCGGCACGGACGAACCGTTCCGTATCTCCCGCCTCATCCTGCGCCGCGGCCACACGGTGGCGGACGTGGAGGCGTGGATGGCGGGGGAGGGGGCGCGGGCGGCGCCGTTCCCCGACTCGGCGGCGACGGTGGGCTGGCGCCTCTACCGCAAGGCCCGCGCGGCCGTCGGGGGACCGCGGTTCGCCGGTTAGCCAACGCTGTCCGCCGGTTGGGCAACGCCGTTCGCCGGTTGCGCAACAGAGATGCACAAGAGCCACGCAAAAGCGCAGACAGTTCATATAATTCGCTGAAGGGGACAGCGGCGTGACGGCCGCGACACAGGGGTGGGGGGAGTCGCACCGTGCAACCACGCGTGCCCGCGCCGGACCTGGCCCAGCCTCGGACCGAGGCCGAGGCCCCGCCACCGACGCGACCACCCCCACCCCGGCCCCGCCGCGCGCTGGCACGGCTCTTACGGCCCCTGCGGCCTCAACTCCTGTTCTCCTGGCTGCCGTTGCTGGCCGGGGCCGTCCTGTGGGTCTACGCGCTGCCGCGCATCGGCTTCCGCTCCATGGGCGACTACGGGCTCCTCGACCGTTTCCCCGTCGCCTTCTACGTCGCCCTCGCCCTTCTCACCTGCGGATTCCTGGCCGCCCCGCGCCGCGCCGGAACCGCGCCGTGGTGGCCCGCGGGCTACTGCGTCGCCCTTCTCGTCGCGCTCAAGGCACCGCCCGCCGTGCTGTACGACTCCGTGCGCTACCCGTGGGCCTCCAAGCACGACGCCGTCGTCAACCAGCTCCTGCTCAACGGCGAACTGCGCCCCAACGGCGCCCTGTCGGGCAACATGTCCGCCTACGACCAGTGGCCCGGTTTCTTCACCCTCACCGGCGGGCTGGTCCGCGCCTTCGGTGTGGAGAGCGCGGCGGTGTTCCTCAACTGGGCCCCGATCGCGCTCGGTCTGCTGATGATGCCGGTGCTCGTGCTGCTCTACCGCACCTTCACCGAGGACTGGCGGCTGGTGTGGACCGCCGTGTGGATCTTCCAGCTCGCCAACTGGGTGGGGCAGGACTATCTGGCGCCGCAGGGCTTCGCCTATCTGCTCCATCTGGCCGTGATCGCCGTCGTGCTGCGGCACTTCGTGCTGCCGGGGTCGGCGGGCAGGCTGCGCGACCGGTCGTACCTCGACCCGGCGTCCGCCGCGGTGCCGCCGCCCACCGGCACCCGGCAGCGCGCCGTCTGCGTGGCCGTCCTCGCGCCGCTGATCCTGGCCGTCAACGCCGCGCACCAGCTCACGCCGGTGATGCTCTGCGTCTCGCTGTTCGCCCTGACCCTCACCCGCCGCTACCGCAACTACGGACTGCTGGCCGTCGCCGCCCTGATCATGCTGGCCTGGGACCTGACCATGGGCCGGCCGCTGTTCGTCGAGACCCTGGGCACCCTGCGCGACTCGCTGGGCGAGCTGACCGAGAACTCACGCGCCGGATACGCCGGTGAACTCACCGGCCCCGGCCCCGAACTCGCCGGTCGCGCAAACGTGCTGATGGTGCTCGCCGTCGCCGCGCTGGCGGGCGCGGCCCTGCTGCTGCGGCGCCGGCTGGTACGCGGCGCGCTGCCGCTGCTGCTCGTGTCCGTCGCACCCGTCCCGCTGTTCGTCGTCAACGACTACGGCGGCGAAATGCTCTTCCGGGTCTATCTGTTCGGGCTGCCCGGCGCCGCGTTCTTCGCGGCGGCGACGCTCGTGCCCGCCGTCGGCGACGCCCGGCACGGACTCCGCCGACGGGCCGCCGCGCTCACGCTCCATCTCGCGCTGCCCGTCGCGCTCCTCGCGCTGCTGGCCGGCTTCCTGCCCTCGTACTACGGCAAGGAGAAGATGTACTACACCCCGCCCGCCGAGACCGCGCTCGTCACCCGCGCGATCGACCGGGCGCCCGACGGTGCGCTGATCCTCGCCACCACCGGCTCCTTCCCGCAGGCGCTGCACCGCTACGACCGCGTGGAGCACTGGTTCTTCGCCGAGCAGGAACTCCCCGAGAACGAGCGGATGCTGGCGGACCCCGCCCGCTATCTGGCCGACCGGATCCCGCCCGGCACCGACGCGTACGTGATCCTCACCCGCACGCAGGACATCTACGCGGCCGGTGAGGGGCTGCTGCCACCGGGCGGCTTCTCCACCCTGCGGTCGCGGCTCAGCGTCTCGCCCCTCTTCCGGGTGGTGGAGGTGCACACGTACGGCATCGTCCTGCGGTACCGGCCGGACGCGGAAGGTGAGAGCCCATGACGTGGGATCATTTACGGCTCCGACTGCCGCTGGCCCTCGCCGGCTGGGGCGCGCTCGCCGTGACCGCCCTGCCCGGTGGTTCACCACTGCGCTGGGTCCCAGTGCTGCTCTTCGTCTGTTTCGGACCCGGTCTCGCGCTTCTCCACCCGCAGCGCGGCACGCTGCGCCCGGCCGCCCGTATCGAGGCCCTCGCGCTCGCGGCCCCGCTCAGCCTCTCCCTCGCGGTCACCGTCTCCACCACGCTCTTCCTGGTGCGCGGCTTCTCCGCGACGGCCTTCCTGGTGACGCTGGCGGCGATCACGACCGTGGCCGCCGCCCTGCCGGGGCTGCCCCTGCCCGCCGCGACGTGGGGCGCGGCCGGCCGGAGAGAACGCTGATGGCGCCGCGGCTGAGCGACGTCGAGAAGCAGGCGTACACGGTGATCGTCCTGGTCGCCGTCGGGCTGCTCATCGCGGGGATCGGCATCTGGGCCACCGAGTCGGACGGGCCGGTGGACAGCTGCGCCGCCACGGACCGGCTGGAGCCGCCGTGCGGCGCGTGGTGGGGGGCGTACGTCCCGTACGCGGAGGACGGCCCGGCGGAAGGCTCGCTCACCAGGGCGGTGTACGCCTTCGAGAAGAAGATCGGACGCAGGCTCGACCTTGTTTACAACTACCACGACATGTCGAACACCGAACTCGACGGACAGCTCCTCACCCCCGACGAGCGGGAGCTGGGCGAGGACCGGATGCTGATGCTGGCCTGGGAGTCCACGGTCTGGCGTGAGCCGCACCACGCGAACTGGACGGAGGACCAGCTGGGCTGGGCGAACATCGCCGCCGGGAAGCACGACGAGGAGATCATCGATCCGCAGGCGCGCCGCATCAAGGAGTACGGCGAGGAGCACGGCAAGCGGATCTTCCTCTCCTTCGACCAGGAGGTGGACGCCCGTATCAAGGAGGGCGCGGGCACCCCTGGGGAGTACGTCGCCGCGTACCGCCATCTCCGCGACCGCTTCGAGGAGTTGGGCGTCGACAACGTGGTGTGGGTGTGGACGGTCTCCGGCTATCTGGGCAGCGCGGACCAGATGAAGGCGCTGTATCCGGGGGACGACTACGTCGACTGGATCGGCATGGACCAGTACAACTACTTCCTCTGCCACGACACGACCGACTGGAAGGACTTCGAGCGCAGTCAGCGCCCCACCTATGACTGGCTGCGGGCCAACGTCTCGTCCGAGAAGCCGCTGATGCTGGCGGAGTTCGGCACCGTGCCCGACCCGGCGGACCCCGCCCGACAGCGCGACTGGTACGCGGGCATCCCCGAATCGGTGCGCACGATGCCGGAGGTGAAGGCCCTGGTGCAGTGGAACAGACCGGTGCCGGGCGACAACTGCGATCTGACCGTCAACGAGGGCCCGGGGCTGGCGGGTTACCGCGAGGCGGGCCGGGACGACTACTTCCGGCAACCGCCGCCGTAGGGCGGCACGACCCGGCTCTCAGCCGCCGAACAGCACCTCGTACGCCGTCGGCACGAATCGGTCGGCCCGCCGGAACCTCCGTGTCGCCACCGCGGCCACCGCCGTCCCCGTCCCCGGACAGAACCCGATGAACGCCTGCTGCCCGCTCGTCGCCCCGCAGTGGAAGTACGCCGGACCGTTCTCGGTCGGATGCTGGAACCAGGTCAGGGTGTGCGTGTGCGCCTTGCCCATTCCGCGCCGCAGCACGGGGCGGCGCACCGCGTGCAGCGCGTGCGCCAGCGCCGGTGTGCGTTCGGGCCGCAGATGCGCCTCCAGGAAGGTGAGCAGGTCGTGCGGCGTGGCTCGGACCGCGCCGGCCGCCGCGAAGCCGCCGATACGCAGCGGGGGCACCTCGCTGACGCCGTCCCCGGCGTGCCCGATCGCGTCGGTCGCCGTGCCGGCGCCACGTGTCGAGGTGGCGGACAGACCGAGCGGCACCAGCACCTGTTCCTCCATCAGCGCGTCCCAGCTCGTGCGGGTGGCGCAGGAGAGCGCGTGCCCGAGCACGGAGACGCCGAAGTTGGAGTAGTGCCAGCGCCTGCCGGGCCGGTGGCGCGGTCGCGCGCGCAGGAACGCGTCGACCACGCGATGCGCCGGATATCCCGCGAACGGATTGGTCGCCCAGTGCGGCAGCGCCTGCCGGTAGAAGTCGCGCGGCAGGGCGGGCAGCCCGGACGTGTGGGTGATCAGATGGCGCAGTGTGATCGGCGCGACGGGCGGCGGCCGGTGTCCGAGACAGTCCGCGGCGGAGTCCTCGTACGCGATGTGGCCGGTCCGCGCGAGCCGGGCCAGGAGCAGACCGGCGAACGGCTTGGACGCGGAGCCGATCTCGTAACGCAGCCCCTCCGCGCCGGGCGAGGCGCGGACGGTGCGACGGCCGTGCACGGAGACGGCGAACACGACCTCCGGCGCTTCGACCGCGCGCACGGCCGCGTCGAGCCGTTCACGCGGCGTACCGGCGACGGCGGGGCGCGCGGCCGGCGTGACCTCCCGCTCGGGCCGCGCGGACGGTGTGCCGCCGCCGTCCTCGGCCTCGGTGAGCTCGTGCCCGCTCATGACGCCACGGGCGCCGTCAGACGTGCCATGGCGCGCGAGGTGGCCAGTACGGAGGCGAAGGCGGCGACCAGGGTCGGGTGGTAGACGATGTCGAACACGTCGTCGCGGCTCCCCTCCGGCATCTCCCGGACGGCGGGCATCGCGCCGTCCGGCTGCTGCGCGGCGGCGAAGCCGCGCCACGCGCGCTCGTCCAGGGTCGGTTCGGGCAGACAGGCGTCCACGACGAGCAGTTCGCCCAGCAGGTCCCAGCGCTTCAGGTCCAGCCAGTCGTCCAGCCACACCGGCAGCCAGAGGGCGAGATAGTCGGCGATGTGCGGCGGAAGCCCGGCCGGATTGCGGCCCCAGCCGGTCAGATGGAAGACCGTGTGGGTGATGTCGTACCCGATGTGGCCCTCGACGGTCCACGGTTCGGGCGTACGCGCGAGCCAGGTACGGGCGGTCGCCTCGTCGACCGGAGTGCTCGGCGCGAGCCCGAAGCGCTCCTCGTACGTGGAGATGCCCAGCCGCCGGACGGGCAGCACCTCCAGGGCGGCCCAGCTGCCGAGCCGGTGGTTGAGGTGCGCGGCCCGCTCGGTCTCCGGTTCCTGGTAGCCCATCTCCTTGAACGGCAGATACACCTCGAAGGGGATGGGCGAGATCGGCTCCTGGCGCCGGCCGCGCGCCAGCATCCGCCCGCCGTCGAGGGCGTCGCGCCACAGGTGGTCCATCAGGCCGCGGGCGAGGGAGGCCTGTCGTGAGCCGGCCACCCCTTCCCGGAAGAGGATCTTGCAGATCATGGCGGCCTCGCCGATCGGCTTGAAGCGCTCCAGGAAGCCCACTTCGGGGTCGGCGTCCGGTTCGAGACGGAAACCGGCGCGGTTGGTGTGCAGCCACTCCATCGCGTGCGCGCCGACGCCGTGGACGAGCCGCACATGGTCGGCGCTCGTGTTGTCCGTCGTCATGCGACGCCTTCCTGTGCGGTGGCCGGGAGGGGGTCGGTGAGTGTGGCGGCGAACGCCGCCAGCAGTGTGGAGTGGTAGCAGTGGGCGAAGTCCCTGGCAGGCTCGTGAGGACGCCCCAGACCGGTCTCGGGGAGGCCGCCGGCCGCGTCCTGGACTTCGGTGATCCGCGCCCACGCGGCCTCGACCGTGCCCCCGAGGTCCCCGTCCCGGTACGAGGGAGCGCCGGGAAGACATCCCGCGACGGCGAGCAGTTCACAGCCCAGGTCCCACTGCTCCGCGTCCAGACAGGTGTCCAGCCACGGGGGGAGCCAGACCTCCAGATACCCGGCCAGGTCGGCCGGCATCCGGTGCCGGGCGTTGCCCCAGTCGGTCAGGTGGAAGACGACGTGCGTCAGCCCGTAGCCCGCCGTCCGCTCGAACGTCCACGGCTCGGGCAGCCCGCCCAGCCAGGTGCGCGCGAGCGCGGCCGAGGGCTCCCCGGACGGCGGAAGGCCCACCCGGCGCTCGGAGTTGAGCACGCCCAGACGCCGGTTCGGCTCCTGCTCGATCCGCTCCCAGCCGCGCGTGCGCCGCACCGTCGCGGCCAGTTCCTCGAAGCCCGGGTGCCGCAGACCGGCGGCGGCGAACGCCGCGTAGATCTCCAGCGGATACGTCGCGAAGGGCTCTTCCCGCAGCAGGTCGAGGAAGAGCCGTCCCTGCCGGGTCTGGTCCCACGCGAAGTCCAGCAGCTCCGACGCCTGCCGGTGGCGGCCGGAGCCGGGCCGGCTGTGCGCCCGCATCGAGAAGGCGAGCTGGCCCAGTTCGCCGAGCGGCTTCAGCGTGCGGTTGACCTCGGCGTCCGGGGACAGCACGTCGCCGGGGAGCCGGAAGAGGTCGCGATGGTCGTGGACCCATCCCAGGGCGGTCCGGGAGACGCGGGCCGCCGCCGACCCCGGGACGCCGTGGGGCAGCCCCGGAAACTCCTCCGACGGTCCGGGGACCTCGGTCGTCCGGGGCGTACTCATCCTCGTCCCCCGGCACGGATGTGCCGCGCGGCGTGGACATGCAGACCGACCCGGGCGTCGGTCCCGGCCATCTGGCCGACGAATTCGAGCCCGGTGTCCAGCCCGAGCGTGTCGGGGACACCGTCGATGACGCTCAGCCAGCGCCCGGCACCGGCCGCCTGGAGCCAGTCACGGCGCCTTACCGCGCGTACGAAGCCGCGCGCCACGTCCACGGGCCTGCGTGCCGCCGCCTGGGCGACCGCCGAATCGGCGCCCGGGACTGCGAGCGCCCCGAGGAGCGAAAGCTGGTGCGTCAGCCGGGGCCAGTCCAGGCCGTCCAGCCAGGAGGCGTCGGGCCCGTCGTGCGCCCCGGTCGCGGGTTCGTCGAGCCGGTGCAGCGTCTGGGTCATCGCCCAGTGGCTCCACACCGTCGTCTCGGACGACCTGGCGCCGGGGGCGAAGGCGTGCAGGGCGCGCTGGAAGACCGCCAGGTCGTCCGGGAGCGGCCGACGGCGGGTGAGCACGCTGGGCAGCAGGACGTCGGCGCCCAGCACGCGCACCGCCGCCAGGCCCAGCCGGTCGTCCGCGAGGGTGCCCACGGTGCCGCCCACCACAGAGGAGTGGCCCCCGTCCCGCAGGACGGAGACCACCTCTGAAGCGAGGTCATGCACCACGCCCGCCAGGCGCGGAGAGGTACCTGACTGCTCCATTCGACGTCTCCCGTCAGCCCTTCTTCGGGCGGGGGGTGGGAGGCGAGAGGAGGACGGCGCCCGCGCCGCCCACCAGCGCGAGCGCGGCGCACTCACGGCTGTCGCGGTAGGTCCCCTCCGCCTCGCTCGGGCTCAGGACGGCGTCGATGTCGAGGTCGAAGTCCCTGGTGGCTTCACGGGCGTTGGTCTCAGTGGACATGCCATTCATCCCCTCAGAAGGAAGCTGATTTCCCGTACCCACTCAGTTGACATCACGGGTGTGATACTCGCAAACGCTCACCGGCCGGACGGGGCTCTTCCCCTGGTGATCCGCGAGAGTACGGCGGTGACGGCGGCCACCAGCAGACCGATGGTCACCGGGACGGCGACCGTGGCGAACGCGCCCTGTGCCGACCAGCCCACCACCGCGAGGCACCAGACCGCCGTCGCGACCGCCCGGCCGTCCAGCCCCCCGCCCCCGCGCCCGCGTGACGCGCGGAGCGCGACGGCGGCCAGCCCCAGGCAGAGCAGTTGCAGTGCGACGGGAAGAAGCACCAACGCCCTTGCCTCACCGACCAGTTGGGCGAGAGCGTCGGTGAGCGGCCGGTGCCAGGGGCCGGACACCTCCTCGGGCCGGACGCCGAGGAGGGCCGGCGCCCCGTGCAGCGCGCCGAACAGGGCCAGCAGGCCGGCTGTGAGCAGGAGCGGACGCGACCGTACAAGCGCCACGGCCGCGCACTGGACGACGACGAGCAGCACCCCGGCGCCCACGGTCCACGGCGGAAGCGCGGCGATGAGCTGGGCCCCCGACACCCGGTCCGCGCCGATGCCGGCCGTACCCCACAGCGGTATCCAGAACAGCCCGGCGGCCACAGCCAGCAGCAGCCACAGCGCGGCGGCCGACAGGTGCCCCCCGCCGCGCGGCGGGGGGGCCGTTCGGGTCGGTGGCCTTGGCCGCGGGGGAGCCGTGGACTTCGGTGCCCGTACCACCGGCAGCCCGAAGGCCGGGGTCGCCGTGTCGTACCCGCCTCCCGAGTACGTGGTCCGCCTCACCGCGTCGAGCGGTTCGTCCCCAGGACGCTGCCCTCGCTCGGCGGCCTCGCGCGCCCACGTCGTCCCGTACTCCTTGTCCCGGTCCCGCCCGTGTCCTTTCAGCGCCGACCGCAGCCCCGGCGCCGCGACCAGCGCGACCAGCGTCATGGACAGGAGCATCGCCAGCCCGGCCCCCGAGATCCCGGCGGGCCCGAGCAGCACGACCGCGCTGCCGAGGACACACACGCACATCGCGCCCTGAAGGGCGGCGAGCATGCCCGTACGGCCCTGGACACGCAGCACGCCGATGTACAGCTCCACGACGACCCGGGGCAGCGCGGCGGCGGCCAGCAGCCGCAGCACCGTCGAGCCGTGCTCGGCGTAGTCCGCCCCGAAGGGCGCGAGCACCTGCGGCGCGAAGACCACCAGCACCAGCACCACGGGCACCAGCAGCAACGCCATCCGGCGCAGCGCCCCCCGTACGCCCTCGGCCAGCCGCTCGGGGGAGTGCGAGGCGTGCGCGGTCAGGGACGAGGCCATGTTGATGGCCATGAACTCCATCGTCCCGCCGACGGTGTAGGCGGTGTAGAAGAACGCGTTGTGCGCCGCGTCGAAGCGGACGGCGACCATCACCGGCAGCAGGTTGATCATCGCCAGGCTGAACAGGGCGCCGACCGAGTCGCCGGCCAGGAACCGCCCGATGTCCCCCGGGCGCGGCGGCTCACGGTCCCGGTCGGCGGCGGCCTGGCGCGGGATGAGCCGGCGGAACACCAGCCAGCCGAGGGGCAGTACGGACAGGGCGATCGCCGCCGCCCACGACACGAAGACGCCGAGGACCGGCATCGCGGTGGCGAACGCGACAAGGAGCACCAGTTTGCCGAGGGAGAAGACCGCGTTGCCGACCGGCACCCAGAAGGCCCTGCGCAGCCCGGTGAGCACCCCGTCCTGGAGGGTGAGCAGCGCCCAGGCCACGCACGCGCCGGTGAAGACGAGCCCGGCGGTGACGCCGTCGAGCGGCGCGTACGACGGGCCCCACAGGTCGAGCGTCAGCAGGAAGACCACACAGGCGACGCAGACGACCGCCGAACTGACCGCGTACGCCCGCCGGACCAGCGCCCCGGTCGCGCGCCCGGCCCGGGGCACGTAACGCACCACCGCCCCGATCATGGTGGTCGCGGTGATGGATGACAGCAGTCGCATGGCGGCGATGGCGGCGGAGCCCTGGCCGACGGCCTCCTCGGTGTAGTAGCGGGCGGCGACCAGCCAGAAGCCGAGACCGAGGGCGGCGGAGACGCCGGTGGAGAGCATCAGCGCGTACGCGTTGCGGAACATCGAGTCGCTGTTGGCCGCGCCGCCGCTCCCGCCTTCGCCGGCGGGCTCTTCCCGCGCCACCGTCTCCGTGCGCGAGGTGTCAGTCACCGACGCGCTCCGGGGGTGAAGCGGGCTCGGCCCCCGACTCGCTCAGTACGGCGATGACTTGGGGGGCCCGTAACGGATCGGCCGGCAGCGCGTGCCGGGCGAACCAGGCTGCGGGCGCGGGGTGCGGCGACGCGTCGGTGAAGACGTCACCCGCGTACACGTCGAGCGGCGGGTCGTACAGATAGCCGGTGGTGATCCGGCGACGGGCGAGCGCGGCGACGGCGGCGTCCCGGTCGGCGACCAGCAACGGCACCCGGAACAGCGGCTGCGCCGCTCCGTGCGGCCCGGGAGCCGCCCACGACGTCCCCAACAGCCGCCGCGTGCCCTCCCGGTGGGCCCCGAGCAGCGGATCGAGCCCGGACAGCAGCCGTTCGGTACGTCCGAGGCGGACGCGGCCCGGCGTGATGCGGTACCGGTGCATGTCCACCCGCACCCACGAGTCGAAGCCGCCCAGCCCCGGCTCACCGGCCAGCGCCTCCTTCAGATCACCCGGCCGCAGCTCCATCCGGATGTCCCGGCGCTCCTCGGCACCGGCCGCGCGCAGCAGTCCCCGCGCCGCCCGCACCAGCCGCATCCCGCGCACGCCTGCCTCCGCGTACGGGCGTACGGCGTAGGTGAGTTCGGCGGCGAGCCTGGACGGTTCGAGGAGCGCGTCGCGGGCCGCCGCCAGTTCCGTACGGAGCCCGGGGTCGGCCACGGCGAGGAACCCGCCGGTCTTGGCGCCCACATGCTTGGAGAGGCTGAAGACGGCCGCGTCCCCGAAGGTGCCGACGGCCTGCCCGCCGACCTCGCTGCCGATGGCATGGGCGGCGTCCTCGATCAACGGGATGCCCAACGCGTCGCAGCGGGCGCGCAGTTCGGGCGCGGGATCGGGGTTCCCGTACAGATTCGTGGTCAGTACGGCGGACAGCCCGCGCCAGTCGGACTCCGGGACGGCCGCCAGGTCGATCGACCCGTCCCGCGCGTCCAACGGCGCCTGGACCGGGCGCAGTCCGGCGGCGAGCACCACGAACATGATCACGTCGTCGTTGACCGGCGACATCAGCACCCGGCCGCCGGGCGGGCACCAGTGGCGCAGCGCCACATAGAGCCCGAGCCGGCACGACGGCACGTAAAGACACTCCCTGCCGAGACGTCGCCGCATCAGACCTTCCAGCGCGGCGTACGGCGTCGGACAGCCCACCCCAAGAGCCATACCGTTTCCCCCTGCCCCCGGATCAATGTGGCCTTACGGGATGCTCCCGTCAATACGGTCTCCGGCCGGTCCGGCGCATCAGGGGCGGGCGGTCGGTGCGGCGGTGCGCCGCGCAGGGCCGGCCGGTGGGGGCCGTGGAGCGACGAACGGGGCGCCGCGGCCGTAACTTCCAGGCCGCGACGCCCCGTTCACCGAAATCCCCGCTCACTCGTCGAGGGTCAGACCCTTCCGCAGCTTGACGAGGGTGCGTGACAGCAGCCGGGACACGTGCATCTGGGAGATGCCGAGCTCCTCACCGATCTCCGACTGCGTCATGTTGGCCACGAACCGCAGCGAGAGGATCGTCCGGTCGCGAGCCGGAAGCCCGGCGATCAGCGGCTTCAGCGACTCGACGTACTCGATGCCCTCGATCCCGTGGTCCTCGTAGCCGATGCGGTCCGCGAGCGCGCCCTCGGTGTCGTCCTCCTCCGGCTGCGCGTCCAGCGAGCTCGCCGTGTACGCGTTGCTCGCCGCCATCCCCTCGACGACCTCGTCCTTGGTGATGCCGAGCCGGCCGGCGAGTTCGGCGACGGTCGGCGCGCGGTCCAGCTGCTGGGACAGCTCGTCGCCGGCCTTGGCCAGTTCGAGACGGAGCTCCTGGAGCCTTCGCGGGACCCGTACCGACCAGGAGGTGTCGCGGAAGAAGCGCTTGATCTCGCCGACGATCGTCGGCATCGCGAAGGTGGGGAACTCGACGCCCCTGCTGAGTTCGAAGCGGTCGATGGCCTTGATCAAGCCGATCGTGCCGACCTGGATGATGTCCTCCATGGGCTCGCTGCGGGAGCGGAACCGGGAGGCGGCGAACTTGACCAGGGCGAGATTCAGCTCGACCAGGGTGTTGCGCACGTACGCGTGCTCGTGGGTGCCCTCTTCCAGGCCTTCGAGGCGCCCGAAGAGCGTCTTGGACAGAGCCCGGGCGTCCAGTGCGCCGATCTCGTCGAGGGGCGGGATCTCTGGCATGCCATCGAGGCCCGGGAAACCGGCCGCGAGTGTGGCGCCGGTCTCGTCAGGTTCGGACGGGATTGTCGACGGCGCGTCTTGGGTACGCGGTTCGTCGAGCCGGGGTGACATGGTCTCCTCCATACGTTCTCGGCATATGGCTGCCGATGCCAATACGCGCTGCTGCGGTTTGCGGCGCCTCCATGGCCGGTCGTTTCGGTCCGGATTCTTGTGTCGGTTACTAGCCCTATCGGTTCAGCGCGGACGCGTGCAAGTGTCAATTCGTACGTATGTCCGCCTTGTGGGGGAGATTGGCTTCCGGAGACCGTTTGAAAGGCGTAATGTTCCGTCGAACGTCACGGCACGTGGCGCGACGACGGGCACGATCAGAGCGCGACTGCGACAACTTCTGAAACATCTGACGACGGCGCACGACATGGCAGAAGAGGGACGGACGGGCATGGACCGCCAGACGGTCGGCAGCACGAACCGGGGCCGGCTTCGGGTCGAAGTTCGGACCGAGGGCCGGAGCGAGGTCGTGACAGCCGCGGGTGAGTTGGATCACCACACCGCCGAGCTGTTGCGCGCACCTCTGGACGAAGCACTCGACCAGGGCCGGGTACGGCTCGTGATCGACTGCTCGCAGCTCGAATTCTGTGACTCGACCGGGCTGAACGTACTGCTTGGTGCCCGTCTCAAGGCCGAAGCGGCCGGCGGGGCCGTCCATCTGGCCGCGATGCTGCCGGTGGTCGCCAGGGTCTTCGAAATCACCGGCGCCGACGCGGTCTTCACCGTGCACGATTCGCTGGAAGCGGCTCTTGCCGACTGACCCGGGGGCCCTGCGAGGTCCTCGCGGGAACCAGATGTTGCAAGAGTCACGTCACCCACGTAGGTCTTGTGGGTGTTGTCACGATTACGCCGGGCAGAAGAGACCCCAGGCCGGTCGGGACAGGCCAGACACTCTCTGTACCGAGGTAACGACTAATTCGCGAACCGGTGAATCGGTGAGGTGAAGCGCTGATGAGCACCACCCGGCAGTTTCCGCCGGGCGATTTCGGCTCCGAGCCGGACGGCGCGGGTACCCACTCCGCCGAGCCCGAAGGCCGGGTACGCACCCTGGCACTGGGCAACGCCAGCGGTATCGTCCCGATGGCCCGCGACTTCACCCGGCAGGCCCTCTACGACTGGGGCTGGCTGCCGGCGGAGACCGCGGACCGCCGCGCCGCCGCGGAGGACGTACTGCTCGTCGTCTCCGAGCTGGTCACCAACGCCTGCCTGCACGCCGATGGCCCCGAAGAGCTGCGGGTCTCCTCCGACAGCAAGATGCTGCGCCTTGAGGTCACCGACCGGGGCGCCGGCCAGCCCGCGCCCCGTACGCCGCACCGCGCCGGACGACCGGGGGGGCACGGCATGTTCATCGTGCAGCGGCTCTGTCTGGACTGGGGCGTCTCCCGTACGCCGGGAGCGCCCGGCAAGACGGTCTGGGCGATCCTCGCGGCCCCGTCCTAGGCTCGTGTCCTCAAGGTCCCGCCCGGTCCGCGACGCCCGGCACGGCACCTCGCCGCGTTGGGGCCGGAGCCGCGGTCCCGGCATCGGACATCGGCCCGTCAGCGCACGTCCCCCATCAGCGCACGTCCCCCATCAGCGCACGCACCTTCCTGCGGTACATGAAGACCGCGAAGCCGGCGAGCGTGGCCAGCGCCGCCTCCAAGGCGACCACCCCCGTACGGCTCAGATCGACACCGGCGATGGAGAGCATCCCCGTCACCGAGTCGCCCGCGGTGACCGCGAGGAACCACACGCCCATCATCCGACTGGCGTACTTCGCCGGAGCCATCTTCGTCGTCACCGAGAGACCGACCGGTGAGACGCACAGCTCGCCCACCGTCTGGATCAGATAGATGCCCACCAGCCACACCGGGCTGACCAGGGTGCCGTCCGCCGCCAGCATCAGCGGGATCAGGAAGAAGAAGAACGAGACGCCCACGAAGGCCAGGCCCGCGGAGAACTTCACGACCGTGCTCGGCTCCTGGCCCCGCCGGTTCAGCCAGAGCCAGAGCCAGGCGACGACCGGGGCCAGCGCCATGATGAAGACGGGGTTCAGCGACTGGTACCAGGACGTCGGGAAGCCGATGCCGAAGACATGGTCGGCGGCCTTCGTCGTCCCGAACGCCTGGATCGTCGACCCGCCCTGGTCGTAGATCATCCAGAAGACGGCGGCGGCGACGAAGAACCAGATGTAGCCGGACATCTTCGTCTGCTCGGACGGCGAGAGATCCTTGTCGCGCTTTATCCGGATCAGCACCCCGGCCGGGATGACGATGCCCGCCAGCGTCAGCGGCACCATCGCCCAGTTGATCGTGAAGTGGCCGGTGAAGACGACCAGTCCGTAGAAGACCGAGCCGATCAGCAGCCAGGTCAGCCCCTTCGTCAGCCAGCTCGCCCGTTCCTCGCGGGACAGCGGCGTCGGGACGATGCTGCTCCGCGGGGCCAGGTGCTTCGTACCGAGCAGGAACACGATCAGGCCGATGCCCATGCCGAGCGCCGCGAGCGCGAAGCCGAGGTGCCAGCTGTACTTCTCACCGACGGTGCCGATGATCAGCGGCGCGAAGAAGGCACCGATGTTGATGCCCATGTAGAAGATGGTGAACCCGCCGTCGCGGCGCGGGTCGTCGGTGCCGTCGTAGAGATGGCCGACCATCGTGGAGATGTTGGACTTCAGCAGCCCCGAGCCGAGAGCCACCAGCGCCAGACCGGCGAAGAAGGTGCCCGAGCCCGGCAGGGCGAGCGTCAGATGCCCCACCATGATGGTGCAGGCCGCGATCGTCACGGTCTTGCGCGGGCCCCAGACCCGGTCGCCCAGCCAGCCGCCGGGCATGGCCAGCAGATAGACCATCGACAGATAGACGGAGTAGATGGCCGTCGTGGTGGCCAGGGTCAGCCCGAGGCCGCCCTCCTGGAGGCTCTTCGACGCGTCGGGGCCGCCCGAGATCAGATAGATCGTGAGCAGAGCCCTCATGCCGTAGAAGCTGAAGCGTTCCCACATCTCCGTCATGAAGAGCGTGGCCAGTCCGCGCGGGTGGCCGAAGAACGTCTTCTCGGGAACGCCGTGGGGGCCGGTGGCTGTGGGGCGGCCGCCGGTCGGGTCGGGGGAGTCCTTGGTGAGGCTGGACGCCATGGGGGGATCCTTGCTCGATCGGGTTCATGAAAACGGGATCTTCGGCCGCCGAGCTGCCAAAGATCCCCAATTGGTCCTACGGAACGCCATGCCACCCTAGGGCATGACAGAGAGGCATATGGAATGACTTGAGGGATGAATCACAGGCATCTGTGTCACCGTGGGCCTCATTCGAAGGCGGGTGGCCCAATCGCATCCCAGAGCCACAGGCATCGGCGATCACTGCCCGGAGGCTCCTCCACGCGGACTACCATCACCTCATGACCCGTGTACTGCTCGCCGAGGACGACGCGTCCATCTCGGAGCCACTGGCCCGCGCACTGCGCAGGGAGGGCTACGAGGTGGAGGTACGCGAAGACGGTCCCACCGCGCTCGAAGCCGGCCTCCAGGGCGGAGTGGACCTGGTCGTACTCGACCTCGGGCTCCCCGGCATGGACGGTCTCGAAGTCGCCCGGAGACTGCGCTCCGAGGGCCACTCCGTGCCGCTGCTGGTGCTGACCGCCCGCGCCGACGAGGTGGACACGGTGGTCGGCCTCGACGCCGGCGCGGACGACTACGTCACCAAGCCCTTCCGGCTGGCCGAACTGCTCGCCCGGGTCCGGGCCCTGCTCCGGCGCGGCGCGAGCGAACCGGCCGCCTCGCCCACCACGCACGGCGTCCGCATCGACGTCGAGTCGCACCGGGCCTGGATGGGCGAGGAGGAACTCCAGCTCACCGCGAAGGAGTTCGACCTGCTGCGGGTCCTCGTCAGGGACGCGGGCCGGGTCGTCACCCGCGACCAGCTGATGCGCGAGGTGTGGGACACCACCTGGTGGTCCTCCACGAAGACCCTGGACATGCATATCTCCTGGCTGCGCAAGAAGCTGGGCGACGACGCGGCGAACCCGCGGTACATCGCGACGGTACGGGGTGTCGGTTTCCGTTTCGAGAAGAGCTGAGGCGGGCGGTCCGGCCCGATCCGGCCCGATCCGCCGGACAAGACCAAGGGCCGAGCAGAAGTAGGGCACAGTGCGCCGTCGTCTGATCAACTCCACGCTCGCCGTGGTGCTCGTCGTGATCGCCGTCTTCGGGGTCTCCCTCGTCATCGTGGAGACCCGCACCATCAGCAACAGCGCCCAGGAGAGAGTGGACCTGGAGGCCGTACGGCTGGTCAGCATCGTCGACAGCCGGCTGCTCGGCGGCGAGCGGGTCACCGAGGCGATCCTGCGGGAGCAGATCGACGGCGGGCGGTACGCCAAGGTCGAGATCCCGGGCCGCCCGACCGTCGAGATCGGCAATCGTCCCGACGACGGCGCCATCAGGGGCAGCGCCGAGGGCGAGCAGGGCGAGACCGTCACCGTCGAGGAGTCCCGCGCCTCCGTCACCCGTGAACTCGGCCGCACCCTGATGATCATCGGCGCGGTGGCACTGCTCGCCGTGATCGCCGCCGTCCTGCTCGCCGTACGCCAGGCCAACAAGCTCGCGTCCCCGCTCACCGACCTCGCCGAGACCGCCGAACGCCTCGGCTCCGGCGACCCGCGCCCCCGCCACAAGCGCTACGGCGTGCCCGAGCTGGACCGGGTCGCCGATGTCCTCGACGCCAGCGCCGAGCGGATCGCGCGGATGCTGACCGCAGAGCGCCGGCTGGCCGCCGACGCGTCCCACCAGCTCCGTACGCCCCTCACCGCGCTCTCCATGCGCCTGGAGGAGATCTCCACCACCGACGACCCGGACACCGTCAAGGACGAGGCGACGATCGCCCTGACACAGGTGGAGCGGCTGACCGACGTGGTGGAGCGGCTGCTCACCAACTCGCGCGACGCCCGCACCGGCTCCGCGATCGTCTTCGACCTCGACGACGTCGTACAGCAGCAGATCGAGGAGTGGCGCCCGGCCTACCGCAGCGCCGGACGGGCGATCGTCTGCTCCGGCACCCAGCACATGCGGGCCGTCGGCACCCCCGGCGCCGTCGCGCAGGTCCTCGCCGCGCTGATCGAGAACTCCCTGATGCACGGGGGCGGCACGGTCGCCCTGCGCAGCCGTATCACCGGCAACCAGGCCGTGATCGAGGTCACGGACGAGGGCCCCGGTGTCCCGCCGGACCTCGGATCACGGATCTTCGAGCGCGCGATCAGCGGGCACAACTCGACGGGCATCGGGCTCGCGGTCGCCCGTGACCTGGCGGAGGCGGACGGCGGGCGGCTCGAACTGCTCCAGCAGCAGCCGCCGGTCTTCGCGCTCTTCCTCAGCCGTGAGGTGCGGATCCGCAAGGAGCCGAGGAAGACCGTCAGGTGACCCGGCCGGTCTCCGCCTCCGGGACCAGCTCGGGCACGGCCGCCGGCTCCGGCTGGAGGCGGCGGAACACCCAGGTGCGGTACGACCAGAAGCGGAACAGCGTCGCCACGCCGATCCCGAGGAACTTGAACACGTTGCTCTGCAGCGGCCCGTCCCAGCCGAAGCCGTACGTCGCGGTGTAGAGCACACCGTTCTCGATGACCAGCCCGACCGCGCTGAACAGCAGGAAGAGAGTCAGCTCCTTCGTCCGGCGGCTCTTGTCGCGGTCCCGGTAGGCGAAGTACCGGAAGCCCACGTAGTTGCAGGCGATCGCGACGACGGTGGCCAGGATGCTGGCCCGCACCACCTGGAGTTCGGTGGTGTGCCGTACGAGGTTGAAGACGGCCAGATTGACCAGCAGACCCACCCCGCCGACCGCGCCGAACTTGGCGATCTCATGGGTGAGCAGGAACAGCCGCTCCCGCAGGGCTGGTCGCTGCGTAGGCGCGGCAGTCATCAGGTCGCTCAGCCCCGTCCGGTCGGCGTGCTCGGTCGACGACGCAGTCTCGTCGGTGAAGTCGTCCGCGGCGCCGCGGACGGCGCCGACCGGCCCACTGTAACCACCGGACCGTGCCGCACCGGGCGACGGATACCCTGGGAGTGTGACGTTCCCGGTAGTCGGCATGGTCGGCGGCGGTCAGCTCGCCCGTATGACCCACGAGGCGGGCATCCCCCTCGGCCTCAGATTCAAGCTCCTCTGCGAGACCCCTCAGGACTCCGCGGCCCAGGTGGTCGCCGATGTGGTCGTCGGCGACCACACCGATCTGGAGACCCTGCGTGCCTTCGCGCGCGGCTGCGACGTGATCACCTTCGATCACGAGCATGTGCCGATCGAGCACCTGCGTGCCCTGGAGGCGGACGGTATCGCCGTACGCCCCGGGCCCGGCGCCCTCGTGCACGCGCAGGACAAGGGCGTGATGCGCGCCAGGCTCACCGAGCTGGGCGCGCCCAGCCCGCGCCACCGCATCGTCACCGGCCCCGCCGACGTCGCGGCCTTCGCCGCCGAGGTGGGCGGCTTCCCGGTCATCCTGAAGACGGTGCGCGGCGGCTACGACGGCAAGGGAGTCTGGTTCGCCCGATCGGAGGACGACGCCGAGCAGCCCTTCCGGGCCGGCGTCCCCGTCCTCGCCGAGGAGAAGGTCGACTTCGTCCGGGAGCTCGCCGCCAATATCGTGCGCTCGCCGCACGGCCAGGCGGTGGCGTACCCCGTGGTGGAGTCCCGGCAGGTCGACGGCGTGTGCGACACCGTCATCGCGCCCGCGCCCGGCCTCTCCGAGGAACTGTCCGGCGAGGCGCAGCAGCTCGCCCTGCGGATCGCCGCCGAGCTGGGCGTCGTCGGTCATCTCGCCGTCGAGCTGTTCGAGACGGCCGACGGCCGCATCCTCGTCAACGAGCTGGCCATGCGCCCGCACAACTCCGGCCACTGGACGCAGGACGGCGCGATCACCTCGCAGTTCGCCAACCACGTACGCGCGGTGCTCGACCTGCCGCTCGGCGACCCGCGCCCGCGCGCGCCGTGGACGGTCATGTGCAACGTGCTGGGCGGCGACTACCCGGACATGTACGCGGCCTATCTGCACTGCATGGCCCATGACCCGCAGCTCAAGATCCACATGTACGGCAAGGACGTGAAGCCCGGCCGCAAGGTGGGCCACGTCAACACCTACGGTGACGACCTGGACGACGTGCTGGAGCGCGCCCGCCACGCCGCCGGCTACCTCCGAGGAACGATCACCACATGAGCTCTCCCCTCATCGGCGTCGTCATGGGGTCGGACTCCGACTGGCCCGTCATGGAGGCCGCCGCGCGGGCGCTCGACGAGTTCGAGATCGCCTACGAGGTCGACGTCGTCTCCGCGCACCGGATGCCGCGCGAGATGATCGCGTACGGCGAGGAGGCCGCCGGGCGCGGACTCAGGGCGATCATCGCCGGCGCGGGCGGCGCCGCCCATCTGCCGGGCATGCTGGCCTCCGTCACCCCGCTTCCGGTCATCGGCGTCCCCGTACCGCTGAAGTACCTGGACGGCATGGACTCACTGCTGTCGATCGTGCAGATGCCCGCCGGCGTGCCGGTCGCCACCGTCTCCGTAGGAGGAGCCCGTAACGCCGGACTGCTGGCCGCGCGGATCCTCGCGGCCGGCGATCCGCAGTTGCGGGCCCGTATGGAGGACTTCCAGCGCAGCCTGAACGAACAGGCGACGGACAAGGGCAGACTCCTGCGAGCCAAGGTCAGCGGTCACGACAGCTTCGGCTTCGGGAAGTGAGGGCCCCATGGGCACCGAGGACTATCTGGAGCAGGCGCGCGAACTGCTCGAAGACTTCCCCGTGGTCGACGGGCACAACGACCTGCCCTGGGCCCTGCGCGAACAGGTCTCCTACGACCTCGACCGGCGCGACCTCGCGGACGACCAGTCGGCGCACCTGCACACCGACATCCCGAGGCTGCGGGCGGGCGGCGTAGGAGCGCAGTTCTGGTCGGTGTACGTACGCTCCGACATGGCCGGCGACACGGCAGTCAGCGCGACCCTGGAGCAGATCGACGTCGTCGGGCGCATGATCGCCCGCTACCCCGACGACTTCGCCGCCGCCCGCACCGCCGACGACATGGAGAACGCCCGCCGCACCGGGCGGATCGCCTCCCTGATGGGCGCCGAGGGCGGCCACTCCATCAACAACTCCCTCGCCACGCTGCGCGCCCTGTACGCGCTCGGCGTGCGGTACATGACGCTCACCCACAACGACAACCTCGCGTGGGCCGACTCGGCGACCGACGAGCCCGGTGTGGGCGGCCTCTCGCCCTTCGGCCACGAGGTCGTACGCGAGATGAACCGCACCGGCATGCTGGTCGACCTCTCGCACGTGGCCGCCACGACGATGCGCGACGCGCTCGCCACGAGCACCGCGCCCGTCCTCTTCTCGCACTCCTCCGCGCGGGCGGTCTGCGACCACCCGCGCAACATCCCGGACGACGTGCTGGAACTGCTGCCGGCCAACGGCGGCGTGGCCATGGCCACCTTCGTACCGAAGTTCATCCTTCCCGAGGCGATCGCCTGGACGCGGGCCGCCGACGAGAACATGCGCGAGCACGGCGCGCACCCGCTCGACACGACCGAGTCCGGGATGAGGATCCACCGGGCCTTCGAGGCGGTCAACCCGCGTCCGGCGGCCACCGCGGCGACGGTCGCCGACCATCTGGACCATATGCGCGAGGTCGCGGGCATCGACCACATCGGTATCGGCGGTGACTTCGACGGCACGGCGTTCACGCCGGAGGGCCTTCAGGACGTCGCGGGCTACCCCAACCTCGTCGCGGAGCTTCTCGCCCGCCGCTGGTCGCCCGAGGACCTGGCGAAGCTGACCTGGCACAACGCGGTACGGGTGGTGCGCGCCGCGGAGGACGTGGCCCGGGTGCTGCGCGAGGAGCGCGGTCCGTCGACGGCGACCATCGGGGAACTGGACGGCTGAGGGGTCCGCGTACGGGGCGCGGGGCCGGTTTCGCCGGGCCCGCGCCCCGCGGCGTACCCCCGAACGCCCCGTCCGCCGCGACCCGTCCGTCCGCCCGTGGCACGGTGGCCGTACTGCCTTCGCACCCCACGGAGCCTCGTCATGGCAGATCTGCAGGACGACCCTTACGACACGGACACGACAGCCGCGGCCGGTGATCTCGACGCGACGTCCCCGCGGCCGGCCGCCGAATCGGCGGCGCCGACGGACACGGCTTCCGTGGCCACGTCCGCCTCGTCCGCCGAGCGCGCCCGCGCTCTGCTGTCCTCGCACCCCGTCGTCGACGGCCACAACTGCCTCGCCCCCACGCTGCTGCGGCGCCGCGGGGCCAGTCACAGCCACGACCTGGAACAGGGCGACAGCTTCCTGGACACCGACATGCCACGGATCAAGGCGGGGGCGCTCGGCGGGCAGTTCTGGTCGCTGGAGGTCGACGCGGACGAGGTCCGCACGGGCCGGGCCGTGAGCACCACGCTGGAGCTGATCGACCTCGTACGGGACCTGATCGCGTCCTACCCGGAGAGCCTGCGCATGGCGCTCGGCGCCGGGGACCTGGCCGACGCGCGCAACTGCGGACGGGTCGCCTCGCTCCTCGGCCCCGTCTCGGGCCCGGCCATGGGCGACTCGCTGGCCACGCTGCGCGCGTTCCACCTCCTCGGTGTGCGCGCCCTCGCCCTCGCGGGCGCGCGCTGGGCCGATGACGGGCTCAGCCGCTTCGGCCACGAGGTGGTGCGCGAGCTGAACCGGCTCGGCGTCGTCATCGATCTGTCCGGCGCGTCCGACGAGACGATGCGGGCGACGCTGGCCGTCACCAAGGCACCGGCGATGTTCTCCCACTCCGCCGTGCGCGCCCTCGGGGACCGCCCCGGCGACGGCGGCGTCCCGGACGACATCCTGACGCTGCTCGGCGCCAACAACGGTATCTGCATGGTGAGTTTCGCGCCCGACCAGCTCACCCGCGATCCGGCCGCCCGCGACGGCAAGAGTCCGTCTCTCACGGAAGTCGCGGACCATGTCGAGCGGGTACGGGACGTGGCGGGCCCGGCGTGCGTCGGTCTCTCCGGGACGTACGGCCGCGAGTCGGACACGCCGCACACCGTCGGCCTCGAAGACACCTCGTGCTACCCGCGGTTGATCACCGAACTGCTCGACCGCGGCTGGGACGACACCGCCGTCACGGATCTCACCTGGGGCAACGCGGCACGCGTGCTGCGCGACACCGAGTTCCTGGCGCGCGCCGCCCAGCAGCGCCGGTCGCCGTCGACGGTGACGATCGAGGAACTGGACGACGCCCGACGGTAGTTGGTGCACCGCGATCCGTGCCCGCGACCGGTGCCACCGCGACCGGTGCCCCGGCGCGGAGGAGCCGTGCCGGGCGGCCTCAGGCCCTCGGCCGGCCCATCGCCCGGTAGGTCCAGCCCGCCCCGCGCCACACCGCCGGGTCCAGCGCGTTGCGCCCGTCGAGGATCAGCCGCCGCGTCACGGCCCCGCCGAGCTCCTCCGGGTCCAGCTCGCGGAACTCGCGCCACTCGGTCAGATGCAGCACCACATCGGCGCCGCGCACCGCCTCCAGCGCGGACCCGGCGTAGCCGAGCGTCGGGAAGAGCCGGCGGGCGTTGTCCATGCCCTTCGGGTCGTACACGGTGACCTGGCCGCCCTGGAGATGGATCTGCCCGGCGACGTTGAGCGCGGGGGAGTCCCGTACGTCGTCCGAGTCCGGTTTGAACGTCGCGCCCAGGACCGCGACGCGCTTGCCGAGGAACGACGAGTCGCCGCCGACGGCCTCGCGGGCCAGCTCCACCATGTGGCCGCGCCGCCGCATGTTGATCGAGTCGACCTCGCGCAGGAACGTCAGCGCCTGGTCCGCGCCCAGCTCGCCCGCCCGTGCCATGAACGCCCGGATGTCCTTGGGCAGACAGCCGCCGCCGAAGCCGATCCCGGCGCGCAGGAACTTCCTTCCGATGCGCTCGTCGTAGCCGATGGCCTCCGCCAGCTTCACCACGTCACCGCCGGCCGCCTCGCAGACCTCCGCCATCGCGTTGATGAAGGAGATCTTGGTGGCGAGGAAGGAGTTCGCCGCGGTCTTCACCAGTTCGGCGGTCGGGAAGTCCGTCACGATGAACGGTGACCCCTCTCCGACGGGCGTCGCGTACACCTCGCGCAGCACCTTCTCCGCGCGCTCGCTCCCGGTGCCCACCACGATCCGGTCGGGGTGGAGCGTGTCCTGTACGGCGAAGCCCTCCCGCAGGAACTCCGGGTTCCAGGCCAGCTCGACCTCGCCGCCCGCCGGCGCCAGCTCGGTGAGCCGGCGCGCGAGCCGCTCGGCGCTGCCGACGGGCACGGTCGACTTGCCGACCACCAGCGCCGCGCGGCCCAGCTGCGGGGCCAGCGAGTCGAAGGCGCTCTCCACATAGCTCATGTCGCAGGCGTACTCGCCGTGCTTCTGCGGGGTGTTCACGCAGACGAAGTGGACGTCGCCGAAGGCGCCGATCTCCTCCCACGAGGTGGTGAAGCGCAGCCGGCCGCTCGACCCCTCGATGCCCGCGACATGCTTGCGCAGCAGGTCCTCCAGGCCGGGCTCGTACATCGGGACCCGTCCCGCCGACAGCATCTCGATCTTCTCGGGGACGACGTCGAGCCCGAGGACTTCGAAGCCCAGTTCCGCCATGGCCGCGGCGTGGGTGGCGCCGAGGTAGCCGGTACCGATCACAGTGATCTTGAGGGCCATGTCGTGCTCCTGGGAGTGCGGTCGGGATGCGGTGCGCCCGGCGTGCGATCGAGGCTGCGATCGCACCGTGAGTGCGCGGCCGAGCATAGCCCCGCGCTCCGGACGTCCTTTCGGTCGCCCGTACGGCAAGGTGCGGAAGCTGTCGGAAAACTCACGTACATCACGGCGCCCCGGACCTCTAAAATTAGTGTTACTTAACGGTAGTTAGCATTCAGGGGAGTGAAAGACCGTGGCCGGATCGGCTGATTTCGACCTGTACCGCCCGTCGGAGGAGCACGACATGCTCCGGGAGGCGGTGCGTGCGCTCTCCGAGGCGAAGATCGCGCCCTTCGCCGCCGCGGTCGACGAGGAGGCCCGCTTCCCGCAGGAGGCGCTCGACGCGCTGGTCGCCGCGGATCTGCACGCGGTCCACGTCCCCGAGGAGTACGGCGGCGCCGGGGCGGACGCCCTGGCCACGGTGATAGTCATCGAGGAGGTCGCCCGCGTCTGCGCCTCGTCCTCCCTGATCCCGGCCGTGAACAAGCTCGGCTCGCTGCCGGTCGTCCTCTCCGGCGGTGAGGACCTGAAGAAGAAGTACCTCGGCCCGCTCGCCAAGGGCGACGCGATGTTCTCGTACTGCCTCTCCGAGCCGGACGCGGGATCGGACGCCGGCGGCATGAAGACCAAGGCCGTACGGGACGGCGACGGCTACGTGCTCAACGGCGTGAAGCGCTGGATCACCAACGCCGGCGTCTCCGAGTACTACACGGTGATGGCCGTCACCGACCCCGACCGCCGTACGAAGGGCATCTCCGCCTTCGTCGTCGAGAAGGGCGACGAGGGCGTCTCCTTCGGCGCCCCCGAGAAGAAGCTCGGCATCAAGGGCTCCCCCACCCGCGAGGTCTACCTCGACAACGTCCGCGTCCCGGCCGACCGCCTCATCGGCGACGAGGGCACCGGCTTCGCCACGGCGATGAAGACCCTGGACCACACCCGCATCACGATCGCGGCCCAGGCCCTCGGCATCGCCCAGGGCGCGCTCGACTACGCGACGGGCTACGTCCAGGAGCGCAAGCAGTTCGGCAAGCCGATCGGCGACTTCCAGGGCGTGCAGTTCATGCTCGCCGACATGGCGATGAAGCTGGAGGCGGCCCGCCAGCTCACCTACTCGGCGGCGGCCCGCTCCCAGCGCGTCTCCGACGGCGGCGGCAAGGAACACCTGACCTTCTTCGGCGCCGCGGCCAAGTGCTTCGCCTCCGACGTGGCGATGGAGATCACGACGGACGCGGTCCAGCTCCTCGGCGGCTACGGCTACACGCGCGACTACCCGGTGGAACGGATGATGCGCGATGCCAAGATCACCCAGATCTACGAGGGCACGAACCAGATCCAGCGCATCGTGATGGCGCGCAACCTGCCGTAGGTCCCCGTACAACGAGACGCCCCGGCCCGCACGAGCGGGCCGGGGTGTTTCGTTGTACGGGCGGTCTCAGTTCGAGGTGACCGTGACCTTCTCGTCGTTGTTCAGCTGCTCCACCAGTTGCTTGACCTTGGCCTTGTCCCAGACCAGGTTCCCGCCGGTGCTGCCCGTGATCGGTATGTTCATCGACTTGCCGTCGCCGCCCGTGACGCCCTTCATCGCGAAGAACATCTGGCTCAGCGACCAGAGCGACATGTCCTTGTCGACGATCAGGGTGTCCAGGCCCGCGCCCATCGTCGGGTAGAGCTTGAACGGGTTGAGGACCGTGCCGGGCGTGGCCGTCTGCGAGGCGAGGGCCGCCAGGAACTTCTGCTGGTTCTTCGTACGGTCCAGGTCGCTGCCCGCGAAGGCGTACCGGGTACGGACGAACGCCAGGGACTGCTCGCCGTCCAGCGTCTGCTTGCCCGCCTTGAAGTCGGCGCCCGACTTCTCGTCCTTGAAGGCCTTCGGGATGTCCAGCTCGACACCGCCGATCGCGTCCACGATGTTGGCGAAGCCCGCGAAGCCGATCTCCACGTAGTGATCGATGCGCAGACCGGTGTTGAACTCGACGGTACGCACGAGCAGTTCGGGCCCGTCCTCCGCGTACGCCGCGTTGAGCTTCGTCTCGCGGCCCTGGTTCGGGAACATCTTCCCGGACTCCGAGCCGCGGAAGGACGGGATCACCACGTTCGAGTCACGCGGCAGCGAGATCAGCGTCGGGCCGTTCGAGCCGTCGTGCAGGATCATCATCGAGTCGGTGCGCTTGCCCTCCGCGCTGCCCGTGTGGAGGTCCTTCTTCTCCTCGTCGGACATGCCCTCACGGCTGTCGGAGCCGACGATCAGATAGTTCGTGCCGTCGCCCGCCTCCGGGCGCTCGATGACCTTCGAGAGGTCCACCTCGCGCTTGAGCTTGGAGTCGGCCCAGAAGTAGGTGCCTATGGAGACGACGAGGAAGACGGCGACCAGGGATATCGCGGTGATCTTGATACGGCGCCGCCAGTCCGGTGCGTGGTCCGGCGGGTAGCCGCCGCCGTTGTTGTACGACCCCTGCGGAGGCACCCGGGGCGGGCCGCCCTGACCGCGGTCGGCGGGGGTGCCGTAGACCTGGCCGGTGTTGTAGTCGCTGTTGTACGGGGGCGGGTCGTATCCCCCGTCGTACCCCTGCGACGGCTGCTGGGGGACGGCGCGCCGCTGCACGTGCGGCATCGCGCGTACGCCTTCGGGCTGTCCGCCCGCGCCGCGTCCGTAACGCTCGCCGCCACGGTCAGCGCGGTCGCCGTTCCATCCGTCAGGCCAATCGTTCATGCCGACCAGTGTGCGGCTCGCAGGTGTCGCGCATACAGGGGTGGAGGAAAATCACAGCATCCCTGTTGCCAAGCTGATGCAATGCGGGCCGTCACGGACCCCCGCATAGGGTGGAGGGCATGACAGACCAGGCCGTCCGCCCCGAGACAGATATTCCGGGTAAGCCCACCTCAGCGTCCCGCACCACGCTCAGCCACATCATGAGCGGCAGTGACACCAACCTTCTCGGCACGGTGCACGGCGGCGTGATCATGAAGCTCGTCGACGACGCCGCGGGCGCGGTCGCCGGCCGGCACTCCGGAGGGCCCGCGGTCACCGCGTCCATGGACGAGATGGTCTTCCTGGAGCCGGTACGGGTCGGGGACCTGGTCCATGTGAAGGCCCAGGTCAACTGGACGGGACGGTCGTCCATGGAGGTCGGCGTCCGGGTGCTCGCCGAGCGCTGGAACGAGTCGACCCCCGCCCAGCAGGTGGGCAGCGCCTATCTCGTCTTCGCCGCCGTCGACGCGGAGGGCAGGCCCCGCCCCGTACCGACGGTGATCCCGGAGACCGAGCGTGACAAGCGGCGCTACCAGGAGGCGCAGATCCGGCGTACGCACCGGCTCGCCCGGCGGCGCGCGATCATGGAGCTGCGCGAGAAGCGTGCCGCCGACGGGATCGACGACTGATACGGAGTCCGTACGCGGCCCTCGTCACGGGCACACCACCTGGTCGCCCGTCACCGCGCCGAACTCGCCCTGGTGCACATCCTCGGCGCGCACCGGTCGTACCGTCCTGTAATCCTTTCCTGCCATCACCTTCAGCGTGGCCCCCTGCCGGGGCACCGGCTTCAGCTCACAGCCCGGCAGGGCGGCCGCCAGGGACTTCGCCGAGCGGTCCCAGCGCGGGTCGAACAGCACCTGCGTACGCGTCACCTCTGGGCCCGTGTGGTTCAGCGGGGCACGCGTCGTACGGAAGCCCGTCGCGCGCAGGGCGCCGTCCACGCGCTGGCCCAGACCGTCCCCCCGCGTCGCGTTGTAGACCTGCACCCTGATCTGCTGCGGCGACACCTCGACCATCGTGGCCGGCGGCGGCTTCGGGGCCCCCGGCCCGCGCGGCCCCAAGGGGGCCGGGGGCGTCAGCGACTTGTCCTCGCGCAGCGCCCGGAACAGCTTCTTCGACTTCACCGGGTCCCATTTCAGCGTTGAGCCGATGCCCTTGACCGGGAAGCCGCCTTCGGTGACCGGCACCGACGTGAACTCCGACGACGCCGGTGTGAAGTCGCGCATCGCCTTGCCGAGCGTGAGCATCTCCTGTGTACCGAACCCCTTGTCCGCCCGGACCGAATCGAGCATGGTCGAGGTCACACCGCGGAATTTCACCGGGTTCAGCAGCACACCGCTGCTGGTGGCCTGTTTGATCAGCGCGGCCATGAAGCGCTGCTGGCGCTGCATCCGGCCGAGGTCGGACGAGCCGTCGAGATAGCGGGACCGTACGTACTGGAGAGCCTTGCCGCCGTCCAGCTTGTGCGTCCCGGCGTTCAGGTCGAGGCCGGTGTGCGAGTCCTTGAGCGGCTTGGCGGTGCAGATCTCCACCCCGCCGAGCGAGTCGACCGTCTTCATGAAGCTGGTGAAGTCGATCTCCAGATAGTGGTCGACCTTCACGCCGGTCATGCTCTCGACGGTCCGGACCGTCAGATGCGGGCCGCCCTCCGCGTACGCCGCGTTGAGCTTCACCGGGTGGGGCCCGTGCTTCTCACCGGTGTTCCCGTCGGTGTGCGGGGGCAGCTCCGCGTAGCTGTCGCGCGGCAGGCTCACGACGCTCGCGCGCTCACGGTCCTCCGAGATGTGCACGAGCATGATCGTGTCGGTGCAGCGGCAGGGAGCGCCGCCGAGCCGGTACTTCGCCCGCTCCTTCTCGGTGATCTTGTCGCGGCCGTCGGTGCCGACCAGGAGGATGTTCATGCCGTGGCCCCCGTCGGGGCGGTTCTTCATGTCCTTGAACGGGTCCACCCGGCCGATCCCGGTGTCGAGACTCGTCACGACGGCGTGCCCGATGCCGCCCGCGCCGAGCACCAGCACCGAGAGTGTCGTGGCCACCCGCATCCCCCAGCGCGGCCGTCCGGGACGGCCCGGCCGCCCGTTCCGCCGTCCGCCACGGAGGCCGCGCGCACCTCGGACACCGCGCGCACCACGGGCGGCGCCGGCGGTCCGCTCGGACCGGACGCCGGTCTGCGCCGGTCCGGGCCGGCCGGCGGGCCGGGGGCGGGGGGAGCGGGGTGGTGTGGGCACGGGGGGACACCTCCGCGGGTGACGGGAACGACTGGACTGCCGGGGGACGGGGCGAGGGCGGCCAGGGGACGCAACGTAGGCCCATACGATCAGCAGCCTTGCGCTGAGCCCGCCCGACGCGCGTCGGGGTCCCCCATTCGCGGTAACGTGGCGTGCCAGAACCCGCCTCCGGACGCCCGAAGGATCACATGCCCGCCCAATCCCCAGCCGTGTCCGTGATCATGCCGGTGCTCAACGAGGAGCGGCATCTGCGGAACTCCGTCCGGCACATCCTGGAGCAGGAGTACGACGGCGAGATGGAAGTGGTCATCGCCCTCGGCCCGTCCACGGACCGTACGGACGAGATCGCGGCCGAACTCGTGACCGAGACCGCCGACAGCGCCCGCGCGCGGGTGCAGACCGTGCCCAATCCGACCGGTCGCACGCCGGCGGCGCTCAACGCGGCGATCAAGGCATCGAAGCACCCCGTCGTCGTACGCGTGGACGGCCACGGCATGCTCTCGCCGAACTACATCGCGACCGCCGTACGCCTCCTGGAGGAGACGGGCGCGCAGAACGTCGGCGGCATCATGCACGCCGAGGGCGAGAACGACTGGGAGCGCGCCGTCGCGGCGGCGATGACCTCCAAGATCGGTGTCGGTAACGCGGCCTTCCACACGGGTGGCGAGGCGGGACCCGCCGAGACCGTGTATCTCGGAGTCTTCCGGCGCGCGGCGCTGGAGCAGCAGGGCGGCTACAACGAGGAGTTCATCCGCGCCCAGGACTGGGAGCTGAACTTCCGGATCCGGGAGGCCGGCGGTCAGATCTGGTTCTCGCCCGAGCTGCGTGTCCAGTACCGGCCGCGGCCGTCCGTCCGGGCGCTCGCCAAGCAGTACAAGGACTACGGCCGTTGGCGCCATGTCGTCGCCCGCTTCCACTCGGGCTCGATCAATCTGCGCTACCTCGCGCCGCCGGTCGCGGTCAGCGCCAACGCGCTGGGTCTCGTCGTCGGTCTGGCCCTCACCCCCTGGGCGCTGATCGTCCCCGGCGGCTATCTGGCCGCGATCGTCGCGGGCTCGATACCGGCGGGCAGGGGCCTGCCGCTCAAGGCGCGGCTCCAGATCCCGCTCGCGCTCGCCACGATGCACATGTCGTGGGGGGTCGGCTTCCTGACCAGCCCGCGCTCGCTCGCCAGGAAGGTCATCGCGAGCCGCCGCCCGGCGGTCCAGCAGACCGCCTGAGCGAGGCCGTCACGTACGGCGCCGTCATGCACGGCGCTGTTGCGTACGGCGCCGTGACCTACGACGCCGTGACGTACGAAGGAGCCCCGGGCGTGTCGCCCGGGGCTCCTCGTCGTACACCGGAACACACCCTAGAAGGTGAAGCCGGGCTGGATCTCCATGCACTCGGTCTCGTCGGCCCCGTTGAGCGCACGCGCCGTGTCCGGCGTCTTCGTCTCGTCCGGCGCGGCCGACTTCGGGTAGGTGTCACCGGAACGCCAGTCGGCGCCCACGACCACCGTGACCCCCGACACGTCCGCCGACTTCTTCGCCGAGGAGACCGGAATCCCGAGCGACTTGGCGACCGCCTGCGCGTCGCCCTCCAAGTCGGCGCTGGGGAACAGGACTTGGGTGCGTTCGGTGGGATCGGGCGTCGAGTCGGACACGGCCTTCGTATAGCCCTTGCCGACGAGCAGTCCCGCCACCGCCGTGGCCCGCTGCGGCGTCGGCGCCTGCGTGGTGCTCCCGGTGCCGTTGCGTACGAGCACCCCGGTGTCGGCCGGAGCCGCCGCCGGGTCCTTGGTCTCGGCCGGGGGCTTGCGCTTGGACGCCTTGCCGTCGAGCGGCACGTCGTCGCGGACCATGGTGAACAGCTGCTCGGCGTCGCCGGGCTTCGGGAAGACCCGCCCGGCCTGGGTGCCCTCGCCGTACACGTTGGGCATCGTCGCCATCGTGATGCGGTTCGTGGGGACCTTCTTGAGCTCTTCCGCCAGGTCGTACAGCTTCTTGACGCCGCCGAGGCCCTTGTCGACGGTCAGCGCGTCGGTGGCCGCCTCGGCGAGGCTCATCAGCTTTCCGGGGTCGGTCAGCTTGGCGCCCTTGCGCAGCTCCCGGACCATCGAGTTCATGTACATGTGCTGGGCGTGGGTACGGGCGAGGTCGCTTCCGTCCTCGAAGCCGTAACGCGTACGCAGCCACTGGAGGGCCTGCTCGCCCTGGATGACGTTCTCGCCCTTCTTGAGCTTCAGCCCCGAGCCCTTGCCCTCGGCGTTGCGGGAGTGGACGTTCGCCTGGACGCAGACCGGCACGCCGCCGATGGCGTCGGCCATCGACACCACACCCGCGAAGTCGATCATCATGAAGTGGTCGATGGTGATGCCGGTCAGCTCGTACCAGGTGGCCACGGTGCACCCGGGACCCCCGCGCCCCAGGCTCTCGTTGGTCTGTACGTTGTCCGTGCTCGCCGGGTACACCTCGCGGGTGTCCGGGTCCGTGCACTTGGGCATCTTCAGCATGGTGTCGCGCGGCATGCTGACGACCGACATGTTGCTGCGGTCGGCCGAGACATGGAGCAGCATCTGTACGTCGGCGAGAGGCGTGCCGCCGAAGGTGTCCTTGGCGCCGCCGAGCTTCTGGTTCTCCTTGGAGTCCCGGGCGTCGGAGCCGATGAGAAGGATGTTGAGCGGGGTCTGGCCCGCGGAGTTGGCCTTGTGGTCGGCCATCGGCTTGTCGCCGAGCGTCAGGTCTTCCTTCTTGAGCTTGCCGTCCAGATGACGGTAGTAGAGGTATCCGGCGCCGGCCGTACCGAGGACCAGCAGGGCGAGGGCGGCGGAGACCCAGAGAAGTATTCGGCGCTTGCCGCGGCGGTTGCGCGGGCGTGAGCCGTTGCGGCGGGAGCCGCCCTTTCTCTTCCGGCCGGAGCGGTCACCACCCTCACCGCCGGCGGCGGCACCGTCGCCGGAGGGGGAGACGGAACCGTCACCGGGACCGGCGCCGCCGTTCCCTCCGCCTGACGCCCCGTCAGGACCGGCCGTGTCGCCCGGACCGTCCTCGTACAGACTGTCGTCCCAGCCCAACTCGCGGGCGTGCGGGACGCGTTGCCGCGTCCCGGGTCTGCGCATGCTCTGCCCCACTCCGTACCCCCCTACCCCTGTCGTTCAGGCGCTCCGCACGAGTCGGGGCTCCGGGCCTGCCGGAGCCGGGCTCACTTGGCGCACACTTGCTTGTCCGCTTCCACCTTCTGCACGCCTTCCGGCGCCTTTGCCGGTCCGACGATGGGAATCCCCGCGCCCTTGAAGTCCGCGCCGAGGGTGAGGGTCATCGCCTCCAGCCCCACGGCGTCCTCCTTGCCCGGCTTCATCGCTTCGGCGGGAAGGCCCATCATGTCCGCGAGACGGCGGGCCTGGTCGGCCTGGTTGGGCGCGTACTCCAGCGATGTCTTGGCCAAGTCCTCGGGCGCGTTGCCCTTGTTGGTGGACTTGTTGACGCCTTCCTCGTTCTGCAGCCAGGCGAGCGTCTCCTGGGCGGAACCCTGCGGCCCGCCACCGTTGAACACATCGACCCTGACATCGGCGGGGTCCGCCTTGGTTCCCTTCAGAAGCGCCGCCTGCTTGCTCTTGGCGGCCTTCTCCTTCTGCTTCACCTCGGTGAGGGAGGTGTCGCTCTGCATCATCGCGAAGAGCGGCTTCGCCTGCGCCTCGTTGACCACGACCGTCGCCTTCACGACTTCGGCCGGGTTGTCTATGACAGGCAGCGTGGTGAAGCTGATGTTCTTCGGATTGACCTTGGCCAGCTCCATACCGACGTCGCGCAGCTTCTCGATGCTGCCGATCCCGGTGTCGACCGTGAGCGCGTCGGTGGCCGCCGTCGCCAGGTCCCACAGCTTCGCGGGATTGGTGAGCGTCTCGCTCGACTTCATCTTCCGGATCAGGGAGCCCAGGAACTGCTGCTGGGTCTGGATCCGGTCGAGGTCGCTCTCGTTGCCGAAGCTGTGCCGTGTACGGACGAAGGCGAGAGCCTGCTCGCCCTTGATCACGTGCTTGCCCTTGGTCAGTTTCAGATGCGAGTCGGGGTCGTCGACGTCCTTGGCGACGCACACCTCCACGCCGCCCACCGCGCTCGTCAGTGTCTTCACCGCGTTGAAGTCCGCCATCATGAAGTGGTGGACCGGCAGGCCGGTCAGCTCCTCGACCGTGCGCATCGTGCAGCCCGGGTCGCGCTCGGCCTGGCCGAGGCTGGTGTTGAACCGGACGCCCTGCTCGCCGGGGATGACCTTCGTGCCTTCCTCGGTCTTCGTCTCGCAGTCCGGGATGTCGGTGATCAGGTCGCGGGGGATGGAGAGCGCGGTCGCGTTCGTCCGGTCCTTGGAGACATGGAAGAGGATGGTGGTGTCGGCGTGGCCGACGCTGTTCTTGTCGCCGTAGCTCTCGTTCCCGGCCCCGGTGCGCTTGTCGGTGCCGATCACCAGGATGTTGACGGCCTGGTCCTTCTTGAAGCCGCCGCCCGCACCCTGGACATCGATCGTCTTGATGTTGCCGTTGAGCTCCTGGTACGCGTAGTAGGCCGCGCCCGCGCCACCGATGAGGACGAACGCGGTGATGCCGCCGGTCCAGCCGAGAATCTTCTTCTTGCGGGACTTCGACGGGGCCTTGCGCTTGCGGCGGCCCGCGGCGGCGGCCCCGCTGTCGGCGTTGTTCGCGGCACGGCGGCCGCGCTGGCCGGGTACGTCACGGCGGGACGTACCCGAAGCGCCGGTGGAACCGGAGGAGTTACGGGCGCGGGGGATGCGCGCGCCGGCGCCGTCACTCGCGCCGTCGGCTCCGGCTGCCGCTCCGGCGCCCGCACCCGCTCCCGCGGCGCCGGGCGCCCTGCGGTCCCTGGCGGATCGGCCGCGCGGCGAACCGTCGTCCGTGGGAGGCGTGTTTCTGGACCGGCGAGGGGCGCCGGACCCGTTTCCCGCATCACGGGAAGGGGCGGACGGCTGCCCTTCGGAGTGGTTCAGTCGCAATTCGTAATTGCCGGTCTGCGGGTTGAGTACCCACTGGTCGGCGGGGTCGATCCCGCCCGACTCGCCACGGCTATGCGCATCCACGGTTGCTTGAGTCCTCCGTCGGTGCCACGCGAAGCGCCTCTTCCCCCAAAGGCGCTCGGTCTTTCGATCCGGCAGTGCGCGACCGCACGGTCCGATGAACCGGATCGAGTCACACTATCCGCCCAGTTCAGCGTCGAGCGACGCCGGTGACAAATTCGACTCCTCTTACAAGGGGGCAATCTGCCCAATCGTCATAGACTGCCGACGACTCCTTGGTATTCCTTTTACTCGCACAGTCCGGCGGCGGCATTTGTGCCCGGGAAACTCGGGGTCGGAGTGGCGTTCGACGATCCGGGGCCGTCCGGTTTCTCGTCCGTTTCCGAACTTCCCTCGTCACGCTGTGTGTTCTCCTTCTCCCCGGCGGGAGCGATCGAGACCGGCTCGTCCTTGCGCAGTTGCGAGAAAAGGCGCCCCGCGTCCGGCTGTACGAGTTCGTCACGATTCGGATCATTGACATAGGGCTGGCGTGGGACCGTCATGAACTGCACCTTTTCCGTCGGTACGTTCCGCAGGCCGCGCGCCAGGTCGTAAAGGTCCTTGAGCGTGTTCAGACCGGGGTCGGTCGTCAGGGACTTGGTCGCCGCGTCCAGTACCGGATACAGCCGTGCGGGATTGAGCAGAACACCGTTGCTCTGCACCTTCCTGACGAGAGACCCGAGGAACTGCTGCTGGCGCTCCATCCGTTCGGTGTCGCTGCCGTCGCCGATGGTCTTGCGCGCCCGTACGAAACCGAGGGCTTCCTCACCGCTGAGGGTCTGCTTGCCCGCCGGCAGCTTCAGATGCGCGTCGACGTCGTCGACGGGCCGCTTGAGGCAGACGTCGACACCGTCGACCGCGTCCACCATGTCTTTGAAGCCGCTGAAGTCGATCACCATGTAGTGGTCGATGCGAATGCCGGTGAGCTTCTCGACCGTACGGATCGAACACGCCGTACCGCCGAACTGGAAGGCCCAGTTGAACTGCGCGGACTGCTTCTTGGAGCGTCTGCCGTCCGAGGTGAGGCAGCTCGGGATCTCGACCATCAGGTCGCGCGGAATGGATACGGCGGTCGCGCTCTGCCGGTCGGCGGCCAGGTGCAGCAGGATCGTGGTGTCGGAGCGCTGCGAGCCGCCGTCGTCCCGGCCGTACTTGCCGTTGCCCGCGCCCGCGCGGGTGTCGGAGCCGATGAGCAGGATGTTCTTCGCGTCGACGGCGATGGGCCGGGGGCGTTCCTTCTCGTACGTACGCAGCTCGGCGGCGGCGGTCGTGTCGGTGGTGATGTTGCTGTCGAGCTTCTGGTAGAACCACCAGCCGACTCCGGCGGCTGCGAGGACGACGACGGAGGTGCCGAGGGCGGTCCAGCGGAGCCAGTGGCGTTTGCGGGGGGCGGCGGGGTCGGGGTCGGGGTCGCCGGGTGACTCGCCCTCCGGCTTCTCACCGTCCTTGCCGCTGCCGTTGCCGTTGTTGCCGCTGTGGCTCCCGCTCCCACTCCCGCTCTCTGTCGAGCTCGCGGTCTCGTTCTCGTCCGGGTTCGCGTCGCCGTCCGACCCGGGCGACGCGGTCGGCGGCTCGTCGTCTGCCCGGGGGTCCGGTTCGGGCGGCGTGCCAGCGCTGTCGGTCACGGCGAAGTCCATCCTTCATGGCGTCGGCGGCGTACGGCTCCGCCGGTTTCAGGGGTAGACGGCTGAATCGCACACTTGGTTGTGCACTGAACTAGAACTACCGACGATCATCTACCGGAGGCGGCGTTCGGAGCCGGAACCCGTCGGGCCGTCAGGTCACCGTGTCGCCGACCGGACGGTATCCCGAACGCTCAGCCCTTGCCCTCCGCCGTGGCCGTGACCCGCTCGCTCTCGACCCGCTTGGCCAGCCCTTCCGCCGGCAGCTGGTCCAGATTGCGGCAGAGCACCACCGACGACCCGGCGGCGAGCGGTGCGTACAGCCCGGCCGACAACCCGTCCCACGTGTCGTACGGCTTACCGGACAGCAGCCGGCTGCCGGGCGCCGTCAGACCGAGGGCCGCCGCGTCGGCGCGGGAGCGCTCGACGAGCTGGGCGGCCGTCAGCTCCGTACCCGCGACGACCAGCGCGGGGGCGTCCGGGTCCACCGGCTCGAACGGCGCGAAACGGTCGCCCTGGCCGGGCACCTCGACCGCGTAGTCCGCGAAACCGTCGGGCGTCCGCGGGAAGCGGCCGCCGAGCGGACGCAGCGCGAGGGCCAGCCGTTCGCCACGGCAGGCTCGGGCGGCGTCCAGCGTGTCGGGGCCGGTGACGACGAGGTCCGCGCCGGCCGGGTCGCCGCCGATCTCGACGGTCACTCCGACCGAGGAACAGGCGAGCAGCCAGACCGCGGTCTGCCAGTGCGCCGGCAGCAGCAGCGCGAGCCGGTCCCCGGGCGCGGCGGCGAGGTCGCCCTGGAGGAGGTTGGCGGTCTTGGACACCCAATTGGCGAACGTGGCCACGGACAATTCCACGCGTTCACCGGTGGCATCGTCGTAGAAGGTGACCAAGGGGCGGGCCGGATCCGTGGCGAGGGCGGATCGCAGCAGGTCGGCGGGGGTGCGGTCGCTGGCGTTCACCCGGGCAAGGGTACGCGGGGCGGCCGGGCGCGCACCGCCGTACCGGTGACGCCGTCCACCGATTGGTCCGATGGCCCGTCAGTTTCCGCCGTTGTTCCCGGAAGGCGGCCACCGCCCCGCGGCCGCACGATCGGCACATGCGTCTATTCCTGTCTTCCTCGATCGGCGTCGCCTGCGCCGCGGCACTCGTACTCCCGCTCTCCCTGCCCTCCGGGGCCGTGGCGGCTCCCCAGGACACCCGGGCGGGCTCACCCCTGCCGGGCTCCACCGAGTCGCTGCCACTGGTCCCGCTCGACCCCGAACGTTCCTCCGGTGAAGTCACCGAGCAGGGGCTGCCCAAGCAGGACGTCCAGCCCTTCTCGCTCGTCGGTGTCGTCTGGGACGACGCGGACGCCGAACTCCACGGCTCGGTCCAGGTCAGAAGCCGGTCCGCCAAGACCGGTAGCTGGTCCCGCTGGCAGCGCCTGGAGACCCACGACGCCGAGCACGGCGCGGATCGCGGTACGTCGGAACGCGAGTCCGGCACCGTGCGGGGCTCCACCGCGCCGCTGTGGGTCGGGCCGTCGGACGGTGTCCAGGTACGGGTCCGGGCGGACGGGAACCCGGACGCCCGCCCTGAGTCTCGTCCCGTACGCCCGCCGCTGCCGCACGGGCTGAGCCTGGAACTGGTCGACCCGGGGGAGGCGCCGGAGCAACTGCCGGTGACGGAGGCCGACGCGTCGCGCGGCCAGGGGGCCGACTCCGACAACCCGGCCACGTCTGAGGGCGGCAGCGGTACCGGAGCTGCCGCGAAGCCGTACAAGGCCCCGCGCCCGAAGATCGTCTCGCGCAAGGGGTGGGGCGCGAACGAGAAGCTGCGTGAACGCAAGTTCGGCTACACGAAGACGGTGAAGGCGGTCTTCGTCCATCACAGCGCGACGGGCAACAACTACACCTGCAAGCAGGCGCCCTCCGTCATCCGCGGTATCTACCGCTACCACGTGACGAGCAGCGGCTGGCGGGACATCGGCTACAACTTCGCCGTCGACAAGTGCGGAAACATCTACGAGGGTCGCGCCGGGGGCGTGACGAAGCCCGTCATGGGCGCGCACACGCTCGGCTTCAACACGAACAGCACGGGCATCGCCGTCCTCGGGTCGTACTCGACCGTCAACCCGCCGGCGGCCGTGACGACGGCGGTCGCCAGGCTCAGCGCCTGGAAGCTCGGGCTGCACGGGATCAACCCGAAGGGCAAGGTCACGATGACCTCGGGCGGAAGCAACAAGTACAAGAAGGGCAAGAAGGTGAGCATGAACGCGGTCTCGGGTCACCGGGACGGGTTCGTGACCGACTGTCCGGGCAACAGGCTGTACGGCAAGCTCGGTGCGGTCCGGGTATCCGCCGCGAAGTACCAGGGTCGCTCCTAGACTGGCTCGTCGCCCCCCGCAACGGGGGACCGCCGACCCCAGCAGGAAGCAGAGACGAACAAGGTGACTGAAGCGATCCTCCTGGTCGGCGGCAAGGGCACCCGGCTGCGGCCGCTCACGGTGCGTACGCCCAAGCCCATGGTCCCGGCGGCCGGCGTCCCGTTCCTCGCACACCAGTTGGGACGGGCGCGGGCGGCCGGGGTCGAGCACATCGTCCTCGCGACGTCCTATCTGGCCGAGGTGTTCGAGCCGTACTTCGGGGACGGCTCGTCCCTCGGCCTTCGTCTGGAGTACGTCACCGAACGCGAGCCGCTCGGCACCGGCGGCGCGATCCGCAACGTGGCCTCCCGTCTGGACTCGGGACCGGACGACCCGGTGCTGATCTTCAACGGCGACATCCTGACGGGCCTGGACATCGGCGCGCTGGTCGGCACCCACGCGTCGTCGGGGGCGGACGTCTCGCTGCATCTGACGCGGGTCGAGGACCCGAGGGCGTTCGGGCTGGTGCCGACGGACGACGACGGCCGGGTCACGGCGTTCCTGGAGAAGCCGCAGACGCCGGAGGAGATCGTCACCGACCAGATCAACGCGGGGGCGTACGTCTTCCGCCGCTCGGTGATCGACTCGATCCCGGCGGGCCGCCCGGTGTCGGTGGAACGGGAGACGTTCCCGGGCCTGCTGGAGTCGGGGGCGCATCTGCAGGGCATGGTCGACTCGACGTACTGGCTGGACCTGGGCACCCCCCAGGCCTTCATCCGCGGCTCGGCGGACCTGGTCCTGGGCGTCGCCCCGTCCCCGTCCGTCCCCGGCCGCTGCGGCGACCGGCTGATCCTGCCAACGGCCAGGGTCGCCCCGGACGCGAAGCTCACGGCGGGCACGGTGATCGGCGAGGGAGCGGTGATCGCGGAGGGCACCCGCATCTCGGGCAGCGCGATCCTTCCCAACGCGGTGATCGGCCCAGGCGCGGTGATCACGGACTCCCTGGTGGGCGCGGGAGCCCGAGTGGGAGCCCGCACGACCCTGTCGGGCACGGTGATCGGCGACGGCGCGACGGTGGGCCCGGACAACGAACTCCAAACCGGAGCCCGCATCTGGTGCGACACGACGCTCCCACCGCGCTCCATCCGCTTCTCCTCGGACGAGTAGGGGGCGTCCCGCCTGGGCGTCCGGTGTCTGTCCGGGACGCCGCCCGCCGGCCGCCGACGTTTTCGCGCGCCGCGGTTGGCGCTGTCGCCCCTTCGACTCGGCCCTGCGAGCGCACCCGACTTCGCCGATACGGCCGACGCCGCCTGGGCCGGGGGCCGACCGGGTGCGGACGGTTTTGTTCGGGGCAGTCGGCGCCGCCGCCTGGGCCGGGGGCCGACCGGGTGCGGACGGTTTCGTCCGGGGCAGTCGGCGCCGCCGTCTGGGCCGGGGGCCGACTGGGTGCGGACGGTTTCGTCCGGGGCAGCGGACGGGTGCGCTGCCCCGGTTTCGGTCGGCTTCGCCGAGGCGCAGCCCCATCTCAGGGGGCGGGGTGTTGCCTCGGTCCCGGCCGAGCGTGCCAGGTGCCGTTGTCTGTCCGGCAGGACGACCCCTGTTCCCGAAGCTGACCCGCGCGGGCGACTTCGCCCGGCGTAGCCCGTGGCGGGAGCGCCACGTGTCGGCGCGGCGCAGCCCGCCGTCTCGCGTTTTCCTGTCACGGGGGCGCGAGCGCGGCCGGCTTGGCCTGACGCAGTCGGGGCCGCCGTCTGGGCCGGGGTTCGGCCGGGTGCGGACGGCCTCGTCCGGGGCCGTGGACGGGTGTGCTGCCCGGGTTCTGGCCGGCTTTGCCTGGCGCCGTTGTCTGCCCGCAGGGGCGGCCCCCTGTTCCCGGAGCTGCCCTGCGCGGGCGACTTCGCCCGGCGCAGCCCGCCGTCTCGCGTTCCTCCCGCACGGGGGTGCGTCGGCCCGGTTCTGGCCGGCCTTGCCAAGCGCAGCCGGTGGTTCTGCCCACAGGGGGCCGGGGCGCAGGCGGTCACCTTGCCTCCCCGGCACGGGGGTCCGGGGGCCTGCCCCCGGTTTCGGGAAGGGGCGGGGTTGGGGAAAGGGTCCCGCCCGGCAGCGCCTACCCTCTTCACAGACCCCGACCCCCAAGGACCCTCCCCGTGGCAGGCCGCTTCGCCCCCCGCCCCCGCACCACCCCCGCCCTACCCACCCCACGGCAGAGCCGCCCCGCCACACCCCCCAAGACGCGCCTCTGGGTGCCGGACGGGGACTTCGAGCTGGGGCTCGTCCTCGGGCCCCTCCGGCGCGGGCCCGCCGACCCCACCTTCCGGATCTTTCAGGACGGTTCGGCCGTCCGTGCCACCCGGACCCCCGAAGGTCCCGGCACCCTGCGGGTCAGGGCCGGCGACGGCGGCGTGCGCGGCGAGGCGTGGGGCCCCGGCGCTGACTGGCTGCTGGAGCGGCTGCCCGAGATGCTCGGCGCGTCGGACGACCCCGACGCCTTCGTCCCGCGCCACAGACTCGTCGCCGCGGCCCAGCGCCGCCGCCCCGGCCTGCGCCTGTGCCGCACGGGCCTCGTCATGGAGTCGCTGATCCCGTCGGTCCTGGAGCAGAAGGTCACGACGATCGAGGCGAACCGATCCTGGCGGCACCTCGTACGGAAGTACGGCGAGCCCGCCCCCGGCCCGTACGGCGACTCACCCCTCGGCCGCTCCGGCAGCCGCCCCGACGACCGCCGTGACAGCCGGATGCACGTCATGCCCGACTTCCGCACATGGGCCATGATCCCGTCCTGGGAGTGGCACAAGGCCGGTGTCGACGCCAAGCGCTCCGACACCATCGCGCGCGCCGTCCGCGTCGCCCGCCGCCTGGAGGAAGCCACCACCATGGAGCCCGAACTCGCCGCCGCCCGGCTTCAGTTGATCCCCGGCATCGGCCCCTGGACCTCCGCCGAGGTCCTTCAGCGGTCGAACGGCGCCCCCGACGCCGTCACGGTCGGCGACCTCCATCTGCCGGGCATCATCGGCTACGCGCTCGCCGGCCGCCCCGACACCGACGACGCCGGGATGCTCGAACTGCTGGAGCCGTACGCCGGACAACGCCACCGTGCCGTACGGCTCATCCTTCTCACCGGCCGTACGCCACCCCGCCGCGCCCCCCGCATGCCCGTCGGCAGAATCGCGCATCTGTAGCCGTACGACAGAGGACAGAGAGCTCCTCAGCGCACCGAGATGAAGTCCTCCGCCGCCCGCCCCGGCCGCTCCTTCGGCTCAGCCGCCGCGTGCCCGACCGCCACCGCGCCCATCGGGTCCCAGTTCGCGGGCAGTTGGAGCACGTCCCGCACGACGTCGCGGCAGAACATCGTCGACGACACCCACGCGGAGCCGAGCCGCTCACCCGCCAGCGCCACAAGGAAGTTCTGCACACCGGCGCCCGTCGCGACCACGAACATCTCGCGCTCCGCCGTGTCCCGCCGCTCGTCCCCGTAGGCGTGCGCGCCGTCCGCGACCAGGCACGGCACCACCAGATACGGCGCCGCGCGCAGCACGTCCCCGCGCCGCACCCGCTTGGCCACGGACTCCTCCGACTTGCCGTCGCGGCGCAGGTCCGCGATCCACGCGTCCCGCATCGCGTCGAGCAGCCGGACGCGCGACTCGGGCGACTCCAGCAGCACGAACCGCCACGGCGTCGTGTGATGCGGCGCCGGCGCCGTCACGGCCGCGGCGACCGCGCGCCGCACCGCACCCGGATCGACCGGCTCGTCCGTGAACTCCCGGACCGTACGCCGCTGGGTGACCGCTTCCCGTACCGCCTCCGACGTCCCGAGCCGGAACATGTCGTCGGCCGCGCCGCGCACCATCGCCCGCGCGCCGTCCGCGGATTCGCCCACCAGCCGCGCGAGGCCGGTCACCACCGCCACCGGCAGCCCGGCGGACTTGCCCTTCACCAGGTCGCCGGCGGCGGCCAGTTCGTCGGCGAGAGCGACGACGGTCGCGCTCAGCGGATTGCCGTGCGCGTCCGTACCGCCACGCAGATCGTCCAGGACCCGCACGCCCGCCGCGCCGATGGCGACGTCCGTCAGCCCGTTGCGCCACGGCCGGCCGAAGGTGTCGGTGACGATCACACCGACGTCCACGCCGAGCGCGTCCCGCAGCCCGTCCCGCAGGGCACGAGCGGAGGCGTCGGGGTCCTCGGGCAGCAACAGCACCGTCCCCGAAGGGGTGTTGGAAGCGTCGACACCGGCCGCCGCCATCACCAGCCCCTGCCGGTTCTCCACGATCCGCAGCGGCCCGCGCCGCGCGACGACACGGACGGTCTCCGCGTCGATCGCCGCCTCGCGGTCCTGTGCCTCGACGATCCTGCCCTCGGCCTTGGACACGATCTTCGACGTGACGAGGAGGATGTCGCCGTCGACCAGGCCGGGCCCCGCCGCGACGATCAGCTTCGCGAGATCGTCGCCCGCGCGGACCTCCGGCAGCCCGTCGAGCGCCCGGACGCTGTACGACTCGGTCACCGGACCTCCGCCTTCTCCGAGAGAAGTCACGCCCGCACCTCCTCGGCCAGCGCCAGCGCCTCGCGCGCCATCGCGGCCGTCGCTTCCAGGTCGGTCATCATCAGCGGTACGGCCCTGCTCCGGATCCCCGCGCCCTCGATCTCCGCGACCGACGCCGCGTCCACCGTGTCGACCAGCCAGCCGTCCAGCAGCCCCGAACCGTAGTGCTGTGCCACGGCCGTGGCCGTCGACTCGACGCCGATCGCCGCGAGGACCTTGTCGGCCATGCCGCGCACGGGCGCGTCCCCGACGATCGGCGAGAGCCCGACGACGGGCACCCCGGCGTCGGCGATCGCCTCACGTATCCCCGGCACGGCCAGGATCGTGCCGATGCTGACGACGGGGTTGGACGGCGGGAAGAGGATCACGTCCGCCGCGGCGAGCGCCTCCAGCACGCCGGGCGCCGGCTTGGCCTGGTCGGCGCCGACGGGGACGACCGCGTGGGCCTCCACGGAGGCGCGCATCTTCACCCAGTACTCCTGGAAGTGCACGGCCTTGCGCTCGCCGGTGGGGCTGTCCGGCACGTCGACGGCGACATGCGTCTCGACGCGGTCGTCGGACATCGGCAGCAGCCGCACCCCGGGCTTCCAGCGCGCGCAGAGCGCCTCGGTGACCGCGCTCAGCGGATAACCGGCGCCCAGCATCTGCGTGCGGACGATATGGGTGGCGAAGTCACGGTCGCCGAGGCCGAACCACTCGGGCCCCACGCCGTACGCCGCGAGCTCCGCCTTGACCTGGAACGTCTCGCCCTCGCGTCCCCAGCCCTGCTCTTCATTGATGCCACCCCCGAGGGTGTACATCACCGTGTCGAGGTCCGGGCAGACCTTCAGCCCGAACAGATGGATGTCGTCACCCGTGTTGCCGATCACCGTGATGTCCGCGTCCGGCGCGGCCTGCTTGAGGCCACGCAGGAAACGGGCACCACCGATACCGCCGGCCAGAACCACAATGCGCATGCTGTGCAGTTTGTCAGGCGGGTACGACATCCTGGGCCGCCGGGGCGCAGCGCGCGGAGTGCATCGGCATTTCGGTCAGACCCGGGAAGTAGATGTGCAGACTGACGGCCGGTTCGATCGAGTCGTTGACCACCTCGTGGACGTAGCCGGGGGCGAAGACCCGCTGCGCGCCGCCACCGAGGCTCCGGCTCGTCCGCTCCGTACGCTCCGTCAGTTCGCCCTCCAGGACCGTCAGGACACCTGAGGAGAGGCCGTGGTCGTGCAGCCCGCTGCGCTGGCCGGGCACCCAGGAGAGCAGCCAGACCTCGTAACCGGGTCCGGTGCTCAGCCGGTGGTACCAGCGGCTCGCGGCGTCGTACTCGACGAGCGTGGCCCACCGGGAGCGGTCGGCGGCGATGGCACGGGCCAGACCGGCGAACTCGGCCACGGTGCCCGGATGCTCGCGCGCGGGCTGGAGCAGGTGCGCCACCTCAAGGATGTCGCCTGCGATCTGAAGGTCACTGTCGCTGTTCATGGGTGTGGAGGTTCCTCGGCAGAAAGGGGAGAACGACCCCGGGAAAAGGGGGGAACGGGGAACTACGTGTCCGGCCGGAGCTTCGGTGGCTCAACAGCAGGGACAACAGGAACAGCAACAGCGAGCCTGGACAGCGCTGCGGAACCCACGGGTGTGGGTCGCGTAGGGCGCTGAGGCGGTCGGCATGCCTTCAAAGGTGGCGGGAACGGTTCCCGGCTGTCAACTCAATGACCGATTTGGCGCCAATGTTTCACCTCATCCGGTTACTGAGTTCGGAGAAAGGTTTGTGCGGGCGCTGACGTGGAGACATGGCGCAGCAGTCGTGCTCGCAAACACCGTCATGCTCCCGTGATCAGACTGTGATTCGGATCGCTTCCGTGGCTGAATCGCAACATCGGCCGGACTCCGGGCGTCTCCCTCGCGGAGGGAGTGGATGTGAGCTGGCCAGTGGTATGTGTCAGGTTTTTGGTGATTTCAACACTTTCCGCATAGCCTTGGTTCCGCAGAGTGAATACCGGGACCAATAGCAGATCTCGGCTTGACTGGCTCGTATCCGCACACTTGTAATTTCACTCGTGTCGTTCGGCCGAAAACGGTAGCGGCCGCAAGCACGGGGACGTAAAGACAGACGAGGGGCGCACATGACCGAGCTGTTCGAACAACTGCTGGTCGAGGACGCGGACGAGGAACTCGGCTGGCAGGAGCGCGCGTTGTGCGCCCAGACCGATCCCGAGTCCTTCTTCCCCGAGAAGGGCGGCTCCACCCGCGAGGCCAAGAAGGTCTGTCTCGCCTGTGAGGTCCGCTCCGAATGCCTGGAGTATGCCCTCGCCAACGACGAGAGATTCGGTATCTGGGGCGGTCTGTCCGAGCGTGAACGGCGCCGTCTCAAGAAGGCCGCGGTTTGAACAGTTCAGGCCATTCTCCGATCGCGCCCCACGCGATAGCCCGCGCAACACCTCGCGCGACATCTTCCGAACGGTCCGTCGGCTGCGACCTCTTCGCAGGCGGCGGACCGTTGTCGTGACCGCCGGAGACCGCCCGGCCCGGCGCTCCCTCCCGGGTCGTCCGGTTTGTCCAGGCGCTCGGCGATCCGGCGCCTGTTCGTACCGTTAGTGTGGGGCCCCGTCCGAGACGCCCCAACGCCCCGTCGGGGCGACCCCCCGGCCGGAGGGCCCCTACCTCGATGTCCGCCACCACAGCCGCGTTCGTTCCCGCCAATGCACCGGAGTACCCGCGGCACGTCGTGACCGCAGTGCTCGTCTCCCACGACGGTGCCCGCTGGCTCCCCGACGCCCTCACCGGGCTGATCGGCCAGGAACGCCCCGTACAGAACGTCATCGCCGCCGACACCGGCAGCGCCGACGAATCGGCCACGCTGCTCACCGAATCGCTCGGCCCGGACCGTGTCGTCCACCTCGCCCGCCGTACCAGTTTCGGTACGGCCGTCGAGGAGGCGGTCCGTACCGCCGGCGTGCTCACGCCCGACGACCTGCCGTATCTGAAACGGCCGAGCGGCTGGGACCCTGTCACCAGAACCTGGCAGGACGACGCGTACGACATGCCCGAACTGCCCCACGGCGAGCCCGTGCAGTGGCTGTGGCTGCTCCACGACGACTGCGCGCCCGACCCCGACGCCCTCGCCGAGCTGCTGCGCGTCGTCGACACCGACTCGCACGCCGCGATCGTCGGCCCCAAGCTGCGCGGCTGGTACGACCGCAAGCAGCTTCTGGAGGTCGGCGTCTCCATCGCCAACAGCGGCCGCCGCTGGACCGGCCTCGACCGGCGCGAACAGGACCAGGGCCAGCACGACCAGGTCCGTACCGTGCTCTCCGTCTCCAGCGCGGGCATGCTCATCCGCCGGGACGTGTGGGAGGAGCTCGGCGGCTTCGACCGCAGACTCCCCCTGATGCGCGACGACGTCGACCTGTGCTGGCGCGCGCACGCCGCGGGACACCGGGTGCTCGTCGCACCCGACGCCGTCCTCAGACACGCGGAGGCGGCCGCACGCGAGCGCCGTACCGTCGACTGCGCCGGCCGCTCCGTCGTCAACCCGCACCGGGTCGACAAGGCGGGCGCCGTCTACACGATGCTCGTCAACTCACGCAGCGGCATCCTGCCCTACGTACTACTGCGGCTGGTCGTCGGCACGCTCCTGCGCACCGTCGCCTACTTGGTGGGCAAGGCGCCGGGACAGGCCGTCGACGAGGTCATGGGCCTGTTCGGCACGCTGCTGCGGCCCGGCAGAATCATCGGCGCGCGAAAACGACGCGGCAAAGGCGTCGTGGAGCCGAGCGAACTTCGCGCGCTTTTCCCGCCACCCGGCGCCACCGTCCGGGCAACGGTCGAGCAAGTAGCTGGAAGCCTCGGTGGCGGCTCTGAGACCGAGGCCGGTGGCTCACGCCACGGCGCGGTGGAGTCGGGCCCCGGCGGGGACGACGCGGACTTCCTGGAGGTCGAGCAGTTCGCGCGGCTCAAGCGCCTCGCGCACCGGCCGGGCCCCGTGCTCTTCGCCGTACTGCTCGTCGTCTCTCTCGTCGCCTGCCGGGCACTGCTCGGCGGCGGCGCCCTCGCGGGCGGCGCGCTGCTGCCCGCGCCGCCGGACGTGGCGGGCCTGTGGTCCCGTTACGCCGACGGCTGGCACCCCATCGGCACGGGCGGCACCCAGACAGCGCCTCCGTACCTCGCGGTCCTCGCCGCCCTGTCGGCGCTGTTCCTCGGATCGACCGGCTTCGCGCTGACCCTGCTGCTCGTCTGCTCCGTGCCGCTGGCCGGAGTCACCGCGTACTTCGCCTCCCGCCCGCTCATCGAGTCGAAGCTCCTGCGGGCCTGGGCGAGCGTCGCGTACGCCTTCCTGCCCGCCGCCACCGGCGCCCTGGCCACCGGGCGGCTCGGCACGGCCGTACTGGCCGTCCTGCTGCCGCTGATCGCACGGGCGGCCGTCGCGGCCTACGGGTTCCGCGCCGGGGACAGCGAGAGCGCCGCGCGCGGGAGTTGGCGCGCCACCTGGGCGTACACCTTCCTGCTCACCTTCGCGATGGCCTTCACGCCCATCGTCTGGCCGATGGCGCTGGTCCTCGGCATCGGCGTCCTGGTCTTCCGGCGTGACGACATCGTCGCGTACGGGCTGCGCCTGCTCGCCGTGGTCGGCACCCCGCTGCTCGTCCTGGCCCCCTGGTCGCTCTCGCTGCTGACGTCTCCGTCCGGCCTCTTCCGCGAGGCGGGGCTGGAGTTCGGTACGGGACAGGCCACCGCGCTCGATCTGCTCGGCCTGAGCCCCGGCGGCCCCAAGGCCGCCGGCGGACTGCTGCTGATCGGTGTCGTCCTGGCGGCACTGGCCGCACTGCTGCGAGGCGAGCGGCAGTTCGCCGTACGGGTGGCCTGGGTGGCCGCCCTCGTTGCACTGGTCTTCGCCGTCCTCGCCAACAACTCCGGCTGGGCCGGCCCCGCCACCCTCGTCTACGGTCTCGCCCTCATCGCGGCGTCCGTCCTGGGCGCGGAAGGCGCCAGGGAACGCGTCGCAGCGATGAGCTTCGGCTGGCGCCAGCCCGTCGCGGCGGTCATCGCGCTCGCGGCCGGGGCGGCCCCGCTGCTCGCGGCGGGCGGCTGGATGATCAGCGGCGCCTCGGGCCCGCTGGAGCGGCGCGACCCGGTGCAGGTACCGGCGTTCGTTGCCGAGGAGAGCATCACCCGCGACCAGCCGCGCACGCTGATCCTCGGCGGTACATCGCCGGCCGAGGTGTCGTACTCCCTCGTACGCGGCTCGGGCGGCCGGATCGGTGACGCCGAGCTGACCGAGTCGGGCGGCAGCGACCCCGGGCTCGACAAGGTCGTCGGACGCCTCGTCGCGGGCTCCGGCGCGGACCAGACCGACCAGCTCAGCGGCTTCGCGATCCGCTACGTCCTCGTACGGGACGGCGCCCCGGCGCAGATGTCGCGCGTGCTCGACTCCACCCCCGGCCTCAGCCGGCTCAGCCAGCTCGACGGCAGCGCGCTGTGGCGCGTCGACCGTCAGATCTCGCGGGCCACGATCATCGAGGGGGAGAGCGACGCCGAGCCGCTGCCCGTCGGATCGTCCACCGTCGAGGCCCACACCGACATCCCGGCGGGCAAGGACGGACGGGTCCTGCGGATCGCCGACCGGGCCGCCGAGGGCTGGCAGGCCACGCTCGACGGCCGCGTCCTTGAGAAGACGACCGTCGACGGCTGGGCGCAGGGATTCCAGCTCCCCGCCGAGGGCGGCCGGCTCGACCTCACGTACGAGGACACCTTCACCCACACCGCGTGGGTCTGGGCGCAGGGCGCGCTCGCCGTCGTGCTGCTCGTGCTGGCCCTGCCGGGGCGGCGCAAGGAGATCGACGACGACCTGCCCGACGAGCGCGCCGACGTGCCCGCGCAGCCCGTGTCGGGCGAGGGCCGCCGGGCGCGCAGGCTGCGGGCCGCCGCGCAGGCCGAGGCCGAGGGCCAGGACGAGCCGGAACGCGCCGAGGGCGCCGTCGGGCCGGGGGAGGCCGCGGAGGCCGCCGGGACCGCCGGCGTCGCACCGCCGATGCCGGCGGAGGACCCGTACGTCACGGCCGCCGCCGTGCCGCAGCAGCAGTCGTACGGGGAGTGGGACGGACAGACCGCCTACCAGGGCGCCGACTACGGCTCGTACACGAACGAACAGCAGTACCAGGGCGGGCAGAACGAACAGCAGCAGTACGAAGGCGACCCCTACCAGGGCGCGCGGCAGTACGACGGCGGTGCTCCTCAGTACGAGGGCGCTCCCCAGTACGACGCCGACGGCTACCAGGTGTACCCGCAGTACCAGGCCGATCAGTACCAGCAGCAGGCACCGGTCCAGTACGACCAGTACGGATACGTCGTCCAACAGCCCTACGCGGAAGGGCAGCAGCCCTACACCGGCACCCAACAGCCGTACACCGACGGCAACGAGAACGAGCAGCGTCCCGACGGGAGCAGCAACCAGTGAACCGCACGACACTCTCCCTCCTCGCGGCCGCCACCGCGCTCGCGGCGGTCACCGGTTTCGCCGCGGTCACCGCGCCCGGCGGCGACGACGCGACGGCGACGGCGAAGACACCCGCGCGGCTTCCCGTGGAGCGCAGCAGCCTGCTCTGTCCCGCGCCCAGCACGTCGGAGCTCGCCGAGACGGTGTACACGTCCTTCACCCCGGGCGGTACGGCGGGCGGGGGTACGGGCGGTGCGGCCGAACTGGCCCCGTCCGTCGCGCCCTTGGACGACACGGAGGCCGCCGACGACGAGAAGAAGACGGACGAGGCGGCGACCGACGACGAGACGGAGGACGACCCGGCCAAGGACGACGGGACGAAGGACGACGAGACCAAGAAGCCCGCGGCGGACGGCGCGGACGGCGCGGACGCGAAGGTCAAGCCGTTCCTGGCCCTCAAGGGGCCTGGAAAGCCCGTCTCGGCGAGCAAGAACGCCGCGGACGCCCCCGCGCTCGTCGGGTCCGCCACCGGCGCTCTCGCGCCCGGCTGGACCACTCAGCAGACCACCACGATCACGGCCGGAGAATCGCGCGCGCTGCTCGGCATGAGCTGCACCCCGCCCGACACCGACTTCTGGTTCCCGGGCGCCTCCACCGACAAGTCGCGCCAGGACTACGTCCACCTCACCAACCCGGACGACACGGCGGCCGTCGCCGACATCGCGCTGTACGGCAAGGAGGGCACGCTCAAGTCCAGTACGGGAGAGGGCATTCCGGTCCCCGCGCGGTCCAGCGTCCCCGTCCTGCTGTCCACCCTCACGGCGGAGGCCGAGCCGAACGTCACCGTCCACGTCAGCACCCGCACGGGCCGCGTGGGCGCGGTGGTGAACGCCGCCGAGGAGAAGGCGGGCGGCGACTGGCTGGCCGCCTCCGCCGACCCGGCGCCCCGCCTCGTACTCCCCGGAGTCCCGGAGGACGCCACCTCCGTACGACTGGTGGTCTTCGCGCCCGGTGAGGACGACGCGGAGCTGAAGGTGCAACTGGCGGGCAAGAGCGGCACGATCGTCCCGGCCACCGCCAGTGAGACGCTCAACGTCAAGTCGGGCATGACGGCCTCGCTCGACCTGGGGGACGTCACCAAGGGCGAGGCCGGCTCGGTGAAGGTCGGGCCGGCGGAGGGCGGGGGCGAAACCCCGGTGGTCGCCGCGCTGCGCGTCGTACGGGGCAAGGGCACCGACCAGGAGGTCGCCTTCATCCCCGCGACCGGCCCCGTGACGGAGCGCGCGACGGTCGCCGACAACCGCGCCAAGGGCTCGACGCTGTCGCTCACCGCGCCGAACGGGACGGGCAAGGTGAAGGTCACGGCCTCGGCGGGCAGCGAGGGCGGTGAGCAGGTCGTCAAGACGTACACGGTCAAGGGCGGCACGACGCAGGCGGTCACCCCGCCGGTGCCGACGGGGCTCAAGGGCTCGTACGCGCTGACGGTCGAACCCGAGTCGGGCGGTCCGGTCCACGCGGCGCGCACGTTCGCGGAGACGAAGGACGGCGTGCCGATGTTCACGGTGCAGACACTGCCGGACGACCGGGGCATGGTGTCCGTACCGGCGACGAAGGAAGACCTCTCCGTACTGAAGTGACGCCGAGGGTGGGGCGCGCCTCGCCGCGGTCAGTCCTGGCCGTACCGCGGATCGACGGATTCCGGTGCCAGCCCGAGCAGTTCGGCGACCTGTTCGACCACGACCTCGTGGACGAGCATGGCGCGCTCCTCGCGGTTCTTCGTACGGATCTCGACGGGCCGCCGGTAGACGACGATGCGCGCGGGCCGGTCCTTGCCCTCGGGGACGGACCGGCCGAGCGGCACCGACTCGTCGTCCGCGCCGGGCACGTCGAGCACCAGGAAGTCGATCTCCGCCAGCTGGGGCCAGCGCCGCTCCAGCCGCTCCACGGAGTCCCGTACAAGATCACGGAACGAGTCCGAGCGGCTCGCCGAGAGCGGGACCTGCGGCGGCGCGACCGGACCCCGCATACCGCGGCCGTGGCGGTCTCGGCGACGTGGTCTCGGTTCGGTCGGCTGCTGCGGTACAGGACTGTCCATCACTGACGCAGGGTAGCTCTCCGCGGAACGCCGCGACGGTGCCCGAGGGGCCCACCGGACGTCATGTCGCAAATTGAGCATTCCGGCCAAGCTTGGGCTCGTTTCGCTACGTCCGCCGGATCGTGGAACTCGCCTTCATTGGCGGGATTTGCCCCAAGTGGTGACTGGGTCACTGACGGTGATTGACCGATTACTCGTCTTCCCGCGCAGGTCAGGGCAGTTGCGTGGGTGCCGGATGGGGTGAACGCGGCGTCACGACACGGTGGGGTGAGGTGGGGGAGAGTCGTCGCGGCCCGCTCAAGAGTGCGGTACCGTCCAACATCGTGAGCCCTGTACGTCGCTGTTCGCGCACCGCGTGCGGCCGTTCCGCTGTCGCGACACTGACGTACGTCTATGCCGATTCGACCGCGGTCCTCGGTCCGCTCGCCACGTATGCCGAGCCCCACTGCTACGACCTGTGCGCGGAACACAGTGAGAGACTCACCGCGCCCCGTGGCTGGGAGGTCGTCCGGCTCACGGACGGGTCCGCGCCGGCCCGGCCCAGCGGCGACGATCTGGAAGCCCTGGCGAACGCCGTGCGTGAGGCCGCGCGCCCGCCGGAGCGGACGAGCGGACCGGGCGGCAACGGGCCGCGTGGCACGGATCAGACGGAGGTCGGGCGCCGCGGGCATCTGCGCGTGCTGCGTTCCCCCGACTCCTGAGGCCCGACCGCGGAGCGCTGAGCTCTGACTCCTGAGCTCTGAGCTCTGACCCCTGAACTCTGAGTCCTGGTCCTGATTCGGGCGGGTCTGTTCGGGCAGGTCTTCCGACTGGGGCGAACCGGTCCCGCGAGTTTCCGTGACGGATCCTGCACGGGCCATTGACCTCTTTTGTCGTGCACACGATCATTCCTCCAGCCGTGAGAGATCACTTTCCGCATCGCGGAATTCGGAGGCCCTGTCGTGTTCGAACAGCAATTGGAACCCGTCGCCGATTCACTCGGCCTGTCCGCCCTGGTCGCCGCGCTTCCCCTGGTCACCGTGCTGGTGCTGCTCGGCGCCGTCCGTATGAAGGCTCATCGCGCCGGACTGATCGGTCTGGCCGTCGCCGCCCTGGTCGGCTGGCTCGCCTTCGGGATGCCGATCGGCCAGACCGTCTCCGCCGGCGCACAGGGCATCGTCTTCGGCCTCTTCCCGATCATGTGGATCGTCGTCAACGCCCTCTGGGTGTACCGGATGACGGTCCGCACCCAGCACTTCGACATCCTGCGCCGCTCGTTCGGGCGATTCTCCGACGACCCGCGCATCCAGGCGCTCGTCGTCGCCTTCTGCTTCGGCGCGCTACTCGAAGCCCTCGCCGGCTTCGGTGCGCCGGTCGCCATCTCCGCGGTGATGCTCGTCGCGATCGGCTTCGACCCCGTGAAGGCGGCGGTCGTCGCCCTCGTGGCGAACACCGCGCCCGTGGCCTTCGGCGCGATGGGTACGCCGGTGGTGACGCTGGCCCAGGTGACCGGCCTGCCGCTGGACTCCGTCGCCTCCGTCGTCGGCCGCCAGACGCCGCTGCTCGCCGTTGTCGTACCCCTGGTGCTCGTCTGGCTCGTCGACGGCAGGCGGGGGCTCCGCGAGACCTGGGCGCCCGCCCTGGCCTGCGGACTCGCCTTCGGTGTCGCGCAGTTCGTGGCGTCCAACTACGTCTCCGCCCAACTCGCCGACATCGGGGCCGCGCTGGTGGGCGCCGCCGCGCTGCTCGCCGTGCCCGGCGCGCGCAAGCCGGCCGACGAGGCGGTGCGGACCTCCGTACTGACGGGCGTGCGCAGCGAGGACCTCGACGTCGAGGACGAGCGCCGCGAAGTCGTCCGCGCCTACGCCCCGTACGGACTGATCGTGGTGATCTTCTCCCTCGCGCAGATCCCGCCGATCAAGGACCTGCTGGCGAAGGCGACGCAGTCCTTCGACTGGCCCTTCCTCGATGTCGCCGACTCGGAGGGAAAGCCGGTCGGGGCCAACGTCTTCTCGCTGCCGCTCATCTCGACCGGCGGCACGCTCGTCCTGATCGCCGGCCTCCTGACAGCCGGTGTGATCGGGCTCAAGGCGAAGGACGCGGTCAAGGAGTGGGCGGCCACCGTGCACGAACTGCGGTACGCGATCCTCACCGTCGTCTCGGTACTGGCCCTCGCGTACGTCATGAACCTCTCCGGACAGGCCGCCACCATCGGTCACTTCGTCGCGGCGGCGGGCGCGGGGCTGGCCTTCCTCTCGCCGGTGCTGGGCTGGTTCGGGGTCGCTGTCACGGGCTCCGACACATCGGCCAACGCGCTCTTCGGCGCCCTTCAGGTGACGGCCGCACGCGAATCGGGGCTGTCACCCGAACTGCTGGCCGCGGCCAACAGCTCCGGTGGTGTGCTCGGCAAGATGATCTCCCCGCAGAATCTGACCATCGCGTGCGCCGCCGTCGGTCTCGCCGGCAAGGAAGGCGACCTCCTGAGGAAGGTCCTTCCGTGGAGCCTCGGGCTGCTGCTGGTGATGTGCCTGATCGTGGTGGGACAGAGCACCTTCGTGCTGGACTGGATGCTGCCGTAGGCGGTGTGACAGGCGAGGGGTCGCGCCCTCCGGGTCCTTTCTCGGGGCGGGTAGTTTGTGCTGACTGTCCGCAGAGACCTCAGGAGGGGTGGCCGTGGCCGACTTGGGCCAGATCGTGAAGGCGTACGACGTACGTGGCGTGTACCCGGACCAGCTCGACGACCGGCTCGTCGAGCTGTTCGGGGCGGCGTTCGTGGAAGTCACGGGCGCCACGGCGATCGTCGTCGGTCACGACATGCGGCCCTCCTCGCCCCATCTGTCGGCGAGCTTCGCCAAGGGCGCGGTCAGGCGCGGGGCGGACGCCACGCTGATCGGGCTCTGCTCGACGGACCAGCTGTACTACGCGAGCGGGGCGCTGGACCTGCCGGGCGCGATGTTCACCGCGTCGCACAACCCGGCGCGGTACAACGGCATCAAGATGTGCCGCTCCGGCGCCGCCCCGGTGGGCCAGGAGACCGGCCTCGCGGAGATCCGCGCTCTGGTCGAGTCATGGCTGGCCGAGGGGCCCCCGGAAGCGGCGGCGAAGCCGGGAACCATCACGCAGAGTGACACGTTGAACGACTACGCGGCACATCTGCTGTCCCTGGTCGATCTCTCGGCGATCCGCCCGCTGAAGGTCGTCGTCGACGCGGGGAACGGCATGGGGGGCCACACCGTCCCCACGGTCCTCGCGCGGCTCCCCGTCGACCTGGTGCCGATGTACTTCGAGCTGGACGGCACGTTCCCCAACCACGAGGCCAATCCGCTCGACCCCCGGAACATCGTGGACCTCCAGGCCCGCGTGCTCTCCGAAGGCGCGGACCTGGGCCTGGCGTTCGACGGCGACGCGGACCGCTGCTTCGTCGTCGACGAGCGGGGGAGGGGCGTGTCACCGTCGGCGATCACGGCCCTGGTCGCCGAGCGTGAACTCGCCAAGCACCCCGGCGGCACGGTGATCCACAACCTGATCACCTCCTGGTCGGTCCCCGAGGTCGTCAGGGAGCGCGGCGGCGTCCCGGTCCGTACGCGTGTGGGCCACTCCTTCATCAAGCAGGAGATGGCCCGCACCGGCGCGATCTTCGGCGGTGAGCACTCGGCGCACTACTACTTCCGCGAGTTCTGGAACGCGGACACGGGCATGCTCGCCGCCCTCCACGTCCTGGCCGCACTCGGCGGTCAGGACGGGCCGCTCTCCGGACTCGTCGCCTCCTACGACCGGTACGCCGGCTCGGGCGAGATCAACTCCACGGTGGACGACCAGGCGGCCCGGCTCGCCGCCGTGCGGAAAGCCTTCGCCGACCGCGAGGGCGTCACGCTCGACGAGCTCGACGGCCTGACGGTGACCACCCACGACTGGTGGTTCAACCTCCGCGCCTCCAACACCGAACCGCTCCTGCGCCTCAACGTGGAGGCCCGCGACGAACCGACGATGTCCAAGATCAGGGACGAAGCCCTTGCCTTGATCCGCTCCTGAGGGCGGGACAGCGCGCTCCGGCGAGGGCATGAGGGAAGCGTCCCGTGCCCGGCCCACCCTCGCCCCCCAGCCCAGTCCAGCCCCAGTCCAGCCCCACTTCCAGCCTCAGCCCCGGAGCGAGCCTCGCGTCACCCTCCGGCGGTAGGCTGACATGGCTCGATCCGCACCACTCCGCACGCCTCAGCTCGTTCGAAGGGACACCCACCACATGCCGCTCGAAGCCGGCCTCCTGGAGATCCTCGCCTGCCCGGCCTGCCACTCGCCGCTCAGCGACCACACGGCGGACGACATCCCCGAGCTGATCTGCACCGGCGAGGACTGCGGCCTGGCCTACCCGGTCCGGGACGACATCCCCGTACTCCTCGTCGACGAGGCCCGCCGCCCCGCCTAGAAGAGCCCGCCCGCGCAGGCCACTCGCGAAACGCCACCGCCACCGCCCGTGCCCACGCGCCGTCCACGGCGCCCGGCGATCGGAGACCTACCCGCCATGCTCGACGAGTCCTTGCTCGACGCGCCGGACGCGCTGGCCCGCGCCGACCACCGCGGGCTCCTCCTCGGCGCCGCGGAGGCCGGAGCACGCGTCCGTACCGCCGTCCGGCACGCCGCCGAGGCGGGCATCGGGAACCTCAACCCGGAGGGCCGCCCCCGCGCCGTACTGTTCGCGGGCTCCGGCACCGCCGCGCTCGGCGTCGCCGACCTGCTTGGCGCGCTCGCCGGTGCCGCCGCGCCCGTCACGCTGCTGCGCCCCACCGGCGTCGCCCCCGCGGCAGGCGCCCTGCGCTGGGCCCTCCCCGGCTGGGCCGGCTCCGTCGACCTGCTCCTCATCGCCACCACCGACGGCGGCGAACCCGGCCTGGCCCTCCTGGCCGAGCAGGCCTACCGCCGAGGCTGCAGCGTCGTCGCCGTCGCCCCGAGTCAATCCCCGCTCAGCGAGGCCGTCGGCGGTACGCGCGGTCTCTCCGTGCCCATGGCGCCGACACCGCAGGAGCAGTACGAGGAGACCCAGGCCGCCAGCCCGGGTGCCCTCTGGGCGCTCTTCACCCCCCTTCTCTCCCTTCTCGACCGTGTCGGACTGCTCACCGCGTCGGCCGAGACACTTCAGCTCGTCGCCGACCGCCTCGACACCACGGCGGAGCGCTGCGGCCCGGCCATCGCCACATACAGCAATCCGGCAAAGACTCTGGCCGCCGAACTCGCCGAGAGCCTCCCGCTGATCTGGACGGAAGGCACGGCAGCCGCCCCGGTCGGGCGCCGCTTCGCCGCCGTACTGGCCGAGTTGTCCGGCCGCCCCGCGCTCGCCGCCGAGCTTCCGGGCGCACTGCCCGCACACGGCCTCCTCCTGGGCGGCGACTTCGCCGGCGGTGCCGCCGACCCCGACGACTTCTTCCGCGACCGCGTCGAGGAGCCCCAGGCGCTGCGCGCCCGTGTCGTGCTGCTCCGCGACCGGCCCGTCGGCGGACTGACCGCGGCACCCGCGGCCCGTGAACTCGCCATCAGCCACGAGACGGCCATCAGCGAACTGGAGCCGCAGGAGGGCAGCGAACTCGAAGCCCTAGCCGAACTCGTCGCCATCACGGACTTCACGGCCGTCTATCTGGCCCTGGCATCCGGCAACCGCGAATGACTCCGACCGGCTTCCCCGACCGACCCCCGCGCTGAACTCACCTCGCACACCCCCGACTTCGCACCGTCAACTCCACGCGCCCGCACGTCACCGTCACGCGACCAGGAAGCACCCCATGGACCGCCTCTCCAACACTGTGCGCCCCTATGCCTGGGGCTCCACGACCGCCATCCCGGAACTGCTCGGCACCGCCCCCACCGGCGAGCCCCAGGCCGAGATGTGGATGGGCGCCCACCCCGGGGCCCCGTCCCGTGTCAACCGCACCACCACCCTCCTCGAACACCCCCTCTCCGAAGTCATCGCAGCCGCCCCCGAGGCTGAACTAGGAGCCCCCACCGTCAAGAAATTCGGTCCACGTCTCCCCTTCCTTCTCAAACTCCTTGCCGCAGGCGCCCCGCTCTCCCTTCAGGTCCACCCCAACCTCGCCCAGGCGAAAGAGGGCTTCGCGGCGGAGGAGCGCCAGGGCGTCCCCATCGACGCGCCGCACCGCAACTACAAGGACGCCAACCACAAGCCCGAACTGATCTGCGCCCTCACCCCCTTCGACGGCCTCTGCGGCTTCCGTGCCCCCGACAAGACTGCCGACTTCCTCGCCCGGCTGGACGTCGACTCGCTCAAGCCGTACGTCGACCTTCTGCACGCCCACCCCGAGGAAGCCGCGCTGCGCGAGATCCTCACCGCCGTGCTCACCGCCGACCCCGACGAGATGTCCCACACTGTTCATTCCTCCGCGGAAGCCGCGGCACGCCTCGGCGGCGAGTACTCGCCATATGCCTCGATCGCCCACCATTACCCCGGAGATCCCGGCGTCATCGCGGCCATGCTGCTCAACCACGTACAACTCCAGCCCGGCGAAGCCCTTTTCCTCGGCGCCGGCGTCCCGCACGCCTATCTCAACGGTCTGGGCGTGGAGATCATGGCCAACTCGGACAACGTCCTGCGCTGCGGCCTCACCCCCAAACACGTCGACGTACCCGAACTGCTCCGCGTCGTGCGCTTCGAGCCGACCGAACCCGCCGTACTCCGCCCCGAGGCGTCGCCGTCGGGCGAGGAGCTGTACGACACCCCGATCGATGAGTTCCGTTTGTCCCGCTACGTCCTGGCGCCCGGCGCGGAACCCCGCGAAATCACCGCGGGCACCCCGCAGATCCTCCTCTGCACGCAAGGCACCCCGCGCGCCAACGACTTCGACCTGGCGCCGGGTGGTTCGGTCTTCGTCCCGGCCGGTGAAAAGACCGAACTGACCGGTACGGGCACGGTCTTCCGGGCCACCGTCATCGCCTGAACCAACGCTTCGCGTACGGTCCGCTTCGGCGGCTGCAACAATGTCCCGCCGTACCCGCGGCGCCAGGGCCGCAGACCGAGGAAGGGATCCACCGCACCCATGAGCGCGTCAGGCGGAACCAAGGCGATCGTGGCGGCGCTCGCCGCGAACCTCGCAATCGCAGTAGCCAAGTTCGTGGCATTCCTCTTCAGTGGTTCGTCGTCGATGCTCGCCGAGAGCGTGCACTCGCTCGCCGACTCAGGCAACCAGGGGCTTCTGCTCCTGGGCGGCAAGAAGGCCAAGCGCGAGGCGACACCGGAACACCCCTTCGGCTACGGCCGTGAGCGCTACATCTACGCGTTCCTCGTCTCCATCGTGCTTTTCTCCGTCGGTGGCATGTTCGCCATCTACGAGGGCTACGAGAAGATCAAGCACCCGCACGAGATCGAGGCCTGGTACTGGCCGGTCGGCGTCCTCGTCTTCGCGATCATCGCCGAGTCGTTCTCGTTCCGCACAGCCATCAAGGAGTCCAACGCGACGCGTGGCAAGCGCTCGTGGAAGGAGTTCATCCGCCACTCCAAGGCCCCCGAGCTCCCGGTCGTCCTGCTGGAGGACCTCGGTGCGCTGGTCGGACTGATCCTCGCCCTCGTGGGTGTGAGCCTGGCACTCGCCACCGGAGACGGCGTCTGGGACGGCATCGGCACCCTCTGCATCGGCATCCTGCTGATCGTGATCGCGATCGTCCTGGCGGCCGAGACGAAGTCCCTGCTGCTCGGCGAGGCCGCCGGCCTGGAGGACGTGGAGAAGATCAAGGCCGCGATGGTCGACGGGACCGTCGTCACCGGCATCATCCACATGCGTACGCTCCACCTCGGCCCCGAGGAACTGCTGGTGGCCGCCAAGATCTCGGTCGAGCACGACGACACGGCGGCCGAGGTCGCGCACGCGATCAACGCGGCCGAGTCGAGGATCCGCGAAGCGGTCCCGATCGCCCGGGTGATCTACCTGGAGCCGGACATCTACAGCGAGGCGGCGGCAGCGGCGGGCACCAACCCGGCCAAGTCGCCGGGCGTCACGGACGCCGAACCGGCGCCGGAGCCGAGTCCCGGCACAACCCCCGGAGCGACCCCTGAGGCTGCCCCCGAGGCGAGTTCCAAGGCGACTCCCGAGGCCGACAAGGACCACTGATCACCCGCTCGCATCAGTAAGGAGGCCCCGGCGCATTCCGCGCCGGGGCCTCCTTACCGATGACGCGTCCGTACGCCTCACTCACGCGGCGAAAAGCCCCTGAGGCACGCGTCGAGGACCCCTCGGGGCCCGCCGATGACGGGGACCGGACACCGGTGCGCTGTGGGGCCGCTGGGCCGATCGGTGTAGATTCGTCATCAGAGCCAGACGTCGCTGCTGATGGCGGTCGGGCGGTCTGCGGCGCGGACCGGCCGAGGGAGAGAGGGCCTCCGACGGACTGCGTTGCGTACGTCCGGGCATTCGTATGCCCGCCGCCGCAGAGTCAGCCGTACCCACCCTCGACCCCTTAACGAGGAGCAGCTCGCTATGACCACTGTCGCCAACCGACAGGACTTCAAGGTCGCCGACCTCTCGCTTGCCGAGTTCGGCCGCAAGGAGATCACCCTCGCCGAGCACGAGATGCCCGGCCTGATGTCGATCCGCAGGGAGTACGCCGAGGCGCAGCCCCTCGCCGGAGCCCGCATCACCGGTTCGCTGCACATGACCGTGCAGACCGCCGTCCTCATCGAGACGCTGGTCGCGCTGGGCGCCGACGTCCGCTGGGCCTCCTGCAACATCTTCTCCACCCAGGACCACGCCGCCGCCGCGGTGGCCGTCGGCCCGAAGGGCACCCCGGACAGCCCGCAGGGCATCCCGGTCTTCGCCTGGAAGGGCGAGACGCTGGAAGAGTACTGGTGGTGCACGGAGCAGGCCCTGACCTGGCCCAACTCGTCCACCGGCGGCCCGAACATGATCCTGGACGACGGTGGCGACGCCACCCTGCTCGTCCACAAGGGCGTCGAGTTCGAGAAGGCCGGCAAGGCCCCCGACCCGGCCACGGCGGACAGCGAGGAGTACAGCTACATCCTCCGTCTGCTCAACCGCACCCTCACCGAGAACCCGCAGAAGTGGACCCTCCTGGCGTCCGAGATCCGCGGAGTCACCGAGGAGACCACGACCGGTGTCCACCGTCTCTACGAGATGCACCGCGACGGCACCCTCCTCTTCCCGGCGATCAACGTCAACGACGCCGTGACCAAGTCGAAGTTCGACAACAAGTACGGCTGCCGCCACTCCCTGATCGACGGCATCAACCGCGCCACCGACGTACTGATCGGCGGCAAGGTCGCCGTCGTCTTCGGCTACGGCGACGTGGGCAAGGGCTGCGCCGAGTCCCTGCGCGGCCAGGGCGCCCGCGTGATCATCACCGAGATCGACCCGATCTGCGCGCTCCAGGCGGCCATGGACGGCTACCAGGTCGCGACGCTGGACGACGTCGTCGGCATCGCCGACATCTTCGTCACCACGACGGGCAACAAGGACATCATCATGGCCGCGGACATGGCCAAGATGAAGCACCAGGCGATCGTCGGGAACATCGGCCACTTCGACAACGAGATCGACATGGCCGGCCTGGCGCAGGTCCCCGGCATCGTCAAGGACGAGGTCAAGCCGCAGGTCCACACCTGGACGTTCCCCGACGGCAAGACGCTGATCGTCCTGTCCGAGGGCCGTCTGCTGAACCTCGGCAACGCGACCGGCCACCCCTCCTTCGTGATGTCCAACTCGTTCGCGGACCAGACCCTGGCCCAGATCGAGCTCTTCACCAAGCCGGAGGAGTACCCGACCGACGTCTACGTGCTGCCCAAGCACCTCGACGAGAAGGTCGCGCGCCTCCACCTCGACGCGCTCGGCGTGAGGCTCACGACGCTCCGCCCCGAGCAGGCCGCGTACATCGGCGTGAAGGTCGAAGGCCCGTACAAGCCCGACCACTACCGCTACTGATCCACAGGCACCGCCGCTGACACCCAGCGGTACGGGCAGGCCCCCACACCCCCGTGTTGGGGGCCTGCCCCGCTTTCCCGCCCCCGGTCCCACCGGCTGCCGGTCCCTGTGGTTCGTGTGTACGCGAGCGGCACCCCCGTGCGCTCCCACGGCACGGCCCCGCAGGACACCGAAGGACTCCCGCACATGCCCCGTGGCCGCTACTCACTCCACGATCCCCACCACCACACCCCCCTCGGCGAAGAACACTTCCACTGCGCGCCGGGTCCCTCCGGCTGGCGCTACGTCTCCCAGATCACCGCCCCCGGCGGTGACCACGCCGGCTCCGTCGACCTCACCCTCGACGAACTCGGCCGCCCCATCCGTCTCGAACTGCACGCCGCGAGCTGGCAAGTCCGTGGCGCCGCGCTCGACGGCGTCACCTGGGTCCGCACCGACCCCACCGGCGGCGAGGCCACCGAAGGCAATGTCCGCGCCCACGCCTTCACCGGCACATCCCCCGCCTTCCTCGTCGCGATCACCCGCCTTCTCCGCCTCACCCCCGCTTCCCCGGCGACCCGAGTCCGTCTCGTCGCGTTCACGGACCCGGTCCTCGCACCCCGAACGCTCGACCAGTCCTGGGCGCTGGTGAGAAGTGAAGCGCACGCCACTGACAACGGAGCCCTGACCGTGGACGAGTACCAGGTCAGCGCCCTGGACACCGGTGAACAGCACAGCGTCCACATCAGTGGCGACGTGGTTCTCTCGGCGCCGGGCATCGAGCTCGAAGACCTCGAAACCCCGCCGTCGGCCCTGTCCTGACTTTGTCCGCCTGATCGTGTCCGCCTGACGGTGTCTATGCGGGCGGCGCGAAACCGGAGGCCGGGGGAACTGCCGGTCCTGGCTCACGACTTGCCGCTTCCACGGCATCCGGGGGCCCCTCCACCGGTCGCGCGTCCTGCGGCTCCGCGACCTCGGGCCGACCCCCGGGCGGGCGGGCGGGGGCGACCGGGCCGGTAGGTGCGCCGACCGCGGACCGGCCGGCCGTCGGCGCGGCAGAGCCGAAGGCCCGCCGCGCGTCCCGCGCCTGGCGTTCGTTGACCACAGCCGCGAGATACGCCGCCGGCGGTACGCCGGGGGGAAGCGGCACCCCCGTACGCGCCGACAGATCACCGGCCAGCCGCTGCGCCATCGACCAGCCGACGCCGGCGTCGAGTTGCCTCATCCGCGTCAGGTACTGCCGTACGGCCAGCCAGAGGTCGTCGGGCACGGAAGACAGATCCAGCTCGGAGAAGCGCCCGACGAGCCACGGGGGCGGAGGCGGTACGGCAGGGGCCCGATCGGCCGGCACACGCTCGCGTACGACCAGAGTCCCGGCGAACAGGTCCCCGACCCGACGCCCACGCGCGGACACGAGCGAAGCGATACACGCGATGACGCCGAAGGACATGAGCAGTTCCACCACGCCCATCGCCCCGCGCACCAGCGCGTGGCGGAAGCGAATCGGCCCGCCGTCGTCACGCACCACCCGCAGCCCGCAGGTCATTTTCCCCAACGACCGCCCGTGACTGAGGGTTTCCGCCGCGATCGGCACACCCACCGGTATCAGTAGGAAGCTCGCGACCGCCAGCGCCGCCACGGCCGCGGTGTCGAGCGAATCCGTCGCGATGGCGAGGACGATCGACACCACGATGTACCCGGTCCACACCACCACCAGGTCGATGACGACGGCCAACGCCCGGCTCGGCAGCTTCGCGGGGCGCAGCCCCAATACGACCGCGTCGCCCGTCACAAGCTCATTCACCGGTGCTCACCCTTCGCCGACCATCTCTGCCCCCGGACCGCTCAGTCTGCCAAGCTGGCCTGCAACGTGCCGCAGTAGTACGGACCGTACGCACCCAGTGCCTGGAGCAGCAGCCGACCATGGATCTCGACGTCTTCGTCTCGGCCCACCGACCTGAGTGGGACCGTCTGGAACATCTTCTGCGCCGTGGACGACACCTCACCGGTGCCGAGGCGGACGAACTCGTCGCCCTCTACCAGCGCACATCCACGCATCTCTCGCTGATCCAGTCCAGCGCCCCGGACCCCATGCTCATAGGACGCCTGACCCAGCTGGTCGCGCGCGCCCGCTCGGTGGTCACGGGCACCCGCCGCGCTGGCTGGCGCGACGCGGCACGCTTCCTTACGGCCGGCTTCCCCGCCGCGATGTACCGCTCCCGGCACTGGTGGATACCGGTCGCTCTGCTCTCCGTGCTCGTCGCGTCGGTCATCGGCTGGTGGATAGGCACGCACCCCGAGGTCCAGTCGGCGATCGCGGCCCCCGAAGACCTCCGACAGATGACCCGACCCGGCGGCGAGTACGAGACCTACTACTCAAGTCACCCGGCAGCCTCCTTCGCGGCCCAGGTTTGGACGAACAACGCTCAGGCCGCTGCCATGTGCCTCGTCCTCGGCGCCTTCCTCTGCTTCCCGGTGATCTGGATCCTCTTCCTCAACATGCTCAACCTCGGCGTCGGCATCGGCCTGATGTCCTCCGCCGGCCGGCTGGACACCTTCCTCGGCCTGGTGCTTCCCCACGGTCTGCTCGAACTGACGGCCGTCTTCGTTGCGGCGGGTACGGGCCTCCGGCTCGGCTGGACCCTGATCGACCCCGGTCCGTACACGCGCCGCACGGCACTGGCCCAACAGGGCCGGGCGGCGGTCGGTATGGCGATCGGACTGGCACTGATCCTCTTCGTGTCGGGCCTGATCGAGGGCTTCGTGACCCCGTCCGGCCTGCCTACCTGGGCCCGAATCGCCATCGGCGTCTTCTCCGAGCTGGCCTTCCTGGCGTACCTGTACGTGCTGGGCGGCCGAGCGGCTCGGGCGGGCGACACGGGCGACGTGGAGAGCGCCGACCAGAGCGCCCAGTTGCCCACGGCAGCCTGATGTGCGTTGACCCTTGCTGACCTGTTAGTCTCCAGTTCGCTCCACAGAGATCGGTGCCGATCGTTGACATGGTCTGTGTGGGGAGGTAGATTTGAACGGTTGGCTCCGAGTTGGACAAGCTCGGGAGCGACGGTTAATCTCTACTCGGCTCCGAGCGGGAATCGAATTTCCGCGGAGCTCTCCGATACATCATCCGAATCGCAGCGGCCGATTTAGTTCGGCCCCGTTGTTTCTGATAATGTCGGGCTCGCCGAAAGGCAAAGGGCCAGTCCGAAGGCCATTAGACCTCTTAATTGAGATCGCTTCTCCATGAGAAGTGAGACGCAAAAAGAGTCTGATAGAGTCGGAAACGCAAGACAGCAGGACCGAAGGGAAGCCCGGAGGAAAGCCCGAGAGGGTGAGTACGAAGGAAGCGTCCGTTCCTTGAGAACTCAACAGCGTGCCAAAAGTCAACGCCAGATATGTTGATACCCCGGCCTGGTCCATATACGTGGGTCGGGTTCGGGTTCCTTTGATAGAAACACAGCGAGGACGCTGTGAATGACCGGTCTTATTCCG
>NZ_BMMV01000015.1 GCF_014646115.1 Streptomyces camponoticapitis | reverse complement strand
GATGAGGTGGAGGCGGTCGCGGAGTATTTCACGGACCGTAAGCGGAGCCGTCTGACGGTGTCGCACGCTTTTCATTCGCCGTTGATGGATCCGATGCTGGACGATTTCCGGAAGGTCGCGGAGAGCGTCACGTACTCGGAGCCGCGGCTCCGTCTGGTGCGGGATGTGGCGTCGGCGGACTACTGGGTGGCGCATGTGCGTGGTGCGGTGCGGTTCGCGGACGATGTGCGTGAGGTGGGGGCCGGGGGTGTGTCGCGGTTCCTGGAGATCGGGCCGGACGGTGTGCTGACGGCGATGGCGGGTCAGAGTGTCGAGGGGACGCTGGCGGCGACGCTGCGTCGGGACCGTCCCGAGGTGGAGAGTCTCTTCGCGGGTGTGGGGCGTCTGTTCGCGGCGGGTGTGCCGGTGGACTGGGACAGGGTGTTCGACGGTCGTGGTGCCCGCCGGGTGGACCTGCCGACGTATCCCTTCCAGCGCAAGCGCTACTGGCTCATCGAGCAGTCCAGGACCACGGCCGGGGCTGACGCGGTGGACCACCCTCTGCTGACGTCGGGGATCGTTCTCCCCGACACGGGCGGTGTGGTGTTCACCGGGCGTCTCTCCCTCGACACCCACCCCTGGCTCGGCGACCACGACGTACTGGGCACCCTGCTGCTGCCCGGCACCGGCCTGGTCGAACTCGCCCTGACAGCGGGCGAACAGGTCGGTTGCGGGACCATCGACGAGCTGATGCTGGAGGCACCCCTCGTCGTGCCCGAGAAGGGCGCGGTCGCCGTCCGTGTCCTCGTCGGCGGAGCCGACGACTCCGAGGCGCGCACCGTCGAGATCTACTCGTCCCTGGACGACGAGATCTGGACCCGTAACGCGGCCGGTGGCCTCGCCCCGTCGGCGGACGCCCCGCCGGCCGACCTGACCCAGTGGCCGCCGGTCGGCGCCAAACCGCTCCACGTGGACGGCGCGTACGAGCGACTGCTCGCCCGCGGTTACGACTACGGACCCACCTTCCAGGGGCTCAAGGCGGCCTGGCGGCTCGACGACGACGTCGTGTTCGCCGAGGTCGCGCTCCCGGAGGGGTCGGACGCCGCACGGTTCGGCCTGCATCCGGCGCTGCTGGACGCGGCGATGCACGTCGGGCTCATCGAGGAGGGCGACGCCTCCGGGGCACCGGAACTGCCCTTCTCCTGGAACGGTGTCTCGCTCCACCGCGCCGGCGCCTCCGCGCTGCGCGTCCGGCTGTCGAACCAAGGCCAGGACGGCACGGAGGTGCTGGTCACCGACGAGAGCGGCGCGCCCGTTCTCTCCGTCGCCGCCCTCACATCGAGGCCCGTCTCCACCGACCAGCTACGGGCCGACGGCGAACACCGCGAGTCGCTGTTCTCCCTCACCTGGACCAAGGCCGCCGAGACACCCGCGCTGGAGACACCCGTCGTGGTGTACGAGGTTCCGCGGGCCGACGGCGACACGCCCGAGGCCGCGCACGCGGTCGCCGACCAGGTGCTGGCCCGTATCCAGGAATGGCTCGCCGACAAGGGGGGCACCGAGGAGAAACTCGCCGTCGTCACCCGTCGCGCGGTGCCGATGGAGGGTGAGGACGTCGATCTCAGCCAGGCACCCGTATGGGGTCTGGTCCGGGCGGCGGCGGCCGAGAACCCCGGCCGGTTCCTGCTGCTCGACCTGGGGGACGGCGCCACCGTGCCGCCTCTGGTCGACCGGCCCGAGACGGCCGTCCGGGGCGGCGAACTGCTCGTCCCCGCACTCACCCGCGTACCCGCCGCATCGGTCGACGCGGAGCGCGATCCGTGGGACCCGGCGACGACGGTGCTGATCACGGGCGGTACGAGCGGTCTTGGCGCCATCGTCGCCCGCCATCTGGTGACCACCCACGGCGTCAAGCACCTCGTCCTGACCAGCCGCCGCGGTGAGAAGGCGCCCGGCGCGGCGGAACTCCACGCCGAACTGACCGCCCACGGCGCGCGGGTGGACATCGAGGCGTGCGACGTGGCCGACCGCGCCGCGGTCGCCGCGGTGCTGGACCGTCACCCCGTCGGGGCGGTGGTCCACGCGGCCGGTGTCGTGGACAACGGGCTCGTCCGCGGGCTGACACCGGAGCGTATGGACGCCGTCCTGCGCCCCAAGGTGGACGGGGCCTGGCACCTTCACGAGCTCACCGCCGACCGTGACCTGTCGGCGTTCGTCCTGTTCTCCTCGATGGGCGGCCTGCTGCTCGCGGCGGGTCAGGGCAACTACGCCGCCGCGAACGTGTTCCTGGACGCCCTCGCCCGCCACCGCCACCAGGCCGGACTGCCGGTCACCTCGCTGGCGTTCGGCCTCTGGGAGGCCGAGACCGGCCTCGGCGAACTGGCCGACGCCGACCGCAAGCGCATGCTCCGCATGGGCCTGCCCGCCCTCTCGCAGGAGGAAGGGCTTGCGCTGCTGGACGACGCGTTGCGTACGGGAGAGCCCGCGCTGGCGCCGTTCCGCCTGGACACCGCCGCCCTGCGGTCACGCCCGACGGACCGGCTGCCGGCGCTGCTGCGCGGCCTGGTGCCCGCCTCGCGTCGCCGCACCGGCGGACCGGGTGCGACGGGCGGCGGGGACGACGGCGCGGCGCTGCGGCGCGGCCTGGCGGCCGCCGCCGACCAGGCCGAACGTGACCGGCTCCTGGTGGACCTGGTGCGGACACACGTGGCGGCGGTGCTCGGGCACGACGGTGTGGACGCCGTCCGGGCCGACCGGGCGTTCAAGGACCTCGGGTTCGACTCGCTGACTGCCGTCGAGCTGCGCAACAGCCTGCGTACGGCGACGGGCCTGAAGCTCCCCGCCACCCTGGTGTTCGACCACCCGACGCCCGTGGCCGTCGCCGAGCGGCTGAGCGAACAGCTGGGCGGCGACCAGGAACCGGCTGCCTCACCGCTGGACGCCGAACTGGCCCGTCTGGAGGCGGCGTTGGCGTCGGCGACGCCCAACGAGGAGACCGCACTTCGCGTCGCCGAGCGGCTGCGCGCCCTCGCGGCCGGCTGGGCGGAGACCCACAGGCCGGACGAGAGCGAGACCGAACTCGAATCGCTCTCGGCCGACGAACTGTTCGACGTTCTCGACGGCGAGCTGGACACACGGTCCGCGCCGTAGAACCGCGCCGGACCGGAACAACCATCCATGACGAGGAGAACCATCCACGTGACCACCGAAGCGACACCCACGTTCCAGCAGGCCGACGACGCGTTGATCAAGCTGCTCTCGCCGCCCTTCCCCGACGACCCGTTCCCGATCTACGAGACGCTGCAGTCGGTCAACCGGGTGCACAAGTCCGCGCTCGGCATCTACGCGCTCTCCGGGTACGAGGAGGTGACAGCGCTCCTGAAGATGCCCGACGTGCACAGCGGTGCCCGTGCCGCCGCGCAGATGCGTGAGGACTGGGCCGACCACATCTCGCTGCGGATGTACCTGAACTCGATGGTCACCCTCAACGCGCCCGACCACGGCCGCGTCCGGGGCCTGGCCAGCCGCGTCTTCACCCCCAACAAGATCAAGAAGATGCAGCCGGCGGTCGAGCGGCGGACCGACGAGCTGATCAACGCCATCATCGAGAAGTCCGAGGGCGGCGAGCCGGTCGACATCGTCGAGATGCTGGCGATGCCCTTCCCCGTCGCGGTCATCAGCGACATGCTCGGCCTCCCCTACGAGGACGGCAAGCGCACCTGGGAGCTGGCCGACGACTGGTCACGCGTCTTCTCCGGCATCTACACCGAGGAGGACCTGGCGGTCGCCGACTCCGCGGCCGAGGAGCTGACCGGATACTTCCGTGACGTGATCAAGGCGTGCCGCGCCGAGCCCAAGGACGACCTGATGTCGTCGCTCGTCCAGGAGGCCACCAACGGCAAGCTCGACGAGGAGGAGCTGCTGGCGCTCATCCTCTTCCTGTTCACGGCGGGCTTCGCGGCCACCACCAACCTCATCGCCACCGGCGTGCTCGCCCTCATGGAGCACCCCGACGAGCTGAAGCGCTGGCGCGCGGACAAGAGCATCACGCCGACGGCCGTCGAGGAACTGCTGCGCCACACCGCCCACACCACGGCGTCGAGCCGTCTCACGACCCGCCCGATCACCATCGGCGGCACCGAGATACCCGAGGGCGTCCTCGTCCTGGCTCTTCTGTCCGCGGCGAACCGGGACCCGGCGAAGTTCCCCGACCCGCACCGTCTGGACCTGACCCGGGACAACGGCACCCACCTGAGCTTCAGCGCCGGTGGCCACTTCTGCTTCGGTGGCAGCCTCGCCCGTATGGAGGCCGCCGATCTCTTCCCGAAGCTGATCGACACGTTCGCGACCATGGAGCTGGCCGGCACCCCCGGGCGCCGCGCCATCATGGGCCTGACCGGCTACACCTCGCTCCCGGTGCGCCTCGGCCGCTGAACGGCCCGTACCAGGATCAGCCCAAGAAGGAGTCCCCGCGCGACGTTCGCGCGGGGACTCCTTCTTGGGTCGGGGGTGTTGTCGGAACTCGGCTCCGCGGAGCGGAAGTTCCTACTCGGAGGCGGGTGCGGGGGCGGTCCCGGTCTTCGTGAGGTCGGCCTCGTCGGTCGCGCCGGGTGTCCCGACATGGCGCAGCAGCACCGCCGCGCCCACGGCGCCCACCAGCATGACGGCGCCGCCCACCGCGGCGCTGAGGTTCATACCGCGGGTGAAGGCCTCCCCGGCGGCCTGGACGAGGGAGTCGCCCGCGTCGTCGGGCAGGTGCGCGGCGACCTCGGTCGCGCCGCCGAGCGAACCCTCGGCGGCCTCGGCCGCCTCGGGCGGCAGCCCCGACGTCGAGTCGGCGACGTCGCGGGTGTAGACGGCGGCGCCGATGCTGCCCAGGATCGCGACGCCCAGCGCTCCGCCGAGCTGGTTGCTGGTCTCGGGCAGCGCGGCCGCGGCGCCCACGCGTTCGGCCGGAGCGGCGGAGACGATCAGGTCGGCGGTCAGCGGGATCGCCATGCCGACTCCGGCGGACAGCACGCTCGCGCCGATCACCGCGACGGCCAGGTCCGAATCGGCGCGCAGCTGCGTCATGATGGCGAATCCCGCCGACGCGACGACCATGCCGACGGCGATGATGTAACCGGGGCGGACCTTCTTGGCCAGCCCGACCGCCACCGATGTCGTGACCGCCACCGCCAACGGCGCGGGCAGGGTCCAGAGTCCGGCCTCCAGCGGGCTCAGCCCGTAGACGAGCTGGATCCACTGGGTGGCGAACAGCAGGAAGCCGACCATCGCGAACAGGGCGACGAGGTTGACGCCGATGGACGCGGTGAACCCCCGGTCCCGGAACAGGCTCAGGTCGATCAGCGGGTTCGGCGCCCTGCGCTGGCGCATGACGAACAGCGCGCCGATGACCAGGCCGGCGGCGATGACGGCCGCGTGCTCCCAGGCGAAGCCGTCGTCGGCGAGTTCCTTGATGCCGTAGATGACCGGAAGGATGGCGGCGAGGGACAGGACGGCACCGAGGAAGTCGAAGCGGCCCGGCTCGGGGTCGCGGTACTCCGGCAGGAGCATCGGGCCGAACACCAGGATCAGGATGGTGACGGGGATGTTGATCAGGAAGACGGAGCCCCACCAGAACTCTTCCAGCAGCGCTCCCGAGACGATCGGGCCGAGCGCGGCGCCGCCCGAGAGACCGGCCGTCCAGATCGCGATGGCGGTACGGCGCTGGTTGGGGTCGTGGAACATGTTGCGGATCAGGGCGAGGGTGGACGGCGCGAGAACGGCCCCGGACATACCGAGGACGGCGCGCGCGAGGATCAGCAGCTCGGCGCTGCTCGCGTAGGCGGCGGCGAGTGACGACGCGCCGAACACGACCGCGCCGATCATCAGCAGCTTCCTGCGGCCGATGTGGTCGCCGAGAGTGCCCATGGCGATGAGCAGTCCGGCGAGCATGAATGCGTAGATGTCGACGATCCACAACTGCTGTGTGGCGCTGGGCTCCAGCGACGCGCTGAGGAACGGCAGCGCGAAGTACAGCACGGTCATGTCCATCGACATCATGAGGACAGGGACGACGAGGACGGCGAGGCCGACCCACTCCTTCAAGGTCGCGCGTTCGGGGCTCATGGAGTCGACTCTAGATCTGTATAAGTAATCCGTCTATGTCAGATTCTGTTTAAGACGATTGTTTAAGACAGATCTCTGATCACATGGCTAGACTTCACGCATGGGACACCGAGAGGATCTTCTGGCCGGCGCGAAGCAATGCCTGTACGAGAAGGGGTACGCACGTACCACCGCCCGGGACATCGTCGAGGCGTCCGGCGCGAACCTGGCCTCGATCGGCTACCACTACGGCACCAAGGAAGCGCTCCTGAACGCCGCCATCATGGAGGCGGCCGAGGAGTGGGTCCAGGAGCTGAAGAGGGCCCTGGCCGACGCGGCGGACCTGCCCGAGGACCCGATCAAACGGTTCGAGACGGTCTGGACCCGTGTGATCGAGCTGTTCGAGCGTCACCGCCCGGTGTGGGGCGCCCAGTTCGACGCGATCTCCCAGCGCGACCATGTGCCGGAGGTCCGCCGCTTCTTCGCCGAGGCCCAGCAGCAGGCACAGAAGGGCCTGGTCCAGCTCCTCTGGGACGGCAGCGAGCTGTCGCCGGAGACCGAGGCGGCGGTCGGGCAGTTCTACCACGCCCTGCTCAGCGGCGTGATGATGCAGTGGGTGGTCAACCCGGAGCACGCCTCGACGGGCGAATCGCTCGCCGAGGCGTTGCGGACGGTCGCGGAGAACGCCCGGCACTTCCGGTCAGGTACGGCTCTCTGACGCGGCGGCGGCCTCGCGGGCCAGCTGCGCGCGGTCGACCTTGCGGTTGGAGTTGAGCGGGAACTCCGCCACGTGCAGGAACGCCCTGGGCATCATCGGGTCGGGCAGATACGCGGACAGCTCGCGCCGCAGCGTCACCGGAGGGATGCGCTCACCGGTGTAGTAGAGGACGAGCTCCAGCCCGCCGCCCGCTGCCGGGCGGGTCACCGTGGCCGCGTTCTGGACTCCCGTGCACTGGCGGACGATGTGGTCGACCTCGGCCAGCTCGACCCGGAAGCCCTGGACCTGTACCTGGGCGTCCAGCCGGCCGAGGTAGACCAGCTCGCCGTCGTCCAGACGCCGTACGCGGTCACCGGTCCGGTACCAGCGGCGGCCGTCGCGCTCCAGGAACCGGCCCTCGTTGTCCTCGGGATCCAGGTAGCCGGGTGTCATCTGCGGTCCGGTGACGCACAGTTCGCCCTGCACCGCGGACTCCGTGTCCTCGTCCAGCAGCAGATGGTCGTGGCCGGGGTGCACCTTGCCGATCGGGACCACGCCGTTCACCGACTGGCGCTCAGAGGTCTCGGGCGACCAGCGGTGCCCGGTGATGGTCACGGTCAGTTCGGTCGGCCCGTACAGGTTCTCGATCTTCGACTGGGGGGCGGCGACCTGCCAGTCGGCGGCGTCCTCGTGCAGCAGCGCCTCACCGGCGAAGAAGCTCCACCGCAGGGTGGGCATCGACCCGGGCTTCAGGCTGCCCATCCGCCGGACGAAGGAGATGCCGCTCGGGGTGGAGAACCACACGGTCATCCGCCGGTCGGCGAAGAACGCCGGCAGATCCCGGTGGGCGGCGGCGGGGATGGCGTGCACCGGCGCCCCCTTGCCCCAGGCGCAGAACAGCTCGAACATCGCGCAGTCGAAGTTCAGGCCGACGTTCTGGCAGAACACGTCGTCGGGGCTGAAGTCGTAGCGCTCGTCCAGCAGGTCGAAGTAGTGGACGTTGGCCTCGTGCGTGATCGGCACGCCCTTGGGGCGGCCCGTCGACCCCGACGTGAACAGGACGTACGCGATGTCGGACGGCAGCACGGCCTCCGGCGCGTCGAGCGCCTTCGCGGGCGCGGCCTCGTCGAGGACGCTCAGATCCAGCTCGGTCTCCGCGAGCGCGGCCCGGCCGGCCCCGTCGGCGATGACCGTCGAGACGTTCGCGGCGGTGAGCATGGACCGGGTGCGCTCGGCCGGGAACCGGGGATTGAGCGGTACGACGGTGGCGCCCGAGTAGAGCGCGGCCATGATCCCGACGTACGCGGTCAGGCTCTTGTCGGCCAGCACGGCGACGTTGTGCGGCCCCTGCGGAGCCCTGTCGCGGAGCGCCCCGGCCCGGCGTAGGGCGAGCTCGTGCATCTCCTCGTACGTCAGGCTCTCGGCGTCCACACGGATCGCCGTACGGCCGGGCGACAGGGCCAGGCCGCGCAGGAACCGTTCATGCAGACCGTTTCCAGGGACGGGTGTCTGGGTCATAGTCCGTACTCCGAAGAGGAAAAGGGGTGGATAGGGGTGCCGACCGGTACTGCGCAGAGATTAGGTTGGCAGCGACGCCGACTATTCGGTAAACGTCGGGAAAACACAGGAGCCCGCATGTGGGACGAGTCTTTCGAGCAACTTCTCCGCAAACAGATTCCCTTGCTGGAACCGAATGAGGAGTTGACCGCCGAGTTGAGTCTGCGCGATTTCGGCCTGGACTCCATGGGAATGGTCTCACTGCTGTCCTCGCTGGAGGACACATATGGCGTCCGTTTCGTCGACGATGCCCTCGACACGGAAAACTTCGCGACTCCCGGAACTCTTTGGAAAACCCTCGAAGCCATGCGCTGACCGGTTCTTCCCGCTGCTATGCGATCGTGCTGCGACGGCGCGGTCGCATAGCCGTGTCCGGCTTCACGGCGATCACCTCGAACGCGCCGGTCATGACCTCCACACGGCCCCACAACGCGTCCTGCCCGGTGACGTAGACCCGCTCGGCGCCAAGGCCCTTGATCGTGTCGACGACCGCCGGCCAGCGCACGGTGTGCGTCACGGCGTCCAGCAGCAACTCCCGTACACCCTCGCCCGTCTCCACCAGCGATCCGTCGTGGTCGGACACCACGGGGACACGGGGATCGGCGAACTTGATGTCCGCGGTGACCTCGGTCGCGATCTCCTCGCGCAGCGCGGCGAACACCCCCGAGTGCATCGGGGGCCGCATGACGTACAGCGGCAGACCGCCCGCCGCGCGGAGCCGTCCCTGCAGCCACTCCACCACGTCCTCGTACACCGACAGCATGTGGAAGTCGTGGTCGACGTGGCAGGCCACCTCGTTCCAGTCGCCCCGCGCGTCCAGCTCCGCGCGGATCTCGGCGAGCCGGTCGGCCGGGACGCGCGCGAACGACTGGGTGACGATGTCGCGGTGCTCACGTGCGAAATAGGTGTCCACGCGGCGGCCCCACGCCAGGGTCATCTCGACTGCCTCGGCGAAGGGCAGCGCGCCCGAGTGCACCGCGGCGGCCGTGCCGCCGAAGCTGGCACCCGCGCAGGCCACCGGCTCCACGTCGTGCTCCGCGACCGTCCACTCGGCCAGCGCCAGGCAGTTGACCAGGAACGCGATCCGCGCCGGCTCCGGGAACGCGCCCACACCGTCCTGGGTCTCGCTCTCCCGGTACCGGTCGAGGAGGGAATAGCCCAGGATCCGGTCCGTCTCGGCGACGAGCCGGCGGGCCACGGGATGGGCCGCCATGAAGCGCGCCGAGTCGGCGAACCGCGTCGGGCCGATTCCCGGAAAGACAATCGCCGACATATTCTCGCTCTCCCTGTTTTCCGCGCTTATCGGGTACGTTCCGAAAGCCCGGCACTTCGGTCCTATGTTTCCGGTTCAGTCTTGTGTGGGCCCCCTGACGGCATAACCCCTAATGCCCCCTAGTTCTGGGGTGACCGGCCAGGAGTCCTTGTGGGGCGAAAAGCGCACCTGTTAGAAACGGGCTGGCATTAGTTGGTCGTCAAACGCTGAATCGGAAGGGTGGCGCATGAGCCCGAATGGAGCTCGTCCGGCCCGGGCGCACGCATCGGTGGACAATCTGCGGACTTATCTGCTGGCCGCCGCCCGGAGGGCCCCCGACCGGCCCGCCGTGATCCAGGCGGCCGCGGACGGCGGTCTGGAGACGGTCACCTACGGCGAGCTGGAGCGCCGCGTCGACGCCTGCGTCGAAGGGCTCGGCGCCCTCGGCCTGGAGGTCGGCGACCGCGTCATCCTGGAGTCCGACACCAACGCCGACGCCGTGGCGACCCTCCTCGCCTGCGCGACGCTGGGACTGCCGTTCGTGCCCACCAGCCCCGAGGTGCCCGACGAGCGCCTCCTGACGATCATCGACAGCGCCGAGCCCGCGCTGTACCTGCAGTCCGCGCACGGGAAGCGGACCGGCATACCGGAGTCGGTCGGCACCGCCCGGTTCGGCCCCGAGGGCCTCACCGTCGAGCGTCAGCCCCTGCCGCGGGTCCGGCGCCGCCGCGTGGTGACGCCCCTCGACACCGCGTACATCACCTTCACCTCGGGCACCACCGGCCGGCCCAAGGGCGTCGTCATGAGCCACCGCGGGGTCATCGCGTTCCTGCGCGGTGCGGAGGCGGCGGAGCTCATCACCTCCGAGGACCGGGTGGCGGGCACCTCGCCGCTCCAGTTCGACTTCGCGCTGTTCGACATCGGGCTCGCCCTCGGGCACGGTGCCACGCTGGTGCCCGTACCGCGCGACCGCCTCAACTGGCCCCGGCGCTTCCTGTCGTACCTGCGCGACACCGGCGCCACACAGGTCGACAGCGTCCCGTCGGTCTGGCGTCCCGTCCTTCAGCACGAGCCCGACATGCTGGCCGAGATGGGCCAGGAGGGCATCCTGCGCCGCATCGCGTTCTCCGGCGAGAACTTCCCCCTGGAGGAGCTGCGGCGCCTCCAGGAACTGCTGCCGAAGGCCCACTTCACCAACGGCTACGGCGCCACCGAGACGATGGCCGCGTCCATCACCGAGGTGCCCAACCCGCTGCCCGCCGAGACCGAGCGGCTGTCGATCGGCTACGCCGTCGCCGGCGCGGAGATGCTGCTCGTCGGTCCCGACGGCGGCCCGGTGGACGAGCCGGGCGTGCTCGGCGAGATCTACCTGCGCAGCCCCTCGCTCTTCTCCGGATACTGGAACGACCCCGAGGCCACCCGCGCCGTCGTCGTCCCCGACCCGCTCAACCCCCGTTCGGGGCAACTGGTGTTCAAGACCGGCGACCTGGCGTCCATGGGTCAGGAGGGCGAGCTGTACTTCCACGGCCGCGCCGACTCCCAGGTCCAGATCCGCGGCAACCGCGTCGAACTGGGCGAGGTGGAACGCCGTATCGGTCAGTTCGACGGCATCACCGGCGCGGTCGCGATGATCCTGCCGCGCCCGGACGGCGACCCGCTGCTGCACGCGTTCGTCACCTGCGCCCCCGACGGCCCCGCGCCGGACGCCAAGGCAGTCGTCGCGTTCTGCCGCGCCGCGCTGCCCGCCTACATGGTCCCGCAGGGTGTGCGCGTGGTGGACGTCTTCCCGCTGACCGTCAATGGCAAGGTCGACCGCGCCGCCCTGGCCGCCCACGTGGCGTCCTGACCACCCCGACCGCCTCCAAGCCTCTTCTTCGTTGCGGAGTATGCACATGACCGAGCAGTCAAGGGCCGCGATGCTGGAACTGGTGCTGGCGCAAGCCGCAGCCGTGCTGCGCGCCGCCGATCCGGACGCCTACGGGGACGGGGCCATCCATGTGGCGGCCGACCACCCGTTCCTGGCGGGAGGCCTGGACTCACTGGGCCTGGTCCAGCTGCACCGCCGGCTCACCGCCGAGCTGGGGGTGGAGCTGCCCGTCACCGTCGGCTTCGACCACCCCACGCCGGTGGCCCTGGCGAACCACCTGGTGGACGTGGTGCACGGCACCGCCGGGGCGGGAGCCCCCGACGAGTCGGCGGCGGCCACCGCGCCCGCCGCCCCGTCGGCGTTCGGCGAGCCGATCGCGATCGTCGGCATCGGCTGCCGCTACCCCGGTGGCGTCACCTCGCCCGACGACCTGTGGCGCATCGTGGCCGACGACACCCACGTGCTCACCGACTTCCCCGCCGACCGCGGCTGGGACCTCGACCGCATCTACAACCCGGACCCCTCCGCCACCGGCTCCAGCTACGTACGGCACGGCGGATTCCTGCCGGACGCCGCGGACTTCGACGCCGACTTCTTCCAGATCAACCCCAAAGAGGCGTTGGCGATGGACCCCCAGCAGCGGCTGCTGCTGGAGACCGCCTGGGAGGCGCTGGAGCACGCCGGCATCGACCCGGACCGGCTGCGCGGCACACCCTCGGGTGTGTTCATCGGTGTGGAGCCGCACGAGTACGGGCCCCGCACCCACGAGGCCCCCGAAGGTCTCGACGGCTACGTACTCGGCGGCAACCTGCCCAGCGTCGTGTCCGGACGCGTCGCCTACACCCTCGGCCTCGAAGGCCCCACCCTCACCGTCGACACCGCCTGCTCCGGCTCGCTGACGGCCCTTCACCTGGCCGTGCGCTCGCTCCAGGGCGGGGAGTGCGGGCTGGCGCTGGCCGGTGGCGTCACCGTCATCTCCAGCCCCGGCACGTTCACCACCTTCAGCCGGCAGCGCGGACTGGCCCCCGACGGACGGATCAAGGCGTTCGCCAACGCGGCGGACGGCACCTCCTTCGCCGAGGGCGCGGGCGTGTTCGTCCTCGCCAGGCTCTCCGACGCGCTGCGCGACGGACACCCCGTGCTCGCCGTCATCCGGGGCAGCGCCATCAACCAGGACGGCGCGAGCAACGGCCTCTCCGCGCCCAACGGACTCGCCCAGCAGCGGGTCATCCGCCAGGCGCTCGCCGACGCGCGTCTGACGCCCGACGAGATCGACGCCGTCGAGGCCCACGGCACCGGCACCATGCTCGGCGACCCCATCGAAGGCCAGGCACTGGTAGCCGCCTACGGACGCGGACGCTCCGCCGACAACCCCCTGTGGCTGGGATCGGTGAAGTCCAACATCGGACACACCGGCGCCGCCGCCGGCGCGGCCGGGATCATCAAGATGGTCCAGGCGATGCGTCACCGCACCCTGCCCCGCACCCTGCACGTGGACGAGCCGACCCCGCACGTCGACTGGTCCGACGGCACCGTCCGGCTCCTCACCGAGCCCGTCCCGTGGGAGACCACCGACGCGCCGCAGCGCGCGGGAATCTCCTCCTTCGGCGCGAGCGGCACCAACGCCCACGTCATCATCGAGGCCCCGCCCGCCGTCACCGAGACCGGCGAGGCCGCCGAACAGCCCCCGGCCGGCCGGCCGGTGCCGTTCACGCTGTCGGCCCGGGGCCAGGACGCCCTGCGCGGCCAGGCCGAACGGCTCCTGGCGACGCTCGACGAAGCGTCACCGCTGGACATCGCGTACTCCGTCGCCACCACCCGCGCCGCGCTGCGCGACCGCGCCACCGTCGTCGCCGCCGACCGCGACGAACTGCGCCGCGCCCTCACCGCCCTCGCCACGGGCGAGACCGCGCCCGGACTGCTCACCGGCACCACGCTGGCCACCGGCCGTACCGCCTTCCTCTTCACCGGCCAGGGCAGCCAGCGTCCCGGCATGGGCCGCGAACTGGTGCGTGCCTTCCCGGTGTTCGCGCGGGCGCTCCAGGACGCCGCCGACCACCTCGACCTCCACCTCGACGAGCCCCTGGGCGAGGTGCTGTTCGCCGAGCCCGGTTCGCCGGGCGCCGAACTGCTCCAGCAGACCCGCTACGCGCAGGCCGCGCTCTTCGCGGTCGAGACCGCCCTGTTCCGGCTGCTGGAGTCGTGGGGCGTCACGCCCGCCCTCCTCACCGGACACTCCATCGGTGAGATCGCCGCCGCCCACGCCGCCGGTGTCATGTCGCTGGCCGACGCGGCCCTGCTGGTCGGCACGCGCGGCACGCTGATGCAGGAACTGCCCAACGGCGGCGCGATGGTCGCCGTCCAGGCGTCGGAGGCGGAGGTCGCCCCGTACCTCACCGACAAGGTGGGCATCGGAGCCGTCAACGGCCCGGCCGCGGTCGTGCTCTCCGGTGAGACCGACGCCGTCCTCGCCGTCGCCGCCCGCTTCGCCGAGGAAGGACGCAAGACGCGCCGGCTGCGTGTCTCGCACGCGTTCCACTCGCCGCTCATGGAGCCGATGCTCGACGACTTCCGCCGGGTCGCCGAGACCCTGACCTATCTGCCGCCGCGCATCCCCGTCGTGTCCAACCTGACGGGCGAGCCCGTCACCGAGTTCGACGCCGACCACTGGGTGCGGCACGTACGCGAGCCGGTGCGGTTCGCCGACCAGATGAGCCACCTGGAGTCCCAGGGCGTCACCACCTACCTGGAACTGGGCCCCGACGCCGTCCTGTCGGCCATGGGCCGTGAGTGCCTCGCCGACGGCGGCGCCGACGCCGCGTTCGCCGCGCTGCTGCGCGACGGGCACGACGAGGAGCGCCAGACCGTCACCGCGCTCGGTCTGGCACACGCCCACGGCGTCGCCGTGGACTGGGACCGCTTCTTCGACGGCCGCGGCGCCCGCCGCACCGCGCTGCCCACCTACTCCTTCCAGCGCAAGCGCTACTGGCTGGACGGCGGAAGCAGCCGGCCGGGCACGATCGGGCACCCGCTGCTGGACACCGCCGTCCACCTCGCCGGCGCCGACGGACTGATCCTCACCGGCCGGATGTCCACCCGGTCCCAGCCGTGGCTGGCCGACCACGTCATCGCGGGCGTCGTCCTCGTACCCGGTACCGGTCTCGTCGAACTGGCCGTCCGCGCCGGGGACGAGGCGGGCTGCGCCGCGGTCGAGGAACTCACCCTGGAGACACCGCTGACGGTCACCACCGCCGCCGGTGTGGAGGTCCAGGTCGTCGTCGGCGCGCTCGACACCTCGGGCCGCCGCTCGGTCGAGATCTACTCCCGCCCCGCGGGCAGCGAGGAGAACTGGACCCGTCACGCCAGCGGCATCCTGACCGAGCACGGCCAGGGCGCCACGGCCGACCCGGCCGTCTTCACCCAGTGGCCGCCGGCCGACGCGGAGCCGGTCGACATCGAGGACCTCTACGAGCGCCACGCGGCCGGCGGATACGGCTACGGGCCCTCGTTCCGGCGCGTACAGGCCGCCTGGCGTCGGGGGAGCGAGGTGTTCGCCGAGGTCTCCCTCGACGAGGCGGGCGCCGACCGTTTCGGACTGCACCCGGCGCTCCTCGACGCCTCGCTGCACGCCGCCGAAGGGCCGGAGGACGACGGCCAGGTGCGGCTCCCGTTCGCCTGGCTCGGCGTCGAACTGCACGCCTCCGGCGCCACGGCCGTCCGTGTCCATCTGGTCCAGACGGGACCGGACGAGGTCACGGTCGAGCTGGCGGACGCGGGCGGGGCGCCCGTCGCCACCGTACGGTCCCTCGTCCAGCGGCCCGTGCCGATGGACGGCGTACGGACCTCCGGCGGCGCGGGAGGCGGCTCGCTGCTGCGCGTCGAATGGACCGGGATCCGGACCCCGGCGGAGCCGGACACCGCCGCCGGTGAGTTCCAACTGGCGTACGTCCCCGCGGCCTTCCCCGGCGCGCCCGCCGACGCGGCGCGCGAGGCGACCCTGCACGCCCTGACGCTGATCCAGGACGCGCTGCGCGACGACACCCGGCTGGCGATCGTCACCCGGGGCGCCCCGTACGACCTCGCCCTCGCGCCCCTGTGGGCGATGGTGCGCTCCGCCCAGGCCGAGAACCCCGGGCGTTTCGTCCTTGTCGGCACGGACCGCGACGTCCCCGAGGACGAGCTGCGAGCCGCCCTGGCCACCGGAGAGCCGCAACTCGCCCTGCGTGACGGCGAGCTGCTCGTACCGCGGCTCGCCCGCACCCCCGTACCCGAGGACCCGCGCCCCGTCGCGTGGCACCCCGACGGCACCGTGCTGATCACCGGCGGCACCGGAGGTCTCGGCGGAGTCGTCGCCCGCCACCTCGTCCAGCAGCACGGAATCAAGCACCTCCTGCTCACCGGACGACGCGGCCCCGACAGTCCCGGATCCGCCGAACTCGTCGCCGAACTGGCCGAGTTGGGCGCCACAGCGACAGTGGCCGCCTGCGACGTCGCCGACCGCGACGCCGTGGCCGCGCTGCTGGAGACGATCCCCGGCGAACACCCGCTGACGGGTGTCGTCCACAGCGCCGGGGTCGTGAACGACGGCCTGGCCGGATCGCTCACCCCCGAGCAGGTCGGCGCCGTCTTCCACGGCAAGGCCGACGGCGCCTGGCACCTGCACGAGCTGACCCGGGACCTCCCGCTCGCCGCGTTCGTGCTCTTCTCCTCCGCGGCCGGCACCCTGGAGTCCGCCGGGCAGGGCAACTACGCGGCCGCCAACGCCTTCCTGGACGCCCTCGCGGAGCACCGCGCCGCCGAGGGCCTCCCCGCGACCGCCCTCGCCTGGAACCTGTGGGCGGGCGACGCCGGAATGGGCGCGCGCCTCGACGAGGTGACGCTGCGCCGCGCCGAGCGATCCGGGCTTCCCGCCCTGAACTCCGAGGAGAACCTCGCCCTCCTCGACCAGGCGCTGCTCACCGGCGCGCCCGCACTTGTCCCGCTGCGCCTCGACGCACCCGCGCTGCGGGCCCGTACCGAGGGCATCCCGCCGATGCTGCGCGGCCTGGTCCGCGCGCCCGCCCGGCGGAACACCGCCGCGGCGGCGGCCGCGAACGGTCCCGGCGGAGCGCTGGCCGACCGCCTCGCCGGGAAGCCGGACGCCGAACGCGAGCGGATCGTCCTCGATCTGGTCCGGACGCAGATCGCCGCCGTCCTCGGCCACGACAGCGGCACCGCGATCGACCCCCGCCGCGCCTTCACCGAGCTGGGCTTCGACTCGCTGGCCGCCATCGAGCTGCGTAACGCGCTCGGTTCGGCCACCGGGCTGCGGCTCACCTCCACGCTGATCTTCGACCACCCGACCCCGCGCGCCCTGGTCGACCATGTGCTGGAAACCGTGCGCGGCGCGGCGCCCGTCGTCGCCGCGCCGCGGGCCACCGTACGGGCCGCGACGGACGAGCCCATCGCCATCGTGGCCATGGGCTGCCGCTACCCGGGCGGCGTGACCTCCCCCGAGGAGCTGTGGCGGCTGGTCGCCGAAGGCACCGACGCCATTACGCCGTTCCCCGAGGACCGGGACTGGCACACCGAGGACATCTACGACCCCGAGCCCGGCAAGCACGGCACGACGTACACCCGGGAGGGCGGCTTCCTCCACGACGCCGCCGACTTCGATCCCGCCTTCTTCGGTATCAGCCCGAAGGAGGCCCAGGCCATGGACCCCCAGCACCGCCTGCTCCTGGAGGTCGCCTGGGAGGCCCTGGAGCGGGGCGGTATCGACCCGCTCTCACTGAAGGGCACCGCCGCCGGCGTCTTCGCCGGGGTCATGAACCACGACTGGTCCAACCGCCCCGGCACCGTCCCCGAGGACCTGGCCGGCTTCACCGACGGCGGCGGACTGGGCAGTATCGCCTCCGGCCGAATCTCCTACACCCTCGGTCTCACCGGCCCCGCGGTCACCATCGACACCGCCTGCTCCTCCTCCCTGGTGGCCATGCACTGGGCCATGCAGTCGCTGCGGCAGGGCGAGTGCTCGCTCGCCCTGGCCGGTGGTGTCACCGTGATGGCCACCCCCGAGACATTCGTCGGGATGAGCCTGCAGAGCGGCCTGGCCGCCGACGGCCGCTGCAAGGCGTACGGCGCGTCCGCCGACGGCACCGGCTGGGGCGAGGGCGCGGGACTGCTGCTGCTCGAACGCCTCTCGGACGCGCGCCGCGCCGGACACCCGGTGCTCGCGGTGATCCGCGGCTCGGCCGTCAACCAGGACGGCGCGTCCAACGGTCTGTCGGCGCCCAACGGCCCCGCCCAGCAGCGGGTCATCCGGCAGGCCGTGGCCTCCGCCGGACTCACCCTCGCCGACATCGACGCGGTCGAGGGCCACGGCACCGGCACCACCCTCGGCGACCCGATCGAGGCCCAGGCGCTGATGGCGACCTACGGCCAGGAACGCCGGAACGGTGACCCGCTGTGGCTCGGCTCGGTCAAGTCCAACCTCGGACACACCCAGGCCGCCGCCGGTGTCGCCGGCGTCATCAAGATGGTCATGGCCATACGCAACGGCGTACTGCCCGCCACCCTGCACGCCGAGACGCCCTCCCCGCACATCGACTGGACCGAGGGCGCCGTCGAACTGCTCGGCGAGCGCAGGGAGTGGCCGGCCGACGGCCGCCCGCGCCGCGCCGCGGTGTCCTCGTTCGGCGTCAGCGGCACCAACGCGCACGTGATCGTCGAGCAGGCACCGGCACCCGCACCCGTGGAACCGCGCGGCGAGCGCCCCGCCATCCTGCCGCTGACCGTGTCCGGTTCGTCGCCCGAGGCGCTGCGCGACCAGGCGGCGAGGATCGCGGCTCATCTGCGCGACCACGACGACGTGGACGAACTCGACGTCGCCGCCACGCTCGTGCGCGGTCGCGCCGCCCTGGAACACCGCGCCGTGATCGTGGACGCCGACCGTGACGGCCTGCTCGCCGGGCTCGACGCGCTGGCCGCCGGGAACTCGCACCCCTCCCTCGTCCAGGGCGTACGGCGCGGCGACTCGCGCGCCGTACTGGTCTTCCCCGGGCAGGGCTCGCAGTGGCAGGGCATGGGCGTCGAACTGCTGGAGCACTCACCGGCGTTCGCGACCCGCCTCGGCGAATGCGCCAAGGCCCTGGAGCCGTACGTCGACTGGAACCTGCTCGACGTGCTGCACGGCGCCCCCGGCGCACCGGTCCTGGACGCCGTCGATGTCGTACAGCCCACGCTGTGGGCGCTGATGGTGTCGCTGGCCGAGGCCTGGCGCGCCGCCGGCGTCGAACCGGCCGCCGTGGTCGGCCACTCGCAGGGCGAGATCGCCGCCGCCTGCGTGGCGGGCGCGCTGTCGCTGGAGGACGGCGCCCGCGTCGTCGCCCTGCGCAGCCAGGTCATCCGCCAGGACCTCGCGGGCCGCGGCGGCATGATGTCGGTCGCGCTGTCCTCCGACAACGCCGCCAAGTACCTCGCCGAATGGGACGGCCGCCTCCAACTGGCCGTCGTCAACGGCCCCGGCTCCGTCGTCGTGTGCGGCAGCCCGGAAGCCCTCGACGAACTGCGCGCCAGGCTGGACACCGACGGTGTCCAGGCCCGCCGTATCCCCGTGGACTACGCCTCGCACTCGGTCTTCGTGGAGGAGATCCGCGACCGGCTGCTCACCGAACTCACCGGACTGACGCCGCGTACCTCCTCCGTCCCGTTCTACTCCACCGTCACCGCCGGACCGCTGGACACCGAGAGCCTCGGCGCCGAGTACTGGTACGAGAACCTGCGCAGGACCGTCCGGTTCGAGGAGACCACCCGGGCGCTGCTGGCCGACGGCTTCGAGATCTTCGTCGAGGCCAGCCCGCACCCGGGTCTGCTCACCGGACTCGACGAGACCGCCGAGTCCGCCGGGGTCGCCGCCACGCTCGTGGGCACACTGCGCCGCGACTCCGGCAGCCCGCGCGAGTTCCTCACCTCGCTGGCCGAGGCGTACGTGCGGGGCGCGGCCGTCGACTGGGAGAGCCAGTTCGCCGGGACCGGCGCCCGGCGCGTCGACCTGCCCACCTACCCCTTCCAGCGCAAGCGCTACTGGCTCCACATGACCGAGCAGCCCGGCGACGCGCTGGGCGTCGGCCAGCAGCCCGCCGACCACCCGCTGCTCGGCGCGGCGGTACCGCTCGCCGGGGCCGGGGGAGTGCTGCTCACCGGACGCCTGTCGCTCTCCGCGCAGCCGTGGCTCGCGGACCATGTCGTCGGCGGCACCATGCTGTTCCCCGGATCGGGCTTCGTGGAACTGGCCGTCCGGGCCGGGGACGAGGTCGGCCGGGGACGCGTGGACGAGCTGACCCTGGAGGCACCTCTCGTCGTGCCCGAACGCGGCGGCGTGGCCATCCAGGTCACCGTCGACGCCGACCTGCGCACCGTGTCCATCCACTCGCGGCCCGACAACGCCCCCGCCGACACCGTCTGGACCCGGCACGCCCAGGGCACCCTCGCCGACGCCGGTCCCGAACCGGCCCACGAGCCGGCCTCCTGGCCGCCGCCGGGCGCCGAACCGCTCGACCTCACCGGCTTCTACGAGCCCATCTCCGAGGACGGCCTCGTCTACGGCGAGGTGTTCCAGGGCATGCGCGCCGCCTGGCGCTCCGGTGACGAGGTGTTCGCGGACATCGCGCTGCCCGAGCGGGCCGCCGCCGAGGCCCAGCGGTTCGGGCTCCACCCGGCCGTACTCGACGCCGCCCTGCACGCCACCGCGCTGCTGGCCACCGATGCCGAACGGGTCACGCTGCCGTTCGCCTGGACCCGGGTCGACCTGCACGCGTCCGGAGCCGCCGCGCTCAGACTGCGGATGACCCGCCTGGGCGAGGACGAGGTCGCACTGCGCCTCACCGACACCGCCGGCCGCCCCGTCGCGTCCGTCGAGTCGCTCGTCCTGCGGCCGGTGGCCGCGGGCGGGCCGGCCCAGGCAGGCGCGTACGACGACTCACTGTTCGAGCTCGTGTGGGCACCCGCCGCGCCGGGCGGCTCCGCCCCCCGTACGGTCGTGCACCGCGTCGCGGGCGGCAACACCGCCGAGGCGGCCCACACCGAGACCGCCGCGACGCTCGGTGTCCTCCGGTCCTGGCTGGAGGACGGCGCCGAGGACGCCGTACTGGCCGTCGTCACCCGGGGCGCCGTCCAGGTCGCCGACGAGGACGTCACCGACCTCGCCGGAGCGGCCGTCTGGGGCCTCGTCCGCAGCGCCCAGACGGAGAACCCCGGCCGCGTCGTCCTGATCGACCTGGACCCCGGCGCCGAGGACACCGCCATCGATCTCGGCCCGTCGGTCGCCACCGGCGAAGCCCAGCTCGCCATCCGGCACGATGCCGTGCTCCGCCCCCGCCTCGCCCGGGTCACCGGCGACCGGGGCACCGCAGCCACCGTCTTCGGCGACCGGCCGGGCACCGTACTGATCACCGGCGGCACCGGCACCCTGGGCAGCCTCGTCGCCCGGCACCTGGTCACCGCCCACGGCGTCACCGACCTGCTGCTCACCAGCCGGCGCGGCCCCGACGCACCCGGCGCCGCCGCACTCTCCGGCGAACTCACCGGACTCGGCGCGCGCGTCGAGGTGGTCGCCTGCGACACCGCCGACCGGGACGCGCTGGCCGCCGTACTGACCGACCGCACCATCGCCGGAGTCGTCCACACCGCGGGCGTCCTCGACGACGGGATCATCTCCTCGCTGACACCGGAGAAGATGGCCGCGGTGATGCGCCCCAAGGTCGACGCGGCGCTGAACCTGCATGAACTCACCGCGGACCAGGACCTCTCGGCCTTCGTACTCTTCTCGTCCGCCGCCGGCGTGACCGGAGGCGCGGGCCAGGGCAACTACGCCGCCGCCAACACCTTCCTCGACGGCCTCGCCGCGCACCGGCGCGCGAACGGGCTGCCCGCACAGTCGCTCGCCTGGGGACTGTGGGAGGAGGCCAGCGGTATGACCGGCGAACTGGCCGAGGCCGACGTGGCCGTCATGCAGAACGACGGCGTCCTGCCCATCGCCTCCCAGGAGGGACTGGCGATGCTGGACGCGGCGGGAGCGCTCGACCGGGCGTTCCTGGCACCTGTCCGGCTCGACCTGAGCGGGCAGAGCCGCGCCGACGTGCCGTATCTGATGCGCGACCTGGTACGCGGCCCGGCCCGCCGTGTCGTCGACGTCGCCGCGCCGGCCGCCGAACCCGCCGAGAGCCTGCGCGACCGGCTGGCCCGGCTCACGCCGACCCGCCGCGAACAGGCGCTGCTCGACGTGGTGCGCGCCCAGGCCGCCGCCACCCTCGGCTTCGCCGACGCCGACGAGGTCGACGCCGAACGGTCGTTCCGCGACATGGGCTTCGACTCCCTCGCCGCCGTGAAGTTCCGCAACGGCCTCGGTGAGGCCGTCGGGGAGCGCCTGCCCGCGACGATCGTCTTCGACCACCCGACGGCGCTCGTCCTCACCAGGCATCTGCTCGAGGAAATGGCGATCAACGAACCGGAACCCGAGCCGGAGCCGGCCGAGGACACCGAGGACCGCACCGCCGCGATCCAGAGCATGGACCTGGCCGAACTTCTCCGCACCGCGCGACGATCAGGAGACCCCACATGACCCAGCTGCTCGACGACACCGACCGGAGCGTATTCGCCACCGACGAGGAACTCCTGCACCGTGTGCTGACCCCCTACCGGGCCAAGCGGTGCGAGTACCTCACCTCGGCCACGGTCACCTCCGAAGGCGACCCCCGCGACGGCGGACGACTCTCCGCCGCGTGCACCTTCGAGATCCCCGAGTCCTGCTACATCGACGACACCGGGCACTTCAACTCGGTCGAGTTCAACATCTGCTTCAACCAGATGGCCTACTACCTGATGGCCAAGTCGGTGAAGGAATCGCTGGTCGAGCCCTTCTCCCGGTGGACGCTTGACCAGTTCTGGACCCGGCAGCTCGCCGACGTCTTCATCACCGACTTCAAGAGCACCTTCCGCAAGGCCATGCGCGGCCGCCGCTTCAAGGGCGAGATCGAGATTGTCGACATCGCCGAGTGGGACGCCAACGACCTGCGCGAAGCCCTGGTGATCCTGCGGACCCGGTGCCACTACGCCGACGAGCACGGTGGCGAGAGCCACGGCGAGGTCACCGCCGCCGTCACCAACCCGCCCGTGATCTGACCCCCGTCCGGACTTCGCGAAGGAAGCGACAATGAGCAAAGCAGAACGGCCCGGGCTTCCTGACGGAGTCCGTGAGGTCGACATCGAGCACCTCTACAGCCGCTTCGCCGACCGCGGGCTCCAGTACGGGCCCGCGTTCCGGGGCCTGCGGTCGGTGTGGTCGCACGGCGAGGAGGTCTACGCCGACTCCGCGCTCGACAGCACGGCCGGCGGCGACGACTACCTCCTCCACCCGGCGCTCCTCGACACCGCGCTGCAAGCGGCGCTGGTGCCTGACCTCGAACGCGACGACAGGACGTTCCTGCCCTTCGCGCTGCGGGGGATACGCGTCCACCGGACGGGCGTCCGCGCCGTCCGTATCCACACCGTCCCCGGCGACGGAGGCGTCTCCCTGGCGCTCACCGGCGACGACGGCGAACCGGTCGCCACGGTCGGCACCCTCGTCAGGCGAGCCGTCACGGCCGATCAGCTCGATGCCGCCGCGCAGCGCACCCAACTGCTGCGCGTCGCCTGGAAGTCCGTCGTCCAGCAGAGCGACCACGCCGACCAGCTGCACTGGGGATTCCTCGGCACCGACCGCATCGGACTCACCGGCGCGCTCAAGGCCACCCGCCGCTCGTTCGACTCCTACCCCTCACTGAGCGAGCTCGACTCCGTGCTGCGCGAGGGCACCTCCGTGCCGGACGTGGTCGTCGTCTCCTGCACGGACGAGGACTCGCCCGTGCGCTCGGCCGCGCAGCGCGCCCTGATGCTCGTACAGGAGTGGCTGGCCGACGACCGCCTGGCCAAGTCCCGTCTCGTCCTCGTCAGCAGCGGAGCCGTCGCGGCCCGCGCCGAGGAGGACCTCTCCGACGTGTCGGGCGCCGCCGTCTGGGGTCTGCTCCGCAGCGCCCAGTCCGAGCACCCCGGCCGCTTCGTGCTGGTCGACGTCGACGACCCCGGCAACTCCGGCCGCGCCCTCGTCGCCGCCGTGGCCTCCGACGAGCCGCAGCTCGCCGTACGCCAGGGCTCGCTGCTCCGGCCGCGCCTCGTACGGTGCCCGCCCCCGCAGGGGCGCAAGAGCCTCACCGGCACCGTGGTGATCACCGGCGGCACCGGAGCGCTCGGCCGCCTGTTCGCCCGGCACCTGGTCACCCGGCACGACGTCAAACACCTCGTCCTGCTCAGCCGGCGCGGTCCCGACGCGCCCGGCGCCGCCGAACTGGTCGCCGAACTCGACGAGTTGGGCGCCCGCGCCGACGTGATCGCCTGCGACGCCGCCGACCGGCCCTCCCTGGAGCGCGCGCTGGCCGGCATCCCCGCGCCGTCCGCCGTCATCCACACCGCGGGTGTGCTGGCCGACGCCGCGGTCGGCACCCTCACCCCGCGCGGACTCGACAAGGTCCTGCGCCCCAAGGTCGACGCCGCGCTCCACCTGCACGAGCTGATCCGGGACCCGGACTGCGTGTTCGTGATGTTCTCCTCCGTGGCGGGGCTGGCCGGCAACGCCGGACAGGCCAACTACGCCGCCGCCAACGCCGTACTCGACGCGCTCGCGCACCACCGCCGCACCCACGGCCTCCAGGGCATGTCCCTCGCCTGGGGTCTGTGGGAGAGCGAGGGCGGCATGGGCTCCGACCTGTCGGCCGCCGACCGCAACCGTATGAAGCGCTCCGGCTTCGCCCCCCTCGGGTACGACCAGGGCCTGGCCCTCTTCGACGTGGCGCTCTCCGGCGACGACGCGGTCCTCTCGCCCGTCCGCCTCAACGAGGCGGGCCTCACCGGCGACATCCCGGCCGTCCTGGAAGAGCTGGCGCCCGCCCGCACCGGCAAGCACGGCGTGACCGACACACTGGTCAGCCGTCTCGCCGACCTGCCGGACGACGAACGCGACGCCGCGGCGGTGGAGTTCGTCCGCGCCGTGGCCGCCACCGTCCTCGGCTACGACAGCGCCGACGACATCGACCCGGACCGGGAGTTCGGCGAGATCGGCCTGGACTCCATCGGCAACCTCGAACTCAGCCGCCATCTGGCGGCCGCCACTGGGCTGCGCCTGCCCGCGACCCTCGTCTTCGACCATCCGACACCCGCAGGTCTCGCCTCCCATCTGCGTCAACTCCTCCAGGAGAGCAATTCATGAAAACTGTTGTCGTCGGCGGTGGCGTCATCGGCCTGGCCACCGCATGGCGGGCCGCGCGTGAAGGCGTCTCCGTCACGGTGATCGACCCGGCCCCCGGCAGCAAGGCGTCCCACGCCTCCGCCGGCATGCTCCCCGGTCACAGCGGACAGCTCTACGAACAGGAGGAGCTGCTGCGCCTCTGCCTGGCCTCCCGCGACCTCTACCCGTCCTTCATCGCCGAGCTGGAGGAGTTCGCTCCCGCCGGCTTCCGCCGGGACGGCGTACTGGACGTGGCGTTCGACGAGGACGCCCTGCGCGACCTCGACCAGCAGTTCGCCTTCCAGGAGTCGCTCGGTATCCACGCCGAACGCCTCAGCCCCGAGGAGTGCGCCAAGCTCCAGCCGGCCTTCGGGCCCGTGCTCGCCGGCGTGCTGATGCCGGACGACGGCGCCGTCGACCCGCGCATCCTCCAGCCCGCGCTGATCACGGCCATCGAAGCCCTGGGCGGCACCGTCATCCGCAGGGGTGCCACCCGCGTCGAGGACCACACCGTCGTCCTCGACAACGGCGACAAGGTCCCCTTCGACCGCGTCGTGCTGGCCGCCGGCTGCTGGACGCACCAGATCGAGGGCCTGCCCGAGGGCGCGATCCCGGAGATCCGTCCCGTCAAGGGCCAGATCCTCCGTCTGCACTCCGAGACGCCGCTGCTCAACCTGACGTCGCGTGCCCTCTCCACGGGCGGCGCGTCCCTGTACCTGGTGCCCCGCCTGGACGGTGAGCTCGTCGTCGGCTCCACCTACGAGGAGACCGGTTACGACGAGACGGTCACGGCCGAAGGCACCCAGAGCCTGCTGACCCGGGTGGCCAAGTTCATCCCCGGCGTCGGCTCCCTGCGCTTCGCGGAGATCGGCGCCGGGCTCCGCCCCGCCTCGCCCGACGGGCTCCCGGTCATCGGCCCGACCGCGGTACCGGACGTGTACATGGCCTCCGGCCACTTCCGGATGGGCGTCCAGCTCACTCCCATCACGGCCTCGATCATGGCCTCGTACCTGACGGACACCACCCCGCACGACTCGGCGCCGCCGTTCACCCCGCTCCGCTTCTCCTGACGGACCCCTCCGACGTCCTCCCTCCCCGCAAGCCGCGACGCGGCGATCGTGCGGGGAGGGAGGACGTTTCCGTGCGCGCGTGACTCGCCCGGGCGCGGGAGCCCGTCGAACACACAGGCAGCACAGAGACCGACAGCCGCCCACGCGCCCTCTCGGGCATCGTGGACGGCTGCCGGTGTCGTTCTTCCGGACTCCGGACCCCGGGGGTCAGTGGACCGCCGTGAGGGCGCTCAGGGTGCCCGTCGCGTTGTCGGTCCAGGAGTGGTCCTCCTCCGAGCGTGACCTGATGGTGAGCGAGCGGCCCGCCGACGGGTCGTCGGGCCCCACGATCACCTGGAGAAGAGCGGCGGACTGCGACCCGAAGGTGACGGGCGCGTTCAGGACGAGCTCCGCGATCTCGTCGAGACCCACCGTCTGCGCGGCGTGCAGCGCCAGCTCGACGAAGGCCGTGCCCGGGAGGATCACCGTCCCCATGACGGTGTGGTCCGCCAGCCACGCGTGGCCGGCCAGCGTGACCCGGCCCGTGAACAGCCGTGTACCGTCCGGGAGTTCGGTGGCCGTGGCCAGCAGCGGATGCGAGGCCGGCTCCAGGCCGAGACCCGCTGCCGAACCGGTCGGGTCGGGCACCTCCAGCCAGTGGCGGCGGCGCTGGAAGGCGTACGTCGGAAGGCTGACGGTCCGCGCCCCGCGTGCCGCGAGGAACCCGGCCCAGTCGACGGCGGCTCCGCACACATGGGCCTGGACCAGGCCGCCCAGGAGTGTGGCCGGCTCGGGAAGGTTCGGACGCAGCAGCGGTACGGCGGTGGCGTTGGGCAGCGCGGAGCGGGTGAGCGCGGTGAGTACGCCGTCGGGACCGATCTCCAGGAAGGTGGTGACGCCCTGCTCCTGGAGCTGGTTGAGCCCGTCCAGGAAGCGGGTGGTGTTGCGGATGTGATCGGTCCAGTAGGCCGCGCCGATGATCTCGGAGCCGGCCGGACGGCCGGTGACGGTCGAGACGAGGGGGATCCGGGGCGCGTGGTAGGCCAGCGTCCCGGCGATGTCGTGGAAGTCCCCGAGTATCGGGTCCATGTGCGGGGAGTGGAAGGCGTGGCTCACCGTCAGCCGGCGGGTGCGCCGCCCCTGGGCGGTGAACTCCAGCCCGATGTTGTTGACGTCCTCCTCGTCGCCGGAGACGACGACGGAACGGGCGCCGTTGACGGCGGCGATACCCACACGCTCGGTGAGATGCGGGATCACCTCCTCCTCGGTCGCCTCGACGGCGAGCATGGCGCCGCCGCCGGGCAGGGCCTGCATCAGCGAGCCGCGGGCGGCGACCAGCCGGCAGGCGTCGTCCAGCGAGAGGATCCCCGCCGTGTGGGCCGCGGCGATCTCGCCGATCGAGTGACCGATGAGATGCGTGGGCGTGACGCCGAAGTCGGCGGCCAGGAGCCGGGTGAGGGCCGTCTGGAAGGCGAAGAGGGCGGGCTGGGTGTAGCGGGTCTGGTTGAGGAGCGTGGGGTCGTCCGCGAAGACGACTTCCCTGACCGGGACTTCGGCCTTCAGATGCCGGTCCAGGTTGGCGCACACCTCGTCGAACGCCTCCCGGAAGACCGGGTACGCGTCGTAGAGCCCCCGGCCCATGCCCGGGTGCTGGGCACCCTGGCCGGTGAAGAGGAAGGCGACCTTCTTCGAGCGGGAGTGCCCCTGGAGGGAGGCGGCACCGGAGTCCTGGGCGAGCGTGCGCAGACTCTCGACCAGTTCGTCACGGGTCTTGCCGACCACCGCCGCCTGGTGCTCGAAGGCGGTCCGGGTGGCGACCAGGGAGTACGCGATGTCGGCGGGCCGGAGATCCGGGTGCTCGGTCACGTGGTCGACCAGGCGCTGCGCCTGCTCCCGGAGGCCCTGCTCGGTCTTGGCGGACAGGAGCCAGGGGACCGTGGTGGTCTCCGGCGTCGTGCCCGGCGCCGGATCGGCCGGAGTGGGGGCTTCCTCAAGGATCAGATGGGCGTTGGTGCCGCTGATGCCGAAGGAGGAGACGGCGGAGCGGCGCGGGTGGTCGGTCTCCGGCCAGGCGCGCGCCTCGGTGAGGAGCCGTACGTTGCCGGTGGTCCAGTCGGTCTGGGGGCTGGGCTCGTCGACGTGGAGCGTCCTGGGCAGGGTGCCGTGCCGCATGGCCTGGATCATCTTGATGACTCCGCCGATACCGGCGGCGGCCTGGGCGTGACCGATGTTCGACTTCAACGACCCCAGCCACAGCGGCTGGTCCGCCCCATGACTCTGGCCGTACGTCGCGAGGAGCGCCTGGGCCTCGATCGGGTCGCCGAGGGGCGTTCCCGTGCCATGTCCTTCGACCGCGTCGACCTGGTCGGCAGTGAGCCCCGCGACAGCCAGGGCGGCCTGGATGACCCGCTGCTGAGCCGGCCCGTTGGGCGCGCTCAACTGGCTGCTCTTGCCGTCCTGGTTGACCGCCGAGCCGCGGATGACGGCAAGCACCCGGTGTCCGTTGGCCTCGGCGTCCGACAGCCGCTCCAGCAGTACGACACCCACGCCCTCGGCCCAGATCGTGCCGTCGGCGGCGCCCGCGAACGACTTGCACCGGCCGTCGGGCGCCAGACCGCGCTGTCGGCTGAACTCCACGAACATTCCCGGTGTCGGCATCACCGCGGCGCCACCGGCCAGAGCCATGGTGGACTCACCGCTCCGCAGTGACTGGCAGGCCAGGTGCAGGGCCACCAGCGAGGAGGAGCAGGCGGTGTCGACGGTGACCGCCGGACCCTCCAGCCCTAGCGTGTACGCGATCCGCCCGGAGGCCACGCTGAGGGTGGTGCCGGTGAGCAGGTGCCCCTCGACATCCTCGGGGCCCTGGTGGATCAGCGACGCGTACTCGTGCCCGGAGACGCCGCTGAATACCCCGGTACGGCTGCCACGCAGCTCGGCCGGCGCCAGCCCGGCGCTCTCCAGGCTCTCCCACGTCACCTCCAGCAGCAGTCGCTGCTGGGGGTCGAGGGCGAGCGCCTCGCGGGGGCTGATGCCGAAGAACTCGGAGTCGAAACGGTCGGCGTCGTAGATGAAGCCGCCCTCACGGGCGTACGTCTTCCCTGACGCGTTGGGATCGGCGTCGTACAGCTCCTCCAGGTCCCAGCCCCGGTTGTCCGGGAACGGGCCGACCGCGTCGCGGCCCTCCGCGACGAGCTCCCACAGCTCCTCGGGCGTGCCGGCCCCGCCGGGGAACCGGCAGGCCATGCCCACGACCGCGATGGGCTCACTGTCCCGCGACTCCACCTCGGCCAGCCGCCGGCGGGTCCGCTGGAGGTCGGCGGTCACCCGCTTCAGGTAGTCCCGCAGTTTGTCCTCGTTCATGATGCGACGCCGCTCCTTTGCCGAGTCGTGTGCCGAGTCATGACAGCCCCAGCTCGTTGTCGATGAAGTCGAAGATCTCGTCGTCCGTCGCGCTGTCGATCGCCACGTTCGTTCCCTGCCGTTCGGCGTCGTCCAGGCCGTCCAGCTTCTGCAGGAGGGCCTGCATCCGTGCCACGACCGCGGTACGGGCGCCGGGCGCGACGGTCCCGAGGCTGCCCTCCAGCCTGTCCAGTTCGGCGACCACCGTCCGCGGAAGCTCCTCCGAGGCGCTTTCGGCCCCTTCGGGTGCCAGCTCCGCGCGGAGCATGGAAGCCAGCTGAACCGGCGTCGGGTAGTCGAACAGGGTGGTCGGAGGCAGCCGGAGCCCGGTGGCCTGGTTGAGGTTGTTACGGAACTCGACAGTGGTGAGCGAGTCGAGCCCCATGTCCAGGAACCCGTTGTCGGGGTCGATGGCGTCCGGTGAACCGTGGCCGAGGACCGCGGCGACCTGGCCGTGGATGTAGGTGAGCAGGATGTCCAGCTGCGCGGCCTCGTCCTGGGACGAGAGCAGTCGCTGCCGCAGCGCGTTCGGGGCCGTGGTGCCGCCCTGGGCCGCGGCGCGCCGGCTGCGGGGGCGGACCAGTCCGTGCAGGACCGGCGGGACCGGGGCGTCGCCCTCGCCCAGCCGGGCGAGGTTGAGCTTGGCGGGTACCAGCAGCGTCCGGTCCGAGGCGAGCGCGACGTCGAGCAGGGCGAGCGCCTGCGCCGTGGGCATCGCGCCGATGCCGCCGCGGTCCAGCCGCGCCCGTCCGGCCGGGTCCAGACCCGCCGTCAGCTCGCTGGTCTGCGCCCACAGGCCCCACGCCAGGGAGAGGGCCGGCAGGCCCCGCCCCCGGCGGTGGGAGGCGAGCCCGTCCAGGAAGGTGTTCGCCGCCGCGTAGTTGGCCTGACCGGGGTTGCCGATCGCGCCGGCCGCGGAGGAGAACAGGACGAACGCGGCCAGGTCCATGGACTCGGTCAGCTGGTGCAGGTGGTAGGCGGCGTCGACCTTCGGCCGCATCACCGCCGACAGCCGCTCCGGCGTCAGCGAGGAGAGCGCGGCGTCGTCGAGCACGCCGGCCGTGTGGAACACACCGGTCAGCGGGTGCGCGTCGGGGATCGACTTCAGAAGTCCGGCCGCCGCCTCGGCGTCCGTCGTGTCGCAGGAAGCGATGCTCACCTCGGCGCCCAGTGCCTTCAGCTCGGCGGCCAGCTCCGTCGCACCGTCCGCGGCCGCGCCGCGCCGGCTCGCCAGGAGCAGATGCCGTACGCCGTGCCGCTCCACCAGGTGGCGGGCCAGCAGGCTGCCGAGGGTGCCGGTGCCGCCGGTGATGAGTACGGTCCCCTCGGGGTCGAACCCGGCACCGGTCACTTCGGCGTCCCCGCCGTCCTCCTGGGTGGGCAGCGTCGCGTGCACCAGTCGAGGTACGAGCAACCTGCCCTCGCGGACGGCCAGTTGCGGCTCACCCGTGGAGAGTGCCGCCGGGAGCGCGGCGAGAGTGGCGTCCGAGCCGTCGATGTCGACGACCACGAACCGGTCGGGGTACTCCGACCCCGCCGTACGCATCAGACCCCATACCGCGGTCCCCGCCGGGTCCGGCACCTCCTCGCCGTCCTCCGTGGCCACCGCGTTCCGGGTCACCACCACCAGCCGCGAGTCGGCGAGGGCGTCGTCCGAGACGAAGTCCCGGATCAGCCTCACCAGTTCGTCGACCGAGGTGTGGGTGTGCGCCGCGAGGTCGTCGCCGTCGAAGCGTCCGGGCCCGGCCAGCACGATCTTCGGCGGCCTGGCGCCGTTCGACGCCGGCCCGCCCAGTGTGGCGAGGGTGGAGTGGTCCACCACGTCGACCCCGGCTCCGCGGAGCGCGGCCGTCAGGTCCGTCAGACCGAGTCCCGCCCACCGGCCGCCGTCGACGGACGCCGGCGCGGAGAGGGGGCTCCAGCCCATCTCGTACAGGGCGTTGCTCTGCTGGGCACGGGCGGCGGCGACCTGGTCGGAGGCCACCTCACGCATGGACAGACCGGTGATGGTCAGGACCGGGGCGCCGGTGGGATCGGCCACCGCCAGCGACATCAGATCCCGCTCGGAGCGGGTCAGCCGCACCCGCAGCCGGGACGGGCCGAAGGCGTGCAGAGCCACACCGCTCCAGGAGAAGGGCAGCCGTACGGCGTCCGACCCGTACCAGAAGAGCATCAGCGGGTGCAGTGCCGAGTCGAGGAGCGCGGGGTGGATGCCGTACGCCTCGGGGTCCGTGCCCTCCGGGAGCGCGATCTCCGCGTAGAGGGTGTCACCGACCCGCCAGCCCGCCTTGAAGCCCTGGAACAGCGGCCCGTAGTCGTATCCGCGCCCGATGAAGCCCCGGTAGAACTCGTCCATCTCGACGGCCTCGCCCTCCGCGGGCGGCCAGACCGTCAGATCGAAGTCGGGCTCCGGCGCCGAGCCGGTGAGGAAGCCACTGGCGTGCCGCGTCCACTCGGCCGCCTCCTCGGCGACCTCGCTCTCCGGTGCCGAGTAGAGGGAGAACGGTCGCCGCCCGCCCTCGTCCGCGGCGCCCACGGTGACCCGCAGCTCCCGGCCACCCTGCTCGGGCACCGCGAGGAACGCGTGGTGCGTGAGCTCTTCGATCTGGTCGCAGTCGACGTACCCGCCGGCGTGCAGCAGGAGATCCACGAAGGCGACACCCGGCAGCACGACCGTTCCGTGCACCACGTGGTCCCGCAGCCAGGGCTGCGCCTTGAGGGAAACCCGGCCGGTGAACACCGCGCCTTCCCCGTCGGGCAGAGGGATCGCCGCCGTGAGGAGGGGGTGCCCCGAGCCGTGTCGGACCTTTGAGGCGGGAGCCGCCTGGTCCAGCCAGTAGCGCTGGCGCTGGAAGGGGTACGTGGGGAGGTCGGGCCGGGTCCGGCGAGAGGGCAGGTGGGCGGTGAGGTCGGCGGGAGCGCCGGCCGTGTGCGCGGTGGCGAGGGCGGTGAGGAGTGCGGCGGCCTCGCGGTGTCCCTTGCGGAGCACGGAGGCCGGGGTCGAGGCGTGGGTGCCGTTCGTGGTGCTGAGGGTTTCGTTGGCGAGGGTGGTGAGGACGGGGTCGGGTCCGAGTTCGAGGTAGTGGCGGGTGCCGAGTCCGTCGAGGGTGGTGATGGTGTCGGCGAAGCGGACGGCGTCGCGGACGTGCTGGACCCAGTACCGCGGGGTGGTGATGCGGTGGTCGGCGAGTTCGCCGGTGACGGCGGAGACGATCGGGACGGTCGGGCTGTGGTACGTCAGATCCGCGGCGACGCGTTCGAACTCCTCCAGCATGGGATCCATGTGAGGGGAGTGGAAGGCGTGGGAGACCGTCAGGCGCCGTGTCTTGACACCGGTTTCGGCGAGCGTCTCCGCGATCTGGGTGGCGGCCTTCTCGTCGCCGGAGATGACGATCGAGTCCGGGCCGTTGACCGCGGCGATGGTGACGTGGTGCTCGTGGCCCTCCAGCAGCGGGAGGACCTGTTCCTCGGTGGCACGCAGGGAGATCATGGCGCCGTTGGCGGGCAGGGCCTGCATGAGTGAGCCGCGTGCGGCCACGAGTCGGCAGGCGTCGTTCAGGGTGAAGATGCCGGCGACGTGGGCGGCGGTGATCTCACCGATCGAGTGTCCGGCCAGATGGTGGGGCGTGACACCGAACGATTCGACCAGGCGGTAGAGGGCGGTCTCGATGGCGAAGAGCGCGGACTGGGTGTACCGGGTCTGGTTCAGCAGGGTGGGGTCGTCGGCGAAGACGACGTCCTTGACCGGGACTTCGGCGTTCAGATGCCGGTCGAGAGTCGTGCAGACCTCGTCGAACGTGTCGCGGAACACCGGGTACGTGTCGTACAACTCCCGGCCCATACCGGCCCGCTGCGCACCCTGTCCCGTGAAGAGGAACGCGGTACCGCCCTGGCGTGCCGTTCCGGTGACGACGGTACGTGAGGTCTCGTCTTCGCTCAGCGCGAGGAGTCCCGCGAGGAGTTCGTCACGACCCTCACCGACGACCACGGCGCGGTGCTGGAACTGGGACCGGGTGGAGGCGAGCGCGTGGGCGACCTGGTCCGGCCGCACCTCGGTGTCGCGTTCGAGATACGCGCTCAACTGCCGCGCCTGGTCGCGGAGCGCCTGCTCGGTCTTGGCGGACAGGAGCCAGGGGACCGTGGTGACCGTCGGCTCGGTGTCGTGCGCCGACTCCGGGTGGGTCGGGGTGGGAGCTTCCTCAAGGATCAGATGGGCGTTGGTGCCGCTGATGCCGAAGGAGGAGACGGCGGAGCGGCGCGGGTGGTCGGTCTCGGGCCAGGCACGCGCCTCGGTGAGGAGCTGCACATTGCCCGACTCCCAGTCGATCTGAGGACTGGGCTCGTCCACGTGGAGCGTCCGGGGGAGTGTCCCGTGGCGCATGGCCTGGATCATCTTGATGACTCCGCCGATACCGGCGGCGGCCTGGGCGTGTCCGATGTTGGACTTCAACGACCCGAGCCACAGGGGCTCTTCGCGGTTCTGACCGTAGGTCGCGAGCAGTGCCTGGGCCTCGATCGGGTCGCCGAGGGGCGTTCCGGTGCCGTGTCCTTCGACCGCGTCGACCTGGTCGGGGCTGAGCCCGGCGCCGGCGAGCGCGGCGTTGATGACGCGCTGCTGGGACGGTCCGTTGGGGGCGGTGAGGCCGTTGCTCGCGCCGTCCTGGTTGACGGCCGAGCCGCGGATGACGGCAAGCACGGTGTGGCCGTTGGCCTTGGCGTCCGACAGACGCTCCAGCAGGACCATGCCCGCGCCCTCGGCCCAGATCGTGCCGTCGGCAGCGCCCGCGTACGACTTGGCGCGGCTGTCGGGAGCGAGCCCGCGCTGGCGGCTGAACTCCATGAACATGCCGGGGTTGGCCATGATCGTGGCGCCACCGGCGAGAGCCATGGTGGATTCGCCGTTCCGCAGCGACTGGCACGCCAGGTGCATCGCGACGAGCGAGGAGGAGCAGGCCGTGTCGACGGTGACCGCCGGACCCTCCAGACCCAGCGTGTACGAGATACGTCCCGAGGCGACACTCGCCGTCGTACCCGTCAGCAGGTAACCCTCGACGGGTTCGTCACTCTGGTGGGTGAGCGAGACGTACTCCGCCGCCGCGACACCGGCGAAGACGCCGACCGGCTTGCCGCGCAGGGCGTCCGGGCGGATGCCCGCGTTCTCGAACGTCTCCCACGTGGTCTCCAGCAGCAGCCGCTGCTGGGGGTCGAGGGCGAGCGCCTCGCGGGGGCTGATGCCGAAGAACTCGGGGTCGAACCGGTCGGCGTCGTAGAGGAATCCGCCCTCACTGGCGTACGACTTCCCGCGCACGTCCGGGTCGGCGTCGAAGAGGTTCTCGATGTCCCAGCCACGGTTGTCCGGGAAGGCCCCGACCGCGTCGCGCTCGTCCACGACCAGCTGCCACAGCGCCTCGGGCGTGTCGGCACCCGGGAAGCGGCAGCCCATACCCACGATCACGATCGGGTCGGCCGCGTCGCTCCGCGACGACGCGCCGCGCGTGGTGCGGCGAGCCACCTGGTTACCCGCCTCGGCCTGCCCGCTGCCCACCAGCTGGCCCCGGATGTAGCCGGCCAGCACGGTGGGGGTGGGGTAGTCGAAGAGCAGCGTGGAGGGCAGTCGCATCCCCGACGCCTTGTTGAGCGAGTTGCGCAGCTCCACGGAGCTGAGCGAGTCGAACCCGAGCTCCTTGAACGAGTGCACGGGGTCGATCGAGTTGGGCGATCCGTGTCCGAGGACGGTGGCCACGTGGTTGCGCAGGAAGTCGAGGATGATCTTGTCCTGCTCGGCCTCCGGACGGCCCGCGATCGCCTGGCCCAGCGCCCCGGCCTCCGCTCCGGCGCCGGCCGACTGGGCGGCGCTGCGCAGGGGCGTACGGACGAGACCGCGGAAGACCGGCGCGACCGGGACCGTGGCGGCGCGGGCACGCAGCCCGGCCAGGTCGAGCTTGGCCGGGACCACCACGACCTGATCGGCTTCGAGAGCCGCGTCGAAGTGGCCGAGCGCCTGTTCGGCGGGCATCGGCAGCAGACCGCCGCGGTTCATCCGCGCCTGGTCCTGCTCGTCGAGCGTGTCGGCCATGCCGCTCTCCCACAGACCCCACGCGAGGGACTTCGCGGGGAGTCCGGCGGCCCGGCGGTGCTCGGCGAGTTCGTCGAGGAAGACGTTCGCTGCCGCGTAGTTGGACTGTCCGGGAGAGCCCAGGACACCGACCACCGACGAGAACATCACGAAGGCGTTCAGATCCAGGTCGCGGGTCAGCTCGTGCAGGTTCCACGCGCCGTCCACCTTCGGACGGAGCACCCCGTCGAACCGCTCCGGACTCAGCGCCGTGACGATGCCGTCGTCGAGGGTTCCGGCGCAGTGGACCACCGCGCCGAGCGGGTGCTCCTGCGGCAGGCTCGCCAGCAGCGCTTCCAGCGAGTCCCGGTCGGCCGTGTCGCAGGCCGCGATCGTGACCTCGGCGCCGAGTTCGGCGAGTTCCTCGGTGATGGTGCTGTCCGCCGTACGTCCGCGCCGGCTCGTCAGCAGCAGCTTCCTCACGCCGTGCTCGGTGACGAGGTGACGGGCGAGGAGCGTGCCCAGCGCGCCGGTGCCACCGGTGATGAGGACCGTCTTGTCCGGGTCGAACGGCGCCGCGGACGCGGTCGCGCCGGAGTCAGTGGAGCTCGCGCCGACACGGGCGAGGCGAGGGGCGAGAAGCCGGCCGTCACGAACGGCCAGTTGGGGCTCGTCGGTGGCGAGAGCCGCCGGGAGGGCCCGCAGGGACGAATCCGAGGAGTCGAGGTCGATCAGTGTGAACCGGTCGGGGTGTTCCGTCTGCGCGGTGCGGATCAGTCCCCACACCGCCGCTCCGGCCAGATCGGCCTCGCCGCCGGTACCCATGGACATCGCGCCCCTGGTGAGGAGCACCAGGCGGGAGTCGGGCCGATCGTCGGACAGGAGCGTCTGGACGAGGCCGAGCACGCGATGCGTGAAGGAGCGGGCGGTCCGCGCCGGGTCGCTGCCGGGCTCGGAGACGCACCAGGCGAAGACCACGTCCGGCCTGGTGGTGTCGTCGCCCGGGGCCGTCGGAAGCGTGATGGCGTCCGGCGCCACCTCGACCGCCGCGCCGAGCGGCGAGAGTGCCGCCGCGACCTGGGCGTTGCCCGGGTCGGCGACCACGGCCCACCTGGCGCCGGCGCTCTGCGTCTTGTCATCGACCGACTGGACCTCGGTCCAGTCGACCTTGTACAGCTCCCCGGCGTCGGCCGCACGGGTGGCGGCGAGCTGGTCGGCGCCGACCGTACGCATGGCGAGGGAGTCGATCGTCATGACCGGCGTCCCCGTCTGGTCGGCGATGACCAGTGACGCGGTGTCGGGTGTGGTCCACGTGTGGCGGATCCGCAGGGAACTGGCCCCTGTCGCGTGGAGCGAGACACCGGCCCAGGAGAACGGCACCCGGATCGAGTCGTCCGCCTCGGTCTCGCCCATGATCAGCGCGGCCGGCTGGAGCGCCGAGTCGAGCAGACCGGGGTGGATGCCGTAGTCGCCGGGATCGGCGCCGGTGGGCAGGGAGACTTCCGCGTACGTCGTGTTGCCGTCCTGCCAGGCCTTCTTGAGCCCCCGGAACAGCGGTCCGTAGCCGAAGCCACCGTCGGTGACCCGGCGGTAGAACTCCGCCACGTCCATGGTGTCCGAGATGTCCGGCGGCCAGACCTCGTTCCTGAGCGAGTCGGCACCCGCGGGGACTTCCCTGCGCTCGGCTCCGAGCGCTCCCGTGGCGTGGAGGGTCCAGTCGGTCTCGACCGGAACGTCCTCCGGCCGGGAGTAGAACGCGAAGGCCCGGCTTCCGGAGCTGTCCGCCGGCTCGACGAGAAGCCTCAGCTGAAGGGCGGCACGCTCCGGCACGGCGAGGAACACGTGGTGGGTGAGTTCCTCGATGTGCTCACAGTCCACATGGCGTGCCGCGTGGAGAAGGAGGTCGACGAAGGCCACACCGGGGACGATCATCGTCCCGAAGATGATGTGCTCGGCCACCCAGTCCGGATCGTTCCCCGAGACGCGGCCGGTGAACAGGTGCCCGCCGCCGTCCGGGAGTTCGGCCAGCGTGGTCAGCACCGGGTGACTGGTCGCCGTCAGCCCCAGACCGTCGGCGCCCGAGGTGGGCTTCGCCGCCTCCAGCCAGTAGTGCTGGCGCTGGAAGGGGTAGGTGGGCAGGCCGGGCGCGGGGGCCGCGCTCTCGCCGATCACCGGGGTCCAGCGGACCTGCGTGCCGTTGGCGTGCGCGGTGGCCAGGGCGGTGAGGAAGCTCTGGTTCTCGTCCCGGTCGCGGTGCAGGGTCGCGACGTGGATGGCGTCGACGTCGTCCGGCACACTGTCCTGTGCCATGGCGGTGAGGACGGGGTCGGGTCCGAGTTCGAGGTAGTGCCGGGTGCCGAGCCGGTCGAGGGTGGTGATGGTGTCGGCGAAGCGGACGGCGTCGCGGACGTGCTGGACCCAGTACTGCGGAGTGGTGATGTAGTGATCGGCGAGTTCGCCGGTGAGGGCGGAGACGATCGGGACCGTCGGGCTGTGGTAGATCAGCTCTCCGGCGACGAGTTCGAACTCGTCCAGCATCGGCTCCATGTGGGGCGAATGGAAGGCGTGGGAGACCGTCAGGCGCCGTGTCTTGACACCGGTTTCGGCGAGCGTTTCCGCGATCTGGGTGGCGGCCTTCTCGTCGCCGGAGATGACGATCGAGTCCGGGCCGTTGACCGCGGCGATGGTGACGTGGTGCTCGTGCCCTTCGAGGAACGGAAGGATCTGCTCCTCGGTGGTGCGCAGCGAGATCATGGCGCCGTTGGCCGGCAGGGCCTGCATGAGCGAGCCGCGGGCGGCCACGAGCCGGGACGCGTCGTCGAGGGAGAAGATCCCCGCGACATGCGCGGCGGCGATTTCACCGATCGAGTGTCCGGCCAAGTACTGAGGCGTGACACCGAACGATTCGACCAGGCGGTAGAGCGCGGTCTCGATCGCGAAGAGCGCGGACTGGGTGTACCGGGTCTGGTTGAGGAGTTCCGGGTCGTCGGCGAAGACGACGTCCTTGACCGGGACTTCGGCGTTCAGATGCCGGTCGAGAGTGGCGCAGACCTCGTCGAACGTGTCGCGGAACACCGGGTAGGTCTCGTACAACTCCCGGCCCATACCGGCCCGTTGCGCACCCTGTCCCGTGAAGAGGAACGCGGTCTTGCCGGGGTGGGGCGTGCCACGGACCAGCGCGGGGGACGGCTCACCGAGGGTGAGCGAGCCCAGCGCGCGGTCGAACGCCTCGTGCTCGTTCCCGAACACCACGGCTCGGTACTGGAACTGGGCCCGGGTGGTGGCGAGAGCGTGGGCGACCCGGTCGGGACGCACCTCGGGGTTGAGTTCGAGGTACGCGCGCAGCTGCCGCGCCTGGTCGCGGAGCGCCTGGTCGGTCTTGGCGGACAGGAGCCAGGGGATGAGGGCCGCCTGGGGCGTGTCCTGCTCCTGGTCGTTCTCCACGGGCTCCGGCGTGACCGGGGCCTGTTCGAGGATGACGTGGGCGTTGGTGCCGCTGATGCCGAAGGAGGAGACGGCGGAGCGACGCGGGTGGTCGGTCTCCGGCCAGTCGCGGGCCTCCGTCAGCAGCTGCACATTGCCGGACGTCCAGTCGATGTGCGGGCTGGGCTCGTCCACGTGGAGCGTCTGCGGCAGGGTGCCGTGGCGCATGGCCTGGATCATCTTGATGACTCCGCCGATACCGGCGGCGGCCTGGGCGTGTCCGATGTTGGACTTCAACGAGCCGAGCCACAGGGGCTCTTCGCGGTCCTGGCCGTACGTCGCGAGCAGTGCCTGGGCCTCGATCGGGTCACCCAGCGGGGTGCCCGTGCCGTGGGCCTCGACCGCGTCGACCTGGTCGGCGGTAAGACCGGCTCCGGCCAGCGCGGCGTTGATGACGCGCTGCTGAGAGGGACCGTTCGGAGCGGTGAGGCCGTTGCTCGCACCGTCCTGGTTGACCGCCGAGCCGCGGATGACGGCCAACACCGTGTGGCCGTTGGCCTTGGCGTCCGACAGCCGCTCCAGCAGGACCATGCCCGCGCCCTCGGCCCAGATCGTGCCGTCGGCGGCGCCGGCGAACGACTTGCAGCGGCCGTCGGGCGCCAGCCCGCGCTGGCGGCTGAACTCCAGGAACATGCCCGGGTTGGCCATGACGGTGGCGCCACCGGCGAGAGCCATGGTGGATTCGCCGTTCCGCAGCGACTGGCACGCCAGGTGCATCGCGACCAGAGACGACGAGCACGCCGTGTCGACCGTGACCGCCGGACCCTCAAGACCCAGTGTGTAGGCGACTCGCCCGGAGGCGACACTCGCCGTCGTACCCGTCAGCAGGAAGCCGTCGACAGGCTCGCTGCCCTTGTGGACGAGGGAGCCGTACTCCTGGGTGACGACACCGGCGAAGACGCCGACCGGCTTGCCGCGCAGGGCGTCGGGGCGGATGCCCGCGTTCTCGAACGTCTCCCACGTGGTCTCCAGCAGCAGCCGCTGCTGGGGGTCGAGGGCGAGCGCCTCACGGGGGCTGATGCCGAAGAACTCGGGGTCGAACCGGTCGGCGTCGTAGAGGAATCCGCCCGTGCGGGCATAGGTCCTCCCGCGCACATCCGGGTCGGGGTCGAACAACTCCTCAAGATCCCAGCCGCGGTTGGAGGGGAAGGAGCCGATGGCGTCCACCCCCTCCGTGACCAGCCGCCACAGCTCGTCCGGCGTGGTCGCGCCACCGGGATAGCGGCAACCCATACCGATGACGGCGATCGGGTCGTCGTCGTCGCGCGGGGCCACGGGGACGACGGCGGTGACCACCGCGTCCTCCACCGGGGCCTCGTCGTCCACGAGTTCGTCCCTGAGGTGGGTGATCAGCGCGTCGGGCGTCGGATGGTCGAACAGCATCGTGGACGGCAGGTGCAGTCCCATCGACTCGCCCAGCACCATAAGGAGTTCGATACCGGCCAGCGAGTCGAAGCCGAGGTCCTTGAACGAGCTCTCGGGGTCGATGGCGAGCGGCGAGCTGTGACCCAGGACGGCCGCGACGTGCTTGCGCAGCACCTCCAGGAGGAGTTCGCGCTGCTCGTCCTCGGACACGCCGGCGAGCCGCTGACGCAGCGACGACTCGTCCACGGCCTCGCCGCTTCGCTCGGCGGGCGGTGCCTGGGCGGGAAGCAGTTCGGCGAGCAGCGGCGACAGCATAGAGGCCCGCTGCGAGCGTGCGCCGGAGACGTCGACACCGGCGGGCACGAGCACCGCTCGCGCCGTCGCGAGGGCCGAGTCGAAGAGCCCGAGCGCCCGCTCGGTGGGCATCGGCGCCAGTCCGCCGCGGTTCATGCGCGCCCGGTCCTGCTCGTCCAGAGTGTCGGCCATACCGGCTTCCCACAGACCCCACGCGAGAGACTTCGCGGGGAGTCCGGCGGCCCGGCGGTGCTCGGCGAGCTGGTCGAGGAAGGAGTTGGCGGCGGCGTAGTTCGCCTGTCCGGGAGAGCCCAGGACACCGACCACCGACGAGAACAGGACGAAGACGTCCAGGTCCATGTCCTTGGTCAGCTCGTGCAGGTTCCACGCGCCGTCCACCTTCGGACGGAGCACGTCGTCCAGCCGGTCCGGGGTGAGCTCCGTGACCACGCCGTCGTCCAGGACACCGGCGCAGTGGACCACCGCGCCGAGCGGGGACTCCTCCGGGAGACCCGCCAGCAGGGCTTCGAGCGACTGCCGGTCCGACGCGTCGCAGGCCGCGACCGTGACCTCGGCGCCGAGTCCGGCCAGCTCCGCGGTGAGGGTGCTGTCCGCCGTACGGCCGCTGCGGCTGGTCAGCAGCAGCTTCCTGACGCCGTGCCGGGTGACCAGGTGGCGCGCGAGGATGGAGCCGAGGGCGCCCGTTCCTCCGGTGATGAGCACGGCGCGCCGCGCGTCGAACGTCGCGGGAATCGCGCCGGGGGTCAGCCGCGCGAGGCGCGGAACGAAGAACCGCCCCTCTCGCAGGGCCAGTTGGCGCTCTCCCGTGGAGAGGGCGGCCACGACCGCCTCGTCGGAGGCCCGCGAGCCGTCGACGTCGATCAGCGTGAACCGGTCCGGGTGCTCGGACTGGGACGACCGGATCAGTCCCCAGACCGCGGCACCGGCCATGTCGGCCGACACGTCGCCGGCTCCGGTGGACATCGCGTTCTCGGTGAGGACCACCAGACGCGAGTCCGGCGCTCCGTCGGCCAGGACCGCCTGGAGCAGACGCAGTGCGTCGCGCGTCCGGGCGTGTGCCGCCTCGACCGGGTCCGCGCCGCCGGTGGCGAAGCGGGCGACGACCGTCGATGGCCGCGCCGCGCCGGCCCGCAGAGAAGCGCGCAGCGCCTCGGCGTCCGGGAACGACTCGGCCGCCGTACCGAGCGCCGCGAGTACGGCGGACACGCGCGGGTCACGGGTGTCTCCGACCACGGCCCAGCCGGCGCCGTCGGGGCGGGAGGCGGCGCGCGGCGGCGCGGGTACGGCGCGCCAGGCGACCTCGTGGAGCGCGCCGTCGCGGTCGGGCCTGGCCGCTTCGAGCTGCTCGGAGCGGACTCCGCGCATGGCGAGGGAGTCCACGGTCAGGACCGGCGCACCGGACGGGTCGGTCACCGTCAGGGCGACCGTCTCCGGTGTCGAGCGTACGAGCTGGACCCGCAGGGCGCGGGCCCCGTTCGCGTGGAGTGCCACGCCGCTCCAGGAGAACGGCACCAGGAGCGTGCCGTCCGTCCGGGTCGATGCCAGGGCGATCGGGTGGAGCGCGGAGTCGAGCAGGCCGGGGTGGACGCCGTACGAGCCCGGGGCGGTCCCTGTGGGCAGGGCCACCTCGGCGTACAGCGTGTCGCCGTCCTCCCAGGCGGCGCCGAGCCCCTGGAAGACCCCCTGGTAACCGAATCCGGCCTCGGCGATCCGCCGGTAGAAGCCGTCGGTGTCCAGAGCCTGGGCGGAGGCCGGGGGCCAGGCCGCGTCCGCCGCCGGAAGGGCCGGCGGTACGGCGGGTGCCGTGCCGAGCGCACCGGTGGCGTGGCAGGTCCAGTCGGCGCCGAGCGGGGCGTCCTCGGGCCGTGAGTGGACGGCGAAGGTCCGGCGCCCGGAGTCGTCCGCCGGCCGGACGACGACTCTCAGTTGGAGGGCGCCGTGCTCCGGCAGGGCCAGGAAGACATGGTGGGTGAGTTCCTCGATACGGGGGCGCCCCACCAGGGCCGCGGCGTGCAGCAGCATGTCGACGAAGGCCACGCCCGGCATGACCGGGGTGCCGAAGACGGCGTGGTCCGCCGCCCACGAGGGCGCGGAGGCGTTGACGCGGCCGGTCAGCAGGAGCCCGCCCGGGTCGGGAAGCTCGGCGGCGGTGGTGAGCACCGGGTGCCCGGTGGCGGTCAGCCCCGCCGAACTCACGTCCCCTGTCGCCTCGGTGGCCGTGAGCCAGTAGCGCCGGCGCTGGAAGGGGTACGTGGGGAGGTCGGGCCGGCTGTCGGGGACGGGCAGATGGGTGGTGAGGTTCGCCGGGGCGCCGGCCGTGTGCGCGGTGGCGAGGGCGGTGAGGAGCGTGGTGGCCTCGGCGTGCCCCTTGCGGAGCACGGCCGTGGGGCTGGTGGTCCTACGAGACTTGGTGAGGGTCTCCTTGACCAGCGTGGTGAGGACGGGGTCGGGTCCGAGTTCGAGGTAGTGGCGGGTGCCGAGTCCGTCCAGGGTGGTGATGGTGTCGGCGAAGCGGACGGCGTCGCGGACGTGCTGGACCCAGTACTGCGGAGTGGTGACGCGGTGGTCGGCGAGCTCGCCGGTGACCGCGGAGACAACCGGAATCATCGGCGTGTGATACGTCAGATCCGCGGCGACGCTTTCGAACTTCTCCAGCATGGGATCCATGTGGGGCGAGTGGAACGCGTGGGAGACCGTCAGACGCTTCGTCTTGACACCGGTCTTGGCGAGGGCGTCGGCGATCTGGGTGGCGGCCTCTTCGTCGCCGGAGATGACAACCGATTTGGGCCCGTTCACGGCGGCGACGGTGACGTGGTGCTCGTGCCCTTCGAGGAACGGAAGGATCTGCTCCTCGGTGGTGCGCAGCGAGATCATGGCGCCGTTGGCCGGCAGGGCCTGCATGAGCGAGCCGCGGGCGGCCACGAGCCGGCAGGCGTCGTTCAGGGTGAAGATGCCGGCGACGTGGGCGGCGGTGATCTCACCGATCGAGTGTCCGGCCAGATGGTGGGGCGTGACACCGAAGGACTCGACGAGGCGGTAGAGGGCGGTCTCGATGGCGAAGAGCGCGGACTGGGTGTACCGGGTCTGGTTGAGGAGTTCCGGGTCGTCGGCGAAGACGACGTCCTTGACCGGGACCTCGGCGTTCAGATGCCGGTCGAGAGTGGCGCAGACCTCATCGAACGTGTCGCGGAACACCGGGTACGTGTCGTACAACTCCCGGCCCATACCGGCCCGCTGCGATCCCTGCCCGGTGAACAGGAAGGCGGTGGTGCCTTCCCGGGCCGTACCGGTGACGACCGCGCGGGAGGTCTCGTCGTTGCTCAACGAGCGCAGACCCGCGAGGAGTTCGTCACGACCCTCACCGATCACCACGGCACGGTGCTGGAACCGCGCGCGAGTCGCGGTGAGCGCCTGGCCGATGTGCGCGGGGTGGAGATCGGGCTGCGCGGTCACGTGGTCGAGCAGCTGCCGCGCCTGGTCGCGGAGCGCCTCTTCGGACTTGGCGGAGAGGAACCAGGGCACCAGGCCCGCCTCGGGCGCGTCCTGCTCCTGGCCGCTCTCCACGGGCTCCGGTGTGACCGGGGGCTGCTCGATGATGAGGTGGGCGTTGGTGCCGCTGATGCCGAAGGAGGAGACGGCGGCCCGGCGGGGATGATCCGTCTCCGGCCAGGCACGAGACTCGGTGAGGAGCCGCACATTGCCGGACGTCCAGTCGATGTGCGGGCTGGGCTCGTCCACGTGGAGCGTCTGCGGCAGGGTGCCGTGGCGCATGGCCTGGATCATCTTGATGACTCCGCCGATACCGGCGGCTGCCTGCGTGTGCCCGATGTTGGACTTCAACGACCCGAGCCACAGGGGCTCTTCGCGGTTCTGACCGTAGGTCGCGAGCAGTGCCTGGGCCTCGATCGGGTCACCGAGAGGCGTTCCCGTGCCGTGGGCCTCGACCGCGTCGACCTGGTCGGCGGTAAGACCCGCTCCGGCGAGAGCGGCGTTGATGACGCGCTGCTGAGAGGGACCGTTCGGAGCGGTGAGGCCGTTGCTCGCACCGTCCTGGTTGACCGCCGAGCCGCGGATGACGGCCAACACCGTGTGGCCGTTGGCCTTCGCGTCCGACAGACGCTCCATGAGCACCATGCCCGCGCCCTCGGCCCAGATCGTGCCGTCGGCGGCGCCGGCGAACGACTTGCAGCGGCCGTCGGGCGCCAGCCCACGCTGCTGCCCGAACTCCACGAACATGCCGGGGGTCGCCATGACCGCGACGCCGCCCGCCAGGGCCAGCGAGCAGTCACCGACACGCAGCGCCTGCGCGGCCTGGTGCATCGCGACGAGCGACGACGAGCACGCCGTGTCGACGGTGACCGCCGGGCCTTCCAGACCGAAGGTGTACGAGATACGCCCGGAGACGACACTCGCGGTGTTGCCGGTGAGCAGATAGCCGCCCAGCCCGTCGTCGCCCTCGTGCAGCCTCGGGCCGTACTCCTGCGACATCGCGCCCACGAACACACCGGTGCTGCTTCCCTGCAGACCGTCCGGGTCGATCCCGGCGCGCTCCAGAGCCTCCCAGGTGACCTGGAGGAGCACCCGCTGCTGCGGGTCCATCGCCGTGGCCTCGCGGGGGCTGATGCCGAAGAACTCGGTGTCGAACTCGGCGGCCTCGTCGAGGAATCCGCCGTGCCGCGTGTACGTCTTGCCGCGCACCCCGGGCTCGGGGTCGTACAGGGCCTCCAGGTCCCACCCACGGTCCGTGGGGAAGCCCGAGATCGCGCTCGCACCGTCGTCGACGAGCCGCCACAGCTCGTCCGGCGTGCTGGCGCCGCCGGGGTAGCGGCAGGCCATGCCGACGATCACGATCGGGTCGTCGGCGTCCAGCACCGATCCCGACCGCGACAGTGCGGACGCGGCCGAGGAGATGTCGTCGCCCAGGGCCAGTTCGATCAGCCGCCGGGCGAGCCGGGACGGGCTCGGGTGGTCGAACACGACGGTCTCCGGCAGGTTCAGCCCGGTGATGTCCACGAGGTTCTGACGGAGCTGGACCGCCATGGTGGAGTCCATGCCCAGCTCACGGAAGGCCTGGCCGACCTCGACCGTGTCCGTGCTCAGGTGGCCGAGGACGATCGCGGTACGCAGCCGGACGAGCTCCAGCGCGACACGGGAGCGCTCGTCCGCCGGCAGGCCGGCGATCCGTCCGGCCCATGACGAGCCCGCGGCGGGGGTCTCCTCGCGTACGGCTTCCGGGAGTTGGGCGGTGCCGCGGGTGCCGGGCTCGAACGCGGTCGAGACCTCCGGCCAGTAGCTCTCGCGCTGGAACGCGTACGTCGGCAGCGCCACACGGCCGGGCGCCCGGCCGGCGAACACGGCGGACCAGTCCACGGGCAGACCGCGAACGTGAAGCTCCGCCAGGGAGGTCAGCAGCTGCGGCCACGGAGTCTCGTTGCGGCGCAGCGAGTCCACCACCACCGCGTCGGGCAGCGTCGCGCGCAGTCCGACCGTGAGCACGGGGTGCGGGCTCGACTCCACGAACGTGCCGAAGCCGTCCTCGGCCATGGCCCGGAGGGTCGACTCGAAGAGGACGGGCCGACGAAGGTTGGAGAACCAGTACTCGGCGTCGAGCCCTGCCGTGTCGATGGCGCCCGCGGTGACCGTCGAGTAGAACGCGATGTCGCACGAACGCGGCGTCACTCCGGCGAACTGCTCCAGCAGCCGGTCCTTGATGGCGTCCATGTGCGGCGAGTGGGAGGCGAAGTCCACGGCGGAGACGGCCTTCGCGCGGATCCCGTCGCTCTCGCAGCGGGCCAGCAGCTCGGCGACGGCCTCGGGGGTTCCGGCCACGACCGTGGTGCTGGGCCCGTTGACGACGGCGATGCTCAGTCCGTCGCCGAAGGGCTCGATGTACTCGGCGACCCTGTCGGCCGCCAGCGGCACCGACGCCATCGCTCCGGTACCCGCCAGCGTCATGATCGTCCGGCTGCGCAGGGCCACGATCCTTGCGGCGTCCGCCAGGTCGAGCGCGCCCGCGATGTGCGCCGCGGCGATCTCGCCCTGCGAGTGACCGATGACCGCGTCGGGCCGTACGCCCAGCGACTCCCACACCCTGGCGAGCGAGACCATCACCGCGAAGAGCACGGGCTGGACGACGTCCGCGCGGTCGAGGGCCGTCGCGCCGGACTCGGCGGTGAGCGTGTCCAGCAACGACCAGTCGACGTACGGGGCGAGGGCTTCGTGGCACGCCTCGATCGACGCGCGGAAGACCGCCGACGTGCGCATCAGCTCGCGCGCCATGCCTTCCCACTGCGAGCCCTGCCCCGGGAAGACCAGCGCGATCTTCCCGTGCTCGCCGGTGACACCGGTGACGAGCCCCGGCACCTCGGCGCCGGTCCTCAGCGCCTCCAACTGCGCGTCGTGGTCGAGCCCGAGGGCGACGGCGCGGTGTTCGAAGTGGGTACGGGTGCCGGCCAGCGACCGGCCGATGTCGAACGCGTCGGCGTCCCCGGTACGCCGCTCCAGCAGCCGCCCGGCCTGGGCGCGCAGAGCGGCCTCCGTACGCCCGGACACCAGCCACGGGGCCAGCGGCAGCTCGGGCTCGTCGCCCGCCGGCGCGGCCTCGGGAGCGGCCCGCTCGGGCGCCTCGGCGAGGACGACGTGGCAGTTCGTTCCGCCGACACCGAAGGAGCTCACACCGGCAAGCAGCGGCGCGTCCGGCCAGGGGCCGGACGCGGTCTGGACACGCAGATTGAGCGCCTCGGGATCGATGCGCGGGTTCGGCGTCTCGTAGTTGAGGCTCGCCGGGATCTCGCGGTGCCGGATGCTCAGCGCCGTCTTGATGAGGCCGACGATGCCCGCCGCGCCTTCCAGGTGCCCGACGTTGGTCTTGGCGGAGCCGACGAGGACGGGTGAGCCCGCGGGACGCGCGCTGCCGTACGTGGCGCCGATACCGGCCGCCTCCAGCGGGTCGCCGGTAGGGGTGCCCGTGCCGTGGAGTTCCACGTAACGGACCTCGGCCGGGTCCACGCCCGCGTCCTCGCACGCCTGGCGCAGCACCGTCGCCTGCGCCTCGGCGCTGGGCACGGTGAGTCCGTCGGTGGAGCCGTCGTTGTTGACCGCGCTGCCGCGGATGACGCCGTACACGGTGTCGCCGTCGCGCACCGCGTCCGCGAGCGGCTTCAGTACGACGACGCCGCCGCCCTCACCGCGTACGTACCCGTTGGCGCGCGCGTCGAAGGTGAAGCAGCGCCCGTCGGGCGACAACCCGCCGAACATCCCCGCGACTTCGGCGCTCTCGGGTGCGAAGTTCAGCGCCACACCGCCCGCCAGCGCGAGGGTGCACTCACCCTTGCGCAGGCTCTCGACCGCCAGGTGCACCGCCACGAGGGACGACGACTGGGCCGAGTCGACCGCCATGCTCGGGCCGTTGAGGCCCAGCGCGTAGGAGACCCGGTTGGCGATGACGCCGCGGTTCAGACCCGGCAGCGAGTGCTGCGTGATCGCGCCGCCTCGGTGGGCCAGCGCCGCGTAGTCACCGGCGATCGCGCCGACGATGACGGCGGTCGCGGTGGACCGCAGAGTCTCCGGGACGATGCCCGCGTCCTCCAGCGCCTCCCAGGCCAGTTCGGCGAAGAGCCGCTGCTGGGGGTCGATCGCCACGGCCTCGCGCGGCGAGATCCCGAAGAACGCCGCGTCGAACTGGTCCACGCGGTCGAGGAACCCGCCGTGGCGCAGCGCGGCGCGGTGCCGCTCAGGCGAGTCCGGCAGCACCTCGTCCGGGTCCCAACGGTCCTGTGGTACCTCGCCGATCGCACTCCGGCCCGACCGCAGCAGCTCCCAGAAGGCGCTGGCGTCGGGTGCCTGGGGGAGGCGGCATGACATGCCGGTGATAGCGATTGCATCCGTACCGTGAACAAGATCACTCGACATGATGGCGAGTGCCTCCCTCATCGCGCGCTTCGAAAACGCCGGGCAGGCGTTCGTCTTGAGGGAACGATCATCATCTCCGCCGCTCGCCCCCAGCTACCCGTAGAGCCCCCTAGGACGGCTTTGTCAGGGGTACCCCTGGGGACCGCCCCCGCTTGGGCTCCAGGACAGACGGAAGTCCGCCTGCCCGTTGGTGAACGGGCAGGCGGACCGGGCCCCTTGTGGGGGGCGTCGTACGGATCAGACGGACTCGTAGCTGACCGCGTGCGCTCCCTGGAGGAGCTGCTCGCGATTCCTGATGCCCATCTTGCGGTAGACGCGGGTCAGATGCTGTTCGACGGTGCTGACCGTGATGAACAGCCTCTCGGCGATCTCACGGTTGGCGTACCCCTGCGCGGCCAGCATCGCGACGCGTCGTTCGGACTCGCTGAGCGTGCCGAAGCTGTCCTGTGCCACGCGGTCGGGACCGCGGGACCCCTCGGCCGGCCTCGTGTCCATGCTCTGCGGCATGGACGTCGGCAGCAGGGCCTGGCAGAGGGACTCCGCCTGGCAGCTCTTGGCGAGCCGCCACGCCCGCCGTGCGGTCGGCCGGGCCCGCTTGTCGCCCAACTGCTGGTAGGCCCGGCTGAGATCGGCCAGGACGGCGGCGGCCTCGTACCGCGCTCCGCTCGCCTCCAGCAGCCGGAAGGCGTCCCGCAGGATCGGCGGCTGCTTGGCCGTCGCCTGGACCAGTGCCAGGGTGTGCAGGGTCATCCCGCGCGAGCGGGTGAGCCCCATGTCGGGATGGGCGAGCTGCTTCTCGATGAGCCGGGCGGCCTGCTCCCGGTCGCCCAGCCGCAGCCACACCTCGGCCTCTCCGAGCCGCCAGGGCGCCAGGGAGGGGGAGTCGATGTTCCAGCGCCGCATCAGCGTGCCGCACTCCTGGAAGTCCGACAGGGCGAGATACGTGTTGCCGGTCGCGAGGTGGTGACGGCCGCGCGCGTACAGGTAGTGCAGCCCCGCGCGGGTGAGGAAGAGCGCCGGCGGAGGCTCGGCCGCCAGATGCTTGGCCGCGGCCTGGTGGTTGCCCATCGCGGTGTGGGCCTCGACGAGCACGGTCAGCGCCAGCGCGCTGCTGACGTTCCATCTCGGCCCGGACAGCCGGGAGTAGGCGGTCTCCGCCTGGCGTACGGCGTCCGCCAGGCGTCCGCGCCGCAGCGACAGGAGCGCTCCGACGCCTTCGATCTGGGCGCGCCAGCCGGGGGCGTCATGGCCTTCCATCTCGGCCGCGACCAGCTCGTACCACGTGGCGGCGGAGTCGAGCTGATCCGCGTAGCACAGGGCCAGCAGTGCCTTCGGCAGGCCGCTGAGCCTCGATGTCGGCCGGCTCTGGCTGCCCTGGAACACCTGCTCGGCCAGGGCGATGGCGTACTTGTCCGCGCCGTTCTCAAGGACGAGCGCGAGGGCGTGGCGTGCCCTTAATTCCGCGTGGGACGTCGCCGGGGCGGTCGTCGCCGGGAGCGGACGGTTCAGCCGTTCGAGCAGGCCGGGGACTTCGGCGGCCATGAGCATCCGGGTGCTGTGCAGTGCGTTCGACAGCTCCTCGTCGCCGGTGTTGACGTGGTCGACGACTTCCAGCGCCTCCTCGAAGTTGAGGTGGAACAGCATCCCCTCGGCGACCCACAGGGCGTCGTTGCCCGCGAGCTTCCCTTCGAGGATGGGGCCCTTGAGCGCGCGGAAGTGCGGGCCGGACTCGGCGGGTCTGAGCTGCCACTGGCCGTACGCGTAGAGCGACTTCGCCGACAGACGCTGTCCCTCGTCCGATGAGCACTCGCAGGCCAGCTCCAGATAGCGGATGCCCTGCGGTACGTCCCCGTCCTCCATGGCGTGGGAGGCGGCCTCCTGCAGTACGGGCAGCACCCATCCGTCGTGCAGCGGACCGACGCTGAGCAGGTGCATGGCGACGGCTTGCGGCGGCGCCCCGCCCTCGTTCAACAGGCAGGCGGCGCGGTACCGCTGCTGGGTCGCCTCGCCATGCGGCATCTCACCGAGGACCGCCTGGCGTACGCCGGCGTGCCGCAGTCGCACGCCGTCCAGCACACCCATGCTGGTGAAGAGCCGTATATAACGTTTCAACAGTTCGGGGTCGATACCGCTCAGCCGGCTCAGCAGAAGAGGCGTCGTCGACTCGTCCAGCAGGGCGAGGCACCGGGCGAGCCGGACCGCGCGCGGACCGAGCCGGTGCAGATAGGCGAGGACCGCCTGGTAGAAGACGGGGCCGATCGACGCCCCGCCCTCGGTGGTCGTCTGGCGGCCGGGGCCCTCGGTCGTCTGCTGGGGGACCGGCCCAGGGACGGACTCGGACGCGGCGCGCAGCCGGTGCTCCTCGATGAGCGCCAGCGCGAGCAGCGGATTTCCGCCGCTCAGCCGGTGGATCTCGACGATGAGCCGGTCCGAGGGCAGGACCGGGAGGCGGCTCGCGGCCAGCCCCATGATGTCCACGCGCGAGAGCGGCTCCAGATGGAAGTGGCGGGCGCTGGTGCGGTACAGCAGGTCGTCCAGGACGCGAGCCGGCTGTTCGTCGACGGAGACCCCGTGCGTGAAGACGAGCGTGAGCGAGAGCTGGGTCAGCCGCTGCGCCAGGTGGCGCAGGCAGGTAAGGGTGGCGGTGTCGGTGTGCTGGATGTCGTCCACCGTGATGAGCACGGGACGCCAGGTCGTCAGTTCGGCGATGACCTGGTAGGTCCGCCGTGCGACGGTCAGCGGATCGTCGTGGGCCCCGGGCGGGGCGAGCGCGGCGGCCACCTCGGCCTGCCTGCCGGGACGGAGGCTCCCCGGGCCCCCGTCGCCCGGACCGTCGGTGGCGACGCACTGGGCCTCGATCGAGTGGAGCAGCTGCGCGAGGGCGCTGTAGGGCACCTCGCGCTCGTGGGGCGAACTCACCACGCTGAGCACCGTGCTGCCCGCCGAAGTCGCGCGCTCCGCCAGCGCGTTGAGTGTCGTGGTCTTCCCGACCGCGGTCGAACCGCTGATCGCGGCGATGGCCCCCCTGCCTCGCGTGGACTGGATCAGCAGATCGTCGAGCTGTTCGAGTATCTTGTCCCGTTCCTTCAACACTACGAGCCTTCCCCCCCTGTTTACACCTTTTGGTCGTGCATCTGGTCTCCGTTTCCGGCGCAGCGAGAAACGGAACCCAGTCGTCAATATGAGAAGCATAGTGACCGTATTCGGTCACCACCCGGCGATAGGATAATCGCTGTGGCGCTAGGGAGTAGTAAGAGCCGCTGTGCGAAATCTCCTAGTAACCTCAGCGGCGATTACCGGCTCGTAGGGAACTTTCGAGGGCCCCGCGGAGCCTGGTCTGGTGCCGTACGGGGCGAATTGCGAGGGTGCCGACGCCTGGAGTCGGTCGCTTCACGGACTGCCTGTACTACGATACGGTCCTCACCTCCGGCCACGGTTACCAAAAGACGCGCCGTCGTCGATTCAAGCGCGGCGGCTTGCTTTCGGCCAAACCCGAAGACCAGCGACGATCTGGCCTCGGCGGCCAAGACGGAATCCATACGCGAAGGGTTCCGGTCGTGACGCGTTCATCACCGGGATAGGTGAACTCGGTGTTACCGGTCAGTTCGTACGGCCCGAGCGGCGGAGCCGCGACGCGGGCCCCGGTGCGCACGTGCGGAGATCGCCGCGGCGGCGCCGGCCGGAGGTGGGCGGAGCCGTCGGCGGAGTCGCGGGACGGCCGACGCCGGTCGCGGCTTACGGAGTTGAGGACGCCGTGGTCCACCCTTTCCCGCGCGCTGCCGGCGCGGTGTCCCGCGAGGCCCGGCGCGTGGCGACCGTGCGAACGCCCTGGTGAGGTGGCGGGAGGGTCCTGGATGCCGAGTCCGCGGTCCCGGTCGACACCGGGCGGCGCGCGGCCGGCGCACCACGCGCGCTGACGCGCCGACCGTGCCCCCTTGGCAAATCGTCCCGCCTCCGGTTCGGACGGCCTGACGCGCTTTTCCCGCTGGATGATGACGGCTCGAAGCGTGCGGCAGACGGACTCTTTGGGCGCACGGGATGAACGGGTGTCGGCCTTAAGGTGCCTCGGCTGCGTGCCCCGGTGGGTGAACTGCCCGGTCTCCGGCATTCCGTTTGCCGCGGATAGTGCGGCGGGCACGGGCCCGACGGCAGCTGCGTGGGTGAAATTAAGATAGCAGGCGCACGGGGGCGCGAGCGGCGCGCAGCGGATTTGTTTACCTGGTTGTTGAAAAACAATAGGCACCCCTTTTCCCTCGCGCCATAGTCCATACCGGTCAGGAGATATCGGTCACGTGCGGGTGCTTGCGGGCGACGAGACGGCCCGTTCGGGCAAGGGCGCTCCTGCGGTGAAAACATAGCGCATGGGCGTTGTCGAACTCGCCGAACTCCGTCCCCGCCAACGGCGCCCCGCAGGTGGACTGTCAGGTGCGGGCCCCGCCGTCGGGCCGGGCGGCCGTGGCGGCGTCGTGAGACCGGGCGGGGAACGGCCGGGGCCCTTCGCCGCCCAAGACCGGAACGTGCCCGTCAGGATGGCCCGCGGCTCCAACCGGAACCGAAATAGGGGTTGAGGAATAGGGGTGAATAAATAGGGGGTGAGTAGGGGGGCGTGCCTGTGCGGCGGGCTCACGCCCAGGTCGAATCGCGCGCCGTCGGTGCCTCAACTCATGGATGCGAGCCCCGCTCTCCGGGCCTCGCCCCCTACCTCCCGGCCGGGGACACCGAGGACTGGTCGATCACCCCACGGTCCGTCATGTCCCGCCGTACGGCACCGTCTTGGAGCTCCGCACGCGAGTCCGGACGCGGCCGCCGGGTACCGGCCGGCGTGCTCCACCCGCCTCGGCGAGTGCTATGTCGGGAATGGGCCGGTACTCGCCTTCAAGAGGCATGCGGCTCGTCACATTCACCGTAATTGGGGGGTCATGCGGCTACCGAGTGTTCCTCGCACAGGTTTATCCGCCATACTCCAGCCGTGGAGCGCATCGATCCGATAATCCAGCCCGTACCCGCCGCGGGGACCGATCCCGGATACATCCCTGGGCTCATGGCACCCCGCCTCGTAGAGGAGGCTGACGACGCCGCCAAGGACGTTCCTCCGGGGGCCACCGACGAGGAGACGGCCGAAGAGCCGACCGAAGGGGCCGAGGCCTCCCGGGCGGCAACCGCCGACGAGTCCGGACCGACCGACGTGGAGGCCGACTCGACGTCCGACGCCGGGACCGGCGACAAGGCGGACGACGCGGACGACGCGAACGGGGCTGTCTCCTTCAAGAAGGACGCCTCGGACGACGACGCCGACGAGGACGGTCCCGTCTTCGACGTCAGCGACCGCCGCGCCTCGATGACCGCCGACCGCACCGGCGTCCGCCTCCGGCTCGACGAGACCGAGGCGGAGTTCGGCTGGGACGAGATCGGCGCCGTGGAGATCGAGACCCCCAGATTCACCCGCCGGTTCACCGTCACCCTGCACACCACCGGCCGCCGTCACTACCAGTCGGAGGTCGACGCACCCTCCCGGAGCAGCCTCAAGAAGTGGACGGCCGACCTCGACGCGGTGCTCGACGCCTACTTCGAGGAAGCCTGACCGAACGGGCTCAGGCGCCCCGTCCCACCACAACTCCTCGCCACTCCCTCGGTCCCGTCCGGGCCGCACTCCGACGGCCCAGCCCAGGTGGCCGGTCCGTCGGCCCTGCTGTGCACTTGGGGCGAGCGGCCCCGATCGGGCGGGCCGCGTGCTGCCCGCCCGGGCGGCCGACGATCGAGGAGTCCCTGATGAGACGGCACACCAGGACAGTCACCGCACTGGCCTCCGCCCTGCTGCTCGCCACCGCGGCGGCCGGTTGTTCGGACGGCGGTGGCGACAATGGCAGCGCCAGCGACACCGACACCAACCACGCCGACAGCCGTGAGGCCGAGGTGGTCCCGGCGGTGTCGTCGTCCGCGGCGCCGACCGTCGACGTCAAGAACAACGGCTCCCTCGGCAAGATGCTGGTCGACAACAAGGGTATGTCGCTCTACGAGTTCGACAAGGACACCAAGAACAAGTCGATGTGCAACGGCGCGTGCGCCCAGCAGTGGCCGCCGTACACCGTGAAGTCGAAGCCGGCCGCCGGCAGCGGGCTCAAGGCCAATCTGCTGAAGACCACGAAGCGCGACGACGGCAGCATGCAGGTGACCTACAACGGACGCCCGCTCTACCACTTCGCCGATGACACGAAGGCCGGCCAGACCAACGGGCAGGGCCTCAACGCCTTCGGCGCCAAGTGGTACGTCATGGACCCGGCCGGCAAGAAGATCACCAAGAACTCCGGGAACAGCAGCGGTGGCGGCGGTTACTGACAGTCGGTAGCTCCGGTCCACGACCGCTCGGAGACGTCATGCCGTTCTCGTTCCCCACCGGCCGGGCTCGGTTCGCCGTTGCCGTCGCCGCCTGCGCCCTCGCTCTGACAACCCTCGTCGGATGTTCGGACGGCGACGGCGGCGGCGACAGCGCGACGAAGTCGGCCGCCAGTCCGTCCGCGGGCGGGCCGCGGGTCACCATCGACAACTTCAAGTTCCAGCCGGCCTCCCTGACCGTCGCGCCCGGGGCGAAGATCACCGTGATCAACGACGACACCACCACACACACCCTGACGGCGACCAAGGGTGCCTCCTTCGACACCGGCGACCTCGCGCCCGGCAAGAGCGCCACCGTCACCGCGCCGGCGAAGGCGGGGGAGTTCCCCTGGGACTGCACGATCCACCCGTTCATGAAGGGCACGCTCACCGTCAAGTGAGCCCGGCAGCCGGCTCCGTTCTTGGGGCGCGAATGGAGACACCCATGTCGTCACCACACCCCACCGCCGCGCACGCCGCGCCCCGGCGCCGGGGCGGCGCCGGCCGCATCGTGCGGGGCGTGGCCCGGGTGCTCGCAGCGGCGGCCCTGGCCCTCGACGCGTACTACCACGCGGATCTCGCGCCGCAGTACGACGCCATCAGTGAGGACATCAGCCAGGGCGACCTTTTCCGGATCGAGGCGGGTCTCTCCGCGCTGGCCGCGCTGCTCGTGCTTGTCTGGCGCCGGTTCCTGGGCGACGCCTTCGCCTGGTTGGTGGCGGCGGGCGGGCTCGCGCTCCTGCTCGTGTACCGGTACGTGAACGTGGGCGTCCTCGGACCCTTCCCGAACATGTACGAACCGCTCTGGTTCGGCGAGAAGCAGGCCACCGTCGTGGTCGAGGCCGTCGCCATCGTGGCCACGGCGTATCTGCTGATCTTCCGTCCCCGGGGCAGACGCCTGTACTGACCGGGTCCGCCGGCCCGGCCGACCGCCCATTGACAAATCCTTGACCGGCCATCCGCACGCCCCCGGAGTAGCCTGAAAATACCGGGGGCGTGTTGAGCGCTGGAGGTGAGGGCAACGATCCATGTCCGTCACAGATGACTCTGCGCAGAGCCCGGTGGGAGCGGTCGGACGTATCACGGTCCCGATCCCGCCGGACGGCCCCGGAGAAGTACTGGTTGCCGTACGCGGCGGCTCGGAAGCGTACGCGGCCTGGTGCGACCGGCCGATCGCCACCAACGTCCGGGTACTGGTGACCGACCGTGTCTCGGCCCGCTCGGTGATGGTGGAGCCCCTTCCCGACTGAAGCAGGAAGCCCACCGGACACCGATCACGGTGTGTGAGTGTGTACTGAGGACAGGAGTTCCCTCATGTTGTTCTGGCGCGTTCCAGCACCGAACGAGGCGATGCTCATATCCGGTTCCAAACGGCAGGTCCAGGACACCCAGTTCCGGATAGTCACCGGTCACGGCAGTTTCGTTCTTCCCATCAAGCAGAAGGCCCGCATGCTCTCCCTGGCGTTGCGGGAGGCGGAGATAGCCGAGGACTGTGTCACCCAGCAGGGCATCCGGCTGACCGTCCGCGCGGTGACCGTGTTCAAGGTCGGTGACGACGCGGTGTCGATCGCCAACGCGGCACGGCGCTTCCTCGCCGAGCAGGACCGGATGGAGGAGCTGGTGGGCCGGATCTTCGCCGGTCACCTGCGGTCCATCATCGGTGGACTGACCGTCGAGCAGATCATCCGGGAGCGGGACCGGGTCGCCCAGGAGGTGAAGGCGGCCAGCCACAGCGAGATGGAGAAGCTCGGCATCGTGGTGGACGCCCTCCAGATCCAGGAGATCGAGGACGCCACCGGCTACATCAACAACCTGGCGGCGCCGCACGCCGCGGCTGTCGCGAGCCAGGCCCGTATCGCCGCGGCCCGCGCCGACCAGGAGGCCGCCGAGCGCGAGCAGCAGGCGGAGGCGCTGAAGGCCGAGTACGAGAGGGACACCTCGATCAAGCGGGCCGGCTTCCAGGCGGAGACCGAGCAGGTGCGGGCGCGTGCCTCCCAGGCGGGTCCGCTCGCTCAGGCGAAGGCCTCGCAGGACGTCATCGAGGAGCAGACGGCGCTGGCCGAGCGGCAGGCGATGCTGGCGGGCCAGCGGCTGGAGGCCGAGGTCAGGCGCCCGGCGGACGCGGAGGCGTACCGCCAGCGGACGCTCGCGCAGGCGCAGGCCGACGCGAACAGCGCGCGTGCCATCTCCCTGCGGGACGGGAACCAGGAGCTTCTCGCGGCCAACCGTGTCGTGGAGGTCCTCCCGGAGCTCGCCGACGCGGCGGCGAAGGGCCTGGCGGACTCCAACCTCACCGTCCTCAACGGCACCGACGGTGTCAACGAGATGGCGGCGGGGCTGGTCGGCCAGGGCATGACCATCCTCAACTCGCTGCAGCATCACAACGGTTCGACCCGGGCACCGGCCGATCAGACCAGGGACCCGGCGCCGAACGTGAACGGACAGGCACCGGCGAAGGTGGACACCACCAAGTGACGGTGAGGGGTTCCTGCCCTCAGCAGGCGTCGGGCGGACTCGGAAGAGTCCGCCCGACGCCTGTCTGCAGGGGGCCGGTACGGCGATCAGCGCTCTTCGCGGAAATCGACGTGCCGGCGGGCGACCGGGTCGTACTTGCGCAGGACCATACGGTCCGCGTCGCTGCGGCGGTTCTTGCGGGTGACATACGTGTGGCCGGTGCCCGCGGTGGAGCGGAGCTTGATCACCGGACGGAGTTCGTTGTGTGCCATGACCACATCATACGATAATGGTTCCCATTTTCAAAATGGCCCGCTCCGTGCCCCGCTCTACACCGGCCCCCGCCGCCGCCGGGCACCCCGCCCGCGGCTCTGCTCGGCGGGCCGGGAGATCGACCGGGACTGGACGTGCTCGTACACCATCGTCGTCTGCACGTCCGCGACCTCGCGGCGCTCGGTGAGACGGTCGATGACGAAGGCGTACAGCCCGTCGACGTCGGGGACCGCCACATGCAGGAGGAAGTCGTGCGGGCCCGATGTCACGAACAGCCCGATGGTCTCGGGCAGTCCCGCCGCCCACTCGCGGAACCCCTCGATGACGGGCCGGGAGGGCGGCCGGATCCGTACGGAGATCAGCGCCTGTACGGGACGGCCCACCGCGTCCAGATCGAGCGCGGCGTGGAAGCCGTCGATCACCCCCCGCTCACGAAGGATCTTGACCCGCTCCAGCGAGGTGGACGGGGAGACGCCGGTCTTGGCCGCGAGATCGCGGTTGGTCTGCCGTGCATCGTGCTGGAGCTCCCGCAGTAGAGCCCAGTCGAGCGCATCAAGTTCCACGTTTCCGCCCCTCGGCCGTATGAAGTGCGCCGGAACTCACCATCGTACGCATGACTGCCTACCGTTCTGAGGCATGACCGTACAGAACGACATCTCTCAGCTCCGCACGGACGCGACGACCGGCCTCTCCACCCGTCAGGCCCCGCTCAAGTGGGTCGTCGTCATCGACGAGTCCCTGCCCGCAGGCCGTGCGGTGAACGCGGCCGCCTGTATGGCCGCCGCCGTCGGCAGGGCCCTGCCGGACCTGCTCGGCGGCGACGGCCGGGACGGCTCGGGCCATGTGCACCCGGGACTGCCCTGGGCGGGCTGTGCCGTCCTGGCCGCCGACGCCGTCACCCTCCACGCCCTGCGGGAGAAGGCGAGCGCCAAGGCGGACGTATTCGTCGTCGACATGCCGGAGCCCGCCCAGACGTCCCGGATCTACGACGAGTACCTCGGCCTGCTCGCCGGTACCAGGCACGAGGACCTGACCTATCTCGCGGTCGGCCTCGTCGGCCCGCGCAACAGGATCGGCAAGCTCGTCGGGAGACTGCCCCTGCTGCCCTGACGGATCGTCAGGACATCACGCTCAGCACGATCTTGCCGCGCGTGCGGCCCCCCTGGACCCGCCGGTGCGCCTCGGCCGCGTCGGCCAGCGGCAGGACGCCCTCCACCTCGACGCGCACCGCGCCCTCGTCGATCAGCCCGGCGATCCGGGTGAGGGAGACCCCGTCCGGCTCCACCAGGAAGGCGGTCGCGTTCAGTCCCCGCGCACGGGCGCTGTCGAGCACTTCCGGCGCGACACCGGACGGTACGGCGACGATCGTGCCGCCGGGCCGCAGGGTCTCCAGCGAGCGGCTGGTCGTCGCGTCGTGGCCCTCGCCCACCAGGTCGATGACGACGTCGACGTCGCCGACGGCCTCCTCGAAGCGGACCTGGGTGTAGTCCACGACCTCGTCCGCGCCCAGCTCGCGCAGCCAGTCGTGCTTCGCCGCGCTCGCCGTCCCGATGACATACGCCCCGAGGTGCTTCGCGAACTGCACCGCCAGATGGCCCACGCCGCCCGCCGCCGCGTGGATCAGTACCCGCTGCCCGGCTGTCACGTGCGCCGCGTCCACCAGCGCCTGCCAGGCCGTGAGCCCGACCAGCGGCACGCCGGCGGCCGTGTTGTGGTCGAGCGTGCGGGGCTTGAGCGCGAACTGCCGCGAGGGAGCCGTCACATACTCGGCGTAGGCGGAGGCCGGGCGCGGGAACCACGGCATCCCGTACACCTCGTCGCCCACCTTCAGCGTGTGCACACCGAAGCCGACCTCCTCCACCACACCCGACACGTCCCAGCCCAGGATGAACGGGGGAGCGCCGAGAAGACCGGCGATGCCGCCGCTCTCGCGCGACTTCCAGTCGACCGGGTTCACCCCGGCCGCGTGCACCCGTACCAGCACCTCGGTCGGTAGCGGGCTGGGCCGCGGACGGTCGGTGAGACGCAGCACCTCGGGCCCGCCGAGGGAGTCCTGGGTGATCGCGCGCATCGTCGGCTCACTGCTCATGTCGGTCAAGTCTCCTGAAAGAGTGCGTGCCGGGGGAGCGCGGAGGACGCGGCCCCGGTCGGTGGATCTTCGACACCGCGAAAGTACTCCCCGGGTACTGCTTTCCCGCAAGGGACACTACTATCCAAAGGGAAGTGTTCAGTTCGGTGGCGCGAGCGCGCGGCACGGCGGCGAAGGCGGATCCCATGGCTCACCCCTGTACGACGGGGCGGCACGACAAGCACGACGTCTACGCCGCGCAGTGCCCCTGCCGGGACGTCCTCGGCCTGCTGGCCAACAAGTGGGCCGCACTCGCCATCGGCGCCCTCGAAGAGGGCCCGCAGCGCTTCGGCACGCTCCAGCGGCGGCTTCAGGGAATCAGCCCCAAGGTGCTCACGAGCACCCTGCGCCGACTGGCGGACCACGGCTTCGTGGACCGCACCGTCTACCCGGCCGTCCCGCTCCACGTCGAGTACGAACTGACGGAGCTGGGGCGCGGAGTCGCCGTGCCGCTCGGTCAGTTGCGTGCCTGGGTGGAGAACAACCTGGACGAGACGCGGACACCCGAGCCCGGTCTCTCGCCGGCCGCCGGCTGACCGCGGCCGGCTGACCGTGAACGCCCGGTGGCGTCCGGCGCGCGTCAGTTGCCGCGCGCCGCCACCATCGCGAGCGTCACCAGCACCAGTACCACCCACCCGAACCAGAGCCAGCCGCTGCTCCCCAGCGCCGCGGTGTAGGCCGTCACGACCACGAGCGCGCCAACGGTGATGATCCCCATCGTTTTGGTGGATCCGGATCCGGACATGGGCGTCCTCCTCCCGGCCGTGATCGTGGCCGTAAGGACCATCGTCACCCGAAAGGGGGGTTTCGCGCTACTGTCCGCGTGTCTGCAACGACGCGAGGTAGGCGTTGTACGCGGCCAGTTCCTTGTCACCGTCCCGGTCGGCCGCCCGGTCCGAGCGCTTCGCCTGGCGCTGGTCGGACCGGTACCACTGGTACACCAGCGCGATCAGCACGAGGACGGACGGGATCTCGCTGAAGGCCCAGGCGATGCCGCCGGCGGCGTTCTGATCGGAGAGCGGGTCGATGCCCAGGGATGCCGGGGGGTTCTCGTACGCCCGCACCATCGGCTCGCTCGCCATCATCAGCGCGATCCCGAAGAACGCGTGGAACGGCATCCCGGCGAACAGCTCCAGCATCCGCATCAGATAGCCGGGCCGGTGCGGTCCCGGGTCCACTCCCATGATCGGCCAGAAGAAGATCAGGCCGACGGAGAGGAAGTGCACCATCATCGCGATGTGCCCCGGCTTCGACTCCATGAGGAAGTCGAAGAGCGAGGTGAAGTAGAGACCGTAGAGGCTCGCGATGAACAGCGGGATGGTGAAGGCGGGATGCGACACGAAACGCAGGAACCGGCTGTGGAGCAGTGCCAGCAGCAGCTCACGCGGTCCCTTGCGGCCCCCGCCCGCTACGGGCAGCGCCCGTAGCGCCAGAGTCACCGGCGCGCCCAGCAGCAGCAGGATCGGGGAGACCATGCTGATCACCATGTGCTGGACCATGTGCACGCTGAACATGACCATGCCGTAGTCGTTCAGCGCGGTGCACATCACCAGGGCCACACTCAGCACGCCGAGCACGAACGGGATGGTGCGGCCCGGCGACCAGCTGTCGCCCCGCGCGCGCAGCCGCAGGACGCCCCAGCCGTACAGCGCGAGCGCCAGCAGACAGCCGACGAGGAAGAAGGTGTCGGGCGAGAACTCCAGTGCGCGGCCCAGCGTGAACGGCGGCAGATCCATCGTCGTGCCGTGCCCGCCGTGATCCATACGTGCTCTCCCGCTGCGACGATCCCGAATGGTGCGATGTGTCCGCACCCCGGGACCAGACTAGAACCGCCCCCGGCGCGGTTCGCGGCCGGGGGCGGTTCGTCGTACGAACAAGGGCGGTTCACGCCGGAGAGGCGAGGGATCAGCGCCTCAGAGCACGCACTCCGCCTCGGCGTAGCGCTCCGCCGGCACCGTCTTCAGCGTCTCGACGGCCTCCGCGAGCGGCACCATCCGGATGTCCGTACCGCGCAGCGCGGTCATCATGCCGAACTCACCGCGGTGCGCCGCCTCCACCGCGTGCCAGCCGAAGCGCGTCGCCAGCACCCGGTCGTACGCCGTCGGCGTCCCGCCGCGCTGGACGTGGCCCAGGATCACCGGCCGCGCCTCCTTGCCCAGGCGCTCCTCCAGCTCGACGGAGAGCTGCCTGGCGACGCCCGCGAAGCGCTCGTGCCCGTAGATGTCCTTGCCGCCGATGTCGAACTCCATGGAGCCCTCACGCGGCTTGGCGCCCTCGGCGACCACCACGATCGCGAACCGCTTCCCCGCTGAGAACCGCTTGCCGACCAGCTCGGCCAGCTCCCCGATGTCGAAGGGCCGCTCCGGGACGACGATGGCGTGCGCACCGGCGGCCATGCCCGAGTGCAGCGCGATCCAGCCGGTCTGTCGCCCCATGACCTCGACGATCAGCACACGCTGGTGGGACTCGGCGGTGGTCTTCAGCCGGTCCAGCGCCTCCGTGGCGACACCGACGGCGGTGTCGAAGCCGAAGGTCACATCCGTGGAGGAGATGTCGTTGTCGATGGTCTTCGGTACGCCGACGATCGGCAGCCCCGCCTCGGAGAGCAGGTTGGCCGCCTTGAGCGTGCCCTCACCGCCGATCGGGATGATCGCGTCGAGACCCAGGTCGGCCACATGCCCCTTCGCGCGCTCCACGCCGTCACGCAGGTGCGCGGGCTGGACCCGGGAGGAGCCGAGGATCGTGCCGCCACGGGCCAGGATGCCGCCGACCGCGTCCAGGTCGAGCTTGCGGTAGTCGCACTCCAGCAGACCCTTCCAGCCGTCGTGGAAGCCGATGACCTCGTCACCGTGGTCGACGACGGCGCGGTGCACCACGGACCGGATCACCGCATTGAGACCGGGGCAGTCGCCGCCGGAGGTGAGCACACCAATTCGCATTGCCCGGAGAACCTTTGCAACGTGGGCCGACGGCCGGACCACGTCGTCCGGCTGAATCCCCGCCACCCTACCGGCGCGGAGTGGCGGGGCCGAACCAGGCGTCCGACTGCTGGACACCCCTCGGTCGAACGGAAGGCGTCAGGCCGGCTGCGTCGCGGCGGCGATCCGTTCGGCGCGCAGCGCCTCGTACCACCGGTCGTCGGCCGGCGGCAGCGCGTTGACGTCGAGGGCCAGCTTCAGCAGCAGATCGGCGATCAGCGGGTTCCGTGCCAGGACCGGGCCGTGCATGTACGTACCGAACACCGTGTCGTTGTACGCGCCCTCCGTGCCGTCACCCGTGCCGTTGCCCCGGCCGAGCGAGACCCGTGCGAACGGGCGGGCACTCGGTCCGAGATGGGTGATGCCCTGGTGGTTCTCGAAACCGGTCAGCGGCGGCAGTCCGAGATGCGGGTCGATGTCGCCCAGTACGTCTCCGACACAGCGCTCGCCCTCGCCACGGGTGGAGATCACGTCCAGCAGTCCGAGACCACCCTCGCGCTCGCCGAGGTCGTTGACGAACTCGTGGCCCAGGATCTGGTAGCCGGCGCAGACCGAGAACACGATCGCGCCGTTGGACACGGCCCGGTTGAGACCGCCGTCACGGCGCAGCCGCTCGGCGGCCAGCCGCTGCGGCCGGTCCTCGCCGCCACCGATGAGGTAGATGTCGCCGGAGGTCGGTACGGCCTGGTCGCTGCGGACGTCCACGCGCGTGACGTCGAGACCCCGCTGCCGGGCGCGGCGCTCCACCACCAGCGCGTTGCCCTGGTCGCCGTAGGTGCTCAGCAGGTCCGGGTAGATCCAGACCAGTCGCAGACTGTTGTCACTCATTCTTCGCTCGTCCCTCTCGGACTTCATCTGTCTCAGTTGCCGACGCGCCGGCGCAGGTCCTGGAAGGACGTGTAGTTCGCGATCGCCTCGATGCGTCCGGGGGGCGCCATCTGCACGGCCTCGTCGGCGGTCGCGCACACCCGGAAGTCCAGGCCCGCGACCTCCAGCCGCACGGCCAGGTCCAGCTTGCGGTCGCCGATGACGAAGATCGGGTGACCGGCCAGCCGGGTGTAGTCGACGTCCCAGAGCCAGGAGGTGTCCGTGCCGTCGGCGCCGCGGGCGTTGACCGCGAGGATGACGGGCGTGGGCGGCGGGTCGATGAGGGAGAAGGTCTCCAGCCAGCCCGCCGGGTTCTTCGCCAGCAGCAGCCGCAGATCACGGCCGAGGAAGGACACCACGTCGTACCGGCCGGCCACGGCCTGCACCTGGTACATCCGTTCCAGGGCGACCTGCGGGGGCACCCCGAACGTGGCGGCGACGGCGGCGGAGGTGGCGGCGTTCGCGCGGTTGGCGCGGCCGGGCAGCTGGAGGTGGATCGGCCAGGCGGAGCCGTGCGGGTCCAGGACATGGTCACCGTGCAGCGCCCAGCTCGGCGCGGGCCGGCGGAAGCCGCACTGACCGCAGAACCAGTCGTCGCCCGGCCGCTGCATCACACCGCCGCAGGCGGGGCAGGACCAGGCGTCGTCCTTCCACTCCTGGCCGGCGGCGACCCAGACCACGTTGGGTGACGACGAGGCGGCCCAGACGATCAGCGGGTCGTCGGCGTTGGCGATGACCACGGCCTTCGTACCGGCCAGGCCCTCACGCCAGTGCTCGGCGAGCATACGGGTCTCGGCGGCGCGGTCGAGCTGGTCGCGGGAGAGATTGAGCAGGGCGATCGCCTTGGGCGTGGTGTCGCGCGCGACACCGGCGAGGTACTTCTCGTCGACCTCGATCACGCCGTACTTGGCGTCCGAACCGCCGGCGAGGGCGGAGGTGATGCCGGCCGGCATGTTCGCGCCCAGCGCGTTCGACACCACGGGGCCGCTGGCCCGCAGCGCCTCGGCGATCAGGCGTGTCGTGGTCGTCTTGCCGTTCGTCGCCGACACGAGCACGACGTCCAGATGCTGCGCCAGAGCCGCCAGCAGATCCGGGTCGAGCCGCAACGCCACCTTGCCGCCGATCACCGATCCGCTGCCGCGCCCCGCAGCGCGCGACACCGCCGCTGCGGCCTTGCCTGCCGTCACGGCCAGCTTGGCCCGTGGCGACAGCGGGTCCGTGTTGCCTGCCATCGTCCTTGATCCTCCTCGCGTCGGTCCGGGCTCAGCCTATCGAGATACGCGCACAGGCCCGAACCACGGCACCGGAGATGGGACCGATCGTTGTCACACCTACGCCTGAACGAAGCCGCCGGGCGGGCGCGCGAGGGAGCCGCCGGTGGCCCGCGCGACGGTTCCCGGCCCGGCGAGCTGCGTGTTTCCGCGGGCGGTGCACCCCGCGCGCAGGCCGTACGGCCCCGTTCCCGCCGGTCCGGCGGCCGTACGGCGCACAGCCGGGCCCTGTGCGGAGGTGGTGGACCACTCCGGCCGGCCCGGCGCGTCAGCCGGCCCCCGACGGTCCGTCAGATCTCCGCCGGGGGCCAGGTATTGCGCGGGATGTTCACCCCACCTCCACACCACCCAGCCACACCCGGGCGGGTCGGAGCTCCTGGTCGAGCTCGACCAGGTCGGCTCGCAGGCCCGGCCGCAGCTCGCCCCGGTCGCTCAGCCCGAGCAGCCGGGCGGCGGTGCCGGACGTCATCCGTACGGCGTCCGCCAACGGAATGCCCACCGTCGCCACGGCCCTGCGGAACGCCTCCGCGACGAACAGCGTCGACCCGGCGAGCGTGTCGGTGCCGCGCAGCGTCGCCACCCCGCCCGCCACGGTCACCTCGCGGTCCGCGAAGGCGTACTCCCCGTCCGGCATGCCCGCAGCCGGCATCGCGTCACTGACCAGCACCAGCCGGTCGGGGCCCGCGACCCGGTGGGCCAGCCGGACGGTGTCGTCGGCCAGATGGTGGCCGTCCAGGACGAGTTCGCAGACCAGCCGGGGGTCCAGCAGCGCGGCGGCGACCGGCCCCGGCTCCCGGTGGTGCAGCGGCGGCATCGCGTTGAACAGGTGCGTCACCGCACGGGCACCGAGATCGGTGGCCCGCGCGAACCGGGCCGCGTCCGCGTCGGTGTGACCCAGACAGCAGACCAGCACGTCCGCGTACCGCCGGATCAGCTCCGGCGCGCCGGGCAGTTCCGGCGCCACGGTCATCGACACCGCGTGCCCGCCCGCCGCGTCGATCAGCCGCGCCAGCAGCGCGGGGTCGGGGTCGCGCAGCGCGGAGCGGGTCTGCGCGCCCCGGCGCAGGGGCGACAGGAACGGGCCCTCGAAGTGGATGCCCGCGAGACTGGGCGCGGACCCGTCGTCGATGACCGACGCGATCGCGCGTACGGCCGTCTCCATCGCGGACGGCTCGACCGTCGCGACGGACGCCAGCATCGTGGTCGTACCCCGCGCGAGATGACCCGCCGCCGCCCCCCGTACGGCGGCGGGATCCCCCGTGTAGACCGAGTGCCCGCAGCCGCCGTGGCAGTGCGGGTCCACGAACCCCGGCACGACGGTCCGGCCGCCCAGATCCACCACGGGCTCCGGCGTGCCGGGCGGGGCGCCGGTACCCATCGAGTGGATACGGCCGTCCCGCACGAGGAGCCACCCGTCCCTCACCCCGGCGTCAGGCGTGACGAACCTGCCGCCGGTGAACAGCCGCCCGCCACCGGCACCTTCCGGCCCCGGGGCCTGTCGTGCGGATCCCGGTACCGGACGGCCCGCCGTCATCGCCCGCCCAGCAGCGCGTCCACCGCGGCCCGCGCGCACACGCGTGAGGCTCCGAAGGTGCGGACCCAGCCCCGGAAGCCGCCGAAGTCGTGGCCCGGTACGCCCATGTCGACCACCACACAGCGGGGGTACCGCTCCAGCAGCTCGTCCAGGACCGGCCCCTGCCAGGGGAACCGGTGCGAGCTGCGCACCAGCAGCACCACGTCGGCGTCCGGCCCGAACTCGTCGAGATACAGGCCGACCTCGGCCTTGATCATGCCCTCTGCGTTGTAGGTGTCACCCGCCACCGCGAGAGCCTCGACGTCGACGCCCGCCGCGCGCAGCGGCTCCTCCACGCCCCAGGAGGCGCCGCCCTGCGCGGGCGAGTGCGTCGGGTCGAGCCGTACGACCAGGGCCCGCTCTCCCTTGAGCGCCACGTCGCCCCGTACCTCCAGGACGTCGCGGGCCTGCTGCTCGCCGACGGTGTCGTCGTGCCCGACGCCGGTGGCGCGCGGCCGGGTGCCGAGCTTGGCGAGCCGGGCGTTGGCCTCGCGCAGCCGCTCCTCGGGCAGGGTGCCGTCCTCGACCGCGGCCACCAGGGCGGCCGCCGCCGCGTCGACGTCGTCGCCGAACGCCCACGCGCCCAGGCACAGGGCGTCCGCGCCGGCCGCGACGGCCCGGACGGCCGCCTCGGGCAGGCTCGCCACGTCGGCGATCCCGCGCATCTCCAGCGCGTCGGTGATCACGACGCCGTCGAAGCCCAGCTCGTCGCGGAGCAGACCGGTGAGTACGGCGGGGCTGATGGTGGCCGGGACGTCGTCCAGCCGGCTGAGGTGGACGTGCGACACCATGATGCTGTCGACCCCGGCGGCGATGGCCGCACGGAACGGGTCGAGGTAGTGGTCCACCAGTTCCTGCCGGGACAGGTCCACGGTGGGCGTGCCGAGATGGGCGTCGGTGGAGCTGAGACCGTGGCCGGGGAAGTGCTTGGCGCACGCGCTCACCCCGGCCGCCTGGAGCCCCTCGACCCAGGCGGCCGCGTGCTTGGCGACCAGCGCGCGATCGGCGCCGAAGGTGCGGATGCCGTTGGGGGACAGGGGGTTGACGGCCGCGTCGACGGCGGGCGCCAGGTCCCAGTCGATGCCGGCCTCCACCAGGGAGAGGCCGATCTGGTAGGCGGACTCACGGGTCCGGGCGGGATCGTCGAGGCGGCCCAGGGCGTGATTGCCCGGTACGGACGTACCGCCGTAGCCCTCCAGCCGGTTGACGTCGCCGCCCTCCTCGTCGACGGAGAGCAGCACATGGTCACGGAGGCCGTGCAGGGCCGTGGTCAGCTCCCGCACCTGTTCGGCGGAGGCGATGTCCTTGCCGAACAGGACGAAGCCGCCGAGTCCTTCGGCGACCCGGGCGCGCGCCCACCTGGGGACGGTTCTGCGTCCGAGCGCGGGGAACAGCACGCCGTGGGCGAGCCGGGACAGCTCGGTCATGATTCGATTCCTCACCTTGCGGTTGATCGTTGTGCGGTGATGTGTGTGTGGCGGCGCGGGCCCGGTCAGCCCTTGACGGCGCCGCTGGTCATGCCGCCCACGAGGCGGCGCTGCACCAGCAGGAAGAAGACGAGAACGGGGACGGAGAAGATCGTCGAGGCCGCGATCATCGCGCCGTAGTCGACGCTCTCCGAGGTCTTGAACGACACCAGCCAGACCGGCAGCGTGTAGTTCTCCTGGGATTTCATGATCACGTAGGCGAAGATGTAGTCGTCCCACGCGTTGACGAAGGCGAAGATCGACGTCGCCACGATGCCCGGCATCAGCAGGGGCAGCAGTACCCGTACGTACATCTGGAACCGCCCGCACCCGTCGACGAGCGCGGCCTCCTCCAGCTCGACGGGAACACCCTCCACGAACCCGCGCAGCGTCCAGATCGTGAACGGCAGCACGAACGTCATGTACGTCAGGACGAGGCCCGGCAGGAAGTCCAGTCCGCCGACGGACCTGAGCATCAGATACACCGGGATGACCATGGCCGCAGCCGGCACCATCTGCACCAGCACCAGGATGGTCAGCACCGCCTTGCGGCCGGCGAACCGGAACCGCGCGATCGCGATCGCCGCGAACAGCGAGATGATCAGCGAGAGGACCACCGAGGAGAGCGTGACCGTCAGCGAGTTGCGGACGAACACCCAGAAGCCCGGCTTGTCCAGCGCCCGGGTGAAGTTCTCCAGGCTGATCGGCCAGGGGATGAACTTCGGTACCGAACTGAGGATGTCCGACCGCTCCTTGAGGGCGGTGGCGACCATCCAGTAGACGGGGAACACCATCACGGCGGACACGGCCATCGCGATCGTGTTGTTCACGCCGCGCCGACTGCGGGTTCTCATACGACATCTCCCTGCCGGGACAGCCTGCGGACGTAGGCGACGGAGAACAGGGCGAGGATCACCACGGTCACCACCGCGACCGAAGCGCCGCTGCCGTACTCGTTACGGCTGAACGCGGTGATGTACGCGTACACGCCGAGCGTGGTGGTCGCCCCGTCGGGACCGCCCTGCGTCAGCACCCAGATCGGGGTGAACGAGTTCACCGACCAGATCACTTCGAGGATGGTGAGGATGGCGAGGACGGGCCGCATGATCGGAATGGTGATGCTGCGGAACGTCTGGAGGGTCCCCGCGCCGTCGAGGCGGGCCGCCTCGTACAGGGACTCGGGTATCTGGCCGCGGGCGGCGAACAGGGTCAGCGCGACGAACGGCAGCCCCTTCCAGACCGTCAGCAGGATGATCAGGCCCAGCGCCTGGGTGGGGTGCGAGAACCAGTCGTAGACCGACATGTCCCCGAACACCCGGACTTGGGTGAGCAGCCAGTTGGCGACGCCGTACTGCGGCTGGAACATCCACTGCCAGACCAGCGTCGCCGCCACCATGGGCATCGCCCACACCAGCACCAGACAGACGGTGGTCACGACGCGGGCCCACGGCGAGATGCCCATCAGCAGGTGCGAGATCAGGAATCCCAGCACCATCAGCAGCGTCACGCACACCAGCGTGAACACCACGGTCCGCAGCAGGACCGCCAGGAAGTCGGCGTCCGTGAAGATCCGGGTGAAGTTGTCCAGGCCGATGAAGTCCGACTGCCCGGTGAACAGCGAGCGGGGGCCGAACTCCTGCGTCGACAGGGTGAGCAGCCGGACCAGGGGATAACCCTGGATCAGCAGGAGCGCGGCCAGCGCGGGGGCGATCATCGCCCAGGGCAGCATCCGGGACCGCCGTGCCGGACCGCGCCGGCCCGGTGGCCCGGTGCGGCGGTCCCTGTCCGGTGCGCGCACCGGACGGTGCTTCTCAGTGAGTGCCATCAGGCGTCCAGGGGTGTCAGTCGCTCAGCGAGTTGAAGGCTTCCGTCGCGTGCTTGTCGTACGCGGCGGACGACGAGGCGATGTCCGCACCGCTCGCGATCTTCGAGAAGAACTGTTCGTTGTAGCGCTCGGTCTCAAGCGTGGCCTCGCCGGGACTGTTCGGCAGCGGCTGGCTCACCTTGCTGGCCTGGGAGGCCACCGTCAGCTGCTCGGGCACGCCGGCCGGGGTGAACTCCGGGGAGATCGGCAGCAGATTGAGCTTCAGCGCCATCCGCTGCTGGAACTTCTCGCCGGAGACGACCCGCAGCCAGTCCTCGGCGGCGTCCCGGTCGGGGCTGCCCGCCGCGATACCGATGGTCGACCCGGAGACGATCACGGGCATCGTGCTGTTCCCGTCGTAGCCCGGCATCGCGAAGAAGCCGATGTTCTCCTTCATCTCCGGGTTCTTCTCGATGACGGCGGCCGGCTCCCACGCCTTGACGTAGGCCATGGCGGCCTTGCCGTCGGCGAACAGCTGGTCCTGGTCGGGGCTGTCGGTGTTGACGCCGCGGGAGGACGGGGTGGAGCAGGTGTTCTGGAAGTTCTTCCATGCCTTGAGGCCGGACTGGTTGGCCGCCGACGACATCTCGGCCTTCCACTCGCCGTCCTTCTGCGAGGCGACCTTGCCGCCCTTGGCGAAGAGGAAGGGCATGCCGTTGAACCAGTACTGGCCCGGCAGGTAGAAGCCGGAGAAGTTGGCCGTCCCCTTGTTCGACTCCGCCAGCGCGCCGCAGTGCTCCTGGAGTTCGGCGAGGGTCTTCGGGGGTGAGGTGATGCCCGCTTCCGCGAACATCTTCTTGTTGTACATGACCACTTTGGTGCCGCCGTAGAGCGGGACGGCGTACAGCTTGCCGTCGAACTCGGAGGGGGCGGAGAGACCGTCCAGCCAGCCGTCGGAGCCCTCGAAGGACTTCTTGTCCTCCGTGAGGTCGGCGAGGCCGCCGGAGTAGGTCTGCAGCGGGGTCTGGGTGTTGCCCATCTCCACGATGTCCGGCGGGTTGCCGCTGGCCAGCGCCGTGGTGATCTTGGTCGCGACACCGTCCCACTGCTGTATCTGGATGTCGACGTCGATGTCCGGATGGTCCTTCTTGAACTCGGCGGTCGCCTCCTTGATCAGAGGGTTGTCGCCGGGCCCGCCGGTCATCATCCAGATCGTCAGCTTGTTGTCGGAGTCGGACTTCGCCACCCCGCCACCGCCGCACGCCGTGAGCGTGAGCGCGAGGACCGGAAGTGCCGCGAGTGCGCACCGGGTCCGTGATCGATTCATCGTTGTCACCCTTCTGCCATCTGCTCGTCGTGGGTGGTGCGGGTGGTCGCGTCGTCGGTGCCGGAAGTGCTGGCGCCGGCGGCCGGGGCCGTGGGGGAGGTGGGACAGTCCGCGAGACGGCGGATGATCAGGTCGCGGTCGACGGCCACGGAGGCCGCGTCCTCGGCGCTGACGCCGAGCGAGTCGTAGAGACGGCCCAGCGAGGTCGCCATCGAGCCGAGCAGGCCCGCCGAGTCGCCGAGGTCCGATCGGCGCACCACGCTGCGGACGCCGACGGTGTCGGCGACCTGGTCGCTGATGGCGGCCAGCCGCGCGGTGTCGAAGGACTCCGAGAAACCGCCGGTGAGGACCACTGTGGCGGGCTCGTAGGAGAGCGCGACGATCGTGACGAGATGGGCCAGCGCGCCGTGCACCTCGGACAGCAGCGGCGCGTACGCCTCCGGGTCCGCGAACAGCGCCCGCGCCGTCGGCACGTCCACGCCTCTGCCACGCGCGTACGCCACCAGGTCGGCCCCGGACAGCAGATCGCGCAGCCGCTCCTCGCGGCCGGGCAGCGGGAGGCGGCCGAACTCGCCGAGCAGACCGGTCCTGCTGAGCAGCACCTGTCCGTCGATGGAGACGGCGGAACCGAGGCCGGTGCCCATGGCGAGCAGTACGGCGGTCTCCCGGTCCGGCAGCGATCCGTACTGGAGTTCGCCCCGCAGGGCGAGGTTGGAGTCGTTGCCGACCTCGGTCTCCACGCCCACGAGGGCGGAGACCTTCTCGATGAATCCGGTGCCCTTGATCTGGCCGAGATTGTGCGATGCGACGACGGACCGTCCGTCGCCGGTGACGACACCGGGCAGGCCGATCGTGACGGTGTGCAGGGGGACGCCGTCGCCGTGCCGCTCGACGAGATCGGTGATCCGGCCGGCCACCCAGGCGGCGAGTTCGTCCGCCGTCGCGTCGCGCGGCGTGGTGTCCCGGCTCCTGATGATCGCGCGGCCCAGCGCGTCCGCCACCACCACACGGCAGTTGGTGCCGCCGAGGTCGACTCCGCAGACCAGAGCGGAGCGGTGGTTGAAACTCACGGACGTCGACTGTCTGCCGGGGCCCTCCCGGAGCACCCGGAAACCCTCCAGGGCGAGGGACTCGGCCATCAGGTCGTCCACGATGCGGAACACCGTGGCCCGGCTCAGGCCGGTGTCCGCGACGAGCCGTTGACGGTCCGTGTCCGCGCCGGACAGCAGGGCCGCGATCACGGCGCTGCGGTTGGAGGTGCGGGGGAGCGAGGTAGTTGCCACAATTCCTCTCACTCTGAGATTAATTTGGTGGCGCAACTTTAGGCACAGGTGAGCGACGAAAACCAGACATGCGGCACATCACATTCAGATAACCGCGACGACCCACCCGCCACGCCCGTCACACAGTTCGGGTCCGTGCTTCCCTGGGCGGAGCCGTCACCCGTGCGGCTCCCGCTCCCGGCGACGACGTACCCTGGCGCGATGACGGCAAGCGAACTCGGCACCCATCGACGGCCGGTGCGCCGGTAACCGGCCGGGACGGAGCGTCGAGACCATGCGAAACCGGCCGATCCCCGGCAGCGCCGGACGGGTGCGTCCCCTGCGGCTGCTCGGCGACCCGGCCCTGCACGCCCCCTGCGCGCCCGTCACGGACTTCGGGCCGCGACTCGCGCGGCTGGTCGAGGACCTGTTCGCGACGATGTACCGGGCGAGCGGGGTCGGCCTCGCGGCGAACCAGATCGGGGTGCCGCTACAGGTGTTCGTGTACGACTGCCCCGACGACGAGGACGTCCGCCATCTCGGACACGTCGTCAATCCCCGGCTGGTGGAGGCGGACGGGGTCACCGTACGGGGGCCCGAGGGCTGCCTCTCGCTGCCCGGCCTCGAAGCGGGCACGGAGCGGTTCGACCACGCGGTGGTGGAGGGCGTGACGGTGGACGGTGAGCCCGTACGGATTCACGGCACAGGCTTCTTCGGGCGCTGCCTCCAGCACGAGTGCGACCATCTGGAGGGGCTGGTCTACGCCGACCGGCTGACGGGTCTGCGCCGGGCCAAGCTGCTGCGGGCGGCGCGGCGCGCGTCCTGGAGCTGAGCGCCGGGCCGCCTCGTACCCCCGGGCGGACGTGTCAGAGCCCGGGGCTGCCCGCCCGGTCGGCCACCGCCGACAGCCTGCCCCACAGCAGATCGGCCAGACTGCTCACCAACTGGGCGCGGGAGCAAGGGCGTTCGCCGAGCCACCAGTCACCGGCCGCGTGCATCATGCCGACGATCCCATGGCCCCAGACACGGGCCAGCTGCGCGCTCCCCGGGCCGAGGTCGACCCGCTCCTCGATGACGACGGCCAGCTCCTCGCCGAGGCGGCGCAGCAGCGGCGCCGAGTGCCGGCCCACGTCGAAGCCCTGCTCGGGGAGTTGGCTGTCCTCGGCGGGATGCATCAGGAAGCGGTACACCTGGGGACGCGCCTCGATCGCGGCGAGATACGTGTCGAGCGTGGCCTCCACCCGCTCGCGGCGGTCGGCGGGCGCGTCGAGCGCCGCCTTCAACGCGCTGAGCAGCGCGTCCGTATGACGCTTCGCCAGGGCGCGGTAGAGCCCGCCCTTGTCGCCGAAGTGGCGGTAGAGGATCGGCTTGGTGATACCCGCCTCCGCCGCGATCGCGTTCATGGAGGCTTTCGGGCCGTCACGCAGCACGACCCGGTCGGCGGCCTCCAGGAGTTGGCGGCGCCGCTGATGGGCTGAGCGGTGCTGGTCGGCCTGCTGTGTGGTCCCCATGAGTGTCTCCCCGCCCGAGCGATTCCGTGACGCCCCGGCAACGTAACACCAAGGCCGCCGTCCCCGCAGATCAGACTGCCGCAGGTTGACATCCTCTACTTGCCGGTAACAGACTTGTGTTACCGTAAGTAACAGCAGTGCTGGAGGATGACGATGGCCGAGTTCACGTTCGAACTCAACGATGACCAGAAGCATGTACGCGACTGGCTGCACGGGTTCGCCGCCGATGTCATCCGCCCGGCCGCCGCGGAGTGGGACGAGCGGGAGGAGACTCCATGGCCCGTGATCCAGGAAGCCGCCAAGGTCGGCGTCTATTCCCTCGACTTCTACGCACAGCAGTACTTCGACCCCACGGGCCTCTCCATCCCCATGGTGATGGAGGAGCTGTTCTGGGGTGACGCGGGCATCGCCCTGTCGATCGTCGGCACCGGACTCGCCGCCGTCGGTGTGCTCGCCAACGGCACCGAGGAGCAGATAGGCACCTGGATACCGCAGATGTACGGCGACGCGGACGACGTGAAGGTCGCCGCGTTCTGCTCCTCCGAGCCCGACGCCGGATCGGACGTCGCCGCCATGCGCACCCGCGCGGTCTACGACGAGGCGAAGGACGAGTGGGTCCTCAACGGCACCAAGACCTGGGCGACCAACGGCGGCATCGCCAATGTGCATGTCGTGGTCGCCGTCGTGGACCCCGGGGCCGGCTCCAAGGGGCACGCCTCCTTCATCGTGCCGCCCGCCACGCCCGGCCTCTCCCAGGGCCAGAAGTTCAAGAAGCACGGCATCCGCGCCTCGCACACGGCCGAGGTGGTCCTGGAGGACGTCCGCGTCCCCGGCCACTGCCTGCTGGGCGGCAAGGAGAAGCTGGACGAGCGGCTGGCCCGCGCCCGCGAGGCCAGGGCGGGCGGCGGGGGCGCGACGGGCGGCGGCGAGCGCGTGAAGAACGCCGCCATGGCGACCTTCGAGGCCTCACGCCCCGCCGTCGGCGCCATGGCGGTGGGCACGGCCCGCGCCGCCTACGAGGTGGCGCTCGACTACGCCAAGACCCGCAGCCAGTTCGGCCGCCCGATCATCGACAACCAGGGCATCGCGTTCCAGCTCGTCGACATGCGCACCCAGATAGACGCGGCCCGGCTGCTCGTGTGGCGCGCCTCCTGGATGGCGGCCACGGGCAAGCCCTTCACCGCCGCGGAGGGCTCCATGTCGAAGCTCTACGCGAGCGAGGCGGCGAAGGAGGTCACCGCGCAGGCGGTGCAGATCCTCGGCGGCAACGGATTCACCCGGGAGTACCCGGTGGAGCGGATGCACCGCGACAGCGCGATCTACACGATCTTCGAAGGCACCAGCGAGATCCAGCGCCTGGTCATCGCGCGGACGCTGTCGGGGATGCCGATCCGCTGAGGCGACGCGGGCCGGGTGGCTCACTCGCAGGCGACGCCGTCGCCGTCGCGGTCCAGATGCGAGCCGTAGCCGGGGTCTCCGGTGCGGATGGGGTCGGCGCCGGCGGCCCGGACGGCGGTGCAGTTGGCGTAGTACGTGGAGCCGCCTCCCGAGCCGCCCGTGTCCGAGCCCCCCGAGCCGTTCGACCCGCCGCTGTCACCGTTGTCGTCGGCGGCGGGCGCGACCGTGACCCTGACGGTCTTCGTCTCGGTGACGGTCGGCGCGGGCTTGGGAGTGGCCGTCACCGTCTCGGCGGCCACCGGTTCCGGGGTGGCCGTCGTGGTGGCCGTGACCGTCGTCGTGGGACCCGGCTTCGCGTCGGCCTTGTCCTCAGTCTGCGCCGTGCCGCCCGCCGAGCCGAAGCCCACGCCCAGGAAGAACAGCAGCGCCACCAGTGGAAGCAGCACCCGCTTGCGCGTCCACTTCGGACGTCCGCCGGGCGGCGGTGCCGGCGGGCCGGCATACGGGTTGGGACCGGGCGCGGCGGGTGGTGGAAAGCTCATGTGTGTCCCCCAAGGGCTGCTTCGTGAGGGGATGACCGTAGCGGCGTGACTTGCCCCCTTGTACGACCCTCGCTCCGGTTGTGGCGAAACCGTGATGAGAGCGTGGATGCATGGTGTATGAACCGGTGCCGGGTCCGGACACACCGGTGCCCGGCCCCCTGTCAGGGGCCGGGCACAGTGGTGAAGAGCGCGCGTTACGCGGGGAGTTGAGCCTCGATCGCCGCGACGACCTCAGGGGCCTCCGGCTCCGTACGGGGACGGATCCGGCCCACGACCTCACCCTCCGGGGAGATCAGGAACTTCTCGAAGTTCCACTGCACGTCACCCGCCTCGCCCTCGGCGTCGGCACGCTCGGTCAGCGCCGCGTACAGCGGGTGCCGGTTCTCGCCGTTGACCTCGGACTTCTCCAGCAGCGGGAAGCTCACGCCGTACGTCGTCGAGCAGAACGTCTCGATCTCCTCGGCGCTGCCAGGCTCCTGGCCCGCGAACTGGTTGCAGGGCACGCCCACGACCGTCAGGCCACGCTCGCCGTACGTCTGCTGGAGCCGCTCCAGGCCCGCGTACTGCGGAGTGAGACCGCACTTCGACGCCACGTTCACCACCAGCACCGCCCGGCCCTTGTACGCGGCCAGGGAGGTGGGCTCACCGCTGAGCGTGCGCAGCGGGATGTCGTACACAGTCATCAAGGTCTCCTCGGAGCAGTCGGTCCCCGTAATCCCCACCATTGTCGCGCTTCACCCGCCGAGCTTGCGGAACAGCCCCTCCTGGACGACCGAGACCAGAAGCCGGCCCGAGCGGTCGTAGATACGCCCCCGGGCCAGCCCCCGCCCGCCGGTCGCGATCGGCGACTCCTGGTCGTACAGGAACCACTCGTCCGCCCGGAACGGCCGGTGGAACCACATCGCGTGGTCCAGCGACGCCATGTCGTACCCGCGCGGCCCCCACAGCGGCTCAACCGGGATACGGACCGCGTCCAGCAGCGTCATGTCGCTCGCGTACGTCAGCGCGCAGGTGTGCACCAGGGGGTCGTCGCCCAGCGGGCCCACCGCCCGCATCCACACCGCGCTGCGAGGATCCGCCCGCTCGATCTCCTCCGCCGTCCAGCGCAGCCGGTCCGCGTAGCGGATGTCGAACGGCTGTCGGCGCGCCATCCGCTCGAACGTCTCCGGCAGCCCGCCCAGATGCTCACGGACCTCGTCGGCCACCGTCGGCAGGGACTCCGGGTCCGGGAAGTCGAGGCGCGGCGGCAGCTGGTGCTCGAAGCCGCCCTCCTCGGGGTGGTGGAAGGACGCCGTCAGATTGAAGATCGTCCGCCCCTCCTGCACCGCGGTGACCCGGCGCGTCGTGAACGACCGGCCGTCCCGCACCCGCTCCACCTGGTAGACGATCGGCACACCGGGCCGGCCCGGCCGCAGGAAATACGCGTGCAGCGAGTTGACCGGCCGGTCGCTCTCCGTGGTGCGCCCGGCCGCCACCAGGGCCTGGCCGGCGACCTGGCCGCCGAAGACCCGTTGCAGCGACTCGTGCGGGCTGCGCCCGCGGAAGATGTTGACCTCGATCCGCTCCAGATCGAGCAGGTCGACCAGTCTCTCGGCGGGATTCGTCATGGTTCTCGTACTCCACGGGTATCGATCGGCCAGGGACTCTCAGACGCTCGACAACTGGCCCACGGAGGTGACACGGACCACGGCCCGGCCCTCCTCGTCGGACGCGGCGAGATCGACCTCCGCGCTGATGCCCCAGTCATGGTCGCCGTTCGGATCGGCGAACGACTGCCGGACCCGCCACAGCCCGTGGGCCGGGTCCTCCTCGATGCCGAGCAGCTTCGGCCCACGCGCGTCGGGACCGGTGCCCAGCTCCTCGTACTCGTCCCAGTAGCCGTCCATCGCCTCGCCCCAGGCGTCCGCGTCCCAGCCCGATTCGGCGTCCATCTCGCCCAGCTCGTTCACCCTGTCCAGCGCCGCCAGCTCCACCCTGCGGAACATCGCGTTGCGCACCAGGACCCGGAAGGCACGGCCGTTCGCCGTGACCGGCTTGACCTGGTCGGCCTTCTCCCGCGCCTCCTCGGCGGTCTCCACCTCCGGGTTGGCCAGCTGCTCCCACTCGTCCAGGAGGCTGGAGTCGACCTGCCGCACCATCTCGCCCAGCCAGGCGATCAGATCCTCCAGGTCCTCCGACTTGAGGTCGTCGGGGATGGTGTGCTCGAACGCCTTGTACGCGCCCGCGAGATACCGCAGCACGATGCCCTCCGTGCGCGCCAGCTCGTAGTGGGACGTGAACTCCGTGAAGGTCATGGCCCGTTCGTACATGTCACGGATGACGGACTTCGGCGACACCGGGTGGTCGCCGACCCACGGATGGCTGGTGCGGTAGACCTCGTACGCGTGCCACAGCAGCTCTTCCAGGGGCTTCGGATACGTGAACTCCTGGAGCCGCTCCATCCGTTCCTCGTACTCGACGCCGTCGGCCTTCATCTGCCCGATCGCCTCGCCCCGCGCCTTGTTCTGCTGCGCGGCGAGGATCTGCCGGGGATCGTCCAGCGTCGACTCGACCACGGAGACCATGTCCAGCGCGTACGAGGGCGAGGCCGGGTCCAGCAGTTCGAACGCGGCCAGTGCGAAGGTCGACAGCGGCTGGTTGAGCGCGAAGTTCTGCTGGAGGTCGACGGTGAGCCGGATGATGCGGCCCTCCGCGTCCGGGGTCTCCAGCCGCTCCACCACGCCGCCGTCCAGCAGCGACCGGTAGATGGCGATCGCGCGCCTGATGTGCCGCAACTGCTGCTTGCGCGGCTCGTGGTTGTCCTCCAGGAGACGGCGCATCGCCTCGAAGGCGTTGCCCGGCCGCGCGATGACCGACAGCAGCATGGTGTGGGTGACCCGGAAGCGGGAGGTCAGCGGCTCCGGGTCGGAGGTGATGAGCTTGTCGAACGTCGTCTCCGACCAGGCGACGAAACCCTCGGGGGCCTTCTTGCGGACCACCTTGCGGCGCTTCTTCGGGTCGTCGCCCGCCTTGGCGAGCGCCTTCTCGTTCTCCACGACATGCTCGGGCGCCTGCGCGACGACGAAGCCCGCCGTGTCGAAACCGGCCCGGCCCGCGCGGCCCGCGATCTGGTGGAACTCGCGGGCGCGGAGCGTGCGTACGCGCGTGCCGTCGTACTTGGTCAGTGCCGTGAACAGCACGGTACGGATGGGGACGTTGACGCCGACGCCGAGCGTGTCCGTACCGCAGATCACCTTCAACAGACCCGCCTGCGCGAGCTTTTCGACGAGCCGGCGGTACTTCGGCAGCATCCCCGCGTGGTGCACCCCGATGCCATGGCGTACGTAACGGGAGAGATTGCGGCCGAACTTGGTGGTGAAACGGAAGTTGCCGATCAGATCGGCGATCCGGTCCTTCTCCTCACGCGTGCACATGTTGATGCTCATCAGCGACTGCGCGCGCTCGACGGCCGCCGCCTGCGTGAAGTGCACGATGTAGACCGGCGCCTGACGGGTCTCCAACAGCTCGGTCAGCGTCTCGGTGATCGGGGTGAGCCGGTACTCGTAGCTCAGCGGCACCGGCCGCGTCGCCGAGCGGACCACGGAGGTCGGCCGGCCCGTGCGGCGGGTCAGGTCCTCCTCGAACCGCGACACGTCGCCGAGCGTCGCCGACATCAGGATGAACTGCGCCTGCGGCAGTTCCAGGAGCGGGATCTGCCAGGCCCAGCCCCGGTCCGGCTCCGCGTAGAAGTGGAACTCGTCCATCACGACCTGGCCGATGTCGGCCTGCTTGCCGTCGCGCAGTGCGATGGAGGCCAGCACCTCCGCCGTGCAGCAGATCACCGGCGCGTCGGCGTTCACGGACGCGTCGCCGGTGAGCATGCCGACGTTCTCGGTACCGAAGAGCTTGCACAGGTCGAAGAACTTCTCCGACACCAGCGCCTTGATCGGGGCGGTGTAGAAGGTGACCTTGTCCTGGGCCAGCGCCGTGAAGTGCGCACCCGCCGCGATCAGGCTCTTTCCGGAGCCGGTGGGGGTGGAGACGATCACGTTCGCCCCGGAGACCACCTCGATCAGCGCCTCCTCCTGAGCCGGATAGAGCGTGATGCCCTCGCCCTCGGCCCATGACGAGAAAGCCTCGAAGAGGGCATCGGGGTCGGCATCCGGCGGCAGCTGATCAATAAGGGTCACGCCCCCATCTTGCCTGCCTTCCGCCCGGAAGCGGGAACCGGACGACAGGCGGAAGATCACTCCCGGTACGCTGCTCTGTCAACTGGGCCTTTCCGCAACGGCGGTGGGCCCATCGCACGTACCACCAGGGCGACGACGGGGCGGGGATCGATCATGCGGGGACGACCATGATGGGGCCGGCGCACTCGCTGTCGGGTGCCGCCGCCTGGCTGGGTGTGGGAGCCGCCGCGGCGGCGGCCGACCGCGCCATGCCGTGGCCCGTGCTGGTCGTCGGAGCGCTGATCTGCGCGGGCGCGGCGCTCGCCCCCGACCTGGACCACAAGTCGGCGACGATCTCGCGGGCGTTCGGCCCGGTGTCCAAGGCGGTCTGCGGCATCGTCGACAAGCTGTCGTTCGCCGTCTACAAAGCGACGAAGAAACCGGCCGACGCCCGCAGGACCGGCGGTCACCGCACACTCACGCACACCTGGCTCTGGGCCGTCATGATCGGCGGCGGCGCCTCGGCGACGGCGGTCCTCGGCGGACGCTGGGCGGTACTCGCGCTGCTCTTCGTCCATATGGTGCTGGCCGTGGAGGGCCTGCTCTGGCGGGCGGCACGGGTCTCCAGCGACGTACTGGTGTGGCTGCTCGGCGCGACGAGCGCGTGGATCCTGGCCGGCGTACTGGACAAACCGGGCAACGGCTCGGACTGGCTCTTCACCGCCCCGGGCCAGGAGTATCTGTGGCTGGGGCTGCCGATCGTCCTGGGCGCGCTGGTGCACGACATCGGCGACGCGCTGACGGTGTCGGGCTGCCCGATCCTGTGGCCGATACCGGTGGGCCGCAAGCGCTGGTACCCGATCGGCCCGCCGAAGGCGATCCGCTTCAGGGCCGGGAGCTGGGTGGAGATAAAGGTGCTGATGCCGGCGTTCATGCTGCTCGGCGGGGTGGGCGGCGCGGCGGCGCTGAACGTGATCTGACGGGACGGGGCGGGGGCGCCGGACCGGGGTGGCGTACACACCCGGACTACTCCCGCAGAGCCGTCTTGATCATGGCGACGAGGTCGTTGACCGTCGCCAGGGTGGAGCGCTGTTCGGCGGCATCGTCGGAAGGGAACCGCGCCAGGAGGGCGGCGGACTCCTCCGCCGCGGACAGGGCCTCGGCCGGGCGGAGTCGGCGCAGGTTGTCGGCGACGAGGTAGAGCGCCGCGGCGACACCGCGGTAATGGGAGGGGGATTCGGCGGCCAGGGCACGCCAGAGCGTGGCGGCCTCTCGCGCCGCGGTGGCCGCTTCCTCCGCCCGGCCGGTGCCGGTGAACTTGTCCGCGAGGTAGCGCAGGGCGAGGCCCAGTTGGTAGCGGTGTTCGGCACTGTTGTCCCGGGCGGCGCAGCGGCGCCAGACGCGGACGGACTCAAGACCCGCGTTCACGGATTCCTGTCGGCGTCCCAGCTCCCACAGCGACTGGGACAGGATTTTCATCGTGACCGCGAGACCGAGTTCGTGCGCGGCGGGGTCGTCCCGCGCCAGGCGGCGATAGGTCTCGGCGATCCGCTTCATGACACGCACCGCCTGGGGCCGGGCCATCCGGTGATACGGGTTGCCGTCCTCGGTGGGATCGAGTCCGGCCAGTTGGGCGGCAATCCAGGTGACCGCGCTCGCCAGGGTCGCGTTGAGAGGCCCGGCTCCGTCGGCCCACGTCTCCTGTGCCGTCTCGTTCAGGTAGGCCACGGCTTCGTCCCACCGGCCCGCTCTCGCCAGATGGAGGCTCGCCTGGCCCAGCACGCCGTTGATGTCGGACCGTCCGATCAGGCCGTCGTCCCCCGCGTAGGAGATCTCGTCCGAGGTCCTGAGGAGGTGGATGATGTCGCGGTGCAGGCTGATCACCTCCTCCCCGTCGGCCGACGCGTCCAGCGTTCCCTGGAGGGCCATCAGGGCCCTCAACAGCGCGGACGCGCGCCCGGAGGTATTGCCGTGAGCCAGACGCCCCAGCACCCGCACGGCCACGCCGCGCCCCGTCCCCGTACCGGTGGCCCGTTCCTGCAACCACACGAAGCTGATCGCATGGGCCATGACTTCGAACCAGGGATCCTTGTCCTCGCCCGCTTCCGGGCTTCGACGGCTCAGCTCGGCTGCCTCGCTGAGCACGTCGACGGCTTCCTCGGCCCGCTCGAGCCTCAGCAGCACCGCACCCTGGGTGGAGAGGGTGAAGACCAGGTCCCGCACATGTTCGTCCGGAGCCTCGCTTGCCAGCCGACGGGCGATGCCGACCGCCTCGTCGGCCAGCGCCCACGCCTGTCCGGGATGCTGTCCGGCCAGGGCCGTGGCGGAGGTCACCAGCACATAGGGCAACTGGTGAGCCCATTCACCGGGATCCGCGTCCGCCAGCCCGCGGGCCAGGTCGATCGCCTCCAGTGCGGCTCCCACCGCCGTGTCGGACGGTCCCAGCCGCGGAACGAGGAAGGCGGCAGCCGTCAGTGCGGCCACCAGGTTCCCCTGGTGTTCGGCGGGGTTCACCGCCGCCAGCCGACGGAAGCCCTCGATGGCTTCCCGGAACGCGGTCGCCGCCTGGTCGAGCCGCTCGGTGTCGGCCGCGAGGTTCGCGGCGGGGTCCCGCGCCCACGGCTCCAGCTCCGCGAACACCAGGGCCATGGCCAGTTCGAACGACGCCTCCGCGAAGAGGGCTTCGTAGTCCGGTGGGTTCGAGGCGGCGAGCTCCCTGTACAGCCGCACCGCCTCCGCGAAGGCGGGAGCGGCCGTCTCGGCCCGGCGCGCCTTGTCGAGCCGCTGCCCCAACTCGCGGTGGATCCGTGCGTGTTCGCCGGGATCGGTGGTGGCCGACAGGCGCAGGGGGGCGAGCCGCTCGGTGAGGTCGGCCGCCGCCGCGGCGAGCTCCTCGCCTCTGTCGGCGTCGTCCGGCAGGCGCGCGTCGAGGGCGGCCAGGGTGGGGAGCAGATGGGGCCAGCGGTGGCTGGCGGCGGTGAGGAAGGTGAGGGCGCGGGGGGCGTAGGGCGGCAGATCGCCCGCGCCGTTCCGGTCGGGATCGTTTTCGGAGACGGCGGACCCGGCCGTGGGCACGACCGGCAGCAGGAGTTCGGGCATGCCGGCGGCCCAGGGATCGGCGGCGTGGTCGGTCAGGCCATGGCCCGGAAGGGACAGCGCGAGAAAGTCCTCGGCCAGGCGGTCGGGGTAGAGGGGTTCCAGGACCGTGTCGGAGGCGCCGGGCGGATAGCAGTACGCGTGGTCGGTGAGCAGGCGGTCCGCGGCGGCACCGAGTCCGGCCCTCTCCAGTGCCCCCTTCGCCTCCCGGTAGGGGAGCGATCCGGTGAGGGCCGCGACGAACACCGCACGGGAGACCTCCGCCGTGGTGGAACTGAGCGCCCCGGCCTCGTGCAACGTGCGCCAGTGGCGGCGTTCCCTGTCCAGCAGGTAGGCGGTCAGGCCGGTCATGTCCGGCGCGGTGGTCGCGGGCGCGGAGTGCGCGTGGCGGTCCACGGTCGCGAGCGCCGCCAGATGGACCGCGAGCGTCAGTCCGAAGTCCGGTCCGCTCAGTTCGCCCGGCGGTTCGATGTCGTACGCCGGCATGCCGTAGAGCTCCGCGAAGGCGTCGCGTGCGGCGAGGAACATGCCATGGCGCTCGCCTTCGCCGACCCCGCCGACGTCCGTCAGGGGTGGCAGGGCGTACGTCGACACGTCGGCCTGGAGGTCGGCCACGGAGGCGCGGACGGCGGGCCAGGCGTCCCGGCCGCGGGCCAGTAGAAGCACCCGGGCCTGGACGGTGACCTGGTGCAGAAGAGCGTTGCTGAGCAGCCACGTCAGATGGGCCACCGGCCACCGGTCGGCATAGTCGACCACCAGGAGGACACCGGCGCGGGTGTCGGTGCGCAGGTCCTGGCTCCCAGGCGGCGGGTGGGCGACTCCGGGGCCGCGCCCGGCCGTCGCCGCGGTCCAGCCGACCTCCGCGGACTCCTTCGCGAATCGCGCGGCCAGCCGGCTCTTGCCCTGGCCGCCCTGAGCGTGCAGCCACCGGACCGCGAGGCGGGGGCCGCCGTCGCGCCAGCGGCGAAGGTCGGACAGCGCTTCCTCGCGCCCGGTGAAGCCGACGACCTCGTACCGCGCGTTCAACATACGGCTGGGCAGGTCCAGGAGCCAGGACGGGTCCGGCCGGGGCGCGCGGCGCCACTGCTGAAGGACGTAGAGCGGCACGCCGTCGCCGAACACATGGATGTCCGCGCCGATGCAGCCGTAGGCGAAACCGTTGACCGCCTGCACGGTCTGCTCATGGGAGTGTCTCAACGGCGGGCTCCAGTGGGCGCGGTGTCCCTGCCGGGGATCACCTTGCAGCCTGGCTCCGGCATCAAGTCCCCCGTCATCACGGTGAGTTCGCGCATGTCACGTGATGACGAGGGTATAGCCCGGCCCCCGCCCGCCGGTCCGCGTCAGCGCATACGCGGACCGGCGAAACCGCTCAGCCGTGCCAGGAGCGCCACAGCGCCGCGTACGCGCCGCCCGCCGCCACCAGTTCGTCGTGACTGCCCAGCTCGCTGATCCGGCCCTCCTCGACCACCGCGATCACGTCCGCGTCGTGCGCCGTGTGCAGCCGGTGTGCGATGGCCACGACCGTACGGCCGTCCAGCACCTTCGCCAGCGACCGCTCCAGATGCCGGGCGGCGCGCGGGTCGAGCAGTGACGTCGCCTCGTCCAGGACCAGCGTGTGCGGGTCGGCCAGCACCAGCCTCGCCAGCGCGATCTGCTGCGCCTGCGCCGGTGTGAGCGTGGTGGCGCCGGAGCCGACCTCGGTGTCGAGTCCGTCGTCGAGCGCGCGGGCCCAGCCGTCCGCGTCGACCGCCCCGAGGGCCGCCCACAGCTCGGCGTCGGCCGCGTCCGCGCGGGCCAGCCGCAGATTGTCGCGCATCGAGCCCACGAAGACGTGGTGCTCCTGGTTGACCAGCGCGACATGGCCGCGCACCCGCTCGGCGGGCATCCGTGACAGCTCGGCCTTGCCGAGAGTGATCCGGCCCGTCCGCGGCCCGTAGATCCCCGCGAGGAGCCGTCCCAGCGTGGACTTGCCCGCGCCGGACGGTCCGACCAGCGCGACGCGGGTGCCGGGCGCGACGTCCAGAGTCACCTCGTGGAGTACGTCGACGCCTTCGCGGTAACCGAAGTTGACGTGATCGGCGCTGACATCGCGGCCGTCCGGCACGACCGTCTCGTCACCGTCGTCCGGCTCGATCTCGCGTACGCCGACGAGCCGGGCGATGGACACCTGCGCCACCTGGAGTTCGTCGTACCAGCGCAGGATCAGCCCGACCGGGTCGACGAGCATCTGCGCGAACAGCGCGCCCGTCGTCAGCTGCCCGACGGTGATCCAGCCCTGGAGCACGAAGACACCGCCGCCCACCAGCGTCGCCGCGAAGATCGTGACATGGGTGAGGTTGATGACCGGGAAGAGCACCGAGCGCAGATAGAGCGTGTACCGCTCCCACGCCGTCCACTCCTTGACCCGCCGGTCGGACAGCGCCACCCGGCGGCGGCCGAGGCGGTGCGCCTCGACCGTCCGGCCGGCGTCGATCGTCTCGGCGAGGACGGCGGCGACCGCCGCGTACCCGGCCGCCTCCGAGCGGTACGCCGCCGGCGCCCGCCTGAAGTACCAGCGGCAGCCGACGACCAGCAGCGGCAGCGCGACCACCACCGCGAGGGCCAGCGGCGGCGCGGTGACACCCAGCGCGCCGATCAGCAGCGCGGCCCACACGACACCGATCGTGAGCTGCGGTACGGCTTCCCGCATGGCGTTGGCGAGCCGGTCGATGTCCGTGGTGATACGGGACAGCAGGTCGCCGGTGCCGGCCCGCTCAAGGACGCCGGGCGGCAGCCGTACCGACCGTACGAGGAAGTCCTCGCGCAGGTCGGCCAGCATCCGCTCACCGAGGATCGCGGCGCGCAGCCGCATCATCCGGGTGAAGACGGTCTGGATGATCAGCGCGCCCGCGAAGATCGCGGCGGTGCGCTCCAGATGGAGTTCCCCGGCCCCCTTGGCGCCCTCGGACAGGTCCTCGACGACGCCGCCGAGCAGATACGGCCCCGCCATGGAGGCGATCACCGCGACCGCGTTGACGACGATGAGCAGGACGAACGCCTTGCGGTGCCGCCGCAGCAGCTCCACGACGTAGCTCCGCACCGTCGCCGGGCGGGCGACGGGCAGGGTCGTGGCCGACTCAGGGGCCGCCGGGTCGTACTCCGGTGGTGCCACGCCGATCATGCGGATTCCTCGATCTCTGCCAGTTCTTCGCGTGTCTTCAGCGGTGGCGGCACCTGCGCGTCGTCGCCCGGCGCGGAGCCCGGCCCGCCGGCGGTCCCGGCCTCGGCCTCGGCCGCCTCCTCCTCGTCCGTCCGGCGGGTGACGACGCTCAGATAGCGCGGGTCGTCCCGCAGCAGCTCCCGGTGCTGCCCCACGGCCGCGACCTTCCCGTCGTGGACGAAGACCACGGTGTCCGCCCGGTCGAGCAGCAGCGGCGACGACGCGAACACGACCGTCGTACGGCCGCTCCGCAGCCGCCGTACGCCCTCCGCGATCCGGGCCTCCGTGTGCGAGTCCACGGCCGACGTGGGCTCGTCCAGGACCAGTACCTCCGGGTCGGCGACCAGCGAGCGGGCGAGCGCGAGCCGCTGGCGCTGCCCGCCGGAGAGCGACCGGCCGCGCTCGGTGATGCGCGAGCGCAACGGGTCGCCGCTGCCGTCCACCGACGCCTGTACGAGCGCGGCGAGCACGTCGTCGCACTGCGCGGCGTCCAGCGCGTCCCGGGGCTTCACGGCGCCGGACGCGGGCACGTCCAGCAGCTCGGTGAGTGTCCCGGACAGCAGAACCGGATCCTTGTCCTGTACGAGGACCGAGGCGCGCGCCGCTTCCAGCGGAAGGTCGTCGAGCGCCACCGATCCCAGCAGCACGGACGCGCTCTTCTCCTCCTCGGCCGCGTGTCCGCCCAGCCTTTCGGCCAGCCGCCCGGCCGCGTCGGGATCGCCGCACACGACGGCGGTCAGCTGCCCGGCCGTGGCGAGCATGCCGGTCGCCGGGTCGAAGAGGTCACCCGTGGGACGGGCGTCGTCGAGACCGCCGCGCTCGTCCTCGTAAGAGGTCCGCTCCAGCCGCAGCACGCGGGCCGCGCGCGTCGCCGAGGGACGCGAGAAGGAGTACGCCATGGCGATCTCCTCGAAATGACGGAGCGGGAAGAGCAGCAGCGTGACCGCGCTGTAGACGGTGACCAGTTCGCCGACCGAGATACGTCCGTCACCCGCGAGGATCGCGCCGTACCAGACCACCGTGATCAGCAGGATTCCCGGCAGGAAGACCTGGATCGCCGAGATCAGCGCCCACATGCGGGCGCTGCGGACGGCCGCGGCGCGGACCTCCTGGGAGGCCTCGCGGTAGCGCGTGAGGAACAGCTCCTCGCCGCCGATGCCGCGCAGCACCCGCAGTCCGGCCACGGTGTCGGCGGCCAGTTCGGTGGCCCGGCCCGCCTTCTCGCGCTGGACATCGGCGCGTTGGGTGGCCCGGGGGAGCAGCGGCAGCACGGCCAGGGCGAGCACCGGTACCCCGATGGCCACGACCGCGCCGATCGAGGGCAGATAGAACACGAGACTGACGCAGACCACGACGACGGCGATGGCCGCCGCCAGGAAGCGCGACAGCGCCTCGACGAACCAGCCGATCTTCTCGACGTCACCCGTCGAGACGGCGACCACCTCGCCGGCCGCGACCCGGCGGGTCAGCGCCGATCCCAGCTCGGCGGTCTTGCGGGCCAGCAGCTGCTGTACGCGAGACGCCGCGGTGATCCAGTTGGTGACCGCCGTCCGGTGCAGCATCGTGTCGCCGAGAGTGATCGCGCAGCCGAAGAGGGCGATGACCGCACCGGCCAGCGCGAGCCGCCCGCCCGAGCGGTCCACGACGGCCTGCACGGCGAGTCCGGCCCCCAGTGGCAGCCCGGCGACGCCCAGCTGGTGCAGGAGTCCCCACGAGAGCGATTTGAGCTGGCCACGCAGTTGTCTGCGCCCGAGCCAGTACAGGAAGCGCGGTCCTGACCGGGCGTCGGGTCTCCCCGGATCGGGGTACGGAAGATCGCGAATCTGCATGACGTCCCAGTGAGTCGTGGAGTGGCCCAAACCGTCCAAGGTTGTGCTTCGGGCACGGTCCGAGGCAATCGATTATTCGTTTCTCGGCCACATGGGAGTGACATGCGACGAGGCCCGGTCGGCACGCTCGTGCCGACCGGGCCCGCCCAGTGTCCGCCGTGGCCAGGACTTCTTCCACGACTTCCAGGACTTTCCGCTGCTACGACTTCCGGGAGGACTCCTCGGCCGGCTTCTCGGAATCCGTGCCGGGACGGGACTTCTTCCACTCGCCGCGGGTGAAGTCCGGGATCTGCTGGGGCTTGCCGTTCGCCTTGATGGACGCGTGGCTGAGCGGTACGGGAGCGGTCCAGGTCGCGGCGTCGTAGACGTCGAAGTCGGGCACCAGACCGAGTCGGACGCACTGCATCAGGCGGAAGACCATGATGTAGTCCATCCCGCCGTGCCCACCCGGCGGATTCGCGTGCTCCTTCCAGAGCCAGTGGTCCCACTCGGCGTACGCGCCGAAGTCGCCCCACTCGTCGTTGGCGTGATCCGGCTCGATGTAGATGCGCTCGGGGTAGTCCTCGAAGACGCCCCTGGTACCGCCGAGACTGTTGATGCGGCTGTACGGGTGAGGCGTCGAGACGTCGTGCTCCAACCGGATGACCCGGCCCTTGGCCGTCTGGACCAGACTGATCGTCCGGTCGCTGTTGACGTACGTCTCCTTCCAGCTGGGGTCGCCCGGCGGCATGTTCTCCTCGCGGTACTGCGCGAGGGTGAGCGCCGGCGTGCCGATGCTGGTGATGCTGACGGCGCGGTCACCGCGGTTGATGTCCATGTAGTTGGCGACCGGGCCGAAGCCGTGGTTCGGATAGAGGTCGCCACGGAGCCGGGTGTGCCACAGCCGGCGCCAGGGGCCCTCGTAGTAGTCCGGGTCGAACATCAGACCGCGCAGGTCGTGGTTGTACGCGCCGGCGCCGTGCAGCAGATCGCCGAACAGGCCCGCGTGCGCCATCCGTAGGACGCGCATCTCGTTCTTGCCGTACGCGCAGTTCTCCAGCTGCATGCAGTGGCGCCGGGTGCGCTCGGAGAGGTCGACCAGCTTCCACAGCTCGTCGAGCCGCATCGCGATCGGACACTCCACGCCGACGTGCTTGCCGCTCAGCATGGCCGTCTTGGCCATCTCGAAGTGGAAGTCCCACGGAGTGGCCACGTAGACGAAGTCGACGTCGCCGCGCGCGCAGAGGTGTTCGTAGTCGTGCTCGTCCTTCGTGTAGACGGCGGGCGCCGGCTGCCCGGCCTTGACGACCTTGGCGGCGGCGCTGAGGGCTTTGTCCTTCACCGTGTCGCACACGGCGACGACCTGGACGCCGGGCACCGCGAGGAACAGATCGATCATGCTGCCGCCGCGGTTGCCGAGGCCGATGATGCCCACGCGGACGGTCGAGCGGCCTTCGAAGGGCACGCCGGCCATCGTGCGGCCCTGGCGCTCCGGGACGGCGGAGGACTCGGCGCTGTCGGGGGCGGACTGTGCGGCGGCCGCCCCGGTTCCGGACGCCGACGTGGGCCCAGCGGCGGAGGCGGTGCCGGTGCCCAGGGCACTGAGCCCGAGGCCGGCGCCGGCCACGCCCGCCGTCGTTCTGAGAGCGGAACGGCGGCTCATCGAGCCGCCGTTGTCCTTGTTCGCGTCGTCCTCGCCGGGGTTCTGCGGTGCTGCGTCGTTCATGAAGCCTCCATAGGAGCTGACGTGCGCGGCGGAATTGAACCTCGGTGAGGACCTTGGTAGTTGGGGCTGGTGATGCGCAAGGGGACTCGTTTGGACTCTTGGATCGAACCCTTGGACTCTTGGGCCGTAAACACGCTCGGGGACGCTCCCGGTCGGCAGCACCACTCGACGGCCCGGCTCGACGGCCCGGCTCAGCAGCCCCGTTCACCAGCACGCTTCAACAGCGTCTTCAGCAGCGCCGCTCCGGCACGCCGTCGACGGGCCCGCCCACCAGCGCCGAGAGCAGCACTCCGAGCGTGTCGCGCTGGTCCGCCGTCAGCGGGGCCAGGATGTCCTCGGCGGCCGACCTGCGCGCGTCGCGCAGCGCCCGCAGCACGCCGCGCCCGGTGTCGGTGAGCTCGATCCGGATCACCCGGCGGTTGGTCGGGTCCGGGGCGCGGCGGACACAGCCGCTCGACTCCAGACCGTCGACCAGGCTCGTCACGGCGCGGGGCACCACTTCCAGACGCTCGGCCAGATCCGCCATCCGCGGCGGACTGTCGTAGAAGGCGACCGTGCGCAGCAGACGGGACTGCGCGGGGGTGATCCCGATCGGCTCCAGATAGCGCTTCTGGACGCGGTGGAGCCTGCGGGTCAGCCTCAGGAGCTGTTCGGCCAGCAGGCCGTCGGCGTCGGGGGTGCTCATGGCGGAATAATAACAGGACCAGGTACATTGTGAAGATAGGTAACAGTGAGCTATCCTCCTCCGTGAGTTTCCTGTACTCCACGAAACTCCCGAACCTCCTGAATCTCCCGAAAACGAACTCTCGAAAGCCTCGAAGGAGCCCATGAAGTCCGAACTGTCGACCTGGAAGCCCTCGGCCCGCCCCCTGGAGCCGTCACAGCCCGAGCCACCGGCTCAGCTGCGCCGTATCTTCCGGCTCTTCCGCCCCTACCGCGGCAGGCTCGCCGTCGTCGGCGTGCTCGTCGGCGCCTCGTCCCTCGTCGCCGTGGCCTCGCCCTTCATGCTGCGCGAGATCCTCGACACCGCGATCCCGCAGGGCCGCACCGGGCTGCTCAGCCTGCTGGCCCTCGGCATGATCCTCACCGCCGTCCTCAGCAGCGTCTTCGGTGTCATCCAGACCCTCATCTCCACCACCGTCGGCCAGCGCGTCATGCACGATCTGCGCACGGCGGTCTACGCGCAGCTGCAGCGCATGCCGCTCGCGTTCTTCACCCGCACCCGCACCGGCGAGGTCCAGTCCCGGATCGCCAACGACATCGGCGGTATGCAGGCGACGGTCACCTCGACCGCCACCTCGCTGGTCTCCAACCTCACCGCCGTCATCGCGACCGTCGTCGCGATGCTCGCGCTGGACTGGCGGCTGACCGTCGTCTCCCTGCTCCTGCTGCCGGTGTTCGTGTGGATCAGCCGTCTCGTCGGCCGTGAGCGCAAAAAGATCACCCTCCAACGGCAGAAGCAGATGGCGACGATGGCCGCCACGGTCACCGAGTCGCTGTCGGTGAGCGGCATTCTCCTCGGCCGCACGATGGGCCGCGCCGACTCGCTCACCAAGTCCTTCGCCGAGGAGTCCGAGCAGCTCGTCGACCTCGAAGTGCGGTCGAACATGGCCGGGCGGTGGCGGATGTCCGTCATCGGCATCGTCATGGCCGCCATGCCGGCGGTCATCTACTGGGCGGCCGGCTTCGTCCTCCACTCCGGCGGCACCGGCGTCTCCATCGGCACGCTCGTCGCCTTCGTCTCCCTCCAGCAGGGCCTTTTCCGCCCGGCCGTGAGCCTGCTCGCCACCGGCGTGCAGATGCAGACCTCGCTCGCGCTCTTCCAGCGCATCTTCGAATATCTCGACCTGCCCGTCGACATCACCGACCCCGAGAAGCCGGTCGCGCTCGACAAGGTCCGGGGTGAAGTGCGCTTCGACGGCGTCGACTTCAGCTACGACGAGAAGGACGGCAAGACCCTCCACGGAGTGGACCTGACCGTCCCGGCGGGCGGCAGCCTCGCCGTCGTCGGCCCCACCGGATCGGGCAAGTCGACCCTCAGCTATCTGGTGCCCCGGCTGTACGACGTGACGGGCGGCCGGGTCCTGCTCGACGGGGTCGACGTACGTGACCTGAGCTTCGCCACTCTCGCCCGCGCGGTGGGTGTCGTCTCCCAGGAGACGTATCTCTTCCACGCCTCGGTCGCCGACAACCTGCGCTTCGCGAAGCCGGAGGCGACGGACGAGGAGATCGAGACGGCGGCCAGGGCGGCGCAGATCCACGACCACATCGCCTCACTGCCGGACGGCTACGACACGCTGGTCGGCGAGCGCGGATACCGCTTCTCCGGCGGTGAGAAGCAGCGCCTCGCGATAGCCCGCACCATCCTGCGCGACCCGCCGGTCCTGGTGCTCGACGAGGCGACGAGCGCGCTCGACACCCGTACGGAACACGCGGTCCAGCAGGCCATCGACGCGCTCTCCGAGGGCCGCACGACCATCACCATCGCGCACCGGCTCTCCACGGTGCGGGACGCCGATCAGATCGTCGTCCTCGACGCGGGGCGGATAGCCGAACGAGGCACGCACGAGGAGCTGATAGGCCACGACGGCCGGTACGCGGCGCTCGTCCGCAGGGACGGCAGGCTGTCGACGGCGCAGATGACGTCCGAGGAGCCGTCCGAGGGGCCGTCCGAGGCGACGCCTGAGGACGCGCGCGCCAGCGCGGCCTGACCGGGCGGCCACCCGCGAGACACACGGGGCAGCGCCGCCGCTGTACCGGAATATGTGGTTTGTCCGGGTTAGCGTGCCCGCATGACGAACGAGCCCCCACGGGTGGCATCCGGGCGCGGGACCCGACTGACGCGCCGCGGCCGACTGGTCCTGATCGTGACGGCGGTGCTGGCCGTCGCGGTGGCCGTGCTCGTGCCGGTGCTGCTCGTCGGAGAACCGCCCCCCGAGAAGGGGAAGACGGTGTCGTTGCTCGTCCCGGAGGGACGACGGGCGACCCAGGTGTACGCCTCCGTCGACAAGGTCCTCGGTGTTCCTTCCGGTACGACCGCGAAGGCGGCGACGGACGCCCGCCTCGAACTGCCGGGCGCGGCCCGCCGCAACCCGGAGGGATATCTCTTCCCTGCCACCTATCCGGTCGAGGCCGGAGCGACCCCGGCCGGCGTGCTCGGCTACATGGTCGACACGGCACGGGAGCGGTTCGGCGCCGACAACATCACCGAGGGCGCGCGGCGCCACGGGATGACGGTCTATCAGACGGTGACGATCGCCAGCATCGTGCAGGCGGAGGCCGACACGGCCGCCGACATGGGCCGGGTCGCGCGCGTCGTACACAACAGGCTGGCCCAGGACATGCCGCTCCAGATGGACTCCACCCTCAACTACGCCCTGAACCGAAGCACACTCGACACCACGCACTCCGACACGAAGACCGAGAGTCCTTACAACACCTACGAGTCGAGGGGGCTGCCGCCCACGCCGATCGGCAATCCGGGGGAGGCGGCGATGAAGGCGGCGATCAGCCCGACCCGGGGCGACTGGCTGTACTTCGTGACGGTGGCACCGGGGGACACCCGCTTCACCGCCGACTACGCGGAGCACCGGAGCAACGTGGCGGAGTTCAACGCGAACAGGGGCTCCGCCACGGAGTAGCCCGCCTGCCCGCTGAATCGACGGCCGCGCCCTCTGAGGACCGCGGTTCAGAGGCCGCCGACTTCAGACATGGGCGGCTTCAGACGAGCGCGGGCTCGTGCTCCAGCAGGGCCCTGATGTCGCGTACGGCCGCACGGCCCGCGCGATTGGCCCCGATCGTCGAGGCCGAAGGCCCGTACCCGACCAGATGGATCCGCTCGTCCCGTACCGCACGCGTGTTCTCGACCCGGATACCGCCACCCGGCTCGCGCAGTCCCAGCGGCGCCAGATGGTCGATGGCCGGGCGGAAGCCGGTGGCCCAGAGGATCACATCCGCTTCGACGCTCCGGCCGTCGTCCCAGACCACACCGGACGGGGTGATCCGGTCGAACATCGGCAGCCGGTCGAGCACCCCCCGCCCGCGCGCCCGGGTGATCGCCTCGTTCACCGGCAGCCCGGTCACCGAGACCACGCTCTGGGGCGGCAGCCCGGCCCGTACCCGTTCGTCCACCAGCGCGACGGCGGCCCGGCCCTGCTCCTCGCCGAACGGCCCCTCCCGGAAGACCGGCGGCCTGCGCGTGACCCACGTCGTCCCGGCGGCCACGTCCGCGATCTCCATCAGATGCTGTGTCCCGGAGGCCCCGCCACCGACGACGACCACCCGCAGCCCGGCGAACGCGGCGGGCCCGGGATAGCGGGAGGTGTGCAACTGGCGGCCCCGGAAAGTCTCCTGCCCCGGATAACGCGGCCAGAAGGGCCGGTCCCAGGTGCCCGTGGCATTGATCAGCGCCCGCGTCGACCAGACGCCCTCCGACGTCTCGACCCGCAGCCGCCCGCCCTCGCCCTCACGCACGGCGGCCACATCCACCGGCCGGTGGACACGCAGGCCGAAGCGCTCCTCGTACGCGGTGAAGTACTCCCCGATCACCTCGGACGACGGCCGGCTGCCGTCGGCGCCGGTCAGCTCCATGCCGGGCAGCGAGTGCATCCCGTGGATCTTCTCGTACGTGAGCGAGGGCCACCGGAACTGCCAGGCGCCGCCAGGCCGTGGGGAGTGGTCGAGCGTGACGAAGTCCCGGTCGGGCGCCAGCCCGGAGCGCCGCAGATGGTAGGCGCTCGACAGGCCCGCCTGGCCCGCGCCGATGACCACGACGTCCACGGTTGGTGTGTCCCGCGCCTCTGCCACCCCGAAATCGTTCACATTTCTACCAACAGCCGAGGGTGCGCGGATCATCCCGCACGCGCCATCCCGCACGCGCACCCGCCCGTGAGACGGCAGGATGGATCCATGCCCGACGCCTTCACCACCAGGATTCTGAACATCGCCACCGGCACCGACGAGACCGTGACGGATCTGACGCACCTGTGCGAACAGTTCCTCCGTGAGACCGCGGCCGGCCGCGACGGCCTCCTGCACATCTTCGTCCCGCACGCGACGGCCGGTGTCGCGGTCATCGAGACGGGTGCCGGAAGCGACGACGACCTGCTCGCCGCGCTGCACACCCTTCTCCCCGCGGACAACCGCTGGCAGCACCGCCACGGCTCCCCGGGCCACGGCCGCGACCACGTCCTGCCGGCCCTGGTCCCACCCCACGCGACACTGCCGGTGATCGCCGGCCGACTGGAGCTGGGCACATGGCAGTCGGTGTGTCTGGTCGACACGAACACCGACAACCCGGACCGGAAGGTGCGGCTGAGCTTCCTGGGCTGAGCAGGCCCTGGGGCGTGCTCAGCGGACGGGCGCGTCGTCGGAGGACGGATACGAGACGAAGGCGAATCGTCCGGAGTCGGGGCTCCAGCTGTTGACGTTGATCGTGCCCTGCCCGCCGTGCAGCGGCACGCGCGCCAGCGGCGCCGACCAGTCCGCTGTGTCGACGACGACCAACTCCACATCGACGTCCCCGGGATGACCCACCGTCCCCGCCGGATACCGCAGATACACCGCCAGGCGGCCGTCCGGTGCGAGATGGGGGAACCAGTCCACCGTGCCGGTCGAGATCAGCCGCTCGACCTTCTCCGCGGAGGGGTTCTCACTCGGCACCCTGGCCAGTTGGGCGTGCCCGGGTCCCGACGCCCAGCGCTCGGTGTTGAAGTAGATCCATTCACCGTCGGGGGACCACTCGGGACCGTCGAGATGCCCCGCGCCCGTGTCCACCACCGTGACCGGACCACCGTCGGAGCCGATCAGAGCGAGCCTGCCCGGACCCCCCGACCCGTCGATCCGTACGAAGGCGAGCCTCTCCCCGTCGGGCGAAACCCCGTGCAGGTAGTGCAGGACGTCCCGCTCGTCCGTGACCCGGCGGTGGCCGCCGCCGGCCAGCGGCCCGTGGTGGATGTGCCCGTCCGTCGCGGACATGTAGATGGCGTCACCGCGAGGATCGAGGACATGGTCGTTGTTGAGATCCGGCAGCCCCTCGTACGCGACGCGACGCGGAGTGAGCGGGGAGTCGAGGGAGAGGGCCCAGAGCGCGCCCGCACCGTTCAGATAGAGCGTGTTGCCGTCGGCCCCCCAGTTCGGCGCCTCGAAGGTCGTCCGGTCGAACTCGGCGACGACCGCGGCCGAAAGAGACGCCACATCGAATACGTGGACTCGGCAGGTCAGGCTCTGTCCCGGCTCTCGCCGGGCACCCGCCGGGTCCTGCCCGACGGGACGCGCCGTTTCACGCGGTGCGGGTGTGGTCATCTCAGGCAACTCCTCAGCTCGCGGACAGGTGTCCACCCTGCCTGATGAGATCCGGAGCGGATCCGCCGACCGCCTGTGCGTAGCGGAACAGGCCCGCCGGGTCGTACCGGCGCTTGACCCCCACCAGGCGCTCGTAGTTGCCGCCGTAGTAGGCGTGCCGCCAGTCGCGCAGATCCGGGTCGGGGAAGTTGACGTACGCCGCGTCCGTGCGCAGGCGGTGGCCGAGTTCGCGGTGCACGGTACGGGTCTGCCGCAGCAGGGTCACTGTTCACGCGAACGGGCACGGCGGAAGCGGCGTACGTCCTGCACCGGCCCGGCGGTTGCCGGAGACCGACGGCTTCGCGGACCGGCAGGACCGTGGCGCGCGCCCCGGGCTCCGGCTCCGGCGGGCTCCGGTCCCGCGTCCGCGCAGGTCCGGAGGGCCGCCGCGTACCCTGGGTGTCGTGCCAGCCCCCCGCCTGCATCGTGTCGCCGTCCTCGTCCTGGAGGGTGCGAAACCGCTCGACGTCGGCATTCCCGCGCAGGTGTTCACGACGCGCGAGAGCATGCCGTACGAGGTACGGGTCTGCGGCGCCGCGCCCGGTCCCGTGACCGGTGGTGACGGGCTCTCGTACCACGTCGCCGACGGTCTCGACGCCCTCGCGTGGGCCGACATCGTCTTCATCCCCGGCTACCGCTTCCCGGACCGCGACGATCCGCCGCAGCCGGTCGTCGACGCGCTGATCGCGGCCCACGAGAGGGGCGCGCGGCTCGCCGCCATCTCCACGGGTGCCTTCGCGCTCGCCGCCACGGGCCTGCTCGACGGCAGACGAGCCACCACGCACTGGCACTACACGAGGGCGCTCGCGGCGAAGCACCCGCTCGTCCGGGTCGACGAGAACGTGCTGTTCGTGGACGAGGGCAGCGTGCTGACATCGGCCGGCGCGGCCTCGGGCATCGACCTGTGTCTGCACATCCTGCGCTCCGACCTCGGGGTGGCCGCGTCGAACCACGCGGCCCGGCGCCTGGTCGCGGCCCCCTACCGCAGCGGCGGGCAGGCGCAGTACGTGCCGCGCCGGGTGCCGGAGCCGCTCGGCGAACGGTTCGCCGCCACCCGGGAATGGGCCCTGCGCCGCCTCGGTGAACACCTCACGCTCGATGCGCTGGCCCGGCACGCGGCCGTGTCGCCGCGCACGTTCTCGCGGCGCTTCGTCGAGGACACCGGGTACACACCGATGCAGTGGATCATGCGCGCCCGGATCGACGCCGCACGCGAGTTGCTCGAACGCTCGGAGCTGAGCATCGAGCAGATCGCCACCGACGTCGGTCTCGGTACCGGCGCGAACCTGCGGCTGCACTTCCAGAGCACGCTCGGCACCACGCCGAGCGCCTACCGGCGCACCTTCGCCCAGGGCGAGTAGCCCGACCGGCCCGCCCCCATTGGCGTGATCCTTACGAACCATGGCGTTCGCGCCGCCGTCGTGGCCGGCCGCGGCGCGCGAATCTGGAGGGGACTCGAAGGGACATCACTCATGACTCGTATCGCCATCAACGGATTCGGCCGCATCGGACGCAACGCGCTGCGCGTACTGCTCGAACGTGGCAGCGACCTCGAGGTCGTCGCCGTCAACGACCTCACCCAGCCCATCGACCTCGCGCGCCTGCTCGCCTTCGACTCGACGGCCGGCCGGCTCGGCCGCCCGGTCACCGTCGACGGAGACGCCCTCGTGGTGGACGGCCGCCGCATCACCGTCCTCGCCGAGCGCGAACCGGCGCGGCTGCCATGGGCCGCACTCGGCGTCGACATCGTCCTCGAATCGAGTGGCCGCTTCACCTCCGCCGAGGCCTCCCGCGCCCACCTCGAAGCGGGCGCGAAGAAGGTGCTGGTGAGCGCGCCGTCGGCCGGCGCCGACGCGACGATCGCGTTCGGGGTCAACACCGACGCGTACGACCCGGCCAAGCACACGATCATCTCGAACGCCTCGTGCACGACCAACGCCCTCGCCCCCCTGGCCGCGGTCCTCGACGACCTCGCCGGCATCGAGCACGGCTTCATGACAACCGTGCACGCCTACACCCAGGAGCAGAACCTCCAGGACGCTCCCCACCGCGACGCCCGCCGTGCCCGCGCCGCCGCCGTCAACATCGTGCCGACCACGACGGGCGCCGCCAAGGCGATCGGCCTCGTCCTGCCGAGGCTCAACGGCAAGCTCTCGGGCGACTCGATCCGCGTGCCGGTGCCGGTGGGCTCGATCGTGGAACTCAACACGACGGTCGCCCGCGACGTCTCGCGCGAGGACGTGCTGGCGGCCTACCGCACAGCGGCCGACGGGCCGATGGCCGGCATCATCGAGTACTCGGAGGACGCCCTCGTGTCGTCCGACATCACGGGCAACCCGGCCTCGGCGATCTTCGACTCGGCCCTCACCCGGGTCGACGGCCGCCACATCAAGGTGGTTGCCTGGTACGACAACGAGTACGGCTTCTCGAACCGGTTGATCGACACGCTCGAACTCCTCGCCTGACGCGCCGATCAACCAGCCGATCAATCCCCGCCTCCGCGGATCAGGTCCTACGCACAGGCGGGCGAGGTGGCGTCCCCGCCGACCGTGAGCGTGACCGGGGTGCCCGAGACGGTCCCGAGCCGGCTGCTCGTCGTGGGCGTGACGGTGGTTTCGCCGGCCCGCTCCGCGGTGACCTCGCCGTTCCGGTCGACGGTGGCGACCTCCGGGTCGCTGCTGGTCCAGCGCGTCGAGGGCAGCAGCGGCAGGATGTTGTCGACGTCCAGGGCCACCTCGTCGCCGGTGACCTGGGCCGCGTCGGTGGCGTTCAGGTCGGCGCGCAGGTTCAGGCCGTTGTCGAAGCGGTTGTCCTCGATCACGGCGCCCGACGAACCCCGGTAGGCGAACAGCGAGGTGCTGTACGCCGACGCCTTCGGGACGGCGCGCACCCGGGTGGTGGTGCCCGGCGCGGGGCAGGGGTTCGTCGTCTCGGCGGCGAAGGCGGTGTGGCGGTCCAGGCGGGCGACCTTGTTCCGTTCGAAGGAGATACCGCTGACGCTCTTCGCGTCGAGCAGCCGTACGTCTCCCGTCCGGAAGGTGTTGTCCCGTACCCGGATGTTGTGGTGCACCGGCATCGCCGGATCCACGACCTGGTTCGTCGGTTCCACGAGGATCACCGGGGAGGCCGGCCGCAGAAAGGTGTTGCGGCTGATCAGGACGTCCTTGACCGGGCCCGACTCGTACCACTGGTAGGCGTCGGAGGAGATGAAGACGCTCGCCATCGTCATCCCGTCGAAGACGTTGTCCTTGATGACCACCGGCTTCCGGGTGGTGACCAGGATGCCGCGGGTGGGGATGTTGCGGAACGTGTTGCCGCTGACGGTCACCGCCGGGGTGTACGTGGTGTTCTCCACCACGAAGTTCCCGGCGGTCACGGAGCTCGGGACCGCCCGGTCGAAGGTGACCGTCATCGTGGTGAGCGGCTTGTCGTGGTCCTTGCCCGACGGGCCGTCGACGGAGACGACCCTGGGCGTCGGACCGGGCACCGGCGCCATGGTCCGCTTGTCCACGATCTCCACCTCGTCACCGGGGTAGAACTGCGGGAACCCGGCCGTCTCCGGGTGTTTGTACGCGAGGGTGAGGACCTTCTGGTCCGCCGGCCGCCCGGTGACCTCCAGGTAAGTGCCGTGGATGTTGATCGCGTCGTCGTGCGCGCCGTCGAAGACGTTGCCGGTGACCTTCACCCTGCCCCCGACCCCGGACATCTGGACGAAGTCGGCGAACGCCGCCGTGCTCCGTCCGGAGGCGGGATCGGTGCGGAACTCGTTGTCCTGGACGGTGATGTTCTCGCTGAACTGGCCGACGAAGCCGAAGCCGTGCAGATACCGCGCTTGGAGTCCGCGGACCGTGACGTCCCGCGACTCCCAGAACAGAGCGGACGGGGTGTCCCGGGTTGTCTCGCGCATCTGGTAGACGAGACCGCGGTCGGTGGGGGCGGCCGAGGTGGTGTAGTCGATACGCAGTCGGTTGCCGCCGAGGTCCTTCACCGACGCGACGTCGGAGAACAGAGGGTTGTCGCCGCGCCAACTCCGTTGTTCCGAGGGGTCGTGGATCTGGGTGTAGTCCATGCCGTCGACGCCCGACCAGTACGGCTCGCCGGTGGCCGGGCTCTTCTCGCCGAGCCAGGTCACCTTGTTGTCGGCCACCGAGAAACCGTTGCCCCGGGGGACGGTCAGGACGCGGTAGGCCTTGCCGTCGGACACCCCGGAGCCGCTGACGGTGGCGTCGACGACCTTCGGCGCGGTGACGTCGTAACCGAAGTCCTCGACCATGACGTCACGCGAGCGGATGACGGCGAAGGCGGTCATCAGCCCGTGGAACTGGAGGTGCGAGCCGTCGCCGTCGATCGTGACGTCGCGCATGTCCTCGGCGAGGATGCCGATTCGCTTGTCGCGGTAAGTCTGGTCGGCGCCCGCGGTGTTGGAGACGTAAAGCTCCCGGCGCTCGGCGTGCTCGGGGTAGATCTGATAGGTGCCGCGCGGAAACAGGACGCGGACCGGGCCCTTCACCCGCTTCGCCTGCCGCATGGCCTTCGCCACCGCGCCGGCGCTGTCGCGGCCGCCCGTCGGATCGGCGCCGAAAGCGGTGACGTCGACGACCGTCTCCGCGGTCGGCGCGGCGGCGCTCCTGGTGCTCGACGGATCGGCCCCGGCCGCGAACACCGCGGAGGCCGGGGCGGTCAGCGCGAGGACGAGGGCCATGGTCAGCAGGGTGTTCCGCGACGGCGGACGGGTGCTGTGCAGGTGCACGAGGGGCTCCATGGGGGAGAGGAGAGCGTGGATCAACACAGACGAACGGAAGTGAACGAATTCAAACAGACTGGGTTCACATCACAACGTCGGATCTATGGCCCTGTCAATACGCGTGCGACGCATCGGTCTGCCGTCGACGGCGGTCAGTGATCCCATGTATGGCGGCCGGGCGGCAGCGAAATGCGCTGCCGCGCCCGGCCGAGGCATACTCGGATCCCTGTCGGCGCGCCTGCGCCCGCAGCTGCGCGGAGGTGAGTGATGGCGTCGTCGGGGACCGAATCCCGCAGGGTGACGATCCACGATGTCGCCCGGTCCGCCGGGGTGTCCCGGCAGACCGTGTCACGGGCCCTGAACAACAAGGGCGAGATCCACGGCTCCACCAAGCAGCGGGTGCTGGACGCCGCCCTCGCGCTGGGCTACCGCCCCAGCCGGTTCGCCAGGGGACTGGTCAGACAGGACACCATCAGCGTCGGTCTTGTCATTCCCGATCTGCTCAACCCGTTCTTCACCGAGGTCGCCGCGGCGGCGCTGGAAGCCGCGCGGGCCCACGGCTGGCACGTCCTCGTGTACGACACCGCCGACAGCGCCGAGGAGGAACGCGGCACCCTCCAGGTCATCGCCTCCCAGGTGGACGCCGTCGTCGGGTACTTCAGCCGGTCCGAGGACGAGATCGAGAAGCTGACGCGCGGCCTCCCGGTCGTGCTCATCGACCGTGAGCGGCGCAGCGACCGGTTCAGCGCGATCCGGATCGACGGCGAGGCAGGCGTCCAGGCGGCGATCACGCACCTGGTGGAGAAGGGCCATCGGCGCATCGGCATGCTCGACCACGCAGGCCGGGCCGAACCGAGCGTCCGGCACGCCTGGTTCGCGGCAGCGACGGCGGCCTGCGGTCTGGACGAAGGGCCCGTGTGCCGCGCGGACCAGAGCGTCGAGGGCGGCGAGAGCGCGCTGGAGACGCTCCTCGCCGAACACCCCGACGTGACCGCCGTCTTCACCTTCAACGACATCATCGCCATCGGCGCGCTTCGCGCCGCGCGCCGCCTCGGCCGGAGCGTCCCCCGGGACCTCGCCGTGATCGGGTTCGACGGTCTGCGTCTCGGTACGCTCGTCGAGCCGCCGCTGTCGACCGTGGCCCTGGACACCCGCGGGCTCGGGGCGCTCGCCGTCGAGCAGGCCGCCCGCCTGCTGACCGGCAGCGGCCCGCTCACCCCCGACGAGCTGGTCGTCCGGGCGGAGTTGCGGCTGCGCGAGTCCGGGTGAGCGGGTCGAAATGACCACGACGTACGCATCGGTGCCCTTACCGCGCTCGCTCAGGCCCGCACCCCGGCCCGGACCGTGACCCGAACCGCCCGCCGACCGCCCTCCCCAGGTCGCGGACGTGCGGCCCCTTGACATATCGGCGTGGTCCGCCAGAGACTTCCCGGCAATTCGTGAACGTTCACGGGAACGTTCACGGGCCTTGGAAGGGTCCTCAATGACGCTGACTCGACGAAGGCTCCTGGCAGGCGCGACCGCTCTCGGCGCCGCCGCGTTCGGAGCCGGCGGATGTTCAAGCCCCACGACCGCGAACCCCGGTCACCTCACCTTCTGGTACTCGTTCAACGGCTTCTCCGAAAGCGTGCTCAAGGCCGCCGGGAAGCGCTTCGCCGCGGACAAGTTCATGCCTTCACGGGTGAGCGGCGACATCACGCAACGACTGCTCGCCGCGCTCGCGGGCAATGCCTATCTGCCCGACATCACCATGCTCGGCGACAACATCTCGCGGTACTTCGGCGACAGCGACCGCTTCGTGAATCTCAACGACCACGGGGCGCGGGAGCTGGCGCGGGGATATCTGCCGTGGAAGTGGAAGGCGGGCGCCACCCCCGAGGGCTTCCAGATGGGCTTCCCCATCGACATCGGTCCCGCCGCCCTCTACTACCGGCACGACATCTTCGACAAGGCGGGCCTGCCGAGCGAACCGGACGACGTCGCGGCGACCGTCCCCACCTGGGAGAAGTACTTCACCTTCGGTGAACAGGTACGGAAGAAGCTTCCCGGCCGCTATCTGATCACCGACACCAAGATGGTGTTCACCTACTCGATGGCCCAGGAGAAGCAGAAGTACTTCGCCCCGGACGACACCTACCTCGACGACCAGTCGCACGTCCGGCTGGCCTGGGACCGCTCGGTCGAGGCGTTCCGGCGCCGTCTCACCGCGGGATTCGGCGGGTCGCAGACCGCGAGCGGCCAGTCCGTCGACCGGCACGCGGCCTGGAACACGGGCCAGGAGGTCAGCCTCGTCAACGCCTCCTGGATCACCGGCGAGATCAAGCTGTCGGCGCCCGGCACCGCGGGCAAATGGCGGGTGTGCGCACCGCCCGGCGGGGCCGGCAACCAGGGCGGTTCCTTCCTCGCCATCACCGCGGCCTGCCCGGACCCGCAGGCGGCCTTCGACATCATCAGCTGGATGCTGAACCCGGCGAACCAGACCTCCAACTACCTGGACATCGGCCTCTTCCCGTCCAGTCCCGCCGCGACCGCGGACCGGCGGATCAGCGCCCCGGACAAGTTCTTCGGCGGCCAGTCGGCCGCGGGAGTCTTCGCGGACATCGCCGACCAGGTGCGGTACGCCTACTTCAGCCCCTGGGACATCACCATCAGCGACACCTACACCGACGAGCTCACCAATGTCGAACTCGGCGGCAAGGATCCGGAGCGCGCCTGGAAGGACGCCCGGAACCGGATCGAACGACTTCTGCGCCGACAGGGTGTGCTCTCATGACCGCGACGTCCGACCTCGACGCGCCGGCGATCGCCCGGCGGTCACCGGCGGAGGAATCCGCCCGGCGGCGCAGGCGGTGGCGTCATCTGCCGCAGTACGTCGCCGTCTCCCCGTTCTTCCTGCTCTTCGCCGTCTTCGGCCTCTACCCGGTGTTCTACTCGCTCTACCTGTCGCTCCAGCGCTGGGACGGCGTCGGCCCGATGAAATTCGTCGGCCTGGAGAACTTCCGCTATCTGCTCACCGACAGCCAGTTCTGGGACTCGATAGCCAACACCCTGATCATCTGGGTGATGTCGACGGTCCCGATGACCGTCCTCGCCCTGCTCATCGCCCTCGGACTCAACTCCTCGATCCGCTTCAAGGGCGTGCTGCGCGTCGCGTACTTCATGCCCAACGTGACCTCCATCGTGGCGATGTCGCTGGTCTTCGGCTCGATCTTCAGCGGTGAGTTCGGCATCCTCAACTGGATCCTCGACCTCTTCGGCTTCGGCCATGTCCCCTGGCTGACCGATCCCTGGGGAATCCGGTGCGCCATCGCCATCATGATCATCTGGCGCTGGACGGGCTACAACGCGATCATCTTCCTCGCCGGACTCCAGGCCCTGCCCACCGACGTCTACGAGGCGGCGCGCGTCGACGGCGCGAGCCCCGTGCAGACGTTCTTCCGGATCACCCTGCCGCTGCTCCGGCCGGTGCTCCTGTTCTCCCTGGTGATGTCCGCCATCGGCGGCCTCCAGATCTTCACCGAGTCGCAGGTGCTGCTCGGCGACCGCGGCGGCCCCGGCGGAGCGGGACTGACGATGGTCCTCTACTTCTACGGAACCGCGTTCGCGGACAACGACTTCGGCTACGGCGCCGCCATCGCCTGGGGCATCTTCGTCGTCGTCGTGCTGTTCTCCATCCTCAACTGGCGGCTCGTGCAACGCCCCGAGCGGGGCCAGGTCACCATCAAGGAGGACATGCGATGAGTACTCGCGGACGTGTCCTGACGTACGCGGCGCTCCTCGTCGGCGCCGTGATCACCCTCTTCCCCTACTACTGGCTCGCCGTGATGGCGTCCAACACCACGCCGGACATCTACTCCAGCCCGCCCAAGCTCATCTTCGGCGGCCAGCTGTTCCACAACATCGGCGAGGTCTTCTCGAAGATCGACTTCTTCGGATCACTGCTCAACACGCTGGTGGTCGCGATCGTGACGACCGTCGCCGTGCTGTTCTTCGACTCACTCGCGGCCTTCACCTTCGCCAAGTACACCTTCCCCGGCAGCAAGATCCTCTTCGGGATCCTCCTGGCCACCTTCGTGGTGCCCACCCAGCTCGCCGCCATCCCGCAGTTCTCCCTGATGGCCGACCTCGGCTGGGTGGGAAGCCTGAAGGCGCTGATCGTGCCCGCCGCGGCCAACGCCTTCGGCATCTTCTGGATGCGCCAGTACGCGGCCGGCGCCCTGCCGGACGAACTGCTGGACGCCGCGCGGATCGACGGCTGCGGCTTCTTCCGCACCTATCTGTACGTCGGACTGCCCGTGCTGCGCCCGGCGCTCGCGTTCCTCGGCATCTTCACCTTCGTCAACGTGTGGAACGACTTCCTGTGGCCACTGGTCGTCCTCATCGACTCCCGCCACATCACGCTCCAACTCGCGCTTGCGCAGCTCAACGGCCTCTACGTCACCGACTACAGCGTGGTCATGGCGGGCACGCTGGTGGCCATCGTCCCGCTGATCATCATCTTCCTGTTCGGCGCCCGGCACTTCATCCGCAATATCGCCGCCGGCGCCCTCAAGGGCTGAAGGGAATCCATTGCCCTCCTCGTACGTCGAAGATCCGGCCCCCGGCCACGGCTCGTCGGCACCCCGGTCCGCCTTCCGCTCCGACGCACCCGCGATCGGCCTGGGCGGCAGCTGGCGGTTCCTGCTCTCACCGGCGGTCGACGCGGCGCCCGAAGGCATCGAACGGGACGACTTCGACGACGGGGGGTGGGCGGACCTCCAGGTCCCCGGCCACTGGCAGTTGGCCGGCCACGGCGCTCCCGCCTACACCAACGTCCGCTACCCCTTCCCGGTCGACCCGCCCCATGTGCCCTCCGACAACCCCACCGGTGACCACCGGCTGGTCTTCGACCTGCCCGACGACTGGCCGGACGGGCCCGCGGTGCTGCGCTTCGACGGTATCGACTCCTGCGGTCGGGTCTGGCTCAACGGCGCCGAACTGGGCGTGACCAAGGGCAGCAGGCTGCCTACGGAGTTCGACGTCGGCGCACTGCTGCGACGGCGCGGCAACGTCCTCGCCGTCCGCGTCCACCAGTGGTCGGCGGGCAGCTACCTGGAGGACCAGGACATGTGGTGGCTGTCCGGCATCTTCCGCGACGTCACCCTGCTCGCCCGTCCGGCGGGCGGGGTACGGGACTTCACGGTCGACGCCGGATACGACCACCTCACCGGACGAGGCACGCTCCGTGTCGACGCCGACAGCGGCGTACGTGTCAGCGTCCCCGAGCTCGGCATCGTCGGCCTGCCCGCCGGTCAACTGGCCGAGGTGGCCGACGTGGAGCCGTGGAGCGCCGAGGCGCCCCGGCTGTACGAGGGCGAGATCCACACCGAAGCCGAGCGCGTCCCCGTACGTATCGGCTTCCGTACCGTCGCCGTCGAGGACGGTCAACTCAAGGTCAACGGCCGCCGCATCGTCTTCCGGGGCGTCAACCGCCATGAATTCCACCCGGAGTCGGGACGTGTCGTGCCCCGCGAGTTCGCCGTCGCCGACATCGAGCTGATGAAACGGCACAACGTCAACGCCGTGCGCACCAGCCACTATCCGCCGGACTCCGCCTTCCTGGACCTGTGCGACACCTACGGCCTCTGGGTCATCGACGAGAACGACGTGGAGACGCACGGCTTCTCCGAACTCGACTGGCAGGGCAACCCCAGCGACGACCCCCGCTGGGCGGACGCCTACGTGGACCGTATGCGCCGCATGGTCGAGCGGGACAAGAACCACCCCTCGGTCGTCATGTGGTCGCTCGGCAACGAGGCCGGCACCGGCCGCAACCTCGCGGCCGCGGCCGAGTGGACCCACCGGCGCGACCCCACCCGCCCGGTGCACTACGAGGGCGACACCGACTGCTCCTACACCGACGTTCACAGCCGGATGTACGCGAGCCACGACGAGGTGGACCGCATCGGGCAGGGCGTTGAGGGGCCCGAGCGCGTCCGCGAACGGCCCTTCATCCTCTGCGAGTTCGGCCACGCGATGGGCAACGGACCGGGTGGTCTGCTGGAATACCGCGACCTGTTCGAACGCCATACGCGCTGCCAGGGCGGCTTCGTATGGGAGTGGCTCGACCACGGCATGGCCCAGCACGACGCGGAGGGCCGCGCCTACTTCGCGTACGGCGGCGACTTCGGCGAACCCCTCCACGACGGCAACTTCGTCATCGACGGACTGGTCCGTCCCGACCGCACGCCGTCACCCGCCCTCGCGGAGTTCGCGAAGGTCTTCGAACCGGTGCGGATCACGGGCGTCGACGGCGCACTGCGCGTCACCAACCACTACGACATCCTGTCCACGGAGCATCTCGACTTCTCCTGGGTCCTTGAGGAGGAGGGGATCGAGGTCGCCCACGGTGCGCTCACCGTGCCCCCGGTCGCCGCGGGCGCCGCCACCGACCTGCCTCTGCCCGGACTTCCCGCCACCGCCAAGGAGAGCTGGCTCACCGTACGGGCCGCTCTCGGCGCCGACACCCCGTGGGCGCGGGCCGGTCATGTCGTGGCCTGGGGCCAGACACGCACCGCCCCGGCACCGGCCCCCGCCGCTCCCGCCACCGGTGCGGCTCCCCACCTGACGGCGACCGAACTGCGCCTGGGCCCCGGCGTGTTCGACCCGCTGACCGGGCGACTGACCGCACTCGGCGGCCTGCCCGTCGAAGGGCCCCGGCTCGACCTGTGGCGCGCACCCACCGACAACGACCGGGGCTCCGACGACCCCGAGGAAGCCCGATGGCGCGCCGCGGGCCTGCACCGTCTGCAGCACCGTGTCGTGGCCGTCGAACCGCTCGGCGACGCCCTCGTCGTACGCACCCGGGCCGCCCCGCCCGGCCTCGGCTTCGGCATGCGGGCCGACTACCGCTGGAGCGCCGACGGACAACGCCTGCGGCTGGACCTGGACGTCCACCCGGACGGCGCTTGGCCGTGCACACTTCCCAGGCTCGGCCTGCGCATGGCACTGCCCGCCGCTCTCGGCGCCGCCGAGTGGTTCGGGCGTGGACCGGGGGAGGCGTACGCCGACAGCCGCCAGGCCGCCCGGGTCGGCCGCTTCACCGGCACCGTCGATGCCCTTCAGACGCCGTACGTCTTCCCCCAGGAGAACGGGAACCGTATCGACCTGCGCTGGCTGCGGCTCACGTCCGACGACGGCGCGGGCCTGCGCGTCGACGGCGAGGCGCCCTTCGCCTTCACCGCCCGCCGCTGGACGTCGGAGCAGCTCGACGCCGCGACCCGTACCACCGACCTCGTACCGGGCGACACGATCGTGCTCAACCTCGACCTCGCGCAGAACGGACTCGGCTCGGCGTCCTGCGGCCCCGGTGTCCTGCCCCAGTACCGGCTCCAGCCGGAGAGCGCCTCCCTGACGCTCACCTTCACGCCCCAACCCCCCAGCCCGGCGGGTACGCCGGCCGCAGAGGAGACACCGTCCCGATGACCGCCCGCGCCCACGCCCCCGCCGTGTCGCTCGTCCCGCACACCCACTGGGACCGCGAATGGTACGAGCCGTTCCAGCGCTTCCGGCTGCGTCTGGTCGACCTGCTCGACGAGGTCCTGGACCGGGCGGAGGCCGACGAACGGTTCCGCTTCACCCTCGACGGCCAGATGGCCGCCGTCGACGACTACCTGGAGGTCCGCCCGGAACACCGCGACCGCGTGCTCCGACTGGTCAGGCGCGGCCAACTGGCCGTCGGCCCCTGGCAGATCCTCCTGGACGAATTCCTCTGCTCCGGCGAGAACATCATCCGCAATCTGGAACTCGGCCACCGCCGTGCCACCGAACTGGGCAGCCCGATGCCCGTCGGCTACCTCCCCGACATGTTCGGCCACTGCGCGCAGATGCCGCAGATCCTCTCCGCCGCCGGTCTCGACCACGCCTGCGTGTGGCGCGGCGTCCCCGCGGGCGTACCCGGCCACGCCTTCCGCTGGCAGGCACCCGACGGCAGCTCCGTACGCACCGAATATCTCGCGAGCGGCTACGGCAACGCCGCCTATGTCTTCTCCGACCCCGGGCACTTCGCCGGGCGCATGGCCGACCTCGGCAGGCGGCTGGCACCCTCCTTCGGCGCCGACCCGGTCCTCGCCATGTACGGCACGGACCACTCGGCCCCCGTCGGCTCCCTGGTCAAGCTGGTCGCCGACCTGGACCCGGCGGACGTCGACGTGACGATCACCACCCTGGCCGACTACATCGGCCAACGCGACCCGCACGACCGGTCGTTGCCCGTCGTGGAAGGCGAACTGCGCAGCCACGCCAACGCGAACATCCTGCCCGGTGTGCTCTCCGCGCGCCCTCATCTGAAGCAGGCGCTCGCGCGCTCGGAACGACTTGTCGAACGCTACGCCGAGCCCTTCGCCGCGCTCTGGTCGGCCGAGTGGCCCGAGAAGTTCCTCGACATGGCGTGGTGGCGGCTCATCGACGCCTCGGGCCACGACTCGGTCACCGGATGCGGCGTGGACGAGACGGCCACCCAGGTCTTCGCCCGTATCAGCGAGGCCGGCCACCTCGGCCAGGCCGTTCGGGACAGGGTGGCCGGCGGCCTCGCACGGCAGGTGGCGCGGGACGCCGTACTCGTACTGAATCCCACACCGGCCGCGCGTGAGGACCTGGTCACCGTCGATCTCGAAGTCCCCGACGAGTGGGAGGACATCGCCGTCGAACTGCCCGACGGCAGCAGGCTGCCGGCCCAGACCGACGTGCGCGGGGAGCGGCTTCTGCTCTCCGAGACGCTGCCCGGTGAGGAACTGCCGGCGTTCCTGCCACGTGTCCACGGGCGGGAGCTGTTCGGCAGCGAGATCACCCACTGGAGCTGCGACAACGAGCGACGCGTACTGGAATTCGGCGTGGCCCGGCACGGCGGCGACACACCGTTCGACGTGGAGGCCGTCCGCACCGCCGTGACCGGTGCGAGCGGTGACTGGACGGTCCGTATCACCCGGGCCGCGCAGCGCACGGTCACCTGTCTGGCCCGGGTACCGGCGCTCGGCTGGACGTCGCTGCGGCCGGTGCCGGGCGGGCAGGCCGACGAACAGGCCGAGGCGCGGACCGAAGCGGCGCGCGGGCCGGAGCCCGTACGCGCCGAGGGACGGACCCTGTCCAACGGACTCGTCACCGTCACGGCTCTGGACGACGGCACACTCCGCGTCACCTCCGCCGACGGGACCGTGCTCGACGGCGTCGGCCGCATCGTCGACGGAGGCGACCGGGGCGACAGCTACAACTACGCCCCGCCCGGCACCGACCGGCTCGTCGAGACCCCCCGCTCACTGCGCGTCGCCGCCGCGGTCGGCGGCCCCCTGCGCGCCTCGCTCACGGTGGAGCGCGTGTACGACTGGCCCGAGGCGGTGGACCGGACAGCCGACCGGCGTACGGCGACGAGCCGGCCCGGCAGTGTCCGTCTGGACGTCGAACTGCGGGTGGGGGAGCCCTTCGTCCGCCTCGATCTGACCCTGGACAACGCCTCGCTCGACCACCGGGTGCGCTGCCACGTGCCGCTCGCCCGGCCCGCCAACTCCTCCCATGCCGAAGGGCAGTTCGCGGTGGTCGAACGGGGGCGCACCGCGGAGGGCGGCTTCAGCGAGCGCCCGGTCCCGACGTTCCCCGCACACGGTTTCGTGGACGCGGGCGGTGCCGGTCTGCTGCTGACACAGGCCTGCGAGTACGAACTCCTCGACGACGAGGTCGCCTTGACCGTCCTGCGCGGCACAGGCTGGCTCAGCCGCAACATCCATCCCTACCGCGCCGAACCCGCCGGACCGCAACTCCCCATCCCAGATGCCCAGATGATTGGCACGAGTACCGTCTCCTTCGCGGTACTGCCGCACGCGGGCGACTGGCACGAGGCGGGACTCGCCGAGGCGGGCGAACACTTCCGCCACCCGCTCCATGCCGCACCCGGCACGGGGCCGCTCGAAGCCCAGCCCGCCTCGCACGAAGGTCTGTCGGTCGAGGGCGCGGTCATGACCAGCCTTCGCCGCCGCGACGGAGAGCTGGAACTCCGTCTGGTCGCCGCATCCCCCGAGCCGACCACCGCGGTCGTACGCGGCGCCTTCGCCGGTGCTCGCCGCGTCGGCCTTCTGGGCGACCAGGACAGCCGCGCGGACGGTGCGAACCCTGGGGACGCGCCGGTTGTCGACGCCGGAACGGTCCGGATTCCCCTCAGGGCATGGGAGATCGCTACGGTGCGCCTCGCCGAGTGAGCCGGTCCCCGCGTCGGCCGGCCCGCGGTGAGCGCTCCGGCGCCCGGCGGACAGGCCCGGCGGACACGATGTCCGCCGGGCCCCGGGTGAGGCGGGCTCTCAGCTGTGTGTGACGCCGGCGTGGTAGAGGGTCGTCTTGATGCCTTCAAGGCGGACGAACACGCGGTCCGGGTCAACGTCCCCGTCGTACGGCGGCCCGCGGAGCGGGCCGCCGGGGCGTGATCGCGGCTCACCGCGCGCCGGACGACACACCCCTCGACGACGGCCCGATGGAGACCACCCGTGCCCAGTCGGGTGGCGAGTCCGGCACGTAGTCGGGATCGTCCTCGTCCCACGACCCGGAGGAGGACTCACGGTCGAACACTCCCACCACCGTCCGGCACGGCGGCCGGGTGTCGGGCCAGGGCGTCTGACCGTCCGTCAGGACGACGATCACATCCGGCCGGGGCCCCTTCCTCAGCGCCCTGGCGAACCCCGTACGCAGATCCGTACCCCCACCGCCCACCAGTGGGATCCCCGCGGCCAGGCACAGCGGATGCGCGATCTCGGCCGACGCGTCGCAGGGCAGAACGGTGATCAGATCCCGACGGCCGCCCACGGCACGGGAGATGGCGGCGACCTCGTTCAGCGCGCTGCCCAGTTCGGAGTCGCTGACCGACCCGGACGTGTCGATGATCACCGCGACCCGCGGCGGCCTGCGACGCAGGCTCGGCAGTACGACACCGGGCACCCCGGCCGAACGCCGCGAAGGCCGGCCGTACGTGTAGTCCTCGCCCGCACCTGAACCGGAGGCCGCCGAGCGGACCGCCGCCCCCAGCAACTCCCGCCACGGCTGCGGCGGATGGAACGCCTCCTCCGCCCACCGCTGCCACCCCATCGGCGCACTCCCGGGACGGGCCCTGATGCCCTGCGCCACCCGGAACCGGACGGCGTCCCGCTCCTGCGCGCTGAGACCGTGCGCGCCGTCCGGTCCCAGATCCCACTCCCGTGCCAGTCCGTCGGCGCCACTGCCGCAGTCCAGCCAGGCCATGCTCTGCGTATGCGGACCGAGCCGGAACTGGAGCAGGTACTCCTCCATCAACCCGCCCGCCGGCAGCCCGAGTACGCCCGGACCGACGGCGCCCTCGGGCCGGGCCAGTCCGTCTCCGAACACGTCGTCGTTGATCTCGCAGTCCGCCGCGATGTTCATCCGCAGCCTTTCGGCCGGGCCGGTCAGCCCGCGGGCCCGCGCGAACCGGTCACTTCGGCCGTGGTGGTCGCGGAGCAGGTGTGACACCTCGTGCACCCAGACCCCGGCCAGTTCCTCCACCGGCGTCCGGGCCACGAACGCCGACGATACGTAAGCCCGCCAGTGCCGGTCGACAGCCATCGTCGGCACCCGCCGCGACTCCACCACATGCAGGGCGAACAGGGCCGTGGCCATGAAGGGACGGACCCGGACGGCGTGCAGCCGGGCGGCGAAGAGCTTGTCGAGATCCAGCTCTCCCGGCGCGTCCATGGCTTCATCCCCGTCCCGGTGCGGGCTCATCGGCCGGCCCTCGCGACGGCCGTGGTACGGGCCGCCACCTGGTCCGCCCGCCGGGAGAGGGACACCGCACCGGCGAGCCGGTCGATCGACGCCGGAACGTCCCACTCCTCCCGGCGGAGCGAGGCGAGGGTGGTCGCGGGGACGACCACCAGGTCCGGTGCGCCGGTCTCCGTCGCCCGGACCAGAAGCGCCCACGCCGCGTCCCAGCGGGACTTCTCCGGGCGCTCGCGGACCGCCCGCACCACTCCGTCGAGTACGGCCTGCCGCAGGTCCCCGCGCTCGGGCAGGACGGCGTTCGCCGGGTCGGCGAGAAGCGTCTCCGGGTCGGGGAGATCCATCCGGTCGAGACTGGCGAGCAGTTCCAGCCCCGGACCGTCCCCCACGGTGCCCCTGACGAGCAGTGAGAGTACGTCCCGGGACGAACCGGCCGCGGTGGCGAAGGCGATCAGCCGCAGCGACATCTCCCAGCTGCGGGGCGACGGCCAAGGACCGCCCCGGCGGGTCTCGTTGCTGGGCAGCCGGTGCACGAGTCCGGCCCGCGCGGAGAGCAGCCCGCACACGGCACGGCGGGCGAAGTCGACGGCCTCGGAGAGCCGTTCGGGATCGAGTCGCGGCAGGGTGGCCAGGGGCCAGGTCCCACCGAGGCCGCGTACGACGACCTCGTGGTCATGGGTCCACTGAAGATGAACGAACCGGTTGGCCAGCGGCGGGCTCAGCTCCCATCCGTCGGCCGCCGACGAGCGCGGATTGGCGGCGGCCACGATCCTTACGCCCGGCGGGAGCTGGAGTGCGCCGATCCGCCGCTCCAGTACGAGCCTGAGCAGGGCGGCCTGAACGGCCGGCGGCGCCGTGGACAGCTCGTCCAGGAACAGCAGCCCGCGCCCCGCCCGTACGAGCCGAACAGCCCAGTCCGGCGGGGCCATCGGGACACCCTGCGCGGCGGGATCGTCTCCGACGATGGGCAGGCCCGAGAAGTCGGAGGGTTCGTGCACGCTCGCGATCACCGTGGTCAGCGGAAGGTCCAGCGACGCGGCGAGCTGTGTCAGGGCGGCGGTCTTGCCGATGCCCGGCTCACCCCACAGGAGTACGGGGAGGTCGGCGGCGACGGCCAGGGTCAGCGCCTCCAACTGTGTGTCGGGGCGCGGTTCGGTGGTCGTGTCGCGCAGCAGGGCCAACAGCTCACCTGCGACGTCGAGTTGAGAGGCGGGGGCGGGCGCGTCGGTACGGGCGAACGGGGTGCGAGTGGTCAAGTGTCATCACCTCTGGGTTGGGTCGGGCGGTCATGTGGTGTGCGTGTGTGCGTGTGTGCGTGTGTGCGGGCGGCGGAGGTCCAGCCATGTCGGCAGGACCGGGCATCGCCGGTCGGTGTCGGGCTCAGCGAGTGGATGCGACGCGCGGGTGGGAACGGAGGTCACGCGGGCGCCTGTTACGCGGCAGGTTGCGGCCCGACCCGGGACCCGGACCGACCATGCCCGCCCGGAACAGGCCGTAGCTCACCCGCCGTTCGGCGGCGGCCTCCAGCTCGTCCCGCAGAGCGCCGCCACGAAGGAGCGCGTCGGGCCCCAACAGGCCCTCGACGACGGCCAGCGCACCGGCCGCGTCGCCGTGGTCCAGGCGTTCACGGACCCCGGTGAGGCAGTCCGGACTCCGGTGCGCCTCGTCGATGGCCCGCAGACAGGCGAGCGGAGTACCCGTCAGCGCGGCCAGCAACTCCTCCCGCCGGATCTCGTCCGGGTCATGGTCCAGCGCGCTCAACACCCCGTCGACCAGGCCGATCCGATGGCGCGCTCCCCGGCAGTCCACGAGGCGCGGCTGTCCCGACCGCTCGCGAACCGGCGCCGGACCGGTCGGCGAACAACCCGGTACGAGCGCCGGGGCGACCAGCGGATGCAGCCGGTCGACGTCGATCGCACCGGCCCGGATCAGCTCCAGGTCCGGCAGTATCCAGGTCGCCGCGTCGGGCAGGAGCGGCGGCGCCGGGGCGGGGCCGGCCCGGCCCGGCTCCGCGATCCGCAGGACCGGCGGGCCGGCGCCGTGCTCGTCCGCGACGAGCTCCAACTCCAGCCGCAGCCGGGCCCCGAGCCGTACGGCGACGGCACCGGTGGACCGCCCCTCGGCCCGGAGAAGGATCCCGGCCTCGGCCGCCCACCGGTCAACGGCGCAGCGCCGCGCCGTGGCGTCCGGCAGTGCCTCCCGCAGTGCCTCCGGCACCGCCGGATCCAGCACCGGACCGCCCCCGCCCGACGGCGAATCGGCCCCGGACCGGGCCCGGAGCTCGTCGGTCCGGCGCGCGTCCCACAGATGGCGGTGCAGATCGAGCCGGAACCGCCGGTCGGGATGGGGATGCGGATGGCGTCGGGCGGCGGCACCGGCATGGGACCCGTCCCACAGCGCGAGGCTGATCCGCTGACCGGCATCCGCCCAGGCCGGCGGAGTCCGGGCCACGAGATACACCGGGCCGACGGCGCTGAGCCCGTCGCCGTACCGCGCCAGAGCGACGGTCAGCCCAGGGCGCAGCAGACCGTCAGGAGCGATCCTCGGCATGTGCCAGCGCAGCAGATCGGGCGCCAAATGGCGCAGATCGGCCCGGAGTCGGGCCGTGAGTTCCCGGCCATGGGTACGCGCCGAGGAACGTGGGCTGAGATCGACATCGATACGAGCCGCCGCGCAGGCTCCGGCCCAGTCGCCGGCCTGACGGCGGGCGGTCGCGGTCTCGATCATGGACGGCGGCACGGCGAACTCACGCACGCGCGGCCAGAAGGAAAGGCGGGAATTCCCGTTCGCGGTCTCGGTGAGCATCAGCACTCACCTTGCGCGGACGGGACCCCCAATCTGACAGCAGAATAGGTAGTCATCGCGGTGACCATATCGCTCCTGCCCCCGATAGGCCAGATTCTCTTGACCGGACCAGACGTTCACAGGGTGAAGGCGCGCTCGATCTACGCGGTCGCGGCCCTCACCATCGCACTGATCACCCCCCTCCCCGCCTCGTCCCCCGCGGGTTCGCGGCCGGCCGCCGTGTCCCTTCCGCCGGCCCACGCCGGGTTCGACTACCAGATCGGCGGTGCCTACCCGCCGCCCGCCGGGGTACGCGTGGTCGGCCGTGACCGCGAGGACTCCCCGGCGCCCGGGCTCTACAACATCTGCTACGTCAACGCCTTCCAGGTCCAGCCCGACGAACTGGACGCGTGGGAGCCCGATCTCCTGCTCCGCGACGACAACGGCGACGTCATCATCGACGAGGAGTGGGACGAGGCGATCCTGGACGTGGGCACCGCCGGCAAGCGCGAACGTATCGCGGCCAGGGTGAACGGCTGGATCGACGGCTGCGCGGACAACGGCTTCCAGGCGGTGGAACCCGACAACTACGACAGTTATGAGCGCAGTAGGGGCCGGTTCGGCTCCTCGGCCGCCATGGCCTTCATCACCCTGCTCTCGGCGCACGCGCACGAGAAGGGCCTGGCGATCGGCCAGAAGAACACCGCCGATCTCGCCGGGTTCCGCGACCGGACCGGGCTCGACTTCGCCGTCGTCGAGGAGTGCGGGGAGTACGGGGAGTGCGACTCGTTCACGGAGTACTTCGATGACCGTGTGATCGTCGTCGAGTACACGTCCAAGGGGCTGGCGACCGCGTGCGCGGGATGGCGGGACAGGCTCAGCATCGTGCGCCGGGACCTGGACGTCCTCCCCGACGGCAGCGACGGTCATCTCCGTCAGACCTGCTGACCGCCTCGCGGCACGCGCTCAGAGATTACGTCCGAAGAGGTCCAGCAGAGCGGTCCAGTGCCGCTCCGCCGCCTCGGCGTCGTACGAGGCGGTGTCCGCCTGGGTGTAGCCGTGGCGGGCTCCCGTGTAGACCTCGGCCCGGTGGCGGACACCGGCGTCGGTGAGGGCCTTTTCGAGACGGTCGACCTGCTCCGGGGGGAGCGCCGCGTCCTGGTCGGCGTGGCCGAAGTAGAGCTCGGCGGTGATCCGGCCGGCGCCGAGGTGCGGGCTGTCGGGTGCCTCACTGGCCAGGTGCGCGCCGTGGAAACCCCCCATGGCGGCCACCCGGTCCGGATACGCCGCGGTGGCGCGCAGCGCGAGACCGGCCCCCATGCAGTAGCCGGTGATCCCGACCGGACCGTCGGTGGCGAGGGGACTGGCGGCCAGCCAGTCCAGGTACGCGCCGGCGTCCCGTACGGCCGGCTCCGGGGTCAGCTGCCGCATGGCCGGCAGGATGCTCGCGAAGATCTCCGGGCGTTGTTCCGGGGCGATGAAGTCGGGCAGTTCGACCAACGGGGCGCGTCCGGCGCGGTAGAGGACGTTGGGGAGCAGGACGGTGTAGCCCGCCGCCGCGATCCGGTCCGCCATGGCTTTGAGGCCCGGTCGCGGCCCGAAGGCGTCCATGTAGACCAGCACTGCCGGGTGCGGGCCGGGGGATTCGGGGTGGACCAGATAGGCGTCGGAGGTTCCGTCCGGGGTGGGGATGTCGACGGACGATCCGATGACAGCGGTGGCCATGGGTCTCTCACTTCGTGGGAAGAGCGGTGGTTCGGGTGGCCTGCCGACCGCCAGATCCTCGACGCCGACCCTACTCCTTCCGGTGATCGCGGCCAGGGCCCGGGGGACGCGGTGCCGGCGGGTCAGATGAGGACGGCGCGGATGTCGGCGAGCGCCTCGTCCAGCGTGGCCGCGGTGTTCTCGTGCCCGCTGAATCCCTCGTCGTCGCCGGGGTCGACGGTCCAGCCCCAGCCGCTCTCCGGGTGCCCGTCGATCGTGGCCGCGTGCTCCCCCTTGGTGAGGGTGATCGACACGTTGCCCGCCGGGAAGGTGGCCACCTCGGCGTGCGCGCTGTCGCCGAACGCGTGGTGGATGGCGTCCATTGCTTCCTGCTCCGTGGTCATGGCTGCTCCTGGCTGATGAGGACGGCCGATCGCGCGGCCGCCGGGACCGGCGCTCGGTCGTGGCGCTGTTTCATGGTTACCCGAGTTGTACGGCGAGGCGACGGGCGACGCGCTGCCCGGCGCTGCTCGGACCGGCTCCAGGGACCCCCCGCCTGGAGAATCGAACGTATTTCTGTGGGCTGATGTCGAGCTCGGCGCGCTGCCGCTATCACCCTTCCGGGGGACAGTTCCGTTCGAGTATCCACGTCTAGTATCGCCGTGTTCCTGCCCGTGCAATTGCATGAGGGGATTGCATGGGGTCCCTGCCTGCGACGTCACCGCCGAGCGGGCCGAAGTCGGCAGGGGCCGACGCGAAGTCCGATCTTCGAACACACAGCCAGGGAGAAGCGTATGGACGGATATCGCAACGGTGTCTCCGCGGGTTCCATCACGGCGGACTGGATCAAGAGCGCGAAGAGTACGGCCAACGGTCAGTGCGTGGAGCTGGCCGCCCTGCCGGGCGGTAAAGTGGCGATGCGCAACTCGACCGATCCCGACGGGCCGGCGCTGATCTTCGAAGCGCGCGAGATGGAAGCCTTCCTGGACGGAGCGAGGAAAGGCGAGTTCGACGTCCTGTAGTCCAACTCGCCTGCTTTGAAAGCCAGTTCAGCGGGACACGCGAGCTTTCGTCGTGCCATGATGAGCCACGCTTATTCATGAACGGAGCACGCGTGTCCCAGCTGTCCGACACCCCGGTCCCGCTTTTCGCCCCTGTTCATCGACGGAGGCTCAATCCGACAGCGGCCGGTATCGTGCTCGGCGCGGAGCTGCGCAGAATGCGTGAGGCGCATAAATTCACCGCGACCCACTCCGCGAAATTGATCAACGCCTCGGTTTCCAAGGTCAGTCGGCTCGAACGGGCGGAGAGCCCGCCGGATCCGCGGGACGTCGATATTCTCGCCGACAGGTACGGCGCCGACGCGGCGGAGCGCGCCGAACTCAAACGCCTCGCCGGCCGCGCGCTGGAACCCGAGTGGTTCGACCGCTATTCCGACTACGCGGCCTCATGGATGCAGCGGCTGATCTCGCTGGAGTCGGAGGCCGTGTATTTCTGCACCTACGAGGCCCGGATCGTGCCCGGTCTCCTCCAGACCGCCGCGTACGCGCGCCAGATCATCAGCGACGGTCTCCGGGTCTCGGAAGGCGAAGAGGTCGAACAACGCGTCCAGTTGCGGGAGGAGCGGCAGCGCCGGTTCTTCGAGCAGCCGGACGCGCCCAGGGGAGTCTTCCTGCTGGACCAGTCCGTACTGCTCCGCCAGGTCGGCACCCGGCGGACCATGGCCGAGCAGCTGCGCAAGCTCCTGCGCTTCAGCGACCGGCCCGGTGTCACCGTCCGGTTCGTACCGCTGAACAGCAGCGTCGTCTCCAATCACGGCTCCATGGCGCATCTGCGCTTCGCCCCCCTCGGTCCACCCGCCATGGTGTATGTCGAGGGGGACGACGACGCGACGTACTACGTCAAGCCGGACGATGTGGAACGGCGCGTGGAGCTGATGCTGCGCCTGAGCCACGAGGCGGCCGCCACCTGGCGGGACAGCCGGGTCATACTGCGGGACGCCATCACGCGGTACGAGACCGAGGAACCGTGCCCTGCCGACCCGGCGGCACCTCGGCCAGACCGCCGTACTCCGTCCACTCGATGCTGCGCTGGCGACGCTGGAGCTCCGAGTCCGGACGCCAGTCCGTGACATCGACCAGACCGGGCCGCTGAATCACCAGCCCGTCGAAGTACCGGTCCACCTCGGCCCGTTCGCGTACCCGGCCCCATCGGCCATGGGTCTGCTCCAGCATCATCTCCGTAACCTGCCGGCGCAGGTCGGCGTCGTCGCTGACGAGCTGGCATATCACCACGAAGCTGCCGGGACTCAGGAGATCCACGACGCGCGTGACGAGGTCACCCGGTCCGGCGGCGTCGGGAATGCAGTGCAGAACGGAGTTGAAGAGGACACCGACCGGCTGTTCAAGGTCGATGAGACGCTTGAAGTCGGGATGCTCCAGGATGTATTCGGTCTCCAGCATGTCCGACGCGATGACCACGCTCCGGTCGTTCTCGTCGAGGATCGCCTGCCCGTGCGCGAGTACGACGGGGTCGTTGTCCACATAGACGACATGTGAGCGGGGATCGACGGCCTGAGCGATCTGATGCACGTTGTTCTGCGTCGGCAGGCCGGACCCGAAATCGACGAACTGCCGAATTCCGTGCTCCGCGGCCATGACACGCACCACGCGTTCCAGGAACCAGCGGTTGTTGCGCGCCAGCTCCTTTGTCGTCGGCGCGACCTTCAGGAGCTGTTCGGACGCCTTCTGGTCCACCTCGTAGTTGTAGTGGCCGCCCAGCAGCCAGTCGTACATTCTCGCCGCACTGGGAACGGATAAGTCGACACGCCTGTTGTCAGCCAAGGGACGGACTCCTCCCGGTTCGAACCACGATCTCGCCAGGGAATACGAGCCCATCCTAGAAGCGCCGCCCAAGGCGCACCACCACTGGTCAGGGTGATGATGTGGCCGTGCGTGCCAAGTGAGTCGGGCGCGCGTCACGGACGGAAGGGCGACTGCTCCAGTTGCCGAAGTGCCGTGGCGGGGAAGTGCCGTTGGACGGTCAGCAGTGACGCGGCCACCGCCGGAGGGTCGATGCCCATCAGATCGGCGATCGACTCGGTGGTCATCGACAGGCGCCACCGCAAAAGGGCGGTGTCCGCGGTGTCCGGGGCAAAGTCGCCGTACAGCCGCGCCACGGCCGAATCCGGTACGCCGGCCGCGCGGCTCACACTCTGAATCCGCGTACGCAATTGCCGCCACGCGTCCGCCGAGGGGCGCGCGTTCTGCAGGAGATCGCTCCAACGGCCGCTGATGGCCGCGATCGTCGCCTCGACGGCGGCCTGGCTCGCGGCCTCGTCGAGCAGTCGCGCCCGTGCGTAGCAAAGATAGCGGGGCCGGTTCCGCTGGACGAAGGCGGCGAGCCCGATGAGGCCCTGCTGATCCGACGGCCGGCCTTCGGGAGTGGCCGCGGGGAAGCTCGGCGCACCGAGATCATGCGATTTCCCGGAGGGAGGGTCTATCCACTCTCGCCGAAACAGGTCAAGCATCAGCTCTCCGCGTTCGATCGCTTCGCGTCCTGGGGTCGGGCGCTTTTCCCGTTGCCCCGGGCCGGCTCCTTACGGGGAGCTGAATCGACCGTACCGGCCCGCACTCCACGGCCGCCGCGAAAAATCCCTCATGCAAAGTCAGATCTCACCGGGCGCGTGAAAAAGTGCCACCCGCCGCGGCATTCGAAACGCGATTCGAATGCCGCCTTCCCCGTTCCTCGGCGGTGGTCCGCGAGGGGCCGACGGTGTCGGAGGGGGTGACGTGACGTCGACTCGCCTCTAACATCCGATGTGTTCACCCGGCCGTCGGTCAAATGCGGGCACAAAGTGCCTGATTGGGGCTTCAGGGTCGGATGTCTCCATAGGATCGCTCGCGGAGGAGTGCCGGAATGCGCAAGGTGATCGGCGTCGTGCTCGCGTTGCTGCTCGCCGCCGGGGCGGTGGCCACGAGCCCTCCCGCGGCGGTCGCCACCTCGGTGGACCGGCCCGACGGGCCATCCGTGCGCGGCATACCGGGCGCCATCGATCTCAGCGCCGACAAGGACCTCGCTGCCTGGCAGCGGCTCCAGTTCGGGATGTTCATCCACTGGGGACTCTTCTCCGAGCTGGGCGGCGTCTGGAAGGGCGAACCGGTCACCTCCGGCTACAGCGAGCAGATCCAGATGTGGGCCGACATCTCCGAGGAGGAGTATCTGGACGTCGCCGCCCGCTTCCGGCCCGACCGCTTCGACCCCGCCGGGATCTGCTCCCTCGCCAAGCAGGCCGGCATGCGCTACGTCGTCATCACCAGCAAGCACCACGACGGCTTCTCCATGTTCGACACCGCCACCACCGACTACGACGTGACGGACGCGACCCCCTACGGCAAGGACCCGCTGAAGGCTCTCGCCGACGAATGCCGGAGCCAGGGACTGAAGTTCGGCTTCTACTTCTCCCTCGTGGACTGGCACCAGGGCCACGCATTCGACGGCAGCAACAACAATCCGATCCCCGCCTCGATGGAACCCGTGATCAAGGCGCAGATCCGCGAGCTGATGACCAACTACGGTGACATCGCCGAAGTCTGGTTCGACATGTCGTCACCCACTGACGCGCAGAGCGAGGAGTTCGCCGGCATCGTCCGCGAACTCCAGCCGGAGGCCGCCGTCAACAGCCGGGTGTGGAACAACAAGGGCGACTTCCGGACGCTCGGCGACAACGAGATCCCCTCCGTGGCACTCGACGGCGCCTGGCAGACCCCCGCCTCCATCTACCACGACACCTGGGGTTACCGAAGCTGGCAGGTCCGTGACGACCTGCCCGGCAAGATCCGGGACCTCGTCGTCGGACTCACCGGCGTCCGGGCCCGAGGCGGCAACTATCTCCTCAACATCGGCCCGCGCGGCGACGGTTCGGTGGTCGAGTTCGAGGCGGACGTCCTGCGCGGGATGGGCGACTGGCTCGACCGCCACCCCGACGCCGTACTCGACGCCTCAGCCACCCGGTTCGGCGGTCAGCCGTGGGGCGAGGTGACGGTCAAGGACCGCGACCTGTTCCTGCACGTGACCCACTGGCCCGAGTCGGGCGAACTGCGCCTGCCCGGCCTGGCCACCTCCGTACGAAAGGTGACCGAGGACGGCGCGGCGCAGCGGCTCGACTGGCGCCGGGACGGTGACGACCTCGTCGTCACCGTGCCCGAAACCCCCCGTGACCAGGTGCTCCCCGTGATCAAGGCCGAACTCGGCGGCGAACTCCGGGTCGTCCCGCAGAACACCGTCTCCCTCGGCCGCGCCGACGCGGGCGGCAACGGAGCCGTGGTGCTTGGCGCCGGGGACTTCGAGGACGGCTACAGCTACGCCGACGAGGGCAGCTACTCCAGCACCCGGCGGACCACGGTGCGCCACTCCGGTTACGTCACCGCCGACCGAGCCGGGCAGGTGTCGCTCGCGGTACGGGGAGAGGCCCGCCCCGACGCGCTCTACCGCGTCCAGGTCGGGGAGCGGACGCGGCTGGTGAAGGGCGAGGAGCTGACCCGGGAGGCCATCGGCCCCTTCTCCGTAGGACCCGGCCGGGTCACCCCCGTGACGCTCACCCTCGCGAAGCCCGAACACGCCGGTGAGGACCTCGGGCTGAGCCTCGACGCGGTGCTCGTCGCGCCCACCGGAAGCGTCGTCTCCTGGGCCCAGGTGCCGGAGCGGCTCACGGTCGGATCGGTCACCGACGTCCCGGTCCATGTGACGAACCTCGGCCACGACACGGCACGCGGCACTCTCGCACTGAGGGCGCCTGCGGGCTGGACCACCGGCGGGGAAGTGAGGTTCAGCGGTCTGAAGCGGGGCCGCACGCACACCGTCACGGCCCCGGTGTCGCTGCCGGCCGATTCCGAGACCGGCCCGGCCGCCATCGAAACCGTGGTGACCGGTGGCGGCCGACGGGTCCTGGAACTCACGGGCCATGTCGAGGCCGTCCTGCCCAATGTGGCGCGCGACAGGACGGCGACCCAGTCGAGCACCGCGTGGGACGGGGTCCCGAGCCGCGCGGTGGACGGCGACACGGCAGGGGACTACCTGCGCGACAACACGACCACGCACACCGCGGAACCGTCCCACCAGGCCTGGTGGCAGGTGGATCTGGAGCGGTCGCACACCATTGACACCGTCGAGATCTGGAACCGCACCGACTGCTGCGCCGAACGCCTCGCCGACTACTGGGTGCTGGTCTCCGACACCCCGTTCACGACGGACTCCCTGGAGGAGGCGCGCACCGCGCCCGGTGTGACCGCCGTCCATCTGGAGGACCGGGCGCAGCGCCCCACCGCCGTCGATCTCGGCGACGCGAAGGGCCGCTACGTACGCGTGCAGCTCGCGTCCACGACGAACCCGCTGTCCCTGACGGAGGTCGTGGTCCGGGCCCGGTAGGGACTCGGGGAAGTGGTGGCCGGCGAGCCTCAGTACTGCCCGGCCACCCAGTCGTACCAGTCGCGCATTCCCTCTCCGGTGGTCGCCGAAACGGTCAGTGACCGCAGACCGGGATTGACGGAACGGGCGTACTCCTCGCAGCGGGTGACGTCGAAGTCGACGTACGGCAGCAGGTCGATCTTGTTGATGATCACCAGGTCCGCCGCGGCGAACATATAGGGGTACTTGAGCGGCTTGTCCGTGCCCTCGGTGACCGAGATGATCACAACCCGGCTGCGCTCGCCGAGATCGAAGAGGGCGGGGCAGACCAGATTGCCGACGTTCTCGACCAGGACGAGCGATCCTGACACGGGCGCCAGGGTGGTGAGCGCGTCCCGCATCATCTCCGCGTCGAGGTGGCAGCCCGCGCCGGTGTTCACCTGGACGACGGTGCTGCCCGCGCGCTTGATCCGGTCGGCGTCGAGCATCGTCTCCTGGTCGCCCTCGATGACCGCGACCGGGCGCTGGCCGGCGAAATCCCGGATGGTGCGTTCGAGGAGGGTGGTCTTGCCGGCGCCGGGCGAACTCATCATGTTCACCGCCACGATGCCCTGTTCCGCCAGCCAGGAGCGGTTACGGGCGGCCAGGTCCTCGTTCTTGGCGAGGACCCGCTGTTCGAGGGTGACGGTCTCGCCGCCGTCGGCCGTCCCGCGGATCGCGACGGGCTGATGTGGCCCGGTGTGATCGTGAACGTGGTCACCGTCGTGCGGGTGCGTGTGGGGAACGGCGATCCGTGTCCCGGTGCCCCCTTCGCTTCCGCCCGAGCAACCGCACGTACCGCACATAGGTCAGCCCACTCTCATGGAGATGATCTGGAGTTCCTGTCCCGACGTGATCTCCACATCGGCGCTCCCGCACGGACACAGCAATACAAGATCCGCCAGGGTGAAGTCCTTCGAACACGCCCGGCAGCGCGCAGTTCCCGGCGGCTGTTCGATTTCGAGTGCCGCGCCTTCGGCGACCGTGCCCGCCGTGGTCAGGTCGAAACAGAAGCGCATCGAGTCGGGCACCACGGCGGTCAGCATTCCCACCCGGACGCTGACGGTGCGTACCGGTCTTCCCGCCGCGCGCTCGCATACCGCGTCGACAATGCTCTGTGTGATCGACAATTCATGCACCTACCGACCGGCCTTCCTTGAGTCACCCAATTGGCCCAGGAATTCCGGGCGCAAAAGCAGGGCCGCCCGGACGAAACCCGTGTTGACAGAACGTTCAGCCGGATCCTAGATGGTAGCAATGTGAGTGACGCCACACCCATGAGATTCATGGGTATCGGGTGGACCAATCCCGGAAGGCAGCGGTGCTATGCCGACAGAAGCGGCGAAAAAAGCCGAGGACACGCTGATCCATGTGCTGTGGATCAATGCCGGACTGAGCTGTGACGGGGATTCGGTCGCGCTGACCGCCGCGACCCAGCCCAGCATCGAGGAGATCGCACTCGGCGCGCTGCCCGGTCTGCCACAGATCGCCGTGCACTGGCCGCTGATCGATTTCGAGTGCGGCCCGAACGGTGGCGCCGACGATTTCCTGGAGTGGTTCTTCAAGGCGGACCGCGGCGAACTGGAGCCTTTCGTCCTGGTCGTCGAAGGCTCGATTCCCAACGAGAAGCTGAAGGAAGAGGGTTACTGGTCGGGCTTCGGCAACGACCCCGCGACCGGTCAGCCGATGACCACCAGCGAGTGGCTCGACCGGCTCGCGCCCAAGGCCACCGCGATCGTCGCGGCCGGCACGTGCGCCACGTACGGCGGCATCCACGCCATGGCGGGCAACCCCACCGGCGCCATGGGTGTCCCCGACTACCTGGGCTGGGAGTGGAAGTCCAAGGCCGGGATCCCCATCGTGTGCGTCCCCGGCTGCCCCATCCAGCCGGACAACCTCTCGGAGACGCTCACCTATCTGCTCTACATGGCCACCGACCAGGCCCCGATGATCCCCCTCGACGACGAACTGCGTCCGACCTGGCTGTTCGGCCAGACCGTGCACGAGGGCTGCGACCGGGCCGGCTACTACGAGCAGGGCGACTTCGCGACGGAGTACGGCTCGCCCAAGTGCATCGTGAAGCTGGGCTGCTGGGGTCCCGCAGTGAAGTGCAACGTGCCCAAGCGCGGCTGGATGAACGGCATCGGCGGCTGCCCCAACGTCGGCGGCATCTGCATCGGCTGCACCATGCCCGGATTCCCGGACAAATTCATGCCCTTCATGGACGAGCCTCCGGGCGGGAAACTCTCCACGAACGCCGTCGGTATGTACGGGGCGACAATGCGGCGGCTGCGCCATATCACCACCCACACGCTCGACCGCGAACCGAAATGGCGTAAGCGCGGCAAGGAACTCACCACCGGCGCCACCCGCACCTGGTAATCCTGCGAATGCCCCATCGGCCGCCGATCCGGCGGCCGATGGGGCACTCACCTGGACGCCACCCGGTAACTCACCCTCCACGAAACCGAGACGGAAAGAAGAGGCGGCCCCATGACGGCGACGAGCCAGGGCAGAGACGAACTGGTGGAGATGGCATGGGACCCCATCACCCGAATCGTCGGGAGTCTGGGTATCTACACGAAGATCGACTTCAAGCAGAAGGTCGTCGCCGAGTGCCACAGCACCAGCTCGATCTTCCGCGGCTATTCGGTCTTCATGAAGGGCAAGGACCCGCGCGACGCCCACTTCATCACCAGCCGGATCTGCGGAATCTGCGGTGACAACCACGCCACCTGTTCCTGCTACGCGCAGAACATGGCGTACGGCGTGAAGCCGCCGCATCTGGGTGAGTGGATCGTGAATCTCGGCGAGGCCGCCGAGTACATGTTCGACCACAATATCTTCCAGGAGAATCTGGTCGGGGTCGACTACTGCGAGAAGATGGTCGCCGAGACCAATCCCGGCGTACTCGAACTGGCCAACCGCACCAACTCCCCGCACGCCGAGGACCACGGCTACAAGACCATCGGCGACATCATGCGGTCGCTGAACCCCTTCACGGGCGAGTTCTACCGCGAGGCCCTTCAGGTCAGCCGGATGACCCGCGAGATGTTCTGCCTCATGGAGGGCCGCCATGTGCACCCCTCCACGCTCTACCCCGGCGGGGTGGGCACGGTGGCGACCATCCAGCTCATGACGGACTACATCACCCGGCTCCAGCGCTACGTGGAGTTCATGAAGAAGGTCGTGCCCATGCACGACGACCTCTTCGACTTCTTCTACGAGGCGCTGCCCGGCTACGAGGAGGTCGGCAACCGCCGTATCCTGCTCGGCTGCTGGGGCTCCTTCCAGGACCCGGAGCACTGCAACTTCGAGTACAAGGACATGACCGACTGGGGTCGGAAGATGTACGTGACCCCCGGCATCGTCGTGGACGGCAAGCTCATCACCACCGACCTGGTGAAGATCAACCTCGGTATCCGCATCCTGCTCGGCTCGTCGTACTACAACGACTGGGACGAGCAGGAGATGTTCGTGACCCACGACCCGCTCGGCAACCCGGTCGACCGCCGCCACCCGTGGAACCAGCACACCAACCCGCAGCCGCAGAAGCGGGACCTGGGCGACAAGTACAGCTGGGTCATGTCGCCGCGCTGGTTCGACGGCGAGGAATACCTCGCGCTCGACACCGGCGGCGGGCCGCTCGCCCGCCTGTGGGTCACCGCGCTGGCCGGTCTCGTCGACATCGGCTACATCCAGGCCACCGGCAAGAGCGTGAAGATCAACCTCCCCAAGACCGCGCTCAAGGGCCCGGTCGAGCTGGAGTGGCACGTCCCGCGCTGGAGCAACACCATCGAGCGCAACCGGGCGCGGACCTACTTCCAGGCGTACGCGGCGGCCTGCGCCCTGCACTTCGCCGAGAAGGCGCTCGTGGAGATCCGGGCGGGCCGTACCAAGACGTGGGAGAAGTTCGAGGTCCCGGAGGAAGGCGTCGGCTGCGGCTTCACCGAGGCCGTACGCGGTGTGCTCTCGCACCACATGGTGATCAGGGACGGCAAGATCGCCAACTACCACCCGTATCCGCCGACCCCGTGGAACGCGAGCCCGCGCGACACCTACGGAACGCCCGGGCCCTACGAGGACGCGGTGCAGGGCCAGCCGATCTTCGAGGAGAACGACCGGGAGAACTTCAAGGGCATCGACATCATGCGTACGGTCCGCAGCTTCGACCCCTGTCTGCCCTGCGGCGTGCACATGTATCTCGGTGAGGGCAAGAAGCTGGAGCTGCTGCACTCGCCCACGCAGTCCGCGGGCAGTGAGTGACGTGGCTGACGTTCAGGCCATGACGGAGCGGCACGCCGAACAGTCCCCGGGGTCCGAGGAGTGGCGGGCGACCGGGGAGCGTATCGACACCCTGATCGCCGCCAGCGCGGCCGGCGGCGTCGTGGCGCGCGAGCGCAGCGAGGAACTGGTGCGGCTCGTCACGGACTTCTACGGCGCCGGCCTCGAACGCCTCCTCGACCTCGTCCACGAGCGGGGGCGGCTGGACGACGAGACCCTGGCCGCCATCGCCGCCGACGACCTGGTGGCGAGCGTGCTGCTGGTGCACGGACTGCACCCGTACAGCGTGATGACGCGGGTCGAGAAGGCGCTGGACAGCGTACGGCCGTATCTCGGATCGCACGGCGGCGACGTGGAGCTGCTGGAGGTCACGGACGAAGGAGCCGTGAAACTACGGCTGTTGGGCAGTTGTGACGGCTGCCCGTCCTCCTCCGCCACCCTGGAACTCGCCGTACGGGGCGCGATCGAGGCGGCGGCCCCGGAGATCACCACGATCGAGGTCGAGCCCGCCGAGGAGAGCGCCGCCGGGGCCGCGGGCCCGCTGGTACCGGTGGACGCCCTCTTCTCCCGGCTGCACGAAGCGGAAGCCGGAGCCGGTGACGCGGGCGCGACCTGGGAGCCAGTCCCGGCCCTGCTCGCCCTGGAGTCCGGCGGCGTCGAGCGCTTCACCGTCGGCGGGCTGCCGGTCGTCGCCTGCCGGATCGGCCCCGACCTGTTCGCCTTCCGTGACCGGTGCGCCCGGTGCGAACTCCCGATGGAGGGCGCCACGCTGGCCCGGCGGCTCGGGGGCGGCGCGGGTGACGGCGTGCTGCGCTGCTCCGCCTGCCGCGCGCACTACGACGTACGGCGGGCCGGGGCCTGCCTCGACGAGGAGGCCGACGGGGCGCATCTGGACCCGTTGCCGCTGCTGGCGGACGGGGCGTCCGTCTCTGTCGCCGTACCGGGCCGGGCCGTGGTCGCGACATGAGCGCACCCCGGGGCCGCACCGTGTCGCCGGTCGCCGCGCTGCTGCGGGTCAGCCGTAATCGGCCCGAGCCGGCCGCCGGTGAGCGGTGCGAGATGTGCGCCGCGCCGATCGGCGAGGAGCACCAGCATGTGGTGAATCTGGAGAGCCGCAGTCTGATGTGCGGCTGCCGGGCCTGCTATCTCCTCTTCACCGACGAGGGCGCGCGGCTGCGCTACCGCGCGGTCCCTGACCGGTATCTGCGGTTCGACGGGCTCCCGTTGGACGCGCGCACCTGGGACGAGCTTCAGATCCCGGTGGGGCTGGCCTTCCTGTTCCGCAACTCCGTGCAGGAGCGCACCATCGCCTTCTACCCCGGCCCCGCCGGGGCCACGGAGTCGGAACTGCCCCTCGACGCCTGGGCGACCATCGTCGAGGCAAACCCCGAACTGGCCGTGCTGCGCCCGGATGTCGAGGCACTGCTCGTACGCCGCACCGCGGCGGGCGGGGGCGGCGGCGGGCGCGAGTCGGTCGCGTCCTGTCATCTGGTGCCGATCGACGCGTGCTACGAACTGGTCGGGCGACTGCGCACGTTGTGGCGCGGCTTCGACGGCGGCCAGGAGGCACACGCCGCGATGGACGCCTTCTTCGAGCACGTCGAGGGCCGCAGCCGGCCCGCGGATTACGTGCCGGCGGCCGTGAACTCATCCGTACCGGCGGCCGTGGACGCTTCCGCGACGACGGTGCACGGCTCCTCGCCCGCCGGCGGGGCCTCATGAGCGGCGCCCCGGCCCCCGGCCTGGAGTTCTCCGTCCAGGACATCGTCGCCGAGCCGTACACCGCCACCCCGCAGCTCACCGCGCGGCTGCGCATCGAGGACGGCACGGACGAGCGGATCCACGCGATCGTGCTGCGCTGCCAGGTCCGTATCGATCCGCAGCGCCGCCACTACGGACCGGCCGAACAGGAAGCGCTGCGCGGGCTGTTCGGGGAGCGCGAGCGGTGGGCCGACACCCTGCGGCCGTTCCAGTGGATGCAGTGCCACACGACCGTGCAGGGCTTCACCGGTTCCACCGAGGTCGACCTCGCGCTGCCCTGCACCTACGACTTCGACGTCAGCGGCTCCCGCTATCTGCACGCGCTGGGTGAGGGCACGGTGCCGATGAGCCTGCTCTTCTCGGGCACCGTCTTCACCAAGGGCGGCGCCGCCGGTTCGGGGTTCGGCGTACGGCAGGTGCCCTGGGACTGCGAGGCGCGGTACCAGCTGCCGGTGGCCGTATGGCGGCAGGTGATCGCCTTCCACTTCCCCAACTCCGGGTGGATCAGGCTCGATCACGACGTCCTCGCCCGCTTCGCGGACTTCCGTGAGCGGCGTGGACTGATCAGCTGGGACGAGACGGTGACCACGGTGCTGGCGGACGCGCGGGCGCGCGCCGCCGCCGACGAGATCGGCGAGGTGGTCACATGACCCCCCTGACGCCCACCGCCCCGGTGGGTCTCGACCATGTCCGTACGATCGCCGACGCGGTCCTGTACGAGGGCTACTTGCTGTACCCGTACCGGGCCAGCTCCCACAAGAACCGCTCACGCTGGCAGTTCGGCGTCCTCGGCCCGCCCCACGCGGCGCCCGGGAGCTTCGCCGAGGACCCGGGCATGGCGACGCAGTGCCTGCTGAAGGTTTCTGACGGATCATCGGCCGCCGCGGAGGCGACCGTCCGGCTCAGATTCCTCCAGCTCCAGGTGCGTGAGGTGCAGCGGCTCGACGAGGACGGCGGGCACACTCCCGTCGGTGAACTCGACGTGGCCGGTGTGTCGGTCCTGAGCTGGGACGAGGCGGTCGAGTGCGAACTCGACCCGGGCACCGTCCCGTTGAGCGGCCGGGGAGGCTCGACGGACGAACTGCTGACCGTCCCCGGAGGCGAGGAGACCGAACCGCTCACCGATGAGCACGGTGTGACGGTCGGCCGTGTCGTACGGCGCCGCGAACCCCTTGCGGTCCGCGTCCGTACCAGTACGACCTGGGACGACGGCTTCCTGCGGCTGTCGGTGTCCGTGGACAACGAACACACCGGGACCGCCACCGACAAGGACGCCGCGATCCGCGCCTCCCTGATCGGCACGCACCTGCTCCTTAAGGCCCACGGCGCCGAATTCGTCTCCCTGCGCGAGCCGTCGCAGGAGGCGGCCCCCGCGGCGGCGCGGTGTGAGCAGCGCCGGTGCTGGCCGGTCCTGGCCGGGGCGAAGGGCTCCACCGACACGGTGCTGGGCGCGCCGATCATCCTCTACGACCACCCGGAGATCGCCGAACAGAGCCCCGGCGCACTGTTCGACTCCACCGAGATCGACGAGATCCTCACCCTCCGCGTGATGACCATGACGGACGAGGAGAAGGCGGAGGCGCGGGCCACCGACCCACGGGCCCGCGAGATCATCGACCGCTGCGACACGATGTCGGCGCAGGACCTCCAGCGGCTCCACGGCCTTCTCCGCGACCCCCACGGTCCGGTCCCGAGAGCCGGCGCCAGGGCCACGGCGCCCCTCGCCGATCTGCGGGACGCCGAGCCGGCCGCTTTCGACACCGGCGGCGCGCCCTGGTGGGACCCGGCGGCCGACGCCGCCGTGTCGCCGGAGTCCGACACTGTGGTCATCGAGGGGGTCCCGGTCACCAAGGGCAGCCTCGTACGCGTCCATCCGTCCCGACGCGCCGACGCGCAGGACCTCTTCTTCGCCGGGCAGGTGGCACGGGTGACCGCCGTGCTCTCGGACGTCGACGGCGGCGTGCACGTCGCCCTCGTCCTGGTCGACGACCCGGCGGCCGAGATGCACGACTGGTACGGCCGCTACTTCTACTTCGCCCCCGACGAACTGGAACCGCTTCCCGCCGGTGACCCCCGGCAGGCCGGCGGCGTCCCCGATACCACCGACAGCCCCCGTTTACCGGAACACCGGAAGGAGAACCCCTCGTGAGAACCCTCGGAATGATCACCACGGGTGTGGCCGCGGCCATGGCGGTGGTCGCCGTCGCCGTCGGCGTGCGATCGCTTCCCGACATCCGCAGATACGTCCGCATGCGCTCGATGTGAGCGCCGGCACGAGTGAGAAGAGGATCCGATGACTGACGCGGCTCGTGGACGCCACGACGAGGAACCGCAGCACGAGCGCGGGCCGAAGGGCTCGCGCGACACCGGCTCGGACCAGCCGTCCGCAGGACCCGCCGACCGGCCGTCCGGCGGCTCCGGCAAGAAGTCGGACACTTCCGTCCAACCCGGCGGGCCCATCGACCCCGAGTCGCCGAACCTCCAGTCCGGCGGGAACTGACCTGACGTGAGCGGCGGCGTGCTCGTTGCCGGTATCGGCAATCTCTTTCTCGGCGACGACGGTTTCGGGCCGGAGGTCGTACGCCGGCTCGCCGGACCCGGGGCGGCGCCGCTTCCCGACGGTGTCCGGGTCGTCGACTACGGCATCCGGGGGATGCACCTCGCGTACGACCTGCTCGACGGGTACGACGCGCTCGTGCTGGTCGACGCCTGCCCCGGCGGCGGCGCGCCCGGCGAGCTGACCGTTCTGGAAGTGGGCCCGGACGACCTCGGGACGGGTGAATTCGACGCACACGGCATGAATCCGGTATCTGTCCTGGCAAATCTGGGTCAACTGGGCGGTACGCTTCCGCACACCCACGTTGTGGGGTGCACCCCCGCCGACGTCGAGGAGGGCATCGGCCTCAGTGAGGCCGTCGCCGCCGCAGTCCCCGAAGCGGTGGCGGAGGTACGCGCGTTGGTCCGGCGGCTGCTCGCCGCGAGACCCACGCCGTCGTCAAGCGTGGCGGACCCCGCGACAGCCGCACCCGCACCCGCCCGGACCCGGAGGTCCTGATCATGTGTCTCGGCATCCCCGGGCAAGTCGTGGAGATCGTCGAGGGGTACGCGGACCAGCTCGCCCTCGTCGACGTGGAGGGCGCCCGGCGCCGTATCAACGTCGGCATGCTCGACTCGCCCCCGGCCGCCGGTGACTGGGTCCTGCTGCACATGGGCTTCGCGATGGAGATCATCGACGAGACGAAGGCGGCCGAAGCGCTGTCAGGTCTTCAGATGATGGGCAGCGGGACCGGGGAGCCGGAGGCCACCCCGGCCCGACAGCCCCGTGTCCGGCGCCGGTTCGAGGTGCGCGGGGTCGTCCAGGGCGTGGGCTTCCGCCCCTTCGTCCATGTCACCGCCTCCGAACTCGCGCTCACCGGTTCCGTGGCCAACACCGGCTCCGGCGTCGTCGCCGAGGTGGAGGGCGACCCCGGAGCGGTCGCGGAGTTCGGCCGCCGGCTGCGGGCCGACCCACCCCCGCTGGCCGTCGTGGAAGCCGTGACCGAGACGGACCAACCGCCCACCGGGGAAGCGGGGTTCGTGATCGCGGAGTCCAGCGCCGCCGACCGCGTCCGCACCCTGGTCTCGCCCGACACCGCGACCTGCGGGGACTGTCTGGCCGAACTGCGCGACCCGGCCGACCGCAGGTACCGCCACCCCTTCATCACCTGCACGCACTGCGGCCCGCGTTTCACGATCGTCACCGGTCTGCCCTACGACCGCGCGGCCACGACCATGGCCGGGTTCGAGATGTGCGACAACTGCCGCACGGAGTACGGCGATCCGCGCGACCGACGCTTCCACGCGCAGCCGATCGCCTGCCATGCCTGCGGTCCGCGACTCGAACTCGTCGCCGCGAACGGCAAGGTGGTCCGCGAGGGGGACCAGGCGCTTCGCACGGCACGGCGGTTGCTCGCCGAGGGAAAGATCGTCGCGATCAAGGGACTCGGCGGCTATCACCTCGCCTGCGACGCCCGTGACGAGACGGCCGTCGCCGAACTGCGGCGCCGTAAGCACCGCGGGGGCAAGCCCTTCGCCGTCATGGTCGCGAACCTCGACGTCGCCGAAGAACTGGTGACGGTGACGGACGACGAGCGGGCGCTCCTCACCGGCCCGCGTGCGCCGATCGTGCTGCTGCCGCGCCGTGCGCCGGCCGCCGGGGCCGGGCTCGCCGCCGACGTGGCCCCCGGCAACCCGGACCTCGGCGTGCTCCTCCCGTACACCCCGCTGCACGTTCTTCTCTTCGGCATCGGCGACGACAGCCCCGGCCCCGACGTGCTCGTGATGACGTCCGGCAACCGGTCCGGCGAGCCGATCGTCACCGACGACACGAAGGCGCTGACCGAACTCGCGCCGCTGGTGGACGCCTGGCTGCGGCACGACCGCCCCATCCAGGTGCCGTGCGACGACTCCGTCAGCCGGTTCGTCGCGGGTGCCGAACTGCCCGTACGGAGATCACGCGGATACGCCCCGCTGCCCCTCGCGCTGCCGTTCGACATCCCGCCGCTGCTCGCCACCGGCGCCGACCTGAAGAACACCTGCGCGCTCGGCGAGGGCGGCTACGCCTGGGTCAGCCAGCACATCGGCGACTTGGACGACCTCTCCACGGTCGACGCGCTGACCCGCACGGCGGCCCATCTCGGGCTGCTGACCGGCGTCCGACCCGAACAGCTCGTGGCCGACGCCCATCCCGGCTACCGCTCCGGCGCCTGGGCCCGCACTCATGCCGACGGCCGGACGGTACGCACCGTGCAGCACCACCACGCGCACATCGCGTCCGTGCTGGGCGAGCACGGCCTCGGCCCCGGTGAGAGCGTCATCGGCTTCGCCTACGACGGCACCGGCCACGGCCCCGACGGCGCGGTGTGGGGCGGCGAGACGCTGATCGCCGACTACATGTCGTACCGCAGGGCCGCGCACCTGGCGTACGTACCGCTTGCGGGAGGTGACGCGAGCGTGCTGCGGCCGTACCGGATGGCGCTCGCGCACCTGCACGCCGCCGGGATCGACTGGGACGGGAAGCTGCCCGCCGTGGCCGCCTGCCCCGACAAGGAACGCGACGTGCTGGCGCACCAGTTCGGGACGGACTTCGGCTGTGTGCCGACATCGAGCATGGGCCGGCTCTTCGACGCGGTGGCGTCACTGGCGGGCGTACGGCAGGAGGTGGCGTACGAGGCGGAGGCGGCGATCGCGCTGGAGGGCCTGGCGAGATCCGTGCCGGGCGAGGCCGCGGGAGACGCCTACGTCTTCGCGCTCGATGGGCCGACCGCGCCGGGTGCCGATGGGCCCGTCGTCGCCGATCCCGCGCCGGTGATCCACGCGGTGGTCCGTGACGTACGCGCGGGCGTTCCTCCGGAGCTGATCGCCGCGCGCTTCCACGCCGCCGTCGCCGCTCTCACCGTCGAACTCGCGGAGCTGTGCCGGCACCGGACCGGGCTCGGAGTGGTCGCGCTCGGCGGCGGCGTCTTCCAGAACGCCGTCCTGCTCGAAGCGGTTCAACAAGGCCTGGGGGAGAGGGACTTCACCGCGCTGCGTCCTCGCCTCCTGCCGCCCAACGACGGCGGCATCGCCTTCGGACAGCTGCTGATCGCCGCGTCCGGCTGACTGTACGTCAGGTCACACCACCAAGAGAGAAGGAAGAGGCACCATGTGTCTGGCAGTCCCCGGGCGGGTGCTCAGTACGGCCGAGGTCGACGGCGCCCTGATGGCCCAGGTCGACTTCGGCGGCGTACGTAAGGAGGTCTGCCTCCAGTACATCCCGGACGCTCGGATCGGTGAGTACGTCGTCGTCCACGTCGGCTTCGCCATCCAGCGCCTCGACGAGGAATCGGCCTTGCGGACACTGGCGAACTTCGAGCAACTCGGTCTCCTGGAGGAGGAGTTCGGCGACGGCTTCGAACTCGCGGCCAGACAGCGGGAATCAGCGGAAGGCACGGTCAAGTGAAGTATCTCGACGAGTTCAGCGACCCCGCTCTCGCCAAGCGGCTGGTCGACCAGATCCACGCCGCCACCACCCGCCCCTGGGCCATGATGGAGGTCTGCGGCGGCCAGACGCACTCGATCATCCGGCACGGCATCGACCAACTGCTGCCCGACGGGGTGGAGATGATCCACGGACCGGGCTGCCCGGTCTGCGTGACCCCGCTGGAGATCATCGACCGGGCGCTGGCGATCGCCGCTCGTCCCGGTGTCATCTTCTGCTCCTTCGGCGACATGCTGCGGGTGCCGGGCAGCGGACAGGACCTGTTCTCGGTGAAGAGCGCGGGCGGTGACGTACGCGTCGTGTACTCCCCGCTCGACGCGCTGAAACTGGCCCGTGAGAACCCGGACAAGGAGGTCGTCTTCTTCGGCATCGGCTTCGAGACGACCGCCCCCGCCAACGCCATGACGGTCCATCAGGCCAGGAGGCTGGGCGTACGGAACTTCTCCCTGCTCGTCTCGCACGTCCTCGTACCGCCCGCGATCGCGGCCATCATGGAGTCCCCCACCTGCCGGGTGCAGGCCTTCCTCGCCGCCGGGCATGTGTGCAGCGTGATGGGGACCTCCGAGTACCCGCCGCTCGCGCGGAAGTACCAAGTCCCCATCGTCGTCACGGGATTCGAACCGCTCGACATCCTCGAAGGTGTCCGCCGCACGGTCCTCCAGCTCGAACAGGGCCGTCACGAGGTGGAGAACGCCTACCCCCGCGCCGTGCGCGACGAGGGCAACCTCCCCGCCATGGAGATGCTGCGCGATGTCTTCGAGGTCACCGACCGGACATGGCGCGGCATCGGCATGATCCCGGGCAGTGGATGGCGACTGTCCGAGAAGTACGCGGAGTTCGACGCCGAGCGCCGGTTCGACGTGGCCGGTATCCGGACCGCCGAGTCGTCGCTGTGCCGGTCGGGCGATGTGCTCCAGGGGCTGATCAAGCCGCACGAGTGCGCGGCCTTCGGCAAGGAGTGCACCCCCAGGAATCCGCTGGGCGCCACGATGGTGTCCTCCGAAGGCGCGTGCGCCGCGTACTTCACCTACCGCCGGCTGGAACTGGTCGATGCGAAGTGACTGAGACCGAGACGACCAACCACGTTCCCGCGCCCGCGACCTCCCCCCGGGACGCTTCGGTGACCGCCCCCGCGACCTCCCCCGACGGCCTCGACTTCGAGAGCTGGACCTGCCCCGTCCCCCTCCGCTCGACCCCGACCGTCGTCATGGGCCACGGAGGCGGCGGGGCGATGTCCGCCGAGCTGGTCGAGCACCTGTTCCTTCCCGCGTACGGCTCCGCCGCCGCACACGAACTGGGCGACTCCGCCGTACTCACCGTCGGCGACGGCACCCGGCTCGCCTTCTCCACCGACTCGTTCGTGGTCAGACCGATGTTCTTCCCCGGCGGCTCCATCGGGGACCTCGCCGTCAACGGCACCGTCAACGACCTGGCCATGTCGGGCGCCACACCGCTCTTCATGTCGTCCGCGTTCATCCTCCAGGAAGGCACCGCGCTCACCGAACTCGGCCGGATCGCCCAGGACATGGGCGCGGCGGCGCGAGCGGCCGGGGTCCGACTCGTCACCGGCGACACCAAGGTCGTCGACAGCGGCAGCGGGGACGGCGTCTACGTCAACACCTCCGGGATCGGCGTGATCCCCGCGGGAGTCGACATCGGTCCACGCCGGGCCGTCCCCGGGGACGCCGTGCTGATCAGCGGCGACATCGGGGTGCACGGCGTGGCGGTCATGAGCTGCCGGGACGGCCTGGACTTCGGCACGACGGTCGAGAGCGACACAGCGCCGCTGCACGGTCTCGTCGCCGCGATGCTCGTCACCGGCACCGACGTGCATGTCCTGCGCGACCCCACGCGCGGTGGCGTCGCCGCCTCACTGAACGAGATCGCCACCGCCTCGGGGGTCGGCGTCGAACTGATCGAGCGGGACCTGCCCGTACCCGACACCGTCCGTGACGCGTGCAGCCTCCTCGGGCTCGACCCCCTCCAGGTCGCCAACGAGGGCAAGCTGATCGCGATCGTCCCCGGAGACCGCTCCGACGAGGTCCTCGCGGCCCTCCAGGCGCACCCCCTGGGAGTCGGGGCACGCCGCATCGGCACCTGCGTACCGGACCATCCCGGCATGGTGGTCGCCAGAACCGGGCTCGGCGGATCGCGGGTCGTCCCCCTCCCCGTCGGCGAACAGCTCCCGAGGATCTGCTGAATGAGCGAGCGATGAGCGAGCGCGGCGCGATCCTCTTCGCGCGGTACGCCTACCCGCCCAACGAACTCGGCTACTGCGGCCCGGCCGACTCCGCGGCGCTGCTGCGCCCGGCCGACCCCGAGGGCATCGAGCGCGGCGCCCGGCAGTTCGAGGGCGCCTGGGTCTATCTCGAATTCCTCGCCGAGACGGCCGGGCTCGACGACCCGCTCGACGAACGCGTCGTCGAGGCGTACTGGATCGGCAACGACCTTCTGGACCGGGCCGACCCGGAAGCCCTGCTGGCCCGCATGCGCGACCGCTTCCGGGGCCAGCTGGGCGGCACCTGGCGCGACGCCCCCGGCCGCGCCCTCGCCCACCACAGCTTCCAGGTCTTCGACGTCTACCCCTGGGCCGAGTTGCTGCGCGCCTCGGGCAACCTGACGGCGCTGTCGGTCCTCGACCGGTGCCGTATCCGGACGGGGGTCGTCCAGGCGGTCTCCGGCGAGTCGGCCACGGTCGAGTCCCGTCCGCTGATCTGGACGGGTACGGCCCTGACGCCGGGACCGCCCCGCGAGGAGACCGTGCGCTGGTCGACGGGCGGCCGGTCCCTGATCGCCGGGCCCGCTCCGGGCGATCTCGTGGCGCTGCACTGGGACTGGGTGTGCGACGTGCTGACGGAGACTCAGGCGGCGCGCGTCGAGTCGACGGAGGCGCGCCGGCTCGCGGTGCCGGCGTGTGCGGCGGCGTCGGGGTGATTCGCCGAGGGGCGGGCCAGCCGCTCTACGCGAAGGCGCTGAGGGTGACCTCGGCGGCCTCCGCGATGAGGGCGTCGTCCGCCTCGGCGCCCTTGAAGTCGCGGCGGGACAGTACGGCGATGGCGATCGGGTCGGCCCTGGGGGGCCACACGATCGCGATGTCGTTGCGGGTGCCGTAGCCGCCGGTGCCGGTCTTGTCACCGACCTGCCAGCCCTTGGGGGTGCCCGCGCGGATGACCGTGTCGCCGGTGGTGTTGCGCTTGAGCCAGTCCGTCAGCACGGCCCGTTTGCCGGCGGGAAGGGCGTCCCCGAGGACGTACGTACGAAGGTCGGTGGCCAGCGCGCGGGCGGTGCTGGTGTCGCGGAGATCGCCGGGAACGGCGTCGCTGAGCTCGACCTCGTAGCGGTCGCACCGGGTGACGCGGTCCCCGATGCCGACGAGGGCCTTTTCGAGGCCCTTCGGGCCGCCCAGCTCGTCGAAGAGCACGTTGGCCGCACCGTTGTCGCTGTAGCGGACGGTGGCGTCGCACAGCTCCCGCAGGGTCAGACCCGTGGCGAGATGCCGCTCGGTGATCGGTGAATGACCTTCGACGGAGTCGCGGTCGTAGCGGATCAGGCGGTCGAGTTCCCTGAGGGAGTTCTTCCCCAGGATCACGGCGGCGAGCAGCGCCTTGCAGGTGGAGGCGTACGCGAAGCGTTCGTCGGGCCGGTGGGTGATCGACCGGCCGCTGCCGGTGTCGATCGCGTAGACGCCGAGGCGGGCGTCGAACTTCCGCTCCAGTCCGGCGAAAGCGCGCGCCATCCCGGGGTCGGTCCCGGACGTGGTACCGGACGGGGCAGGGGTCGACTTCGAGGGGGTGGAGCCGGAACGGGACGGTGACCCGTCGTCGGAGGAGCCGCTGCCGCAGCCGACGAGAGGGATCGTGGCGAGGCCGGTGAGGGTGGCGAGCGCGGCACGGCGGGGGACCTGGACACGGGTGCGGGTACGGCTGGACATACGGTGGCGGCTTTCCCTTCAGGGGTGCTCTGATCGGACCCTTCACACGGAGGTACGGGCCTGGTGTCCGTACCTCCTTCGCCCCGAGGAGATCAACGGCCGACCGTTCACGTCCAAGACCGCTATCGCTCATGGATCAATCAATCATCGGTATGGTTGCTGGTCGTGGACCTGATACGACACCTGCAGTGCTTCGTCGCTGTAGCGGAAGAGTTACATTTCGGCCGTGCCGCCCGCCGGCTCGGTGTCGCCCAGCCACCCCTGTCACAGCGCATCCAGCGGCTGGAGCGGGAGTTGGGCGTACGTCTCTTCGAGCGCTCCAGCAGACACGTCACGATCACCAAGTCGGGCGCGCTCCTTCTCGACGAGGCACGCCAGTTGCTCGCCCACTCCGAGGCGCTGATGGCCACCGCCCGACGTATCCAGGAGGGTCACAGCGGGCTGCTGCGCGCCGCGCTGCCGCCCGACATCACGGGGGAGACCGTGGCCGCGATCCTGGCCGGATTCCAGGAGCGCGCAGGGGGAGTGGAACTGGAACTGCACGAGTCGGGGACCTCCGAGCAACTCGCCCGGCTCGCCTCGCACGAACTCGACGTCGGGCTCATCCACCACCCCTGCGACGTGTCCGGTCTGGAGCTGGGCCCCGTCCTGCGCCATGAACTCGGCGTCCTGCTGCCGCACGACGCCCCTGAGGCGCGCCTCGAAACGGTCCCGCTCGCCGCGCTCACCGGATACGACCTGATCCTCTTCCCCCGCGCCCACGCCCCCGCCGTCCACGACGATCTCCTGACCACCTGCGCGCGGCACGGCTACACCCCCGCCGCGGTCCGGCACGGCCAGGGGCCGAGCTTCATACGCGGCCTGCTGCTGTCCAGCCGCGCCATCGCCTTCGGACCGCGCGACGCCCACCATGCCGGGGACCCGGACCTCAGCTGGCGCCCGCTGAGCGGCGCGCCGCTGGCCCGGCGCCACTCGGCCGCCTGGCCCAAGGGGCGGGGCGACGCAGCCGTACGGGCCTTCGCCGACACTGTCACCGACGCCCTGGGCCGTACCGCCGCCGGCCCCGACCTGTCCACCGGCCCGCTGCATCTGCGCCCGGCGGCGGAGTACTGGATATGACCGAGCCCCCCGCCCGCACCCACCCACGCGACCGGATCCGCGCCGCTTTCGCCGAAGCCGGGGTCACCGGCCGGCTGCACGCCGTGGACATCGACTCCGGTGCCCAGATCGACGTGGGCGCGGACCAGCCCGTGGTGACCGCGAGCGTCCACAAGCTCCCGCTGCTCGTCACGCTCCATCAGCACGCGGAGGCAGGGCACTTGGCCCTGACGGACCAGGCCGAGTCACCGGCCGAAGGCCGAACGGCGGGACCCACGGGACTGTCCGCGATGCTCGACCCGGCACGTCTCTCCCTGCGCGACGCGGCCTATCTGATGATGGCCGTCAGCGACAACACGGCCGCCGAACTCCTCCTGGAACGCGTCGGTCTCGACGCCGTCAACAAGACCACCGAGCGCCTGGGGCTCACCCGTACCCACGCCGTCCAGACCTTCCGCGAGTTCATCGCCGGCATCAGGGAGGACGCCGGGCCCGGCGGCTCGCAGGCGCTGGCCGACCCTCAGGTCCTCGCCCGCCTGCGCGCGCTCGACCCGGCCCGCACCAACCGGAGCACCGCACGCGACATGACCCGTCTGCTCGGCGCGATCTGGCGCGACGAGGCGTGCGGCCCCGAGCACAGCGCGGCCGTCCGCCGCCTGCTCGGCCTCCAGGTGTGGCCCCACCGGCTGGCATCCGGTTTCCCCTTCGACGAGGTGCACGTCGCGGGCAAGACGGGCAGCGCGCCCACGCTCCGCAACGAGGTCGGCGTCATCGAGTACCCCGACCACGGCCGCTACGCCGTCGCGGTCTTCACCCGCGCGGCCAGCCCGGCCGCCGCCCTGCCCGCGGCGGACGCCGTCATCGGCACCGCGGCGCGCATCGCGATCGACGCGCTGCGCAGCCCTGCCCCGCGTTAGGCGTTAGGCGGGCGGCGGGGGCGGTCCGGGTCGTAGCGCCGCGCGGCGTGGACGGTGGAAGGCCGGTTCTTGTCGTCTACTCGGAGAGGTGGCCATCGGTGCGGTAGTACTAGTCTCATCGGCGATGCTGGATATCCGTCGTACGACTGGGAAGCACTGAGCGGGGCGGTTGTGGAAGAGCACCGAGCAGACGGCGATGCCGAGCGGGAGGAGTCCCCTCGCGACGACGGGTCGGACCTGAGCGACCGGCTCGGCCGGCTGGAGCAGGTGGTCGCCGGGATGGCGGCGGAGGCGGCGGAGCGCCGCGAGGGTTCGGAGGTGCCGGCGGAGTCGCAGGCGCCCGGTGACCCGGTGCCCGACGCGGGACATGACGAACGGGCGCCGGGCGAAGGCGAGTTGGAGGAGTCCGAGACCGCGGAGAGTCCCGTGGCGGGTGATTGGGCGGGTGATTCCGCGCGCGACGGCGCGGGCGAGTCGGCGAGTCCGGCGGAGCCGGGCCCCTCCGTGGCTGTGGGGGCGGCGTCTGCCCAGGTCGCCGCCCCCGACGAGCCCGGCCCTGCCGCGCCCGGCCCCTCCGTGACAGCGACCGTCGAGCTCGACGCCCTGCCCGCCAGGCCGACCGAGCCCGTCTCGTCCTCGGCGTACCGCGACACGCCCCACCCTCCCCCCAGGCGTCTGCGGCGCATCGGGTGGGCGCTCGCCGGTACCGGTGTCTGTTGTGCCGTCGTGCTCGGGGGCGCGGTGATCGGTGGAGGCTCGGCGCCGCCCTGGCTCTCCATACCAGGGGTCACCGAGAGCGACGACCAGGATCCGGCGAACACCTCGCCCGCTCCCGCGGATTCGGTCTCGGGCGCGCCGGAGGCCGGACAGGGGCAGAGCGGTGGACCGGTGCCGGGCGAGACCCCGCGGAGCGGGGAAGCCGTGGAGCCCTCGGCCGGGGCGCGGTCCGGTGGCACTGGTTCACCCGAACCGCTCCCGACGGAGACCGGCGCGGTGTCGCCCTCCGCGACGTCGGGGAGCCCGAGCGCCCCGGAGGCCACGACCTCGCAGTCGCCCAGCGCCGGCGCCGGCAGTGCCGGTACGGGGACCGGCACACCGACACCGTCGGGCGAGTCGAGCGAACCCCCGGAGGACGACCACGACCCGCTCGGCGGACTTCTTGGCGGCCTCTTCGGCGGCTGACCCGAATCAGGGGCGGTACACGAGGAGTTGGGCCACCTCGTAGGACATCTCCCTCGTGTCCGGTTCCGGGCGGGGGTGGTAACGGCCCGCGCAGACCGAGAGGTTCACGATCAGATAGGCCCGCCAGTCCCGGCCCACGCCCCTGCGGTCGGCGAAGGCGCGGACGCCGTTGATGTGCCAGTCGACCGAGCGCGCGCCGAGGCGGACCTCGAAGTCCACCCAGGCGCCCGGGCGGACAGCCCGGTCGCGGTGGTAGCGCTGGGCGCCGTTCACATGGTTCGACAGCTCCAGGAGATCCGGGTTGTCCGGGTGGTACTCGAAAACGTCGATCTCGTTGCCGCCGTCCAGCCAGGTCCAGATCGCCGGCCAGGCCCCCAGCTCGTGGGGGAGACGGACGCGGGCCTCAAGGATGTCGCCCGTGCGGACCATGAAGCCGTCCGCGCTGCCCTCGGTGGTCAACAGCCCCGCGTACCAGGTGTTCTGGGTCCTGCGCGTGGCGCGGAAGACACCGCTTCGGCTGTACGCGGGGTCCGGGGTCAGATAGTCGAGTTTGTTGTCACCCGGGTTGGTCGGGCCGCCGCCGGGATAGGCCCAGGAGCGGCCGGCCACCCATTGGTCCTCCGACGAGAAGTCGGCCGTGAACACCGGCCGGCCGTAGGGGGAGAGGGAATCCGCGGACTCGTCCGCCGTATCTGAGGATCCGCACATGACGTCGACCGCCTCGATCTCGCACCGCACCGCCCCGCACCAGGGATACGTACCTAAAGGGGCGGCCGACGAAACGCCATAAAATACCGCACACTTACTCGACCGCGTCCTACCGGTCCAGAAGGCGGAACTCCACGCTCCTACGCCTGGAACACACACCCGGACGGCGCGGCCGGGCGGGTGGCCTCGTCCGGTTGACGGTCTCGTGGCAGAGCCGTACCTCTCATCCGTCACACACACCGTGCCTGAACACCGCCTGGACGGCGGGTGGTTGCGAGTAGGGCCCCGCCCCGCGGGCGGACGGCCCTACTTCGCGGACACCCTTAGCACCGCGCGGTGCTCCTCGCAACAGGTGGTGGCCCCCCTGTGGCAGCCGTGTTGTGGAGCGGCACCACATTCCGTGACGGACCGCGCGCTCCTACTGTGACCGCACCCCACTCCGGCCACCGTCCTCCCCGAGGGACGCGGCCGGGCCCTTGTCGCCGGAGGTCACGTTGTCCCACGTATCGCCGTCCCGTCCGGATCAGCCGACACCCACTCACGTACGACGTCGCGGACGCCTGCGCCGCGCCCTCGGGCGCGCCGCCGCCGCCCTCGCCCTGGCCGCCGGAATCGCGCTGCTCCCGCCGGCGCCCGAGGCGCGGGCGGCCGTCGCCCTTGAGCGGGTGACCAGTTTCGGGGCCAACCCCGGCGGCCTGAACATGTACGTCTACCGGCCCGCGTCCCTGCCGGCGAACGCGCCCGTGGTCGTCGCGCTGCACGGCTGCACACAGTCCGCCCAGATCTACGCCGACAACTCGGGCCTGACCACCTACGCCGACCGGTACGGCTTCCTGCTGCTCTTCGCCGAGACGACGTCGGTCAACAACGCCAACAAGTGCTTCAACTGGTTCCAGGCCGCCGACATCCGGCGCGGTCAGGGCGAGGCCGCGTCCATCCGGCAGATGGTCGCCCACGCCGTGTCGTCCTACGGCGCCGACGCCGGCCGGGTCAATGTCACGGGGCTGTCGGCGGGCGGTGCCATGACGGCGGTCATGCTCGCCGCGTATCCCGACGTCTTCAAGGCCGGCGCGGTGATGGCCGGACTGCCCTACGAGTGCGCCACGGACGTCCTCGCCGCCTTCACCTGCATGAGCCCCGGCGTCGACCGTACGCCGCAGGACTGGGCGCAGCGCGCACGGAACGCCTACCCCGGCCACGCCGGCCCCTGGCCCAGGGTCTCCGTGTGGCAGGGCGACAACGATCCCACCGTCGTCCCGAGGAACGCCGACGAACTGCGGGACCAGTGGACCCAGGTGCACGGCCTCGACCAGACGCCCGACCGCAGCTCCACCATCGGCCCCAACGGGACGCGCCGGGACGAGTATCTGGCCGGGGACGGCACCGTCGCCGTCGAGGTCAACCGGGTACCGAACATCGGTCACGGCACGCCCGTCGACCCCGGCACGGGCGCCGAGCAGTGCGGGGCCACCGGCACCGCCAACTTCATCGACTCGATCTGCTCAAGCCACTGGGTCACCCGCTTCTTCGGACTCGACACCTCCGCGCCGGACCCCGGCGGCCTGCCGGCCCCGGCCGGACTGCGGTCCACGGGCGTGACCAGCTCCTCCGTCGCGCTGGAGTGGGAGCCGGTGGCCGGCGCGACCGGCTACGCGGTCTACCGGGGCGGTACACGGGTGGGCCGGCCGGCCGAGGCCAGGTACACCGACAGCGGCCTGGGCGCCGGGACCACGCACACGTACAGCGTCGCGGCGCACGGCGCCGACGGTGTCGAAGGCGCCCGCTCCGCGCAGGTCACGGCCAGTACCACCGGAGCGACGGCGACCTGCTGGACGTCGAGCAACTACGAGCATGTGCCGTCCGGACGGGCGACCACCAGTGGGGGATACGTGTACGCCAAGGGTTCGAACCAGAACATGGGCCTCAACAACACGTTCGTCGTCCGCACGTTGAAGGAGTCCCCGACGGGTTATTACGTCCTCGCCGATGCTCGCTGCCCCTGACGGGCGGGTAGCGTCCCGCCGCCCTGTACGTGTCGCGTGTCGTGTCCTTACAACGGAGTGATGGCCCATGCCAGTTGTCCCGCAGAACGTCCCACCCGCCCCGACGGCCGTGCCCGTCACGGCAGTTCGGCCTGAACGGCGGCCCTTCGTCGGGCGGCTGCGCGCCGCGTCCGTCGCCGTGGCGGCCGTGATGGTGGCGGTCTCGGCCCCCGCGATCCCGGCCTCCGCGGTCTCGGCCTCCGGCCCGGACGACGACCGGCGCCCCGGCCACTGCGCCCGGATGAACGCGATCGACGTACCCGGCGCCGAACACCAACGGGCCGCCTGCCTGGACGAGTTGACCACCGCGGGCACCGTCGCGTCGGGCCACACCGACGAGGCCGACTGGTCGGGGCTGACGCCGAAGGATCTCGCCACCCCGAGCGGCGTACCGGGGATCCAGATCGACGGCTACTTCCCCGACTCCTCCACCACCAACACCACCCACGGCTGGAACCACGACTCCCAGTTCGTGATCCGGCTGCCCGACCGCTGGAACGGCGGCCTCGTCGTCGCCGGATCGCCCGGGGTCCGCGAGCAGTACGCCAACGACCGTGCCTTCGGCGACTGGGTGCTCGCCCGCGGCTACGCCTTCGCCGCCACCGACAAGGGCAACACCGGCGCCGCCTTCCACCGCGACGGCTCCGCGCCCGGCGACGCCCTCGCCGAATGGAACGGCCGGGTCACCCAACTCACCCGCGCGGCCAGGAAGGTGACCGCCCAGCGCTATCAGCGGCCCGTGGCCCGCACGCTCGCGATGGGCATGTCCAACGGCGGCTACTTGGTGCGCTGGCAGCTGGAGAAACACCCCGAGCTGTACGACGGCGGCGTCGACTGGGAGGGCACCCTCTGGCGTACGGAGGACCCCAACCCCCTCACCTTCCTGCCGCCCACCCTGCGCGCCTATCCCCTCTGGGCGGCCGGTGGCCCGGGCGCGGGCGCGGCACACCGGGAGATCGTGGACGCCGGATTCCCGGCAGGCTCGGAGTTCCTCTGGCCGTACCACCACCAGTACTACTGGGATCTCACCCAACGCATCTACCGCGAGGAAGTGGACCCCGGATACGACGGCGCGACCGAGGCCGGGACGCCCTTCTGCGCCCCGGGGACACCGGCCTGCGACGCCGACTACGACTACGACGCCCGCCCGAAGACGGTCCGCGAGGCCGTCGGGAAGATCGAGCTGACCGGCCGGATCGGCAAACCTCTGATCAGCTTCCACGGCACGCTCGACGTGCTGCTGCCCATCTCCAAGACCTCGGACGCGTACGCGAAGATGGTGCGCCGTGAGGGCCGGGGCGCGCTGCACCGCTACTACCGGGTCGAGGGCGGTACGCACGTCGACTCGCTCTTCGACACCTTCCCCGACCGGCTCCGCCCGCTGGTGCCGTGTCACCGCTCCGCCGTCACCGCGCTGGAGCGCTGGCTGGACGACGGCCGGCGCCCGCCTTCGAGCCGCACGCTGCCGATGCCCGAGGGGGCGGATCCGGCCGCGCTGCTCAGCCGGTGCCCGCTCGGCGGGTGACCGCGTGACCGCGTGACCGCGTAGAGTGGCCGATCGGCGCTCTCGGTGACGCAGGTGGTGAACAGCGACACCTGATCGGTATCCACTGTGGTGAACCGTCACATGGGATGTCCGGTCAGGTGTCTCTACCGTTCCGGCCATGAAGAGCCCAAGTCACGCAGGCCCCGACCCCTCCGCACCGCGCGCGGACGGCAGTCGGCTCCACGGTCGCACCGCGCTGGTGACCGGTGGCGGCAGCGGCATCGGACGGGCCTGCGCCGAGGCGCTCGCCGGAGCCGGGGCGCTGGTGCACATCGTCGACCGCGACGCCGACGCGGCCAAGTCCGCCGCCGCCGCGACCGGGGGCGTGAGCCACGCCGTGGACCTCGCCGACGCCGGGGCGATCGACCGGCTCCCCGCCGAGGTGGACATCCTGGTCAACAACGCCGGGCTGCAACACGTCGCCGCCATCGAGGACTTCCCGCCCGACAGGTTCGAGCTGATCCAGAAGGTGATGCTCACGGCCCCGTTCCTGCTGATGCGGCACTGCCTGCCGCACATGTACGCGGGCGGCTGGGGCCGCGTGGTCAACATCTCCAGCATGCACGGACTGCGCGCCAGCGCCTTCAAGTCCGCCTACGTCGCCGCCAAACACGGCCTGGAGGGGCTGAGCAAGGTGGCCGCTCTCGAAGGCGCCCCGCACGGCGTGACCAGCAACTGCGTCAACCCCGGCTACGTACGGACTCCGCTCGTGGAAGGGCAGATCGCCGCCCAGGCGGTAGCCCACGGAATCCCCCCGGACGAAGTCGTCAGAGACGTATTGCTGGACCGTTCCGCGATCAAACGGCTGATCGAGCCGGAGGAGGTGGCCGCGGTGTGCCTCTGGCTCTGCGGGCCCAACACCGGTTACATCACCGGTTCTTCCCTGCCCGTCGACGGCGGGTGGGGCGCCGGCTGACGCCCCGGCGGCTGTCTCCCCGCGGTCGCCGACCCTCACCGGCTGAACCCCGGCCGGCCCGCTGTCCGACCCGCTCCAGCTTCGCTCCATCCCGCACCCCCGTCCCTGCCCGCCCAACGAAACGCGGTGACTCCACCATGAGCGTCCCCAGCTCTCCACAGCCCCGCCGGGGCAACATCGGCCGCATCGTCGCGGCCAGCCTCGTCGGCACCACCATCGAGTGGTACGACTTCTTCCTCTACGGCTCCGCCGCCGCGCTGGTCTTCAACACCCTGTTCTTCCCCAGCAGCGACCCCCTCGTCGGCACGCTCCTCGCCTTCCTCACGTACGCCGTCGGCTTCGCCGCACGCCCCCTCGGCGGCATCGTCTTCGGCCACTACGGGGACAAGATCGGCCGCAAGAAGCTCCTGGTGCTCAGCCTCCTGCTGATGGGTGGCGCGACCTTCGCCATGGGCCTGCTGCCCACCCACGCGACCATCGGCGTCGGCGCGCCGATCCTGCTCACGGTGCTCCGACTCGTCCAGGGCTTCGCCCTCGGCGGCGAGTGGGGCGGCGCCATTCTGATCGTCTCCGAGCACGGCGGCGACAAGAGCCGTGGTTTCTGGGCTTCCTGGCCGCAGGCGGGTGCCCCCGGCGGGAACCTGCTGGCCACCGGTGTACTGGCACTGCTCGCCGCGATCCAGTCCGACGAGGCGTTCCTCGCCTGGGGCTGGCGCATCCCGTTCCTGCTCTCCGGCGTGCTGGTCATGATCGGTCTGTGGATCCGTATCTCCGTCGAGGAGTCGCCGGTCTTCCTGGAGGCCCAGCGGAAGGCGGCCGAGGAGGCGGCGCGGGCGGCCGGGACCGCTGCCAAGAGCGGCGTCCCGGCGGTCAGGGAAGAGGCGCCCATCGTCCAGGTGTTCCGCAAGAGCTGGCGCGAGGTGCTGGTCGCGATCGGCACCCGGTTCGGCGAGAACGTCTCGTACTACATCCTCACGGCCTTCGTGCTCGTCTACGTCACCGTGCATCTGGAACTGCCCAAGAGCGACGCCCTCAACGCGGTGCTGATCGGCTCGGCGGTGCACTTCGTCACCATTCCGCTGTGGGGCGCGCTCTCCGACCGGCTGGGCCGCCGTCCGGTCACCCAGATCGGCGCGATCGGCATGGTGGGCTGGGCGTTCGCCTTCTTCGCCCTGCTGGACACCGAGTCGTTCCCGGTCATCGCGCTCGCGGTCACGGTCGGCCTGCTGTTCCACGGGGCGATGTACGGACCGCAGGCGGCGTTCATCTCCGAGATGTTCGACACCAAGGTCCGCTACTCCGGTGCCTCGATGGGCTCCCAGCTCGCCTCGATCATCGGTGGCGCGCTCGCGCCGCTCATCGCGGTCGAACTGCTCAAGGACTACGACTCGTCCCTGCCGGTGTCCGTCTATCTCAGCGCCGCAGCCCTCGTCACCGTCGTGACCGTGTGGGTGGCCAAGGAGACCCGGGGCCGCGACCTGACCAAGGACGGGCTGGTCGGTTCCGCTCCCACGCCGCCCGCGGGGGCCCCGGCCGACAGCCCCGCCGAGAGCGTCAAGGACTCGGCCCGGCTCGGCGGCTGACCCGCCCCCGCCCTCGGGCCGTACTCCCGCCGCCGCACCCATGCCCACCCGGAGGTGATCACCGTATGCTCGCCGACGTGACAGCTCCAGGCACCCGGCACTCCGCGGCCGCCCTGCGCCGGCTGCTCGATCTGCTGGCGCAGGGCGCGCCCACGGAGGAGTTCGCCCGCCCCGCCGCCGACGCCCGTGAGGCGGGCGTGCGGGGCGGTGAGCTGGCCGCGATCACCGAAGCGACCGATGTCGCGCTGCGGATCAGGCGGACCCTCAGCCAGCACCGGCGCCGCGAGGCCCAGCTCACCGCGCTGTTCGACACCGCGAGCGACCTGGCCGCGCTCCGGGACCTGGACGCGGTGCTGCGTGCCATCGTCCACCGGGCCAAGCTGCTGCTCGGCACGGACGTCACGTATCTGTCCCTCAACGACGAAGCCGCCGGCGACACCTATATGCGGGTGACCGACGGGTCGGTGGCCGCCGCGTTCCAGCAGGTGCGGCTCGGGATGGGCGAGGGCCTCGGCGGACTCGTCGCACAGACGGCCCGCCCGTACGCCACCGGCGACTACCAGCGCGACACCCGCTTCCACCACACCACCACCATCGACAGCGCCGTGCTCGACGAGGGTCTGCGGGCGATTCTCGGGGTGCCGCTGCGGGTCGGCGCCCGCGTCATCGGGGTGCTGTACGCGGCCGACCGCGCGCCCCGCGAGTTCGCCGCCGAGGAGGTCGCCCTGCTCTCCTCGCTGGCCGACCACGCGGCCATCGCCATCGACGGCGCGCGGCTGCTGGAGGAGACCAGGGCCGCGCTGGTCGACCTCAACTCGGCCTCGGAGACGATCAGAACGCACAGCGGCGAGATGCGCCGCGCCGAGCAGGCGCACGACCAGCTCACCGACCTCGTCCTGCGGGGCGGCGGAGCCGACGACGTGGCCGAGGCCATCGCCGACATCCTCGACGGCGGAATCCTCATCCACGACGCGGACGGCGCCGAACTCGCCCGCGCCCGGGCCGAGTCGCTCGCTCCACCGGCCCCGGCCGTCGCCGCCTCCCGGGCGAGCGGCCGGGCGGTCCCCCTGAACGGCACCTGGGTCTGCGCAGTCCTGGCCGGTCCCGAACTCCTCGGCAGCATCGCCCTCACCGGGCACACGGACCTCGCGGACGTCGACCGGCTCCTGTTCGAACGCGCCGGGGTCGTCACGGCGCTGCTTCTGCTGCTGCGCCGCTCGGTCGCCGAGGCAGAGGACCGGGTACGCGGTGAACTGCTCGGCGACCTGCTCGCGCGCTCCGGCGATCCGGGCGCGCTGTCGGCGCGGGCACGGCGGCTGGGTGTCAATCTGGCCCGCAGACACTGCGTGTTCGTCGCGGACAGCGAGACGGCGGACCGGCACCGTCTGCTGGCCGTGGCCGCCAGGCACGCGCAGGCGGGCAAGGGGCTGGCCGGTATCCACCAGGGACACGTGGTGCTGGTCGCGCCGACCGACACCCCCGGGCCCAGCGCGCGCAGGCTCGCCGCCGAACTCGGCCAGGCGGTCGGCTCCCCGGTCACCGTCGGCGCCGGGGGCCCGGCCGCCGGCCCCGCAGAACTGCCCACCGCCCACACCGAGGCGGGCCGCTGTCTCTCCGCCCTGCGCGCACTGGGCCACACCGGGCACGGCGGGGCGACCGACGACCTCGGCTTCGTGGGCGTCCTGCTGGGCGACCGGCCGGACCTCGGCGGTTACGTACACGCCACGCTCGGCCCCGTACTCGACTACGACACCGAGCGCGGCACCGACCTGGTGGGGACGCTCGACGCGTACTTCGCCGAGGGGGCGAGCCTCACCCGGACCAAGACCGCGCTGCACGTCCATGTGAACACGGTGGTGCAGCGGCTGGAACGGGTCGGCCGGCTGCTGGGCCAGGACTGGAACTCCCCGGCCCGCTCGCTGGAGATCCAACTGGCCCTGCGGCTCCACGGGTTGACGCGCGGGCCGGATCCGGCCTCGCCCGACGCCGATCGCCGGACGGGCTGAGATCCGCCCGTCCGGCGATCGGTGAACCCGTCAGGCGACCGATGTGTCAGACGCCTCCGCCGACTAGCGGACCTTGACGAAGACCGGGTTCGAGTAGAACCACAGGTCGTCCCACGGGCTCTCCAGGCCGTCCGCCAGCGGCTCGGCCTCGTCCGTGCTGGTGCCGCGGACACGGGCGTACATGTCGCTGTCCACGTCGCGCAGGGTGTGCTTGATGACGTACTCGTCGCCCTGCTTGCGCCAGTCGCGCTTGCCGAACCGCGCCACGACCTTGGTGGTCGGGTTGGTGTCGGAGTCGCGGTCGTCGCTCTTGCCCGTGATCTTGCCGGTGATCAGGTCGACACGACGCACCTCGGGACGGTCACCGTTGGCGTTCTCGCCGTTCAGCGGGCGGAACCTGATCTCGATCTCGACGTCCGTACGGCCCCGGTTGTCGATCGTGATCGACTCGCCGACGGCCGCCTCGTTGCCACGGTTGCTCGCCGTGACGTCCAGGGTCCGGATGAGGTCGCCGGTGCCGACCCAGATCCGGCCGTTGCGCAGACCGTCCATGATGTCGGCGTAGTCCTGGCGCGCCAGCACGTGGGTCTTGCTGTACTCGCCCGGCCAGAAGTCGGAGCCGCCGCGCGTCCAGTGCACGTGCGAGTCGGACGTCGCGGTGATCCACCAGCGCCGGCCCTCACCGAGCAGCGCGTCCCACAGACCGCCGACACGCGCGGTCATCTGGTCGAAGCCGCCGTGGGTCGGGTAGTTGCCGTACCCGCCGCGGTCGCCGCCGTTGAGCGGACCCGCCTGGTGGCCGGGGGCGCCCTCGAAGCCGACGTAGATGTCGGGGGCGGCATCGTTGCCGTTGCGGAACTCGCGGGGGGTGTCCTGGCCGTAGACGCCGAGGCCCGGCGCGGAGCGCGAGGCGTGGTGGGCGATGACCAGCGGCTTGCGGGGCATGCCCTTCGCCGCCTTCAGGAACTCCACCATCTTGGCCTCGGTGTCACGGCCCGGGTCGGCGGGGAACGGGTCGAGCTTGGCGAAGCGCGACTCCAGCTCGAACAGCTGCTGCGCCTCGTCGCTGTGGTGCGGGATCATCAGCGTGTGGTGGTCGAGCGCCGGGGCGTCGAACTCCATGCCCCAGAACTGGAGCACCTCGGGAACGAGCACACGCGAGCGCAGCAGGTCGGGGTAGGCCTGCTCAAGGTTGACCTTCGAGTGCGTCGGACCGCCGTGGTCCGTGCACATGGCCCAGCTGAGGCCGAAGTTCTTCGCCATGATCGCGTTGGTCACGATCGGGTAGACGGCGTCGCCGCCCTTCTGGAACACGGGCGGGTTCTTCGTCGTGTCGAACGAACCGCTGTACTCCGAGTGCACGTGGTGGTCACCGGCGCGCCAGGAGCGTCTGCGGGAGTCACCGGAGTGGCCGGACTTGCGGTCGTCGTCCTCGTTGCCGAAAGCGACGCCGGCGCCCACGATCGGGGCCGCCGCGGCGAGCGTCGCACCGACGCCCGCGAACTTGACGAGACGACGTCGCGAAAGAGCCGAGCGCTCGGGGTCTTCGGTGTTCTTGTCCTTCACGGATTGAAGCCTTTCGTTCTACTTCCGGCGCGGGGGGTGCCGACCGCTGAGTCTCGGAGAACAAACCGAACACCGGGTGAACGGAGGCAGGGCCCGTCGAGAACAACGAACGCTGCCCCCTACACCGAAAGCCCGGCCCCGCGCGCTCAGTCCAGGGCGCTCCGCTCCCGCCACTCCTTCCACGACAGATTCCACGCCCCGAAGCCGTTGCCCGCCTCGACCGTGCCCTTCGTGTCGGCGCCCTTGATCTCGAACGGGTCGCCCACGCGCACCTGCCGGTACACCCAGGCCGCGTCGGCGGAGTTCATCCCGATACAGCCGGAACTGCGGTTCGCGACACCCATGTGGCGCGAGTTCCACGGCGCCGCGTGCGCGTACATGCCCGACCAGGTCAGCCGCATCGACTGGTCGACCATCTTGTCGTAGGCGTTACCGAGGCCCACCGTCTCGGAGTTCATGTTGATCGTGCCCTCCTTGGCCATCAGCACCGCCGTGCCGCGCCAGGACCGCTTGTCCCCGCCGGGGGTGCCGCCGGAGACCGGGATCTCGCGTACGGTCTCGCCGTCCCGTTCGAGGGTGAGGCGGTGGCGGTCCAGATCGACCTTGACCACCTGGCGGGCGCCGATCGTGAAGGTGGTCGAGTAGTCCCGTACGAACCAGCCGCCGCCGGTCCCGGAGTCCGTGCCGTTCAGCTCGGCCCGCAGCGTGACCTTCGTGCCGGGGCGCCAGTACGTCTTCGGCCGCCAGTCCACCCGGTCCCGGCCCGACCAGTCCCGGACCCAACCCCAGGACCCCTCGGTGTCGTTGGAGGTGGTGATTCTCAACTGCCGCTCCACCTCTGCCTTGTTCGCGACCGGGTTGTCGAAGACGAGTGAGATCGGCTGCGCGACGCCGACCGTGGCCCCCGCGCCGGGCCGCCAGTCCGTCTTGTTGACCTTGCCGGCGTCGGCGGTGCCGAACGCCGCCTCCGCCGTCCCCGTCGTGCCGCCCTTCGTCCGGGTCGCCGCCCTGACGGTGTACGAGGCGCCGGGAACGGCCTTGCGGTCCGAGACCCAGACCATGTTCTTCGGCTCCATCGACCCCTTGAGGGTCCGGCCCCGGTCGTCGGTGACCGTGACGGATGTGAGTGTGCCGCCGTGGGCGGTGACCTTCACCGGGTGCCCCGCCTCGGCGTCCTGTCCGCGCGGGGTGACGGTGACGGTGGCCGGGCTCTCGGCGGTCCGGCCGGCCTTGCCGTCGCCGGCGCTCCCCGCGTCCTTCGTACCGCCCGCGGAGGCGGACGAACAGGCCGTGAGTGAGGCGGCGAGCGAGACGAGTACGACCGGCGCGATCGCGAGGCGCACGGCTCGGTGATGCGGGCGAAGTGGCTGACGCAACGGAGACCCCCGTGGGAAGGCAGTGGGACAGCGCGACTCTAAGCATGTGAAACCCGCAGGTGAGAGAGGTGTGGGCAATGTGACAGGCACTGATGGAGAACGGTCGTCGTCCCGTCACATTCGGCCCGCGGAGCGGTCATGGACCGCTGTGAGCATCCTCGGCGTCCCCGCGGTCCAGGTCGGGGTGGAAGAGAGGCTCACACTGTGGCAGCGCTCCTTGTGACGGCCGGCCGAACCGGGCAGAGCCACGGCGGCCGCCTACGGCTGGAACCCGTCACCGCCCAGGCGTACCGCGCGTTCCTCGCCTCCCGTACGGGGGCGGCGCTGGGTCCCGGATTCCTCCAGTGCCCCTCGTGGGCCGAGGTCAAGGACGGCTGGCGGCCGCTGCTGCTGGGCTGGGGACCGGCGGAGGGGCCCGCACCGGGACCCGCCGACGGAATCGGGGACGGAGCCGCACCGGGAGCCGCACCGGGAGCCGGGGGGCTCACCGGCGTGGCACTGGTGCTGCTCCGTCAGTTCCCCGGCACACGGCGGTACTTCGCCTATCTGCCGGAGGGACCCGTCGCCGACTGGGCCGATCCGGACATCGACGCCTGGCTCACACCGCTGCTGCGGTACCTCAAGGGCGCCGGCGCCTTCGCCGTACGGATCGGCCCCACGCCCGCGCACCGGCGATGGCACTCCGGACCGCTCAAGTCGCGGACCGGAACCGGCAGGCGCCTCGCCGATGTCCTCGACTGCGAGGTCGACCCGCTCGGTACGGCGGTCGCCGAACGGCTGCGGGCCCGGGGCTGGCAGCGCTGCGGCGACGACACGGGGGACGGCGGGGACGCACAGCCCCGCCATGTCTTCCAGGTGCCGCTCGCCGGCCGCGGCACCGACGATCTCTGGTCGGGGCTCAACCAGGAGTGGCGGCGCAACGTACGCCGCGCGCAGAAGGCGGGGGTGGAGGTGGTGGTGGGCAGCGCCGCGGAACTCCCCGACTTCTACCGGCTGTTGTGCGTCACCGAGCAGCGTGACGGCTTCCGGCTGGGCCGCTCGCAGGCGTACTACGAGCGCCAGTACGCCGCGCTCAACGCGGAGGAGCCGGGCAGGATGAAGCTCTATCTCGCCCGTCACGAAGGCGAGATACTCGCCGCCCACACCATGATCACCGTCGGGCGGCGGGTCTGGTACCAGACGGGAGCCTCCGCCGACCACCGGCGGGAGGTCCGCCCCTCGAACGCCCTTCAGTGGCGGATGATCCTCGACGCCCACGCGACGGGCGCGCAGGTGTACGACATGCGCGGGGTACCCTCCACTCTCGATCCGGCGGACCGTTCCTTCGGCCTGCTGCGCTGGAAACTCGGCACCGGGGGACAGGTCGTCGAGACATTGGGGGAGTGGGAGAGACCGTTGGCCGGGACAACCAACCACGCGCTCTACCGCGCCTTCCAGGCATACCTGGCCCGCCGATGAGCGCCACGTCCCTCGCGAAGCCGGAAGAGCCCGCGACGCCCGGCGCACCGGGCCAACCGTCCGTCGCGCGCAGCGGCGTGATCATGGCGGCCGGGTCCGTGGTGTCGCGCGCCGCCGGATTCGTCCGGTCGGCCGTGGTCGCCGCCGCGCTCGGCGTCGGGCTCACCGCCGACGGTTACGCCGTCGCCAACTCCGTCCCCACGATCGTCTACATGCTGCTCCTCGGCGGCGCCCTGAACGCCGTGTTCGTCCCCGAACTGGTCCGCGCGGCCAAGGAGCACGAGGACGGCGGCGCCGCGTACACCGACCGGCTGCTCACCGTGTGCGTCGTCGCCCTGCTCGCGATCACCGCGTGCGCCGTGTGGGCCGCGCCCGCACTCGTCGACGCGTACACCGGCTACACCGGTGAACAGGCCACGATGACCGTCGCGTTCGCCCGCTACTGCCTGCCGCAGATCTTCTTCCTCGGGGTCTTCACCCTGCTCGGTCAAGTGCTCAACGCCCGGGGCCGGTTCGGCTCGATGATGTGGACGCCCGTCCTCAACAACGTCGTCGTCATCGCGGTGTTCGGCCTCTACCTCGCCACGGGCGACGGCGGAGAGTTCACCGGCACGGAGACGGCGCTCCTCGGCTGGGGCACCACGGCGGGCATCGCCGTCCAGGCGCTGGCACTCCTGCCCGCCCTGCGCGCGGCCCGGTTCCGCTGGCGGCCCCGCTTCGACTGGCGCGGCAGCGGACTGACCAGACCACTGCGCGCCGCCGGCTGGCTGGTGCTGCTCGTGCTCACCAACCAGGGCGCGTACTGGGTGGTGACCCGGCTGGCGACCCTCGCCGGCGGCCGGGCGGCCGCCGAGGGCATCGACGGCGGCGCCGGCTTCAGCGCGTACAACAACGCCTATCTGCTCTGGGCCGTACCGCACGGCATCGTCACCGTCTCGCTGGTCACCGCCCTGATGCCGCGGATGAGCCGGGCCGCGGCCGACGGTGACCGGGACGGTGTACGGCGCGACGTCTCGTACGCCCTGAGGAGCAGCGCGGCGGCCGTCGTGCCGGCCGCCTGCCTTCTGCTGGCCCTCGCGCAGCCGCTGATGGCGGCCGTGTTCCAGTACGGGCTGACCGACGCGCGCGACATCGCGGTGATGGCCGGGATCCTGGTGGCGTTCGCGCCCGGACTCGTCGCCTTCTCCGGGCAGTACGTCCTCTCCCGCGCCTTCTACGCGCTCTCCGACACCCGCACTCCCTTTCTTCTCAACCTGGTGATCGCCGGACTCAACGCGGGTCTGTCGCTGGCCGCGTACGCGCTGCTGCCGGCCCGCTGGGCGGTGACCGGGATGGCGGGCGCGTACTCGGTCGCCCTGGTGGCCGGATGGGTGGTGACGGCGCTGGTCCTGCACCGCGGGCTCGCGCCCGTACCCGCGACCGCGCCCGGCCACCGGCGCCCCCGCACCCCGGGCCCCGCGCTGTGGCGTTCCGCCGCCGTCGCCGCCCACGCGCGGCTGCTCACCGCCGCCGTACCCGCCGCCGTCCTCGGCCACCTCGCCGCCGCCCGCGTGATGCCGGCGGGCGCGGTCGCCGCCTGCGCGGCGGGCGCCGCCGTGGTCGGCCTGGTCTTCGTCCTCCTCGCCCGCCCGCTCCGCCTCACGGAACTCGACAGCCTGCTCTCCGGCCTCACCCGCCGCCTCGTCCGACGCCCCAACCGGCGCTGAGAACCCCTGGGACAATCCGCCTATGCCACGCGTGCTCCTCATAGAAGACGACCCCGCCGTACGCGAAGGGGTCGAACTGGGCCTGCGCCGCCGGGGTCACGAGGTGCGGACCGCCGCCACCGGCGAGGCCGGCCTCGCCGCCCTCGGCGAGTTCCGCCCCGATCTGCTCCTGCTCGACCTCATGCTGCCCGGCGTGAACGGCGTCCAGGTCTGCCGACAGGTCCGCGAGAACAGCCAGTTGCCGATCATCATGCTCACCGCGCGCGGCGACGACTTCGACGTCGTCGTGGGGCTGGAGGCGGGCGCCGACGACTACATCGTCAAACCCGCCCGTACGGAGGTGATCGAGGCCCGCATCCGGGCCGTGCTGCGGCGCATCGACGAGCCGGGAAACGGACGGCCCGCCGTCGAGTTCCACGGTGAACTCGCCATCGACCGCACCGGACTCACCGTCACCAAGTCCGGGCAGCGTCTCGCGCTCGCCCCCTCCGAGATGCGTCTGCTGCTGCATCTGAGCGCGGCGCCGGAGCAGGTGTTCAGCCGGCAGCAACTGCTGGAACACGTCTGGGAGCACAGCTACCACGGCGACGCCCGGCTGGTCGACGCGTGCGTCCGGCGGCTGCGCAACAAGATCGAGTCGGAGCCGGGCAACCCCCGGTACATCCAGACCCTGCGCGGCTTCGGCTACCGCTTCGGACCGCTGTGAAGGGCCTCCGGCCCGGCCGGCCCGCCACCCCGTTCAAGCTGCGCACCCGACTGGTGCTGGCCTTTCTGCTGGTGGCCGTCGTCAGCGCGGGCACCACCGCCACCCTCACCTTCCGGGAGGCGCGCAACAGCGTCCTCAGGACGGCGCAGGACACCGCCGTCTCCTCCTTCCGCGAACAGGTCCAGCAGATCGGTGTCGGGCTGCCCGTCGAGGACGCGGACGCGTTGTCGGAGGTACTGCGCGACATCGCCCGCAAGGGCAAACCGCACACCTGGATCGTCTTCGCCGAGTACGGCACCCTGCGGGCCTCCTCAGGCACCAGCCCCACCTCCACCGTGATCACCCCCGAACTGCGCCGCAAGACCGTGGGCTATCCGCACGGCAGCTTCGAACGGGTCGTCAAGGACGGGGTGCCGTACCTGACGATCGGCATGCCCACCGTCTTCAAGGTCGGTGTCGGGGGTGTCCTGTCCACGGGGCTCGTCCTGTACGCGGTGATGCGCATGGACCAGGAACAGACACAGGTCGACGCGCTGATCACCGCCGCCAGGGACGGCGCGGTGCCCGGACTCGCGATCGCGCTGCTGCCCGCCCTGCTCGCCGCACGGAGCGTCCTGCGCCCGGTCCGCGAGCTGCGGCGGGCCGCCCGCAGCATGGGCAGCGGCCGGTTCGACACCCGTATCCCGGTGCGGGGCAGCGACGAACTCGCCGATCTGGCCCGTACGTTCAACGAATCCGCCGGAGAGATCGAACGGTCCGTGGACGAACTCCAGCGCGCCGAGGCACGCGCCCGGCGCTTCGCCGCCGACGTCTCGCACGAACTGCGCACCCCGCTCGCCGGGATGCTCGCCGTGACCGAGGTGCTCGACGAGGACGCGGGCCGGCTCGACCCCGACACGGCGCAGGCGGTACGGCTGATCAGTGCCGAGACCGGAAAGCTCGCCGTGCTCGTGGACGACCTGCTGGAGATCTCCCGGTTCGACGCGCGCGCCGCCGAGTTGAACACCGACGAGGTCGACGCGGCCGAGACCATCGCCAAGACCCTTCAGAACCGGCGCTGGACCGACCAGGTGCGCACCGAACTTCCGGCGGGCATCCGGGCCCGGCTCGACCCGCGCCGGTTCGACATCGTCGTCGCCAACCTCGTGGGCAACGCGCTGCGGCACGGCGGCGTCGGTGTCACCGTACGGCTGCGCACGCGAGACCGCGAGGACGGTACGGGGCTGCTCGTGATGGAGGTCGCCGACCGGGGGCCGGGCATACGGCCCGAGGCGCTTCCGCACATCTTCGACCGCTTCTACAAGGCGGAGGCGGCCCGGACCCGTTCCACGGGCAGCGGGCTGGGACTGGCCATCACCCAGGAGAACGTACGGCTGCACGGAGGCACCATCCACGCCGCCAACGCTCCCCGCGAGCACGCGGGAGACCCGGCGGCGGCGACCGGCGCGGTCTTCACCGTCGAGATACCCCTGAACGCGGGGGAGGAGCCCGCGTGACCCGCCCGGGACGCCACACTCGCGCCGCGACTCCCTTTCTCCCCGGCGCCGTTCTCCTCTCCGCGCTGCTCCTCACCGGCTGCGACATCCAGTCGACCGACGCCATCGACGCGGGGGACCCCGCCACCATCCAGGTGTTCCCCAGCCGCGAGGACCGGACGCTGCTCTTCTTCCGCTCGGGAGGAGCGCTGATGCCCATAGCCCGGCCCAGCGCGTACGAGACCATGCCGGACCTGTCGAACCCGTCGAACCCGTCGGACCGGCCGACGACGGATGCGGCGACGGCGGGCACCAAGACCCTGGTCGCGCTCCTCGCCGGACCGCTCCCTGCGGAGCGCGCGGTCGGACTCTCGGACGGTCTGCCTGACCTGCCCGATCTGCCGGACCTGCCCGGCGAGGGCGGCCGCGACCGATCTCCCCGGGTGGAGCTGACCAAGGACGCGCGGACGCTCGCCACGCTTCCCTTCGCGCTCAGCAGCCTCGACGACCTGGCCGTACGGCAGGTGATCTGTACCGTCGCGTTCGCGCGGGACGCCGAGGGCGGAGAGCCGGTCGTGCTGCGGGGCACGGACGGCACTCTGGGGCCGGCCGGTTGTGACGCCGACATCGATCTGGGCGTGCGGCCACGCCCGGCGCTCAGGCCGGACGCGGACAGCTCCTGACGCGATCGCACCGGGGGCGGTGCCGGGCCGAGGGTGCCTCGGCGTCCCCGTCCGTCCCCGACCGTCCGTCCCCGACCGTCCGTCCCCGACCGTCAGGCCAGATGCGGCAGCAGCTTGTCGGGCCGCATCGGCACCTCGCGCAGGCGGACTCCGGTCGCGTGACGTACCGCGTTCCCGATCGCCGCGGCCGAACCGACCATGCCGATCTCGCCGATGCCCTTGCTGCCCATCGGATTGAGATGCCGGTCGTCCTCCTCGATCCAGTACGCCTCCATCGAGCGCACGTCCGCGTGGGCGGGGACGTGGTACGAGGCGAGGTCGCGCTCCGCGAAGTCGCCGGCGACGGGGTCGATCGTCGCACCCTCCATCAGCGCCATGCCCAGCCCCATCGTCATCGCGCCGATGAACTGGGAGCGCGCCGTACGGGGGTTGAGGATGCGGCCGGCGGCGAAGACCGCCAGCATCCGGCGGACCCGGATCTCGGCCGTGTCCGTGTCCACCTGCACCTCGGCGAAGTGCGCTCCGTAGGCGTGACGGGCGAACTCCGTTCCGGCGCCCACCTCCTCGGTGGTGTCGCCGCTCGCGGACAGTCCCTCGGGAGGCACGGTGCCGCCCGCCGCGTCGATGCGCGCACGCAGCGCCCGGCACGCCTTGTCGACCGACCAGCCCCACGAGCCGGTGCCCGAGGAGCCCCCCGCCAGCGGTGCCCGCGGCAGATCGCTGTCGCCGATCTCGATCCGGACCCGCTCCAGGGGCGCCTGGAGCGCGTCGGCGCCGATCTGGGCGAGCACGGTGCGGGCTCCCGTACCGATGTCCGTGGCGTTGACCCGTACCAGGAAACCGCCGTCCGCGTCGGCGCGCGCCTCCGCCGTGGACGGTGAGATCAGCACCGGATACGAGGCGGCGGCGACGCCGCTGCCGACCAGGAAGCGGCCCTCCTTCCGCAGCCCGGCCCGTGGATCGCGGTCGCCCCAGCCGAACCGCCGGGCCCCCTCGCGCAGACACTCCACAAGATGACGGCTGCTGTAGGCACGGCCCGAATCGGGCTCGTGCGACGGCTCGTTGCGCACCCGCAGCTCCACCGGGTCCACCCCGGCGGCCAGGGCCAGCTCGTCCATCGCCGACTCCAGCGCGTACATGCCCGACGCCTCGCCCGGCGCGCGCATCCACGACGGTGTCGGCACATCGAGCGCGGTGACGCGATGGACGGTGCGGCTGTGCGGCGAGGTGTACATGGTGCGGGCGGGCGTGGCGGCCTGCTCCACGAACTCCTTGACCGTGGAGGTGTACGAGACCATCTCGTGCGCGAGCGCGCTGATCACCCCGTCCCGGTCCGCGCCGAACCGCACCCGCTGGATGGTCGGCGGCCGGTGTCCCACGACGGCCGGGAGCTGGGAGCGGTGCAGCACCAGCTTGACGGGGCGCCCGACATGCCGGGCCGCCATCGCGGCCAGCACCGGCTGAGGGCGGGGCGTCCCCTTGGAACCGAAGCCGCCGCCGACGTGTTCGCTGATGACGGTGACGTGCGCCGGGTCGAGGGCGAAGAGCGCCGCCAGTGCGTCGCGTACGGTGCTCGATCCCTGGCTGGAGTCGTAGACCGTCAGCCGCCCGTCGTGCCAGTGCGCGACGGCGGCGTGCGGCTCCATGGGGTGGTTGTGCATGGGGTCCATGGAGTACGTGACGTCGACGGTGACCGGGGCGGCGGCGTAGACGGTGTCGAAGTCACCGCGCTCCCGGGTGCCGGGGTGCCCGCCGTTCGCCATCTCCGGGGAGTAGAGGCCGGGATGGTCGGCGGTGAGGACGACGTCGTGGTCCTCGGCCACGTAGGAGACGCGCACGGCATCGGCCGTGGCGCGCGCCGCCTCCAGCGTCTCCGCGACGGCGACGGCGACGATCCAGCCCCGGTGCGGCACGCGGTCGTCGCGCAGCACGCCCAGGATGGCGTCCTCGGGGTCGCTGATCCGCGGCGCGTTCTCATGGGTCAGTACGGCGACGGCCCCGGGCTCGGCGAGGGCGGCCGCCGTGTCGAAGGACGCGATCCGGCCGCGGGCCACGGTCGCGGGCACCGGCCACGCGTAGAGACAGCCGGGCGGGGTGTGCTCGGCGGAGTACCTGGCCGTGCCGGAGACCTTGGCCAGGCCCTCGATCCGGACGGCGTCGGAGCCCAGTGCGCGCTCCCGGCTGGTCGTCATCGGTCTCCTCGGCGAGGGTCGGTGTGGTCGGTGGCGGTCGCCGCGGGGTCGGCCAGCTCGGTGAGCAGCCGGACGGCGAGATTGCGGGCCATCGGGACCTTGAAGCCGTTGTCCCGCAGCGGCCGGGCGGCGGCGAGTTCGGCCTCCACCGCGTGCCGGAAGGACTCGGGCGTGGCCGGTTCGCCGCGCAGCGTCGCCTCGGCGGTGGTGGCCCGCCAGGGCTTGTGGGCCAGCCCGCCGAAGGCGAGCCGTACGTCCCCCACGACACCGTCGCGCACATCGAGCACCACGGCGGCCGAGGCCAGCGCGAAGGCGTACGAGGCGCGGTCCCGGGCCTTGCGATAGGCGGACGGCAGTCCGGCGGCCGTCCGGGGGACCCGGACGCCGGTGACGAGTTCGCCCGGCCGGATCACCGTGTCCTTCTCGGGGTGGTCGCCGGGCAGCCGGTGGAAGTCGGTGAGCGGCACGGTGCGTCCGCCGTCCGGGCCCAGCAGCAGGACATCGGCGTCGAGGGCGGCGAGCGCGACGGCCATGTCGGAGGGGTGCGTCGCCACGCACGCCTCGGAGTGCCCCAGCACCGCGAGATCGCGGTGGACACCCTCCCTGGCCGGACAACCGGTGCCGGGCTCGCGCTTGTTGCACGCCTTGGTGACGTCCTGGAAGTACGTACAGCGGGTGCGCTGGAGCAGATTGCCGCCGGTGGTGGCCGTGTTCCGCAGCTGTCCCGAGGCGCCCGCGAGCAGTGCCTGCGACAGCACCGGGAACCGGGTGCGGACGGCCGGGTCGGCGGCGAGATCGCTGTTGCGCACGGTGGCGCCGATGAGCAGGCCGCCGTCGTCGGTCACCTCGACGCGGTCGAGCGGCAGCCGGGCGATGTCGACCAGATGGCCGGGGGTCTCGACCCCGAGTTTCATCAGGTCGACGAGATTGGTGCCGCCGCCGAGGAAGCGGGCGGCCGGATCGCGGGCGAGGAGGGCGACGGCCTGCGCCGGGTCGGTGGCGCGTTCGTAGGTGAAGGACTTCATGAGGTCACGTCCGCCCTGCTCGTACCGCCGGTCCAGGTCTTGCTGCCCGACGTGCCGGTGCTGATCGTCGTACTCGTCCGCCTCGCCGTACCGGCGACGTCCTGGACGGCCGCGAGGATGTTCGGGTAGGCGGCGCAGCGGCAGATGTTGCCGCTCATCCGTTCGCGGATCTCGTCGGGGGTGAGCGGCACCGGTTCGCCCGGCGGCGGGCCGTCGGCGCCGGTGACGTGCGACGGGTGCCCGCCGGCCGCCTCGGCGATGACGCCGACCGCCGAGCAGATCTGGCCGGGTGTGCAGTAGCCGCACTGGAAGCCGTCGTGGTCGAGGAAGGCCTGTTGCAGCGGGTGCGGCCGGCGGGACTCGTCCGTACCGCCGGCGGGGGTGTGCGCGGTGCCCGACAGGCCTTCGATCGTGGTGATACGGGCGCCGCTCTGCGCGACGGCGAGAAGAAGGCAGCTGTTGGCGCGCCGACCGTCCACGAGGACGGTGCAGGCGCCGCACTGGCCCTGGTCGCAGCCCTTCTTGGGGCCGGTGAGATCGAGGTGTTCGCGCAGCGCGTCGAGCACCGTGGTCCGGTTGTCGAGCGTCAGCCGGTGCGGGGTGCCGTTGACGTGGAGCATCACTTCGGAGGTGTGCGGCATCACCGTCGGGTATCCCTCGCGCACTCTCCGCAAACGATCCTCGCCGGGGTCCACCCGATCGGCTTCGGCCCGCCGGGGCGACCTCCGGCCGGGCTTACGAGCGCGGGTTCGGCCCGGGGCCCGGCTCGGGCCCGGGGCCGGTGCGGGGGCTACACCCGGCCGTCGGCCCCGGCCGCGAGGCGGACCTTGATCCGCTTGCCCACGGGCTCCCGACGGACGTCGTAGCCCTCGCAGAGCGCGATGACGATCTCCAGCCCGTGCTGTCCGATCCGGCCGGGCTCGCCGGCGCGCGGCACCGGCAGCGTGGAATCGGTGTCCCACACCGTGATCTCCACGACGTCCCCGTCGAAGACCAGGTCGAGGAGGCAGGGGCCGGGCGCGTACTTGCACGCGTTGGTCACCAGCTCGCTGACGACCAGCTGCGCCGTACCGACCACCTGCGACGGCACGGTCCGGCCCTGGTCCGTCCGTACGGTCCCGAGGAAGCCGGCCGTGAAGCGGCGTGCCTCCCCGATCATCCCCGAGTCCCCGTCGAACACGGCGCCCCGGCGGACCACCCGGCCCGTCGCGGGGCAGCGGTCCTCGGTCTCCTCCAACTGCCTGTCCATGGTATTGATCCGTTCCCCCGTGACGGCCCCTGAGAGCCGCTCTCCCACTGTTCACGTCACCGCCTGCCCCGCTTCAGCCACTTCAGTCCCAAGGGAGGGCAACGAACCGTACGAGCCTGGTCGATACCGGGACCGTCGGTCGTACGGTGTTATAGATTTTGATCCACTTTTCAGTCACGAACAGCAGGAGGAGATTGTGGGCGTTTCCCTGGGCAAGGGTGGCAACGTTTCGCTGAGCAAGGAGGCTCCCGGCCTGACCGCCGTGCTCGTCGGCCTCGGCTGGGACGCGCGCAGCACGACCGGCGCCGACTTCGACCTCGACGCGAGCGCCCTGCTCGTGAACAGCGCCGGCCGGGTGCTCTCCGACCAGCACTTCATCTTCTACAACAACCTGACGAGCCCCGACGGTTCGGTCGAGCACACCGGTGACAACCTCACCGGTGAGGGCGAGGGCGACGACGAGTCCCTGAAGGTGAATCTCGCGGGCGTTCCCGCCGACGTCGACAAGATCGTCTTCCCGGTCTCGATCCACGAGGCGGGATCCCGCGGTCAGAGCTTCGGCCAGGTCCGCAACGCGTTCATCCGCGTGGTGAACCAGGCCGGTGGCGCCGAACTCGCGCGCTACGACCTCACGGAGGACGCCTCCACCGAGACCGCGATGGTCTTCGGCGAGCTTTACCGGCACGGCGCGGAGTGGAAGTTCCGCGCCGTCGGTCAGGGCTACGCCTCCGGACTGGCCGGTATCGCGGCCGACTTCGGCGTCAACGTCTGACCCCGGGCCGCGGACTCGGCACAGGAGTACGAGCGGGACGGCGGCGGCCGGGCACCGGTCCGCCGCCGCCCGGCTCGAACACCACGGTCCGCCCTGCTCATTGACAGCCCGTCAGGCCGCCGCGAACATCCACTCCGGTGTGTACATGACAACGGTGTCGATGGGGAGGCCGCATGAGTTCCGACGAGCGACGGCACGGACCGGCACGGCGAGACGTCCTGCGGGCAGGAGCCGTCGCCGGACTGACGGCGGCGGGAATGGCGGCCGCCGCGGCCCCCGTCCACGCCGCACCGGGGAGCGAGGGCGCCGGTCGTCCGCGGATCGAGTTCGGTGGATCCCACGCCCGGGAAGCCCTGTTGGGCGGCGCCTACCGCGCGGCGCTCGACAATCTCCTCGACATCAACACCGTCCCCTACGACCCGGCCGAGTACAACCAGACCGGCCTCATGACCGACCCGCCCGGTGTCTTCATCCGGGCCGGCGGCGGCTACGAACAGCCCTGGACCCGCGACGCCTCGGTCAACTCCTGGAACGCGGCGAGCCTGTTGTCACCCGACGTCGCCCGCAACACCCTGTGGTCGGTCTGCCGGCGGCAGGACGACGGCACGCTCGTCGTGCAGCAGGACAACCAGTGGTGGGACCAGATCGTCTGGGCGATCGCCGCCCGGAACCACTACCTGACCACCGGGGACCGCCAGTTCGTCACCGACGCCCATCAGGCCGCCCTCAACACGCTGCGCCTCAACCGGGATCGGCACTTCAACGAGGAGTACGGCCTCTTCGAGGGCCCGGCCTTCATGCAGGACGGCATCGCGGGCTACCCGAGCCCGCCGTACGACCCGGCGAACGGCTCGTCGTTCGTCCTCGACCACCCGGACACCGACACGATGATGTGTCTGTCGACCAACTGCCTCTACCACGCCGCTCATCTGGCCTGCGCCGACATGGCCGATGTGGTGGGCGACAGCTCCGTGGCCGGTGAACTGCGCGGCGCGGCGGCCCGGTTGCGTACCGCGATCGACTCCCACCTCTGGCGGCCCGAGGCCGACAGCTACGGCTACTTCATCCACGGCTCGGGCGAGCGCGTCGGCCAACTGGAGACGTATCAGGAGGGGAACGGGCTCGCGTTCGCCGTGCTGTGCGGGGTCGCCTCCCGCGCCCGGACGCACGCGCTGCTCCGCACCACGCACCGCCAGCCGCGCGGTGTGGTCAACGTGTACCCGCACTTCTCGGGCTTCGACGACGAACGGCCCGGCCGCCACAACGTGATCGTGTGGCCGATGACGGTCGGTATGTGGGGGCACGCGGCGGCGGTCGGCGGGCGGGTCGACCTGTTCGGGCAGGCGGTCCTCGACATCGCCACCCTCCAGCGGCCGGACGGCCGCTTCTGGGAGATCTACAACGCCAGGACCGGTGCGGTGGACGGTGGTTGGCAGAACGAGCGGCAGTGGGAGTCCGAGGAGGACCAGACCTGGTCGGCCACCGGATATCTGCGGCTGATCCACCAGGGCCTGTTCGGTATGCGCTTCGAACGCGGCGGGCTGCGATTCACCCCCAGCCTCCCCGCGGGCTGGGGACCAGTGACGCTGCGCGACCTGTCCTACCGGGACATGACGCTCGACATCACACTCACCGGCTCGGGCAATCGCGCCGTGTCGACAAGGGTGGACGGGCGCCGGGCCGACACCGTTCCGGCCGGTCTGCGCGGCCGGCACCACGTCCGTATCCAACTGGCCTGACGCGGAACGGCCCCCGGCCGCTCACAGCCGGGGATCGACCTGGATCTTGGGACCCGGTCCGGCCCCCTCGGGCCGGGCGCCCGCCAGCACCCGCGCCAGCGACTCCAGCGCCACCGTGCTCGCGACCAGCGGACGCGGATCGACCGCGCCCGAGGCGTAGTGCCCGATGGTCCGGGCGAGGGCGGGAGACGCGCTGAGGACACCCACGGCGGTGACGTCCTTGAGCGCCAGGGCGCGGGTGTCGATCCGGCTCGGGTCGCTCGCCAGACCGATGTAGACGACCCGCTTGCCCGGCTCGACCAACTCCAGAGCCCGCGCCGGAAGATGCGCGGCGTTCGACGCGTCGATCACGGCGTCGAAGGGCAGCTCGGGAAGCCCGTCGGCGGTCCACGCGCCGTGCGCTCCCACGGAACGGGCGAAGTCCAGGGACTCCTGTGTCAGCCCCTGTACGTGTACCTCCGCGCCCCGCGCGAGCGCGAACCGCGCCGCGAGCAGACCGATGGCGCCGGGACCGAGCACCAGCAGCCGGTCGCCGGGGGAGAGGGCGGCGGCCTCGACGGCGCGCAGCGCGTTGCCGCCCGGCTCGACCATGGCGCCGGCCGTCGCGTCGACACTGTCCGGCAGGGCGTGCAGCGAGGAGACGGGGACGGCGACCCGCTCGGCGAGCGCGCCGGGCCGGCCGTGCCGGATACCCAACTCGTAACGGTCCTCGCACACATGGTGCAGCCCGCGGGCGCACCGCCGGCAGTGCCCGCAGCCCAGCATGGTGTCCCCGGTGGTACGCCGTCCGAGCCAGCCCGGTTCGACACCCTCGCCGACGGCGGAGACGGTGCCGCACCACTCGTGCCCGATCCGGATCGGGTACGAGGCGTGGCCGTCGTGCAGATAGCTCATCTCGCCGGTGTAGAACTCGACGTCGGTGCCGCAGACACCCACCCGTTCGACGTCCACGACGACCTCGCCGGGCGCGGCGACGGGCGGTTCGACGTCCGCCACCTCGCACCGGCCAGGCCCGGTGATGACGAAAGCACGCAAGGACGACCTCCAGAAGGCGCGGCCGGACGGCGGGTGGCAGGGCGGGCGCGCCCTTCCCCGGAACGGCTCGGGAAAGTTAGGGTGCCAGCCATGCCGGAGCAGCGCAGCTCTCAGTGGTACGCGGGAACGGACCGGAACGCCTACATACACCGGGCGTGGATGCGCCGGGGACTGCCCGCGCACGCCTTCGACGGACGCCCGCACATCGCGATCGCCAACACCGCGTCCGATCTGACGCCCTGCAACGCCCACCTCGGCGAGGTCGCGGAAAGTGTCAAGCAGGGCATCTGGGAGGCCGGGGGCGTCCCGATGAACCTCCCGGTCGTCTCCCTCGGCGAGACGCTGGTCCGGCCCACCGCCATGCTGTGGCGGAACATGGCGGCGATGGCGACCGAGGAGCTGCTGCGGGCCAACCCCGTGGACGGCGTGGTGCTGCTCGGCGGCTGCGACAAGACCATCCCGTCCCTGCTGATGGCCGCGGCCTCCGTCGATCTGCCCGCCGTTGTGGTGCCAGGCGGTCCGATGCTCACCGGCACGTTCCGCGGCAAGCCGCTGGGCTGCGGCACGGACGTGTGGAAACTCAGCGAGGAGGTAAGGGCGGGAACCCTCTCCGAGGAGGAGTTCCTGCGCTCCGAGTCCTCGATGATCCGAAGCCGCGGGCACTGCAACACCATGGGCACCGCCTCGACCATGGCATGCGTCGCGGAGGCGCTGGGCACCACCGTCCCCGGCGTCGCGGGCATCCCCGCCCCGGACAGCCGGCTGCTGGAGAGCGCCCACGGCACGGGGCGGCTCGTGGTGGAGATGGTCGCCGAGGGCAGGCGCCCGAGCACGACGCTGTCCAAGGGGTCCTTCCTCAACGCGATTGTGGCCCTGGCCGCCGTCGGCGGCTCGACCAACGCCGTCGTGCATCTGCTCGCCGTCGCCGGGCGGCTCGGCATCGACCTCACGCTCGACGACTTCGACCGCACCGGCGCGGGCGTACCACTCCTGGTCGATCTTCAGCCGGCAGGCCGCCATCTCATGGAGGACTTCCACCGGGCCGGCGGTCTGCTCGCCGCCTTGAACGAGGTGCGGGACCTGCTCGACCCGGAGGCGCTCACCGTCACCGGCACGCCGCTGGTGGATCATCTGGACGGGGCGCGGATCTGGGACGACTCCGTCATCCACCGGCGTGCCGACCCCCTCCGGACCGAGGCGGGCATCGCCGTGCTGCGCGGGAACCTGGCCCCGTCGGGCGCCGTCATCAAGCCCGCCGCCGCCTCGCCCGAACTGCTGAACCACCGGGGCCGGGCGGTCGTCTTCGACAGCATCGAGGACATGCACGCGCGTATCGACGACCCAGATCTCGACGTCGACGCGACGTCGGTGCTCGTGCTCCGGGGGTGCGGTCCCAGGGGCTACCCGGGGATGCCCGAGGTCGCGAACCTGCCGCTGCCCACCAAGCTGCTGGAACAGGGCGTACGCGACATGGTGCGGATCTGCGACGGCCGGATGAGCGGGACGGCGTACGGCACCGTCGTACTGCATGTGGCGCCCGAGGCCGCGGCGGGCGGGCCGCTGGGACTCCTGCGCACGGGGGACTGGATCGAGCTGGATGTCGCCGGGCGCCGCCTGGACGTGGACGTACCCGCGGCGGAGCTCGAACTGCGGCGCCCCGCCGAGGAGATGACCGCTTCCTTCGCCGCCCCGGCGCGCGGCTGGGAACGTCTCTATGTCGACCATGTCATGCAGGCGGACACCGGCGTCGACCTCGACTTCCTCGTCGGGTCGAGCGGCCACGAGGTGTCGCGCGAGTCGCACTGAGCGCGGCCGGCCGATCCGTCCCGCCGGTCAGATGTGGTCCGGATCGCCGCCGTGGCCCGGATCGGGATGGACCGGGTCGTGCTGTCCGGCGCGCGCCGACTCCAGCTGCGCGGCGAGCGACAGCCCCAGGAAGAGGGATATGCCCGCCAGTTGCGACCAGAGCAGCAGCGCGACGAACGCGGTCAGCGGCCCGTACACCGAGCCGAACGACCCGCTGAAGCCGACGTACAGAGTGAGCAGCCACGTCGCGCCCACCCACAGCAGCAGATGCACGGCGGAGCCGAACGCCAGCCACGTATAACCCGGTTGATCCCGGCGCGGGGCCCAGCGGAACAGCACGGCCGAAGCCAGCCATGTCAGCAGGATGCCGACCGGAATCCGCAGCCACCCCCAGACGTCCTGCGCCGCCTCACCCCAGTGGAACGTCTCCGCGAGCGCGCCGCCCACCGCCTTGCCGCCCACCAGGATGAGAAACCCGCCGACCAGCGGCAGTCCCGCCGCGACCGCGAGCACCAGGGCGCGACCGTACTTGGCGAGGAACGGGCGGTCCCGCTCCACCCCGTAGATACGGTTCGCGCCCCGCTCGATCTGAGCCATCGCCGACGCGAGATTCAGCGTCGCGAAACCCAGCCCGAGCCACACGGCCAGCTCACCGCCCGGACCCGAACCGGCCCCGCCCTCGGCACGCCCGAGCGAGGTCCGGATCAGATCCGCGCTCGGACCCGGCGCGATCCGGGTGAGCGTCAACTCGACGACGCGTCCCACACTCTCCGTATGCAGTGATGTCGCGACACCCACCAGCGCGATGCTGAACGGCACCAGCGCCAGGACGAACTGGAAGGCGAGCGCCCTCGCGATGCTGAACCCGTCCGCGTAACGGAACCGCAGGAACGCGTCGCTCAGCAGCTTGCCCCCGCCGTACGTGCGCAGCGCCGCCCACGCCTCGTCGCCGGAAAGCTCTTCCCCGATCATGTCCCGGGTCTGTGGTACCCGTACCACCGTGCCCATCGTGCCCCCGACTCGAATTGAACTGCCGACGACGGATTCTCGCAGGCGGGTGGATATGAGAGGTTGCTCGGGGGTTCGGTGTGGACCCCGGAGGTAGCCGAGGTAGTGGTAGGCCGTGGAGGTAGGGGCTGTGTTGCAGGTAGGAAGAGTGCTGAGGTTCGACGAGGTTCGCGGGTACGGGTTCATCGTCCCGAGCGAGGGCGACGAGGACGTGTTCATGCACGCCAACGATCTGCTGGACGAGAAGTACCAGTACAAGGCGGGCAGTGAGGTCGAGTACCTTCTGGAGATGGGGGACAAGGGCCCCAAGGCTTCACAGATCAGGCTGGTGAACGCGCCGGCGTCACAGCGCGGCACGTCGGGCACGGGACCGGCGGATCCGCACGGCGACTACTCGGACGTGCTCTCCCCGGTCGAGCTGCGGAACGAGCTGACGGAGGCGCTGCTCCAGGCCGACGGAAGCCTGACGGGCGATCAGATCAAGCGGGTACGCACGTCGGTGATCGAGCTGGCGCGCTCCCACGGCTGGATCGAATCCTGAGCGGTGGTGGTGGGCGCGCCGTCGCCCACCACCCGGCCTGACCACCGCGTCTTCGAGGAGGGCTCGGACTCCGGCGCCGGACGCGGGGGCGTTCCGGGAGCGGGCGGTGGCTCCGTCTTCGCACGCCGCGGCGCGAGGAAGAAGAACATCGTCGGGATCAGATACAGCGCCCACACCGTCACCTGGACAACGGTCGGATCGGGCTGGAAGTTGAAGACGCCCTTCAGCAGCGTGCCGTACCAACTGTCCGGCGGGACCGTACTGGTGATGTCGAACGCCTTGTCCTGGAGCCCACCGATGAAGCGCGCCTCCTGAAGGTCGTGGAAGCCGTACGCGAGGACGCCCGCCGCCACGACCACCAGCATCGAGCCCGTCCAGGTGAAGAACCTCGCCAGATTGATCCTCAGCGCGCCCCGGTAGAAGAGCCAGCCCAGCACGATCGCGGTGGCGATCCCGAGCAGCACGCCAATCAGCGGCCCCGACCTGCCCTCGCCGCCCGCCCGTACCGACGCCCAGACGAACAGCGCCGTCTCCAGGCCCTCCCGCCCCACGGCCAGCAGCGCGGTCGCCACCAGAGCCCCCGTACCCATCTGGAGCGCGGCGTCGAGCTTGCCCTGCAGGTCGCTCTTGAGATGCCGCGCCGTACGCCGCATCCAGAACACCATCCAGGTCACCAGCCCCACCGAGACGATCGACAGCGACCCGCCGAGCAGCTCCTGCGCCTCGAACGTCAGCTCCTGGGAGCCGAATTCGAGTGCGGCCCCGAAGGAGAGCGAGACGGCGCAGGCGATGCCGATGCCGATCCAGACGGGCCGCAGCGCGTCGCGGCGGTCGGTCTTGACCAGATACGCCACGAGGATGCAGACGACCAGGCTGGCCTCCAGCCCTTCGCGCAGACCGATCAGATAGTTGCCGAACATGCCGGCCGTCCTTCCGCCGAGATCACTGTGCGGTTGAGGGGAGCGCGGGTCACGAGAACAGCCCCCGTCCCCACCAGTCGTCCTTGTCCCGGACGCCCGGCGGTACGGCGAAGACCGCCGAACCCACGTGCTGGATGTACTCGTTGAGCGCGTCGGAGCGCGACAGACTCCGCTGTACGGGGATGAACGCCTCCCGTACGTCGTGCTGGTACGCCAGGAAGAACAGGCCCGCGTCCAGCCGGCCGAGTCCGTCCGTACCGTCGGTGTAGGAGTAGCCGCGCCGCAGCATCCGCGCCCCGCCGTTGGAGTCGGGGTGCGCGAGCCGTACGTGCGAGGCCGGCAGCATCGACTTGAGGAAGGGCTCGTCGTGCTCCCTGGCCTTGCCGACCGGCGCCCCCTCGCCCTTGTCCCGCCCGAAGACGTCCTCCTGCTCCTGGAGGGAGGTGCGGTCCCAGGACTCGATCCGCATCGCGATCCGGCGGGCCACCAGATACGAGCCGCCGGCCATCCAGTCGGGTCCCGCGTCGGCCGACACCCACACATGCCGGTCGAGCGCGGCGGTGTCGGTGCCCGCGACATTGCGGGTGCCGTCCTTGAAGCCGAAGAGATTGCGCGGGGTCTGCGCGTCGGGCGTGGTGGACGACGTCTTGCCGAAGCCGAGCTGCGACCAGCGGATCGCGATCCGGCCGAAGCCGATCCGGGCGAGGTTACGGATGGCGTGCACCGCGACCTGCGGATCGTCGGCGCATGCCTGCACGCACAGATCACCGCCACTGCGCGCCGGGTCGAGGTTGTCGCCGGGGAACTTCGGCAGATCCACCAGCGCCCCGGGCCTTCGCTTCGCCAGGCCGAAACGGTCCTGGCGGGCCTTGGCGTCCCCGGTGAAGAGCGACGGACCGAAGCCGATGGTCAGCGTCAGCCGGGACGGTTTCAGACCGGCGGCCTCGCCCGTGTCGTCCGGCGGGGCCTCCGGCACTCCGCCGAACGCGCCCTCGCCGACCGCGCGTCCCTCGGTCATCAACGAGGCCGCCGCCGTCCAGTCCTTGAGGAGCTGGATCAGCTCCGCCCGGTTCTCGGTGGTCACGTCGAATGCCGCGAAGTGCAGCCGGTCGGGGACGGCGGTGGCGATCCCGGCCTGGTGCGCGCCGTGGAAGGGGACGGCCGCGCCCGCCGACCCGGCCGGCTCCGGACTGTCCGTAGCCCGCAGGGCGAGGGTCGTACCGCCGGCCACCGCGGCGCCGAGCGCGAGCCCCGCGCCGCCCCAGCCGATCACCGAACGTCGGGACGGCGCGCGGGCCGTGCCGTTCGCACCGCCCGCGTCGGCCGGTCCGCCCTGTTCTGTCTCGTCGGTCATGCCCGCGCCACTACTTCACGACCGCGGCGGCGAGCTTCGACAGGGGCTCGGCCAGCGCGTTCACCGCGTCGGACAGCTCCTTGCGCTCCGGCTCGCCGACCGTGTCGTACGACGTGAACACGTAACTCATCCTGTCCTCACGGTACTTGTCGAGCAGCGTGTTCAACGCCGCGAACTGGGTGTCCAGTTCACCTGTCAGCTCCGCGTCGTTCTTGGACGCCACCGGCTTCAGCAGCGCGTACGACTTCTCGGCGCCCTCGACGTTGGCCTTGAAGTCGACCAGGTCGGTGTGGCTGTACCGCTCCTCCTCACCGGTGACCTTGCCGCTGGCGACCTCGTCGAGCAGTTCCTTGGCGCCGTTCGCCATGGACGTCGGGGTTATCTCCGCCGTACCGACCTTCTTCTGCCAGACGGTCAGATCCGTGATCAGCAGATCGGCGAGTTCCTTGTCGCGCGGGGTGATCTTCTTGTCCTGCCACAGCGCCTTCTCCAGGCGGTGCCAGCCGGTCCAGTCCTTCTCCAGGTCCTGGCCCTCTTCGAGACCGTCCTCGCGCAGGTCGACCTTCGGGTCGATGTCACCGAAGGACTCTGCCACCGGCTCGGTGCGCTCCCAGCCGATACGGGAGTCGGCGTACGCCTTCTTGGCGGCCTCGATGTCACCGGCCTTCACCGCCTCCGCGAATACCTTCGCCTTCGGCAGCGTCTCCTCCGCCTGCTCCAGCGTGTACTGGCGGTACGCGGCGACCGCCGCGTCCAGCTGGGGATCGCGCTTCGCGGCCTTGCCGCCGCCGGTGGCCTTGACCTGCTGACGGATGCCCTTGCCCTTCATACCGGGCTTGCAGGCGATCTCGTAGTCGCCGGCCTTGATCTCCGCGGTGATGTTCGCCTTGGTGCCCGCACCGATGTTCTCGCGCTCGGTGACGATCCGGTCGTCGGGGAAAAGGACGTAGACCTCGGTGACCTTCGAGCCCTTGTTCTCCACGGCCAGTTGCAGGTGACCGGCGGGGAACTCCTTCTTCGACACCTCGCAGGAGGTGTCGGTCGCCGTGACCCTGACGGCCCCGTTCCCTTCGGCATCGCTCTTCTCGGCGCACGCCGTGACGGTGGTGAGGGCGGCGACCGCCGCGACGGCGGTGACCAGGGAGAGGCGGACGGGACGCATGCGGGCTCCAGCGGCTGATAACGGTGTTTCGGCGCGGCCCCGAGGGTGAGGCGAGCCTAAGTTAGCTCAGCCTTACTCATCTGAAACCGCAGCAAAATCTCAGATACCGGAGTCAATGGGTCGTTCGCCTTTGCTCATCCTTTTCAATGGCCTTACTTCCGTCCGCTCCACGCCCCACCAGCGAGAGGCCGAACCTCCCATGCAGCTGAGCATCCGCAACCAGCTTCCCGGCACCGTCACCGGTGTCACTCCCGGGGAGGTCATGGCCACGGTCAGGGTCCATCTGTCGGGCGGGCAGGACGTCACCGCCGCCATCACCCTTGATGCCGTCGAGGACCTCGGCATCGCGGTGGGCACCGAGGTGCGCGTGCTGGCCAAGGCCACCGAGGTCGCCCTGGCCACCGGGCCGGTCGAGGGCCTGAGTATCCGCAACCGGCTGACCGGCAAGCTCACCGAGATCGTTCTCGGCACCAGTCTGGCGAACGTCAAGCTGACGGTGGGGGAGACCGAGCTGACCGCCGTGATCACGAGGGAGGCGGTGGAGGAGCTGGGGCTCACCCCCGGAACCGCCGTCACCGCGCTGATCAAGTCGACGGAGATCTCCCTCGGGAGCGTCTGAGCGGTCGGAAGGGGGGTCGGTCCCCGAGGGATGTGGATCCCTGGGGGGTGTTTGGTCTCCGAAGGGTGTCGGTCCTGGGTTTCGCTGCTTCTGCGATGAGTTTCGGCCGGTGCCACAGTCAGAAGAGGACAAGGAAGCCGTAGAGGCGGCGGACGGCGAAGACGCAGGGAGACAGCGATGCCGAAGATCACCCCCAATCTCTGGTTCGACGGACAGGCGAAGGACGCCGCCGAGTTCTACATCGGGATTTTCCCGAACTCGAGGATCACGGCCATCACCCACTACGGCGAGGCCGGTCCCGGGCCGGCCGGCACCGTACTCACCGTCGACTTCGAGCTCGACGGCCACCGCTACACGGGCATCAACGGCGGCCCGCAGTTCACCTTCGACGAGGCCATCTCGTTCCTGATCGAGTGCGCCGACCAGGAAGAGATCGACCACTACTGGTACAAGCTCTCCGCGGATGGCGGCGAGGAAGGCCCCTGTGGCTGGCTGAAGGACAAGTTCGGCCTCTCCTGGCAGGTCGCGCCCACCGCGATGAACGAGATGCTGAACGACCCTGACCAAGAACGTGCCCAGCGCGCGATGAAGGCCATGCTTGGCATGTCGAAGATCGACCTCGCCGCCCTGCGGGCCGCTGCCGACGGGACGTCCTGAGGCGGCTGATACTCAAGCGATCGCTTGCTGTCGGCGCCCGGTGGCTACTGCCGGCCCTGCCCAGTACCCCGCTTCGGTGCGGTACTTCGCCGTGCCGGTGGCTACTGCCGGCCCTGCGCCGTCCCGGTCAGCCAGGTGTACGCCGCCCGGGCCGTGAACTCGTCCTGGCCGCGGGCGAAGAGCAACTCCGCCTCGCGGAAGGCCGGATCACCGGCCGTGCCCCGCACATAAGGGACGGCGACACACCGCATGCCGGCCGCGTGTGCGGCCGCCACGCCCGGGGCCGCGTCCTCCAGCACCACGCAGTCGGCCGGGTCCGCGCCCAGGCGCCGCGCCGCCTCAAGGAAGACGTCGGGCTCCGGTTTGCCGTGCGGGACCTCCTCGGCGGAGACGAAGAGGGTGAAGTACGGGCTCAGCCCCGTACCGTCGAGCACGGCCTCGATGGCGGCACGCGACGAGCCGGAGGCGACCGCCATGGGCACGCCTTGCGTATGCAACTGCTCCACGAACTTCCGCATCTCGGGAAAGACCTCGGTCGACGCCCCCGCCAGCTCCAGATAGAGGCGGTCCTTGATGGCCAGCAACTCGTCCACCGGTGTGTCGAGCCCGTACTCCGCGCGCAGCGCCTCAAGCGTCTCGCGGGTGCTGATGCCGATGTACCGGGTGTGGTGCTCCCAGGTGAAGTCGGGTACACCGTGCTGTGCGAGCAGTCGCCGGCCGGCCTCGTAGTAGTTCGGCTCGCTGTCCACGAGGGTGCCGTCGAGGTCGAAGACGACGGAGACGGGAGAGGGGGTGCGCGCGGTGCTCATGGCCCCAGCATGCCAAGAGGGCACGTCGGGCGCCCTGCCGGCCGCCTTCGTGCCCACCCGCCGCGCGGTGGCCCCGCCGTACGCCGCCGACCCCTCGCGCGGGACAATCCAACCGGTCCGACACGGCTCACGCATCACCCCCGAACACCACGGAGGCCACCATGCTGATCGTCGCCGGCAAGGGTTACGTCGAACCCGAGCAGCGTGAGGCGTTCCTCGCGGGCTTCGAGGAGGCGCAGCGGCGGGCGCGGGCCGAGCCCGGCTGTCTCGACTACGTGGTGGCCGCCGACCCGGTCGAGCCCGGCCGCGTCAACGTGTACGAGCGGTGGGAGTCGCGCGAGCACCTGGCGGCCCATCTGGCCCGGACGGCGCGGGAGTCGCAGCCGTCCCCGGTCGTGCTCAGCATGGAGATCACGCAGTACGAGATCGACGCCTCGGTCCCGCTCTCAGGCTGACGCGCGTGCCAGCAGCCCCGAGAGCACGACCTCCAGCATCTCCCGCAAGGACACCTCGAAGTCGATCCGCATGGCAGCCAGCGACGGATCTGCCTCGTAGGCCGCTAGCATCGCCGCCGACGGCTGGGCGTGGGTCCAGATCGCGCCCGTCGTCATGACGCAGTAGGCGGCGAACCGCGGCGCGTCGTTCCCGCTCAACTCCGGCACATGGGCGTGGACCAGAGCCGCGATCTTGCCGACGTTCGCCACCGCGGTGCGTTTGAACTCCGCCGCGACGTCGGGCGAGACATTGCGCTCCAGGACCGCCGCCTGCGAGCTGGTGAGGTCGCACAGGACCGGACGGTCCGCCAGCGAGGCGGCGAGCACGGCCACCACCTGGTCGCCCCGCTCGCGCGGCGGGGCGTGGGCGTCGACGCCCGAGGCGAGCGCCCCCTCCAGATAGTCGGTCCACTCCCGGCACGCGACGTCGAGCAGGTCGAGGAGTACGGCCTCCCGGGACTCGAAGTAGCGCAGGACGTTGGACTTCGCCAGCCCGACCCGCCGGCTCAGCTCGTTGAGGCTCACCTGGGCCACCGGCATCTCGGTGAGCATCGATGCCGCCGTGTCGAGGATCGCCCGGCGGCGCTGGGCGCGCTGCTGCTGACCGCCGGGTCCCCGCGCGTGGCCACGATGGGCAGCGGCGCGGCCGGCTACGGCAGGATCGACTTCGCCGACCTCCAGTGGACGAGCCGGAACTACAGCGCGAGCCGCTCCTACGCGCAGTCCAAGCTCGCCGACATGATCATGACCAGAGAACTCGCCCGTATCGCCGACGAGCGCGGCTGGCCCCTGCTGAGCACCGGCGCGCACCCCGGCTACACCCGCACCAACCTCCAGACGGCGGGCGCGAGCCTCGGCAACGGCAGGCGGTCCCTCGGTACGACCCTGCTCACCAAGCTCGACTTCCTGCCCTCGCAGGGCGCGGAACAGGGCGCCGAACCACTGCTGTACGCCGCGACCAGTCCCGACGCCGTCGCGGGCGGCTACTACGGCCCCGGCGGACGATTCGGCCTCGTCGGTCCCACCACCACCGCGCGTATGCCCCGCAAGGCTTTCGACACCGCCGTCAACGCCCGTCTGTGGGCGGAGGCCGAACGCCTCACCGGCGTCGCGCTCCCCGTGCACGCCGTCTGAGAGCCGATATGCCTCCGGCTCGTCCGAAAGGGTGAACCGGCCGCCGGAATGGGTAGTTCAGGCGGCAGCACCCGACGCGGGCAGCTGGTCTAGACCCCCTGCTACCGTCGGCCGGACACACGAGCGGCGCACGCGCACCGCTCTTGGACGCACAGAGCGATCGAGCGACAAGGGGACAGACAGTGGGCGACAGGAGCGACGGCAGGGGCGAAGGGCGGGCCTACATCGGGTCGTTCACCTCGGCGGGCGGCCGCGGCATCATCGCCGTCGCGGTGGACGCGGACACCGGCTCGCTGACGGAGATCGGCGCGACCGACGAACTGGCCGACCCCTCCTATCTGACCCTCGCGGCCGACGGATCGGTGCTCTACGCCGTCTCCGAGGGAGAGGAAGGCGCGGCGGCGGCCTTCGACGTCTCCCCGCGCGCGTCGGGCGGCACATCGGCGCCGCGCCTGATAGGTGAGCCGGTGCCGGTCTGCGGATCGGGCCCCACCCATCTCACCCTCGCCGCAGGGCATCTGGTGACCGCCAACTACGGCTCCGGCAGCGTCACCACGCTGCCCGTCCGCGCCGACGGCACCCTCGGCGCGGCGGCCGGAATCCTCCAGCACGAGGGCACCGGACCACGCTCCGACCGGCAGGAAGGGCCGCACGCCCACCAGGTGCTGCCGGACCCGGGCGGCCAGTGGCTGCTCGCCGTCGACCTGGGCACCGACTCCGTACGGATCAGCTCGGTCGACCCCGACAACGGCGACATCACCCCGCACGGCGAGAGCGTGCTGCGCCCCGGCACCGGACCGCGCCATCTCGCCTTCCACCCGGCGGGCACCCACGCGTACGTACTCAACGAACTGGAAGCGACCCTCACGGTCTGCCGCTGGGACACCGAGAAAGGCACACTGGAGCCGGTCGGAGAGGCGCCCGTCCTCCCCGACGGTGTCGAGGTGGCGAGCTACGCCTCCGAGATCGTCGTCTCGCACGACGGCAGGCACCTCTGGGCCGCCGTACGCGGGCACGACAGCATCGCCGTCCTGACGCTCGACGAGACGCGCGAGAAGGCCGTTCTGGTCACGACGGTGGACTGCGGCGGACGCTGGCCGCGCGATCTCTCGCTGGACCCGGCGGGCCGCAGGCTCTACGCGTCGAACGAGCATTCCGGCGATGTGACCTGGTTCGACATCGACCCGGTGACCGGTGTGCCGTCGCGTGCGGGCTCGTTCGAGGCGCCCGCGGCCTCCTGTGTGATCTTCGGCTGACACCGCCGCCGGGCGGCGCCGCGCCCCATCGCCGGACGGGCTGAGAGATCAGGCCGTCCGGCGACCGGGGACGAACCGGCACCACCGGGTGGAACCGCGGTTCAGGACCCCGGAGTTCAGGACGCCGGTGAGTTCTGCGTCTGCGCCGAGATGCCCAGCGCGCTGGTGTACTGCGAGAGCACCAGCTTGCCGACCGCCGGATACGCGCCGAGCGACTCGGAAGCGGCGCAGTCGGCCTCCTTGAGCGCGACGTCGAGCAGCCCCTCGGGCAGCTCGGGTCCGATCAGGTACGGAGCGAGCGCCAGCTGCGTCGAGCCGGACTCGCGCAGCTGCTCGGCGATGGCGGAGACCGCGCCGTCGTCGTCGAGCGCCGCCGCCATGACCGGCACGGCGAGGCGCGCGGCCAGCAGCATCCCGGTGATCCCGGCCGCCTGGACGGCCTCCTCGCCGCCCACCGTCGCGAGGATGATGCCGTCGGCGGCCGTGGCCACCGTGAAGAGCCTCGCGCGGTCGGCACGGGCGAGCCCGGCCTCCGACAGGCGCACGTGGAGTGCCTCGGCGAGCAGCGGGTGCGGACCGAGGACCTCGGTCATCTCCGCCACGGCCTTGCTGTCCACCACGGCCTGACGTATGCGCCTGACCAGGGAGTTGTCGGGACCCGCGAGCAGCGGCACGACAACGGCCGAGATGCCCTCGGGCTCGGCGACGTCACGGCCGGCGGCCTTCGCCAGCTCGTAGCGCTCGACACGCTGCTCGCCGGTCTGCGCCAGGACCGTGCTCAGCGCGGCGTACTCGTCGTCGTCGCCGTCCAGATAGCCGATCCGGGCGTCCAGGCCCGGAAGCTCGGAACGGGCGATGCTGACGACCTCCTCGCCGAGGTTCCGCACCTCGGCACTGGGGATGCCGGGCATGGCCAGCACAAGCGTGGGCGCGCCCTCGGGCGCCGCCACGGGTTCGGGTCGACGGTGCCGCCCCGACTGTCGAGGTCGAGGCATTCGTACAGGCAGGCCGGGTGCCGGCCCAGTGGGGGAGCTCATGGCGCCGAATGCTACTGGTTTTGTGGGGTCGGCTGTTCGGGGAGGGTCCGGTCGTGCGTCATCTGTCCGTATTTCTTCGCTATGATGCTTAACCCTTATTCGTCCCGCTCTGTCGGGACGGACAACATCCGTCCGTCGCACGGCAGTCGAAACGAACCCGTCGCGAGAGCCGCCGCGATCCGCAGAGCCCCCGCCAGCGGATCTCCCTGGGCCGACACCGACCTCGCGTGCGGCAGCCGCCGCGCCAACTCCGCCCGCAGCGGTACGAGCAGTGGGTCGCCCATCTTGAACAGCCCGCCCGTCAGGGCCACTTCGGATCCCTCCGCCCCCGGACACGCCGCGACGGCCGCGTCCGCGATGTGCCGCGCGGCCTCGGTGAGAATCCCCGCCGCGACCGGGTCGTCCGCCGCGCAGCGGGCCACCTCGGGGGCGAAGGAGGCGAGCACGGCGGGCCGGTCGGTACGCGGATAGAGGAGCCCCGGCAGCTCCGGCGCCGGGCCGAACACGGCTTCCGTCCGGGACAGCAGCGCGGCCGAACCGCCGCGCCGCCCGTCGTACGCGCGCATCGCCGCCTCCAGCCCCGCCCGGCCGATCCAAGCTCCGCCGCCGCAGTCGCCGAGCAGATGTCCCCAGCCGTCCGCGCGACGCCAGCCCGTCAGATCGGTGCCGAGCGCGATCATGCCCGTACCGGCGGCGACGACGGCACCCGGACGCTGGCCGAGCGCCCCCGCGTACGCGGTGACCGCGTCAGCGGCGAGCGCCAACCGGCTTACTCCCAGGGCGCTTTCCAGCGCCCCGGGCAAGCCGGCGCGCAGCCCGTCGCCGAGCGTCGCCATGCCCGCCGCGCCGACCGCGACGGCCACGGGTGCCTCCGCGCCCTCACGCGCGAGCAAGGTCCGCACGGCGGGCAGCAACTGCTCCAGCAAATGGTCCGGATCGATCCCGGAAGAGCCGGTGCGGACAGGCTCGGCGGACACGGCGGTGCCGACCGTCCGGACCTCCGCGACACCGTCCGCCAGGATGCCCGCGGCCTCGTCCACCGCCCCGAGAGCGATCCGCAGCCCGGACCCGCCCGAGTCGACGCCGAGCACCCAGCTCACGGCAGCGGCCAGTCGACCGGCTGCGCGCCCTGCTGGACGAGGAGTTCGTTCGCGCGGCTGAACGGACGCGAACCGAAGAAGCCCCGGTCCGCCGACATGGGGGAGGGGTGCGACGACTCGATCGCGGGGAACCGGCCCAGAAGCGGACGCAGATTGCGGGCGTCACGGCCCCACAGGATGGACACCAGCGGCTTGTCCCGGGCCACCAGCGCCCGGATGGCCTGCTCGGTGACCTCTTCCCAGCCCTTGCCCCGGTGCGCAGCCGGCTTACGGGGAGCTGTGGTGAGCGCCCTGTTGAGCAACAGCACACCCTGCCGGGCCCACGGCGTGAGATCCCCGTTGGACGGCCGGGGCGCCCCGATGTCCGCGTGCATCTCCCGGAAGATGTTGTCCAGACTGCCCGGCACCGGCCGCACCTCGGGGGCGACCGAGAAGCTCAGCCCGACCGCGTGTCCCGGTGTGGGGTAAGGATCCTGACCGACGATCAGGACCCGCACCTCGTCGAACGGCTGCTGGAAAGCGCGCAGCACATTCGGCCCGGCAGGCAGATAGGTGCGTCCCGCGGCGATCTCCGCACGGAGGAAGTCGCCCATCGCGGTGATGCGTTGGGCCACAGGGGCGAGGGCGTCGGCCCATCCGGACTCGACGATTTCTTTGAGTTCACGTGCCACGGGGCGTCACTCTAATGCGCCGTCGGTCTTCGTGATCAACGAATCAGCCAAGGACCGCCGCCCGGACACAGAGGACATCGGGAAGGTGCGAGGCGAGCTGCTGCCAGCTGTCGCCGTCGTCCGCGCTCGCGTACACCTCGCCGTTGCGGTTGCCGAAGTAAACACCGGCCGGGTCCGCGTCGTCCGTGCACAGCGCGTCGCGCAGCACCGTCCCGAAGTGGTCGCCGTCGGGCAGACCCGTGACCAGGGCCTCCCAGGTCTCGCCCGCATTGCTCGTACGGTAGATCCGGCAGCGCCGGCCGGCGGGGACCCGGTCGGAGTCGGCCTGGATCGGGAAGACGTACGCCACGTCGCCCCGGTGCGGATGGGCCGCGACGGCGAAGCCGAAGTCGGACGGCAGACCGGAGCCGACGTCCTTCCAGTTGGCGCCCGCGTCGTCGCTGCGGAACACGCCCCAGTGGTTCTGGAGGTAGAGCCGGTCCGGATCGACCGCGTCCCGCGCGATCTTGTGGACGCACTGGCCGAACTCCGGGTCGGGATCGGGCAGGAAGACCGCCGACACGCCCTTGTTGGAGGGCGCCCAGCTCGCGCCGCCGTCACGCGAGCGGAACACCCCCGCCGTCGACACCGCGACCGTCACCGCGTCCGCGTCCCTGGGGTCGGTCACCACCGTGTGCACGGCCTCGCCGCCACCGCCCGGCACCCACTCCGAACGCGTCGGGTGCTCCCACAGCGGCCGGACCAGCTCGAAGGTCTCCCCCCGGTCGTCGGACCGGAACAGCGCGGCCGGCTCGGAGCCCGCGTACACGACGTCCGGCGCGGCGGGGCCCGCCGGATGGAGCTGCCAGACCCGCTCCAGCGACGCACCGGTGTCCTTGGGGAACTTCACCGCCGGCACGCTGGGTTCGGTCCAGCTCGCACCGAGATCGTCGGAGTGGAACACGGACGGGCCCCAGTGCGCGCTGTCGCCGCCGACCAGCAGGCGCGGCACGGGATGACGGGTGTCGATCCCGATCGAGTAGACCGCCTGCGCGTTGAAGTGCGGTCCGTCGAGCTCCCACCGCCCGCCGCGCCTGCGGCCGATGAAGAGTCCTTTGCGTGTGCCCACGGTGAGCAGTACGTCGGTAGTCATGGCGGGTACCTCCGAAGACGCCGTTGTCCCAGACTCCGGTCAGTCTGCACCCACCCACTGACAACGGGCCTCCGGACGCGGCCGCCCTGCCGGCGGCGGCCGCGTGCGAAGGCCGGGGTCGGGGGGACCACCGCCCGGCGGCCTTCTGCTTACCCGGCGCCCTGACGGACCTTCCCGAGGCGTGCGATCTCCTCGTCCGAGAGCCGGATCGCACCGGCCGCCACGTTCTCCACGAGATGCTCCGGATCGCCGGTACCGGGGATGGCCAGGACGTGCGCGCCCTGCGCCAGCGTCCAGGCCAGCCGTATCTGCGCGGGCGAGGCGCCGTGCGCGCGCGCGACCTGGAGCACCGCCCCGTCCTCCGTCGCGCCGGCGCCCGCCTCGCGCCGGGCGCCCGCGATCGCGAAGAACGGTACGAAGGCGATCCCCAGGTCACCGCACTCCCGCAGGAGTTCCCGCTGCGCGCCCGGCGCGTCCACGCTGTAGGGGTTCTGCACGCAGACGACGGGCGCGATCGTCCGGGCCTCGGCCAGCTGCCCGGCGGTGACGTTCGAGACGCCGAGATGACGGACGAGCCCGGCGTCCCGCAGCTCCGCGAGTGCGCCGAAGTGCTCGGCGACGGAGCGGGACGCCCAGCTCCGCGGCAGACGCAGATTCACCACGTCCAGATGGTCACGGCCGAGCTGGCGCAGGTTCTCCTCGACCTGACCGCGCAACTGCTCCGGCTCGGCCCACCACCAGTCGCCGGAGGGGTCCCTGCCCGGCCAGACCTTGCTGGTGATGACCAGATCGTCGGGGTACGGCGCGAGCGCGGCGTTGATCAGCTCGTTGGCGGAGCGCGTCGCGGAGAAGTAGAAGGCGGCGGTGTCGATGTGGTTCACCCCGAGCTCGACGGCCCGCCGCAGCACGGCGATCGACCTCTCGCGGTCGCTCCGCCGGCCACCGGGACCGAACGGAATGCCGCCGGTCAGTCGCATGGCGCCGAAGCCGACGCGGTTGACGGTCAGGTCGCCGAGCTGCCAGGTACCTGCGGCCGTCGCGGGGCGCGCACGCGTGTCGGACATGGATCTCCTCTGCGGGAAGGGCGGGTGTGGTCGGACCGTCCGCCCGGCCGGGCACGTGCCGGATCCGGGCATGAAAAAAGCCTCCCCGGCGGATCGGAATCCGCACAGACAGGAGGCTGAGACGACAACTCACCCTAGCAGTCCGGTCCCGCCCGACGGGCGGGACCCCGGCCATCCGCCGATGAGCCCCGCCTACCTGCCCGACTGTCCCCGCTTCCCACGTGCCGCCGCCAGCAGGCCCTCCCAGTCCGGGATCTTCACCGACCGCCGCCCCAGCTCCGCACCCAGCGCCGCCTCCGCGTCCTCGATCGCCAGCCAGCCCGGCCATTCGACCGGCCGGAGCCCGGCCGCACGGAACGCGTCGAGCGGATCCCCGGTGATCTCGCGGACGGCCAGTCCCGGCCCGTCCGCGAGGAGCGAGGCGACTGTCTCCTTGGCGCAGGCGCGATTGGTGCCGATCACCCCGGTCGGACCGCGCTTGATCCAGCCCGCCACGTACTCCCCGGGCGATGCCACCCCGTGCCGCAGCACCCGCCCCGCCAGATGCGGCACCGTGCCCGTCGTCTCGTCGAAGGGCAGCCCGGCGAGCGGCACACCCCGGTAGCCGACCGCCCTCAGTACGAGCCCTGCCTCGATGTCCTCGTACGCCCCGGTGCCCCGCACCCCGCCCTGCCCGTCGGGAGCGGTGCGCTCGAACCGTACGGCCGTCACACGTCCGCCGGCACCGAGCAGCTCCACGGGGCGCAGGAAGAACCGCAGGTGGATGCGGCGGGCCCGGCCCTGATCGGGAGCGCCGGCCCAGCCGCGTACGACCTCGACGTTGCGCCGGTTGACGGCGGCCAGAGGCCGCGCGGGCGGCCCGGTCCCGGTGGGGGCCGCCGGGGCCGGGGCGTACGCCGGATCGAGCGCCAGGTCGGCGGGCTCCACGCGTACCTCGGCCGAGGGGAGCGCGCCCAGTTCACGCAGTTCCTTCGTGGTGAACTTCGCCTGCGACGGTCCGCGTCTGCCCACCATGTGCACGTCCCTGACCGCGCTCCCGGCCAGCGCGCCGAGCGCCGGGTGCGGCACGTCGGTCGGCCGGAAGTCCTCCGCGCCACGGGCCAGGACCCGCGCCACGTCGACGGCGACATTGCCCACGCCGATCACCACGACCGAGCGCGTACCGAGCCCGAAGCCCGCGGGCACGGCGTCGGGGTGCGCGCTGTACCAGGAGACGAAGTCGGTCGCCGAGTGGCTGCCCGCCAGCTCCTCACCGGGGATGCCGAGCCGGCGGTCCCGGGCGGCGCCGACGCAGTAGACGACCGCGTGGTAGAGCCCGAGGAGCCGTTCGGGCGTGAGGCCGTGCGCGCCGATCTCGACGTTCCCCAGGAAGCGGACGCGTTCGTGCTCCAGCACCGAACGCAGCGTGTTCTGGAGCGACTTGATCTTCTCGTGGTCGGGCGCGACGCCGTAGCGCACCAGCCCGTACGGGGCGGGGAGCCGGTCCAGGACATCCACCAGGATGCCGGGGACCGACGACTGCTGGACGAGGGCCTGGGCGGTGTAGACCCCGCTGGGGCCCGATCCGACGACGGCGATGCGCGGCACGGCGCACTCCTTCCGGCAGGAGACTTCCAGCATCGCACCGGCATGGTGGGCTGGGGAGTACGCGGAGCCGTCGCGTCGCGGGTGTCCGCGCCCGGTGGGAGGTACGCCAGTGCGCTGACCGAGTGCGATGCGCGCCGACGGCGGGTGTGCCACAGCGAGAGGGCAGAATTGCCTGATTAAGTGGTGAATGTGTCAGAACTTGAGATGACTTCCGCCGCTGAGCCCGCGACACCTCTCTGGCCCCGGTGGGAGGTGCAGGGGTATGGCACCGTCACCTGCGACACCCCACCGGGCGGCCGGTGCGAACTTCCGAGACACGAACTGGTACCGCCCTGGGTCGACATCCGCCTGACGTTCCCCGACGGGGCCCGCGTCGACGTACTCGCCGTCCTGCGGGACGGGGTCATCGCGGTCGAGGACGCGCAGGCCGATCCGCCGCTGCCGCTGGACGACCTGACCGAGCTGGGCCACTGGATCGAGGCGCCGCTCGAATACGCCTGCCGGGTGGTGGCGGGACAGCACCATGTGGAGGCCGACCCGGTCGCCGGCGACACGGCGGCGGCCGTCCCGACAGCGGCGGTGAAGGACGTGCCCCCCGCGGCCGACCCGGTGGTCGCCGTGACGCGGGAGGGCGAGGGTTACGAGTACGAGGGCGGCCCCTCGGACACCGGCGCGGAGCCTCCGGAGGACGATCCCCGGCCCGGCGGCCGGCACCGCGCCGACGACTCCGCCTCGTCGGACCGGGCGGACCGGGCGGACCGGCGAGGGGTGGCGGAGACGTACCGCAGGGCGCAGCAGTTGGGCCAGGACCCGGTCCTCGCGGTGATGTGCGCGACGGGGTACGGGCGCCGCAAATCGCTCAGCATCATCGCGAGCGCCCGCGACGACGGCTATCTGACTCCGCGTCACCGCCGCCGCTGACCCGCGACGAGGAGCCGCGGCGGCCGTGCGGAAGGCCGCCGTAGACGCGTTACAGCGAGCGCATCCGGTTGATCTCGGACGTCTGCTGCGCGATCACATCGCTTGCCATCTCTTCGAGTTGGACGTTGTTGCCGCCGGAGAGGGCCTCGGTGGCCATCGTGACCGCGCCCTGGTGGTGCGTGACCATCAGGCTGATGAAGAGGTCGTCGAACGCCTTCCCCTTCGCTGCCCGGAGCTTCGCCAGCTGGGCGTCGGTGGCCATGCCCGGCATGTCCATCCCGCCGTGGTCGTGGCCGCCTTCCTTCTCCGCCTTCTCCTCGCCGCCGTTGAGCTTCAGCCATCCCTCCATCGCGCCGATCTCCGGTTTCTGCGACGCGGAGATGCGCTCGGCGAGCCGCTTGACCTTGCTGGACCCGGCACGGTCCGGGGCGAGTTCGGTCATCACCAGCGCCTGGCCGTGGTGCTGGATCATCATCGTCGCGTAGCCGTAGTCGGACGAGTTGGGCGTGTTGTCCGGGATCTCCTTCGCCGCTTCCTCGGGGGAGAGGGTCCTGGACTTCTCGCCCGGCTTGCCGGGGGCGACCACCTGTCCCGTGGCGCTCTTGGTCTCGCTCTTCTTGCCGTCGTCGCCCGAGTCGCAGGCCCCCAGGGCGAGTAGGGCCGCCATGGCCACCGATGCCACGACAGGCCGGAGGGCGCGTCCGCTCCTGGTCCGGATCAACACGGTGACCTCCTGGGGTACTTGATGTGTATCGGGCACGTTGTCAGGCACTTTCCTAACACGCTCCGGACCATGAAAGATCAAAAACTTTCATTACATCTAGGTTGCCATCTGTTGAGATGTACATGTGAAGGACGATACTGCCGACGTCCGTAAGCCGTTCAACTAGGAACGGATACAAGGGAGGACGCAGTGACTTCGTTGCACACCACCCGCGTGCGGCGTAGACGTCTGGGCGTGGCAGCAGCCGCCGCCGCCGGGCTCTTCGCCACGCTGCTGGCCGCCGGACCGGCGGTCGCGACACCCGACCCCGGTGACAAGCCGGCCAAGGAAGAGACTTCCAAGAGCCAGCAGGCCGAGGCCAGGAAGGCCATCCAGAACGACGAGATACCCGGCGTGGACGAGATCATCCACAGTGACAACATGTCGCACGTCGCCAACGTCCCCAAGGAGCACCTGAAGGGGACCAACTCGGACATCGCGTTCCAGGGGAAGTACGCCTTCTCCGGGAACTACGACGGCTTCCGGATCTTCGACATCAGCAAGCCGTCGAAGCCCAAGACGGTCGCCCAGGTCCTCTGCCCCGGCGGTCAGAACGACATATCCGTCTCGGGAGACCTGCTCTTCCTGTCGACGGACGCCTCGCGCAGTGACAACTCCTGCTCCAGCGTCTCGGCGCCGGCGACGGAGAAGTCCTCCTGGGAGGGCATGAAGATCTTCGACATCAGCGACAAGCGCAACCCCGAGTACGTCGCCGCTGTCGAGACCGCGTGCGGTTCGCACACGCACACGCTCGTGCCCGACCGTAAGAACGTGTACGTGTACGTCTCCTCGTACTCGCCCAGCGCCACGTTCCCGGACTGCCAGCCGCCGCACGACGGCATCAGCATCATCAAGGTGCCCCGCAAGGCGCCCGAGAAGTCGAAGATCGTCGACTTCCCGGTGCTCTTCCCGGACGGCGGCAACCCCGGCGCGCCCACCAACCCGGGCGTCTCGGCCACCACCGGCTGCCACGACATCACGGTGCTGCCCTCCAAGGACGTCGCCGCTGGTGCCTGCATGGGTGACGGCATCCTGTTCGACATCAAGAACCCGGAGGCGCCGAGGATCATCGACCGCGTCCAGGACAACGTCAACTTCGCCTTCTGGCACTCCGCGACCTTCAACCAGGCCGCCAACAAGGTCGTCTTCACCGACGAGCTCGGCGGCGGCGGCGCGGCGACCTGCAACGAGGAGATCGGTCCGAAGCGCGGCGCGGACGGCATCTACGACATCGTCGGTAAGGGCGACAAGCGGAAGCTGGTGTTCAAGAGCTACTTCAAGATCGACCGTCCGCAGGCGGACGCCGAGGTGTGCGTGGCGCACAACGGCTCGCTGATCCCGGTCAAGGGCAAGGACATCATGGTCCAGGCCTGGTACCAGGGCGGCATCTCCGTCTGGGACTTCACCAACTCGTCGAAGCCGAAGGAGATCGGCTACTTCGAGCGTGGCCCGGTCACCCTCGACCAGGTCACGACGGCCGGTCCCTGGTCGGCGTACTACTACAACGGCTACATCTACTCGAACGACATCGCCAAGGGTCTGGACGTCATCAAGCTCGACGACCGCCGGACGGACGAGGCGAAGAAGGTGCGGATGGACGAGCTCAACGTCCAGACGCAGCCGGACTACTTCGAGGACTTCCGCCGCTGACCGGAACGGCCGGCCGCTGACGCGGCCGGCCGGACCGGCAGGGTGATGGTCAGACGCTGCGCCGGGCGGGCTCCCCGCCCGGCGGAGCGTGGTAGGCCGGATCAAGACCGAACCGCTGGAACAACTCATCCCGCAGACTGACCAGGGGCATTCCCGCCCCCGGCAGCAGAATCGCGAACACCGCGCCCATCATCAGCGCGCGCAGCAACGGATAGTCGTGGTCCACGTCGTCCGACCCGTAGCGCACCATCGTCTCGCGCAGCAGCTCGGCGAGCCGCTGCTGCTCGGAGCACTGGACGAAGCCCTCGGCCTGGAGTATGCCCGCCATGTGCGCGCGCATCAGGACCGGATGATGGACCGTGAGACCGAGGACGGCATCGATGGCACGCGCCAGCAGCTCATGCCCGTCGTCGGTACGGGGCTCACGCTCCAGGGCCGCCTGCAGGGTCCGGTGCATCAGCCGGTGCACGGCCGACTGGAACATCTGGCGCTTGCCGGGGAAGTAGTACGAGACCAGTCCGCGTGCCGCTCCGGCCCGGTCGGCGATGTCGGCCAGGGTCGTCCCGTCGAATCCGCGCTCCTCGACAAGGTCAACGGTGGCCTGCAGAAGCCGTTCGCGGGAACGCCGACGAAGTTCTTCATTGACCGATGCGCTTCGCGGGGACATGCTGGACTCCTGCGTTGACTGGCTCTTAGCCAGTATACTCAGCACGTTCCCGCTGCCAGATTCGTCGGGCCTGGTCGGCGTGGGACGAGGCTGTCTGTCTTGGGCGACGCGGGGGATCGTCCAAGACAGACGGCGCGCGCGCCGCTTCTCTGTGCTGACCTGCGAACTCGCAGGTCAGCACAGAGAAGCGGTCGAAGCAGATGTGCGGGTTCGACCGCCTCCGGTCGCCCTTCATCGTATCCGTGCTGACTCGTTGCTGACTTGACTGACGAGCCCACCAGATAACTCAGAGACCCCGGAGACAGTGATCCGGCACTGCCGACCGGACTCAACGTCAGGCAGCAGGGCGCCTCAGCGGTGCCGTGGAGCGAAGGGGCCGCTGATCGACTGCGGCGGTGGGCGGCGCATTCGGAGCCGTCATGGATAGGCCCGTTCACCGGCCTCAGCCGGCACCGGTTTCCGTGCGTTGGTCACTGCGCTGCGGAACTGCCCGTCTGGAAGCGGGAGCACAACCGCTCGCACAGGCAGGTCCGCGCCCGCGTCGAGCATGTCTTTGCGCGAATGGAAGCCTGGAAGAACCTCCGTGACTGCCGGCTGAGGGGTGAAGGCGTCCACCACGCGACGCTCGGCATCGCCCATCCGCACAACCTTGCCCGCAAGGGATGATCGCACTCAACCCAAGCTCCTGCCGGTTCAAGATTCAATGGGCAGAAGCTGGACCAGGCCGACCCAGTTCTCTTCGTCCGCCCAGTTTTGGGTGGCACGGATCTTCCAGCGGCCGGCCGGCAAGGGGACTGATGCGTGGACGGGCATGCCACCGCCGGGATACTCGATGTCCAGATCGGCGCCTGCCTCGGCAGAGTCCATGAGCGTGGCTGGACCGTCCGTCACCCATGTTCCGCACTCCTCCCACTGGGTGGCTGCATCTGAGAGGACAGCCCTGGCTGCGGTCTTCAGCCCGGCTTCGGAGTCGGCGGCGAGCCACCGCAGGAAGGCTCGTGCTCGGGTAGAAAACAGCTGGTAGCGGGCTCGCCCGCCAGCACCAGTGCCTGATCGCCGTTGTCTCCGACGGCGATCACACCGGCGAGATCATCCACCGCGCAGGCTCGGTCGTAGTCGTCCGGAGTGGTGGCGTCTCCCGCCAGGACCCCGGTCACGGACAAACTGACAGTTCAGTCTCCGAGCCGCCGCACGGAGCTGTGCGGAAGGTGGGATATGTGCCCGGACGGCGACCGATGAGGAGGCCCCGAAGATCTCCATCCGGAGCCGTTGGTACGGCTGGTGATCGTTCATCACGGTGCCGCGATTCCCGCTGCTCAGCAGCGGGCTCTGACCTCGATCTGGCCGGCTCGCACGCGGGTCTCGTAGGCCGGCTGCGGCGCCGAGGCTGGGCCACGGAAGACATTGCCGGTCGCCAGGGAGAAGCTGCTGCCGTGCCACGGGCACACGACGCAGCCGTCCTCGATGCGGCCCTCTTGCAACGGTCCGCCCATGTGACTGCAGGTGCTGGAGAGGGCCAGAACCTGCCCTTGCGTCCTGGTCAGAAGCACATGGGTGTCGCCGGCGGGCACCTTACGGAGTGCGCCTTCGGAGAGGTGCGCGTCGGAGAGCACGGGTGTCCAGTCCTGCGGCCGATTCTCGGTCGCCGTGTGGTTGACGTTGTACGCGTTGGTGAAGGCGATGTGTCCGCCGAGGTACACACCGGCGAGCATGACGCCGAATCCCGTACAGCCGAGCAGAGTGGCACGGGAGCGCCTTCCCTGCAGGCGGGCGACAAGTGAGGCCGTGTAGAACCCGAGCGCGGTACTGTTGGCGGCCGCGTGCACGACCCCGACACGCCGGGGTGCGGCCTCTTCCTGGCTGTCCGACCAGTCGTTCAGGCCGGATGCTGCCGCGGGGAGGGCGGCGGCGACGCCGACCGCGTTGAGCAGTCCCGCCGCCGGGGCGGACCGCTCGCCGCCGATCGTGTCCAGCAGGGTGGCCATCGACCAGGCTCCGATCGGGATCTGGCTCAGGGCCGGATGGGCCGGGTGGCCAAGCAGCGTGCCGCTGAGCACGTTGCGAACCTGGCGCGGCCGCACCAGCCGTTGGACGGCCGCGGCCGCCGGGCGGGCGATTCGGTCCAGAGTCCCGAGGCGCTCGATGCGGTTGACGAAAGGCGTGATGTAAGCCATGTCCTTTTCTTTTCTTCAGGAGATCAGCCCAAGGCCACAACGCACAACGCGCCGCCGGCCGTCACACGTGACAATCCCTCACAGCATGGGCGCCCGGCGCCCGGCGCGCATGTCCGGGCATCGCTGCTGGGGCGGTGACCCAGGCGTCGATATCGGCGTTATGACGAGGTGCCGGTCGGATGTCGGACATCGTTACCCCATACGCAGTTGGGGTTGCATCGGTACGGTGATTGGTGCGACTGGGCCCGCGGGCGTCGTGAGCCCCGAATTGGTCTGGACAAGAGCGAATCCCAGGTCACTGAGTTTTTCACCACGAGCGGCAGGTTCCACCGAATCCCCGGGACAGCCGGCACCGTCATCGCCGCCCGGCGATCACATGGATGCGCTGCTACTGCTCGCGCTATCTCGCCGCGTGGATCATCGCCCGCCTTGAGGGCAACGACGCCGCCGAGAGCGCACTGCACTATGTCGCGGTCGGTGAGAAGGGGGAACGCGTTGAGCGCGCCTGGCGCGGCCAGTCGCGGTTGATCGACGTCGAAGAGTTCGACTCTCGGCAGAGTCTCGGTCACCGCCCCATCGTGGGAGGACGTGCCGGATGCCGAGGGTCGCCGACTTACGAGCAGCCCGTCAGGCTGCGCATCAGGGGCGTACGCGGCCCGGCTCATGACGCCCGGCGCGGGCTCTTCACCCACCCGAAGGGTCGTTTCCAGCACGGATCAGCGGCCGAAGGGCACTCGCCCCGTCCGGCCCCGATCTGCCGGCGAGCCGGATCCCAGCAGTGTGACCAGCACGCCCCGAGTCCCGTCGGCCCCGGGAAGCCACTGCTGGAGTTCGACCGCCAGCGTGGTCTTGCCCGAACCCGGCCGCCGGCCGGCGCGAGAACGACCGGAGTGTGTGCCACGTTGCGTCTCGATCCGTGTCGGATGCCAGAGACGCGCGCGTCGGCAGCGGGCGCGGGCCTTCGGGCACATCGTCAGCAGCAGTTGCCCTCTGAGCTGGGCATGCTTCGGGCGAGCATCACCCGATCGAGTACCCGCCCGGGGATCCCACCGACTGTTGAGCCGACGGTGTCGTCCGTCAGGCAGCCGGCCGGTTCCGGTACGAGGTCCGCGCCACGGATCTCGAACGCCTCCAGGGCGGCATGCCTCCACCGGGCGCCTCATGGATCGGGCCCGATGTACGCTCGTAACATTCACGGGTAAATGCCGCATTATCGGAAAGTACTGGCGTGGATGATCGCGACAACAGAGGCGAGCGACTGTTCGCGGAGTTGCTGAGCGTCATCGGCAACATCTCGTTCGACGACCTCCCGGACACGGTGAGCGAGCGGGCCGGGCCCGCGGGCTTCACCGACGTACGTCTCTATCTCGGCGATGTCGAGCGCCGTGCGCTCCATCTGCTCGTCGGAGCGCGCACGGACGCGTCGGCCGAGCGGATCCTGAGGATCCAGGACACCGACGCGGGCCGCGCCTACCAGTACGGCCGGATGCTTCCCGCCACCACACCGTCGGCCGGTGGAGCCGCCTACTGGGTGCCCCTGTTCAACGGCAACGAACGCATCGGAATCATGTTCGTCGCCACCACCCGGGACGGCGACGCCGTACGCGAGCACGCCAGGGGACTGGCGGCCCTGGTGGCGCTGGCCATCTCCACCAAACGCGGGCACAGCGACACCTACGCCCGCCTGAACCGCACCCAGCCGATGAACGTGGCCGCGGAAGCGCAGTGGCACCTGATGCCGCCTCGTACCTACACCGACTCACGGGTGGCCATCTGCGCCACGCTGGAGCCGTCGTACTGGATCAGCGGTGACGCCTACGACTACGCGACGGCCGGCCACCAGGTCCATCTGTCGATCTTCGACGCCATGGGCCACGACACCGCCGCGGGCCAGACGGCCGCTCTGGCGGTCGCCGCCTCGCGCAGCGCCCGCCGCCGCGGGGCCGGTATCGCCGAGACCGGTGATGCCATCGAGAAAGAGCTGAACCGCGTCTACGACGACCGCTACGTCACGGCTCTCCTCATCTCCCTGGACACCCGTTCCGGGCTGCTGCGCTGGGCCAGCTTCGGCCACCACCCCCCGCTCGTGCTGCGCGGGGAGGACGCGCTCCGCCTGCGGTGCGAGCCCGCGTACCCGCTCGGCACCGGCCTGGGCGGTGGGCAAGCGGCGGTCTGCCGGCACCAGCTGGAGCCGGGGGATCGCGTCGTGCTCTACACCGACGGCATCACGGAGGCACGGCGCGCGCACGGGAGCGAATTCGGGCTCGACCGCTTCATCTCCGTCCTCACGCAGTACCCCACCGCCAGGCTGAGCCCCCAGGAGACCGTCCGCCGATTCGTCCACACCTTCCTCGACTACCACCACGGGCATCTCCAGGACGACGCGACCGTGCTCCTGTGTGACTGGCTGGGGCCGGGACCGCCCATAGGAACCGTATCCATCGCGTCCCGCTGATCTCCAGGGTCCTTGTCTGCCGCGCCGCGCGTGACCACAAGAGGTGCCATCCGGCGAACGTGGCCGCCGAGTTCAGGCTGGAGACGGGCCTCGCCGACTGGCGGAAGACGTTCACTACCGCCGGGGGCTCGCTCAGCCCGGCGCAGTTGTCGGCGGAGGTTCTCCGGTCGCCGCGCGCGGATGCGTCGCGCAACTGCGGTGCTCCCCCTGCCTGCACCACGTGCTGGCCGGGCCCACCGCCGCTCGCACATCACACCCGCACAACGCGTGATCATCGACAACCAAGACCTACTTTCACAAAGGGTCGTGGCAGGACACCGTCAGCCGGAGCCGGGCGCCACCCGGCTCCGGCCCGGCTCAAGCCTGCGCCGCAGCCTCCGCACGTGCCTGGTGCGGGTTTGTTACCACCAGGTCGTGCACCTGGTCTCGCCGACGCCGGCGAGATTGCCGCACGCGCGGAACTGGTAACTGCTGCTGGAGCTTGTGCGCTTGGCGGCGCTGGTGTTCGGTGAGCCGTTCGACTGGACGGTGAAGGGCCCGCACTGCAGCCAGGTGCTGCCGGAGTTCTGGGTCCAGTCCATCCAAACCCTGTCGCCCGCGACAGTGGTCCCGTCGATACGAGCCCACCCCTGCTGGGCTCCATTGACCGTGCCGTACTGCAGCCTCACCGTCACCCCGTAACCCATGGACACGGTACGGGCGTTGGTGCCGCTCTTGTTATACGGGATGCTGTCGAAGCCGTTGGCGCCATTGGTGCACTGAGCTGCCGTCGCGTGTGCAGCCGTAGCCGGACCGGCCAGAGCCAGGCCGCCGGACGCGAGGGCGACTGCGGCTCCCGTGGCCAACGTCGCACGTACTGATCGCATGAATCCTCCTGAATTGCTGTGCGTGGACTGTGGTCGCACACCTGGATACGACGCCTCAAGACAGGCAGGGCGTCCGCGTGCGCTTCTGAGCGGTGGCGGAGAGGTGGCGTGCACGGGCAGCTCCGGCCTCCGAAGACCTTCACCCTGGGTTCCCTCTCTCCTCCCTGCCGGCTTCGTGGCAGGGAGGAGAACGAGCTGATCGCGGACGGCGCCGAGGCTGACCGTCCTCCCGGGGCCGCGCCGGTAATTCGCCTGGCGCGGCCCCCCAGGTCCCAGGCTTCCGGAACCTGCTTCCCCTCGCCCCGAATCCGTGGATCCCCCTCCTCGGCGGGCCGTGAAAAGACAGTGGCACAACAGGACTGTGGGGAACCTGAAGGTTTCTGAAGGCCCTTCAGGTTCCCCACTGGTGGTCGACCGGGCGGTTGGCGGAGCTACCGTGCCGGGGCCCGGTCGGCGAGGGGTACACCGGGTGGTGGGCTGACGGGTTCGGAGAAGGCCGCGCCTCAGCGACCACGATTCCGGGCTGTCGTCGCACCGAGAGCACGGCGGCGAATCGCGAAGTCGCGGTCGTCATGTGCGGGGCTCCGAGTGCGCTCAGGTGTGCGGTGAGCGCGGCGCCTGCGGCTGTGATCTTGTCGACGTCCGGGTGGTTGAAGGAGATCCTCGTTCCGATGACGACGCTGCCACTCGACGGCGACAGTGATGTCGATGCCGAGGGTGTGGGCGAGGACCGCGGCGGGCAGCTTGCTGGCGAGCTGGAACAGCGCGGTCGAGCGGGACTCCGCGAGCCGGATTCCCAGTTTGCGGTGCCGTTCGCCGATGGCTCAGGCACTGATCGGCCGGCGCCGGGCTGGCCTCCAGGGGAGAGCCAGGGCGAGTCTGTGCGGCCGAGGACGGCATGGCCGCGGCGAACCCCGACTGTTGGCAGCCGCGCCTCCGCCGGGGCGTTCTGCCGGTTCCCTACGGGGGCTCAGCTGGTGAGATTGCGAATCTGGGTCACTGTGTAGGAGAGCCCGAAGCGCATTCCGACGCCCATACGAATCGGCTTCAGGTCGGCGAGTTCCTCGCCCGGTGCTTCCAGGAGTTCCAGCTCTGCTGTGCCGACCCAGGGATCAGATATCTGCTGGTTCTCGAATACCGCCATGACCAGTTCGTGGACGGCGGGTTTGTCGTACTGTCCGACTGCCAGTCGTGGGAAGTGCCGCAGGTTGATCGTGGGCCGCTGTATGGTCGAGGGGTCCTCCAGCGGCTTCTCCAGGGTGACCACGGCTTTGGCGAGTCGGTGCCCCACCGCGCTTACGGAAGCTCCGAAGCGTCCGCCCCGAGCAGTCTGGGGAGTGGCCGGACCACCGCTGGCGAAAGCCCTGGTTTGATGGATCGCACCCATTTTCTTGGGGAATCCCTGTACCCACCCTCGCGCCATGGCCGCGTCGTTGTCGACGTAGATGTACGGGCACCAGGAAACGGGTTGGTCCTGCCAGATCGCGTCCACCAAGAGGAAGAATTCCCGGTACTGGCTGCGTGCCGGTTCCAGGTATTCGTCCTGCTCACCGGAGAACTGCCAGTCGAAGAAGAGCGCGACTGTGCGGCCGTTTGACTCGGGGTCGAGAGTGAGCCCGTCGGGCAGCGTTGCGGCTGCGGCTTGCGCATCCGCCCAGAACTCGGCAGCGACTACTTCGCCCGCGTAGTGCCACGGGGGTGCCGGCGTGATGTTCGCTTCACCTCGCGGGGACAGCGGAAGTGTGTATCCGCGCATGGGTGATCCTCCACATTGATGATTCGGTTCCAGTAAAATTTACAGATGCGCAGGGCACAGATGTGCGCGGCGTGAATCACGAGCGTCCCGGCACGGACGTGAGGTCGCCAGTGTTTGGGAGCGACCGGCGGTGCCCAGGGTGCGTACTGCGAAGATTGGGGAAACGGGCCCGATGACAGCTGGTCAACCCGTCGGCCCGCCTTGTGAGGACGCTTCTCTCAGCGTAGGAGTGGGGTGGTGGCCATGCCACCTGAGCCGCAGGCCGAACTTTCCCGCTGACCCTGGCTGAAGGTATTTAGCTGAATAGCGTGACCATGTGCCTTTCCCATGCCCAGGATCGGACATCGCACATGACGCCGTGAGGCTGAAACGGACCGTCGAGGTTCGCGTACGCGAATTCAACTCAGCGGTCAATGTTGCTCCGTATGGCGGGCGGCCGCGCGGGCGGGTTTACTGACGTAGAGGATGGGAGGTGAGGTGTGCCATGTCGCTCGGAGGGCGTGTCGACTTCGCCGCAGATGGTGCAGGACCGGATGGTGCGGGGGAAGTTGAGAAGGCTCTGTTTGAACAGGCCAGAATCGGCCTAGAGGTTTATGATTCGCAACTGCGCATTCTGCGGTCCAACCGCGCGGCTCTCGCCATACGCGGTCTGCGCGAGAGCCAGGTGGTGGGGGCCCATATCGGAGACCTGGACGTCGGGCTCCACCTTTCGCCGCTCATCAAGAAAGTGCTGGAGAAGCAGAGTCCTGTGTTCGACTGGCCTCTGAGTGCCGTCCCAGCCACGGATCCGGGCAGGTCACACGAGTACGCCGTCACCGCGTACCTGGTCGAACGTCCGGAGTCTCTCCCCACGCTCGCTGCCGCGGCGATCGATGACGTCACCGAGCAGGTACGCAAGCAGAGAGACCTGGACTTGCTCAACCTGGCGCAAACCGGTGTGGGCAGCACCCTGGATCCAATGCGCACAGCGCAAGAACTGGCTGACACGACGGTGCCCAACTTCGCCGACGCCGTCGCAGTCGACGTGATGGAATCTGTTTTCACCGGTGACGCGCCCACGAGCCCGGTGGCACTTCGGCTGCCGATGAGACGCTCCGGGTTCAAGTCTCATGAGGGTGAGCCCCCGGCTTATCCCGTCGGCGGCGCCAGCCCGTACAACTCGCACAGTCCATATTCCCAGGCCCTGGCGGATCTGCGGCCCCAGTTGGTGGCGAATCTGTCCGCGACCGGCGGATGGCTGGCCCACGACCGTCCGAGAAGAGAGTTCATCGTGTCATCCGGAGTCCATTCGCTCATCGTGACGCCGCTGACAGTGCATGGACTGGTGATGGGTCTGGCCAGTTTCTACCGGGCCCGATCACACCCCGAGCCGTTCAACGAGGACGACTTGTCCTTGGCCACACAGCTCGCCGCGCGCACGGCGCTCTGCCTCGACAACGCACGCCGCTTTACCCGCGAGCACACGGTGGCGACCACCCTTCAGCGCAGTTTGCTTCCGTGGGCGCCACCGGAGACTCCGGCGGTGGAGCCCTCCTACTGCTACCGCTCGGGTCGCTACGGCGCCCACTGGTTCGATGTCCTGCCGCTACCCAGTTGCCGGGCGGGCCTGATCATCGGGTACGTGCCGGGGGAGGACCTGCAGGCGTCCCTGGCCATGGGCCGACTACGGACAGCCGCTTCCACCCTGGCCTCACTGGACCTGCCGCCAGACGAACTGATGACGCATCTCGACAACGTCGCCCAGAGGCTTGCACGCGAACGCGACGCGGACCCGGCAAGCCTGCATCATGCACGGCCACCGTTCACGGCCTCCTGCCTGTACATGGTCTACGACCCGGTCACCCAGCAGTGCTCAGGCACTTCCGCGGGCCATGACAGCCCGCTGCTCACCAGCCCCGAAGGCGTTGTGACCGTGCTTGAGCTGACCGGTGGACCTCCGCTGGGCCAGGGCGTTCCCTACGAGTTGTCCACCGTGGAATTGCTCGCCGGAAGTCTGTTGACGCTCTTCTCGGACGGCAGCGCGGAGCGCTACCCGGCCGAGGCCCGCGCGCGGACCAGTCGGCTGCGTGAAGCCGTGCGCTCCACAGCGCCTCCCAAACAGGTGTCCAGCTCGGTCGCCTACAAAGTCCTGCACGACACGACTCCAGAGGACGGGGTGGCACTGCTCGTCGCCAGGACGCGGCGCATCGCGCCCGACCGGGTCTCATCGTGGGAATTCCCGCCGGAAGCGCCCTCGGTGGGTGAAGCCAGGCGGAGTGCCCGCCGCCAGCTGACGCAGTGGGGCCTTGAAGACCACACCCCCCTCGTCGACCTGGTGGTGAGCGAGCTCGCCACCAACGTGATCCGCCACGCAACGGGCCCCATCGGGTTGCGCCTGATCTTCGACCGCAGCCTGACGGTGGAAGTCCACGACGACGCCGACACCACCCCGCACCTGCGCCACGCAGGCCCGCAGGACGAGGGAGGGCGCGGACTCTTCCTCGTGGCCTCCCTCGCTCAACACTGGGGGACGCGGCATGAGGGCACCGGGAAGACCATCTGGGCCGACATGGACACCCAAGAGGGCGCCTGACGATCCACGGGGTGGCGACAACAACGACATCTGCCGGGAGGGGACGCCGTCAGCTGGAGCCTGTCGGCACTCCCGCCCGCGGCGACCTTGTGCGTTTCCGGCTGCTGAGATCCGCTGCCGCGCACCCGGTCGAGCGGCCCTGGGGCGACCAAGCACGGCCGGGCAGGGGCACACGCCCGATCTTCAACAACTGTTCTACCCGTGCGGGAGCCATGGCCGTCACTTCCCTGCCGTGCTGCTCCCGCCCTCTGGTGCCGCAGCACGAGCCGCGGCCTTCGCGCTGCGGCGTAGCGAGGCGAGGGCACTGAGCAGTACACCGCCCGCGGCCCAGGCGGACAGTACCCACCAGGCCGTACTGGTGTGATGTCCGCCGAAGTACGAGTAGTTGCGTACGAGCGTCACTCCGGCGCCGTTCGGAAGAGCCGGACCGAGGTCACGCCAGAACGGCGGGAGAAGTGCCGACGGGTAGACGCCGCCCGCGCTGGGATTTCCCAGTACCACGAAGATCAGAACTGAAAGGGCGATTCCGGCCGGGCCGAGAAGCACTTGGAATGCCATTCCGGATGCGGCGGCAGCGAAGGTGATGAGGGTGGCGATCCCCCAAATCGGGCCGAAGTGCCCCGGCAGGGCGTCGAAGATGAGGTCGATGATGATCGCACCGCCGAGTCCCGACAGGATCGACAGCCCGGCCAGCGCGCCCAGCCGGATGAGCATGCGGTGCGGATTGGCCGTTCGCGCGCCGAACGACGCGGATAGCGCCGCAGAGGCCAGATAACCGCCGATGATCATGCCTACCACCAGATAGAAGCTGGCCAGTCCACGCCCGTCCGCGGAGTTCGGGGGGCGCAGATCGGTGATTTTCACCGGTCGGGAAGCATCCGCTTTCTGGAAGATCAGTTGCAGGGCTTGTACGGCTGACGGACCGCCGGCGGAGGCCACCAGCAGCCGGTCCGCGGGCGAGGCCGGAGTGATCAGAAGAGCGGCGTCCACCTCGCGTTCGAGGACCATCGCACGAGCCTGGTTCACACTGTCGGCCGGACGGCCCGAAAGAGGCTGGCCAGGGATGCTGCCGAGTCTGTCGATCACCGCTGCCTGTGTCCGCGCCGGAGCCACCACGGCCAGTGTGATTTTGCTGGGTTTCGGTGAGTGAAAGGCCCCGATGTAGGAGACGACGAAGGCCAGCTCAAGAATCAGGACACCCAGGAGCAGAAGCGCGGCGCGCGGCGTAATCGCCTCTCTCACCTCTCTCCGGAACCGCGACGTGGGTGAGGGGGCAGGAGATTGTCCGTGCGGTGCTGACTCCGGGGCCGCGGGATCGTTCCTTTCGGCCATATCAACTCCCTTGAGAACTCGTGACAGGACTACCACCATTTATCCCGTATCCAAGGAAGGAAGTGTTCGAGCACCAGGGCGGCGTCGAGTGCGGTAACCGCCGCGATGGTCGCCCCCAGTCCGACCACGATCGGCAGTTTATTGACCGTGCCGGTGAAGAACATCGCCGAGAACACGTCGACCCGGTGAGGTATTTCTCGTCGGAGAGCCGGCACTCCTCAGGGCGCCCCCGGAACTCAAGTAGTCCGGAGCTCCAGGTGTGTTGAGCCATGGCGCGCCAGCGGATTCTTCGAGAGAGGTCCGCGGCGACGATCGCCGTCCATGGACGGGAGGTGTTCAGCGCACCCTGGGGCCCCGAGTCGGTGGCTGATGTTGACGGGGCCGTGGCTTCTCGACGGCTCACATCTGCGGGGAACCGATCTCCAGCCCGCCGACGGGGTGATCTTCACCGGCTTCCGTACGTCACTCGTCGCGCTCGGAGCCGGGGCTCTCCCCAGATGGCCTGCTGAACGGCATGCGATCAGTGACACTGGGCGACCTCGTTGAGCAGCACCTCTTCGCCACCCCGGGGGGAACGGGGGCTGAGGTTCGCCGCCGAGGGGTCGTGCCTGGAGAGAGTGGGAGCGGCACCACGGTTACGAGGTACCCGCGCCCTCCTCGGTCGCCGGAGTGACATCCGCGCTCCGCTGTGCGCGCTGTTGGGCGGGTCTCAGTGGGCGGTGAGCCTGTCGATCAGCTTCCCGGCCAGCGCCCCGCTGGACTGGGGGTTCTGGCCTGAGATCATCGTGCCGTCTTCAACGATGTTCACGCCCCATGCCTCGATCGACTGGATTTTCGCGCCGCGGGCCTTCAGCATGTTCTCCACCAGCCACGGAGCGAATGTCGCGGAGCCGTGTTCCTCCTCCTCCTCGTTGGTGAAGCCCGTGAGCGTCTTCCCTTCGAACAGCCAGTGGCCTCCTGGTTTGTTCGCGCTGAGCAGACCGGCGGGGCCGTGGCACAGCGGCGCGATGATCTTTCCCGATGCCTCGAAGTCGCTCAGGACGCGACCCATGTCGGGGTCATGGGCCAGATCCTCCATCGGACCGTGCCCCCCGACGAGGAGCGTCGCATCGTAGTCGGCGGAACGGACGTCCGAGAGCGGTTTGGGATTCCCCAGGATGTCAGAGTGATCATCGACGTACGTGGCGAACTCGGGACCCCGAGGACCGGCGCCCTCGGTGCTCAGGCTGTCCGGGTCGGGTGTCGGCTTGCCCCCCACGGGGGAGGCGAGGTCAACATGGATCCCTGCCTCGGTCATCTTGCGGTGAGGGACGGCGAACTCCTCCGCCCAGTATCCGGCGGGAAGGCGCGTTCCGTCGGCCCCCGTCCAGTGGTCGACCCCCGAAAGGATCATCAGCACATTCGCCATGGCGCTTTCACCCTTTCTAGGAGTCGGATCCGATCGAATCCGACCCCATACGACGCGGGAAAGCGGCGCATACACCGCATCCGCGGTTATTCCTGCGCACATCAACTAAAACCAGTGTACGGCGATATGGCAATCCCTGGCATTTCGTGGTATCGAGCGGTTCCGCTCCCGCGCCTGGGTGGGTTCCACCGATCCCCGCGTGGACGCCCGGGGGGATTGGCGACGAGAAAGGCGACTCGACGACGTACGCGTGGCCCGGTTCTTGAGTTGCCGGGGAAGGTGCCGAGTGGTTCGGCAAGGTGGCTGGAGCGGCAACTGATCAGCGCCAGGTGGTGTCCCGGCTCGTGCGGAGAGCACCGCCGGCCGCCATCGCGATCAGCTTCTGGAGGTGCAGACCGCGCGCCGCGTCGATCGGCCCCGCGGTGCCCGAGCGGACCGCGGCTGCGAACTCGCGGCGTAGCACGGGCCAGCATTCCTCGTGGTCCAACTCGGCCGTGTCGTAGGTCAGTTCACCGGCCGGCCCGTACAGCTCGACACGGGTACGGGCCCGGTCGAGACCCACCGAACCGGACAGTGAGGCCTGGCTGACCGCGCCGTTGGTGTGTTCACAGGTCAGCTCCGACCAGAGGCGTGGATCACCCGAGCCGCGTACCGAGGCGATCGGGCCCACTGCCACGTCCAGGAGATCGAGCAGATGCGGTCCGAGGTCGAGCAGCGCGCCCTGCTCCAGGCGCCAGGGCGTGGCGAGCGCGCCCGCGCGGAACGCGCCGTGCAGATAGCACGACCGCGCGCCCGTGACCTCGAACTCTCCTGCCCGGCGCAGGAATTCCCTGGTCACCGGGTGATACCGCTTGGTGAGTACGAGCTGGGTCACGACCCCGTGTTCGGCCACCGCGTCCGCCACCTGTCTTGCCGCGTCGAGATCGGGCCCGAGCGGCTTCTCCAGCAGCATCGGGCGGCCGGCCCGTGCCGCGCGTACGGCCAATTCGGCCTGTACGGAGGGGGGAACGGCGAAGGCCACAGCCTCGCAGCGGTCGAGCAGTTCCTCGAACGAGGCGGCGACGGCCGCACCGTACGGCGCGGCGGTCTCGCGTGCTGCCTCGGGACGGCGCGCCCATACCGCGGAGAGTACTGTCTCCGGCCCGGCCCCGAGCATGCGGGCGTGCATGGTCCGGGCCCAGGGGCCGGCTCCCACCAGACCGACACGGACCGGTTCGGGGCCGGTCGCGGGTCGCGGGTCGTACGGCACGGTGTGCTCCACAGAGATCGAAGGGGTGAGAGGTCGGGCGCGGGGACTAACCGTTCATCGCGGTCAGCCTGTCGTCCGCCCGGTCCGGCGCGTACAGCCTTTCGACCACCATCGTCGCCGCGCCGGTCAGCGCCGCCTGGTCGCCGAGCCCGGACGTCACGACGTTCAGATGGGCGGTCGTGCGCGGCATGGCCCGTTGGTACAGCAACTCCCGTACGCCCGTGAGGAACGGGGTGCCCGCGAGGTCACCCGCGAGGACGAGCACCCCCGGATTGAGGAGCGTCACGACCGTGACGAGCACTTCACCCACCCGCCGCCCGGCCTCCCGTGCCAGCCGGACCGCGTCGGGCTGACCGTCCGCCAGACGCTCGCGTACGTCGGACCCCGAGGTGGTCGGGATGCCCGCCGACGTGAGCTGCCCGGCGATGGCGCGCCCGCTGGCGACGGCGGCCAGACACCCGTACGCGCCGCACATGCACAGGGCGTCGGCCCGGTCGTGCAGCCGGATGTGCCCGATGTCGCCCGCGCCGCCGTCGATGCCCCGGTACGGCTCCCCGTCCACGACGACCCCGGCACCGATTCCCGTCGACACCTTGACCAGCACGAACGCCGAACAGGCGGGGTAGTGGACGCGCTGTTCGGCGTACGCCATCAGATTGGCGTCGTTGTCGACGAGCACCGGCACGGGCGCGGTCGCGGCTTCGGGAGCATGCCGCGCGTACGCCTGCTGCATACGCTCCGGGATCGGGTACTGGTCCCAGCCGGGCATGATCGGTGGCTGGATGACCTGGCCGGTGGCCCAGTCCACGGGCCCCGGCACGGACAGGCCGATGCCGCACAGCCGGGCCGGTTCGACACCGGACGCCCGCAGGAGACCGGGGAACCAGCCCGCCAGAGTGTCGAGGACCTTGTCCGGTCCGTCCGCGATGAGCAGCGGCTCCGAGCGCTCGGCCAGGATGCGCCCCGCCAGGTCGAGGACGGCGGCGCGGCTGTGCCGGGTTTCCAGGTCCACCGCGATGACGACGGCATGCCCGGAGTCGAACTCCAGGCGTGCGGAGGGCCGTCCGCCGGTGGACGTGCCCGTCCCGTCGCGCAGCCAGCCCGCCGCGAACAACTGATCGAGGCGGTTGCCGATGGTGGACCGGGAAAGTCCGGTCGCGTGCTGCAACTCGCCGCGGGTGGTGGCCTGTCCACTGCGGATCAGCCGCAACAGATGCCCGGGGCTTGCCTGGTTGGCCGGCATGTTCGTGGTGCTCCTCGTTCCGCTCTCTGGCTCTCGCTCTAGCTTTTGTCCGCGCCGCTGGTCAGGCCCTCGGTCAGCAGACGTTCGGCGGCGAAGAACAGCAGTACCACGGGGATGGTGAGGACCACGGAACCGGCCATCAGAACAGTCTTGGAGACTTCGATGCCACCCGCGAGCTGCTGGAGCCCCAGCGAGACCGTCCACTTGTCCGGCGACGCGGCCAGGAAGAGGAGCGCGAAGAGGAACTCGTTCCACGCGATCATGAACACGTACAGCCCGGTGGCCATCAAGGACGGCAGGGCGAGGGGCAGGACCACCTTCCGTACGGTCTGGAGCCGCGAGCAGCCGTCCAGTGCCGCGGCCTCCTCGATGCTGCGTGGGATGGTCGTGAAGTAGTTCCGCATCATGTAGATCGACACCGGTACGGTCTGCGCGATGTACACGATCGCCAGACCCATCAGGTTCCCGGAGAGCCCGAGCTTGGCGAACATCACGAACAGCGGCACGGCCAGGAGCGTGGAGGGGAAGAGGTAGACGGCGAGGAACACCGTGCTGACGTGCCGACTGCCGAAGAACCGGAGCCTGCTGATCGCGTACGCGCCCGGGACGGCCGCGGCGAGGGTGAGCAATACCGTTCCCAGCGCGACGGCGGCCGAGTTGAGCAGCATGCGCAGGAAACCCTGGCCGCCCTCGGAGGTCGGCCTGAGCACACTGCGGTAGGTGTCGAGGGTGAAGTCCTTGGCGGCCACCCAGAGCGAACCGGGGTCCAGCAGGAGGGCGTCGATCGGCTTCACCGAGAGCAGGAGCATGTAATAGAAGGGCACGATCGTGATCGCCGCCAGGAAGGCGATGGTCACCCAGCGTGCGAAACCGAAGAAGCGTTCCTCGAACTGTGTGCGCGTCATCACGCCTCCTCCTGGACCTTCTTGGCGAAGAACGTGAAGTAGATGCCGAGCAGCACCGTCAGTACGGCGGCGAGCACAAGCGCCTGCGCCGCGGCGGCGCCGACGTCGAAGCGCGCGGTGAGGAAGTCGTAGACGCGTACGGCGACGACATCCGTGCCGGCCCCGCCGCCGGTGAGCAGGTACACGTCGTCGAACTTGTTGAAGGTCATGATGAATCGCAGGACGCTCAACAGCGCGATCACCGGCATCAGTTGGGGGAGCAGGATGTACCGGAAGTTCTGTGACGGCGTCGCGCCGTCGACCCGTGCCGCCTCCTCCAGGCCGTCCGGCACGGCCTGGAGCCTGGCCAGCAGGAAGAGGAAGGCGAAGGGGAAGTAGCGCCATGTCTCGAAGGCGATGACGGTGAGCAGGGCGAGGGGTATGTCGAAGTGCAGCCCGAGCAGGCTCACTTCGTACGACCGGGTGGACAGGAACGCGAGGGGATCGTCCCAGCCCAGCAGCTTGCCGCCCCACTCGTTGACGATGCCGTACTGGGGGCTGAGCGCGACCTGCCAGACGAAGGCCACCGCGACGACGGGCGCGACGTAGGGCAGGAGCATCGAGCCGCGCAGCAGTCCCCGTCCGCGGAACGGCCTGCGCAGGGCGAGCGCGGCGATCAGGCCGAGCACGATGGAGCCCGCGGTGGAACCGACGGTGTAGAGCAGAGTGGTGGAGAGGCTGGACCAGAATCCGGCCGAGCCGAAGACGGCGGTGAAATTGTCCAGCGTCCAGTTGCCGAACAAGCCCATACCCTGGATGTCGACCAGCCTGGCGTGCTGGAACGTCAGCAGCACGGTCCACAGGATCGGGATGATCACCACGACCAGCACCACCAGGAAGGTGGGGGTGACGAAGGCGAGTCCCGTGCGGTTCTCGCGCTGTGCGGTGGTGACCGGACGGCGTTTCCTGCCGGTGGGCGGGCGGTTCTCGCTGGGAGCGCGGCGTTGCGTCACGCCACTCGGTGCAGTGCTCATATGGATTCCTCGACGGGGCGCCGGACGGCGGCTACTGGAGTGACTTCTGGAGGGCGGAGACTTCTTCGTTCGCCTCGCGGGCGGCCTGGCGGGAGGAGATCTGTCCGCCGGTCATCGCGCCGATCGCCTTGGGGACCGGGAGTTCTCCGTTGGTGGCGCCGACGAGGGCGCCCTGGCCCTCGGTGATGCCCCAGCGCTTCATGTTGTCGACGCCGTCGGCCAGTTGGTCGAGCAGGTCGTCGGAGTAGACCTCGTTCATGGGCTTACGGGTGTCGACTCCGGCGGTGCTGGCACGCCAGGCGTCCTGGTACTTCTCCGGCTCCGCGGCCGTTCCCCGGCGAACGGGGATCTTGCCCTCGGGTGCCATGCCGAACCAGTCCTCGTACCCCTTGTCCATCATGTACTCGATGAACCTGGTCGACGCGCCGGTCTCCGCGGTCCTCGTCACCGCCCACGACGTGACCTCCCCGAACTGTGCGGGCGATCCGTCGGGGCCAGCCAGCGCGGTGACGATCCCGGTGTTGTCGGAGAGGAACGTGCCGTCCTTCTTGCACTCGGGGCAGCTCGGCAGCGCGTCCTTACGCAGCCCCGCCAGCTCGTCCAGGACGAACGACGACCAGACGATCATGGACGAGGCGCCGGAGAAGTAGGTGGCGCGCGTCGAGTCCACGGACTGGGTGCCGGCCGGACCGTACTGGCGGCCGAGTCTGTCGTAGGTGTCGAAGGCCGTCTCGCATGCGGGGGAGTCGAGCGCCACGTCGCCCGCGTCGTCGACGAGGCGGCAATCGTTGGCGAGGGCGATGTTCTCGAAGCTCTGCTGTGTGAAGACGTCACCGGGGTCGGTGGCCACGGAGATGCCGTCGCGGCCCTCCTGGTCGAGCCTGTCGGCGGCCTTGAGCAGCTTGTCGTACGTGTCGGGTACCGCCAGCCCTGCCTCCTTGAGCTGGTCCTGGCGGTAGAGCAGCAGCTGGAGCCAGGCGTCGGAGGGGACGGCGAGCTGTTTGCCCGCGTCGGCGGTGAGGCTCAGGGCGTTGTCGGCGAAGGTGTCCCTGCCGAGGCTGTTCACGATCTCGCCGCTGACCTCGGTGTTGAGCAGGCCGTTGCTGTACATCTGCCAGACCTGGCCCATCGGTACGGCCCCGATGATGTCGGGCAGGGTACCCGCGGCCGCCGCAGACATGATCAGTTGCGGCAATTGGCCCTCGTCCACCCCCACGAGGTCCACCTGGACGCCCGTCTCCTTCTCGAACCGGTCGATGATCTTGTTGGTCGCCGCCATACGCGGCGGAAGGTTCTCCTGCGACCACACCGTGATCCTGTTGTCCGGCCGGGCCGGGCCGGTGTCGGCGGAGCAGCCCGCCAGCACGCCGACACCCATTACCGCCGCCAGGCCGGCCGCGGTCGCCTTCGACCGCCGGAGCCTTCTGTGCATGCTCGCCCTCACCTACCCGGATCCGAACTGCTCGGACCGTCGCGCCTTATGTTTTGGATAGCGGCATCTCAGCACTACTTCTGCGTATTGACAAGACATAAGTCTGGGATAGGTTCGACCTAAGTCTGAGTGGGAGTGCCCCGCACCCTCTCGCCGGACCCTCACCACACAGCCCGACCTCAGTACCGAACGACCTCTCGGAGTCCTCACGTGGAACGCGTCGTCCAATTCACCGCCCCGCGGCACGTCGAAGTGGCCGCACACGCCAGTGCCCCGCTGCCGCCCGGCCATCTGCGGGTCCGCACCCGTTACTCGGGCATCTCGGCGGGTACCGAACTCACCGCCTACCGCGGCACCAACCCGTATCTGACCCGCACCTGGGACCCCGAGGCACGGATCTTCCGCGACGGCGCCGCCGGCATCGAGTACCCGGTCGCGGGCTGGGGCTACTCCGAGGTCGGCGAGGTCACCGAGGTCTCACCCGAGCTCGAACGCGGCTCGGACGGCGAGCGCGCCCGCACGGCCGCGCTGCCCCGCGTCGGCGACCTGGTGTGGGGCATCTGGGGCCATCGCAGCGAAGGCATCGTCCCCGTCGAGCGGATGATGGGCCATACCCTTCCCGAAGGACTCGACCCGCTCGCCGGAGCCTTCGCCCGGGTCGGCGCCATCGCCTACAACGCCGTCCTCGCCGCCGACATCCACGTCGGGGAGGACGTCACCGTCTTCGGGCAGGGCGTCATCGGCCTGCTCACCACACGCCTCGCACAGCTCAACGGCGCCCGTGTCACCGCGGTCGACGCACTCGACGGGCGGCTCGCCACGGCGCGCGCCTACGGTGCGAGCCGCACCCTCAACGCCCTGGACGACGCGGTCGCCGAGTCCGTACGCGAAGCCACCGAAGGCCGGGGTGCCGATGTCGCCATCGAGATCAGCGGCGCCTACCGGGCTCTCCACGAGGCCCTGCGCTCCGTCACCGTCGGAGGCCGCGTCGTCGCCTCCGGCTTCTACCAGGGCGACGGCGACGGACTGCGGCTCGGCGACGAGTTCCACCACAACCGGGTTCAGCTGATCAGCTCTCAGATCGGCGGCGTACCGGCGCAGTTGGCCGGTCGCTGGACGGTGGAACGGCTCCAGCGGACCTTCCTCGCCCTCGTCGCCGACGGCCTGGTCGACGTGGCGTCACTCGTCAGCCATGTCGTCCCCGCCGCCGAGGCCGCCGATGCCTACGCGCTCCTCGACGAACGCCCCGCCGATGCCCTCCAGATCGTCCTGGAATTCTGAAAGGCTCTCCGATGCTCAAGACCGCTTGCCAGGAGCAGTTGCTTCCGGGCCAAACCCTGCAACAGAAGTGGGACTTCGCGCGGGACGCCGGATTCGACGGGATCGAACTGCGTGCCAAGGGCGACCTCCACTTCCAGGAGCGCCTTCCCGAACTCCGCGCCGCCCGGCGGGACGGCGTCGTCATGCCGACCGTGTGCGTCGACATGCTCCACTTCTTCGGAGCCTTCGACGCCGACCTGCGCCGTGACGCGATCGTCCAGCTCAAGTCCCAGCTCTCCGTGATCGCCGAACTCGGCGGACTCGGCGCCCAGACCCCGGCGTCGTACGGCATGTTCTCCCGCCGCCTCCCGCCGTTCACACCGCCGCGCGGCGCCGACGAGGAACGTGCCGTCCTGCTCGACGGACTCACCGAACTCGGCGAACACGCGGCCAAGGAAGGTGTCTCACTCTTCCTGGAGCCGCTCAACCGGTACGAGGACCACATGGTCAACCGGCTCGACCAGGCAGCCGAGTTGATCCGCGCCGTCGGCCTCGACTCGGTCCGTATCGGTATCGACAGCTACCACATGAACATCGAGGAGGCCGACCCGGCGGGCGCCATCCTCGCCGCCGCGCCGTACATCGGACACGCGCAGGTCAGCGACTCCAACCGGTTCCAGCCCGGCGCCGGCCACCTGGACTGGCCCGTCTGGCTCGCCGCGCTGCACTCCATCGGCTACGACGGATACCTCGCCGTCGAGTGCTGCCTGACCGGTGACCCCGTCGAGGCCGTACGGTCCATCCCCACCCTGCTGCGAAGGTCGGGGGCATGACGGCAACCACCACCGGCCTGCCCGCGCGCGTCGCCGAGGGCGCCTCCGGGGACCGGGCCGGCCGCCGGGACCTGCGGGCCGCCGCGTCCCGCGTGCTGCTCGCCAACTGGACAGGCGCCTCCACCGTTCCCTCCCACACCCTCTACCCGCATCAGTGGAGCTGGGACTCCGCCTTCATCGCCGTCGGGCTGGCCCGTCTCTCACCGCGCCGCGCACAGCGCGAGCTCGAAACCCTCCTCGGCGCCCAGTGGGACGACGGCCGGATCCCGCACATCGTGTTCAACCCGGCCGTGCCGCACGAGGCCTATTTCCCGAGCCCCGACTTCTGGCGCTCCAGCACGGCGGGAGCCGCGCACGGCGCGCCCTCGGACATCGAGACCTCCGGGATCGTCCAGCCACCCGTGCACGCGCTGGCCGCTTGGCTCGTCCACGAGAGCGACCCCGAGACGTCCGGGCGGCGCGGCTTCCTGGAGCGGGTCTACCCCCGGCTCACCGCCTGGCACGGCTATCTGCACTCGAACCGGGACCTCGGCGGCCACGGGCTCGCGTCCGTACTGCACCCGTGGGAACCGGGCATGGACAACAGCCCTTGCTGGGACCTGCCGCTGGAGCGGGTCGATCCGGCACCCGCCACCACCTTCCGCCGGGCCGACCTCACGCACGGCGACGCGGCCGACCGGCCCACCGACCTGGACTACGGCCGCTACGTACGGCTGGCAACCGACTACCGTGACCGCGGCTACACCGATGCCGGCACACGGCACGCGTTCGTCGTGGAGGACCCCGGTTTCAACGCCTTCCTCATCGCGTCCGAACACGCCCTGGCCGCCATCGCCCTGACACTCGGTCAGGACCCGGGACCGCACCGCCGACGCGCCCGCGCCCTCACCACCGCCCTGGTGGCCCGGCTCTGGCACGCCGAAGCCGGCCTGTTCCTCTGCCACGATCTGCGCACGGACACGCCCATCGCGGAGAAGAGCGTCACCGGCCTGCTCCCCCTGCTGGTGCCCGACCTGCCCGCCCCTGTCGTACGGGCACTGCTGCGCACCGCGTCCGGTGAACACTTCGGGCTCGGCTCCACCACGGCGCTCGCCCCCAGCTACGACCTGCGGGGGCACTCCTTCGACTCCTCCCGCTACTGGCGTGGACCGGCCTGGTTCAACATCAACTGGGCGGTCGAGCGCGGACTTCGACAACACGGCGCCCTCACACGCGCCGACGACCTGCGGCAGACGATCCTGGCGACGAGCGGCGCCTCCGGCTTCGCCGAGTACGTCGACCCGCGCACCGGCCGGGCACGCGGCACGACCGACTTCAGCTGGACCGCGGCCGTCGTACTCGACCTGCTGGCACGCACCGAGGAGCCGGGGGAGGGGGCGGACCGATGAACAGCGCACCCCAACTCCTCGTCCACGCGGGCACGTTCGCGGCGCTCGACGGCAGAGGCGACATCACCGGCACCCGTGGCAGATCACCCGACGGACTCTTCGTCCGCGACGCGCGCCACCTCAGCCGGTGGCGGCTCACCGTCGACGGAGCCGCTCCCACCGCCCTCGTCCCCGGGGATCCCACCGGCGGCACGACAGCCGTGCTCACGGCGAGCAGTACCCGCGACGAACCGTCCGACTGGACACTTCTGCGCCGACAGGCGCTCGTCCAGGGCCGGTTGGTCGAGCGCGTACGGATCATCAGCAACGTCGCCCGGGACACCACGCTCGCCGTCACCGTCGAGGCCGACGCCGACTTCGCCGACCAGTTCGAGCTGCGGGGGGACGGCCGTACGTACGACAAGCCCGGCGTCGTACGGGCCACCCGTACCGTCCCCGGCGGCGTCGAGTTCACCTACCGGCGGGGTGAGTGGCGGTCGTCCACCACGGTCACCGCGACCCCCGCGCCGACCGCCGCCTCGGACCACGGCACCGGCCGCGACCTCACCTGGCACCTGCCGCTGCCCGCCCACGGCAGCGCCGAACTCACCCTGACCGTCACCGCACGCGCCCACGGTGCCCCCGAACCACCAGCCGCCCCCAGCAGCCCCGAACAGGCCGAGGAGCACGCACGGCGCGAGAGCGCACGGCTCCACATGGGTGGATCTGCCACCGCGCATCCGCTTCCGGCCGACGACACACCGCTCGGCCGCGCCTGTGCCCAAGGCCTGGCCGACCTCGCGCTGCTGCACGTCCCGGCCACCGGCCCGGACGGCGAGGACCTGAGTGTCCCCGGAGCCGGCGTCCCCTGGTTCCTCACCCTGTTCGGCCGGGACTCGCTGCTCACCTCGTTCTTCGCCCTGCCCCACCTGCCGCAGGTCGCCGAGTCGACGCTCCTGGCGCTCGCCGCCACCCAGGCGACCGCCCACGACGCGGCGGCCGTGGCCCAGCCCGGCAAGATCGTGCACGAGATCCGTCACGGCGAGCTCTCCCATTTCCGGCAGGTCCCGTACGGCCGCTACTACGGTTCCGTCGACAGCACACCGCTGTTCGTCGCGCTCCTGGCCGCCCACGCCCGGCAGACGGGGGACCCCGCACTCGCGCGCCGCCTCCAGCCCCACGCCCGCGCCGCCGTGCGCTGGATGTTCGAACACGGCGGACTCGACCGGCACGGGTACCTCGTCTACGCCTCCGACCCCGGCGGCCTGCTCAACCAGAACTGGAAGGACTCGGCCGGCGCGGTCTGCTTCGCCGACGGCACGCAGGCGACAGGAGCCATCGCGGTCGCGGAGGCCCAAGGCTACGCGTACGACGCCCTGCACGGCGCGGCGACCCTCGCCCGCACGGCATGGGACGACCCCCGGTTGGCGGACCAACTGGACACGGCGGCGCAGCAGTTGCGGGCCCGTTTCCACGACGACTTCTGGATGCCCCGCAGCGGGTTTCCGGCCCTAGGCAGTGTCTTCAAATGATCACCGCTGGTGGATCATGGTGTCGTGATACGTCGCCATGAAC
>NZ_BMMV01000014.1:40468-215956 GCF_014646115.1 Streptomyces camponoticapitis | reverse complement strand
CAAGTCTGAACCGAGATCAACCTGCGTCGGTACGGGACGGCCGGAGGTTAAAGAACAAGCTAGGCGCGGGCGCGCTGGGTGACCGCGATGCAGAGCAGTACGGCGACGGCCGCCGGCGGGGCGGCCGTCGCCGGCTTCTCCCCGAGCAGCAGCACCGACCAGACCAGGGTCAGCAGCGGCTGGGCGAGCTGGAGCTGGCTGGCCTTCTCGACCCCGATCGTGGCCATGCCCCGGTACCAGACGTAGAGGCCGAAGAAGGTCGACCCCGCCGCCACCCACACCAGGCCGGTCATCCCCTGAGCGGTCAGCCGTAGCGGCTCGAAGGACAGGGCGACGGCCGAGACCACCAGATTCAGCGGCAGGCACGCGACCAGCGCCCAGCCGATCACATGCCAGCCCGGCATCAGCCGCGCCAGCCTGCCGCCCTCCGTATAGCCGGCCGCGCACACCAGCAGCGCGCCGAACAGATACAGATCACCGGTCGAGACGGCCCCGCCGCTCTGCTGGAGGGTGAAGGCGATCACCACGCCCGCCCCCGCGACGGCCGCGCCCCAGAACGTGCGCGACGGGCGCCTGCCGGTACGCAGCGCCGAGAACGCGGCGGTGCTCAGCGGCAGCAGTCCCACGACGACAGCGGCGTGTGCCGTGGTGGAGGTCTGGAGGGCCAGCGTCGTCAGCATCGGGAAGCCCAGCACCACACCCGAGGCCACCACGGCCAGCGCGCCCCAGTGCCGCCGCTCCGGGACGGGCACGCGCACCGCCAGCAGGAAGCCGCCCGCCATCAGCGCGGCCAGCACGTTGCGTATCGCGACCAGGGACCAGGGGCCGAAGCTCTCCAGCCCCCAGACGGTCGCGGGGAAGGTGAGCGAGAAGGAGAGGACCCCCGCCACCGCGAGGAGGGTGCCGCCGGTAACCGCTACCGGGGCCGTACGAGTAGCGCTATCCTGTGCTGTCATGCAAGAGCGTAGCAGCGTGGCTGAGTTGGCGAAATCTCTACGAGACGAGCTCGACCGCTACTCACCAGGTGGAAAGCTGCCGTCCAGCAGGGAACTGGTGGAGCGTCACCGGGTCTCCCCGGTGACCGTCTCCCGCGCGCTCGCCCAGCTCTCCGCCGAGGGCCTGGTCGTCACCCGCCCCGGAGCCGGTGCCTTCCGGGCGCCCGCCCGGCCCGGGACACCGCAGTCGGGGGACACCTCCTGGCAGGAGGTCGCGCTCAGCGCCGACGCCGCCACCGAACTCGTCCCCCGCAGCGTCGACTCCTCAGCCGTACTGACCACCCTCGCCGTGCCCCCGCCCGGAGTGATCGAGTTCAGCGGCGGCTATCTGCACTCCTCCCTCCAGCCCGAACAGGCCATGGCCGCCGCCCTGGCCCGCGCCGGCAGACGCCCTGGCGCCTGGAGCCGCCCGCCCATCGACGGACTCCCCGAACTCCGCGAATGGTTCGCCCGCGACATCGGCGACACCTGGACGGCCGCGGACGTACTCGTCACCTCCGGCGGCCAGAGCGCCCTGACCACCGCCCTGCGCGCGCTCGCCCCGCCCGGCGCCCCCGTCCTCGTCGAATCACCCACCTATCCCGGCATGCTCGCCATCGCGCGGGCCTCCGGGCTGCGGCCCGTCCCCGTACCCGTGGACTCCGACGGCGTACGCCCCGAACTCCTCGCCGCCGCCTTCCGGGCCACCGGCGCACGGGTCTTCGTCTGCCAGCCCCTCATCCAGAACCCCACCGGAGCGGTCCTCTCCGAGGCACGCAGGCCCGAGATCCTGCGCATCGCCCGCGAGGCCGGCGCCTTCGTCGTGGAGGACGACTTCCTGCGCCGCCTCATCCACGAGGACGCCGGCCCGCTGCCCCGCCCCCTCGCCGCCGACGACCAGGACGGAGTCGTCGTCCACGTCTGCTCGCTCACCAAACCGACCTCGCCCAGCCTCCGGGTCGGGGTACTCGCCGCCCGGGGCCCGGTGCTCGAACGGCTCAGGTCCATCCATGTCGTCGACTGCTTCTTCGTCGCCCGTCCCCTTCAGGAGGCCGCTCTCGAACTGGTCGGCTCACCCGCCTGGAACCGCCATCTGCGGTTTCTCGCAAGGGAGTTGAAGAACCGCAGGAACGCCATGACCGCCGGCCTCCTCCAGCACCTGCCGGAACTGGCCCTCCCGCACATCCCGCCCGGCGGCTATCACCTGTGGCTGCGCCTGCCCGACGGCACCGACGAACAGGCCCTGGTCTCCGCGGCGCTGCGCGCGGGCGTCTCCGTCACCGCCGGCCGTCCCTATTTCTGCGCCGAACCCTCCGCGGCCCATCTCCGGCTGGCCTTCGCGGCCGTCGCCGGACCGCAGGAGATCGCCGACGGCATACGGCGGCTGCGTACCGCCTGCGACGAGGTGCTGAGCTGACCACATGCCTTGATCGTGGCATCCGCCACTGACAACGGGCCCACCACCTGGCAGCCTTCCGCCATGAGTGAGACGACGACCTCCGCCGCGTACGAGATCTCGACCGACCCCGCACGTCTCGACGCGGACCGGATCCACCGCTGGCTGTCGACGGACGCGTACTGGGCGCTCGGCCGCAGCCGCCACACCCAGGACGGGGCCATCGCCGGATCGCTCAACTTCGGTGTCTACGACACCGCTTCGGGTGAACAGATCGCGTACGCCCGCGTCGTCACCGACCACGCCACCTTCGCCTGGCTCTGCGACGTGTACGTCGCCCCCGTCGCCCGCGGCAGGGGACTCGGCACCGAACTCGTCACCGCCGTACGCGACCACCTCGCCCCGCTGGGACTGCGGCGCGTGATGCTGGCCACGGAGGACGCCCACGGCGTCTACGAGAAGGTGGGGTTCAAGTCGCTCGAAAACCCCCTGATGTGGATGAGTCTGGACCTTCAGGCTCCCTCTTGACCTCTGCCGTTTTCGGGATCACGATCCCGGCATGAGTGTTCGGGTCACGTTGGTCGCCGCCGCGCGCAGCTCAGCCCCACTTGCCGAACGTTTCGACGACGACCGCCCCCTCGACCAGGCCGGATGGCACGAGGTGCAGCTCGTCGCCCACTCGCTCGTGCCGCTGGCCGCCGCCGAGCTGCGCTACTGCTCGCCCACCGCGCGCAGCCGCGCCACCGGGGAAGCCCTCGGCTACGCGCCCCTGGTCCAGCCGGCCCTGCGGGACTGCGACATGGGCCGCTGGCGCGGCTGCACCTTCGCGGACGTCGCCGCGCGTGAACCCGCGGCGGTGGACGCCTGGCTCGCCGACCCGCGCTCGGCCCCGCACGGGGGCGAACCGCTGCTGGCGTTCATCTCCCGCATAGGCGGCTGGCTGGACACGCGCCCCGCCGACGACATCGGCGCCATCGTCGCCGTCGCCGAACCGGCGGTCATCAGGGCGGCACTCGTCTACGCCCTGCACGCCCCCGCACCCAGCTTCTGGAACGTGGACGTCCGCCCGCTCTCCACGATCACCCTCATGGGCACCCCCGGCCGCTGGAGCCTGCGCCTGGACGCCCGCGCCTGACGGGTGCGCCGCGTACGCCCTCCAGGTCCATCCGGCCGAAGGCGGCCATCTCAGTCCCACTGCGCCGAGCAGCGGACACAGCCTTCCCAGTGCGGCAGCGCGCTCAGGATCCGATGGCGGACGCAGGACGCCATCGCCGCTTCGTCCGGGCGCGGGAAGCGAGGGTGGGGCGTGCGCCCCGCCGCCGGGGCCGGCTCGTAATTCTCGACCATCTCCCTGAACCGCCGCAGATCGCGCTGGGCGTACGGGGCCTCGTAGTCCAGCTCCTCCCAGCGGTGCCGGGCCAGCGCCAGATCGGTGGTCCGCAGCACGAAGTCCTTCGCGTGGGCGCACTGGGCCGGTGTCGCGCCCCAGTCGATGTCCGGCAGATCGAAGCCGACGCACCCCCCGCCCACGACGTTCTGGTCCTGGAGCGCCAGCAGAGCCGCGAACCGGTAGTCCCAGGGCTCCTCGGCCAGATCGGAGACGGCCAGCATGAGCACGTCGACGAAAACGGCCGTGCCGCCGTTCGACATGCGCAGGCGTGCGTCGCCGCCGCCGCGAAAGCTGTTCCCCACGCTCGCTCCCGCCCCCGTCCCCTGCTCCGGCCACAGAATACGGCGGCGCGCACCATGTCCGTATCTGTGGGCCATACGGCTCTGTGGTCATGGCACACCGGCCACCGGCTCAGGAGACTGGAGAAGTGGGCCGGGAATACCGGCCCCAGCAAGGACCCGCGAGCAGAAGGACCAGGTGATGACGATGGCCGACGACCCCTCCGTACCGGCGGGCGTGACCGTACCGGACACGAAGCTCGCACGGGCGGCGACCGAGCTCGTACGCGACACCGTGAGCGAACTGATCTACGACCACTCGCGCCGCGTCTACTTCTTCGGCAGCCTCCAGGGGCGCAACCGCGATCTCAGCTTCGACCCCGAACTCCTCTACATCGGGGCCATGTTCCACGACCTGGGCCTCGGCGAGTCCTTCCACGGCAGCGGGCGGCGCTTCGAGGTCGACAGCGCCGACGAGGCACGCCGCTTCCTCCGGGCGAACCAGGTGCCCGAGGACAGCGTCAGGCGCGTATGGACCGCGATCGCCCTGCACACGACGCCGGGCGTGCCCGAGTTCATGGAGCCGGAGGTGGCGCTGGTGACCGCGGGTGTCGAGTACGACGTCCTCGGCATCGGCTACCACGACATCGGCGAGGACGACCGGGCCGCCGTCGTCGCGCTGCACCCGCGTCCCGGCTTCAAGCAGCGCATCCTCGGCGCGTTCACCGACGGCGTGCGGCACAAGCCGGAGACCACCTTCGGCAACGTCAAGGCCGACGTGCTCGCCCACTACGTGCCCGGCTTCGAACGCGGCGACTTCGTGCGTACGATCCTGGACTCGCCGTGGCCCGAGTGACCGTGGCCGTGGTGGCGTTCGACGGGGTGCAGCTCCTCGACGTCACCGGCCCGGCCGAGGTGTTCACCACGGCCAACATGTTCGGCGCCGACTACGACGTACGGATCGTCTCCCCGGACGGGGCCGACGTGCGGACGTCGGCGGGCGTACGCATCGGCGTCGACGGCGGACCCGCGTCGCTGCCCGGCCGGCCGGGCACCCTCGTGGTGCCCGGCCGCAGCGACTGGCGGCGGGCGGTCACCGACCGGCCGCTCATCTCCCTCGTCGAGGAGCTGGTCCGGCGCTCACGCCGGACCGCCTCGGTGTGCGCCGGCGCGTTCGTCCTGGCGGAGACGGGCGCGCTGGACGGGCGGCGCGCCGCGACGCACTGGAGGCTGGCCGCGCAGCTCGCCGGCGCGTACCCACGGGTGCGCGTCGAGCCGGACCCGGTGTTCGTACGGGACGGCGACATCATCACCTCCGCCGGAGTCACCGCCGGAATCGACCTCGCGCTCTCCCTGGTCGAGGACGACCACGGCGCCGGGGTGGCGCGCGACGTCGCCCGCGAACTGGTGGTCTTCATGGCACGTCCCGGGGGCCAGTCGCAGTTCAGCGCGCGCCTGGCGCCGCGCGGGGCGAAGCACCCCGCGGTACGGCGCGCGATGGACGCCGTCGGCGCCGACCCCGCCGCCCCGCACAGTCCGGAGTCCCTGGCGGAGACCGTCGGCATCAGCGCCCGCCACCTCAGCAGGCTCTTCCGCGGCGAGACGGGCGCGACGCCCGGCCAGTACCTGGAATCCGTACGGCTGGAGGCCGCGCGGGTCCTCCTCGAATCGGGCGACGATTCCGTGGAGACGGTGGCCGGGGCGGCCGGGTTCGGCTCGTCCGAGACGATGCGGCGGGTCTTCCAGCAGACGCTGGGCATCGCGCCGACCGCCTACCGGGCGCGGTTCCGCACGACGACGCCCGCGAAGGACGACGCCGCGCGCACCACGGTCGTGGGTCTCTACCAGGGCAGCGGACCCGTCACGTCGAAGTAGCCGCCCCGTCGGGCCGTCCGGGCCCACTGAGCCATCCGTACGATGATCTCCGCGCCTTCCTCGACGGTCTGCGTACCGGTGTTCCCGTTGAGGTCCGTCGCCGTGTAGCCGGGCTCCACCGCGTTGATCCGCATGTTCGGGAAGGCCTTCGCGTACTGGACCGTGATCACGTTGACCGCCGTCTTGGACGCCGGATAGGCCACACCCGGGTACGCGGCCGACGGCGTGCCCGGCTCGGTGATCCGGGCCATCGAGCCCAGACCGCTGCTGAGGTTGACACCACCGGGGCGGTGCGCACCCGGAGTCGAGCGTCCCGGGCGGCCGCCTCCCGCACCATCGCTTCCGGGTCCCGACCCAGCCGGTCCACCAGTTCGGGCGTCGCCTCCGGATCCCGTACGGCCAGGGCGCGGGCCGGGTGGTGCTCGGCGAGCAGCAGCCGCACGGCGAAGTCCTCGTCGTCCGCGAGCCGTTCGACGCAGTCCCCCGGCAGCTCCGGACAGACGGCGGCGCTGCGCCGCAGCCACAGGTGCCCGGACGCCGCGCACCGGCGCAGGACGCGTAGCCGGGCCGGACCGGCCTTCGACCTCCCGCCGGGGCCCTTCGGCAGCCGCTGTTGACCTTGTCGCGACGGCAGGGTTTCTACTGGAACCAACCCCGAGGAGGAGAGCGATGACCACGACCCCTGAGAAGAACCTGGCCTTGATGCACACCGCCTACCGAACGCTCCAGAGCGGCGACCTCGACGCGTGCGCGGAGCTGGTGACGGAGAACTTCATCGCCAACCTCCCCGGGCTGCCCGACCCGTTGCACGGGCGGGAGATCTGGAAGCTGGGCGCACAGACGATGTTCGAGGCCTTCCCCGATCTGCGGATCCAGGTCGAGGACATGTTCGGCGTCGACGACAAGGTGACGGTCCGCGTCCACTTCGAGGGCACTCACCAGGGCACCTTCCAGGGGATCGAGGCGACGCGGCGGCCCGTGAGCTACCGCAGCATCGAGATCTACCGCATGGAAGGCGACAAGATCGCCGAGGAGTGGGTCGCCCCGGACATGATGAGCCTGATGCGGCAGATCTCGCCCGAGTCGGGATGAGCGCGGTTCCGTCCCGTCACCCTCACCCCAGCGACGCGCTCGCCGCCCGCAGCTCGTTCAGGGCCGTCAGGACGTACCCGGCGAGTTCGTCCTCCGCACCACGATCGCCCTCCGACCATTCGGCGTACCCCCGTTTGAAGGCGAGGACGCCCAGCTCGCCCGCGAGAGCCGCGATCGGATCCGGTACGCCGCGGGCCACCAGAGCGGATGTCATCGCGGCCGCGAGGCCGACGCTCTTGAGGGCGTCGCGCTCCTGGAGTTCGGCGCTGGCGGCGACGGCCGCCTTCAGCCGAGGGGCGAGCTCGCGGTTCATGGGGCCCATCGTGCTGGAGGCGCGTTCGAGCCCCGCGGCGACCGCCTGGAGCGGGGCGGCGTCGCCGGGCGCCTCGGCGATCCCCTCGGCCAGCAGCCGGCTCAGCGTCTCCTGACCGGCCACCAGCAGCTCGCGCTTGTCGGGGAAGTGCCGGAAGAAGGTGCTCTTGGTGACCCCGGCGCGCTCGGCGATCTGTGCGACGGTCGTGGCGTCGTACCCCTGCTCGCCGAAGAGATCGACGGCGGCCACGACGAGGCGCTCGCGCGCGCCTGGTTCCCATCGGCCCATGGCCGCATCCTACGTGACGGGACAAGAGTCCCATCGCCTTGCGAAGGCTCCGCGTCAGGACGGGTGTGAGGGCGCCGAGCTCGACCATTGCATAAAGCTGCGTAGGTACGTATAGTCATGCCATCGACGAGGAGGCTTCGATGGCGGTACGCGCAGCGGTGGCAGGGGCCAGTGGATATGCCGGAGGGGAAGTGCTCCGGCTGCTCCTGGGACACCCCGGCGTCGAGATCGGCGCGCTCACCGGGAACTCTAACGCCGGTCAGCGCCTCGGAACGCTCCAGCCCCACCTCGGGCCGCTGGCCGAGCGGATCCTGGAGCCCACCACGGCCGACGTGCTCGCCGGGCACGACGTCGTCTTTCTCGCGTTGCCGCACGGGCAGTCCGGCGCCGTCGCCCAGCAGCTCGGCGACGAGGTGCTCGTCATCGACATGGGCGCCGACTTCCGGCTGAAGGACGCCGCCGACTGGGAGACGTTCTACGGCTCCGCCCATGCCGGTACCTGGCCCTACGGCCTCCCCGAACTGCCGGGCAGCCGCGCCGCGTTGGAGGGGTCCAAGCGCGTCGCGGTGCCTGGTTGCTATCCGACGGCCGTCTCGCTCGCGCTCTACCCCGCGTACGGCGCGGGCCTCGTCGAGCCCGAGGCCGTCATCACCGCCGCCTCCGGTACCTCCGGCGCGGGCAAGTCCGTCAAGCCGCATCTGCTCGGCTCCGAGGTCATGGGCTCGATGAGCCCGTACGGCGTCGGCGGCGGCCACCGGCACACCCCCGAGATGATCCAGAACCTCAGCGCCGTGGCGGGGGAGCGTGTCGGTGTCTCCTTCACCCCCACCCTCGCCCCCATGCCGCGAGGCATCCTCGCCACCTGCTCCGCGAAAGCCCGGCCGGACGTCACCGCGGACGACATACGCGGCGCGTACGAGAAGGCATTCGCCGACGAGCGGTTCGTCCAGCTCCTGCCCGAGGGCCAGTGGCCGGCGACCGCGTCCGTGTACGGCTCCAACGCCGTACAGGTCCAGGTCGTCCTCGACGAGAACGCCCGGCGCCTCATCGCGATCAGCGCCATCGACAACCTCACCAAGGGCACGGCCGGCGGCGCGATCCAGAGCATGAACATCGCCCTCGGACTGCCCGAGGAGACCGGGCTCCCGGCGACCGGCGTCGCGCCGTGAGCCCGGCTCCGCACGTCACCCCATGAAACACACCATCACCCGGCCGAAGAAGGAGATGCAGTGAGCGTCACGGCAGCAGGCGGATTCACGGCGGCGGGCATCACCGCCGGGATCAAGGACAGCGGCGCCCCGGATCTGGCCCTCGTGGTCAACACCGGGCCGCGCCGGGCCGCCGCGGGCGTCTTCACCTCCAACCGCGTCAAGGCCGCCCCCGTCCTCTGGTCGGAGCAGGTCGTCAAGGGCGGCCGGATCTCCGCCGTCGTCCTCAACTCCGGTGGAGCCAACGCCTGTACGGGCCCCAAGGGCTTCCAGGACACCCACGCCACCGCCGAGAAGGTCGCCGAGGTGCTGAACGAGGCCGATCCCGGCGCCCACAGCTCCGGCGAGATCGCCGTCGCCTCCACCGGGCTCATCGGTATCAACCTCCCGATGGACAAGCTCCTGCCGGGCATCGGGAAGGCGGCGGCCGAACTCTCCCCGCACGGCGGCGAGAAGGCCGCCATCGCCATCAAGACCACGGACAGCGTGCACAAGACGGCCGTCGCGGGCGGCGACGGCTGGACCGTCGGCGGTATGGCCAAGGGCGCCGGCATGCTCGCCCCCGGCCTCGCCACCATGCTCGTCGTGCTCACCACCGACGCCGACGTCGACAGCCCCGCCCTCGACTCGGCCCTGCGCGCCGCCACCCGTACCACCTTCGACCGGGTCGACTCCGACGGCTGCATGTCCACCAACGACACGGTCCTGCTGCTCGCCTCCGGCGCCGCCCGGGTGACGCCCGGCTACGAGGAGTTCGCGGAGGCCGTCCGCACGGTCTGCGACGACCTCGGCCGTCAGCTCATCGGCGACGCGGAAGGCGCCAGCAAGGACATCCGCATCGAGGTGATCAACGCCGCGACCGAGGACGACGCCGTCGAGGTGGGCCGCTCCGTCGCCCGTAACAACCTCCTCAAGTGCGCCCTGCACGGCGAGGACCCCAACTGGGGCCGGGTGTTGTCCGCGATCGGCACGACCTCCGCCGCCTTCGAACCCGACCGGCTGGGCGTCGCCATCAACGACGTCTGGGTCTGCAAGGACGGCTCCGTCGGCGAGGACCGCGACCTCGTCGACATGCGCTTCCGGGAGGTGCGGATCACCGCCGACCTCGCCGCCGGCAACGAGTCGGCCGTCATCTGGACCAACGACCTCACCGCCGACTACGTCCACGAGAACAGCGCGTACAGCTCATGACCGCCCGCAAGCACACCGCGCTGCCCAAGGCGCAGATCCTCATCGAGGCGCTGCCCTGGCTGACCAGGCACCACGGCAAGACCGTCGTCATCAAGTTCGGCGGCAACGCCATGGTCGACGAAGACCTCAAGGCCGCCTTCGCCCAGGACGTCGTCTTCCTGCGCCAGGCCGGTCTCAAGCCCGTCGTCGTGCACGGCGGCGGCCCCCAGATCAGCGCACAGCTCGACCGGCACGGGCTGGTCAGCGAGTTCAAGGCCGGGCTGCGGGTCACCACGCCCGAGGCGATGGACGTCGTACGGATGGTGCTCGCCGGCCAGGTCCAGCGCGAGCTCGTCGGGCTGCTCAACCAGCACGGCCCGCTCGCCGTCGGGATGACCGGCGAGGACGCGCACACCATCTCGGCGACCCGGCACCGGCCCCGTATCGACGGCGAGCTGGTCGACATCGGCCGGGTCGGCGAGATCACCGAGATCGACCCGGGCGCCATCGAGGCGCTGCTCGCCGACGGCCGTATCCCGGTCATCTCCTCCATCGCGCGCAGCGCCGACGACGGACACGTCTACAACGTCAACGCCGACACCGCTGCCGCCGCGCTCGCCGCCGCCCTCGGCGCCGAGACGCTGATGGTCCTCACCGACGTCGAGGGTCTGTACGAGGACTGGCCGAACAACGACGACGTGATCAGCAGGCTCACGGCGACCGAGCTGGAGAAGCTGCTGCCCGAGCTGTCCAGCGGCATGGTGCCGAAGATGGAGGGCTGTCTGTTCGCCGTACGCAACGGGGTCAACACCGCCCGCGTGCTCGACGGCCGCGTACAGCACTCGATCCTGCTGGAGATCTTCACCGACGAGGGCATCGGCACCATGGTCGTCCCCGACGGCCGGGAGCGCGTGACCGCAGCGACAACGGAGACCACGGTAGGGGGAGCGTCATGACCGACGACGGAAACCAGGAACTCACGCGCCGCTGGCAGCACGTGATGGCCGACAACTACGGCACCCCGAGGCTCTCCCTCGTGCGCGGCGCCGGCGCCACCGTCTGGGACGCCGACGGCAACGCCTACACCGACTTCGTCGGCGGCATCGCCGTGAACGCCCTCGGCCACGCCCATCCGGCCGTCGTCGACGCGGTCACCCGGCAGATCTCCTCCCTCGGCCATGTGTCGAACCTGTACATCGCCGCCCCGCCCGTCGCCCTCGCCGAACGGCTCGTCGACCTCGCCGACCGCCCCGGCCGCGTCTACTTCTGCAACTCCGGCGCCGAGGCGAACGAAGCCGCGTTCAAGATCGGCCGGCTCACCGGCCGCCGCCACATGGTCGCCACCGACGGCGGCTTCCACGGCCGCACGATGGGCGCGCTCGCCCTCACCGGGCAGCCGCCGAAACGGGAGCCCTTCCTGCCGTTGCCCGGCGACGTCACGCATGTCCCGTACGGAGACGCCGACGCGCTCAGGGCGGCCGTCACCGAGGAGACCGCGCTGCTGATCATCGAGCCGATCCAGGGGGAGAACGGTGTGGTCGTCCCGCCCCGGGGCTATCTCGAAGCGGCCCGGGAGATCACCCGCGCCACGGGCACGCTGCTGGTGCTCGACGAGGTCCAGACGGGTGTAGGGCGGACCGGGCACTGGTTCGAGTACCAGGCACATCAGAGTGTCGAGCCCGATGTCGTCACGCTCGCCAAGGGTCTCGGCGGCGGCCTGCCGCTCGGCGCGACGCTCGCGTTCGGCCCGGCGGCGGATCTGCTCAAGCCCGGTCAGCACGGTACGACCTTCGGCGGCAACCCCGTCGCCTGCGCCGCCGGGCTCGCCGTACTGGACACGCTCGGCGCCGACGGGGCACTCGACACGGTGAAGCGGCTGGGGGAGAAGCTGCGGGACGGAATCGAGGCGCTCGGCCACCCGCTGGTCTCGCATGTCCGTGGCGCGGGGCTGCTGCTGGGTATCGTGCTCACCGAGCCGCTCGCGCCACAGGTACAGCAGGCGGCTCAGGATGCCGGTCTTCTGGTGAACGCGCCAGCTCCCGATGTCGTACGGCTGATGCCACCGCTGATCATCGGCGACGACGAGGTGGAAACGTTCCTCCGGGCTCTGCCCGGCATCCTCGACACCACCCACGGGACCAACGGGGCCGGACGATCCGGGGAATGAGACGACGATGACCGAGGCGCAGGCACCACCAGAGCACAACGGGACCGACAGGGACGGCTCGGGCGGCACCAACGGCGGCGCCGAGGCGGCCGATCAGCACATCGGACCGTCCGTCCCGCAGACCCGCACCGCGCGCCACCGCCGGATCGTGGACATCCTCAACCGGCAGCCGGTCCGCAGCCAGAGCCAGCTCGCCAAGCTCCTCGCCGACGACGGTCTGAGCGTCACCCAGGCGACGCTCTCGCGCGACCTGGACGAGCTGGGCGCCGTGAAGATCCGCAACACCGGTGGTGAGCTGATCTACGCGGTCCCCAGCGAGGGCGGCTACCGCACCCCGCACGCCCCGCTCGGCGAGTCGGCGAAGGAGGAGCGGATGCGGCGGCTCTCCGGCGAACTGCTCATCTCCGCCGAGGCCTCCGCCAACCTCGTGGTGCTCCGTACGCCGCCGGGCGCCGCCCAGTTCCTCGCCTCGGCCATCGACCAGGCCGAGCTCCGGCCCATCCTCGGCACCATCGCCGGTGACGACACGCTGCTGCTGATCAGCCGCGACCCGGCGGGCGGGCAGGCGCTCGCGGACCATCTGCTGCGGCTGGCCCAGAAGGACGGCTGAGCGCGCGCCGGCGGCTCTGCGGGCGGATCAGTAGTTGGTGATCGCCGTACGACCCGACGCCGTGCCCACCGCGATGTGAGGTGAGCGCGCGGGGTCGGCCCACGCCAGGATGCGGCGCATCGCACCGGCCGGTACGGAGACACAACCGGCCGTCGCGCCCTTGCCGTTGACGTGCAGGAAGATCGCGGCGCCCCGGCCGCGCACGGGCCGGTCGTAGTTGAAGCCGATCACCAGTGCGTGGGCGTACTGGGCGCCGTACTCGGTCAGATGCTCGGCCTCCGCCGCACGGCAGTCGGCAGGCAGGCCCTCGACCCAGCGGTTGTACGCGCGCGAGTCGTTGTCCTGGCACCACCAGGACCGGTCGGTCACCGGGCGGTACGCGAAACGGGTGCCCGCCGGGGCCGGCCGGATGCCGAAGGCGTACGGCAGGTCGTACAGCCCCGTCGGCGTGGTCGAGGTGCCCTGGACCCGCTCGGTGCCCCCGACCAGCCCGCCCGCCCCGAACCGGGCGTCCGCCGACCCCGCCGCCACCCAGCGGCCCCCGCGCCGGTCCCACCAGGTGACACGGCCCGTGGTGGCGCCGGTGTTCGGCGCCTCGGCGGTGATCAGCTGGCTGCCGCCGCCGGTGTCGGCCATCCGCTCGGGGAGCGGCACGGAGGTGTCGGCGGGCGCGGCACGACCAGGCGCGACGGGACTGGGCGTGACAGGGCCGGCCGCCACCGTGGCGACGACGGCGAGCAGGACCGACCCGAGCGTGAGAAGGGTGCGCATGCTCGGACCGTACGCCGGTGGCCGGGTGACGGCCTCTCAGGATCCCCGTCCGCCGGCCCGGACGGAGCCGAACGGGTCGCTACGCCGAAGGGTGCGACGCGACCTCCGCGGGCCCGTCCGTGCGCGCGGGCAGCGGCAGGGGCAGCGCGGGCAGCCCGTCCAGGCTCACGCCCACGTACTCCTTCTTCTCGCAGTACGCGGCGAACTCCTCGTCCGTCTTCCTGCCGAAGTGCTCCGCGTGCTGGGTGCGCTCCTCCCGGTACTCCATGAAGGGGACGGCGAATCCGCACGAGTCGCTGATCCGTACCGCCCCGACCAGGATGATCGCCCGCGCGCTCGGCCCGTCCGCGGCCGCGAACCGCCCGATGTACTCCGCCCAGCGCGGATCGTCCCGGAAGACCGGTTCCCCGCGCCCGTGCACCCGCAGGATCTTCGGCGGCCCGTCGAACGCGCACCACATCAGGGTGATGCGGCCGTTCTCGCGCAGATGGGCGATGGTCTCGGCGCCGCTGCCGCCGAAGTCGAGATAGGCGAGCGTCGACTCGTCCAGTACGACGAGGCTGCCGGAGCGGCCTTTGGGGGACACGTTGACGTGACCGTCATCGGCGCGTGGGGCCGTTGCGGTGAAGAAGAGGGGCTGTTCCTCGATGAACGTGCGTATCCGGCCGTCGATTCGTTCGTAGTGCTTTCCCATGGCATCTATTGTCGGCGCCGGCGATCCCGCGCGTCGAGACGTTTGCCGAGGAACGGGACGGAACGGATGACGAAGAAGAAGACGACGCGCGGGGTACGTGTCCGGCGGGTCTACGAGGCTCCGGGGCCGGACGACGGGACTCGGGTGCTCGTCGACCGGCTCTGGCCGCGCGGGCTGGCCAAGACCGAGGCCGCGTTCGACGACTGGCTGAAGGACGTGGCTCCCTCGGCCGAGCTGCGGAAGTGGTACGGGCACGACCCCGGGAAGTACGAGGAGTTCGCCGACCGCTACCGGGCCGAGCTGGCGGCTGCCGGATCGGCCGCCGCCGGCGCCCTGGAACGGCTCCGGGAAGTGGCAGCCGGCGGCACCCTCACCCTGCTCACCGCCACCAAGGACCTGGAGCACAGCCACCCCCTGGTGCTGGCGGCGGAGGTCACGGAGAGCGACGCGGGGAGCACTCGGGGCCCGCGTTGACAAAACATACGGAGGACTGCATAGTTATACCCGTCAGCGTATGCACCGTAAGGAGAAACCCGTGACCGAGCGCGTCGTACTCGCCTACTCGGGAGGCCTGGACACCTCCGTCGCCATCGGCTGGATCGCCGAGGAGACGGGCGCCGAGGTCATCGCCGTCGCCGTGGATGTCGGTCAGGGCGGCGAGGACCTGGACGTCATCCGCAAGCGCGCGCTCGCCTGCGGTGCGGTCGAGGCCGAGGTCGCGGACGCCAAGGACGAGTTCGCCGAGGAGTACTGCCTCCCGGCGATCAAGGCCAACGCGCTCTACATGGACCGCTACCCGCTGGTTTCGGCGCTCTCCCGGCCGACGATCGTCAAGCACCTCGTGGCCGCCGCCAAGAAGCACGGCGCCGACACCGTCGCCCACGGCTGCACCGGCAAGGGCAACGACCAGGTCCGTTTCGAGGCCGGCATCGTCGCCCTCGCCCCCGAGCTGAAGTGCATCGCCCCGGTCCGCGACTACGCGATGACCCGTGACAAGGCGATCGCCTTCTGCGAGGAGAAGAACCTCCCGATCGCGACCACCAAGAAGTCCCCGTACTCCATCGACCAGAACGTCTTCGGACGGGCCGTCGAGACGGGCTTCCTGGAGGACATCTGGAACGGTCCGATCGAGGACATCTACGAGTACACCTCCAACCCGGCGGAGCCCCGCGAGGCCGACGAGGTCGTCATCTCCTTCAAGGAGGGCGTCCCGGTCGCCATCGACGGCAAGCCCGTCTCCGTCCTCCAGGCGATCCAGCAGCTCAACGAGCGGGCGGGCGGCCAGGGCATCGGCCGGATCGACATGGTCGAGGACCGGCTCGTGGGCATCAAGTCCCGTGAGGTGTACGAGGCGCCGGGCGCGATCGCGCTGATCACCGCCCACCAGGAGCTGGAGAACGTCACCGTCGAGCGCGAGCTGGCCCGCTACAAGCGGCAGGTCGAGCAGCGCTGGGGCGAGATGGTCTACGACGGCCTGTGGTTCTCCCCGCTGAAGCGGGCCCTGGACGGCTTCATCAACGAGGCCAACCAGCACGTCACCGGCGACATCCGGATGACCCTGCACGGCGGCCGGGCCGTCGTCACCGGCCGGCGCTCGGAGGAGTCGCTGTACGACTTCAACCTGGCGACGTACGACTCGGGCGACACCTTCGACCAGTCCAAGGCGCAGGGCTTCATCGAGCTGTTCGGCCTCTCGGCCAAGATCGCGGCCAAGCGGGACCAGGTGTAGTCCGTTCTCCCCGTCCCGCCCCTTCCCGAAAGTCCTCAACCGCCGGCCGGGCTCGTTCTGAGCCCGGCCGGCGCACGTAAGGAGCAATCGAGCAGTGAGCAGCAACACCGGTGACGTCCGGCTCTGGGGCGGCCGTTTCGCCGACGGTCCCGCCGAGGCCCTGGCCAAGCTGTCGGCGTCCGTGCACTTCGACTGGCGCCTCGCGCCGTACGACATCGCGGGCTCCCGCGCCCACGCGCGCGCGCTCAGCAAGGCCGGCCTCCTCGACGAGGAGGAGCTGGACCGGATGCTCGCCGGGCTCGACCGGCTGGAGGCGGCCGTCGTCGACGGCTCCTTCACCGGGACCATCGCCGACGAGGACGTCCACACCGCTCTCGAACGCGGTCTCCTCGAACAGCTCGGCCCGGACCTCGGCGGCAAGCTGCGCGCCGGCCGGTCCCGCAACGACCAGGTCGCCACCCTCTTCAAGATGTATCTGCGCGATCACGCCCGGATCATCGGCGGACTGATCGCCGAGCTCCAGGACGCGCTCGTGGGCCTCGCCGAGGCGCATCCGGACGTGGCCATGCCTGGCCGTACGCATCTCCAGCACGCCCAGCCGGTGCTCTTCGCCCACCATCTGCTGGCGCATGTGCAGTCCCTGTCGCGGGACGCGGAGCGGCTGCGGCAGTGGGACGAGCGGACGGCGGTCTCCCCGTACGGCTCCGGCGCGCTCGCCGGGTCGTCGCTGGGGCTCGACCCGGAGGCGGTCGCGGCGGATCTCGGCTTCGAGCACGGCTCGGCCGCCAACTCGATCGACGGGACCGCCTCGCGGGACTTCGTCGCCGAGTTCGCCTTCATCACGGCGATGATCGGTGTGAATCTCTCCCGGATCGCCGAAGAGGTCATCATCTGGAACACGAAGGAGTTCTCGTATCTCACCCTGCACGACGCGTTCTCCACCGGCTCGTCGATCATGCCGCAGAAGAAGAACCCGGACATCGCCGAGCTGGCGCGCGGCAAGTCCGGCCGGCTCATCGGCAATCTGACCGGGCTGATGGCCACGCTGAAGGCGCTGCCGCTCGCGTACAACCGCGATCTCCAGGAGGACAAGGAGCCGGTCTTCGACTCCTGCGACCAACTGGAGGTCCTGCTCCCGGCGTTCACCGGGATGATGGCGACGCTCACGGTCAACCGGGAGCGGATGGCGGAGCTGGCCCCGGCCGGGTTCTCGCTCGCCACCGACATCGCCGAGTGGCTGGTCCGGCAGGGCGTGCCGTTCCGGGTCGCGCACGAGGTCGCGGGTGAGTGCGTCAAGGTGTGCGAGCGGCAGGGGATCGAACTGGACGAGCTGACAGACGAGCAGTTCGCCGGGATCTCGGAGCATCTGACCCCGGAGGTCCGTACGGTCCTCAACGTCTCCGGCGCGCTGGCGTCGCGGGACGGGCGCGGCGGTACGGCGCCTTCGGCGGTCGCGGTCCAGCTCGCCGAGGTGAAGACCGACCTGGCGCTCCAGCACGCGTGGGCGACGGCCAAGAAGTAGCCGGAACGAGAACGCCGGGCGGCCGCGTGCGCGGCCGCCCGGCGCCTTCATGCGCGAGCCGGATCAGCCCAGCGTCGAGATCGCCTGGTTGAACGTCTTCGACGGCCGCATCACGGCCTCGGCCTTGGCCGGGTCCGGCTGGTAGTAGCCGCCGATGTCCGCGGGCGACCCCTGCACGGCGAGCAGTTCGTCCACGATCGTCCGCTCCTGCTCGGCCAGCGTCTTGGCGAGAGCCGCGAACGCGGTGGCGAGCTGTGCGTCCTCGGTCTGCTTGGCCAGCTCCTGCGCCCAGTAGAGCGCCAGGTAGAAGTGGCTGCCGCGGTTGTCGATCCCGCCGACCTTGCGGCTGGGCGACTTGTTCTCGCTCAGGAAGGAGCCGGTGGCGCGGTCGAGGGTGTCGGCCAGCACCTGGGCGCGCGCGTTGCCGGTGCTCGTCGCGAGGTGCTCGAAGCTGACGGCCAGCGCGAGGAACTCTCCCAGGCTGTCCCAGCGCAGGTAGTTCTCCTTGACCAGTTGCTGCACGTGCTTCGGCGCGGAGCCGCCCGCGCCCGTCTCGAAGAGCCCGCCGCCGTTGATGAGCGGCACGACCGAGAGCATCTTGGCGCTCGTACCGAGCTCCAGGATCGGGAAGAGGTCGGTCAGGTAGTCACGCAGGACGTTGCCGGTGACCGAGATGGTGTCCTCGCCGCGCCGGATGCGCTCCAGGGAGAACGCGATCGCCTCGACGGGCTTCATGATCTCGATGCGCAGGCCCTCGGTGTCGTGCTCGGGCAGGTACGTCCTCACCTTGGCGATCAGGTTGGCGTCGTGCGCGCGGCCCTCGTCCAGCCAGAACACGGCCGGGTTGCCGGTGGCACGCGCGCGGCTGACGGCGAGCTTGACCCAGTCCTGGATCGGCACGTCCTTGGTCTGGCACATCCGGAAGACGTCGCCGGCGCTGACGGTCTGCTCCAGTACGGCGTTGCCCGCCGCGTCCACGACGCGCACCGTGCCGGTGGCCGGGATCTCGAAGGTCTTGTCGTGGCTGCCGTACTCCTCGGCCGCCTGTGCCATCAGACCGACGTTGGGCACCGAGCCCATGGTCGACGGGTCGTAGGCGCCGTTGGCGCGGCAGTCGTCGATGACGACCTGGTAGATGCCCGCGTAGCTACTGTCCGGGATGACGGCGAGCGTGTCGGCCTCGGCGCCGTCCGGGCCCCACATATGGCCGGAGGTGCGGATCATGGCCGGCATCGAGGCGTCGACGATGACATCGCTCGGCACGTGCAGATTGGTGATGCCCTTGTCGGAGTCGACCATCGCGAGCGCCGGGCCCTCGGCCAGCTCCGCGGCGAAGGACTCGGCGATCTTCGAGCCGCCGGGCAGCGACTCCAGACCCTTGAGGATGCCGCCGAGACCGTCGTTCGGGCTCAGACCCGCCTCGGCGAGCGCGTGACCGTGCTCGGCGAATGTCCTGGGGAAGAAGGCGCGCACTGTGTGACCGAAGATGATCGGGTCGGAGACCTTCATCATCGTGGCCTTCAGGTGCACCGAGAAGAGCACGTCCTCGGCCTTGGCGCGGGCGATCTGCGCCGTCAGGAACTCACGCAGCGCCGCGACGCGCATCGCCGACACGTCCACGACCTCACCGGCCAGCACGGGCACCGACTCACGCAGGACGGTGGTGTTGCCGTCGTCGCCCACCAGCTCGATCCGCAGCGCGCCGTCCTCGGTGATCACGGCGGACTTCTCGGTGGAGCGGAAGTCGTCGGCGTCCATGTGCGCGACGTTCGTCTTCGACTCGGCCGTCCAGGCGCCCATCCGGTGGGGGTGCGCCTTGGCGTAGTTCTTCACCGAGGCGGGGGCGCGGCGGTCCGAGTTGCCCTCGCGCAGCACCGGGTTCACGGCGCTGCCCTTGACCTTGTCGTAGCGGGCCCGTACGTCCTTGTCCTCGTCGGACTTCGGGTCGTCCGGGTAGTCCGGGAGCGCGTAGCCCTGCTGCTGGAGCTCGGCGATCGCCGCCTTCAGCTGCGGGATCGAGGCCGAGATGTTCGGCAGCTTGATGATGTTGGCCGCGGGGGTCTTGGCCAGGGCGCCGAGCTCGGCGAGTGCGTCGTCGATCCGCTGCCCCGGTTCGAGACGGTCGGCGAAACCGGCGATGATCCGCCCCGCCAGGGAGATGTCACGGCGCTCCACCGTGACCCCGGCCGTCGAGGCATAGGCCTCGACCACAGGCAGGAATGAGTAGGTGGCCAAGGCCGGGGCCTCGTCGGTGTGCGTGTAAATGATGGTCGAGTCTGTCACCGGGTGCTCCGCTCCACGTCTGCAACATTGCTCGACATCAAGATATCCCGTGGCCGGGTCCCACTTGACAGTGGCCCGCAAGGAGTGAGACGTCAGTGTCTCATTTGGGTTATGGTTGTCTCATGACAGTCGATCGTGACCAGGTTCTGCGCACCGCCGCCGCCCTCCTCACCCGCAAGCCCACCGCCACCATGGACGAGGTCGCACGGGCCTCAGGCATCGGCCGGGCCACCCTGCACCGGCACTTCGCGGGGCGTGACGCCCTGGTCAAGGCGCTGGAGGAGCTGGGCATCCGGGAGTTCGAGGCGGCGCTCGACGCGGCACGGACGGACGAGGGACCCGCGAGCGACGCCCTCCGCAGGCTCGTCGCCGAGGTCGAGCCGGCGGCCGGGCTCCTGGCCTTCCTCGTCACCGAGAACCAGCTCTTCGAGGGCGAGGTGAACGAGGGCTGGGACCGGCTCGACGCCCGGGTCTCCGCGCTCTTCCGGCGCGGACAGGAAGGGGGCGAGTTCCGGATCGACCTGCCTCCCGCCTGGCTCACCGAGGCGTTCTACGGGCTCGTCGGCACCGCCGCGTGGGCGGTCCAGGACGGGCGGGTCGCCGCGAAGGACTTCCAGTACATGATCGCCGAGCTGCTGCTCGGCGGAGCACGACGGAGCGTGGAGTGATGGCCGGCACCGACCGGGCGGCGAGGGCGCCGGACGCGACGCACCGCCCGGGGCGCTGGCTCGCCCTGTCCGTACTCGTCCTGGCCGTGCTCCTGGTGGCGGTCGACGCCACGGTGCTCGGCCTGGCCACACCGTTCCTGAGCGAGGACCTCAAGCCGTCCGGCACCCAACTGCTCTGGATCGGCGACATCTACTCGTTCGTCATCGCCGGCCTGCTCGTCACCATGGGCAGCCTGGGCGACCGGATCGGGCGCAAGAAGCTGCTGCTGACAGGCGCGGTGGCGTTCGGCGCCGTCTCCGTACTCAACGCCTACGCGACCAGCCCGGAGATGATGATCGCCGCTCGGGCGCTGCTGGGTGTCGCCGGTGCGACGCTGATGCCGGCCACGCTCGCCCTGATCCGCAACATCTTCCACGACCCCAGGGAGCGCAGCGTCGCCATCGGGATCTGGGGCGCCGCGGCGTCGGCGGGCGCGGCCGTGGGCCCGGTCGTCGGCGGATTCCTGCTGGAGCACTTCTGGTGGGGCTCGGTCTTCCTGATCAACCTGCCCGTCATGGCGGTCCTCGTCCTCGTCGGCGTGAGACTGCTCCCGGAGTCGAGGAACCCCGCGCCGGGCCCCTGGGACCCGGCGAGCGTGGTGCTGTCCCTCGTCGGGATCGTCGGTGTCGTGTACGCCATCAAGGAAGCGGCGGCGTACGGGCTGCGCTGGGACATCGCCGCGGCTGCCGTGACCGGCGTCGTGGCGCGCTCGTCAGCTTCGTCCGCAGACAGCTGAGGATCCGTCACCCGCTCCTCGACGTGCGGCTGTTCAGGAACCGCGGCTTCTCCGGAGCCGTACTGGCCGACCTGCTGACCATCTTCGGTCTGTCCGGGCTGATCTTCTTCCTCTCGCAGTATCTGCAACTCGTCCAGGGGCGAGGACCGTTGGAGGCGGGCGTCGCCGAACTGCCCGCCGCCGTGGGCGCGGTGACGGCGGGTCTGCTGGCGGGACGGGCCGCCCGGCGGTTCTCCGTACGGTTCGTGGTGGCCGGCGGCCTCGCCGGTGTGGGGCTCGCTACCGCCGCACTCGTCGGACTGACCGTCAACACCGGCTACCCGATGCTCGGCGCCGTGCTGCTCGTGGTCGGCGTCGGCGCGGGATTCTCCTTCACGGTGACGGCCGACGTGATCCTCGCCGGTGTCCCCAAGGAACAGGCGGGCGCGGCGTCGGCGGTGTCGGAGACGGCGTACGAACTGGGCGCCGCGCTCGGCATCGCGCTCCTCGGCTCGATCGTCACAGGCTTCTACCGGGGCTTCCTCACCCCGGAGGGCGTACCGGCCGGGACGGCGGCCGCCGCGCACGAGTCCCTGGGCGGCGCGGTCGAGGCGGCGCGCGGTGTCCCCGCCCACCAGGCGGCGGAACTGGTCGCGGCGGCCCGGGAGGCGTTCGTCCACGGCCTGAGCATCGCGGCGGGCGCCGGTGCGGCCGTCCTGCTCGCGACATCGGTGGCGGCATGGTTCCTGCTGCGCGGGCAGAAGCTGGCGGACCACATCGAGCCCCCGGCCGACACCGAACCCCTGACCGGCGAGCATCCCTCGCTTTAGGTCCGTTTTCGCCTTCGCCTGATGGTCTGTGCCCCGACACCGGCTCGTCCCAGCCCGAAGGAGCGACAGACCATGACACGTCGTACGCGCAGCACCGCCCTCGCCGCGATCACTGTTCTGGCCGCGGCGGGGATCACCGCCGTCGGCGGCGCCGCTCTCGCCGACGGCGGCGGCACGCCGCCCGACGAGGTGCGTCTCGTCGTCGACGAGGAAGCCCCCGGCGCCGCCGTCGCGGACAAGGACGACTGCCCGGAGAAGCAGGCTCCGCCGTCGCCCGCCGGGGCGGCGGACACGGCGAATCCCGCGGACGCGCTGTGACCGACGCCCACACCGTCGAGGAGAAGCTGCTCGAAGAGGCGCTGTTCGAGGTCAAGCGGGTCATCGTCGGCCAGGACCGCATGGTGGAGCGGATGTTCACCGCCGTACTGGCCCGGGGGCACTGCCTGCTCCAAGGCGTGCCCGGCGTCGCCAAGACGCTCGCGGCCAAGACCCTGGCGCACGTGGTGGGAGGGGAGTTCACCCGGCTCCAGTTCACCCCCGACCTGGTTCCCTCCGACATCACCGGCACCCGGATCTACCGGCAGTCCAGCGAGACGTTCACCGTCGAACCCGGCCCCGTCGTCGCCAACTTCGTCCTCGCCGACGAGATCAACCGCGCCCCCGCCAAGGTCCAGTCCGCCCTCCTCGAAGTCATGGCCGAACACCAGGTCTCCATCGGCGGCACGACCATCGAGGTGCCCCGGCCCTTCCTCGTACTCGCCACCCAGAACCCCATCGAGTCCGAGGGCGTGTACCAACTCCCCGAGGCACAGCGCGACCGCTTCCTGCTCAAGGTCGACGTCGCCGCCCCCTCCGAGGCCGAGGAACTCGCGATCCTCTACCGGATGAGCGTCGACCCGCCGAAGCCCCGGCTCGTCCTCACCCCCGACCTGGTCATCGGCCTCCAGCGGGCCGCCGACAACGTCTTCGTCCACCACGCCGTGGCCGAGTACGCGGTACGGCTCGTCTGCGCCACCCGTGAACGCGCCCACGCCGACGGCCGGTTGGCGCACGGCGCGGGCCCGCGCGCCACGCTCGGACTCGTCGCGGCGGCCCGCGCCACCGCCCTGCTGCGCGGCCGGCGCTACGTCCTGCCGCAGGACGTGCGGGACCTTGCCCACGAGGTCGTCGCGCACCGCCTGGTGCTCTCCTTCGACGGGCTCGCCGACGGTGTGACGGCCGCGGAGATCGTCGACGAGGTCCTCACGGCCGTCGACCAGCCCCGGATCACCCCGCGCCAGGACCCCGGGGCGGGAGCGCCGGCCGCCGACGGACCCGGTCCGGCCGGGCCGCCCTGGACCGAGCACCGCGAGGACGCGGCATGACCGGTCCCACACTCCGCGAACTCACCCCCGAACAGGCCCTGCGCCATCTCGAACTCCTCTTCACCCGGCGCCCCGACGGACTCCTCCAGGGCGACCACCCCGGCCGGCACGGCGGCCCCGGCAGCGAACCCGCCGAGACCCGCCTGTACGAGCCGGGCGTCGACGACGTCCGCCGGATGGACTGGAACGCCACCGCCCGCACGACCCGTCCCCATGTCCGCCGCACCCTCGCCGACCGCGAACTCACCACCTGGATCGTGCTCGACGCCACCGCCAGCATGGACTTCGGCACCGCACGGATGGAGAAGCGCGACCTCGCCGTCGGCGCCGCCGCGGCCGTCGCCTTCCTCACCGAACGCACCGGCAACCGCATCGGCGCCCAGATCACCGGCCCCGGCGGCATCCGGCGCATCCCGCCACGCGGCGGACGCGGCCAGCTGCTCGTCCTCCTGCGAGCCGTCCTGGAGCGCCCGCGCGAGCCCGCCGTGCCGGAGCGGCTCCACGGGCACACCCTCGACACGGCGCTGCGCGCCCTGCACACCCTCCAGCCGCCGCGCGGCCTGGTCGCCGTCGTCTCCGACTTCCTGGAGACCGGCTGGGAACGCCCGCTCCGCGTGCTCGCCCACCGCCACCAGGTGCTCGCCGTGGAGATCGTCGACCCGCGCGAAATGGAGCTGCCCGATGTCGGCATGCTGACACTCGTCGACCCCGAGACCGGGAGAAGCCGTGAAGTACCCACCCACTCACGGAAGTTGCGGGCGCGCTACGCCGAGGCCGCCCGGGAACAGCGCGCCCTGATCAGCCGGTCGATCCGCCGCTCGGGCGCCGCGCATCTGCGGCTGCGCACCGACCGCGACTGGGTCAGGGACGTCGTCCGCCACGTCGAGGCCCAACGCCGCGCGACCGGCGGCGCGATGGCCGGCGGCGGTGCGGCCGGCGGCGGTTCGGGCGGACGCGGCGAGGGTGGCGGCGCGGCCGGAGACCCGGGCGGGAGCGCCGGCACATGACGCTGCTCTCGCCCGCCTGGCTGCTCCTGCTCGTCCCCCTCGCGGGGCTGGTCGCCCTCTACGCCGTCGTACAGCGCAGACGCGGACGCTACGCCGTGCGCTTCACCAACCTCGACCTGCTGGACAAGATCGCGCCCGAGCGGCCGGGGCGCCGCAGGCACATCCCCGCCGCGGCCTTCTGCGCCACCCTGGCCCTGCTCGTCGTCGGCTTCGCCCGGCCCACCACCGAGGTACAGGTGCCGCGCGAACGGGCCACCGTCGTCGTCGCGTTCGACGTCTCCGCCTCCATGGAAGCCACCGACGTCAGCCCCAGCCGCTTCACCGCCGCACAGCGCGCCGCGCTCGACTTCGTCGACCGGCTCCCCGCACGCTTCAACGCCGGCCTCGTCCCCTTCAGCGGCTCCGCCACCGTCGCCGTACCTCCGACGACCGACCGCGAAGTGCTGCGCTCCGCCATCGGCGGACTGACCACCGGCGAGGGCACGGCGATCGGGGAGGCCGTCGTCGCGGCGCGTGACGCGGTCAGGGACCTGGACGAGCGGGCGGAGCAGGACCCGCCGCCGGCCCACATCGTGCTCCTCTCCGACGGCACCAACACCGCGGGCCGCTCGGTCGCCGAGGCCGCGCGGGAGGTGGCCGGTGACGCCATCCCCGTGTCGACCATCGCGTACGGCACGGAGGAGGGCATCGTCGAACTCCCCAACGGCACCACGCTGGAGGTCCCCGCGGACGGCCCCGCCCTGGAAGCGCTCGCCGCCGACACCGGGGGCGACTACCACGAGGCCGCGTCCGGAGAGGAACTCCAGCAGGTCTACGAGTCCATCGGCAGCTCCGTCGGACACCGCACCGAGGAGCGCGAGATCTGGCAGTGGTTCGTCGCCGCGGGACTGCTCACCGCCCTCGCGACCGCCGCCACGTCACTGCTCTGGTTCTCCCGGCTTCCCTAGGAAGGGAACGACCATGTCCGACAACCGAGTTCACGGGCTGGGCGAACCACGCGGCCCCTCCTTCGTCCCCGGGCGACCGCCGCTCCCACGGCCGCCCGGGGGCCCGTCGCCGTACGCCGACACGCCCGCGCCGTACGCCACCCCCGGCACCCCGCCCACTCCACGAGCCCCCGCCCGCCCCCGCCCCGTCCTCGCCGCCGTCCTGGCCGCGCTCCTCACCGGGAGCGCCGCCGGGGCCGTCGCGGGCTACGCGAGCGGCGCCTCCGGCGACGGCACCGGCCCGCCGCCCGCCGCCGAGGCCGCGGGCGGCGCGCCCGCGGGGCTCGAAGGGGTCGCCGCCCGCGTCCTGCCCAGCGTCGTGTCGGTCGGCGCGGGCGGCTCCGGCGGGTCCGGCTTCGTACTCGACACACAGGGCCGCATACTCACCAACGCCCATGTGGTCGCGGGCAGTTCGGAGGTCTCCGTGGTCCTCGACGACGGCCGCAGACTCTCCGCCGACGTCCTCGGCCGGGACCCCGCGCACGACATCGCCGTCCTCCAGACGGAGACGACCGGCGGTCTGCGGCCCGCCCAGGTCGCGACCGGGCCCGGGCCGGCCGTGGGGGACGCGGTCCTGGCCATCGGCTCCCCGCTCGGTCTGTCGGGCACGGTCACCGCCGGGATCGTCAGCGCGCTCGACCGCGAGGTCAGTCTCGGCGGCGGAGGCGGCGGCCGGACCGCTCTCCAGACCGACGCTTCGATCAACCCGGGCAACTCGGGCGGCCCACTGGTGGACGACCGGGGCCGGGTGATCGGCATCAACACCGCCATCGCCACCCTCGACCGCGGCGGCGGGGGCGGCTCCATCGGCATCGGCTTCGCGATCCCGGTGGACGAGGCGCTCCGGGCGGCCGAGTCCATCATCGACGGTGACTGAGGCTGTCCTGTCGATCAGGCCGGATCAGGGAGCGCCCGCCCCCGAGCGGCTGATGTCACGTGGTGCGGTGCGTCGCGAGGCGGGGGATCGTCCTCGTACCGGGCGGACTTGGACGAGTCCGACGACGCGGCGAGGTGCCGTGCCAGACGTACCGGGCCCACCTACGGAGGTTAGGTTCGCGTCATGAGAATCCTCGCGGTCGAGGACGAGGCCGACCTGGTCGCCGCGCTCCGGGTCGGTCTCGTCCGCGCCGGTTACGCGGTCGACTGGGCCGGCGACGTCGACTCCGCACTGGAGAAGCTGTCCGTCAACGACTACGACCTCGTCCTGCTCGACCTGATGCTCCCCGACGGCGACGGCTTCTCCGTCTGCCGCGCCATCAGGGCCGCACCCGGCGGCCCCCGCATCCTGATGCTCACCGCACGCGACCGTCTCGCCGACCGGGTACGCGGCCTGGACGAGGGCGCGGACGACTATCTGGTCAAACCCTTCGCCCTGCCCGAGCTGCTGGCCCGCATCAGGGCCCTGCTGCGCCGTGAGGACAGCGGTACGTCGGTCGTCACGGTGGGCGAACTGCGCCTGGACACCGCCCGGTTCGAGGCTTTCCGGGGCGAGCGCCCGCTCCGGCTGACGTCCAAGGAGTTCGGCGTCCTGCACTATCTGATGACCCGTCCCGGCCGGGTGGTCCCCGCCGAGGAGCTGCTGGAACACGTCTGGGACGAACACGCCGACCCGTTCACCAACACCGTGCGGGTCACGGTCGGTTCGCTGCGCCGAAAGGTCACCGGCGAGGACACGCCGCTCATCGAGACCGTCATACGCCAGGGCTACCGGCTCATGGACACCCCATGACCCGGGGCTTCCGGCGCGTCGGAAGGGCCGGCGGAGCGCCGGCCCGTGTCCCGCTGCCCGCCTTCGTCCACACCGTCCGTTTCCGGCTCACCGTGATGTACTCCGCCCTGCTCTTCGTGCTCACGGCTCTGGTGCTCGGCGGCGTCTACGTCGTGGTGGAGAAGAGCGGGGACGCGCACCCCGTCACCAACGAGTACACGGCGGAGAAGTACGTCGGCGGCGAGTACGTGGGCGACTTCGACGTCGTGAAGGTCCGCGACGTGGAAGCCGCGGTCAACTACCAGACACTGCGCAACCTGCGCCGCTTCTCCTTCTTCCTGCTCGGCGGCATCGCCGTCGCCAGCTTCGGCATCGGCTGGGTGCTCTCCGGCCGCGCCCTGCGCCCCGTCCGGGCCATCTCCCGTACGGCGGCCGAGATCCAGGCCACCGACCTCTCCCAGCGCATCCGGCTCACCGGTCCGCGCGACGAACTGCGCGAGCTCGGCGACACCGTGGACTCCATGCTCGACCGGCTGGACGACGGCTTCCGCGCCCAGCGCCAGCTCATCGACGACGCCTCGCACGAACTGCGCAGCCCGCTCACCATCATCCGGGCCAATCTCGACGCCGTGCTGACCTCCGAGGAGTCCGACGAACAGGAACGGCGCGAGGCGGTCAGGATCGTCGACCGGGCGACGACCCGGATGACCCGCCTGGTCGAGGACCTGCTGGCCACCGCCCGCCGCAGCGCACCGGCGCTCGCGGACACGGACGTCGACCTCGCGGTGGTCGCCGACGAGGCATGCGAGGAGTTCGCGGTCCTGGCCGCCGAACGGGGGCTCGTCTTCGACCGGAGGCTGACCCGGGGCGACACCACGATCGGGGACCACGACGCACTGCGCAGGGCCGTCGGCAATCTGCTCTCCAACGCGGTACGGCTCTCCCCGGCCGGTACACGGGTCGTGGTCTCGACCGGGCGGCGCGACAGCTGGCTGTGGGTCTCGGTGCGGGACTCCGGTCCCGGCATCGACGACGACGACCAGGGCCGGGTCTTCGACCGTTTCTGGCGGGCGGGCAGCGGTGGCGGCACGGGCCGCGACAGACACGCGGGCCTCGGCCTCGCGATCGTCCGGCAGATAGTCGAATCGCACGCCGGACAGGTCAGGCTGACCTCCCGCAAGGGAGTGGGCAGCACCTTCGTGCTGTGGCTGCCGGCCGCGGGGGAGACGAGCGGGGGGCAGCCGGAGCCGGGAGGCTCACCGCCGGAGGACGGCCCGCCCGACGAACGACCGTCCGGCTGAACGGGCCGGACGGCGGGTCAGTTCCGGCGGGTCGGTTCCGGCCGGTCAGTTCCGGCCGGTCAGGTCGCGCGGGTCAGGCGGCCTTCGCCTTGGTGGCGTACATGTCCACGTACTCCTGCCCGCCGAGCCGCATGACCTCCGTCATCACGGAGTCGGTCACCGCGCGCAGCACATAGCGGTCGCGGTCCATCCCGTCGTACCGCGAGAACTCCATCGGCGCGCCGAAGCGGACCGTCACCTTGCTCGGCCTCGGCATGCCCGCCCCGTTCGGCTGGATCTTGTCGGTGCCGATCATCGCGAAGGGAACGACCGGCGCGCCGGTCATCAGGGTGAGCCGCGCGATACCCGTACGGCCCCGGTAGAGCCGCCCGTCGGGGGAGCGCGTGCCCTCCGGATAGATGCCGAACATATGACCGTCCTCCAGCACCCGGCGGCCGGTCATCAGCGCCGCGACACCGCCGTGCCCGCCGTCACGGTCCACCGGGATCATGCCGCAGCCGGTGAAGAACCAGGCCATCAGCCGGCCCTTGATCCCCTTGCCGGTGACGTACTCGTCCTTGCCGATGAAGAAGACCTGACGGCTGCCGCAGACGAGCGGCAGGATCATCGAGTCGATGAAGGTCAGATGATTGCCGGCGAGGATCACCGGACCGGTCCCCGGGATGTTCTCGGCGCCCTCCACCCGAGGCCGGAACATCAGACGCAAGATCGGTCCGAGCACTGCCTTGACGAGCGCAAAGCGGGACAACGGGGTCCTCCGGTTGGTGAGCGGTCGTATCGAGCCGACTAACTCGTCGCAGGTGAGGACGATACTCGCGGGTCGGCCCCCGCGCACATCGGGCTTGTCGACCGGACGCGCGGTGTTGACACGAGTTTCCGGTGTGTTCGCACGCGGTCTGCCCGCCGTAGGGTCCGACTCCCTACGATCAAGCCCTTGCTTGACAGGTGCGGGACAGCACATGGACATCACATGAAGGAGCGTTCATGACACAGGGTGCGCAGAACATCCCGGGTCGTAGGACCGTGCTCGGAGCGGCGGTGCTCGGCTCGGCCGCACTCGGTCTCTCCGCCGGTACGGCCGGCACCGCGCAGGCCGCGCAGGCCGGCGGACACGGCGGGCACCGCCCGCCGCGGAGGAGACTGCCCGTGCCGACGATCGTCGGACACCGCGGCGCCAGCGGCTACCGGCCCGAGCACACCCTCGGTTCGTACCAGCTCGCGCTCGACCTCGGCGCGCACGTGATCGAGCAGGACCTCGTGCCCACCAAGGACGGTCATCTGGTCTGCCGTCACGAGAACGACATCACGGGGACCACCGACGTCGCCGACCACCCGGAGTTCGCCGGGCGCAGGACGACCAAGAGCGTCGACGGGGTCAGCCTCACCGGCTGGTTCACCGAGGACTTCACGCTCGCCGAGCTGAAGACGCTGCGCGCCAAGGAGCGCATCCCGCAGCAGCGTCGCAACGGCACGCTCTACAACGGCCGCTGGGAGATCCCCACCTTCGAGGAGGTGCTGCGGTGGGCCGACGAGGAGGGCCGGCGCCGGGGCGAGCCGGTGTGGCTGTACGTCGAGACGAAGCACCCCACCTACTTCCGGGGTATCGGCCTCGGCCTGGAGGAGCGGCTCGCGAAGCTGCTTCGCCGGTACGGCAGGGACCGCCGCGACTCCCCTCTCTTCCTCCAGTCCTTCGAGCCCACCAGCATGCAGCGCATGGCCAAGCTGGTCTCGACCCCGCGCGTCGTGCTCTTCGACGCCGCGGACACCCAGCCGTGGGACCTCAAGCAGGCGGGCGACCCGCGCTTCGTGGCCGACCTCATCACGCCCGAGGGGCTGAAGTGGATCGCGTCGTTCGCGCAGGGCATCGGCCCGTGGCTGGACCTGATCATCCCGAAGGACAAGGACGGCAAGCTGGGCGAGCCGACCACCCTGGTGCGTGACGCGCACGCCAAGGACCTGATCCTGCACCCGTACACGATGCGCAACGAGAACAGCTTCCTGCCGGCCGACTTCCGGGTCGGTACGGACCCGAACGCGTACGGCGACGCCTTCGGGGCCTTCAAGGTCTACTTCGAGCAGGGCATCGACGGCATCTTCACCGACAACCCCGACACGGGTCTGCTGGCCGCCGCCGACTTCAACAAGGACTGACGGCCTGACGGCCGCGGCTGACGGCGAAGACCAGGAAAGAGCCTGATGGTGTGCCCCGGCCGGGCGTCTGCCCGCCGGGGCACACCCGTTCGCCGTGGACGCCGAGTTGGGCGTGAGAGCCCAGAACGTACACCTGGCCCCCATCCCGCGCCGACGGCTGGGAAGTTGTCGTCCGACGGCCCCACCACCCGTGAAATCACAGGAGGGTTGGGTATCTCACAGGTGAGTTTGGAGTCAGTGCGTTCCGGATGCCTGTGATGCCTGGGCAGAATGCTCATCACAGAGGTTGCAGCTCCTGAACTCCGGGGAAAGGAGCGGTAGACAACCGGCGGCAGCAGGTGAGCGGGAGGCATGCACACATGGGCATGAGCGTGACCATCTCAGCAGCGAGTGCACAGGACGCGGAACACATCCTCAAGCTTCAGTACCTGTGTTACCAGAGCGAGGCGGAGCTCTACGGTGACTACACCATCGAACCGTTGACCCAGACCCTTGACGATCTCAAGGAAGAGATCGCCCGCGGCCACGCGCTCGTGGCCAAGCTCGGCGGCGAAGTCGTGGCCTCCGTGCGGGGCGTCGTCGACGCGGAGGGTACGGCCAGGATCGGCAAGCTCATCGTTCACCCACGGATGCGGCACCACGGTCTCGGCGGCCGGCTGCTCGACGCGATAGAGGGCAGCTTCGCCGGCGACGACGCGGCCAAGCGCTTCCAGCTCTTCACCGGCCACCGCAGCGAGGGCAATCTCCGGCTGTACCGGAGCAAGGGGTACGCGCCGGTGGCCAGCGAGCCGACCGGTCCCGGTCTCACGCTCGTGACGCTGGAGAAGGAGGCGGCCACCGGAGCCTTCGCCGCCAGCGCCTGAGGCGGGGCCTCTCGCTCAACCCCGTCGGGACCTGCGCAGCCACAGCATCCCCGTGACCGGCAGCAGCACGGGAATGAAGAGATACCCCCAGCCGAACCCCGACCAGACCGTGGCGTCGGGGAAGGCGGAGGGTTCCACGACCGTCCAGGTCCCGACGGTGAGCACACCGACGAGTTCGCCCGCGCAGCACACCAGCGCCACCTTGCGGGCGGTCTCGCCGCCCCGCACCAGCGTGTAGGTGATGAACACGTAGACGACGGCGGCGACGCCCGACAGCGTGTACGCCAGGGGTGCCCGGTCGAACTTGGTGGAGATCTCGAAGGCCGTCCGCGACACCGCGCCGACCGACATCACCCCGTACAGCCACACGAGCAGCAGGCCGGGGCCCTGGACCAGCCTGGTGCGTCCCGCCGGCCGTCCGTCCGTGCTCGCCGCGGCCCCTGTCCCGGTCTCCATGGTCAGCCTCCCCAGATGTCGTACAGGCGCACTTCGAGTACGGCGAGGACGACGGCGCCCGCCGAGACCGTCGCCGAGCCCCAGCGGGTCCGCTCGGCGAGGGACAGGAATCCGGCCGCCGGTACGGCCGCGAACGCGCCGATCAGATACGAGACGAAGATCACCGAGCCGTCCGCCGGTTCCTCGCCACGCGCCAACTGAACGATGCCGACGACCAGTTGGACGAGCGCCAGCACCGTGACCACTGCCATGCCGATGAAGTGCCAGTCCTTGGTGGGCTGGTCCCGGTACGCGGCGTGACCGCACCAGGCGGCGAGGGCGAGGGCGGCCACGGAGACCGCGATCGTCAGGGCGACAAGCATGTGGTCGAGACTATTACGGCCCGATAAGCCCGGTGTCCTCGCCCCTGCGAGGAACCGGCCACGGGACGCGGCGGGCCGCGGGACCGTGGCCTTGGCCACAGCCCACGACGGCTCCGAGCCCACCACCGGCACCCCGGTCCGCGCCCCCCCGTCTGTATTTGTGCAGGTCGGAGCGGTGTTTTCGAGAAGCGGAGGGCTCTTCGGGAGCCGTTCGGTATGCGGACAGTCGGCCGGAGTCCGGATATACGTCTGCTTTACTTACCGACATGACCACGACGAACAGCCGCACCCTTGCGACCGAGGCGATCACGACGCCCGGTGTTCGTTGTCTGTGTCGAATGTGCGCCCACTGAGGGCCCCTGCCTGAGCCTCGCGCCCCGAAGCGAGACCCGACAGACGCGACGCTACGTCCACGGTTACGTCCGTACCTCCCGTACGCCACGCACCCGGACCACGTACGCCCGCCGGCAGCGCCTCACGGTCACCCACCGCAGCACCCGCGAACGGCCGTGAGCCGCCGCGAGTGGACGTGCCGTGTCGCGCCGCGCCTGTCGGACCGCCCGAACTCCCCTGCCCCGCCCGGCCTTCGTGCCGCGCACCCGACAGTGACGGAAACCCCCTGTGATCACCACTACGGGCCTGACCAAGGTCTATCGGTCCGGCCGGTCGCGCGGCCCAGAGATCACCGCTCTCGACGGCGTCGACCTGCACGTACGCGAGGGCGAGGTCTTCGGAGTCGTCGGCCGCAGCGGCGCCGGGAAGTCCTCGCTCATCCGCTGCGTCAACCTCCTGGAACGGCCCACCGCCGGCACCGTGACCGTCGACGGGACCGACCTGACCGCGCTCGCCGGGCGCGGCCGGCGAGCAGGCAAGGAACTGCGGCGCGCGCGCAGCTCCATCGGCATGGTCTTCCAGCACTTCAACCTGCTGTCGTCGCGCACCGTCCAGGACAACGTCGAGCTGCCGCTGGAGATCCTCGGCCACTCCGCACAGAAGCGTTCGGCCAGGGCACTGGAGCTGCTCGACCTCGTCGGCCTCGCCGACAAGGCCAAGGTCTACCCGGCACAGCTCTCCGGCGGCCAGAAGCAGCGCGTCGGCATCGCACGCGCGCTCGCGGGCAACCCGAAGGTGCTCCTCTCCGACGAGGCGACGAGCGCACTCGACCCCGAGACCACCCGCTCGATCCTGGGACTCCTGCGCGACATCAACCAGCAGCTCGGCCTCACCATCCTGCTGATCACGCACGAGATGGAGGTCGTCAAGACGATCTGCGACTCGGCCGCGCTGATGGAGAGGGGCCGCATCACCGAGTCCGGCACGGTCGGCGAACTGCTCGCCACCCCCGGCTCCCGGCTGGCCCGCGCGCTGTTCCCGGTCGACGGAGCCGTCGCCGGCCCCGGCAGCACGGTCATCGACGTCACCTTCCACGGCGAGAGCGCCACCCAGCCCGTCATCTCGCAGCTGTCGCGCACCTACAACATCGACATCTCCATCCTCGGCGCGGCCATGGACACCGTCGGCGGCCGCCAGATCGGCCGGATGCGCATCGAACTGCCCGGCGCCTTCGAGGAGAACGTCGTACCCGTCGGCTTCCTGCGCGAACAGGGCCTTCAGGTCGAGGTCGTGGAGACGGCCGAAACCGTCGCCGGGGTGCCCCCGACCGCCGACCTGCCCGACGCCACCGAGCCGTCCGCCGCGCTCACCGAGGAAGGTGCCAAGTGACCTGGTCCGAAATGCAGCCACTGCTCAGCCAGGGGACGCTCGACACCCTCTACATGGTGCTGTGGTCGGCGCTGGTCACCGTCGTCGGCGGACTGCCGCTCGGGGTCCTGCTCGTTCTCACCGACAAGGGCGGGCTGCTCCAGAACACCCCCGTCAACAAGGTCGTCGGCGTGATCGTGAACATCGGCCGCTCACTGCCGTTCATCATCCTGCTGATCGCGCTGATCCCCTTCACGACCTTTGTCGTCGGCACCTTCATCGGCCCCACGGCCATGATCGTGCCGCTCGCCATCGGCGCGATCCCCTTCTTCGCCCGGCTCGTCGAGACGGCGATACGGGAGGTCGACCACGGACTGGTCGAAGCCGTCCAGGCCATGGGCGGCTCCATCCCCACCATCGTCCGCAAGGTGCTGCTGCCGCAGGCCCTGCCGTCGATCGTCTCCGGCACGACCACCACCGTCATCGCGCTGATCGGCTACTCGGCCATGGCCGGCGCGGTCGGTGGCGAAGGCCTCGGCTCCAAGGCCGTCACCTACGGATTCCAGCGGTTCGAGAACGGCTTCATGATCGCCACGGTCGTCGTGCTGATCCTGATCGTCACCGTGATCCAGCTGCTCGGCGATCTCGCCGTACGGCTGCTGACCCGCCGGACCCGAACGGCATAGACCGACGGGCGCCGCCGCGCCCCCTCCAGATGTCCCACCGGCCCGCACTCCTTGTCCGGGCCCGAAGCACCCACACCGGAAAGAGGCACTCTTCGTGCGTACTCACCTCAAGATCGCCGCCGCCGCGGCCACCACCGCACTCGCCATCGGCCTCAGCGCCTGCGGCACCTCGTCGGACCCGGCCGAGAAGACCGCGGACGGGGCCAAGGCCGACGAGTCCAAGCCCCTGCTCGTCGCCGCGTCCCCCACGCCGCACGCCGACATCCTGAACTTCATCAAGGACGAACTGGCGGCGGACGCCGGACTCAAGCTCGACGTCAAGGAGTTCACGGACTACGTCCTGCCGAACACCGCCACCGAGAGCGGCGAGGTCGACGCCAACTACTTCCAGAACAAGCCCTACCTCGACGACTTCAACAAGAAGAACGACACCCACATCGTCCCCGTCGTCAATGTCCACCTGGAACCGCTCGCCCTCTACTCCAAGACGGTCAAGGACCTCAGCGGTCTCAAGTCCGGCCAGACGGTGGCGATCCCCAACGACACGGTGAACGAGGGCCGCGCCCTGAAGCTCCTCGCCGACAACGACGTGATCACGCTCGCGGACGGCGTCGGGGGCAACGGCACCCTGGCCGACATCAAGGACGACAAGGGCCTGAAGTTCAAGGAGCTGGAGGCCGCCACGCTGCCCCGGGCCCTGAACGACGTGAACGCCGCCGTCATCAACGGCAACTACGCCATCGAGGCGGACCTCAACCCGGCCGTGGACTCCCTGGCCCTGGAGAAGACCGAGAACAATCCGTACGCCAACTTCCTCGCCGTCAAGGAGGGCAACGAGAAGGACCCGCGGGTGCTGAAGCTCGCGAAGCTCCTCAACTCGCCCGAGGTGAAGAAGTTCATCGAGGACTCCTACAAGAACGGCTCCGTCCTGCCCGCCTTCGGCCCGCCCGCGTAATTTGTCCGCGTAACCCGGCCGTCAATCCGGCGTGAGCCCCGCGCACCCCGCCCGTGTGCGGGGCTCACCCGATGCTGCATGCTGTGCATTTACGACGGACTGAGGCATGGAGCTGCGCATGACTACCACCTTTCCGGACGTCTCCATCAGCACCGAGCGGCTGGTGCTGCGCCCGTTCGAGGACGCGGACATCCCGGCGCACATCGAGATGATGAACGACGAACCGGTCATCGCGTGGACGTCGGCGCCCTGTCCGTACACCACCCGGGACGCCGAGGAGTGGGTCCGCGGAATCGCTCCCGCGGAACGCACCGAGGGGCGCGGACTGGTCCTCGCCGTCACCGAGTTCCTCACCCAGCGCCTCGTCGGCCTCGCACGCCTCCAGAACACCAACTGGCGCACCCGGGCGACCGAGATCTCCTACGTCACCGCTCCCTGGGCGCGTGGCGAGGGGTACGCCACCGAGTCGGTGCTCGCCGTCGCGCAGTGGCTCTTCCGCGACCAGACCTTCGAACGCATCGAGTTGCGCACCGCCGCCGACAACACGGCTGCCCAGCAGGTCGCGCAGAAGGCCGGCTGCATCAGCGAAGGCGTTCTGCGCAACGCGTGGATAGCGCGGACGCAGACCGAGTCCGGCGGCTGGACCGACATCCGTACGGACCTCATCGTCTGGAGCCTGCTGCCCGAAGACCTCGAAGGCGTGGCCGACCAGATGGCGGACGCGGGCGGCTACGGCTCCTACACCGACTGGAACTGAACCCCGGCGCTCTCCCCGTCCCCCTGGTTCTCCCAGGACCCCCGGCGGACCGCGCGACGACCGGCGGGTTACCCTCACACGCACCGCCACGGTGCGGACCCCACACGCGACATCCGATCCGCAGCGGCTCCGCCCTGCGGCAAAACGACCTGACGACCTCCGGGGAGACTGACGACGATGGCCGACCGCGTCACGGTGATCGGCTGGGACGGCTCGCCCCTCGCGCCCGCGGCCACGTCCGCCCTCGCGGCCGCCACACTGGTGGCGGGCGCCGCCCACCATCTCACCCTGCCGGAGATCCCGCCGGACGCCGAACGCATCCGCCTCGGCAGCGTCGATCTCGCGGCCCGCAGGATCGCCGGACACCGCGGCAGCGCCGTCGTGCTCGCCGACGGCGACCCGGGCTTCTTCGGCGTCGTACGCACACTGCGCGCACCCGAGCACGGCCTTGAGGTCGAAGTCGTGCCCGCCGTCTCCGCCGTGGCGACCGCCTTCGCCCGCGCCGGAATGTCCTGGGACGACGCGCAGGTGGTGGTCGCCCACCAGCGCACACTCCGGCGCGCGGTCAACGTGTGCCGGGCGCACACCAAAGTCGCCGTCCTCACGTCCCCGGGCGCCGGGCCCGCCGAACTCGCCCTGCTGCTGCAAGGAGTTCACCGCACCTTCGTGATCTGCGAGGAGCTGGGCACCGAGCGCGAACAGGTGACCGTCCTGACCTCGGACAAGGCGGCCGACCACGTCTGGCGCGACCCCAACGTGGTCATCGTCGTCGGCGGCATCGGCACCGCGCCCGTCCGCACCGGCGGCTGGATCGCGGCACACGACCCCGAGTTCCCGCCCGCCGTGCGGGGCTGGGCGCTGCCCTCCGAGGAGTACGGCGTCGAACTCGACGAGGGCGAGTCGACCTGGCTGCGCGCGGCCCAACTCGCCCGGCTCGGGGCCCGTACCGGCGATCTGGTCTGGGACATCGGCTCCGGCAGCGGCGCGCTCGCCGCGGAGGCGGGACGCCTCGGCGCGGCCGTGATCGCCGTCGACGCGGAACCGGGGGCCTGCGCGAGCACGGCGGCCGCCGCCCGGCGCGCCGGCGTACAACTGGAAGTCGTGGAAGGCCGCGCGCCCCAGGTTCTGGAGAATCTGCCCGAGCCCGACGTCGTACGCATCGGTGGCGGGGGAGTGGACGTCGTCGTCGCCTGCGCCGACCGCAGGCCCGCGCGCATCGTCACCCACGCGGCGACGCGGGACGAGGCGGAGGCCGTCTGCACCGCCTTGCGCGAGGGCGGTTACACGGTGGAATGCGTGCTGCTCCAGTCCGTCGACATGGACACCGAAGCCTGGTCGGAGCGCGAACGCTCGGTGGTTTTCCTGGTCTCGGGAAAGCGGCCGGACCGCGCCCCCTGACCCCGTTGTCGGAGTCGCGAGGTAGGCTGACCGATCGTTGTACCGCAGCCGGGCGTTCGTCGCTTCGTTCGTCAATGTCCGGAAAAGGGGGGCGTTTTGGCCCCTCATGTGGTACGGCTGCACCGGGGGTCGCGCAACGTGGCGCAGCCCACAGACGGCCGCCGCAGATCTCCGCGTGTTGGCCGCCGACGGCCGCGAGAATACGTGAGGGCCGCGGCTCGATTCGTGCCGCGCGGCGCCCACGCTCGTTGTCACTGACGGGCGCCGGAAGCGCCGCCGAATCGGGCGCCCCGGTCGAAGGGCCGAAGGAGCACAACCAATGGGCGAGGGGTACGCATGACTGACACCGGCCAGATCCCGGACAAGGGACAGCCGGAGAACGCAGGCATGGTGGAGCAGCCGGGCGACCCCGCTGCCGGCTCCTACGCCTACCTGGGCCCCTCCGAGAGTTCTCCCGAGGACGACGACCTTCTGCTGATGCCGAGTTCGCAGGGCGCGTGGGGCGATCCGCTGCCGGTGCCCCCTCCGGCGGATCCGGTCGCGCCGGTCGCCCATGCCATGCCCGCGCCCGTGCCCGAGCCGGAGCCCGTTTCGGTGGGCCAGGGTGTGGTGGGCCAGGGTGTGGTGGGCCGGGCCGAGTTCTCACCGGCCCCGCCGGCCGCGTACTCCGAGCCCGAGCCGCAGCACTCCGACCCGCTGGGGCACGGCCAGGTGTCGTACGGGACGCCGCCGGAGTTCCAGCACGTGCCCGCGCCCGAGAGCCTTTCGGAGTATCCGGCGCCGAACCTGGCCCAGATGCCCGAGCAAGCCGCGCAGCCCGTGCAGCCCGCGCAGCCCGTCGCCCCGCAGGCGGAGTTCGCGCCGGAGGCGTACGCGCCCGCGGAGGCCCCCGTTCCGGACCCCGTCGCGCACCCCGCCCCCGAACCGGCCCAGGAGGCCGTGCGGGAGGCGCCGCAGGAAGCCGCGGAGGTCCCCGCGCCCGCGGCGGCCGAGGGGGCGACGGCACCCGCCGCTCCCGAACCGGGCGCCCATGAGGCCGGTGGCCGGGACTCGGGCTCCGTGGACGTAGGGGCCGTACGGGCCGCGACCGCCACGTCCACGCCGACTCCGCCGCCCGCGCGCCGACCGCTGCACCTGGGCCCCCCGATTCCCGACTCCACGGGTGGGGTGGTCCGTTCGCTCGCCGACCGCGGTCCCCGGAGTACGCCGCCCGCCCCGGTGCGGGTACGGACGCAGGGGCCGCCGACCACCGGCCCCGAGTATCTGGACATCCCGCGCGAGGAGGCGGGCGCGCTGCCCGGGCCGCAACTCGGCGCGATTCCCGCGCAGGGCGCGGACCCGTGGGCGTCACTGCCGCCGCAGTCCGAGACGCCGGTGGCGGAGGCCGCGGTCGCGGTCGCGGAAGCGGTCGCCGAACCGCGGGTGGTGGCCGACGAAGCCGTTCCCGAGTCTGCCGCAGAAACGGTCGTGCCCGATTTCGGGCCGGAGTTCGCCCGCGAGCCCGTCCAAGAGCCGGTGCGGGTCGCGGTTCCGGAGCCGTCGCCGGTGCCGGTGCCGGTGCCGGAAGCCGTGCCGGAGCCGGTGGCCGAGAAGCCCGAGCCGGCCCCGGAACCCGAGCCCGAGCCTTCGCTCCAGCCCGAGCCGGCGCCCGAGCCGGTCGCCGAAGTCCCGGTGGTCGAAGAGCCCGTCCCTGCTCCCGTACCCGACACGGTGGTGGAGGAGGCCCCGGTCGTCGAGCCGGTCGAAGCCGAGGAGAAGCGCGAGCCGATAGCGCTGCCCGGCGCGGCACCCGAAACGCCCGCGCCGGTCGATCCGGTCGAGCCGTCGGCGGTCGCCGAAACGCGGCCCGAGCCCGAGCCGGAGCCCGTACAGCCCGAGCCCGTACTCGCGGAGCCGGAGCCCGAGCCCGAGTCGGAGCCCGAGCCGGTACCGCTCGCGGTGGTGGCGGAGCCCGCCCCGACACCCGAGCCCGCCCCGACACCGGAGCCCGCCCCGACACCGGAGCCCGCCCCGACACCCGAGCCCGCCCCGGCGGCCGAAGCGGCTCCCGTCCCGGTGACGGAGCCCGAGCCCGAGCCCCTCCCCGCCCCCGTCGCGGCCCCGGCCCCCGTCCCCGACGGCGGGCACGACCCGTCCCCGGCCGTCGCCGACGACGCGTCACCTCCCGCGCCCGGTTACGACGACGCCGAGCGCGAGGCCGTCCTGCGCGTCATGCGTGAGCGCCGTGACATCCGCAACGGCTTCCGCTCCGACCCGATCCCGCACGAGGTGCTGCTGCGCGTCCTGGAAGCCGCGCACACCGCCCCCAGCGTCGGCCACTCGCAGCCCTGGGACTTCGTCGTCATCCGTTCCGCCGAGACCCGCCAGACCATGCACGAACTGGCGCAGCGCCAGCGCGACGCGTTCGCCAAGTCGCTGCCCAAGGGCCGGGCCAAGCAGTTCAAGGAACTGAAGATCGAGGCCATCCTCGACACCCCGGTGAACATCGTCGTCACGGCCGACCCCACGCGCGGCGGCCGGCACACACTCGGCCGCCACACGCAGCCGCAGATGGCGCCGTACTCCTCGGCCCTCGCCGTCGAGAACCTGTGGCTCGCCGCCCGCGCCGAAGGACTCGGCGTCGGCTGGGTCAGCTTCTTCGACGAGCGCGAGATGGTCCGCGCGCTCGGTCTCCCCGAGCACCTGGACGTCGTGGCGTATCTGTGCGTGGGATACGTCGACGAGTTCCCGGAGGAGCCCGAGCTGACACAGGCGGGCTGGTCCAAGCGCCGCCCGCTCTCCTGGGTCGTCCACGAGGAGACGTACGGCCGCCGGGCCCTGCCCGGCGAGGAGCCGCACGACCTCCTGAAGGAGACCATCGCCGGTATCCGCCCGCTCGACGCCAAGGCCCTCGGCGAGGCGTGGGAGCGGCAGAAGCGGATGACCAAGCCCGCCGGGGCGCTGGGCATGCTGGAGATCATCTCCGCGCAGCTCAGCGGCCTTTCCCGGATGTGCCCGCCACCGATCCCGGAGCCCGCGGCCGTCGCGGTCTTCGCGGGTGACCACGGTGTGCACGCGCAGGGCGTCACCCACTGGCCCCAGGAGGTGACGGCGCAGATGGTCGCCAACTTCCTCGGCGGCGGGGCTGTCTGCAACGCCTTCGCCAATCAGGTCGGTGCCGAGGTCTGCGTCATCGACGTCGGCGTCGCGGGCGAACTGCCCGCCACACCGGGCCTGTTGCCCCGAAAAGTCCGCGCGGGCACCGCCGACTTCACCACCGGGCCCGCGCTGACCCGCGAAGAGGTGCTGGCCGCGATCGACGTGGGCATCGAGACCGCCCGCGATCTGGTGGCGGCGGGCAACAAGGGCCTGCTCACCGGCGAGATGGGCATCGCGAACACCACCGCCTGCGCCGCGCTGATCTCGGTCTACACGGACCTGGACCCGTCCGAGGTCACCGGACGCGGCACGGGCATCAACGACGAGATGCACGCGCGCAAGATCGACGTCGTCCGGCGCGGTCTCGAACTCCACCGCCCCGACCCCGCCGACCCCATCGGAGTCCTCGCGGCCTTCGGCGGCCTGGAGCAGGCGGCGCTCGTCGGTTTCCTGCTCGGCGGCGCGTCACTGCGTACGCCGGTCATCCTCGATGGGGTGAGCGCGGGGGCCGCCGCCCTCGTCGCGCGCGCCATCGCCCCGGAGGCGCTGGCAGCCTGTATCGCGGGCCACCGCAGCGCCGAACCGGGCCATGTCGCGGCGCTCAACAAGCTGGGCCTGCGCCCCCTGGTCGACCTCGACCTCCGCCTTGGCGAGGGCACGGGCGCCCTGCTGGCGCTCCCGGTGGTCCAGAGCGCGGCACGCGCCATGCACGAGGTGGCCACGTTCGACTCGGCGGGAGTGACGGAGAAGTAGCGGGACGGGCGGGCCCGGGGCGGAGCCCCGGAAATCAGCCCGTCCGGCGTGTGAGGGTACGGCCGAAGGCCGTACCGGGCCCGGGGCCGAGCTCCGGTCCCGGGAAGGGGCGGGTGGGGGGAGCGGCTCCCGCCGCCCGCGCACGGGAGCGGGGCCGCTCCGCTCGCGCCCGGACCCCGTACGGGCCGCCCCGCCACCCCTGATCACCGCCCGACCGGGGCAATCCCCGGCCCCACTAAGCTGGAACCGCGTCCCACCAGCACCTTCACCGCCCCGAGTCCCCACCCCGCACCGTCCCCAGAGGAGCCCGTACCGCCATGGCCGAGCATCCCGCCTACCCCGTCGGACTCCGTCTGGCAGGGCGGCGCGTCGTCGTCATCGGGGGCGGACAGGTCGCCCAGCGCCGGCTGCCGGCCCTCATCGCGACCGGCGCCGACATCCTGCTCGTCTCGCCGACCGCGACGCCCTCCGTGGAAGCCATGGCCGACACCGGCGAACTGCGCTGGGAACGCCGCCCGTACGCCGAGGGCGACCTCGCCGACGCCTGGTACGTCCTGGTCGCCTCCAGCGACACCGAGGCCAACACCCGCGCCTCCGCCGAGGCCGAGCGGAACAGGACCTGGTGCGTACGGAGCGACGACGCCGGGGCCGCCACCGCCTGGACCCCGGCCACCGGCCGCAGCGAGGGCGTCACCGTCGCCGTCCTCACCGGACGCGACCCCCGGCGCTCGGCCGGCGTGCGTGACGCCATCGTCGAGGGCCTGCGCGACGGCACCCTCGTCGCCCCGCGCCACCGCACCAGGACCCCCGGCGTCGCTCTCGTCGGCGGCGGCCCCGGCGACCCCGAGCTGATCACCGTCCGCGGCCGGCGCCTCCTCGCCGAGGCCGACGTCGTCATCGCCGACCGCCTCGGCCCGCGCGACCTCCTGGACGAACTCCCGCCGCACGTCGAGGTGATCGACGCCGCGAAGATCCCGTACGGCCGCTACATGGCCCAGGAGGCGATCAACAACGCGCTGATCGAGCACGCCAAGGCGGGCAAGGCCGTCGTACGGCTCAAGGGCGGCGACCCCTTCGTCTTCGGCCGCGGCATGGAGGAGGCCCAGGCGCTCGCCGAGGCGGGTATCGCCTGCACCGTCGTCCCCGGCATCTCCAGCTCCATCAGCGTCCCCGGCGCGGCCGGCATCCCCGTCACCCACCGGGGCGTGGCGCACGAGTTCACGGTCGTCAGCGGCCATGTCGCCCCCGACGACCCGCGCTCCCTGGTCGACTGGCCCGCGCTCGCCCGGCTGCGCGGCACGCTCGTCCTGCTGATGGCCGTCGACAAGATCGGCGCCATCGCCCAGACCTTGATCGCCCACGGCAGGCCGCCCGCCACCCCCGTGGCGCTGATCCAGGAAGGCACCACCGCGACCCAGCGCCGCGTCGACGCGACACTGGGAACGACCGCCGAAGCCGTCCGTACGGAGGACGTACGGCCCCCGGCCGTCATCGTCATCGGCGACGTGGTCTCGGTCGGCACGGGAGGCGGCACCGGAGGCGGCGGCGAGGCCGGCCGTGGCTGAGATCGTCACCGTCGAAGCGACCCCCGACGGCTCGGCCGACCCCCGCCTCGCCGACTACACCGGCCTCACGGACGTCGAGCTCCGCCGCCGCCGCGAGCCCGCCGAGGGCCTGTTCATCGCCGAGGGCGAGAAGGTCATCCGCCGCGCCGTGGCAGCCGGTTACGAGATGCGGTCCATGCTCCTGACGGCCAAGTGGACCCACGTCATGGCCGATGTCATCGACCGGACCGCCGCGCCCGTCTACGAGGTCGCCCCCGACCTCGCCGAACGCGTCACCGGCTACCACGTCCACCGAGGCGCGCTCGCCTCCATGCACCGCAAGCCCCTGCCGCCGCCCGCCGATCTGCTGCGCACGGCACGCCGCGCCGTCGTCTTCGAGGACATGGTCGACCATGCCAACCTCGGCGCCGCCTTCCGCAACGCCGCGGCGCTCGGCGTCGACGCGGTCCTGCTCACCCCACGCTGCGCCGACCCGCTCTACCGCCGGTCCGTGAAGGTCTCCATGGGCGCCGTCCTCCAGGTCCCCTGGACCCGGCTGGAATCCTGGCCGAAGGACGCCGAGCTTCTGCGCGAGGCCGGATTCGTCACCGCGGCGCTCTGTCTGGACGACAGGTCGATCACCCTCGACGAACTGGCGGAGCGGCGCGACGACAGGCTGGCGCTCCTCTTCGGTACGGAGGGCGACGGACTGACGGCCGGCGCCCTCGCCGCGGCCGACCTGCGGGTGAGCATCCCGATGGACGCCGGGGTGGACTCCCTCAACGTCGCCGCCACCTCGGCCGTCGCCTTCTACATGACGCGTCCCCGAGGCTGATCCGGTCCGAGGCGCCCTTCTTACAACTGCTGCGCGGCAGCGATCCCCAGGGCGACGATCAGCGTCACCACGACGAAGACGATCAGCCGCTGACGCAGCAGCCGCGGATTGGCCGGTCTGCGCCCGCTCCGCCCGCCCGATGTCGTACGCGCTCCGGGCCTGGAGCCGGGCCGGCCGCCGGTACGTGAGCCGGTACGGGGCGAGCCCTCACGGGGCCTCGGCGGGCGCCCGCCGCCCGTGCGCGGCGCCGAACCACGGCTCCCGTGCGGACGGGGGTCCTGCCCGCTCGCCGTACGGCCCTGGGTGGACCGGTCCGTACGGTCCTGCCGCTCGGCCCGCTCCGAACGCTCGGAGCGCTCCGCCCGCTCGGTCCGCTGCGGCATCCGCGCCGTACGCTCCGGGATCCGGCCCGTCGCCACGTCGTGCCCGTTCCGTTCCCGCTGTACGGGCGGCCGTCCGTCCGGCAGCCCCTGCGCCTCCCGCGCCGCGATCTCCTTGAGCCGCATCGACAGCTGGAGCGTGGTCGGCCGCTCCTCGGGGTCCTTCGCCAGACAGGCCCGCACCAGCGGCGCCAGCGCGTCAGGCACCCCGTACAGCTGCGCCTCCTCGTGCACCACCCGGTAGAGCATGACCTCCGAACTGCCGTGCCCGAAGGGCGAGTCGGCCGTCGCGGCATAGGCCAGCGTCGCGCCCAGCGCGAAGACGTCGGTCGACGGGGTGACGGCCGCGCCACGCACCTGCTCGGGCGCCAGGAAGCCGGGCGATCCCACCGCCGTACCGACGTGCGTGAGCGTGCTCGCCCCCGTCGCCCAGGCGATCCCGAAGTCGATGATGCGCGGGCCCTTGGGGGAGAGCAGGATGTTCGAAGGCTTCAGGTCCCGGTGGACGACCCCCGCCTCGTGCACGGCCAGCAGCCCCTCGGAGAGCGCGGCTCCGACGGAGGCGACCTCGGCGGCGGACAGCGGCCCGTCCTCGGCCACCTTGTCGTGCAGGGAGGGCCCTGGAACGTACTGGGTGGCGAACCACGGCCGGTCCGCGTCGAGATCGGCGGCCACCAGCCGGGCCGTGCAGCCCCCGCGGATCCGTCGGGCGGCCGAGACCTCGCGGGCGAACCGCGAGCGGAACTCCTGGTCCTCGGCGAGATCGGGCCTGATCACCTTCAGCGCGACCCGCTGCCCGCGCCGGTCCGAACCCAGATAGACCACGCCCATGCCGCCCTGGCCCAGCCTCCGGTGAAGCCTGAACGAACCGACGACACGCGGGTCCTCGCGCCGGAGCCGCATCATCGCCATGTCCATCCCCGCTGCCCGGTCGTCCGTGTGACGTGGCACAGCTTACGTACCCGCGCCCCGGGGCGCTCATAGGCCGCGCCCTCACGGACGGATCGATTGTCAGTGCTGGGTGAGAAACTTGAAAGGTGGTCAGGGGACCGTGGATCCAAGGTTGTCGGGCCCGTGCGAGATCTCAAAGGTCGGTCGCAGAAGGGGGATTGGATCAATGAAGGGTGACCGCGTGGAGATAGTGGTGGACGCGGGTGACACGACGCGTACCTACGAAGTCGTGGCAAGTCGGGCAGGCCGCCGGGTGGAGACGGCGGTGCGTCGAGGAGTGGTGGAAGTGAGTGAAGTCACCCGCAACGGCTCGGTGGTGCGCACGGCGCGATTCATGGCCACGCGCGTGCTCGCTCTGGTGGAGCAGCCGGTCCCCAGGGAGGACCTCTCGGAGCGTCCCCTCGGGGAAGACCCCAAGGCCTAGGCCGCCCTCTCCACCCAGGGGAGTACGCGGCGGGGGTACCGGTCATCCTCCGGGAGGCCCGGCAATCGGTACGCGGGCATGACGACCCAGGTACGGCGCTTGCCTAATGTTGTTCTCAAGCGGCGGGTGCAGCACTCGTCCCCCGAGGTCAGACACTCGCCGCTGCCAGAACACGACGGGAGAAGGACCATGGCCGACACGGCATCGCGAGCGATGATCCGCACGCAGGGACGCAGAGCATTCGACGCGTTCGGCGGGCGGAGTTCCGGTCCGCGCCACCCCCTGGTGGCCACGGCCATGGTCCTCCCTCTCGCGGCCCTGCTGGTCGTCGTCTTCGGCGGCTGGGACGCAGTGGTCACACAAGCGTCGTCCGTGGGCGTGATGCTGGGGCGCTGAGCGGCGCCCCAGGTTCGGGAGAGCGGCCCGAATCGTAGACATCCGGCCAACAACCCCGTGGGGACGGGGGTGCGGCGGACGGCAGCGTTTGGCCGGTCAGCTGGGGAGCTGACCGGCCATCGCGCTGTCCGGACCCGTTCCGGATCCCGCTGGGACGCCCCTTCGACGGCGCCCGGCGTAAGCTCCCGGCTGAAACACATCGCTTCGGGGGACACCACCGTGACCACATCCGCGACCGGCACCTCGGGTACGGGCCCCTCCGTCGTCCGCGCGCTCACCGCCGCCGCCCGTCACGCCGCCCACCCGGGCGCCGGCCACCCGCCCGTGGCACCCCCGGTGCTCTGCGACGCCTGCGGACGCGACGAGACCGTACTGGCCGACCGGCCGGATGCCACGGTCGTACGGCACGAGTCCGCCGTCGCCAAGGCGCACGCGCCCGCCACCGACCCGGCGGGACACCGCGCCCGGCTCGCCGTCGCCGCCCACCCGCTGCTCACCGGCATCCTGCTGCCTCCGCTCCCGGTGCCCACCCCGCAGGTCTCGGGCCGTCCCGTCACCGCCTGGCCCTACGGCGTCCCCGTCGACCCCGACCGCCCCGACGAAGCGCCCTGGGAGGAGGCGGCGACGCTGCTGGCCCGGCTGCACGCGGTACCGCCCGCCGCCCTCGCCCCGTTGGCCGTCCCGCCGACGCGCGGCCCCCTCAAGGCCGCCCAGGCACTCTCCCGGATGCGGGCCGCCGGACGCCACCCGGCCGGGGCGGACGTGGAGCGCGCCTGGGCGGGGCTGCCCGCCTGGGCCAGGGGCGAGGCGCCCGCCCCCGAGGGCGGCTCGCTCTGCCACGGGGACCTGCATCTCGGCCAGCTCGTACGGCACCCCGTACCGGACGGCCCCTGGCTGCTGATCGACGTGGACGACCTCGGACTCGGCGACGCCGCCTGGGACTTGGCCCGCCCAGCCGCCTGGTACGCCGCCGGACTGCTGGCCCCCGACGAGTGGCAGCGCTTCCTCGGCGCCTACCGGTCGGCGGGCGGTTCCGCCGTACCGCCCGACGGCGACCCCTGGCCCCGGCTGGACATCCCCGCCCGCGTCCTCACCGTCCAGACCGCCGCCCTGGCCGTCGCCAAGTCGGCCGAGCAGGGCCGTGACCTGGACGAGGTGGAGGCGACGATGATCGAGTCCTGTGCCCGGATTGCCACACTCATAACGGAGTTGGCGACAGGGCCCTCGTCGTAAGGTGAACGGACCGTCGCCGGGAGGCATTCCGGCGAAGCCGACCGAACGGCGAGGAGCTGAGCCGATCAATGCAGTGCCCCAAGTGTCATGCAGCGATGCATACCTACAACCGCAACGGTGTCCAGATAGAGCAGTGCAGCGGCTGCCGTGGGATCTTCCTCGACTACGGCGAGCTGGAGTCCCTCACCCGTCTTGAGGCGCAGTGGGGACAGCAGGCCCCGCCGCCGCCCGCGGCGCCCGGCGGGTACCCCCCGCAGGCGGCGCCGGCTCCCGCGTGGGGCGCGCCGCACGGCGGCGGCCACCACGGCGGCCACGGCGGGCACCACCGTCAGAAGGGCTTCGGCCGGATGCTCTTCTCCTCCTGAGTGAGCCCCGGGCACGACGAAGCCCCCGGCCGGAGAGGCCGGGGGCTTCGGGCTGTGCGCGATACTGGGATTGAACCAGTGACCTCTTCCGTGTCAGGGAAGCGCTCTCCCGCTGAGCTAATCGCGCAGGGTGACCCCGCGTGTACTGCGTGCGCGATACTGGGATTGAACCAGTGACCTCTTCCGTGTCAGGGAAGCGCTCTCCCGCTGAGCTAATCGCGCGGGAATCCAAGTGGATCCAGTGGACGATACTGGGATTGAACCAGTGACCTCTTCCGTGTCAGGGAAGCGCTCTCCCGCTGAGCTAATCGTCCTTGGAGGTGGAGACGGGATTTGAACCCGTGTAGACGGCTTTGCAGGCCGTTGCCTCGCCTCTCGGCCACTCCACCAGGAGTACGGGGGCGGGAAGGGATCCCCCATCTCGAGCGGACGACCAGGTTCGAACTGGCGACCTCAACCTTGGCAAGGTTGCGCTCTACCAACTGAGCTACGTCCGCGTGCCGTTTCCCGGTCCCTACTGCGCGGCCCGGCGACGTGGTGAACTCTAGCGGATTACGGGGCCAGTACAAAAACGCGTTTGTGCAGCGTGCTGCCGTGCGTTCACGCTGCGGCACCTTCACCACCGCCGTCGTGACACGTTCGCGGCGTCTCGGACCACCCGCCCTAGACTCACCATCGTGCACGACCTTCCTCCGCTGGCCCGCTTCGGTGATCTTCTCGCCACCGATCTGCGCGATGTCACCCGCGACCCGGAAGCCCTGGACTCCACCGGCTTCTGGGCCGTCGCCATGGACTTCGAAGGCCGCCTGACCTGCGCCCGGTTCGGCGACGTCCGCCGTGAACCGGTGCCCTCGCCCGTCCCCGGACGGTGGCGGGGTCCCGGGCCGGGCGACTGGACGTCCTCGCTCGACCGGACCGCGTACGTCTCCGGCGTACGGCGCGTGCGTGAACTCATCGCCGCCGGCGAGGTCTACCAGGCGAACCTCTGCCGGGTCATGACGGCGCCGCTGCCCGACCCGGCCGCGGCCGACGTCGACGCGCTGACCGCCCTTCTGGCGCGCGGCAACCCCGCCCCGTACGCCGGTACGATCCGGCTCCCCGCGCACGGCGTGGAGATCGCCACCGCGTCCCCGGAGCTCTACCTCCGCCGCACCGGCCGTACCGTGGAGTCCGGGCCGATCAAGGGCACCGGCCGGACCGCCGCCGACCTGCTGGAGAAGGACCACGCCGAGAACGTGATGATCGTGGACCTCGTCCGCAACGACCTGGGCCGTGTCTGCGCCACCGGATCGGTGACCGTGCCGTCCCTCTGCGCCGTCGAGCCCCATCCCGGCCTCGTCCATCTCGTGTCGTCGGTACGCGGCGAGCTCGCCGATGGCGCGGGCTGGCCGGAGCTGCTGGTTGCGACATTCCCGCCCGGGTCGGTCACCGGCGCGCCGAAATCCAGCGCTTTGAAGATCATCGAGGAGCTGGAGACCGCCCCTCGCGGGCCGTACTGCGGCGCGGTCGGCTGGGTGGACGCCGACCGTGGCACGGCCGAACTCGCCGTCGGGATAAGGACGTTCTGGATAGAGCGCGACCCGGCGCGGGGGCCCGTCGTCCGCTTCGGCACCGGCGCGGGCATCACCTGGGGGTCCGACCCCGAGCGTGAATGGCGGGAGACGGAGCTCAAGGCTTCGCGGCTGCTGGCGGTAGCGTCGGGAGTGTACGAGGCGACGGGAAGGACCGGGTAGATGATGATCTGGGTCAACGGCGGACTGCGGGCGGCCGATGCCGCACAGGTGTCCGTGCTCGACCACGGGCTGACGGTGGGCGACGGAATCTTCGAGACGGTGAAGACGGTCCAGGGCCGGACCTTCGCCCTCACCCGGCATCTGGAGCGGCTGACCCGCTCGGCGCGCGGTCTCGGACTGCCCGATCCCGACCACGACGAGGTGCGCGCGGCGTGCGCCGCGGTCCTGGAGGCCGATCCCGTTCCGATGGGCCGGCTGCGCATCACGTACACCGGCGGTCTCTCGCCGCTCGGCTCGGACCGTGGTGACACCGGGCCGACGCTGGTCGTGGCCGTCGGGGAGACGACGCGCCGCCCGGACACCACCGCGGTGATCACCGTCCCCTGGACCCGCAACGAACGCGGCGCCGTGACCGGGCTCAAGACCACGTCGTACGCCGAGAACGTCGTCGCCCTCGCCCGGGCCCGCGAACAGGATGCCTCCGAGGCGCTGTTCGCCAACACCGTCGGGGACCTGTGCGAGGGCACGGGCTCCAACGTCTTCGTCGTACTCGACGGGCAGCTGCACACCCCGCCCGTCTCCTCGGGCTGTCTGGCCGGTATCACCCGGGCGCTGACGGTGGAGTGGTGCGGGGCCCATGAGACGCGGATGCCGTTCGACGTGCTCGACCGGGCCGACGAGATCTTCGTGACCTCGTCGCTGCGCGACGTGCAGGCCGTCCACCGCCTCGACGGCCGTGAACTGCCCGGCGCCCCCGGCCCGGTCACCGCCAAGGCCATGCGCGTCTTCGACGAGCGCGCGGCGAGCGACCTGGATCCGTAAAACCTGATGACGCGTACCCCTGAGATGGGTACAACTCCTCCGATGACCACCACTCTGCGGCCGACCGGGCCGCTTCAGCAGACCGATGACGCAATGAAGTCACGCACCTACGACGTGTGTGACAACAGCCGCCCCGTGGGCGTGATCGAACTCGCCATGGACGGTGCCTTCGGCACCCCGGCGGGGGTCCTGCGCCGGCTGCGGATCGGCGAGGCCGACCGGCGCCGGGGCCGTGGCACGATCGCCGCGCTGGCCGCCGAGGAGGTGCTCCGCGGCTGGGGCTGCGGCCAGGTGGTCGCCTCCGTCCCGGCCGAGGCCGACGGCGTACGGCCCCTGCTGGAGACCCTGGGCTACACCGAGCGCAGCAGGAACATGGTCAAGGAGCTCGCCCAGGAGCCCCCGGTCCCGCGGCCCGGTGTCAGCGGCAGACCGATGGACGAGGCGGAGTACGCGGTCTGGGAAAAGCGCTTGTTCGAAGGCTTCCGGCAGAGCTGGATCGACCGGGGCCTGCCGCCTGAACAGGCCCGCGCCAAGGCCGAGGCCAGCCGCGCCGACAACCTCTCCGAGGGCCTGGCCACCCCCGGCACCCGGATCGAGGTACTGGTCCACGACGAGGACGTCGTCGGACACGTCTGGGTGGGCAGCCGGGAGATCGCCCCCGGCCAGGAGATCCCCTTCGTCTACGACGTGGAGGTGGAGGCGGAGAAGCGCGGCAAGGGCTACGGCCGCGCGCTGATGCTGCACGCCGAGCGGATCGTCCACCGTACGGGCGCGGGCATGCTCGGCCTGCACGTCTTCGCGGGCAACACCCCGGCGATCGGTCTCTACGAATCGCTCGGGTACGCCACCACACACCACAACGTCTTCAAACCGCTGCTCTGAGCGGGCCCCGGGCTCCACACCCGCTTCGGGGGAGCGGGTGTCACCCCCCGGCGAGCAGCCGGTCCGCGATCTCCTCGATACGCTCGCGCAGCCCTTCCTGGCTCTTTCCGCCGTCGAGCCGTTCGCCGTCGATGACATACGTGGGCGTGCCGGTCACGCCGATCGCCTTGCCCTCGGCCTGGTCGGCGTCGACGATCAGGGTGTGCCGGCCGTCGATCAGCGCGGTGTCGAACTCCTCGTCGTCCAGGCGGAGTTCACGGGCGACCTCGACCAGCAGCGGCTCGCCCCGGGCGGCCAGCTCCGTGTGGCGGGCCAGCACGGCCTCGGCGTAGGGCCAGCCCTGGCCCTGCTCCAGCGCCTCCTCGGCCGCCTGGGCGGCGGCGAACGCGTGCCGGTGCTTCTCCAGGGGGAAGTGCCGCAGCCGGATGTCGAGCCGGTCTCCGTAGCGCGCCCGCAGCGCGCGCAGGTCCGCCAGGGCGGTGTGGCAGTCGACGCACTCGAGCTCGCACCAGACGTCGAGCACGACGGGGCCGGCGGTGGGGGAGTCACTCATGCGCCCAGTCTTCCAGGTCCCCGCCCGCGCTTCTGACCGGGACCTGGGGAGGAGGCGGACCCCGGAGATCTCCCTGAGGTGACTCCGCACCGTGGCCCGTACCGTGCCGGGGGGTGCAGGATGGAAGGGTCGACATGTCGGCGCGGGCCGACACGGGACGAGAGCTGACCACGACCGACGACGGCGCGCACGCCTGGAGGACCGGATGATTGCCGAGACCATTTGTTCCGCGGTGTCCGCTGCCGGCCTCGGCATCGCGGCGATCACCGCCTACCGCAAGCGTTTCCTCACCGCGACCAGGATCGCGGCGTACTCGCTGGTACCGGTCGCGCTGGTGATGACCGGGGTGGTCCAGTGGCTCGCCGACAAGGCGTTCAGCCCGACCGCCTGGGTCGGTGTCGGACTCCTCGGATTCTCGTGGCTGCTGTTCATGACGACACGGATGGTGGAGCGACGCGCCGGAGCCGGCACCCGTAAGGAACGCAAGGCGGCGGCCAGGGCTGCGCAGCGCGAAGCGGTCGCGCCTGCGGCCTCCGCGCCCTCGCTCGGCGCGTCCACGGCGCCCGCGGCGCAGCCGCGGCCGGCCAAGGCGAAGAAGTCCGGCGGCACCGACTCCGGCGACGACTTCAGCGATGTCGAGGCCATCCTCAAGAAGCACGGCATCTGACCGGAAGCCCTCCCGGCGGCCCGACCGTCTCAGGGGTTGGACGTTTCCCGGGAATCTGACGAACTCGCCTCACCCGGACGCGTGTTGGTTGTTCGGCTGCCCTTCGCCTGCGTCATGATCACCCCGCGATGCTCGATACCTCACGGGGCCGAACCCCCGCACCCACCGAAGAGCCGCGCGGTTGTCTCTTCGCGCTCTCCCAGCCGCCGTTGATGATCTTTCTGACGGTGATCGGCACCCTCCTGCTGATGGCGGCGATCCACGATCTGTTCCTGCTGTGACGCTCAGCCGGCCGCTTCTCTGCGGCGCGCGCGGTAGGCGGCCACATGCAGTCTGTTGCCGCAGGTGCGGCTGTCGCAGTAACGGCGGGAGCGGTTGCGCGAGAGATCGACGAAGGCGTGCCCGCAGTCCGGCGCCTCGCAGCGCCGCAGCCGTTCCTGTTCGCCCGCCACCACGATGAAAGCGAGCGCCATGCCGCAGTCGGCGGCCAGATGGTCGGCCATCGACGCGTCCGGCGCGAAGTAGTGCACGTGCCAGTCGTAGCCGTCGTGATCGGTCAGCTGCGGGGTCGTCCCGGCGGCGGCCACCAGCTCGTTCAGCAGCTGGGACGCCTCGCGGGGACCGGCCGCGGCGAAGACCTCGGCGAAGCGCGTACGCACGTCCCGCACGGCCCGCAGATCGCGGGGCCCGAGGTCACCGACCCCGCTCATCCGATGGGCCTGTGCGAAGCCGTACAGGGCCTCGACGTCGGCGAGCCCGTCCGTGCCGTCGGCCTCGGGGACGGTGTTCACGAGACTGACGACGGTCTCAAGGGCATTGCGGGTGTCGTGGGGGACCTGCACGATTCGCTCCCTGGCCTGCTGCGGGCCGGTGCCCGCCGGGTCCCGCAGATCCTAGGGGGTGTCCGGAAAGCGGCGGAGCGCGCCGACGCCGTCGCCGCGGTGGGTTCCGCGGCGACGGCGTCGGTGCCCGCCCGTATGAGGTTGTCCGCACGGCGCCGTCTCCCCGAGTCGGACGGCGCCGAGCAGCTGTCGGCCTGGCTCAGCTCTCGGCCAGGATGTGAGACAACTCTGTGTCGAGGTCGAAGTGGCGATGCTCGGTGCCCGGTGGCACCGCCGCGTCGGTTCGCTTGAGGAAGGATTCCAGGGCTCGCGCCGGTGCCTCCAGCAGGGCCTCTCCTTCGGGGGAGCTGAGTGCGATGCAGACGACGCCCTGGCCCTGGCTGCGTGAGGGCCAGACTCGGACATCGCCTGTGCCGGTGGGCCTGTGCAGCCCCTCGGCCAGAAGGTCGCGGGCGAACACCCACTCGACCGTCTCCTCGGCTCCGGTGTGGAAGGTGGCGTGCACGGCATAAGGATCGGCCGTGTCATACCGCAGGCCCGCGGGTACAGGCAGTGAGGACTCGCTCGATACAACGAGGCGCAGGTGCAGCTCGCAGCTGACCGTGGTGTTCATAAGCGCCAGGGCCTTTCGCTCAGTGTGCGCTCGGGGATTCGCACGTCGGCGAAATCGACATGCCACCTACGGTGCCGTTGTAAACCCCTCTGTCTGTTTTGTGATCCTTCAGGTAGCTCGTACAGCGGTGTGTAACTTCGACTTATGCCGCCATTCCGGTGACGACTCGGCGTCCGGTAGGTTGGTAGTCATGCATGCGGAGAGTGACGAGCGGGGGGATGTCGTCATACCGACGACAGTGAAATCCACGGGGGAATTGACTGAGGAGCCGCCGGTGCGAGAGCTCGGCTCACGCGCTCCCGGCTTTATCAAGAGTTCGAAGACGCTCCATATGAGCTGGCAGGTCGGCGTATTCGTCGTCGGGCTCGCGGTGGTCGGCGTGGGCGTGGTGCTGCTGCCCCTGCCCGGTCCCGGCTGGCTCATCATCTTCGGCGGTATGGCGATCTGGGCGACCGAATTCGTCTGGGCACAACTGGTGCTCCGGTGGACGCGACGCAAGGTCACCGAAGCGGCGCAGAAAGCACTCGATCCGAAGGTACGCAGACGCAACGTCATCCTGACGAGCGTCGGTCTGGCGATCATGGCCGTACTGGCCGGCATATACCTGTGGAAGTTCGGATTCGTCATGCCCTGGAAGATCGACCAGTGACCGTGGAAGCGGTCCGGCGGAGCCACTGACATGGGGTAATGTTTGCCCTGCGTCCGGGCGATTAGCTCAGTGGGAGAGCGCTTCGTTCACACCGAAGAGGTCACTGGTTCGAACCCAGTATCGCCCACCCGGAATCGATGCCCCGGAGACTTCACCGTCTCCGGGGCATCGCTGTTTCCGCAGGTGATTCCCGACCGCCGGCCCGTCAGCGCATCCGGCCCAGCGACTCCCGGAGCCGTCTGGCGTCGTGCAGGCGCCGTTCGTAGGTCGCGCCCAGCGCCAGGAGCAGCAGTCCGGCGAGGGCGGGCGGCAGCCAGCGGGGCAGGGCTCCGACGGCCTGGACGACGTACGGCGCCAGCTCGTGCAGTGTGTCCAGGGCGAGCACGGCGCCGCCGAGGACCAGCAGCGCCTGGAGCCTCAGCCGGGCGCCGACGAGCGTGACGGCCAGTGCGGCGAGTCCCAGCGCCAGCGGCCGGAGCCAGTGTGTGTCGCCCCAGGCGGCGGCGAGGCTCGGCAGGAGCGTCGCGGCCAGGCCGGGGCCGTACGCCGTCCAGGACGACGCCTCGGGGTCGCCGCGACGCCGGAGGAAACCCACCACGAGCGCGGGGACGGTCACCGGCAGGGTGTAAGCCTCCGGGGTCGCCACGTCGGAGGCGTACAGCCGCACCCAGGTGGCCAGGACGAACAGCGCCGCCGCGAGATACCCGGCCGCCGGGCGGCGGTCCGGGCGCAGCGCGGTGCCCGCCGCGACGACTCCGCAGAGGGCGAGCACCAGGGCGACGCTCTCCGGGTGCCCGGCGGCGAGGATGACGGCGAGGGGACCGGCTCCGGCCGCCGTCAGCTCCATCGGCAGAGCCACGGGACGGCCTCGCGGGCGCGCGCCGAGCAGGGCGACGACGGCGGGGACGGCGAGGACGGCCAGGGCGGTGTGCTCGCGGGGCAGCCCGGCGGACGCGCAGAGCGCGCAGAGCAGGGCGGCGGCCGTCACGACGGCGGCGCAGGCGAGCAGAGCCTGGAAGGGCCGCGCCAGGAAGCCGGCGCGGGTGGAGCCGGTGCCGGTGCCGGTGTTCGTTTCGGTTGCGGCTTCGGCCACGGCGGGGCCGAGGGCCACCGCGCCGCCGCAGAGCAGGATGAGCAGCACCCCGAGGGTGATCAGCGTGGTCGTCTCCGTGGCCAGGGCCAGCAGCGAGACGGCTGCCGCGCCGACGAGCCCGCAGACCATGGCGGTCGTCGGGACCGGCGACCAGGCCCCGTAGGCGGACCGGCGCGGGTACACCGCGAGCGCCAACGCGCCCGCCGTCAGGGCGAGATGAGTCGCCACGGCCGCCGGATACCCGAGGTCCAGCGCCCCGGGAAGCACCAGCGCCGCGGCCCAGCCGAGCGCCGTCGCACCGCAGAGCGCGGCCGGTCGCGCGGAGGCTGCCAGGTGGCGGCACGCGGCGGCGAGGAGCCCCGCGGCGATCAGCAGCACCAGCGGCGCCGTGGCCGTCGCCGACCACCCCGGATCCGTTCCGAGCGCCTCCCGCGCGCTGCCGGGTGCGCCCGACCAGATGTGCTCGACCCGGGAGACAGGGCCCAGGACCGTCACGGCCACCGGGGGCAGCGTCCACAGAACGGCCCCGGCCACGACCGCTCCGGCGGCCGCGCCCAGCCCGCGTACCGCCGCGTGGGGCAGTGGCGCCCGTACAGCCGTCAACAGGGCCGCGCCGCACAGCAGATACCCGACGACGGCCCAGCCGAGAGGTACGGAGGGACGCGGCACACCGGCGATCGCGGTGGTCGCGGCCAGACCGGCCACCAGCCCGCAGGCGAACGAGACGCCGGGAACGCGCACGGCCACGAAGAGACCCAGGCCGGCACCGGCGAGCAGCGGCACGCCGGGCCGGGCGGCGTCGAGCGGGGCGTCGGCGATCAGCGAGAGACCGACCGCGATCAGCAGGGCCCAGCCACCACTCACCCAGGCGGTGACACCCGCGATCGACCTTGCGGGCGCGGGCTTGGTCCACAGCACGAACGCCGTGTCGGCGGCGGCGGTCGCCAGCAGCGCCCACGCGAGGGTGAGTTCGCTCGCGCCGGCTGCCAGCGCCCAGAGCGGCAGGGGGAGTTGGGCGGTGAGGACCGCGGCGGGCAGCGGCGTGCGCAGCCCGCCGGCCCGCAGTCCGTATCCCGCCCAGAGCGCGGCCAGTACGGCGCACACGGTGGCCGTGTAGCCGAGCGGATCCGTGTCGGGCAGCGCGGCCCGGTACAGCGCGTAGGCGTCGAGGACGGTCAGGACCAGGGCCAGCGCGCCCACGGCCTCGGCGGTCGAGGCCAGGGAGCGGCGCAGCAGGAGGACCGGGGCGGCGAGTGCGGCGACGGTGACGGTGCCCAGCACGACGGACCGGCCGCCGATACCCAGGGAGCCCCAGCTGACCACGGTGAAGGCGATGGCCGCGATGGTCAGCAGTACGCCGCCCAGCGCGAGCAGGGCGTTCTGCACGCTCGGCGGGGACGTCTCGGCCGCCCGGGCGGCGCGCCGCGCCCGGGGGACCGGCGGCACCGGTGGTGCCACCGGTGTCAGCAGCGTCAGCAGATAGGACCTGCGGGCGAGCAACTGCGCTCTGCGCGCCTCGATTCGGGCGAGCTCGTGATCGAGGACCGCGAGCTCCTCGGCCGGTCGCGGAACGTTCTCCATGGAGTGGAGTGTGGTCCGCGCCACAGCACGGGCCATCGGCTCTCGTACTCAGATACGGGTCTGAGTACGGGCGGGGGGCGCACACTTGGCCCATGGACTGGCATCACTACCGCTTCCGCAGCGTCTGGGATCTCGACGCCGCCCCGGACACCGTGTTCGGCGTGCTGGAACGGGCCGGTGAGTACCCCGACTGGTGGCCGCAGGTCCGGGAGGTGACGCCGGTCGACGAGCGCGGCGGGACGGCCCGGTTCCGGTCGGTGATTCCGTACGACCTCTTCGTCCACGCCCGCGCGAGCAGGAGCGACCCGCGGGCCCGCGTCCTGGAGATCGCCATGACGGGTGATCTCGAAGGGTGGGCACGCTGGACCCTGAGTGCCCGGGGCGGCGGCACCCGCGCCCTGTACGAGCAGGAGGTCGTCGTCAACAAACCGCTGCTGCGCCGCTTCGCCGTGCCCGGGCGGCCCTTCTTCCTGGCCAACCACGCGTTGATGATGCGGGCCGGGCGGCGGGGGCTGCGGAAGGTCCTCGCGGGCGGCCATACCGTTTGAACGAAACCCGCCGAGACCTGTATGGTTCAGTCCGTTCCCGGGCGATTAGCTCAGTGGGAGAGCGCTTCGTTCACACCGAAGAGGTCACTGGTTCGAACCCAGTATCGCCCACCGGGAAAGGCCGGTCCGTCGCTGACGGACCGGCCTCGCTGTTGTCGGGCCCCGGCCCGGACCCGCGGCCCAGCGGTCAGGCCACAGCCGGCATTTGGGGCCGCAGCGGCCACGCCGGGTCGGCCGCCACCCGTGAGCCGCCGCGCGCGAACCACTCCTGCCTGCCCCGTGACTGGGCCGCGTGCCAGACCGCCTGCCGGGCGTGCAGCTGGGCCGCGGTGAGCTGCTGTGTCGTGGTGGCGAACCGGCGCCCCAGCGACCGGACCACTTCCAGCGCAGCCGCCGCGTCGGCGGCGGCGTCGTGGGAGCCGTCCAGCACCACCCCGTAGAGCGAACAGAGATCGACCAGCCGCCGCCGGCCCTTGCGGACGGGATCGAGATGCCGGTCGAGCACACTCGGATCCAGCACGCAGAACGGGGCGTTCTCCATATATCGGGCCATGGAGGAGCTGCGGTGGCGCCGCATCTCTCGGTCGAGCAGCGTCAGTCCGAACGGCGAGTTCATCACGACGAGTGGCCGGCCCGCCATGCACTGCTCGGCGAGGCCCCGCCCGACCTCCTCGATCACCGGAGCCGGCCAGCGGCCCGAACGCTGGACCAACGCGTCGGTGAGGCCGTGCACTTCGGTCGCCTCGACCGGCACCGGGATACCCGGATTGACCAGCCAGCGGGTGACCCGGGCCCGAGCGCCCGATACGTCCTGGACGACGAGGGCGGCCGAGACGATCCGGTCCTCCTCGGCGTCGGTGCCCGTCGTTTCGATGTCGAATGCGGCCAGGGGGCCCTCGTACCAGTGCGTCATCCCTGAACTCCTCACGCACGCTTGGCAGATGGCATCCGGCCGACTGCCCGAATCGGTGATACCCGCACCCTTTGCGGCGTACGCCGGAGATGACGGCACAATTGAACCGTTTAGCGAGTGGCCCCTCCGGCTCGGTACGATTCCCGACGCGTACGGAAACGAGCCTGCGCGCCCCGTGAGTCAGGAGAGACCGGTGTCAGATGTCCGCGTGACCATCGAACGCGATTCCGAGCGGGAAGAGCGCGTGGTGACGACGGGCACTACGGCGGCCGACCTCTTCCCCGGCGAGCGCACCGTGATCGCCGCCCGGGTGGCCGGAGAGCTGAAGGACCTCAGTTACGAGGTCGCCGACGGCGAGAGTGTCGAGCCCGTGGAGATCTCCTCCGAGGACGGCCTGAACATCCTGCGCCACTCCACCGCGCACGTGATGGCGCAGGCCGTGCAGGAGCTGTTCCCCGAGGCCAAGCTGGGTATCGGGCCGCCGATCAAGGACGGCTTCTACTACGACTTCGATGTCGCCGAGCCCTTCACCCCCGACGACATCAAGGCCGTCGAGAAGAAGATGCAGGAGATCCAGAAGCGCGGCCAGCGGTTCTCCCGGCGGGTCACCACCGACGAGGACGCACGCGTCGAGCTGGCCGACGAGCCGTACAAGATCGAGCTGATCGGGCTCAAGGGCAAGGCCGCCGACGCCGCCGAGGGCGCGTCGGCCGAGGTCGGCGCCGGTGAGCTGACGATCTACGACAACCTCGACGCCAAGACCGGCGAGCTGTGCTGGAAGGACCTGTGCCGCGGCCCGCACCTGCCCACCACCCGTAACATCCCGGCCTTCAAGCTCATGCGGTCCGCCGCCGCCTACTGGCGCGGCAGCGAGAAGAACCCCCAGCTCCAGCGGATCTACGGCACCGCGTGGCCGTCGAAGGAGGAGCTCAAGGCCCACCTCGACTTCCTCGCCGAGGCCGAGCGTCGCGACCACCGCAGGCTGGGCAGCGAGCTGGACCTGTTCTCCTTCCCCGACGAGCTGGGCTCCGGTCTCGCGGTCTTCCACCCCAAGGGCGGGGTGATCCGCAAGGAGATGGAGCAGTACTCGCGCCACCGCCACGAGGTGTCCGGGTACGAGTTCGTCAACACCCCGCACATCTCGAAGAAGAAGCTCTTCGAGACCTCGGGGCACCTGCCGCACTACGCGGACGGCATGTTCCCGCCCATGGAGTTCGACGGCCAGGACTACTACCTCAAGGCCATGAACTGCCCGATGCACAACCTGATCTTCAAGGCGCGCGGGCGGTCCTACCGCGAGCTGCCGCTGCGCCTGTTCGAGTTCGGCACCGTCTACCGCTACGAGAAGTCCGGGGTCGTGCACGGCCTCACCCGCTCACGCGGCTTCACCCAGGACGACGCGCACATCTACTGCACCAAGGAGGAGATGCCGCAGGAGCTGGACTCCCTGCTCACCTTCGTGCTGGAGCTGCTGCGCGACTACGGCCTGTCCGAGTTCGAGCTGGAGCTGTCCACCCGCGACCCGGAGTCGGACAAGTTCATGGGCGAGGACGCGGAGTGGGAGGAGGCCACCGCGGCGCTCCAGCAGGCCGCCGACAAGCAGGGTCTGCCGCTCGTTCCTGACCCGGGCGGCGCCGCGTACTACGGGCCCAAGATCTCCGTACAGGCCAAGGACGCCATCGGCCGGTCCTGGCAGATGTCCACCATCCAGGTCGACTTCCAGCAGCCGAAGCGGTTCGAGCTGGAGTACACCGCGTCCGACGGCACCAAGCAGCAGCCGGTCATGATCCACCGGGCGCTGTTCGGCTCGATCGAGCGTTTCTTCGCCGTGCTCCTGGAGCACTACGCGGGCGCGTTCCCGGCCTGGCTGGCCCCCGTCCAGGCGGTCGGCATCCCGATCGGCGACGCGCACGTGCCCTACCTCCAGGAGTTCGCCGCGCGGGCGAAGGCCAAGGGGCTGCGCGTCGAGGTGGACGCGTCGGCGGACCGGATGCAGAAGAAGATCCGCAACCACCAGAAGGCCAAGACGCCGTTCATGATCATCGCCGGCGACGAGGACGTCGCCAACGGCGCGGTGTCCTTCCGCTACCGGGACGGCACGCAGAAGAACGGCATTCCCGCCGACGAGGCGCTCGCCGAGCTCCTGGACGTCGTGGAGCGCCGCGTACAGGTCTGAGACGACGGAGCGGGTCCGGTACGGCCTCCGGGGAGGCGTCAGCTTCCCGGAGGCCGTACCGCGCGCCCTCCCCGCTCTCCCCGGTCGTCACCCTGCTCTCCCCGGTCCTTCGTCCTCGACCGGTCCTCCCGGTCGAAGACCTGGATCAGCCACGAGGAGAACGAACCCGTCACCGCGCCCAGCAGCGCCAGACCGCACACCATCAGAAAGACCGCGAACAGCCGCCCGAGCGGCGTCACCGGTGTCACATCGCCGTACCCGACCGTGGTGATCGCCGAGCAGGCCCACCACACCGCGTCCCCGAAGGTCCGGATGGTGGCGCCCGGCGCACCGCGCTCCTGCTGGTAGACCGCGAGCGCGGAGGCGAAGCTGAGCAGGACCGCCGTCACACCGGCGTACAGCATCACCCGCCCGTACAGACTCAGCCGCGGCTCGTCGCGGCGGCGCTGGAGCGTCACATAGGTGCTCACGATCCGCACCGGGCGCAGCAGGGGCAGCAGCAGGACGACCGTGTCGAGCCAGTGCGCCGTCACGAAGCGGGCCCCCTGGCCGCTCAGTACCAGACGTACCGCGTAGTCCACGGCGAACAGCGCCCAGACCGCGAGCAGGACGCCCAGTACGACATCACCCACGACCGGGTCGCGGCTGTCGTTCAGCACCAGCGCCGCGTAACAGGCGAGGAAGAGCGGCGAGGCGACGAGCAGTGGCAGTTCGAGGCGCCGCTCCCAGTCACGCAGGCGGTTCGCTCGGTTCCGGACATGCATCGCGCCAGCATCGCCGGGGAGGGGACGGGGCGGGCCCGGCGACACGCTTCACCGGGCCGAAGTCATATGCTGCACAGCATGACGAGTGAGCCGGAGCAGCAGATCGGAGTGGGCATCCCGGACGCGTTCCAGCGACTGTGGACGCCTCACCGGATGGCCTACATCCAGGGCGAGAACAAGCCCACCAGCCCGAACCCGGGCGAGGGTTGTCCCTTCTGCTCCATCCCGCTCAAGTCCAACGAGGACGGGCTCGTCGTCGCACGCGGCGAGTCGGTGTACGCGGTGCTGAACCTCTATCCGTACAACGGCGGCCATCTCCTGGTCGTACCGTTCCGGCACGTCGCCGACTACACCGAGCTGGACGACGCCGAGACCGACGAGCTGAGCACCTTCACCAAGCGGGCCATGACCGCGCTGCGTACGGCCTCCGGGGCGCACGGCTTCAACATCGGCATGAACCAGGGCGCCGTCGCCGGGGCCGGCATCGCCGCCCATCTGCACCAGCACGTCGTGCCGCGCTGGGGCGGCGACGCCAACTTCATGCCCGTCGTCGCCCGTACCCGGGTGCTGCCCCAACTCCTCGCCGACACCCGGGTGATGCTCGCCGACGCGTGGCCGAAGGCGGACTCGTAGCCCTCGTCACGCGTCGTACACGTCGACCTTCCTCGGCGACGGGTCCTGGACCGCGCCGCTGAGGGAGGAGGAGCGGCTGCCGAAGCGCTCGGTGTCCACGCCGTTGTCGCTCAGTACCTTCAGGGCCGCCGTGTGCGCCACCCGGAGCACCGGCGTCGCCGCGCGCATCGCGTCGTCCGCCATGAAGCGGTGGCGCCACGGCTTCTCGGCCCAGGCGTGCCGCAGACCGAACGGCTCGGGCAGCGACAGCTTCCCGCCGAGGAAGTCGAGGATCGGCGGGTACCAGGTGAACGGGGCGCGCACCGCCAGCCGTACCGCCTCACGCGGCTCCACCAGCGGCAGGTTGCGAGTCTTGGTCTCCCAGAAGCGGACCGTCTTGGCCGTCGTGACCGTCTTGGGCGACGGCTTGGAGAAGAAGAGGGAGTGCACCGGCCCGAGCGCGTGACCCGTCACCTCGATACGCAGTGTCTCGTGCAGGACCGTCACCGTGATCATCATCGTGATGATCAACTGGCCGTCCCACAGCACGAACTGCACACCCAGATAGTGCCGGTCGCCCGCGCCGAACTGCTGGTGGTTGCAGATCCGCTGTATCTCGTGCGGCTTGACCTGGTACGCCTCGACGTCCTGACCCTCCGGCCGGCTCACCGATCCGGCGTTCTCACCGACCGGTCGCACGATCCAGTGCTTGACCTCGGGCTTGGGGAACCCGCCCGAGTTGAGCGGGCCGCGCTCCAGCATCTTCAGCTGGTCGTGCATCGCCCGTATCACGTCGTAGCTGCGGAACTGGTGGATCTCCTTGCCGGCCTCCTTGGGAACCAGGTCCTCGGCGAGCTGCCAGCTGCCCCACCGGGTGCCCATGCCCAATATGCCCTTGGGGCCCGCGTAGAAGACCGCGTTGGAGCGCTGCTCCGCCGTCAGCTTCTCCAGTCCGCTGCGCAGTTCCTCCCGCGCGGTCTCGTCGGGATGCCCCGGCACCGCTTCCGGCACCTTGGCGCCGACGCCTCCGCCCGACAGGAGATCGCTCCAGCGGGCCCGCAGATCCTTGGCCGTCGTCTCGCAGATCCGCTTGGCGACCAGCCAGCCGATGACGGGTGCGATGATCATGCCGCGCAGATACCAGCCGAGGAAGCCCGTGAACGGCAGCGCGACCATGAAGACCACGGCCAGCGCGGCGACACCGAGGAGCAGCGCGCCACCGATCGCGCCGGCCTTCTTGTCCTTCGACCCGGCGAGCGTCCTGCGCAGCTGGAAGACACCGATCCACAGCAGCGTCCCCGGCAGGAACAGCAGACCGAACACGACGGCCACCAGCGTGAGCCGGGTGTCGCGCTCCTTGCGGATGCGGATGGCGGCCAGACAGTGCTCGACCACCGACTGCGGCTCCATGCCGAAGGACTGGATCAGCGCGGCACGGCCGCCGCCCAGCATCCGAGCCCGCACCGCCTGCGAGAACGCCTCGCCCAGATTCGGCTCGAAGAGCGAGACCTTGCCCTTCTTCACCGTCGACTTGTGCCACTCGCTGTCGGCCTTGAGGATCTCCTCGATGGGGCTGTCGCGGTACGCCGCCGAGGCCAGGGCGTGCGACGCCGCCGTCTGACCTGCCGACCCCTGGAGCGGAACCTGAGCTCCCGGAGAGAAATCGAATCCTTCGTGCGCCACTGTCCGCCCCCATCGCCGCGAGCATCCGCTGCTGCGCCCTTTTCCCAACTACGGTGCCCCGTACACCTGCTGAGCTGGGGCGCACCACAGCGTAACCCGCGGAACACACCCCGCGTCAGGAAGAATCCGGTCCCGGCACACGAGACTCCCGCGCCCCCGGCGCAGTCCTCAGGACACCACCTCCGCGGCGGCGTTCTCCCGGACACGGTCGGCCACATGCGCCGGCATCGCCTCGTGCCGGGCGTACGAGCGGCTGAACCGGCCCGTGCCGTGCGAGACGGACCGCAGATCGATCGCGTACCGGCCGATCTCGATCTCCGGCACCTCCGCCCGTACGGCCGTCCGTCCCGCCCCGGCCTGATCCGTACCGACCACCCGGCCGCGCCGCCCCGACAGGTCGCTCATCACGGCGCCCACGTACTCGTCGGGGACCACGACCTCCACGGTGGCGACCGGCTCCAGCAGTTCGATTCGCGCCTGCTCGGACGCCTCGCGCAGCGCGAGCGCGCCCGCTGTCTGGAAAGCACCGTCCGAGGAGTCCACCGAGTGCGACTTCCCGTCCACCAGCGTCACCCGTACGTCGACCAGCGGATGCCCGGCGGCGACCCCGCGCGCCGCTTGCGCCCGTACGCCCTTCTCCACCGCGGGGATGAACTGCCGGGGTACCGCGCCCCCGACGACCCGGTCGACGAACTCGACGCCGGAGCCCGCGGGCAGCGGGTCGACCTCGATCTCGCAGATCGCGAACTGGCCGTGGCCGCCTGACTGTTTGACGAGCCGGCCGCGCCCCGACGCCCGCTCGCCGAAGGTCTCCCGCAGCGACACCTTGTGCGGTACGACGTCCACCTGGACGCCGTACCGGTTGCGCAGCCGCTCCAGGGCCACGTCCATGTGCGCCTCGCCGAGGCACCAGAGCACGACCTGACGGGTCGCCGGGTTCTGCTCCAGGCGCATCGTCGGATCCTCGGCGGCGAGCCGGGCGAGGCCCTGCGACAGCTTGTCCTCGTCCGACGTGCTGTGCGCCTCCACGGCGAGCGGCAGCAGCGGATCGGGCATCGTCCAGGGCCGCATCAGCAGCGGGTCGTCCCTGGCGGAGAGCGTGTCGCCCGTCTCGGCGTGCGACAGCCGCGCCACACACGCCAGATCGCCCGCGACACAGCTGTCCAGGATCCGCTGCTGCTTGCCGAAGGGCGCCGACAGCGCGCCGATCCGCTCGTCCACGTCGTGGTCCTCGTGACCGCGGTCGGCGAGCCCGTGCCCGGAGACGTGCACCGTCTCGTCGGGCCGCAGCGTGCCGGAGAAGACCCGGACGAGGGAGAGCCGTCCCACGTACGGGTCGGACGCCGTCTTGACGACCTCGGCGACCAGCGGGCCGCCCGGGTCGCAGCTCGGGCGCGGGCGCTCCGAGCCGCGCGGGGTCGTCACCTCGGGCGCGCGGCGCTCCAGCGGGGTGGGGAACCCCCGGGTGATCAGTTCGAGCAGCTCGACCGTGCCGAGACCCTGGCGCGCTCCGCCGGCGGCCGGCGCCGCCGCCAGGACGGGGTGGAAGACACCTCGCGCGACGGCCTTCTCCAGATCGTCCACGAGCGTCCGCTCGTCGATCTCGGCGCCGCCCAGATAGCGCTCCATCAGGGTCTCGTCCTCGCTCTCGGCGATGATCCCCTCGATCAGCCGGTCCCGGGCGGCGTCGATGAGCGGCAGCCGGGCGGGGTCGGGCGCGAGCACCTCGCGGGTGCCGGACGAGTAGTCGTAGATCTTCCGCGTGAGCAGTCCGGTGAGCCCGGTGACCGGCGCGTGCCCGTCGGGGCCCTCGGCGCCGAACACGGGCAGATACAGAGGCAGGACGGCGTCGGGGTCGTCACCGCCGAAGATCCCGCCGCAGACCCGCGTCAGCTCCTCGAAGCCGGTGCGGGCGGTCTCCAGATGCGTCACGACGATCGCGCGCGGCATGCCGACGGCGGCGCACTCCTCCCACATCGCACGGGTGGAGCCCGCCACCGCCTCCGCCTCCTGGGCGGCCGAGACAACGAAAAGGGCCGCGTCCGCGGCTCGCAGACCGGCCCTCAGCTCCCCGACGAAATCCGCGTAGCCGGGGGTGTCCAGCAAATTGATCTTGCACTCTCCCCAGTCCAGCGGGACGAGGGACAGCTGTACGGAACGTTGTTGCCGGTGCTCGATCTCGTCGTAGTCCGAGACCGTGCCGCCGTCCTCCACGCGGCCCGCCCGGGTGAGAGCCCCCGCAGTCAGCGCCAGGGCCTCGACCAGAGTCGTCTTGCCGGATCCGCTGTGGCCGACCAGCGCCACGTTCCGTACCGAGGAGGGCCGGCCGGCCGTTGTCGCCCTGCCGGCGGCCCCGGGATGTCCGTTCGCCTTGTCGCCCATGATCATGCCTCCCGATCGATCGCACGGTGAGGAGTCGGGGCGCGGGCAGTGGGGGCCGCGCGTGGCAGCTCCTGCGATGCCCACGGTGGTCCTTCGAGCTTTCCACTCGCGTCGGCCCGCGTCCATACGTCGGTCGTCACGCGGAGCCGGAGCGCCCGTTCTGCCGGAGGTGGGCGCCCCGGCGGTGGAGGCCCGCGGTCCTGGCTACGATGGGCCAGCCGGTGGCCGATGGGGCCGCCTGCCCAACGACCGTCGGGAAGGCCATGCTGAACAAGTACGCGCGTGCATTCTTTACGCGTGTCCTCACCCCGTTCGCCGCGTTTCTGCTCCGCCGGGGGGTGAGTCCCGACGCCGTGACACTCATCGGTACCGCGGGGGTGATGGCGGGAGCGCTGGTCTTCTTCCCCCGGGGAGAGTTCTTCTGGGGCACGATCGTCATCACGCTCTTCGTCTTCTCCGACCTCATCGACGGCAACATGGCGCGGCAGGCCGGGATCTCCAGCCGGTGGGGGGCCTTCCTCGACTCCACGCTCGACCGGGTCGCCGACGGCGCGGTCTTCGGCGGATTCGCGCTCTGGTACGCGGGAACGGGCGACAACAATGTGCTCTGCGCCGTCTCCATCTTCTGTCTGACGAGCGGCCAGGTCGTCTCGTACACGAAGGCCCGCGGCGAATCCATAGGGCTGCCGGTGGCCGTCAACGGGCTCATCGAGCGCGCCGAGCGTCTTGTCATCTCCCTGGTGGCGGCGGGTCTCGCGGGCATGCACAAGTTCGGGGTGCCCGGTATCGACATCCTGCTGCCGATCGCGCTGTGGGTGGTGGCCGCGGGCAGTCTGGTGACACTCGGGCAGCGTGTGGTGACCGTACGGCGCGAGTCGGCCGAGGCCGACGCGGCCAGGGCCGGCGGGTCCGCCTCATGAGCGGCGGGCGGGACCGGCTCGTCGACGCCCTCTACGGACTCGGCTGGAGCACCGTCAAGACGCTCCCCGAGCCGGTGGCCGTCGCCCTCGGCAGGACCATCGCCGACACCGTCTGGAAGCGGCGCGGCTCGAACGTGCTGCGGCTAGAGTCGAATCTGGCCCGCGTGGTGCCGGACGCCAGCCCCGAGCGCCTCGCGGAGCTGTCGAAGGCCGGCATGCGTTCGTACATGCGGTACTGGATGGAGTCGTTCCGGCTGCCGGTCTGGAGCGCGGAGCGGGTGCGGGACAGCGTCGAGATCAAGGACATCCATCTCCTGACGGAGGGTCTGGAAAGTGGGCGGGGCGTCGTGTTGGCCCTGCCGCATCTGGCCAACTGGGATCTGGCCGGGGCCTGGCTGACCCGGGGGATGGGCGTTCCGTTCACCACCGTCGTGGAACGGCTCAAGCCCGAATCGCTCTTCGACCGTTTCGTCGAATACCGCGAGAGCCTCGGTATGGAGGTGCTGCCGCACACCGGGGGCACCGCCTTCGGGACGCTCGCCCGACGGCTGCGCTCCGGCGGACTGGTGTGTCTGGTCGCCGACCGGGATCTGTCCGCGTCCGGCGTCGAGGTGACGTTCTTCGGCGAGAAGACCCGGATGCCGGCCGGGCCCGCCATGCTCGCGCAGCAGACCGGGGCACTGCTGTTCCCGGTCTCACTCCACTTCGACGGGCCGAAACTGATGCGTGGACGGGTGTTTCCGGCCGTCGAGGTGCCGGAGACAGGCAAACGCGCCGAGAAGTCGTCTGTGATGACACAGGCCGTCGCCGACAAGTTCGCCGTCGGTATCGCCGAGCATCCGGAGGACTGGCACATGCTGCAACGTCTCTGGCTCGCCGACCTCGAACCCCGTCCCGACACGGACGCCGGGACCGGCGGAAGCCCCGAGAAGGTCGGTGGGGCCGGGTGAACATCGGCATCGTCTGCCCGTACTCCTGGGACGTACCGGGCGGAGTGCAGTTCCACATCAGGGACCTCGCGGACCATCTGATCCGGCTGGGCCACGAGGTCTCCGTGCTCGCGCCCGCCGACGACGAGACGCCGCTCCCGCCGTTCGTGGTCTCCGCCGGGCGGGCCGTGCCCGTGCCGTACAACGGCTCCGTCGCCCGGCTGAACTTCGGCTTCCTGGCGGCGGCCCGGGTACGGCGCTGGCTGCACGACGGCACCTTCGACGTCATCCACATCCACGAACCCACGGCGCCCTCGCTCGGGCTGCTCACCTGCTGGGCGGCGCAGGGGCCGATCGTCGCGACGTTCCACACGTCGAACCCGCGCTCGCGGGTGATGCTCGCCGCGTACGCGATCCTCCAGCCGGCGCTGGAGAAGATAAGCGCACGGATCGCGGTCAGCGAGTACGCGCGGCGCACTCTGGTCGAGCATCTGGGCGGCGACGCCGTCGTCATCCCCAACGGGGTCGACGTCGACTTCTTCGCGAGAGCGGCGGTCAACCCCCGGTGGCAGGGCGGCACGATCGGCTTCGTCGGGCGCATCGACGAGCCGCGCAAGGGGCTGCCCGTCCTGATGAAGGCCCTGCCGAGGATCCTCGAAGCGTTCCCCGACACGAGGCTGCTGGTCGCCGGGCGCGGCGACGAGAAGGAGGCGGTGGATTCGCTTCCCGAGGAGATGCGCGGCAGCGTCGAATTCCTGGGCATGGTGAGCGACGAGGACAAGGCGCGGCTGCTGCGCAGCGTCGACCTGTACGTGGCGCCCAACACCGGGGGCGAGAGCTTCGGCATCATCCTCGTCGAGGCGCTGTCGGCGGGCGCGGCGGTGCTGGCGAGCGACCTGGACGCGTTCGCGCAGGTCCTGGACCAGGGCGAGGCCGGAGAACTGTTCGCCAACGAGGACGCGGACGCGCTGGCGGAGGCCGCCGTACGGCTGCTGGGTGACTCTCGGCGGCGCGAGGAGCTGGGCGAGCGCGGCAGCGCGCATGTGCGGCGCTTCGACTGGTCGACGGTGGGCGCGGACATTCTCGCGGTCTACGAGACGGTGACCGACGGCGCGGCGTCGGTCGCCACGGACGAACGGGTCGGCCTCCGCGCCCGCTTCGGCCTGGCGGCGCGCGACTAGGGCGTGTTTTGAAAGTGGCGTCGTCCGCCCGCAGGGCGGGGCTCACGGCGTCTGGTGCGCGCGATCGCAAGGCGGAGGATCAGCGTTGTGGATGGCCCGGGCGTACTCGGGCGACCCGACAACGCGGCGAGCGAGCGTGCCAGGCGCCGTGAGCCAGACGGGACTTTCAGAACACGCCCCAGGGCCTGTCGTTTGGATCTTGCCGGGCTCGCGGTCCCTGGCACGCGCGCTCGCCGCGTTGTCGAAAGTCGGCGGGGTACGCCGGTACGAGCACCATCCTCGCGCCTCGCGATGTATCGCACCGGACGCCCCGGGCCCCGCCCTCCGCTGTCTCGCGGACCCGCCCCAGGGTCGTGTCCGCCGGACAGGCCCTGGGGGCTGTCGTGCGGGCGCCCCCTTCTCAGGAGGGCGTCCCGGTGGTCACTCCCGGAATCCGGACGGGACGGGGTGGCGGAAGGGCACCCGGCCACAAGTAGCCTGCCGTTCGTGACCGAAACCCTGATCTGGATCTTCGCCGGGCTCTTGGCGATCGGCCTGTACCTCAGCTGGACCGCGGGCCGCCTCGACCGACTGCACTCGCGGATCGACGCGTCACGGGCCTCCCTCGACGCCCAACTGGTGCGCCGCGCCTCGGTCGCCCAGGAGCTGGCCACCGCGGGCCTCCTCGATCCCGCCGCCTCGATCGTGCTCTACCAGGGCGCGCACGCCGCGCGCCAGGCCGAGGACGAGCAGCGTGAGGTGGCCGAGAGCGAACTGAGCGAGGCGCTGCGGGCCGTCTTCGGAGAGGTCGCGCAGGTCGAGGCGGTACGGGCGGCTCCGGGCGGCGACGAGGCCGCCGACGAGCTGGCCGCCGCCGTACGCCTCGTTCCCATGGCCCGGCGCTTCCACAACGACTCCGTACGCGCGGCCCGCGCGCTGCGCCGGCACCGTACGGTCCGCTGGTTCCGCCTCGCCGGGCACGCGCCGTCCCCGCTCGCCTTCGAGATGGACGACGAGCCGCCGGTGGCCCTCGCCAACCGGCCCGCATAGCCGGGGAGCCGGGGGAGGGGGCGGGAGGGGGCCGCGAGAACGATCCACAGGCCTTCCATTGGCCCTTGCTGTGGACTGGTCCGGAGAGGTTTGCTCACATCGTCAACCGGTCCCGCCCCCGTCCCAGTGAGGTCGTTCCCGTGTCCAGCACGCTTATCCCCACCAGCCAGACCCCCGAGACCGGCACCGCGCGCGTGAAGCGCGGCATGGCCGAGCAGCTCAAGGGCGGCGTGATCATGGATGTGGTCACGCCGGACCAGGCGAAGATCGCCGAGGACGCCGGCGCGGTCGCCGTGATGGCGCTGGAGCGTGTTCCCGCCGACATCCGTAAGGACGGCGGCGTCGCGCGGATGTCCGACCCCGACATGATCGAGGGCATCATCGAGGCCGTCTCGATCCCGGTGATGGCCAAGTCCCGCATCGGCCACTTCGTGGAGGCCCAGGTCCTGCAGTCCCTCGGCGTCGACTACATCGACGAGTCCGAGGTCCTGACCCCGGCCGACGAGGTCAACCACTCGGACAAGTGGGCCTTCACCACGCCGTTCGTCTGTGGCGCGACCAACCTGGGCGAGGCCCTGCGCCGTATCGCCGAGGGCGCGGCCATGATCCGCTCCAAGGGCGAGGCCGGCACCGGCAACGTCGTCGAGGCGGTCCGTCATCTGCGCCAGATCAAGAACGAGATCGCCCGGCTGCGCGGCTACGACAACAACGAGCTGTACGCCGCCGCGAAGGAGCTCCGCGCCCCGTACGAGATCGTCAAGGAGGTCGCCGAGCTGGGCAAGCTGCCCGTCGTGCTCTTCTCCGCGGGAGGCGTGGCCACCCCGGCGGACGCGGCCCTGATGCGTCAGCTCGGCGCCGAGGGTGTCTTCGTCGGCTCCGGCATCTTCAAGTCCGGCGACCCGGCCAAGCGCGCCGCCGCCATCGTCAAGGCCACCACCTTCTACGACGACCCCAAGATCGTCGCGGACGCCTCCCGCAACCTCGGCGAGGCCATGGTCGGCATCAACATCGACACCCTGCCCGCGTCCGAGCACTATGCCAACCGTGGCTGGTGACCAGGGCGCCGCGCGCGGCCCGCTGATCGGCGTCCTGGCCCTCCAGGGCGACGTACGGGAGCATCTGGCCGCCCTGGCGGCGGCCGGCGCGGTGCCCACGACCGTACGGCGGCCGGACGAACTGGCCGCCGTCGACGGGCTGGTGATCCCCGGAGGCGAGTCGACGACCATGTCCAAACTGGCCGTCCTCTTCGGGATGCTGGAGCCGCTGCGATCGCGCGTACGCGCCGGGATGCCGGTCTACGGCACCTGCGCCGGCCTGATCCTCCTCGCCGAGAAGATCCTCGACCCGCGCTCCGGACAGGAGACGGTCGGCGGCATCGACATGATCGTCCGCAGGAACGCCTTCGGACGGCAGAACGAGTCCTTCGAGGCGGCCGTCGACGTGGTCGGTGTGGGAGCGGTGGACGGAGTCTTCATCCGGGCGCCGTGGGTGGAGTCGGTGGGCGCCGAGGTGGAGGTGCTGGCCGAGCACGGCGGGCATGTCGTGGCCGTACGGCAGGGCAGCGCCCTCGCCACGGCCTTCCATCCGGAACTCACCGGCGACCACCGGCTGCACGGCTTCTTCACGGAGATGGTGCGCTCCGCGGGGTGAGGGGCTCCCGGTAGGATCTCTGCCGAACGGAGCAGGATTGGTTACGCGAAGGAGACAGGCAGATGTCCGGCCACTCTAAATGGGCTACGACGAAGCACAAGAAGGCCGTGATCGATGCCAAGCGCGGCAAGCTCTTCGCGAAGCTGATCAAGAACATCGAGGTCGCGGCCCGCACCGGGGGCGCCGATGTCGACGGCAACCCGACCCTTTTCGACGCCATCCAGAAGGCGAAGAAGAGCTCGGTGCCGAACAAGAACATCGACTCGGCCGTCAAGCGCGGCGCCGGCCTGGAGGCCGGTGGCGCCGACTACGAGACGATCATGTACGAGGGCTACGGGCCCAACGGTGTCGCCGTGCTCATCGAGTGCCTGACCGACAACCGCAACCGTGCCGCCTCCGACGTCCGCGTCGCGATGACCCGCAACGGCGGCTCGATGGCCGACCCCGGCTCCGTGTCATACCTGTTCAACCGCAAGGGCGTCGTGATCGTCCCCAAGGGGGAGCTGGGCGAGGACGACGTCCTGGGCGCCGTCCTCGACGCGGGCGCCGAGGAGGTCAACGACCTGGGTGAGTCCTTCGAGGTGCTCAGCGAGGCGACCGACCTGGTCGAGGTCCGCACGGCGCTCCAGCAGGCCGGCATCGACTACGACTCCGCCGACACCAACTTCGTGCCGACCATGCAGGTCGAGCTGGACGAGGACGGGGCACGGAAGATCTTCAAGCTGATCGACGCGCTGGAGGACAGCGACGACGTGCAGAACGTCTTCGCCAACTTCGATGTCTCGGACGAGGTCATGGAGAAGGTCGACGCCTGACCGGCGGGCGCACCGGCGCGCGTCGCCGGCGTCAACTCGGCTGTACGCGGCGGGCCGACGGGGACACACCCCCCGTCGGCCCGCCGCGTTGTCGGTGCCGACCGATACTGTGCTGATCAGGGGTTCTGACTCACCGGCAGAACAGGTGATCGGGCGGGACCGGGAGTGTGAGGGGGAGGGGCGCGATGCGGGTACTGGGCGTGGACCCCGGACTGACGCGGTGCGGTGTCGGCGTCGTCGAGGGCGTCGCGGGACGCGCGTTGACGATGCTCGGGGTCGGTGTGGTGCGCACACCGGCCGACGCGGACCTCGGGTCGCGCCTCGTCGCCATCGAGCGGGGAGTGGAAGCCTGGTTGGACGAGTACGGGCCCGAACTGGTCGCCGTGGAGCGGGTGTTCAGCCAGCACAACGTCCGTACGGTGATGGGCACGGCCCAGGCCAGCGCCGTCGCCATGCTCTGCGCCGCCCGCCGCGGCATTCCGGTCGCCTTGCACACCCCCAGCGAGGTCAAGGCCGCCGTCACGGGCAGCGGGCGCGCCGACAAGGCACAGGTCGGTGCCATGGTGACCCGGCTGCTGAGACTGGACGCCCCGCCCAAACCGGCCGACGCCGCCGACGCCCTCGCCCTCGCCATCTGTCATATCTGGCGCGCCCCGGCCGTCAACCGTCTCCAGCAGGCGCACGCCGTGGCGAAGGCGTCCCGGCCCGCCGGCCACACCCCCGTACGGAAGGTTCCCCGATGATCGCCTTCGTCAGCGGCCCGGTGGCCGCGCTCGCCCCGACCTCCGCGGTGATCGAGGTCGGCGGCGTCGGCATGGCCGTCCAGTGCACCCCGGCCACGCTCGCCGGGCTGCGGATCGGTGAGCAGGCCAGGATCGCCACGTCGCTGGTCGTCCGGGAGGACTCGCTCACGCTGTACGGCTTCGCCGACGACGACGAGCGCCAGACGTTCGAGCTGCTCCAGACCGCCAGCGGTGTGGGCCCGCGGCTGGCCCAGGCGATGCTCGCGGTGCACGCGCCGGACACCCTGCGTGTCGCCGTCGCCACCGGCGACGAGAAGACGCTCACGGCCGTCCCCGGCATCGGTAAGAAGGGCGCGCAGAAGCTGCTGCTGGAGCTGAAGGACCGGCTCGGCGAGCCCCTCGGCGCTCATGTCGGCAGACAGGGAATCGGCGTCCCCGTCTCCGCCGCCTGGAACGACCAGCTGCACTCGGCGCTGATCGGTCTCGGCTACGCGACGAGGGAGGCGGACGAGGCGGTCGCGCTGGTCGCCCCCCAGGCCGAGGCCGCGATCGAGGCGGGCGAGTCGCCCGCCGTACCGCGACTCCTGCGGGCGGCTCTCCAGTCGCTGAACCGCACACGCTGACCGGGCCACGACGACGGGCGCGGGCAGGCCGCCCCCCGATCGCCGCCCGCGCCGGAGCCGAACTCCACGGGACCGTCCAGGGACGTCCCGATTCCATGAGGTGAGCCACAGTGAACTGGGACGACAGCAGCAAAGGGACGCCGGGAGGCGGCCTCCCGCCGACGGACGCGACCGAGGGGCCCGACCGGCTCGTCGCCGGGTCCGCCGACGGTGAGGACCAGGCGGTCGAGGCGGCGCTGCGGCCCAAGTCGCTGGACGAGTTCGTCGGGCAGGAGCGCGTACGGGAACAGCTCGACCTCGTCCTGAAGGCGGCCCTCGCCCGGGGCGCCACCGCCGACCACGTCCTGCTGTCGGGCGCGCCAGGCCTCGGCAAGACCACTCTCTCCATGATCATCGCGGCTGAGATGGGCGCCCCGATCCGTATCACCTCGGGCCCGGCCATCCAGCACGCCGGCGATCTCGCCGCGATCCTCTCCTCCCTCCAGGAGGGCGAGGTCCTCTTCCTCGACGAGATCCACCGGATGTCCCGGCCCGCCGAGGAGATGCTCTACATGGCCATGGAGGACTTCCGCGTCGACGTCATCGTCGGCAAGGGCCCCGGTGCCACGGCCATCCCGCTGGAGCTGCCGCCCTTCACCCTCGTCGGTGCCACCACCAGGGCCGGCCTGCTGCCGCCCCCGCTGCGCGACCGTTTCGGCTTCACCGCGCAGATGGAGTTCTACGAGCCCGTCGAGCTGGAACGGGTCATCCACCGCTCCGCGCACCTCCTGGACCTGGAGATCGACGCGGAGGGCGCCGCCGAGATCGCGGGGCGCTCCCGGGGCACGCCCCGTATCGCCAACCGTCTCTTGCGCCGGGTCCGCGACTACGCGCAGGTCAAGGCCGAGGGGTACATCAACCGCGACATCGCCTCCGCCGCCCTTCAGGTGTACGAGGTGGACGAACGGGGCCTGGACCGCCTCGACCGGGCCGTGCTCGGGGCCCTGCTCAAGCTGTTCGGCGGCGGCCCGGTCGGCCTGTCGACCCTCGCCGTCGCGGTGGGCGAGGAGCGCGAGACGGTCGAGGAGGTCGCCGAGCCCTTCCTCGTACGGGAGGGGCTGCTCGCCCGCACCCCGCGCGGCCGGGTCGCGACCCCGGCGGCATGGGCCCATCTGGGGCTGGCGCCACCCCCGCGGAGCCCAGGCGCAAGCGGACAACCGGGGCTGTTCGGGGCGTGAGCGCACAGGCACTCGCCCCAGCAGGAACCCCGGTGCCATGCTGGGCGTTGTTCCATTGATGCGGACTCGCTTAGACTCCGCCGATGCCGCCCGTAACGGTCGGCTACCCACCCCCGTATACCAGGCCGCTCGACAGCGCGGTCGTGCGAAGGAAGTTCCCTCCCGTGAGTCTCGTGACCCTCCTCCCCTTCATCGTGCTCATCGGGGCCATGTTCCTGATGACCCGGTCCGCAAAGAAGAAGCAGCAGGCGGCTGTGCAGATGCGCAATGAGATGCAGCCAGGCACAGGTGTCCGGACGATCGGGGGCATGTACGCCACCGTCAAGGAAGTTCACGACGACACGGTCCTGCTGGAGGTCGCACCGGCCGTGCACGCCGTGTACGCGAAGAACGCGATCGGCGCCGTCCTGACGGACGAGGAGTACAACCGCATCGTCCACGGCGACGAGGAAGAGTTCGAGGTCGACGGCCACGTCGTGCCCGACGACGCCTCCTCGCTGGTCGACGACGACGTCGCCAGGATCGACCTGGGCAAGAAGGACGGCCCGGAAGACGCCGAGGCCGAGGCCGCGGCCGACGTCGACGCGCCGAAGGCCGACGCGCCCAAGGCCGACGCCGACGCCGAGAAGGAGTCGGTCGAGCCCAAGGACGCCAAGGCCGAAGGCGAGAGCGGCGCGAAGTAGTCCCGTCCGGTCCCGCACCACGCCCCCGGGCGTACCGCGGTCCCCGGACGACGTCGGCATTCGCGTGGGCACGTCCCCACAACACTTCGTTGCCGCTCCGTCGCTCACCCGGCGTGGGGCGGTTGGACAGGGAGAAACGAAAAGGTGGCAGCACCTCAGAAGGGCCGAAGGCAGACGGGGGCCCCGGGAAAGCCGGGGCGCACCCTGATCCTGTTCCTGATCGCGATGATCGCCCTCGTCGGCGGGATGTTCGGGGCGGGCGAGCTCACGCCGCGCCTCGGTATCGACCTCGCCGGCGGTACGACGATCACGCTCAAGGCCAAGAGCTCGCCGGGCCAGGCGAACGCGGTCAACGAGACCAACATGAACACCGCGGTCGGCATCATCGAGCGTCGTGTCAATGGTCTCGGCGTTCAGGAGGCCGAGGTTCAGACCCAGGGATCCGACAACATCATTGTCAACATCCCCAAGGGCACGAACTCGCAGCAGGCTCGTGAGCAGGTCGGCACCACCGCTCAGCTGTACTTCCGGCCGGTCCTGACCCTCGGCCCGGGTGACCCCGCCGCGCAGCAGCCGCCGCCGGACGCGAACCCGACTCCGAGCGCCGGTTCGAGCGAGAGCCCGAGCCCTTCCGGGAGCGACAAGCCGAAGGAGACCGCATCCCCTTCGGGCGACAACGCCCCCAGCCCCTCGGAGACGACCCAGGGCCGTCCCCTCACGGAGGACCTGAAGGCCGACGCGACGCCCACGCCGAGCGGCTCGGCCTCCGGCAAGCCCAGCGCGCCGCCGAGCGAGCCCGCGACACCGCCCGCGGACCCCGCGACGGAGAAGCTCCAGGCCGACTTCGCGGCGCTCGACTGCACGAACGAGAAGGCCAGGGGCGTCCTCGGCGACAACGCGAAGCCGGACCAGCCGACGCTCGCCTGCGGTGAGAACGACGGTGTCTGGGAGAAGTACATCCTCGGCCCGGCCGAGGTGGGCGGCAAGGACGTCGACGACGCCAACGCCACCATCAACCAGCAGACCGGCCAGTGGATCGTCCAGATGGACTTCACGGGCGGTGGCTCGAAGAAGTTCCAGGCGATCACCAGCAAGCTGTCGCAGCAGCAGCCCCCGCAGAACCAGTTCGCCATCGTCCTCGACGGTGAGGTCGTCTCGGCGCCCTCGGTGCGCCAGACCCTGAGCGCCAACGCCGAGATCTCCGGCAACTTCACCCAGGAGTCCGCGCAGGACCTGGGCAACATCCTGTCGTACGGCGCGCTGCCCCTCACCTTCCAGGAAGAGACCGTCACCACGGTCACCGCCGCGCTCGGCGGTGAGCAGCTGCACGCCGGTCTGATCGCCGGCGCCATCGGCCTCGCGCTGGTGATCATCTACCTGGTGCTCTACTACCGGGGTCTCGCGCTGATCGCCATCGTCAGCCTCCTGGCCTCGGCGGTCATGACGTACGCGATCATGACCCTGCTCGGACCGGGTATCGGCTTCGCCCTCAACCTCCCCGCGGTGTGTGGTGCGATCGTTGCGATCGGCATCACGGCAGACTCGTTCATCGTGTACTTCGAACGAATCCGTGACGAGATCAGAGAGGGCCGTACGCTGCGGCCCGCCGTCGAACGGGCCTGGCCACGTGCCCGGCGCACGATCCTGGTGTCCGACTTCGTGTCGTTCCTCGCCGCGGCCGTGCTCTTCACCGTCACCGTCGGCAAGGTGCAGGGCTTCGCGTTCACGCTCGGCCTGACCACGGTCCTCGACGTCGTCGTCGTCTTCTTCTTCACGAAGCCGATCATGACTCTGGTCGCCCGCACGAAGTTCTTCTCGAGCGGCGGTTCCTGGTCCGGTCTCGACCCGAAGCGCCTCGGAGCGAAACCACCGTTGCGCCGCACACGCCGTCTCAGCGCCCCCACCGACCCGAAGGAGGCGTGAGATGTCGCGACTCGGCGATCTCGGCGCCCGGCTCTACCGCGGCGAAGTCGGCTACGACTTCGTCGGGAAGCGCAAGTTCTGGTACGCGCTCTCGATCCTCATCACCATCCTGGCCATCGCCGGCCTGGCGGTGCGGGGGCTCAACATGGGCATCGAGTTCAAGGGCGGTGCCGTCTTCAACACCCCCAAGACGAGCATCTCCGTGTCGGAGGCGCAGGAGCACGCGGAAGCGGCGTCCGGCCACGACGCGATCGTCCAGAAGCTCGGCAACGGCGGCCTGCGCATCCAGGTCACCGAGCTGAACACGGCCCAGGCCGACAAGACGCAGACCCAGCTCGCCGAAGACCTGAACATCCCCAAGGAGAAGATCAACGCCGACCTGGTCGGGCCGAGTTGGGGCGAGCAGATCGCCAACAAGGCCTGGACCGGACTCGGGATCTTCATGATCCTGGTGGTGATCTATCTGGCGATCGCCTTCGAATGGAGAATGGCGGTCGCGGCGCTCATCGCCCTGATCCATGACCTCACCATCACGGTCGGTGTGTACGCGCTGGTCGGCTTCGAGGTCACACCGGGCACGGTGATCGGTCTGCTGACCATTCTCGGTTACTCCCTGTACGACACGGTCGTGGTCTTCGACAGCCTCAAGGAGGGGTCGAAGGACATCACCAAGCAGACGCGCCACACCTTCAGCGAGGTGGCCAACCGCAGCATCAACTCGACCCTGGTGCGTTCCATCAACACCACCGTGGTCGCGCTGCTGCCGGTCGCCGGTCTGCTCTTCATCGGTGGCGGATTCCTCGGCGCCGGCATGCTGAACGACATCTCGCTGTCGCTGTTCGTCGGCCTCGCCGCCGGTGCGTACTCGTCGATCTTCATCGCCACTCCGCTGGTCGCCGACCTCAAGGAGCGCGAGCCGTCGATCAAGGCACTGAGGAAACGCGTCCTGGCCAAGCGGGCGGCCGCCGCGGCCAAGGGCGAGCCGGCCGAGTCCGACCAGGAGGCCTACGACGAGCCGAGGGACGCCGAGCCGGATGACGGCGAGGGTCCGGTGCACGCCGCCCCGCCCGCCGCCGTCGTCGCGGGTCCCCGAAGCCACGGCGGCCGTGGCAGGGGCCGTGCGTCGGGGAAGCGTCGATGACCGACGACAGCACCAGGGAGCTGCTCCGCAGCCGGATCCGTGATGTCGCGGACTATCCGAAGCCGGGGGTGATGTTCAAGGACATCACGCCGCTGCTCGCGGATCCGAAGGCGTTCACGGCGCTCACCGACGAGCTCGCGGAGCTGGCTGTACGGCACGGCGCCACGAAGATCGTCGGCCTGGAGGCGCGCGGCTTCATCCTGGCCGCGCCGGTCGCGGTCCGGGCCGGCATCGGCTTCATCCCCGTCCGCAAGGCCGGGAAGCTGCCCGGTGCGACGCTGTCGCAGTCGTACGTCCTGGAGTACGGCACCGCCGAGATGGAGGTCCACGCCGAGGACCTCCAGGAGGGCGACCGCGTCATCGTCATCGACGACGTGCTCGCCACCGGCGGCACCGCCGGGGCCTCCGTCGAGCTGGTCCGCCGGGCCGGCGCCGAAGTGGTGGCCGTGGCGGTCCTGCTGGAGCTGGGCTTCCTCAACGGCAGGGCCCGCCTGGAGCCGCACCTGCGGGACGCTCCGCTGGAGGCACTGATCTCGCTCTGACCGCCTCGGTCAAATAAGGCGAAATGCGGTCAAAATGCGACGCCCCGGGAATTCCGCCCGGGGCGTCCGCGTTTTCCCTCTCATCAACCCGGAATCCCTCCAGGCACCCGCGCGGTCAACGGTCTCGTGAGCACCCGCGGCACGAGGTCGATACCATGGCCGTTCGGCACCTGACCGGGAGAGCCCGGAAACGCACGAGGAGCGCTCTTGCCAGACGAGGCCCAGCCACTCCCCGCCGCCCAGCCCGATCCGCAGACAGACCAGGCCATGGCGGCGCCTGCCCCGCCGCAGAATCAGGCGGACGGGTCGAGGACGGCTGCGCAGACGTCTGCCGGGCGGAACGGGTCCGGGCACAGCGGCACCGAGCGGAACGGGTCCGACCACACGTCCGACCGCAACGGGTCCGAGCCGAGGCGGAGCCCGTCGAAGCCGGTCGACCCGGCCACGGCACCCACCCCCGCCGTCGCGGCCGTGCCGGGCTCCGCGCCCGACAAGAGCCGGCTCCCGGTCCCCGTCACCGCGCCCAAGCCCCCGCCGGCCGCGCCCTCGCGCTCCGGCGGCTCCTCCAACCGCGTACGCGCCCGGCTGGCCCGTCTCGGCGTGCAGCGCTCGTCGCCGTACAACCCGGTCCTCGAACCGCTCCTGCGGACCGTACGGAGCAACGACCCCAAGATCGACACCGCCGTCCTCCGCCAGATCGAGCGCGCCTACCAGGTCGCCGAGCGCTGGCACCGCGGCCAGAAGCGCAAGAGCGGCGACCCGTACATCACGCACCCCCTGGCCGTGACCACGATCCTCGCCGAACTCGGTATGGACCCGGCCACACTCATGGCGGGGCTGCTGCACGACACCGTCGAGGACACCGAGTACGGCCTCGACACGCTCCGCAAGGACTTCGGCGACCAGGTCGCCCTCCTCGTCGACGGCGTCACCAAGCTCGACAAGGTCAAGTTCGGCGAGGCCGCCCAGGCCGAGACCGTACGCAAGATGGTCGTCGCCATGGCCAAGGACCCCCGCGTCCTGGTCATCAAGCTCGCCGACCGGCTGCACAACATGCGCACCATGCGCTATCTCAAGCGGGAGAAGCAGGAGAAGAAGGCCCGCGAGACGCTGGAGATCTACGCGCCGCTGGCCCACCGCCTGGGCATGAACACCATCAAGTGGGAGCTGGAGGACCTCGCCTTCGCGATCCTCTACCCCAAGATGTACGACGAGATCGTCCGGCTCGTCGCCGAACGGGCGCCCAAGCGTGACGAGTACCTGGCCATAGTGACCGACGAGGTCCAGTCCGATCTGCGCGCGGCCCGTATCAAGGCCACCGTCACCGGCCGACCGAAGCACTACTACAGCGTCTACCAGAAGATGATCGTGCGAGGCCGCGACTTCGCCGAGATCTACGACCTGGTGGGTATCCGGGTACTCGTCGACACGGTCCGCGACTGCTACGCGGCGCTGGGCACCGTCCACGCCCGGTGGAATCCGGTACCGGGGCGGTTCAAGGACTACATCGCGATGCCCAAGTTCAACATGTACCAGTCGCTGCACACGACGGTCATCGGGCCCAGCGGCAAGCCGGTCGAGCTCCAGATCCGCACGTTCGACATGCACCGCCGCGCCGAGTACGGCATCGCCGCGCACTGGAAGTACAAGCAGGAGGCCGTCGCCGGGGCGTCCAAGGTCCGTACGGACGTGCCGAAGAACGCCGGCAAGGGCGGCGGCCAGGACACCGTCAACGACATGGCGTGGCTGCGCCAGCTGCTCGACTGGCAGAAGGAGACCGAGGACCCCAGCGAGTTCCTGGAGTCCCTGCGCTTCGACCTGTCGCGCAACGAGGTCTTCGTCTTCACGCCCAAGGGCGATGTCATAGCGCTGCCCGCCGGAGCCACCCCCGTCGACTTCGCCTACGCCGTCCATACGGAGGTCGGCCACCGCACCATAGGAGCGCGGGTCAACGGGCGGCTCGTCCCCCTCGAATCGACCCTCGACAACGGCGACCTGGTGGAGGTCTTCACCTCCAAGGCGTCCGGCGCCGGACCCTCGCGTGACTGGCTGGGCTTCGTCAAGTCGCCCCGGGCCAGGAACAAGATCCGCGCCTGGTTCTCCAAGGAGCGCCGCGACGAGGCGATCGAGCACGGCAAGGACGCCATCGCCAAGGCGATGCGCAAGCAGAACCTGCCGATCCAGCGGATCCTCACCGGTGACTCGCTCGTCACGCTCGCGCACGAGATGCGCTACCCCGACATCTCGTCGCTGTACGCGGCGATCGGCGAGGGCCATGTCGCGGCGCAGGGCGTCGTACAGAAACTCGTGCAGGCGCTCGGCGGCGAGGAGGCCGCCAACGAGGACATCGCCGAGAGCGCGCCGCCCTCGCGCGGACGCACCAAGCGCCGCTCCAGCAGCGACCCCGGTGTGGTGGTCAAGGGTGTCGAGGACGTGTGGGTCAAGCTCGCCCGCTGCTGTACGCCGGTCCCGGGCGACCCGATCATCGGCTTCGTCACCCGCGGCAGCGGCGTCTCCGTACACCGCGCGGACTGCGTCAACGTCGACTCGCTGTCGCAGCAGCCGGAGCGGATCCTCGAAGTCGAGTGGGCGCCCACCCAGTCGTCCGTCTTCCTCGTCGCCATCCAGGTCGAGGCGCTGGACCGGTCCCGGCTGCTCTCCGACGTCACCCGGGTCCTCTCCGACCAGCACGTCAACATCCTGTCGGCGGCTGTCCAGACGTCCCGCGACCGGGTCGCCACCTCCCGCTTCACCTTCGAGATGGGCGACCCCAAGCACCTCGGGCACGTGCTGAAGGCCGTACGGGGCGTGGAGGGCGTCTACGACGTCTACCGCGTCACATCCGCCCGCAGGCCCTGACGCCCCGCACGACGGAGCGGCCCGGCGGTGGGATCACCGCCGGGCCGCTCCGTGCCGTCACGCGTGCGGGTGTCAGCCGCCGAACTCCTGAAGGCCCTTCAGCGCCTGGTCCAGCAGGGCCTGCCGGCCCTCCAGCTCCTTCGCCAGCTTGTCCGCCCTGGCGTTGTTGCCCGAGGCGCGTGCCGTGTCGATCTGCGTACGCAGCTTGTCGACGGCCGCCTGGAGCTGGCCCGTCAGACCCGCGGCGCGCGCACGCGCCTCCGGGTTCGTACGGCGCCACTCGTTCTCCTCGGACTCCTGAAGCGCCCGCTCGACCGTCTGCATCCGGCCCTCGACCCTGGGCCTGGCGTCGCGCGGCACATGCCCGACCGCCTCCCACCGCTCGTTGAGGGCACGGAACGCGGCGCGGGCCGCCTTCAGGTCCTTCACCGGGAGCAGCCGCTCGGCCTCGGCCGCCAGCTCCTCCTTCAGCTTCAGGTTCTCGGTCTGCTCCGCGTCCCGCTCGGCGAAGACCTCACCACGGGCGGCGAAGAAGACGTCCTGGGCGCCGCGGAAGCGGTTCCACAGGTCGTCCTCGGCTTCGCGCTGCGCGCGGCCCGCGGCCTTCCACTCGGTCATCAGCTCGCGGTAGCGCGCCGCCGTCCCGCCCCAGTCCGTGGAGCCCGACAGCGACTCGGCCTCGGTGACCAGCTTCTCCTTGGCCTTACGGGCCTCCTCGCGCTGCGCGTCCAGCGAGGCGAAGTGCGCCTTGCGGCGCTTGGAGAACGCCGAGCGCGCGTGCGAGAAGCGGTGCCACAGCTCGTCGTCGGACTTCCGGTCCAGCCGCGGCAACCCCTTCCAGGTGTCCACCAGCGCGCGCAGCCGCTCCCCGGCGGACCGCCACTGGTCGCTCTGCGCGAGCTCCTCGGCCTCCGTCACCAGAGCCTGCTTCGCCTCACGCGCGGCGTCCGTCTGCTTGGCCTTCTGGACCTTGCGCTCCTCGCGCCGCGCCTCGACCGTCGAGACAAGGCCGTCGAGACGCGTACGCAGGGCGGCGAGATCCCCGACGGCGTGATGCTCGTCCACCTGCGCCCGCAGATGGTCGATGGCGGCCTGCGCGTCCTTGGCCGAGAGATCGGTGGTCTTCACCCGCCGTTCGAGAAGGCCGATCTCGACCACCAGGCCCTCGTACTTGCGCTCGAAGTAGGCCAGAGCCTCCTCGGGAGAGCCTGCCTGCCACGATCCGACGACCTGCTCGCCCTCGGCCGTGCGCACGTACACGGTGCCTGTCTCATCGACACGGCCCCACGGGTCGCTGCTCACAGCGCCTCCTCCACCTGATGCCTGCGAGGGGTGCCCCCCGGGCATCGTCCACAGTTTCCTGGACGGGCCTCGCCCGTCTTCCGCGACGCGAAAGCGGGTCCGCAGAGCCGACCCGCGCGTCGCACTACGCCAATCTAGGTGACCGGCGGCCCGGCTGTCCGCACTCCGCACGGCCGAAATTCGCGGGGTACGGTGCGGGGCCCGTCGAACGCCCCGCACCGCGGGCCGCGCCGCCGGTCACCGGTGGTCACGTCTTGTCGACGGTGCCCTTCTCGATGGTGACGGTCTTCTTCGGCGCACCGTCTCCCTTGGTCTCACCGGTGACACCCCCCGCCGCGACGGCCTTCACGGTCTTCAGGCCCTCGGCGTCCATCGTCCCGAACGGTGTGTACGAGGGCGGGAGCTTGGTGTCCTTCCACACGAGGAAGAACTGACTGCCGCCGCTGTTCGGCTGGCCGGTATTCGCCATCGCCACCGACCCCGCGGGGTAGGTCACCGCACCGTCCGCGGCCGGCTTGCCGAGCGCGTCGAGATTCTCGTCCGCGATGGTGTAGCCGGGGCCGCCGGTGCCGTCGCCCTTCGGGTCGCCGCACTGGAGCACGAAGATGTTCTCCGTGGTCAGACGGTGACACTTCGTGCCGTCGAAGAACTTCTTGTCCGCGAGGGACTTGAAGGAGTTCACCGTTTCCGGAGTCTTCGCGGCGTCCATCGCGATGCCGATGCCGCCCTGGTTCGTCTTCAGGGTCATCGTGTACTTGGCCTTGGCGTCGATCGTCATCTTCGGCCCGGCCGGCTTGCTCTCGGTCGGGGACGGCGGCGCCGAGGGACTGTCCTGCGCGACGTCCTTCTCACCGTTGTCGTCCGTCAGGCCCGCGATGGCGTACGCGCCACCCGCCGCCGCCAGCACGACGGCCAGCGCGGAAGCGATGATCGCGTTACGGCGTCTGGCGCCCCTGCGGATCTCCGCCCGGCGCTGCTGCTGCCGCTCGAACTTCTCCCTGGCAAGCTGGCGCCGGCGCTGCTCGCTGTTGACCACCGGGTCGTCTCCTCGTGTCTTCGTGGGCCCTGTCTGGGCGGTGCTCGGAACAGTGCTCGGAACTAAGTCCTATGAACGCTGACTAGCCCCGTACGGTATATGGGTTACCTGTGGAATGAGGAGCGCCGGTAGGCTCTGATCTGCTGCAATCTCCCGACGGACGACATTTGAGGACGATCGTGCTTATTGCCGGGTTCCCCGCCGGGGCCTGGGGGACCAACTGCTATCTGGTCGCCCCCGCCGCGGGCGAGGAGTGCGTGATCATCGACCCCGGCCACCAGGCCACCGAGGGCGTCGCCGAGACGGTCAAGAAGCACCACCTCAAGCCCGTCGCCGTGATCCTCACCCACGGCCACATCGACCACGTCGCGTCGGTCGTGCCCCTGTGCGGTGCCCACGGCATCCCGGCCTGGATCCACCCCTCGGACCGGTACATGATGAGCGACCCCGAGAAGGGCCTCGGCCGCTCCATCGGGATGCCGCTCATGGGCGAACTCACCGTGGGCGAGCCCGACGACGTCAAGGAGCTGGACGACGGTGCCGAGCTGGAACTGGCGGGCCTGCGCTTCGGCGTCGCGCACGCGCCCGGCCATACGAAGGGGTCGGTGACCTTCGGGCTGCCCGAGGCGGCGGACATTCCGCCCGTCCTGTTCTCGGGCGACCTGCTGTTCGCCGGCTCCGTCGGACGATCGGACCTGCCCGGCGGCGACGCGGCCGAGCTGCTCGACTCGCTGGGCCGCGTGTGCCTGCCGCTCGACGACTCGACCGTGGTGCTGTCCGGCCACGGCCCCCAGACGACCATCGGCCGGGAGCGAACCACCAACCCGTATCTGCGCGAGGTGGCCGCAGGCTACGGCAGCGGCCACGGCGCCGCTCCGCGACGAGGAATGTGACGCAGCGACTTCCATGAACACCTTTCAGGCTCCCAAGGGCACGTACGACCTGCTTCCGCCGGAATCCGCCGTGTTCCTCGCGGTGCGCGAGGCGATCTCCGCGCCGCTGAAGAACTCCGGTTACGGCTACATCGAGACGCCCGGCTTCGAGGACGTCGAACTCTTCGCCCGCGGCGTCGGCGAGTCCACCGACATCGTCACCAAGGAGATGTACACCCTCACCACCAAGGGCGGCTCCGAGCTGGCGCTGCGCCCCGAGGGCACTGCCTCCGTGCTGCGCGCCGCGCTGGAGGCCAATCTCCACAAGGCCGGCAACCTCCCCGTCAAGCTCTGGTACTCCGGCTCGTACTACCGCTACGAGCGCCCTCAGAAGGGCCGCTACCGCCACTTCTCGCAGGTCGGTGCCGAGGCCATCGGCGCGGAGGACCCGGCGCTCGACGCCGAGCTGATCATCCTCGCCGACCAGGCGTACCGCTCACTCGGGCTGACCGGCTTCCGCATCCTGCTGAACTCGCTGGGCGACAAGGAGTGCCGCCCCGTCTACCGCGAGGCGCTGCAGACCTTCCTGCGCGACCTCGACCTCGACGAGGAGACCCGCCGGCGTATCGAGATCAACCCGCTGCGGGTCCTCGACGACAAGCGCCCGGCCGTACAGAACCAGCTCACCGACGCCCCGAGGCTGCGCGACTACCTATGCGACGCCTGCCGGGAGTACCACGCGGAGGTGCGCGACCTGCTGACCGCGGCGGGTGTCGCGTACGAGGACGACGAACGGCTCGTACGGGGGCTGGACTACTACACCCGCACGACCTTCGAGTTCGTCCACGACGGCCTCGGCGCGCAGTCCGCGGTGGGCGGCGGCGGGCGCTACGACGGGCTCTCGGAGATGATCGGCGGGCCCGCGCTGCCGTCGGTCGGCTGGGCGCTGGGCGTGGACCGTACGGTGCTGGCGCTGGAGGCCGAGGGCATCACGCTCCAACTGCCGCCAGCCACCAGTGTGTTCGCGGTGCCGCTCGGCGAGGAGGCGCGCCGGCTGCTGTTCGGCGTGGTCACCGAGCTGCGCAGGGCCGGGGTCGCGGCCGACTTCAGCTACGGCGGCAAGGGGCTCAAGGGCGCGATGAAGAACGCCAACCGCTCGGGCGCGCGGTTCACGATCGTCGCCGGTGAGCGTGATCTCGCCGAGGGCGTGGCGCAGGTCAAGGACATGGAGAGCGGCGAGCAGAAGCCCGTACCGCTCGACGGGCTCGTGGCCGACCTGACCGCGAGACTCGCCTGACCCCCGCCCGACCTGAGAACACGCCGCGGGCCCCGGACGCTTCGGACGTCCGGGGCCCGCGGCGGTCGGTCGGCGGCATCCCGGTCGGCGCCCGTCCGTCTTTATGTCCATCGAACGGTGGATACGGGGGCGGGTGCGGCAGAATTGACCGGACCCTCCGCGGACGCGGACCCCGAGTGATGGAACGGCGATATGACGAGTACAGCGCTGGACGACGTGTCGGCCGACCGGGCGGAGCGCGAGGCCCCCGGGCTCTTCGGTGCGGGGCGGGTGCTGGCGTGGTTGCTGGTGGTGACGGGTGCGGCGGGTGTGCTGGCGTCGTGGGTGATCACGATCGACAAGTTCAAGCTGCTGGAGGATCCGGGTTTCACTCCGGGGTGCAGTCTGAATCCGGTGGTGTCCTGCGGGAACATCATGAAGAGCGACCAGGCGGCGGCGTTCGGGTTCCCCAATCCGATGCTGGGGCTGGTGACGTACGCGGTCGTGGTGTTTGTGGGGGTCGGGCTGCTGGCGGGGGCGCGGTACCGGCGGTGGTTCTGGCTGGGGCTGAACGCGGGAATGCTCTTCGGTGTCGGTTTCTGCACCTGGCTGCAGTACCAGTCGCTCTACACCATCGGCTCCCTCTGCCTCTGGTGCTGTCTCGCGTGGGTGGCGACGATCGTGATGTTCTCCTACGTCACCACGCACAACGTGACGCACCGGATCCTTCCCGCGCCGCGGTGGCTGCGCAGCGGACTGGAGGAGTTCCACTGGGTGCCGCCGGTGCTGTGGACCGGGATCATCGGGATGCTGATCCTGACCCGCTGGTGGGACTTCTGGACCGGCTGACCCGCGCGTTCCAGCGGGCCCGCGCCGGTCGCGCCGGTCGTCCTGTCAGTGGGCTGGCATAGGCTCTGAGATGTGGAGCCCGACCTCTTTACCGCAGCAGCCGAAGACCGCCAGGAGAAGGACCCGTCCAGCAGCCCGCTGGCCGTCCGGATGCGCCCGCGTGTCCTGGACGAGGTGGTCGGCCAGCGGCATCTGCTCAAGCCCGGCTCCCCGATGCGGCGTCTGGTCGAACAGGCCGCCCAGGGCAGGGGACCCGCGGGTCCCTCGTCGGTGCTCCTCTGGGGCCCGCCGGGCACCGGCAAGACGACGCTCGCCTATGTCGTCTCCAAGGCGACCGACGCCCGTTTCGTCGAACTTTCCGCGATCACCGCGGGGGTCAAGGAGGTCCGGGCCGTCATCGACGGCGCACGGCGCGCCTCCGGCGGCTTCGGCAAGGAGACCGTCCTCTTCCTGGACGAGATCCACCGCTTCAGCAAGGCCCAGCAGGACTCCCTGCTGCCCGCCGTGGAGAACCGCTGGGTCACGCTCATCGCGGCCACCACCGAGAATCCGTACTTCTCGATCATCTCCCCGCTGCTCTCACGCTCCCTGCTGCTGACGCTGGAGCCGCTCACCGACGACGACCTGCGCGCCCTGCTGCGGCGCGCGCTCACCGAGGAGCGAGGGCTCGGCGGCGCGGTCTCACTGCCCGAGGACTCCGAGGCCCATCTGCTGCGGATCGCCGGGGGAGACGCCCGGCGGGTCCTGACCGCCCTGGAGGCGGCGGCCGGTGCCGCGATCTCCAAGGGCGAGAAGGAGATCAGCCTCGCCACGGTGGAGGAGACGGTCGACCGCGCCGCCGTGAAGTACGACCGCGACGGCGACCAGCACTACGACGTGGCGAGCGCCCTCATCAAGTCGATCCGCGGCTCCGACGTGGACGCGGCGCTGCACTATCTGGCACGCATGATCGAGGCGGGCGAGGACCCCCGGTTCATCGCCCGCCGGCTGATGATCTCGGCCAGCGAGGACATCGGCCTCGCCGATCCGACGGCTCTGCCCACGGCCGTCGCGGCGGCGCAGGCCGTGGCGATGATCGGCTTCCCGGAGGCCGCGCTCACCCTCAGCCACGCCACCATCGCGCTGGCGCTGGCCCCGAAGTCGAACGCGGCGACGCTCGCGATCTCCGGCGCGCTGGAGGATGTGAAGAAGGGCCTGGCCGGTCCCGTACCGCCGCATCTGCGCGACGGTCACTACAAGGGGGCGGCCAAGCTCGGCCACGCGCAGGGGTATGTCTACCCGCACGATGTGCCCGGAGGGATCGCCGCGCAGCAGTACCTCCCGGACGAGGTGCGGGACAGGCGGTACTACGAACCGACGCGGTACGGCGCGGAGGCGCGTTACGCGGACGTGGTCGAGAAGGTCCGCGAACGACTGCGCGGCGACGCCCCGTCGAACTGAGTATTCGGTGCGGGTGCGGGTGCGGGTGCCGTGCCGTTCGCGCTCAGCTGTTCGCGGCCTCGAAGAGCGCGTGCATGGCACGGCGCAGCTCGCCCACGTCGCGCACCGGCTCGGGGAAGTCGAAGCGGGCGTCGAAGCAGTTGACGCCGGTGAAGCGGACCCTGAGCCCGAAGCGGTCCACGCCGACCGGTACGGCCGCCGCCCCGCCGCCGGTGCGCTCGCCGAGCAGCGAGCGCAGCGTTTGCACCTCGGTGCTGTGCGCGGCGTGCAGATGCTGGAGCAGTTCGGCCTCGTGCTCCGAGAGGGGGTCCGGTACGGCGGCGGTGAACTCGTCCGCCTCCACCGACTCGGCGCCCCACAGGTCGTCCACGTACGCCTCGCCGACCTCCAGCCGGAGAGTCGTCCGGCCGGGCTCGGCCGCGCCGGGTACGCGCGTCAGCCAGCCGGAGACCCAGGCGCGGCCCCGGATACGGTGGGGCACGGAGACCGGCGCGACATCGGTGATCTCCAGCACCGCGGCCAGCTCGTCGGCCTGCGCGCGCGTCGCCGCCCGGACGACGGGGGAGTCCGCCGCGAAGGCCAGCAGCAGGTCGCCTTCGCCGTCCACGGTCCGCGCGTCGGGCATCAACTGGTCGGGTCGCAGGGCGTCCAGGCCCGGGACGAGCAGCACCGCTGAGCATGTACTCTGTACGAGAGTTCGTGTGCGCTCGGCTGCTGACGGCATCCGGGCGATTTCAAGCCCGCTGGGACGCGGCTGACCATGAGCTGATCGGACCTCCGTCGTATCGATGCCCTGCGCGTCGAGACTGTCTGTGATGCGCGTGGTGTTCCCAGGGCGACGAGACATGCGATCTCCTTTGAGTAAGGTGAGCCTAACCTAACCTACAACGGAGGTCTGGAGAACGTGCCTAACCAGTCGCGTCCCAAGGTCAAGAAGTCACGCGCGCTCGGTATCGCGCTGACGCCGAAGGCCGTGAAGTACTTCGAGGCCCGTCCCTACCCGCCGGGCGAGCACGGCCGCGGCCGCAAGCAGAACAGTGACTACAAGGTCCGTCTGCTGGAGAAGCAGCGTCTGCGTGCTCAGTACGACATCAGCGAGCGCCAGATGGCCCGCGCCTACGACCGCGCCCGCAAGGCCGGCGGCAAGACCGGCGAGGCCCTGGTCGTCGAGCTGGAGCGTCGTCTCGACGCCCTGGTCCTGCGTTCGGGCATCGCCCGCACCATCTACCAGGCCCGTCAGATGGTCGTCCACGGCCACATCGAGGTCAACGGCGGCAAGGTCGACAAGCCGTCGTTCCGCGTCCGTCCCGACGACGTCGTGATGGTCCGCGAGCGCAGCCGCGAGAAGGTTCCCTTCCAGGTCGCGCGCGAGGGTGGCTACGACACGGACGGCGAGACCCCGCGCTACATCCAGGTCAACCTGAAGGCGCTGGCGTTCCGTCTGGACCGCGAGCCGCTGCGCAAGGAAATCCCGGTCATCTGCGACGAGCAGCTCGTCGTCGAGTACTACGCCCGCTGATCACCAGCTGATCCAGGCGTAGTACGCGCGTTCAGCCCGCCGCTTCCCCGCCGATCTGGCCGGGGGAGCCGGCGGGCTCTCGCTTTTCCAGGCCCGCCGCGAGGCCCGTTTCCCGGTCGGCCTTCCGGTCCGGCATCTCCCTGTGGCCGCCGGACAGCTGACGGGGGAGCAGCCCGGCCCCGCGCGGCCCGGCCAGCGCGCGTTCCACGGCCGCCGCCGGCGGCAGGGCGTGTCCCTCCGCCACATGGGCGCCGTACAGCTCGGGACCCAGCAGATCCTTGGCCCGGCGTTCGCACTGCTCGCGCGGCGCACCGAAGGCGGGGGAGCCGAACAGGGGCGCCCCGACCGACTGCCAGAGCCGGGTGGCCGCGCCCTGGAGCACCGCGGCCTCGGCCGGGTCCCCTTCGCCCGCCGTCACCAGCGCCATCAGCTCCATGGACAGCACCAGCCCGACCAGGTCGTTGAAGGTGTGGTGGATGGCGACGGACTCGGCCAGCAGCGCGCGGGCCTCGCCGAGCCGGCCGCGCGCCCAGGCCGCGTACGCGTGGACGTACAGGGCGTAGGACCGGGTCCAGCGTTCGCCGCTGTCCTCGCAGATGTCCCGGACATCGGCGCAGAGCGCGACGGCCGTGTCCAGGTCGCCCTGGAAGACCAGGGCGAGGGCCAGCTCCGCCTGGCCCATCAGCACGTTGCTGTTGAGTTCGCCCAGCTCGTGGTAGCCGCCGAGCGCGGCGCGCAGCAGCCGTTCGGCGCGCGGCATGTCGCCGGAGAGGAGCGCGAGACAGCCCAGCCGGTGCTCGGCGTACGTGAGCGCCAGCGCGTTCTCCGTACGGGCGGCCTCTCCCCGGCATTCGTACAGAGCACCCACCGCGGCTGTGTTGTCGCCCTGGAGGATCGCCACATGGCCCAGCACCCACAGGGCCTTGAGCCGTGACCCGGCGTGCGGGGAGCCCTCCCGGCGGGCCTTCTCCGGACGGGGCTCGTCCTGACAGGTCTCGTCGTTCAGGCCCTCGTCCCGCGGATCGGCCGACGCGAGGACCCGCTCCAGCCAGTGCCGCCCTTCGGTGAGCCGGCCGCAGCCCGCCCAGTAGAACCAGAGCGTGCCCGCCAGATACTGCCCGAGATAGGCCTCGCCCTCCGTCTCCAGACAGAGTTCGATGGCCGCGCGCAGATTGGGCAGCGCGCTGTCGGCGCAGGCGGCGATCTCCGCCTGCCGGGGGCTGAACCAGTCCAGTTCGCACCAGGTGGCCAGTCCCACGTACCAGTCCCGGTGTCTGCGGCGCATCCGGCCGGTGTCCCCCAGGGCCTCCAGCCACTGGGCGCCGTACGCGCGCACCGTGTCCAGCATCCGGTAGCGCGGCCCGGCCGGCGTCTCCTCCGGTACGACCAGGGACTGGGCGACCAGGGCGTCGAGCACGTCGAGCACGCTCGCCGCCGGCAGCTCGGGGCCCGCGCAGACGTACTCGACCGCCTCCAGGTCGAAGGGCCCGGCGAAGACGGAGAGCCGTGCCCACAGCAGCCGTTCGGCCGGGGTGCACAGCTCGTGGCTCCAGCCGATCGCGGTACGGAGCGTGCGGTGGCGCGGCAGCTCACCGCGCGAGCCCCCGGTGAGCAGCTGGAAGCGGTCGTCCACCCGCCGCAGGATCTGCTCGACGGACAGGACGCGCAGCCGGGCGGCGGCCAGTTCGAGCGCGAGCGGGATGCCGTCGAGTCTGCGGCACAACTCCCGTACGGCGTCACGGTGTTCGTCGAGTCGGCGGCCGCCGGGCGCGACGCCGTCGGCCCGGTCGGCGAAGAGCCGCCGCGCGTCGGTGTCCGACATCGGGGCGAGCGGGAAGGTCCGTTCGCCGGCCAGCCGGAGGGGCCGACGGCCGACGGCCAGCACCTGGAGGCCGGGGCAGCGGCGCAGCAGATCCCGTACGAGCTCCGCGCACCGCTCGACCAGCTGCTCGACGCCGTCCAGCACCAACAGCAGGCGGCGGTCGGCGAGATGGGTGTGCAGCATCTCCCGGGTCGGCCGGCCGCTGTGGTCGGTGATGCGGAGGGCGTCGAGGAGCGCGTGGTCGAGCAGTCCGGGGTCGCGGACGGCGGAGAGTTCGACCAGCCAGACACCGTCGCCGTAGCGTTTTCGCAGCTCCTCCGGCCGGAGGGCACGGGCCGCTTGCACGGCCAGCCGCGTCTTGCCGACACCGCCCACCCCCACCAGGGTGATCAGCCGGGTCCGGGTGAGCAGACGTGCCAGCTCCGCCAGTTCGTCGGCACGGCCCACGAACCGGTTCAGCTCCGCGGGGAGATTGCCGGGGACAGGTCGCATGAGACACGCACAGTACTCGCGCGACCGCACCGCGTACAATCCGCCGCGGCGACTCCTCCGCCCCGCCCCGGCCGACGGGGTGGGTCCGTGACCGCCTTAAAGCGGTACGGGGAGCCACTCCGGGCGCGATAGGGTCGAGAGAAGACTTTTCTCGGGTCGGCCGGGCCGTTCGGATCCGGTGCGACCCGAGCGACCCATCAACGCAGAGAGCGGTGCAGCGTGACCGGTGGAGAGGTTGCCGGGATCCTGGTTGCCGTCTTCTGGGCGGTTCTGGTCACCCTCCTCGCCGTGGTGCTCGTGAGGCTGGCGCAGACGCTCAAGGCGACCACCAAACTCGTGGCGGACGTGACCGAACAGGCCGTACCGCTGCTGGCGGACGCTTCGGCGACCGTACGCGCGGCGCAGACCCAGCTCGACCGGGTCGACGCCATCGCCACGGACGTCCAGGAGGTCACCTCCAACGCGTCGGCGCTCTCCACGACCGTGGCGTCCACCTTCGGCGGACCCCTCGTGAAGGTCGCGGCCTTCGGCTACGGGGTGCGGCGGGCGATGGGCCGCAAGACCCCGGCCGAACCGGCGCCCGCCGACCGCAAGCCATCGGTACCGGCCGCGCGCGGCCGGCGCACGGTCATCGTGGGCAGGACCGTTCCGTCCGCCCGACGCAGCAGGAAGCAGAAGGGCTGAGGCAGCGATGTTCCGCCGTACGTTCTGGTTCACCGCGGGCGCGGCGGCCGGTGTGTGGGCCACCACCAAGGTCCACAGCAAACTCCGCCGGCTGACGCCCGAGAGCCTCGCCGCACAGGCGGCCGACAAGGCCGTCGACGCCGGACACCGGCTCAGGGACTTCGCACTCGACGTCCGGGCGGGTATGGCCCAGCGTGAGTCCGAACTGGGCGAGGTGCTGGGGCTCGACGCCCCGGCCGACCCCGAACTCCCCGCCCAGCGGCGCCTCGCCGTCGAGGGCCGCGCCGAACGCCGGTACGACGAGCACGGCGACGAGTACCGAAACCACGACCACAGCGACAGATTCAACTCGCGTACACCGCACAACCGGAATGAGGACCACTGATGGAGTCGGCCGAAATCCGCCGCCGCTGGCTGAGCTTCTTCGAGGGGCGCGGCCACACCGCCGTCCCTTCGGCGTCGCTCATCGCGGACGACCCGACTCTGCTCCTGGTCCCCGCGGGCATGGTCCCCTTCAAGCCGTACTTCCTCGGCGAGGTCAAGCCTCCCGCCCCGCGGCTGACGAGCGTCCAGAAGTGCGTGCGTACGCCGGACATCGAAGAGGTCGGCAAGACCACCCGGCACGGCACGTTCTTCCAGATGTGCGGCAACTTCTCCTTCGGCGACTACTTCAAAGAAGGCGCCATCACGCTGGCCTGGGAGCTGCTGACCACCCCGGTGGCCGACGGCGGGTACGGCCTCGACCCCGACAGGCTGTGGGTCACGGTCTATCTGGACGACGACGAGGCCGCCGGCATCTGGACGGACAAGGTCGGCTTCCCCGCCGAGCGGATCCAGCGTCTGGGCAAGAAGGAGAACTACTGGTCCATGGGCGTGCCCGGCCCCTGCGGTCCCTGCTCGGAGATCTTCTACGACCGCGGCCCGGCGTTCGGCGAAGAGGGCGGCCCCGCCGTCAACGACGAGCGCTACGTGGAGATCTGGAACCTGGTCTTCATGCAGTACGAGCGCGGCGCCGGCGAGGGCAAGGACGACTTCGAGATCCTCGGCGACCTGCCGTCCAAGAACATCGACACCGGACTCGGCCTCGAACGCCTCGCCATGGTCCTCCAGGACGTCCACAACATGTTCGAGATCGACACGTCGATGGCCGTCATCGACAAGGCGACCGAACTGACCGGCGTCCGCTACGGCGCCGACCCCGCCTCGGACGTCTCCCTGCGCGTCGTCACCGACCACATGCGCACCTCCGTGATGCTCATCGGCGACGGCGTCACCCCCGGCAACGAGGGCCGCGGCTACGTCCTGCGCCGCATCCTGCGCCGCGCCGTGCGCAACATGCGGCTCCTCGGCGCCACCGGACCGGTCGTCGCCGACCTCATCGACGTGGTCATCCCGTCGATGGGCCAGCAGTACCCGGAGCTGATCACCGACCGCAAGCGCATCGAGACGGTCGCCCTCGCCGAGGAAGCCGCCTTCCTGAAGGCCATCAAGGGCGGCACCAACATCCTCGACACCGCCGTCACCGAGACCAAGGCCGCCGGCGGCACGGTACTGCCCGGCGACAAGGCGTTCCTGCTCCACGACACCTGGGGCTTCCCGATCGACCTCACCCTCGAAATGGCCGCCGAACAGGGCGTCTCCGTGGACGAGGACGGCTTTCGCCGGCTCATGAAGGAGCAGCGGGACCGGGCCAAGGCCGACGCCAGGTCGAAGAAGACAGGCCACGCCGACCTCTCGTCCTACCGCGAGGTCGCCGACACCTCCGGCGCCACCGAGTTCACCGGCTACTCCAGCACCGAGGGCGAGTCGCGGATCGTCGGCCTGCTGGTCGACGGTGTGCCGTCGCCCGCCGCCACCGAGGGCGACGAGGTCGAGGTCGTACTGGACCGCACCCCGTTCTATGCCGAGGGCGGCGGCCAGCTCGCCGACCAGGGGCGGATCCGCCTCGACACCGGCGCGGTCATCCAGGTCCGCGACGTCCAGCAGCCGGTCCCGGGTGTCTCCGTGCACAAGGGGTCCGTGCAGGTCGGTGAGGTCACGGTCGGTTCGGCCGCGTTCGCCGCCATCGACACCCGGCGCCGCCGCGCCATCGCCCGCGCCCACAGCGCCACCCATCTGACGCACCAGGCGCTGCGCGACGCCCTCGGCCCGACGGCCGCCCAGGCCGGTTCCGAGAACTCCCCGGGCCGCTTCCGCTTCGACTTCGGTTCGCCGGCCGCCGTACCGGGCACGGTTCTCACCGACGTCGAGCAGAAGATCAACGAGGTGCTCGGGCGTGAACTCGACGTCCAGGCCGAGGTCATGTCCATCGACGAGGCCAAGAAGCAGGGCGCCATCGCCGAGTTCGGCGAGAAGTACGGCGAGCGCGTCCGCGTCGTCACCATCGGCGACTTCTCCAAGGAGCTGTGCGGCGGCACGCACGTGCACAACACCGCCCAGCTGGGCCTGGTGAAGCTGCTCGGCGAGTCCTCGATCGGGTCCGGTGTGCGCCGTATCGAGGCGCTGGTGGGTGTCGACGCCTACAACTTCCTCGCCAAGGAGCACACCGTCGTCGCCCAGCTCCAGGAGCTGGTCAAGGGCCGCTCCGAGGAACTGCCGGAGAAGATCGCCGGCATGCTCGCCAAGCTGAGGGACGCCGAGAAGGAGATCGAGAAGTTCCGCGCGGAGAAGGTGCTGGCCGCCGCCGCCGGACTGGTCGAGGGCGCCCGGGACGTACGGGGTACGGCCCTGGTCACCGGCCAGGTGCCGGACGGTACGTCGGCCGACGACCTGCGCAGGCTGGTGCTGGACGTGCGCGGCCGGATCACCGGTGGCCGCCCGGCGGTCGTCGCGCTGTTCACGACGGTGGGCGGACGCCCGCTGACGGTCATCGCCACCAACGAGGCGGCCCGTGAGCGCGGGTTCAAGGCCGGCGAGCTGGTCCGCGCCGCCGCCAAGACCCTCGGCGGCGGAGGCGGCGGCAAGCCGGACGTCGCCCAGGGCGGCGGTCAGAATCCCGAGGCCATCGGTGACGCCGTGGCCGCGGTGGAGCGCCTTGTCGAGGGGACGTCCTGAAGACATGCGTGAGCACGCGGCCGGGGACATGGCGGCCGGGGACATGATCGGGGTCGTGGCGGCGTGAGCGCGCTCGCGCGCCGGGGCCGGAGACTGGCCGTCGACGTCGGGGACGCCCGGATCGGGGTTGCCTCGTGCGACCCCGACGGGCTCCTCGCGACGCCGGTGGAGACCGTGCCCGGACGTGATGTCCCGGCCGCCCACCGGCGCCTCGTGCAACTCGTCGAGGAGTACGAGCCGATCGAGGTCGTCGTCGGTCTGCCACGCTCGCTCAGCGGTGGTGAGGGACCGGCGGCGGTCAAGGTGCGGGCGTTCGCGGAAGAGGTCGCCCGTCGGATCGCGCCGGTCCCGGTGCGGCTGGTTGATGAGAGAATGACCACGGTGACCGCCGGCCAGGGACTGCGCGCCTCGGGTGTGAAGTCCAAGAAGGGCAGGTCCGTCATCGATCAGGTGGCGGCCGTCATCATTCTGCAGAACGCGCTGGAGTCCGAAAGGGCGTCGGGAGCGCCACCCGGTGAGGGTGTGCGGGTTCAGACCTGAAAAGCCCTGATCGGGCGATACTGGAACATACTTACGGTTATCTGTGTGCTCGAATGAAGGCCGCCTGATCGCGATACGGTAACGTTCCGCGCGATGCGGCGGGGATTCGAACAACTGCCGCACAGAGAGAGGCGTTACGGACACCGGGCCATCCGCGCCCGGCACCGCTCGCCTCGCGGCTCTAGGGGATCGATGACTGACTATGGCCGGGGTCGAGGCCCTGAACCGTGGCACCCCGAGGACCCCCTGTACGGGGACCAGGGGTGGGGAGCGCAGCAGGCCGCGGACGGCCACACTCCTTACGACGCTCAGCTTCAGGCTCAGCAGCCCCATCCGCAGCAGCAGTACGACCCCCAGTACGACGGTGGCGGCTGGGACACGGGCCAGCAGCAGTACGCGCAGCAACCTCAGCAACAGCACCCCCAGCAGCCCCATCCCCAGCAGCATTACAACCCCCAGTACGACGGCGGTGGCTGGGACACCGGACAGCAGCAGTACGTCCAACAGCAACACCAGCCGCAGCAACACCCCCAGCACCAGCAGCAACACCCACAGCAACAGCCCCCGTACCTGCAGCAACAACAGCAACAACAGCAGTACGCCGAGCCGCAGTACGACCAGCAGCAGTACGCCGGACAGCAGCCCAACACCCCCCAGTACGGCGGCGGTTGGGACACCGGCCAGCAGGCGGCCATGCCCTACGGCGAGAACCAGGGCGACCCCTACGCGGCCCAGCAGGGCGGCGGCTACGGCGGCGAGAGCCCGGACCCGTACGGCACCTCCGAGGCGGCGTACGCACCCCCGGGCCCCCCGGGACGCCATCAGGCGGCGACCCCGCCTCCGCCCCAGCCCGAGCCCGAGAACGACTGGGACGGTCCGCAGCCCGAGGAGACGCACCCGTTCTTCACCGGCGAGGACCGCGACGACCGCCGCCGTGACCGTGACGACGACCGGGGCGACGACAGGGACGACCGGGAGTACGACGACGACGGCGACGGCCGGCGCGGAGGCGGCGGACGTGACCGCCGCGGCTCGTCGAAGAAGAAGCGCCGCGGCGGCGGCGCCTGCCTTGTGGCCTCCCTCGTCCTCGTAGGAGGCGCGGCAGGCGGTGGCTACTACGCCTACCAGTTCTGGCAGGAACGCTTCGGTCCGCCCGCCGACTTCGCGGGCGCCGGCACCGGCTCCGTCCAGGTCGAGATCCCGCAGGGCGCGGGCCTCGCCGAGATGGGCAACCTGCTCAAGGAGGGCGGGGTGGTGAAGAGCGCGGCGGCATTCATCGAAGCCGCGGGAGAGCACCCCAAGGGCGAGGCGATCCAGCCCGGTGTCTACCCGATGAAGAAAGAGATGTCGGCCAAGGCCGCCGTCGAGTTGATGACCAATCCGGCCAATCTGAACTCGCTGACCATCGCCGAGGGCGTGCGTGCCGTCAAGGTGTACGAATTCATCGACACCAAGCTCAAGCTCGAACCAGGTACCACCGCCGACGTCGCCAAGGCGCAGGCCGATAAACTCGGCCTGCCCGCCTGGGCCAACGACAGCGAAAACATAAAAGACCCGCTCGAAGGCTTCCTGTACCCCGCGCGTTACGACATCGGGGAGAAGACCAAGCCGGAGGACATCCTCAAGCAGATGGTCGCGCGGTCCAACCAGGAGTACAAGAAGTACGATCTGGAGAAATCGGCCGAGGACCTCGGTCTGGACTCACCGCTCGACGTCGTCACCGTCGCCAGCCTTGTACAGGCCGAAGGCATCACGCACGACGACTTCAAGAAGATGGCGGCGGTCGTCTACAACCGGCTCAAGCCGACGAACACCGACACCAACCAGAAACTCGAATTCGACTCGACCTTCAATTACTTGAAGAACGAGAGCGAGATCGACATCTCCACCGCGGAGATCAGGAACCACGACGACCCGTACAACACGTACTTCTACAAGGGTCTTCCGCCGGGTCCGATCGGAAATCCGGGTGCCGACGCGCTGAACGCGACAAAGGCGCCGGACGCGGGCGGCTGGATGTTCTTCATCTCCATCGACGGCAAGACCACCGAATTCACCAAGACCCTGGCCGAGCACGAGAAGCTGGTCCAAAAGTTCAACGAGCGACGGAAGAATGCGAACGACTAGTACCACCCAGCACAGGGCGGCCGTCCTCGGCTCGCCCATCGCTCACTCCCTCTCCCCGGTACTGCACAGGGCGGCGTACGCGGAACTGGGCCTGACCCACTGGTCGTACGACCGCTTCGACGTCTCCGAGGCGCGCCTCCCCGCCTTCCTGACCGGGCTCGACCCGTCCTGGGCCGGGCTCTCGCTGACCATGCCGCTCAAGCGCGCCGTCATCCCGCTGCTCGACAGGGTCAGCGAGACCGCGTCGTCCGTCGAGGCCGTCAACACCGTCGTCATCGACGGCGCCGGCCGGCGCACGGGCGAGAACACCGACATCCCCGGCATGCTCGCCGCCCTGCGCGAGCGCGGCGTCGACACGGTGGAGTCGGCGGCCGTCCTCGGCGCCGGAGCGACCGCGTCGTCCGCGCTCGCCGCGCTCTCGCGCATCTGCGAGGGCCCGGTCACCGCCTATGTACGCGGCCCGGAACGCGCCGCCGAGATGCGCGGCTGGGGGACACGGCTCGGGGTCGACGTGCGCACCGCCGACTGGGCGGACGCGGCCGACGCGCTCGGCGCTCCGCTGGTGATCGCGACGACCCCCGCGGGCGCCACCGACACGCTGGCGGGGCGCGTCCCCGGCAGCCCAGGCACCCTCTTCGACGTGTTGTACGACCCCTGGCCCACCGCGCTCGCCGCGGCCTGGTCGGCCCAGGGCGGCCCCGTGGTCGGCGGTCTCGACCTGCTCGTGCACCAGGCCGTCCTCCAGATCGAGCTGATGACAGGCCGCACGCCCGCGCCGCTCGCCGTGATGCGCGAGGCCGGCGAACAGGCCCTCGGGGCGCACGGAGCCTGACGGCCGCGGGCGCCGCGCCCGCATCCGCAGGCTGGACGGAGTCACGGAGCGGACCGCCGGTCATGGCAGGATCGGGACCCGAGGATGCGTACCGCAGTCGTACGGTCGAAGATGTCGAGATTCACCGAGGAGCACCGTTGAGCAGGTTGCGCTGGCTGACAGCGGGGGAGTCGCACGGACCCGCACTCGTCGCGACGCTGGAGGGCCTTCCCGCGGGTGTGCCGATCACCACGGAGATCGTGGGCGATCACCTCGCCAGGCGGCGGCTGGGCTACGGGCGCGGCGCACGGATGAAGTTCGAGCGCGACGAGGTCACCTTCCTCGGCGGCGTACGGCACGGCCTGACCATGGGATCGCCGGTCGCGATCATGATCGGCAACACCGAGTGGCCCAAGTGGGAACAGGTCATGGCGGCCGACCCGGTCGACCCGGAGGTGCTGGCGGGACTCGCCCGCAACGAGCCCCTGACCCGCCCGCGCCCCGGCCACGCCGATCTCGCGGGGATGCAGAAGTACGGAGCGTCCGAGGCCCGGCCGATCCTGGAGCGCGCCAGCGCCCGCGAGACGGCGGCCCGGGTCGCACTCGGCGCGGTCGCCCGGTCGTATCTGAAGGAGACGGCCGGGATCGAGATCGTCTCCCACGTCGTCGAACTGGCCACCGCCAAGGCCCCGTACGGCGTGTACCCGACCCCCGGCGACGTCGAGCGGCTCGACGCCGACCCCGTCCGCTGCCTCGACCCCGAGGCGAGCGACGCGATGGTCGCCGAGATCGACCAGGCCCACAAGGACGGCGACACCCTCGGCGGTGTGGTCGAGGTGCTGGCGTACGGCGTGCCCGTCGGTCTCGGCTCGCACGTCCACTGGGACCGCAGGCTCGACGCCCGGCTCGCCGCCGCCCTGATGGGCATCCAGGCCATCAAGGGCGTCGAGGTCGGCGACGGCTTCGACCTAGCCCGGGTGCCCGGCTCCCAGGCGCACGACGAGATCATGGTCACCGACGAGGGCATCAGGCGCGCCTCGGGCCACTCCGGCGGCACCGAGGGCGGACTGTCGACGGGCGAACTGCTGCGCGTGCGGGCCGCGATGAAGCCCATCGCGACCGTCCCCCGCGCACTCGCCACCGTGGACGTCGCGACCGGCGAGGCCGCCAAGGCGCACCACCAGCGCTCGGACGTCTGCGCGGTGCCCGCCGCGGGCATCGTCGCCGAGGCCATGGTCGCGCTGACGCTCGCCGACGCCGTGGCCGAGAAGTTCGGCGGCGACAGCGTCCCCGAGACCCGGCGCAACGTCGAGTCGTACCTCCAGAACCTGGTGATCCGATGAGCGGCCCGCAGATCGTCCTGGTCGGTCCGATGGGGGTCGGCAAGACCACCGTGGGCGCGCTGCTCGCCGAACGCCTCGACACCGACTACCGGGACACCGACGCGGACATCGTCGCCGCCGAGGGCCGGGAGATCTCGGACATCTTCTTCGACGAGGGCGAGCAGCACTTCCGCGACCTGGAGCGGGAGGCGGTACGCACCGCCCTCGCCGAACACCGCGGCGTCCTCGCGCTCGGCGGCGGCGCGATTCTCGACAAGGACACCCGCGAACTGCTCGCGGACCTGCCCGTCGTCTATCTCTCCATGGAGGCCAACGAGGCGGTCCGGCGCACCGGTCTGGGCCTGGCCCGCCCGCTGCTCGCCATCAACCCCCGCCAGCAGTGGAAGCTGCTGATGGAGGAGCGCCGCTCCCTCTACACGGAGGTCGCGCGCGTGGTCGTCCCGACCGACGAGCGGGCGCCCGAAGAGGTCGCCGAAGCCGTCATCGAGGCACTGGAGCTGGGCGCGGCGGCCGTCCCCGGCGCCGATCCGTCCGCCGCCCCCGGCAAGGCCCCCGGCACCGCTCCCGGCAAGGAGAACCAGGCATGACGACGGATCAGGACCAGACGGTCACCCGTATCCAGGTCGGCGGCACCGGCCACGACCCGTACGAGGTGCTGGTCGGCCGGCGGTTGCTGGGCGAGCTGCCCGCGCTCATCGGCCCCCAGGCCAAGCGTGTCGCCGTACTGCACCCGGAGTCGCTCGCCGAGACCGGCGGGACGCTCCGCCAGGACCTGGCGGACCAGGGGTACGAGGCGGTCGCCATCCAGCTGCCCAACGCCGAGGAGGCCAAGACCGTCGAGGTCGCCGCCTACTGCTGGAAGGCTCTCGGCCAGACCGGCTTCACCCGCAGCGATGTCATCGTGGGCGTCGGTGGCGGCGCCACCACCGATGTCGCGGGCTTCGTCGCCGCGACCTGGCTGCGCGGGGTGCGGTGGATCGCCGTACCGACGACCGTCCTCGGCATGGTCGACGCGGCCATCGGCGGCAAGACCGGCATCAACACGGCCGAGGGCAAGAACCTCGTGGGCGCCTTCCATCCGCCCGCCGGGGTGCTCTGCGACCTCGCGGCGCTGGACTCGCTCCCGGTGAACGACTACGTGAGCGGCATGGCCGAGATCATCAAGGCGGGATTCATCGCCGATCCGGCCATTCTCGATCTGGTGGAGGCCGACCCCGAGGGAGCGCGTTCGCCCGCCGGACCGCACACAGCCGAGCTGATCGAGCGCTCGATCCGGGTCAAGGCCGAGGTCGTGTCCAACGACCTCAAGGAGTCCGGCGTACGCGAGATCCTCAACTACGGCCACACACTGGCCCACGCCATCGAGAAGAACGAACGCTACAAATGGCGACACGGCGCGGCCGTCTCCATCGGCATGGTCTTCGCCGCCGAACTGGGCCGCCTCGCCGGCCGGCTCGACGACGCCACCGCCGAACGGCACAGCGCCGTCCTGAAGTCGGTCGGACTGCCGCTGACCTACCGCGGCGACCAGTGGCCCAAGCTGCTCCAGACCATGAAGGTCGACAAGAAGTCCCGCGGTGACCTGCTGCGTTTCATCGTCCTCGACGGTCTGGCCAAGCCGACCGTGCTGGAGGGACCCGACCCGGCGGTGCTGCTCGCCGCGTACGGGGAGGTGTCCGAGTGAGCCGTCGGGTCCTGGTGCTCAACGGCCCCAACCTGGGCCGCCTCGGTTCCCGCGAGCCGGACGTCTACGGCTCCGTCTCGTACGCCGGTCTTGTGGAGACCTGCCAGGCGGCGGGCAAGGAGCTGGGCCTGACGGTCGACGTACGCGAGACGAACGACGAGGGCGAGCTGATCCGCTGGCTGCACGAGGCGGCCGACGGATCGCTTCCGGTGGTTCTCAACCCCGGGGCCTTCACCCACTATTCGTACGGAATGCGGGACGCCGCCGCGCAGCGCACCGCGCCGCTGATCGAGGTCCACATCTCGAACCCGTACACACGCGAGGAATTCCGCCACACGTCGGTCGTCGCGGCGGTCGCCAGTGGCACGATCGCGGGGTTCGGCATCGGCTCGTACCGACTGGCGCTGCGCGCCGTCGCCGAGGAGCTGGACGGCTGACGGGAAAGCCCGGCGGCCGGCCGGGCACTCGGGGCGGGTCTCTGACGTTCCTACGGAAGCGGCCGGCAACGGTACCGTTCGAAGCAAGTCGGCCCGGCGGCCGAGCGATCAGCGTCAGACGTACGAGACGGAGTGGCACCGGATGCAGCACGCGATGGGGGCTCCGCTGCCGCCTCCCCACGGTTCGGCCCACGGAGCGGGCGGACAGGGCGCGGGCGCGTGGGCGCACGGCTCCCCGCCCCACGGTCCGCCACCGGGCGCCGCACCACACTCCGGCCCGCCGGCCGGCCCTCCCGCGCCCCACGGGCAACCGCCCGTACCGGGCGCGGCGCCGTACGGCACCCAGATGCCCGGTGGGCACCCGGGACCTCACCCGCCCGGCGGTCCCCAGCAGCACGGCGTACCTCACCCGCCCGGCGCACCACAGCCGCCTCAGGGGCCCCCGCCGGCCGGCGGGCCCACCGGACACCAGCGCGTCCCGGGGGGCCACCAGCAGGCACCCGTGCCCCCGCAGGGCCCCCCGGCGCCGCAGGCGCCACCACCGCCCGACTCGACCGGGCACATCCAGCTGCCGCCGGGCGGGCCGGTTCCCATACCCGTGCCGCATCTCGCCGACAGCGGTACGGGCGCGGCCACGCTCGCCGTCCTGCTGATCGGCCCCGCCGGCGCCGGCAAGACGACCGTCGCCCGGCACTGGGCGGCCCGCCGGCAGGTTCCCACCGCGCACATCAGCCTCGACGACGTACGCGAATGGGTCTGCTCCGGCTTCGCCGACCCGCAGTCGGGGTGGAACGAGCACTCCGAGGCGCAGTACCGCCTCGCCCGCCGCACCTGCGGCTTCGCCGCCCGTAACTTCCTGGCCAACGGCATCTCCTGCATCCTCGACGACGCGGTCTTCCCCGACCGTCCGGTCGTCGGACTCGGCGGCTGGAAGCGCCATGTCGGCCCCGGACTGCTGCCCGTGGTCCTGCTGCCCGGTCTGGAGATCGTGCTGGAGCGGAACGCGGAGCGCAGCGGCAACCGCAGGCTCTCCGACGAGGAAGTGGCGGGTATCCACGGCCGGATGGCCGGCTGGTACGGCTCCGGGCTGCCGATCATCGACAACTCGAAGTACGACGTGGAGACGACGGCCCGGGTCCTCGACGACGTGCTCGCCCGGTCGATCGCCAGCCCACCGGCCTGGTAGCCCGGACGCCGGGCCCCTCCGCGGCGTCGGGAGGAGCCCGTCCGTCCGACGGTGAGAGGGCCCCGGCCCGCCCCCGGTCGGACGCGTCGGCCGCGCCGAGCCGGGCCCGCGCTCATACGCTCGATACATGTCAGAGGTGTATGCGGTCCGTCGCGGGCGGCTGCGCGACCGGTGCGCCGCGGCCGGCAGCGATGCCGCCCTGGTCTCCCTGCCCGCCAACGTCCGCTATCTCGCGGGCGGCGCACCACCGGGAGCCGTGCTGCTGCTGGGCGTCGCGGACCAGCAGGACGTACTCCTCTGCCCCCGCACCCTCAGCGGCGTGACCGCAGACAGCCGCCCCGACGAACGGCTGCGGCTGAACGTGCTGCCCACCGCCGCGGGCGATCCGGCCGTCGCCGCCGCGGACCTCCTCGACGCGTCCAGCGTCCGGACCCTCGCCGTCGAGGAGCACCATCTGACCGTCGTCCGCCACCGCGCCATCGGCTCGGTCGCACCCCGGCTGCTCCTCTCCGATCTCGGCTGCGCCGTGGAACAGGAACGCACCGTCAAGGACGAGGGGGAGATCGCCCAGCTGCGGATCGCCGCCGAGATCTCCGACCAGGCCCTCGGCGAACTGCTCGAATCGATCCTCGTCGGCCGCACCGAACGCCATCTCGCGCTCGAACTTGAGCGGCGGCTGGTCGACCACGGCGCCGACGGACCGGCCTTCCGCACCTCCGTCGCCACCGGCCCGAACGCGGGCCGCGCGGGCCACCGGCCCTCGGACCGCAGGGTCGAGGAGGGGGATTTCCTCTCCGTTCGCCTCGGCGCCAACTACCACGGATACCGTTGCGAGATCGGCCGCACGTTCGTCATCGGAACGTCGCCCGCCGACTGGCAGATCGAGCTGTACGACCTGGTGTTCGCGGCACAACGGGCAGGTCGGGAGGCTCTGACCCCCGGTACCGCCTACCGCGACGTGGACCGCGCGGCCCGTCAGCCGCTGGAGTCGGCGGGGTACGGCGAGGGGCTCGCGGCCCGTACCGGACACGGTGTGGGGCTCGAAATCGACGAGGACCCGCAGTTGGCACCCGCTGCCATGGGTAAACTGGACGCTTGTGTGCCGGTCACCGTCGAACCGGGGGTCCACCTTCCGGGCCGGGGCGGTGTCCGGATCGATGACACGCTCGTCGTCCGCCCCGAGGCGGACGGCGGACCCGAGCTACTCACCATTACGACCAAGGAACTGCTCGCGCTCTAGCCGACCGGCAGGCTCTGCCGGTCGCGCCGGCAGCGCGCACCCGTGGTCCCACCCAGCTTCAGTCCAGGAGATTCCGCAACCGTGGCTTCCACGAACGACCTCAAGAACGGCATGGTGCTCAAGCTCGACTCTGGCCAGCTCTGGTCCGTCGTCGAGTTCCAGCACGTCAAGCCTGGCAAGGGCCCGGCCTTTGTGCGTACCAAGCTGAAGAACGTGCTCTCCGGCAAGGTCGTCGACAAGACCTTCAACGCCGGCGTGAAGGTCGAGACGGCCAGCGTCGACCGCCGCGACATGCAGTTCTCGTACATGGACGGCGAGTACTTCGTCTTCATGGACATGGGCACCTACGACCAGATCCACATCAGCCGGGAGGTCGTCGGCGACGCCGCGAACTTCCTCCTGGAGGGCTTCGAGGCCACGGTGGCGATGTACGAGGGCAACGCGCTCTACGTCGAGCTGCCCGCCGCCGTCGAGCTGGTCATCGAGCACACCGACCCCGGTGTGCAGGGCGACCGCTCCACCGGTGGCTCCAAGCCCGCCAAGCTGGAGACGGGTTACGAGATCGGTGTCCCGCTCTTCATCACGACCGGCGAGAAGATCAAGGTCGACACGCGCTCCGGTGAGTACCTCGGCCGGGTGAACAGCTAACCGTGGCTGCCCGCAACAAGGCCCGTAAGCGCGCCTTCCAGATCCTTTTCGAGGCCGACCAGCGCGGGGCGCCCGTGCAGACGGTCCTCGCGGACTGGCTTCGGCACGCCCGGACCGACGACCGCCAGCCGCCGGTCAGCGAGTACACGATGGAACTCGTCGAGGGATACGCGAAGTACGCCGAGCGGATCGACGAACTCATCAGCACCTACTCGGTGGGCTGGACGCTCGACCGGATGCCGGTCGTCGACCGGAACATCGTGCGGCTCGGCACGTATGAACTGGTGTGGGTGGACGGAACGCCCGACGCCGTGGTGATCGACGAGGCGGTCCAGCTCGCCAAGGAGTTCTCCACCGACGAATCGCCGTCGTTCGTGAACGGTCTCCTCGGCCGTTTCAAGGACCTCAAGCCGAGTCTGCTCCGCGCCGACTAGGGCGTGTTCCAGAAGTAGCGTCGTCCGCCCGCAGGAGGGGCTCACGGCCTCACGGCCCGGAGCCGTCGAGCGTGTCCTCAAGCGCCGGACGGGCCGCACACGCGGCCCGTCCGGCGCTTGAGTGCTTCTTGGCGGGGGAGTGCGGCCGGGGTTCCGTGCCCCGCCGGGTCCTGGGCGCCCTGAGCGGACGGCAGGGGGTCTCGATCATCGGCCGTTGAGCCGTCCGGGTGATGCGCGGCCCGGTGGCGCAGGTCGCTTCCACCCGTATCCGCGTTCGATCCGTCGGCCCCCGAGGGTGACATCCGTCTCGGTCCGGCCCGAGGACCCCGACACGCCGGAAGGGCGGCCCGCCGCTCGCGGTCCGCCCTTCCGGATGTGACGTTTCTGCTGTTCTGTACCGCGGTGTCAGCCCTCGTCGTGGGCCACGGCGCGGCGTGCGTCGGCGTCCAGCACGCCCCAGCTGATGAGCTGCTCGGTGAGGACCGAGGGCGACTGGTCGTAGATGACCGCGAGGGTGCGCAGGTCGTCCTGGCGGATCGACAACACCTTGCCGTTGTAGTCACCGCGCTGGCTCTGGATGGTCGCCGCGTAACGCTGGAGAGGGCCGGCCTTCTCCTGCGGGACATGGGCGAGGCGCTCCAGGTCCAGGACGAGCTTCGGCGGCGGCTCGGCGGCCCCGCCCGGCGTGGTGCCCGGCAGGAGCTCCTGGACCGGCACACCGTAGAAGTCGGCCAGCTCGGCGAGGCGCTGCACGGTCACGGCGCGGTCGCCGCGCTCGTACGACCCCACCACCACGGCCTTCCAACGGCCCTGGGACTTCTCCTCCACGCCGTGGAGGGAGAGGCCCTGCTGGGTGCGGATGGCGCGGAGCTTGGCCCCGAGCTGCTTTGCGTATTCGCTGGACATAAGGCTCCCCGGACGCTGGGACAAATCTGCGGCTCCGCCGCGTGGCTGGTAACTCACTGTGAGGTTACGCAGCGTGACTTGGATGCGTCAAGCCGAATGATCCGGACCCGCCCCGCCACAAGTCCGGAAAAGGCTGTCGGACCTGGTAATGTCGACTGCGCAAATCCGACGTCCTTTAACGTCCGTCCCGTGAGGCGGAGAAGGAGGTCCGTTTCTTATGGACACGCACAGCTCCGATGCCGCCCGCCCCGTGCTGGAGGCGCCCGACATCGCACGGGCACTGACCCGTATCGCCCACGAGATCGTCGAACGCGCCAAGGGCGCCGACGACGTGGTTCTGCTCGGCATCCCGACCCGTGGCGTCTTCCTGGCCAGACGGCTGGGCGACAAGCTCGAAGAGATCACCGGCGGCAAGATCCCGGTCGGCTCCCTGGACATCACGATGTACCGGGACGATCTGCGCATGCGGCCCGCCCGCGCGCTCGCCCGCACCGACATCCCGGCCGACGGCGTCGACGGACGTCTCGTGGTCCTCGTGGACGACGTGCTCTTCTCCGGCCGCACCATCCGCGCCGCCCTCGACGCGCTCGGCGACATCGGCCGGCCACGCGCGGTCCAGCTCGCCATCCTGGTCGACCGCGGTCACCGCGAACTGCCCATCCGCGCGGACTACGTGGGCAAGAACCTCCCCACCTCGCTGCGCGAGACGGTCAAGGTGCAGCTCGCCGAGGAGGACGGCCGCGACACCGTGCTGCTCGGTCTGAAGAAGCCCGATCCGGGAGAGCCCGCCCCGGCCGGCGAGCGGTAGCGCGCCCTCCCGTACGCCGCGGGCCGGTACCAGGCCGTGGCGTCGGCGCGCCCCGCTGCCGCCGTGCCCTCCCGGGAACACCCCGGACCCCGGAACCACCTCCACACAACGGAGCACCACCGATGCTGCGCCTCACAGGGGCAAGCCCCCGTACCCCCGGCCATCTGATCTCCGCCGCCGACCTCACCCGCGACGACGCCGTGCTGATCCTCGACACCGCCGAGGAGATGGCCCGGGTCGCCGACCGGCCCATCAAGAAGCTGCCGACGCTGCGCGGCCGTACGGTCGTCAACCTCTTCTTCGAGGACTCGACCCGCACCCGGATCTCCTTCGAGGCGGCCGCGAAGCGCCTCTCCGCCGATGTCATCAACTTCTCGGCAAAGGGCTCCTCGGTCTCTAAAGGAGAGTCGCTCAAGGACACCGCGCTGACGCTGGAGGCGATGGGCGCCGACGCCGTCGTCATCCGCCACGGCTCCTCGGGCGCCCCGTACCGCCTCGCCAACTCCGGCTGGATCGACGGCGCCGTCATCAACGCGGGTGACGGCACGCACGAACACCCCACCCAGGCGCTGCTCGACGCCTTCACGATGCGCCGCAGGCTCGTCGGCGCGGACGCGGGCATCGGCCGGGACCTCGAAGGGCGCCGGATCACGATCGTCGGCGACATCCTGCACAGCCGCGTCGCCCGCTCCAACGTGCTGCTGCTGCACACGCTCGGCGCGGAGGTCACGCTGGTCGCCCCGCCGACGCTGCTGCCGATCGGTGTCGAGAAGTGGCCGTGCGAGGTGTCGTACGACCTCGACCAGGTGCTGCCCAAGTCCGATGCCGTGATGATGCTCCGGGTCCAGCGCGAGCGGATGAACGCCGCCTTCTTCCCGACCGAGCGCGAGTACTCGCGGCGCTACGGGCTCGACGGCGAGCGGATGGCCCGGATGCCCGACAACTCGATCGTCATGCACCCCGGCCCGATGAACCGCGGTATGGAGATCACCGCCGAGGTCGCCGACTCCGACCGCTGCACGGCTGTCGAGCAGGTCGCCAACGGTGTCTCGACGCGGATGGCCGTCCTGTATCTGCTGCTCGGCGGCAACGAGCCCGCCGTCACCCATTCCCGCGCGTCGTCCGCCACCGAGGAGAGCAAGTAACCATGAGCAAGACCCTGATCCGTGGCGCCAAGGTGCTCGGCGGCGAAGCGAGCGACGTCCTCATCGACGGCACGGTCATCGAGCGCGTCGGCATCGGCATCGAGGCGGGTGACGCCACCGTCGTGGAGGCCGAGGGGCAGATCCTGCTGCCCGGTCTGGTCGACCTGCACACGCATCTGCGCGAGCCGGGGCGCGAGGACTCCGAGACCGTCCTCACCGGCACCAGGGCGGCGGCGGTCGGCGGCTTCACCGCCGTGCACGCCATGGCCAACACCTTCCCCGTCGCCGACACCGCCGGCGTCGTCGAGCAGGTCTGGCGGCTCGGCCGGGAGTCCGGCTACTGCGACGTACAGCCCGTCGGCGCCGTCACCGTCGGCCTGGAGGGCAAGCAGCTCGCCGAACTCGGCGCCATGCACGACTCGGCCGCCGGGGTGCGGGTCTTCTCCGACGACGGCAAGTGCGTGGACGACGCGGTGATCATGCGCCGGGCCCTGGAGTACGTGAAGGCCTTCGACGGCGTCATCGCCCAGCACGCCCAGGAGCCCCGGCTCACCGAGGGCGCCCAGATGAACGAGGGCATCGTCTCGGCGGAGCTCGGACTCGGCGGCTGGCCCGCCGTCGCCGAGGAGTCGATCATCGCCCGGGACGTCCTGCTGGCCGCCCATGTCGGCTCCCGCGTCCATATCTGCCATCTCTCCACGGCCGGTTCGGTCGAGATCATCCGGTGGGCCAAGTCGAAGGGCTGGAACGTCACCGCCGAGGTCACCCCGCACCACCTGCTCCTGACGGACGAGCTCGTACGGTCCTACAACCCCATCTACAAGGTGAACCCGCCGCTGCGCACCGAGGCCGACGTCCTGGCGCTGCGCGAGGCCCTCGCGGACGGCACCATCGACTGCGTCGCCACCGACCACGCCCCGCACCCGCACGAGGACAAGGACTGCGAGTGGGCGGCGGCGGCCATGGGCATGGTCGGCCTGGAGACCGCGCTCTCCGTCGTCCAGCAGACGATGGTCGACACCGGGCTCATCGACTGGGCGGGCGTCGCCGACCGGATGTCGGTCCGCCCCGCGCAGATCGGCCGCCTCGCCGGACACGGCCGTCCCGTCTCGGCAGGTGAGCCCGCCAACCTCACGCTCGTCGATCCCGCTTACCGTGGAGTGGTGGACCCCGCGGGCTTCGCGTCCCGCAGCCGCAACACCCCCTACCAGGGCCGCGAGCTGCCGGGACGTGTCACCCACACCTTCCTGCGGGGCCGTGCCACGGTCGTCGACGGGAATCTGGCGTGAGCGCTGCACTGATCAATCTGGCCGCCGAGCAGAAGTCGGCGGAGGTGACCGACTGGTCCGCCCGTATCGGCTGGGCGGTGGGCCTGCTCGTCTTCATCGCGCTGGTGTACTGGCTGATGCGCCAGGGCTGGAAGTGGCGCGGGAGCCTCCAGTCCGATCTGCCGGAGCTGCCCCAGGCTCCCGAGGCGGCGGCGCCCGGGGAGGTACGGCTGCGGCTCAGCGGCCGGTACCACGGCTCCACGACCGCCGGTCAGTGGCTGGACCGGATCGTCGCCCACGGCCTCGGCGTCCGCAGCCGCGTGGAGCTGACGCTCACGGACGCGGGCGTGCAGGTCGTACGGCCCGGGGCCACCGACTTCTTCGTCCCGGCCGGCCAACTGCGCGCCGCCCGCCTCGACAAGGGCATCGCCGGCAAGGTCCTCGCCGAGGGCGGGCTGCTGATCCTCACCTGGCAGCACGGCGAACGGCTGCTCGACTCCGGCTTCCGCTCGGACCGCGCGGCGGAGCACACCGCCTGGGTCGAGGCCGTCAACCTCATGAACCAGTCGGTCGCGACGGATCACACACCGACCACCGACGCGTCGACCGCCGCGACCAGCGACGCGCCATTCACCGACGCGTCGACCGCCGCGACCGACGACGCACCACTCACGACGGAAGGCACCGCACGATGACCCTCTCCACCCGGGGAGCCGCCCAGGCTCCCGCCGTACTCGTCCTGGAGGACGGCCGCAGTTTCCGCGGCCGTGCCTACGGGGCCGAGGGGGAGACCTTCGGCGAGGCGGTGTTCTCCACCGGCATGACCGGCTACCAGGAAACCCTCACCGACCCCTCGTACCACCGCCAGGTCGTCGTCATGACCGCCCCGCACGTCGGCAACACCGGCGTCAACGACGAGGACGACGAGTCCGGCCGGATCTGGGTCGCCGGCTATGTCGTACGCGACCCCGCCCGCGTCCCCTCCAACTGGCGCTCCCGGCGCTCCCTGGACGAGGAACTCGTCCGGCAGGGCATCGTCGGCATCAGCGGTGTCGACACCCGCGCGCTCACCCGCCATCTGCGCGAGCGCGGCGCGATGCGCGTCGGCATCTTCTCCGGGGACGCCCTCGCGGGCGGCGGCCTCAACGACGAAGCGGCACTGACCGCGCGCGTGTTGGAGGCGCCCGGGATGAAGGGCGCGAACCTCTCCGCGGAGGTCGCGGCCACCGAGACGTACGTCGTCCCGGCCGTCGGCACCAAACGGTTCACCGTCGCCGCCATCGACCTCGGCATCAAGGGCATGACTCCCCGGCGGATGGCCGAGCGCGGCATCGAGGTGCACGTCCTGCCCGCCACCGCCACCCTCGACGACGTGTACGCGGTCGAGCCCGACGGCGTGTTCCTCTCCAACGGCCCCGGCGACCCCGCCACCGCCGACCTCACGGTCGTCAAGGGCGTGCTCGAGCGCGGTACGCCGCTCTTCGGCATCTGCTTCGGCAACCAACTCCTCGGCCGCGCGCTGGGGTTCGGCACGTACAAGCTCAAATACGGTCACCGCGGGATCAACCAGCCGGTGCAGGATCGTTCCACCGGCAAGGTCGAAGTCACCGCGCACAACCACGGGTTCGCCGTCGACGCCCCGCTCGACCGGATCTCCGACACCCCCTACGGCCGCGCCGAGGTCTCCCACGTCTGTCTCAACGACAACGTGGTCGAGGGGCTCAGGCTGCTCGACCGGCCGGTCTTCAGCGTCCAGTACCACCCCGAGGCGGCCGCCGGCCCGCACGACGCCGCCTACCTCTTCGACCGCTTCACGTCTTTGATGAACACAGTCCCGATGGAGGGCCCGCGTGCCTAAGCGCTCCGATATCCGGTCCGTCCTGGTCATCGGCTCGGGTCCGATCGTCATCGGCCAGGCGGCCGAGTTCGACTACTCGGGCACCCAGGCCTGCCGCGTCCTCAAGTCCGAGGGCCTGCGCGTCATCCTCGTCAACTCCAACCCGGCCACGATCATGACCGACCCGGAGATCGCCGACGCCACCTACGTCGAGCCGATCACCCCCGAGTTCGTCGAGAAGATCATCGCCAAGGAGCGCCCCGACGCGCTGCTGCCCACCCTCGGCGGCCAGACCGCGCTCAACACCGCGATCTCCATGCACGACAACGGCGTCCTGGAGAGGTACGGCGTCGAACTCATCGGCGCCAACGTCGAAGCCATCAACAAGGGCGAGGACCGCGACCTCTTCAAGGGGGTCGTCGAGGCCGTCAACGCCAAGATCGGACACGGCGAGTCCGCCCGCTCCGTCATCTGCCACACGATGGACGACATCCTGGCCGGCGTCGACGAACTGGGCGGCTACCCCGTCGTCGTACGCCCCTCCTTCACCATGGGCGGCGCCGGCTCCGGCTTCGCCCACGACGAGGACGAGCTGCGCCGGATCGCCGGACAGGGCCTGATGCTCTCGCCGACCACCGAGGTGCTCCTGGAGGAGTCCATCCTCGGTTGGAAGGAGTACGAACTGGAGCTGATGCGCGACCGGAACGACAACGTCGTGGTCGTCTGCTCCATCGAGAACTTCGACCCGATGGGCGTCCACACCGGCGACTCCATCACCGTCGCGCCCGCGATGACCCTCACCGACCGCGAGTACCAGCGGCTGCGTGACATCGGCATCGCGATCATCCGCGAGGTCGGGGTCGACACCGGCGGCTGCAACATCCAGTTCGCCGTCGACCCGGCCGACGGCCGGATCATCGTCATCGAGATGAACCCGCGCGTCTCGCGCTCCTCCGCGCTCGCCTCCAAGGCCACCGGTTTCCCGATCGCCAAGATCGCCGCGCGTCTCGCCGTCGGCTACACGCTGGACGAGATCCCCAACGACATCACCGAGAAGACCCCGGCGTCCTTCGAGCCGACCCTCGACTACGTCGTGGTGAAGGTCCCGCGTTTCGCCTTCGAGAAGTTCCCCGCCGCCGACGCCACCCTCACCACCACCATGAAGTCGGTGGGCGAGGCCATGGCGATCGGCCGTAACTTCACCGAGGCGCTCCAGAAGGCGCTGCGCTCGCTGGAGAAGAAGGGCAGCCAGTTCGTCTTCGCCGGGGCGCCCGGCGACAAGGCCGAGCTGCTGGAGCTGGCGAAGGTCCCCACCGACGGCCGGATCAACACCGTCATGCGGGCGATCCGCGCCGGGGCGAGCCAGGAGGAGATCTTCGACGCGACGAAGATCGACCCGTGGTTCGTCGACCAGCTCTTCCTGATCAAGGAGTACGCGGACGAGCTCGCCGCCGCCGACCGGCTCGACCCCGCACTCCTCGCCGAAACCAAGCGGCACGGATTCTCCGACGCCCAGATCGCCGAGATCCGGGGGCTGCGCGAGGACGTCGTACGCGAGGTACGGCACGCGCTCGGCGTGCGCCCCGTCTACAAGACGGTCGACACGTGCGCCGCCGAATTCGCCGCCAAGACCCCGTACTTCTACTCCTCGTACGACGAGGAGAGCGAGGTCGCGCCGCGCGAGAGGCCCGCCGTGATCATTCTCGGCTCCGGCCCCAACCGCATCGGCCAGGGCATCGAGTTCGACTACTCCTGCGTGCACGCCTCCTTCGCGCTGAGCGCGGCCCCGACGCCGGCCGGCGGCTACGAGACCGTGATGGTCAACTGCAACCCCGAGACCGTCTCCACCGACTACGACACCTCCGACCGGCTCTACTTCGAGCCGCTCACCCTGGAGGACGTCCTGGAGATCGTCCACGCGGAGACCCTGGCCGGGCCCGTCGCGGGCGTCATCGTCCAGCTCGGCGGCCAGACACCGCTCGGTCTCGCCCAGGCGCTCAAGGACAACGGCGTCCCGGTCGTCGGCACGCCCCCGGAGGCCATCCACGCCGCCGAGGACCGCGGCGCCTTCGGCCGGGTCCTCGCCGAGGCCGGACTGCCCGCGCCCAAGCACGGCACGGCCACCACCTTCGACGAGGCCAAGGCCATCGCGGACGAGATCGGCTACCCCGTGCTGGTCCGCCCCTCGTACGTACTGGGCGGACGCGGCATGGAGATCGTGTACGACGAGACCCGCCTGTCCACGTACATCGCCGAGTCCACCGAGATCAGCCCCACCCGGCCGGTCCTGGTGGACCGCTTCCTCGACGACGCCATCGAGATCGACGTCGACGCGCTCTACGACGGGACGGAGCTGTACCTGGGCGGCGTCATGGAGCACATCGAGGAGGCCGGCATCCACTCCGGCGACTCGGCGTGCGCCCTGCCCCCGATCACCCTCGGCGGCTTCGACATCAAGCGGCTGCGCGCCTCCACCGAGGCCATCGCGCGCGGAGTCGGTGTCCGCGGGCTGATCAACATCCAGTTCGCGCTGGCCGGGGACATCCTCTACGTCCTGGAGGCCAATCCGCGCGCCTCGCGCACCGTGCCGTTCACCTCGAAGGCCACCGCGGTGCCCCTGGCCAAGGCGGCCGCCCGGATCTCGCTGGGCGCCACCATCGCCGACCTCCGTACGGAGGGCCTGCTGCCGGCCAACGGCGACGGCGGCACCCTGCCCATGGACGCGCCGATCTCCGTCAAGGAGGCCGTCATGCCGTGGTCGCGCTTCCGCGACATCCACGGACGCGGCGTCGACACGGTGCTCGGCCCGGAGATGCGCTCCACCGGCGAGGTCATGGGCATCGACTCCGTCTTCGGCACGGCGTACGCCAAGTCGCAGGCAGGGGCGTACGGTCCGCTTCCCACGAAGGGCCGCGCCTTCATCTCCGTCGCCAACCGCGACAAGCGCTCGATGATCTTCCCGGCGCGTGAACTGGTCGCGCACGGCTTCGAGCTGCTCGCCACCTCCGGCACCGCGGAGGTCCTGCGGCGCAACGGCATCAACGCCACGATCGTGCGCAAGCAGTTCGAGGGCGTCGGTCCGAACGGCGAGAGGACCATCGTCCAGCTCATCCACGACGGGGAGGTCGACCTCATCGTCAACACCCCCTACGGCACCGGCGGCCGGCTCGACGGCTACGAGATCCGTACGGCGGCCGTGGCACGCGGCGTCCCCTGTCTGACGACGGTGCAGGCGCTCGCGGCAGCCGTCCAGGGCATCGACGCGCTCAACCACGGCGGTGTGGGAGTCCGTTCGCTCCAGGAGCACGCACAGCACCTCATCGCCGCCCGCGAGGACTAGGCCGTGTCTTCAGAGTCCCGCCTGGCCCGCCCCGCGGGCGGACGGCGCCACTTCTGAGACACCCCCCAGGCCGACGTAGTTCCCCCGGGGCGGGAGGGCGCCCTTTGCGTCGCCGGGGTCATTCGCGTACGTCCCGTACGAGAATGATCCTCCGTCACGCGAGCGCACGCGCCGACGCCGACGCGTGCGCCTCGCGCCCCGCCCCGCCGGCGGACGGCGCCATCCGTCAGACACGACCCAGAGGAGCCCGCCCCTCATGTACCGACTCTTCTTCCGGCTCTTCTTCCGGCGGATGGACCCGGAGCAGGCCCACCAGCTGGCCTTCCGCTGGATCCGGTTCGTTGTCGGGATCCCGGTCCTGCGCACCTTCGTGGCCGCGGCGCTCGCGCCTCGTTACAAGGAGCTGCGCACCGAGGCCTTCGGGCTGCGGATGCACGGCCCCTTCGGTCTCGCAGCCGGCTTCGACAAGAACGCCGTCGCCATCGACGCCATGAGCATGCTCGGCTTCGACCATGTCGAGGTCGGCACGGTCACCGGCCGCCCGCAGCCCGGCAACCCCCCGCAGCGGCTGTTCCGGCTGCCCGCCGACCGGGCGCTGATCAACCGCATGGGCTTCAACAACGACGGATCGGCGACCATCGCCCTGCGCCTCGCCACCCGCCGGGAGATCTTCCGTACGACGGTCGGCGTCAACATCGGCAGGACCAAGGCGGTCCCGGACGAGAGTGCGATCGGCGACTACGTGACGTCGACCGAGCGCCTGGCCGCCCACGCCGACTATCTCGTCGTCAACGTCTCGTCCCCGAACACCCCCGGTCTGCGCGATCTCCAGGCCGTCGACCAGCTGCGTCCGCTGCTGACGGCCGTACGCGAGGCCGCCGACCGCGTCGTCACCGGGCGGCGGGTCCCGCTGCTGGTCAAGATCGCCCCCGATCTCGCCGACGAGGACATCGACGCCGTCGCCGACCTGACCGTCGAGCTCGGCCTGGACGGCATCATCGCCACCAACACCACCATCGCCCGGCACGGCCTCGGCCTGAGGACGGCCCCGTCCCTGCTCGCCGAGGCCGGCGGACTGTCCGGAGCGCCACTGAAGGAGCGCTCGCTGGAGGTCCTGAGGCGGCTGTACGGCCGTGTGGGGGACAGGATCACCCTGGTCGGGGTGGGCGGCATCGAGAACGCCGAGGACGCCTGGCAGCGGATCCTGGCGGGCGCGACCCTCGTCCAGGGCTACAGCGCCTTCATCTACCAGGGGCCGTTCTGGAGCCGGGGCATCCACAAAGGGCTGGCCGCCCGGCTGGCCACCAGCGAGTACGCCACCCTCGCCGACGCTGTCGGCGCCGACACCAGGAAGGTGCGCGCATGACCGCCTCCGCGTCCGCCCCCGAGCCGGAGCCGGAGCCGGAGCCCTTCGGCGCTCGTCTGCGGCGCGCCATGGACACGCGGGGGCCGCTCTGCGTGGGCATCGACCCCCACAGCTCGCTCCTGCACGCCTGGGGGCTGAGCGACGACGTCGCGGGGCTGACGTCCTTCACACGGACCGTCGTCGAGGCGCTGGCCGACCGCGTCGCCGTACTGAAGCCGCAGTCGGCGTTCTTCGAGCGGTTCGGCTCGCGCGGTGTCGCCGTCCTGGAGCAGGCGGTCGCCGAGGCCCGGGCCGCCGGCGCGCTCGTGCTGATGGACGCCAAGCGCGGCGACATCGGCTCCACCATGGCCGCGTACGCCGCCACCTACCTCGACAAGGACAGCCCGCTCTTCTCGGACGCCGTCACGGTCTCGCCGTACCTCGGCTTCGGCTCCCTGCGGCCCGCCCTGGACGCGGCACGGATCAGCGGCTCCGGTCTCTTCGTGCTCGCCCTCACCTCCAACCCGGAGGGCGCCGAGGTCCAGCGGGCCACCACCGCGGGCGGTTCCTCGGTCGCACAGGTGATGCTCGATCACATGGCGGCGGAGAACGCCGAAGTGACGCCGCTGGGGTCGGTCGGCGCCGTCGTGGGGGCGACCCTCGGCGAGGCCGGTGTGAATCTCGCCGTCAACGGTCCGCTCCTCGCCCCCGGCATCGGCGCGCAGGGCGCGACCCCCGCGGACCTTCCCGGTGTGTTCGGCTCGGCCGTCCGAAATGTGGTGCCGAGTGTGAGCCGGGGTGTACTGCGTGCAGGTCCGGATGTTTACGCCCTGCGTGCGGCGGCGGAGCGGTTCGGCGACGAGGTGCGGACGGCGGTCGAGGGCGCGGAAGGAGCGCGCTGACGCGGCTCGAACGTGAATTCTGCGCGGATCCGGCGTCGATCCAGGAAGAAAAGCAGGTTGTTTTGCCAGGAATGTCCTGGTCGAGCGATGCTGACCAGGACTTTTCGGCTGTTCTCGCTGACGAGAGCGGTCTTCAACGCTAGTCTCCGTCGAGAGCCAACGTGCGGAAGGTCTCGCGCGTTGCTCGCCCTGGTGTGGGGCGACCCCGTTCCTCACCGGTCCGTATCCGACAGTTCGACATCCGAGGTGACGTAGGCGTGGCTCTTCCGCCCCTTACCCCTGAACAGCGCGCAGCCGCGCTCGAAAAGGCCGCCGCGGCTCGCCGGGAGCGGGCCGAGGTCAAGAATCGACTCAAGCACTCCGGCGCCTCCCTCCACGAGGTCATCAAGCAGGGACAGGAGAACGACGTCATCGGCAAGATGAAGGTCTCCGCCCTCCTCGAATCTCTGCCCGGCGTGGGCAAGGTGCGCGCCAAGCAGATCATGGAGCGACTCGGCATCTCCGAGAGCCGCCGTGTGCGGGGTCTCGGCTCCAACCAGATCGCGTCGCTGGAACGCGAGTTCGGCGGCGGTCCCGCCTGACGTTCTCGGGCACTCCCGGGAACCTGGATAATCGCTGCATGGCACCAGAGGTACGTCCGCGGCTGACCGTGCTCTCCGGCCCCTCGGGGGTCGGCAAGAGCACGGTCGTCGCCCATATGCGCAAGGTCCACCCCGAGGTATGGCTCTCGGTGTCGGCCACCACCAGAAAACCGCGCCCCGGCGAACGTCACGGGGTCCAGTACTTCTTCGTCGGCGACGAGGAGTTCGACAAGCTGGTCGCCAACGGTGAGCTGCTGGAGTGGGCGGAGTTCGCGGGCAACCGCTACGGCACGCCGCGTCGCGCGGTGCTCGAACGCCTGGAGGCGGGCGAGCCCGTGCTCCTGGAGATCGACCTCCAGGGCGCGCGGCAGGTCAAGGACTCGATGCCGGACTCACAGCTGGTCTTCCTGGCGCCGCCGAGCTGGGACGAGCTGGTCCGCCGGCTGACCGGCCGGGGCACCGAGTCGCCCGAGGTGATCGAGCGCCGGCTGGAGGCCGCGAAGGTGGAGCTGGCGGCCGAGTCGGAGTTCGACACCAGCCTGGTGAACACCTCCGTCGAGGACGTCGCCCGCGAGCTGCTAGCCTTGATGGCAGTTGCCTGACCTCTGTCTGCTTTCGCGCAGCCGTCGGTAGCACCCCGCATTTCCTGTATTTCCCTGATTTATCTTCGGAAGGCAAGAGAGTGTCCTCTTCCATTTCCACGCCCGAGGGCATCATCAACCCGCCGATCGACGAGCTTCTCGAGGCCACGGACTCGAAGTACAGCCTCGTGATCTACGCGGCCAAGCGCGCGCGCCAGATCAACGCGTACTACTCGCAGCTCGGCGAGGGCCTGCTCGAGTACGTCGGTCCGCTGGTGGACACGCACGTCCACGAGAAGCCGCTCTCGATCGCCCTGCGTGAGATCAACGCGGGTCTGCTGACGTCCGAGGCCATCGACGGCCCGGCGCAGTAACGGCGACAGATTCCTTTCACCACAGGCCCGGCAGCGCGACTGCCGGGCCTGTGGTGTGTCATGGGGGAAGACGAATCCAACCGAATGCGGGGAGACACGGTGGACCAGGCGGAGCGCTCGGGCGGCAGGCCGAAGGTCGTTCTCGGGGTGAGCGGCGGGATCGCCGCCTACAAGGCGTGCGAGCTGCTGCGCCGCCTCACCGAGTCGGGCCATGACGTACGGGTCGTCCCGACCGCGTCCGCCCTGCACTTCGTGGGCGCCGCGACCTGGTCCGCGCTCTCCGGACACCCCGTCTCCACGGAGGTCTGGTCGGACGCCCACGAGGTGCCGCACGTACGCATCGGCCAGTCCGCCGATCTCGTCGTCGTCGCCCCCGCCACCGCCGACATGCTGGCCAAGGCCGCCCAGGGCCTGGCGGACGACCTGCTGACCAACACGCTCCTGACCGCGCGCTGCCCGGTGGTCTTCGCCCCGGCCATGCACACCGAGATGTGGGAGCACCCCGCCACCCAGGCGAACGTCGCGACCCTGCGCGAGCGTGGTGCCGTCGTCATCGAGCCCGCCGTCGGCCGTCTCACCGGCGTCGACACCGGCAAGGGGCGGCTGCCCGACCCCGACGCGATCTTCGAGGTCTGCCGACGGGTCCTGGCGCGCGGTGCGGTCGTGCCCGACCTGGCGGGCCGCCATGTCGTCGTCTCCGCCGGCGGCACACGTGAGCCGCTCGACCCCGTGCGCTTCCTCGGCAACCGCTCCTCCGGGAAGCAGGGGTACGCGCTGGCCCGTACGGCGGCGGCCCGCGGCGCCCGCGTCACCCTCGTCGAGGCCAACACCGGGCTGCCCGACCCGGCCGGCGTCGACATCGTGCGCGTCGGCACCGCCGTACAACTGCGCGAGGCCGTCCTGAAGGCGGCCGCCGACGCCGACGCCGTGGTGATGGCGGCGGCCGTGGCCGATTTCCGCCCCGCCGAGTACGCGGCCGGGAAGATCAAGAAGAAGGACGGCGAGGAGCCCGCGCCGATCGTGCTGGTCCGCAACCCCGACATCCTCGCGGAGATCGGCGCGGAGCGGCCCAGGCCGGGTCAGGTGATCGTCGGATTCGCCGCCGAGACGGACGACGTGCTCGCCAACGGGCGCGCGAAGCTGCGTCGCAAGGGCTGCGATCTGCTGGTCGTCAACGAGGTGGGGGAGCGCAAGACCTTCGGCGCCGACGAGAACGAGGCGGTGATCCTGGGAGCGGACGGCGGCGAGACGCCGGTGCCGCACGGTCCCAAGGAGGCGCTCGCCGACACGATCTGGGACCTGGTCGTACCCTCACTCGGGTCTGACTAGGCGAACGGCGAGTTAATTCTTGGTTCCCCCTTTCGGGTGGCCAAAAACGGCCCAAACCGGGGCTTCCAGGTCGGGATGGGGGGCGATCGGCGTATCGCAGGACGGAGTGAACGCCCCAACTCGACTCCCAGAGTCCGAGACGCCTGGACCTTCTGAGCCGTCGGCCGGATAAACTGGCCGAGGAACGACGCGGGGCGCAGCTCCCCGGTCGCTCCGACAAGGATCTAGCCAGCAGCCGCTGCAACCCCAGGGAGCGATGTGTCGCGCCGTCTGTTCACTTCGGAGTCCGTGACCGAAGGTCACCCTGACAAGATCGCTGACCAGATCAGCGACACGATTCTCGACGCTCTTCTGCGTGAGGACCCCTCCTCCCGGGTCGCTGTGGAGACGTTGATCACCACGGGTCTGGTCCATGTGGCCGGTGAGGTCACCACCAAGGCGTACGCGCCCATCGCGAAGCTCGTACGCGACAAGGTGCTGGAGATCGGCTACGACTCCTCGAAGAAGGGCTTCGACGGCGCCTCCTGCGGCGTCTCGGTGTCCATCGGCGCGCAGTCCCCCGACATCGCGCAGGGCGTCGACACCGCGTACGAGAAGCGGGTCGACGGCGTGGAGGACGAGCTCGACGAGCAGGGCGCCGGCGACCAGGGCCTGATGTTCGGGTACGCCTGCGACGAGACGCCCGAGCTGATGCCGCTCCCGATCCACCTCGCCCACCGGCTCTCGCACCGGCTGTCGGAGGTCCGCAAGAACGGGACCATCCCCTACCTGCGCCCCGACGGCAAGACCCAGGTCACCATCGAGTACGAGGGCGACAAGGCGACGCGCCTCGACACCGTGGTCGTCTCCTCGCAGCACGCCTCGGACATCGACCTGGACTCGCTCCTCGCGCCCGACATCCGCGAGTTCGTCGTGGAGCACGTGATCAGCCAGCTCCTCGAGGACGGCATCAAGCTGGAGACCGAGGGCTACCGCCTGCTGGTCAACCCCACGGGCCGCTTCGAGATCGGCGGCCCGATGGGCGACGCCGGGCTCACCGGCCGCAAGATCATCATCGACACCTACGGCGGCATGGCCCGCCACGGCGGCGGCGCCTTCTCCGGCAAGGACCCGTCCAAGGTGGACCGCAGCGCCGCGTACGCGATGCGCTGGGTGGCGAAGAACGTGGTCGCCGCCGGTCTCGCCGCGCGCTGCGAGGTCCAGGTCGCGTACGCGATCGGCAAGGCCGAGCCGGTGGGCCTGTTCATCGAGACCTTCGGCACCGCCACGGTCGACGTCGAGAAGATCGAGCAGGCCATCGCCACGGTCTTCGACCTGCGCCCGGCCGCGATCATCCGCGACCTCGACCTGCTCCGCCCGATCTACGCCCAGACGGCGGCCTACGGTCACTTCGGCCGCGAGGAGCCCGACTTCACCTGGGAGCGCAGGGACCGCGTCGACGCCCTGCGCGCGGCGGTCGGTCTCTGAGGCATTCCCCGTCACGTCGACGGGACGGGCCCCCGACACCACTGGTGTTCGGGGGCCCGTCGTCGTGCGCCGGGGAGATACCCCGTGACCAGCCCCGTTGTCGGTGGTGTCTGGTAAGAATTTGGCTGTGAGCAGCGACGACGAGCACCCCGACGAGCGGACCGAGAAGGAGTCCGCAGGGGACGGCGGTCCGGAGCAGCTCGCGCTCATCCGGGAGACCGTGCGGGCCGCCAAGGTGCCGAGGGCCAAGCCGCGGACATGGCGGGGGGCGCCGTTGGCGGGGGAGCGCCCCGTCGCGCGGGTCGTCGTCAACAAGGGCGTGCTGCATCTCGATCAGCTCTTCGACTACGCCGTGCCCGAGGAGCTGGACGAGGCCGCCCAGCCGGGGGTGCGGGTGCGGGTGCGGTTCGGGGCCGGGGCGCATCAGGTGCGGGGCGGGCGGCGTGAGGGCGGGCGGCTGATCGACGGCTTCATCGTCGAGCGGCGGGCCGAGTCCGACTACGCGGGGCCGCTCGCGGCGCTGGCTGGTGTGGTGTCGCCGGAGCCGGTGCTCAGCCCCGAGCTGCTCGGGCTCGCGCGGGCGGTCGCGGACCGTTACGCGGGCAGCCTCGCCGACGTACTGCAACTGGCCGTGCCGCCGAGGAACGCGCGCGCGGAGGCCAAGCGGTCCCCCGACCCCTTGCCGGCGCCGGGGCGGCCGGAGACGGGCACCTGGGAGCGGTACGCGAAGGGCCCGGCCTTCCTTGACGCGCTCGCCGACGGCGGCGCCCCACGAGCGGTGTGGACCGCGCTGCCCGGGCCCCACTGGGCGGACGAGCTGGCGAGGGCCGTCGCGGCGACGCTCGCATCCGGGCGAGGGGCCCTCGTCGTCGTACCGGACGGCCGGGTCGCGGCCCGCGTCGACACCGCCCTCACGGAGCTGCTCGGCGAGGGACACCACGCGCTGCTCACCGCCGAGGCGGGCCCGCAGAAGCGGTACGGCCAGTGGCTCGCCGTCCGGCGCGGCTCGGTCCGGGCCGTGGTGGGGACCCGCGCGGCCATGTTCGCCCCCGTGCAGAACCTCGGACTCGTCGCCATCTGGGACGACGGCGACTCCAGCCACAGCGAGCTCCACGCCCCGCAGCCGCACGCCCGGGAGGTCCTGCTGCTGCGCGCCGCCCACGACAGATGCGCCTTCCTCCTGGGCAGTACGGGGTGCACCGTGGAGGCGGCCCAACTGGTCGAGACGGGCTGGGCGTTGCCCATGACGGCCGACCGGGAGCGTTTCCGTACGGCCGCGCCCCTGGTGCGGACAGTCGGGGACGGCGAGCTGGCGCGCGACGAGGCCGCGCGCGCGGCCCGGCTCCCGAGCCTCGCCTGGCAGGCCGTCAGGGACGGGCTCAGAACCGGTCCGGTCCTGGTGCAGGTCCCCCGGCGCGGCTATGTGCCCCGGCTCGGCTGCGAGCGCTGCCGCGCGCCGGCCCGCTGCCGCCACTGCGCGGGCCCCCTGGAGGCGCCCGAACAGCGGGAGTTGCACTGCGCCTGGTGCGGGCGGGGCGAGCCCGGCTGGCGCTGTACGGAGTGCGGCGGGACGCGGCTGCGCGCCAGCGTGGTCGGGGCGCGGCGTACGGCTGAGGAGCTGGGCCGGGCCTTCCCCGCCGTGCCGGTGCGTACGTCGGGGCGCGACCACATCCTCGACACCGTGCCCGGCCGCCCCGCTCTGGTGGTGAGCACGCCCGGCGCCGAGCCCGTCGCCGAGGACGGCTACGCGGCGGCGCTGCTCCTCGACGGCTGGGCGATGCTGGGCCGGCCGGACCTGAGGGCGGGGGAGGAGGCGCTGCGCCGCTGGCTGCACGCCGCGTCGCTGGTCCGGGGCCAGGGCGACGGCGGCACGGTCGTGGTGGTGGCCGAGCCGACGCTGCGGCCCGTACAGGCGCTCGTGCGCTGGGATCCGGTGGGCCACGCCCAGCGCGAGCTGGCGGAGCGGGCTGAGCTGGGCTTCCCCCCGGTGTCCCGGATGGCGGCGGTGTCGGGGCGGCCCGACGCGGTCGCCGCGTTCCTTCACCTCGCCGAACTGCCGCCCGACGCCGAGGTCCTGGGGCCCGTACCGCTGCCGGTCACGGACCCGGCCCGGCACCGGAGGACCGGTGATCCGCCGCCCGGTGAGGTGTGGGAGCGCGCGCTGCTGCGGGTGCCCCCGGGCAGCGGCGCCGCGCTCGCGGCCGCCCTGAAGTCGGCCCAGGCGAGCCGCATGGCACGCGGTGGCGGCGACCCGGTGCGGATCCGGATCGATCCCCCGGACATCGGCTGACGGACAGGACCCGGGGCGGGGGATCCGTTCTCGAACGCCGGACCCGCCGCCCGTACACCGGACCCGCCGCCCGTACGCCGGGTCCGGTGCCCGCGGACCACCCAGGCGCTCGGCGTCAGCCGTTGCGAGGACCCGGGAACGCCCCCGGGCGGGCCTCCTCGCGCAGTGGCTGCGCGGCGGCCACCGACGGCTGCGGTGGCATCGACCGGGCCGCCGGCACGGCCGGGACCGGGCCCTGCGCGGCGGGGCCCACCGGCGGCGCGGCGTCCTGCGGACGGTCCCCCTCGGCGGCGGCCTGCTGGGCCGCCCGCCTCGTACCGTAACGTCGGTGCACCGCCTGCTTGGTGACGCCGAGCGCCGAGCCGACCGCGTCCCACGAGAAGCCCAGCGAGCGATCGAAGTCCACGGCGGCCGTCACCAGGCTCTCGACGCTGTCCCGCAGTTCCTGCGCGAGACGGACGGTCGGCGCTGGCGCCCGGCCGTAGACGACGAAGCCCGTGGAAGGGCCTGAGCGGCGCGGGCGGTAGACGTTGCCCAACTGGGCTGTGAGAGTGCGCAATGCGTCCACCTGCCGGCGGACGCGCTCGATGTCCCGCACCAACAGGTGCAGATTTGCCCGGGCTTGTGCGTCGTGGGTTGCGTGGTCGGCCATGAACAAGCCTCTCGAACCGGCGTTGAAACGGATCGGGTCGCACCGGGCGGCCCGTTGTGGTCAATCTCCCTTGACAACGCGCCACCCGCCGTTGTGGTCACGCTGCGGGGGCGTATGCGCACAAGCGCGGGGCGCGCGGGCTCCCGTACGCCCCCATCCTTCCGGTGGCCGACAGGCCCATAGACTGGTGCGCTGTCCGTCGTCGACCGCGCCCGGCGCTCACCGCCCGCGCGCGCGACGGACACGAGAGCCTGTCGGGCTCTGAGCCGCACGAGAGAGCGAGGAAGTCCCGCAGTGAAGCTCGTCTTCGCAGGCACCCCCGAGGTCGCCGTACCAGCCCTGGACGCACTGATCGCCTCGGACCGGCACGAGGTCGCCGCCGTGGTGACCCGCCCGGACGCGCCCTCGGGACGCGGCCGCAGGCTCGTCGCCAGCCCCGTCGCGGAGCGCGCCGAAGAGGCGGGTATCGAGATCCTGCGGCCCGGCCGGCCTCGCGACGAGGCCTTCCTGACCCGGCTGCGTGAGATCGCGCCCGACTGCTGCCCCGTCGTCGCCTACGGGGCGCTGCTGCCCCGCGTCGCGCTCGACGTCCCCGTCCACGGTTGGGTGAATCTGCACTTCTCGCTGCTGCCCGCGTGGCGCGGCGCCGCCCCCGTGCAGCACGCGGTCATGGCCGGCGACGAGACGACCGGCGCCGCCACCTTCCTCATCGAGGAGGGGCTGGACTCCGGTCCGGTGTACGGCGTGATCACCGAGGACGTACGGCCCACCGACACCAGCGGCGACCTGCTGACCCGGCTCGCCTTCGCCGGCGCCGGGCTGCTCGCCGCCACGATGGACGGTATCGAGGACGGCACCCTCAAGGCCGTCCCGCAGCCCGCCGAAGGCATCACCCTGGCCCCCAAGCTCACCGTCGACGACGCGCGGGTCGACTGGACGGCGCCCGCGCTGCGCGTCGACCGCGTCGTACGCGGCTGCACCCCCGCGCCCGGTGCCTGGACGGTCTTCCGCGGCGAACGCCTCAAGCTGATCCAGCTCGCGCCGGTGCCCGACCGTACCGACCTGGCGCCCGGCGAGCCCGCCGTCGGCAAGAACTCCGTGCACGTCGGCACCGGCTCGTACGCCGTCGAACTGCTCTGGGTCCAGCCGCAGGGCAAGAAGCCGATGCGGGCCGCCGACTGGGCGCGTGGCGTCCGGATCGCGACCGGTGAACGGCTCGGCGCACCGGATGAGGCCCCCGACGTACGCTGAATCAGTCCGGCGAATATGTCCGGCGAATCCGTCCGGCCCCGAAGCGCGGCACCTTCACCAGCGGAGCACCTTTGAACGAGCAGGCCCGTCGCCGTCCCCCCAAGCCCTACCGCCGTCCCAAGAAGGATCCCGTTCGGATCCTCGCCTTCGAGGCACTGCGGGCCGTCGACGAGCGCGCCGCCTACGCCAACCTCGTCCTGCCGCCCCTTCTCAAGAAGGCCAGGGAGGCGGGCGACTTCGACACCCGCGACGCGGCGCTCGCCACCGAGCTGGTCTACGGCACGCTCCGCCGCCAGGGCACCTACGACGCGATCATCTCCGCCTGCATCGACCGGCCGCTGCGCCAGGTCGACCCGCCCGTGCTCGACGTGCTCGCCCTCGGCGCGCACCAGTTGCTCGGCACCCGCATCCCCACCCACGCCGCCGTGTCGGCGAGCGTGGAGCTGGCCCGCGTGGTGCTCGGCGACGGACGCGCCAAGTTCGTCAACGCCGTCCTGCGGAAGATCGCCAAGGACGACCTCGACGCCTGGCTGGAGCGCGTGGCGCCGCCGTACGACGAGGACGCCGAGGACCATCTCGCCGTCGTCCACTCGCACCCCCGCTGGGTCGTCTCGGCGCTCTGGGACGCCCTCGGCGGCGGCCGGGCGGGGATCGAGGACCTGCTGGAGGCGGACAACGAGCGGCCCGAGGTGACGCTCGTCGCGCGCCCCGGCCGGATCTCGGCCGGCGAACTGCTCGACACCCTGGGCGAGGACTCCGGCCTGCCCGGACGCTGGTCGCCCTACGCGGTCCGGCTCACCGAGGGCGGCGAGCCGGGCGCCATCGACGCCGTACGCGAGGGACGGGCCGGAGTCCAGGACGAGGGCAGCCAGCTCGTCGCCGTCGCCCTCGCCAACGCCCCGGTGGAAGGCACCGACGCGCGGTGGCTCGACGGCTGCGCGGGCCCCGGCGGGAAGGCGGCGCTGCTCGGCGCACTGGCCGCCGAGCGCGGCGCGCTGCTGCTCGCCTCCGAGAAGCAGCCGCACCGGGCGCGACTCGTCGAGCGCGCGCTCGCGGGCAACCCCGGCCCGTACCAGGTGATCAGCGCCGACGGCACCCGCCCGCCGTGGCGGCCCGGGGTCTTCGACCGTGTCCTGGTCGACGTCCCGTGCACCGGACTCGGCGCCCTGCGCCGCCGCCCCGAGGCCCGCTGGCGGCGCCGCCCCGAGGACCTGGAGGGCTTCGCGCCGCTCCAGCGGTCACTGCTGCGCGAGGCCCTGAACGCCGTACGCGTGGGCGGAGTCGTCGGATACGCCACCTGCTCCCCGCACCCCGCGGAGACACGTGCCGTCGTGGAGGACGTCCTGAAGGGCCGGGGCGGTCCCGCGGTCGAGGCCGACTGGGTCGACGCCCGGCCGCTGATGCCCGGTGTCGCGGCGCTGGGGGACGGACCCGACGTCCAGCTGTGGCCGCATGTGCACGGCACGGACGCGATGTATCTGGCACTGCTGCGCCGTACCGCCTGAGAGGCGCACGGCGGAACGCGGGTGTCCGGGGGCCGGCCCGTCACCCCGGCGGGCGCGCGACGGCGGCTGCGGCACCCCGCCGCGTCGTCGGACCGCCCGGATACACCCGGATACGCCCGGATATGCGGCCGACCCTTCGCCTCGCGGCGCACCGCATCCGACGCCGTGCGCCGATCCACCGGGGAGGACGGCCGCCCCGCGGGCCGTCAGACCGCGCGGCCCAGATAGGCCGCGAGACGGTCGTTCCCGTCGGCGTGCTCCGGCGCGGGCCGCTCGGGTGCGAACGAGCCGCCCGCCGTCCTCGGCAGTGAGCCGTAGATCTCCCGCACCGACGGCAGTACGGCGGCGGCGACCTCGGGTGCGAAGCCGGTCGGCTGTCCCGTGGCTCGCGCCAGGTCCCAGCCGTGGACCAGCATCTCGATGAGCAGCTGCTCCACCATCCGCCGGCCGGGAGCGGGGCCGAAGCGCTCCTCGGGCAGGCCCGGCCTGCGGAACGCGGTCAGCGTCCTGGCCGCGGCCTCCCGGAACGCGGCGACGTGGTCCGCGCCCAGGTGGTCCGCGTCCCGGGCGTGGTGCGGCGGGGCGCCCGCCGCCAGGCCGGCCCACATCAGGTTCTCCCACACCAGGTGCTCCAGCAGCGCGCGTACGTCCCAGTCGGCGCAGGGCGTGGGATCGCCGAACCGGTCCGCGCCGACCCCCGCCACCAGCTTCCCGACCCCGGCCAGCACCGAGGCGAAGGTCTCCACGATCCGGTCCGGCCGCAGCGCCTCAGAGCCGTCCGCCTCCTCGGGAGGACCACTCGCGTACAGGGCCTCGTGCCGGGCGGCGAGCGCCCCCGGCGCGGGATTCGCGCGCAGCGCGGTCATCAGCCACTCGCCGGGGGCCGCCAGATCTGGCCGTACCGGCAGGCCGTTGATGAGGCAGATCAGCTGCCAGTACCGCTCGACCGCGGGATCGGCCGCCATCTCCAGCTGCGCCAGCAGCAGGCCCCGCGCCTCCGCGCCGTCGGCCGCCGGGCCCTCCTGGGCGGGAAGCCACTCGGCGACGACCGTGGCGACCACCCCGTCCGCCGACGGTGAGTCCGGCGCGAGGCCGTCCGCCATGGCGGACGACACCCGTCGTACCCAGAAGTCCGTCAGGCGCTCGGCCTCCCGCGCATGGTCCTCCTCGTGCACGGAGGGGGAGTGCTCAGCCGCGTACGCCGCCATCCTGCGCAGCCCGGCCGACACGGCCGGATCGCGGACCAGGGCACTGAGCTCGAACCAGGCGTCGACCTGCTCGGCGGTGGGATCGCCCGGCAGGTCGGGCAGGGCGGCGAGCAGGGCTCCGCGGTAGCCGGGGGCGTCGATCCCGTCCAGCGCGCCGGTCACGAAGGCGCGGACGGTCTCCTCGCGCTCGGCCGCCGACATCCGGGCCAGCTCCGTCAGCACCCTCAGCTCCTCGGCGGTCGACTCGCGCCGTCCCGCCGAGCGCAGCACCGCCTGCTGGAGCCGGAGCGTACGGATCTGGGCCTCCAGCGCGTCGGCGTGGACGGCTGCCGTCTCGGCGAGGCCCCGCTCCCGGTCGAGCACGGCCCGGATCTCGGGCAGCCCCAGCCCGAGGTCGCGGAGTGTGCGGGCGAGGTCGAGCCGGGCCACGGCCTCGGGGCCGTACCGGCGGTATCCGGACGCGGAGCGGCCGGCGGGAGGCGTGATGCCGAGGTCCGACCAGTGGCGGACGAGTTTGACCGACAGACCGGTGCGGGCGGCGAGCTCGCCGATGCTGAATTCCGGCGGTTCGGGCGCGGTGTCGTTGTGCATACGGCCACCCTCAGGTCTCCCACAGAGGGAGAGTCAACGGGTCTTCGGGCCAAGGAGCCGGCCGGGCGGAGCCTCCCGCCGCGCTCTCCCCGGCCGCATCCGCCCCGCCCGTCCCGCTGAATCGCGAGGATTGCACCGAGTGTGCCCGTCCCCTTGGCCCGATGCCGCACATCGAGGCGAGGAAGTCGGCCGGAGCATGGCAGGCTTGGCACATGGCCCAGATCAACCCCAGCATCCTGTCCGCCGATTTCGCACGACTGGCCGAAGAGGCACGAGCAGTCGAGGGCGCCGACTGGCTCCACGTCGATGTCATGGACAACCACTTCGTGCCCAATCTGACTCTCGGTGTGCCGGTGGTCGAAGCGCTCGCGCGGGCGACGGAGACCCCGATCGACTGCCATCTGATGATCGAGGAGCCCGACCGCTGGGCGCCCCGGTACGTCGAGGCGGGAGCCGGTTCGGTCACCTTCCACGTGGAGGCCGCCGCCGCCCCCGTACGGCTGGCGCGCGAGATCCGCGCCAAGGGCGCACGGGCGTCGATGGCGCTGAAGCCCGCGACGCCGATCGAGCCGTACGAGGACCTGCTCCCCGAGCTCGACATGCTGCTGATCATGACCGTTGAGCCGGGCTTCGGCGGCCAGGCCTTCCTGGACATCATGCTGCCGAAGATCCGCCGTACCAGGGAGCTGATCTCCAAGCACGGTCTGGAGCTCTGGCTCCAGGTCGACGGCGGTGTCTCCGCCGAGACCATCGAACGGTGCGCCGACGCGGGCGCCGACGTCTTCGTCGCCGGTTCCGCGGTGTACGGGACGGACGACCCCGCCGCGGCCGTACGAATGCTGCGTCACCAGGCCGACGAGGCCACCGCCTCGGCGGGCTGGGCCTGCGCCCACTGAGCCACAACCGCACGCGGCCACCTGGCCACAGCTAAATGAACGCCGCCCAACCGGGCTGATCAAGGACCGCCGAATCTGACAGGATGAGAGCGCGTCCAGTGTGAACAGCAGTGAGGAGATCGCGGTGCCTGGTATGTCGGCGGGTCGGCCGGCCCTGCGCATGGGACCCGCGGAATTGGTGCAGGCGGCGGCCATGGCCCGGCGCTTCTATCTGGAGGGCAAGTCCAAGATCCAGATCGCCGAGGAGTTCGGCGTCAGCCGCTTCAAGGTGGCCAGGGTCCTGGAGACGGCGCTCGAACGCGACCTCGTGAGGATCGAGATCCGCGTCCCCGCCGAACTGGACGCCGAGCGCTCCGACGCCCTGCGGGCCCGCTACGGACTGCGGCACGCCGTCGTCGTGGAGTCTCCCGCCGAGACGGCGGACGAGTCGCCCGACCCGGAGAACCTCGGCGAGGTCGCCGCCGACCTCCTGGGCGAACTGGTCGTCGAGGGCGACATCCTCGGTCTCGCCTGGGGCCGCTCCACCATCCACATGGCCGCTGCCCTCGACCGGCTGCCGCCCTGCACCGTCGTCCAGCTGACCGGTGTGTACGACGCGGGCACCGCCGAGCGCGGCTCGGTCGAGGCCGTACGGCGCGCCGCCCAGGTCTCCGGCGGCGAGGCGCACCCGATCTACGCCCCGATGCTGCTGCCCGACCCGGCCACGGCGGCCGCGCTGCGCAGCCAGCCCGGTATCGCCCGCGCCTTCGAGTACTTCGACAAGGTCACCGTCGCGGCCGTCTCCATCGGCTCCTGGGAGGCGGGGATCTCCACGGTCCACGACATGCTCACCGACGAGGAGCGCTCGCACTACGCGTCCCTGGGCGTCGAGGCCGAGATGTCCGCGCACCTCTTCGACGCCGAGGGCCGGCGGGTCGGGCGCGACCTGGGTGAGCGGTGCATCACCGTCGAGGCCGACCGGCTGCGGCGTATCCCGGAGGTCGTCGCGATCGCCGGCGGTCAGCGCAAGGGCGCGGCCATCGGCTCGGTTCTGAGATCCGGGCTCGTCACGAGCCTGGTCACCGACACCGCGGCCGCCGATTTCCTGCTGAACGACTTCGAGCCCGGCCCGCGCCCGGCCCTGGACCGCGCTGACCCGGACGGCGAGTGAGCACGCGGCCGGGGCGTCCTGCCCCGGCACCGGCTCGCGGCGTCCTCGGCCGAAGCTACGAACGCCTCCGGCGCTGGTCGGGCGATGGTACGGAAAGCACACCGCCGGTTCGCCAGAAACGCGTGCCATCGGTGATGATGACGTAGGAGCCGCAGCCGGGACCGTCGCCGGTCGGAGCTGACTCCCCACCCGCCCTTCCGTACAACCGCAGGTGAGAGAGTCGGTATGCGTTTCCTCAATGATCTGAAGCCCCCGTACGACCTGACGTACGACGACGTTTTCATGGTGCCGAGCCGCTCGGCCGTGGGCTCCCGGCAGGGCGTCGACCTCGCCGCCCCCGACGGCACCGGCACCACCATCCCGCTCGTCGTCGCCAACATGACGGCGATCGCGGGCCGCCGGATGGCGGAGACCGTCGCCCGGCGCGGCGGTCTGGTCGTCATCCCGCAGGACATCCCGATCGAGGTCGTCACCGACGTCGTCTCCTGGGTCAAGACCCGGCACCTCGTGCTCGACACCCCGATCGTCCTCGCGCCGGCGCAGACCGTGGGCGACGCCCTGTCCCTGCTGCCCAAGCGGGCGCACGGTGCCGGGGTCGTGGTGGACGACGACCGGCGTCCCGTCGGGGTCGTCACCGAGCACGACCTGACCGGGGTCGACCGTTTCACCCAGCTCTCCGAGGTCATGTCGAAGGACCTGCTCCTCATCGACGCGGACATCGACCCGAGCGAGGCGTTCAACAGGCTCGACGGCGCCAACCGCAAGCTGGCCCCGGCCGTGGACGCCGAGGGCAGGCTGGTCGGCATCCTCACCCGTAAGGCCGCCCTGCGCGCCACGCTCTACACCCCGGCCACCGACGCGAACGGCCGGCTCCGAATCGCCGCTGCCGTCGGCATCAACGGCGATGTCGCCGGCAAGGCCCGGCAGCTCCTGGACGCGGGCGTCGACACGCTCGTGGTCGACACCGCGCACGGCCACCAGGAGTCGATGCTCACGGCGATCAGGGCCGTCCGGGCGCTCGATCCGAAGGTGCCGCTCGTCGCCGGCAACATCGTGGCCGCCGAGGGCGTACGCGATCTCGTCGAGGCGGGCGCGGACATCATCAAGGTCGGTGTCGGCCCCGGCGCCATGTGCACCACCCGCATGATGACCGGTGTGGGCCGGCCGCAGTTCTCCGCCGTACTGGAGTGCGCCGCCGAGGCGAAGAAGTACGGCAAGCACGTCTGGGCCGACGGCGGGGTCCGCCACCCGCGGGATGTCGCGATGGCGTTGGCCGCCGGCGCGTCGAACGTCATGATCGGTTCCTGGTTCGCCGGTACGTACGAATCGCCCGGCGACCTCCAGCAGGCCGCCGACGGACGGCTCTACAAGGAATCCTTCGGCATGGCGTCCGCGCGCGCCGTGCGGAACCGCACGAGCGAGGAGTCGGCGTACGAGCGGGCCCGCAAGGCGATCTTCGAGGAGGGCATCTCGACCTCGCGGATGTTCCTCGACCCGGCGCGGCCGGGTGTCGAGGACCTGATCGACTCGATCACCGCCGGGGTCCGGTCCGCGTGCACCTACGCCGGAGCGAACTCGCTGGAGGAGTTCGCGGAGAAGTCGATCGTCGGTGTGCAGAGCGCGGCGGGTTACGCGGAGGGCAAGCCGCTCCACGCGAGCTGGAGTTAGGGCCCCGTCCGGCCCGGATCCCGCGCCGGACGGGCCGGTTCCGCGTTTTCCAGCTCGTGTCACCGTCTCCCGTCGGCTTGGGCCGGGCCGCTCGCACCCCTCTGACCAGGCAATTCCCCGTCGTACACACGCCGGGGACCGGCCCGTCGAAGCCGTGTCGAGGGGATTGGCATATCCCGGTCACGATTTCCTGGACATGACCGGGTTGGGTCTGGGTACACGGGCTGTGCACTGTCCAACAGAGCAAGGGGAGGACACAGTGGCCACGGCGAGCGCAGTCCCGACCGACACCACTCGGTACGGAACCCACCAGGCGGACATAGCGGAATTGGGGCTTCCGTATGTGGAATGCCCGGGAGACGTGGCACCCAAGGACGCACGAGAGATCTCACGGGTCTTCTTCGTCCGGCTCGCTGAGCTGGAGGAAGGCACCCATGAGCACCAGTACGTCCGTAACACCCTGATCGAACTCAATCTGGCCCTGGTGCGGTACGCGGCGACGCGCTTCCGGAACCGCTCCGACCAGATGGAGGACATCGTCCAGGTCGGCACCATCGGTCTCATCAAGGCGATCGACCGCTTCGAGCTCAGCCGCGAGGTGGAGTTCGCGACGTTCGCCGTCCCCTACATCGTGGGTGAGATCAAGCGCTTCTTCCGTGACACGAGCTGGGCCGTCCATGTGCCGCGCCGGCTCCAGGAGCTTCGGATCGACCTGGCCAAGGCGACGGACGAACTGTCGCAGCGGCTCGACCGGGCCCCCACGACGGCCGAACTCGCCGAGCACCTCAACCTCGACGAGAACGAGATCATCGAAGGCGTCGTCGCGAGCAACGGCTACACGGCCGGTTCGATCGACATGCCCGCTGACGACACCGCTGAGTCGTCCTCACCTCTCTCCGACCGACTCGGCGCGCCCGACGCGCAGTTGGAGGCGGCGGAGAACGTGCAGGCGCTCAAGCCCCTGATCGACGAGCTGGACGACCGCGAGAAGTGGATTCTCCAGATGCGCTTCGGCGCGGAGATGACGCAGTCGGAGATCGGGCAGGAGCTCGGCGTCTCCCAGATGCATGTGTCACGACTGCTGTCGCGGATCACCGAACGGCTGAGGGAAGGCTTGCTGGCGGTCGAATGACCGTCCCGCGTCCGGCCGGTCACGCCAGCCGACGACCACGGACGAACAGTGGAGGGGATGTCCCAGGACCTGGGACATCCCCTCCACTGTTCGTCACTGCTCGTCCTGCCGCCGTTCGTACGGGCCGTCAGGGACCGCCGGTCTAAGCGGCCGCGCTCAGCCGGCCGTCGCCGGCGTCGGCGGCCGGTCCCAGACCGCCTGTACCCGCTTGCCCTCGGGCAGCGGCCGGATCTCCACCCGGGACGCCAGCCTCTGCACCATGTGCCACCCGAAGCCGCCGCCCCCGCCGAAGTCGGGGTCGCGCGGAACCGGCGGCTGGGGGCTCGAATCGTCGATCTCCACCACCAACGACTCGCGCCCCGCCGTGAGATGGAGCCGCCACCAGCCCGAGGTGTGCCGGACCGCGTTCGAGACGAGTTCGGAGACGACCAGGAGCACGGCGTCGAGGTCGGCCCACGGGCAGTGCTGCGTCAGGAACTCGGCGGCGGCCCCGCGTGCGGACGCCGTGTCCAGGTGAGGTGATTCGACGATCACCGTTTGCGGCTCTTCAGTCATCTCGATCACCCACCTACCCCGATCTCGGGCATCCATGAGACCCACCCAGGGAGCCGCCCGTCCGGAAAACCTGCTACCCGGCGGATACCACGGATGACGGCACACATGCCGCCTCGCGCAGTGCGGTCACGACCGCCTCCGCGATGAGTACATGCCCCCTGTCGTCCGGATGCACTCCGTCCACCAGATGCTCCGCCCGGAGCAGGCCCCGGCCCGGCAGCAGCAGAAGCCGCTCGTCGCCCGCCGCGACGCCGTCCCGTACGGCCTCCTCCATGGCGGCACGGAGCTCCGTGAGCGTCGCGCCGGGCGCGTTGCCGGTCTCCTCCGCGTCGGGCCGCAGCACGGGCGAGAGAACCAGCAGCGGCGTGGCCGGGTGCCCTTCCCGTACGACGGCGAGGAACGCGCGCACCGTCTCGTACAGCAGCGGCGCCGAGTACGGCACACCGAACCAGCAGTTGGTGCCGAAGGCGAGGGTGATCAGATGGGCGGGGAGCGCCGCGATGTGGGAGGCGGTGGCGAGTTCACCCCGGGCGGCGCCCGCGTAACCGAGGTTGACCGTGTCCAGGCCGAGCGCCCGCCCGGCGACCGCCGGCCAGGAGCGCGCCGGGCGCGTCGACGACCAGCCCTCGGTGATGGAGTCGCCGTGGACCACCCAGCGCGGGCGCGCCGGCCCGGGGGCCAGGGAACCGCCGACCGGCCGTACGCCCAGGATCTCGGGGGCGTGCCCCTCGGGGAGATGGACGGTGAACGGGCCGGGGGACGCGGGCAGTTCGATCCGTGCCACCTGCTCGTGCGCGGGCTCGGTGAACGTCTCGCCGAGGAAGCGGGTGCCCTCCCAGAGGGAGAAGCAGTGGGCGAGTTCGGCCAGCGGGTCCCCGGGCTCCGGGACAGCGGCGCGGTACCGGATGTCCACCGCGTCCGCGCCGTGGGAGACGAACTCCAGCCGCACACCGATCGGCAGCACCGCGCGCTGGGCGATGTCCCACGACAGCTGCGACATGTCGGAGGGGTCCGCGCGCACCACCCGGTCGCCGTCCATCCAGCCCACGCCACGCAGGAAGGGTGCGGGATCCAGCCAGCTCATCGTGCTCCTCGGTCCTGGTCGTCCCCCCGGAGGGCGGGTTCGCCCCCGACGTCATAGGTGCCCCGTCGAAGGCCCGAAATGTTCCGCCGTCCGGCCACGGCGGGGAGCGGCCGCATGATCATGGGTGAGACCGTCCGCCTCATGGTCTACTTCGGAGGCGGGGCGCGCCCCGCCTCCGGCCGGCCACGGCGACCACCACCCGCAGAGAAGTGATCCACCCGCAGTGCGACTGAACAAGCTCGACGAACGCATCGTGCACGCCCTCGCCGAGGACGCCCGCCGCTCCTTCGCGGACATCGGCTCCGAGGTCGGTCTGTCGGCGCCCGCCGTGAAGCGGCGGGTGGACCGGTTGCGCGCCGAAGGCGCGATCACGGGTTTCACCGTCCGGGTGGACCCGGCGGCGCTCGGCTGGGAGACCGAGGGATTCGTCGAGATCTACTGCCGTCACAAGACCTCGCCCGAGGACATCCGGCGCGGTCTGTCGCGCTACCCCGAGGTGGTGTCGGCGTCGACCGTCACGGGCGACGCCGACGCGCTGGTCCAGGTCTTCGCCTCCGACATGCGCCACTTCGAGCGGGTGCTCGAACAGATCGCGGGGGAGCCGTACGTGGAACGCACGAAGTCGGTCCTGGTGCTCTCACCGCTGCTCAGACGATTCTCGTCGGGCGCGCCGGGCTGACCCGGACCCATGAGGTGCCGGGGCTCCCGTCCCCTGTGCGGGAGCCCCGGCCGCCACGGCGTGACGCTCGGCAGGGCGGGTCAGAGCTTCGGCTCCCAGGGCAGCACCTTGAAGTCACCGGTGCCCGCCTTGACCCTCTCGAACGGCGCGGAGCTCACACACTTCGGCATCGGACCCTGCTCGACCGGACTGCCGGTGGAGGCCCAGCTGTAGCCGAGCCGGTCCTCGCGCCCCAGATCGTGCACCGTGACGCCGACCCGCCTGCCCTCGGCGCCCTCCAGGTCGGACTTGGTGATGACACCGCTGACGACGGCCACCTTCCCGCCGGTCACCAGGCAGTCGACCTTCACCTCGGCCGAGGCGCCGAAGCCGTCCAGATAGTGGCTGAAACGGAAGGTCCCGGTGGCCTTGGACGGGTCTCCCGTGTCCTTGGCGGCGAGGTGGGCGTCGAAGCTGAAGGTGATGTCGTCCCCGAGCGAGCGGTACAGCTTGGCGGTGCCGGTGAGGGCCGCCGCCTCTCGTGTCGTGCTCCGGTCACCCGCCCCGGTGCCGTCGCCGTCCGACGCGACGGCCGGTCCGCCGGTGGTGGCGACGGCGGCGGCGACCAGCAGCGCGGCTCCCAGCGCGGCGGCGCGGGTGCGGCGGCGGGACGACGGTGCGGCAAGGCTCATGGGAAACCCCTTCCACGGAGTACCGGTTCTCCCGGTACCGATCGGCTGCGCCCGGCTCTTCCCGGGCCTGATCACCGTCCCGCGCCGGGGCACTCCGGGGCGTCGGGCCACGGTCCCCATCCACTCCGCCGCACGGCGGAGAACGGGATGCGACCAGCGACGCAACGAATCGCCGTCCAGAGGCCCGAAGACGCAACGAATGCCCTGCTCACACGCAACAGAGGCGCCTTGCCGCCGCGGAAGTCGGAGCCGTACCGTCTGAATGTCTCCCCCCGAACACCATGACGTCCCGAGGTCTGCCATGCCGTCGTCGCGTATCGCCCTGCTCCAGAGCTCCGGCAGGCCCGGCGACACCGTGAGGAATCTTGAGTACGTCGCGGGCGCGGCGCGTGAGGCGGCGGCCGGCGGCGCGGCCCTGCTGGTCTGCCCCGAGATGTTCCTCACCGGCTACGCGATCGGCGCCGATGTCTCCCGGCTGGCCGAGCCCGCCGACGGTCCGTCCGCCGAGGCCGTGGCCCGGATCGCCGACGAGTACGGAATAGCGGTCCTGTACGGCTACCCGGAGCGGGCCGGCGACGGCGAGGGCACGCGCGTCCACAACGCCGCGCGGCTCATCGGCCCGGACGGCTCGTCCCTCGCCGACTACCGCAAGACCCATCTCTACGGCGGCTTCGAGCAGGAGTGGTTCACCCCGGGCGACACCCCGGTCGTACAGGCCGATCTCGGCGGCCTGCGGATCGGGATCATGATCTGCTACGACGTCGAGTTCCCGGAGAACGTACGCGCCCACGCGCTCGCCGGGACCGACCTGCTGCTGGTGCCGACCGCCCAGATGCATCCCTTCGAGTTCGTCGCCGAATCGGTCGTGCCGGTGCGTGCCTTCGAGAACCAGATGTACGTGGCGTACGTGAACCGGACCGGTCCTGAGGGCGAGGGCGAGACCGGGCCCGCCTTCGAGTTCGTCGGGCTGAGCTGTCTGGCCGGTCCCGACGGCATCACCCGCGCGAGGGCGGGACGCGGCGAAGAACTGCTCTTCGGCGACGTCGACCCCGAACTGCTACGGGCCTCCCGCGCCGCCAACCCCTATCTGCGCGACCGCCGCCCCGGCCTCTACGGCTCCCTCGGCTGACCGCGACCGCCCGCGCCTCTTACCGCCCGCACCCCCGCCCCACCCCCGCAAGGAGCCCGTACCCCATGACGTCCACGGTGCCCACCGCCGCCCAGCACCCCGAGGCACAGCCGGACACCGGCCTGCCTCCGGTCACCATGTTCGGTCCGGACTTCCCGTACGCCTACGACGACTTCCTCGCCCACCCCGCGGGCGTCGGCCAGGTGCCGGCGACCGAGCACGGCGCCGAGGTCGCGGTCATCGGCGGCGGTCTCTCCGGCATCGTCGCCGCGTACGAGCTGATGAAGATGGGCCTGCGGCCGGTCGTCTACGAGGCCGACCGGATCGGCGGCCGGCTCCGTACCGTCGGCTTCGACGGCTGCGACCCGGACCTCACCGCCGAGATGGGCGCGATGCGCTTCCCGCCGTCCTCCACCGCGCTCCAGCACTACATCGACCTGGTGGGCCTGGTCACCGAGCCGTTCCCCAACCCCCTCGCCCCCGGCACCCCTTCGACCGTCGTGGACCTCAAGGGCGAGTCGCACTACGCCGAGACGATCGACGACCTGCCGCAGGTCTACCGCGATGTGATGGCCGCCTGGAACACCTGTCTGGAGGAGGGCGCCGACTTCTCCGACATGAACCGCGCGATGCGCGAGCGCGACGTGCCGCGTATCCGGGAGATCTGGGCGCGACTGGTCGAGAAGCTCGACAACCAGACCTTCTACGGCTTCCTCTGCGACTCCGAGGCCTTCAGGTCCTTCCGGCACCGCGAGATCTTCGGCCAGGTCGGCTTCGGCACGGGCGGCTGGGACACCGATTTCCCCAACTCCATCCTGGAGATCCTGCGCGTCGTCTACTCCGAGGCCGACGACCACCACCGCGGCATCGTCGGCGGCAGCCGGCAGCTCCCGCTGCGGCTCTGGGAACGCGAGCCCGCCAAGATCACGCACTGGCCGCTCGGCACCTCGCTCTCCGCCCTGCACGGCGGCGAACCGCGCGGCGCCGTGACCCGGCTGCACCGCACGGCGGGCGACCGGATCACCGTCACGGACGCCTCGGGGGACATCCGCACCTATCGCGCCGCCGTCTTCACCGCACAGTCCTGGATGCTGCTCTCGAAGATCGACTGCTCCGACTCGCTCTTCCCGATCGACCACTGGACAGCGATGGAGCGCACCCACTACATGGAGTCGTCGAAGCTGTTCGTGCCGGTGGACCGGCCGTTCTGGCTGGACAAGGCCGTCGACGACCAGGGAAATCCGACCGGCCGCGACACGATGTCGATGACGCTCACCGACCGTATGACGCGCGGCACGTACCTCCTGGACAACGGGCCCGACCGGCCGGCCGTCATCTGCCTCTCCTACACCTGGTGCGACGACAGCCTGAAGTGGCTGCCGCTGTCGGCGAACGAGCGGATGGAGGTCATGCTGAAGTCGCTCGGCGAGATCTATCCGAAGGTCGACATCCGCGAGCACATCATCGGCAGCCCGGTGACGGTCTCGTGGGAGAACGAGCCGTACTTCATGGGCGCGTTCAAGGCGAACCTGCCCGGCCACTACCGCTACCAGCGCCGCCTGTTCACCCACTTCATGCAGGACCGGCTGCCCGCGGACAAGCGAGGCATCTTCCTGGCGGGCGACGACATCTCGTGGACCGCGGGGTGGGCGGAGGGCGCCGTACAGACCGCGCTCAACGCCGTGTGGGGCGTGATGACCCACTTCGGCGGCGCCACGGACCCGGCGAATCCGGGGCCGGGGGACGTCTACGACGAGATCGCCCCGGTGGAGCTGCCCGAGGACTGAGCGGTACGGCGCGGGTGAGCGGTTCCGGCGCCGCGAAGGGCCCGGGGCCCGGAGTGCTCAGCCGTACGGTGTGAGCAGGCACCGTCCCACCAGCCCCACCCCCGCGTCCATCCGCTCCCTGAACTCCTCGGCCAGCGGCGGCACTTCACGCAGTCCCCAGAGCACCAGCGCCGACGACCAGGCCGCCTCCAGGGCCCGTTCCACGTTCCAGGCCCCGAGCAGGTGCGTCACCGGATCCTCGACCCCGGGCCCGCGCCCCGCGTCCGGACCGGCCGGTGCCTGCTCGCCGACGCGATCCACGAGCAGCGTGAGCGCGTCGCCGACCCGTGCGAACGCCGTTTCCAGCGCGGGCGGTTCGCAGCCACGAGCCCGGCACAGGTCCACCACCGCGAGCGCCAGATCGTGCCCCACGTGCGCGTTGACGCCCGCGAGCGCGAACTGCGCCGGCCGTACGCCCGGATGACGCCGGTGCTGGAAGAGCGGCCGCCAGGCGGCCGGCGCCCGCCCGCCCACGTCCACCGCGTCGACCGCCGCCAGATACCGCTCGGCGAGCGACGAACGCAGCGCGGCCGCGTCCCGCGTGGCGGCCGTCGTCGGGTAACCGCCCCCGTACGACGCCGTGATGTCCCCCGCGCCCGACAGACAGAGCCCGTTGAACACGGCCACGCCGTCACCCTCCGGCCAGGCCGAACGCAGCGCGTGCATGCGCTGCCACGCGGAATCGGGTGGGCGCCGGTCGTCGGATGGGCGCCGGTCGTCATCGGGTGGGGCCGCGAGCAGTTGGATCTCCGCCATGGGGGGAGCGTCCCAGCCCGGGAGCCCGCGAGGGGCCGGGGGAGCGGGACTTCGTCAGAACGAGGGACGGTCCCGTCCTTCGTCCCCGCTGTCGTACGTCGATGTGCCGGAGTCGAGGAGCGGTCCGTCACCCTTCAGATGCGGCGGGGCGAAGGCGCGCAGCACGTGGTGGCCGACGATGACGACGAGCGTGCCGAGGGCGATGCCGCCGAGTTCGAAGCTGTCGGTGAACTTCAGCGTGACCCCGCCGACGCCGATGATGATGCCCGCGGCCGCCGGCACCAGATTCAGCGGATTGCGCAGATCCACCCCGGCGTTGATCCAGATCTGCGCGCCGAGCAGGCCGATCATCCCGTAGAGGATGACGGTGATCCCGCCCAGCACCCCGCCGGGGATCGCGGCCACGACGGCGCCGAACTTGGGGCAGAGCCCGAAGAGCAGGGCGAAACCGGCGGCGGCCCAGTAGGCCGCGGTGGAGTACACGCGGGTGGCGGCCATCACGCCGATGTTCTCGGAGTACGTGGTGTTGGGCGGCCCGCCGACGGCGGTGGAGAGCATCGACGCGGCGCCGTCGGCGGCGATCGCCGTGCCCAGCTTGCCGTCGAGCGAATCGCCGGTCATCTCGCCGACGGCCTTCACATGCCCGGCGTTCTCCGCGATCAGCGCGATCACGACCGGCAGGGCGACCAGGATCGCCGACCACTCGAAGCTCGGCGCGTGGAAGTCCGGCAGCCCCACCCAGTCGGCCTTGCCGACCAGTGAGAGATCCAGGCGCCAGTGGTCCACGGACTCGGCGCCGCCCGCGGGGGAGTGGATTTTGCCGAATATTCGGTCGAAGAACCAGGAGACGGCGTAGCCGAAGAGCAGCCCGAGGAAGATCGCGATACGCGACCAGAAGCCGCGCAGGCAGACCACGGCCAGCGCGGTGACCACCATCACCAGCAGCGCGGTCCACTGGTCCTGCGGCCAGTACGTCTTGGCGGAGACCGGCGCGAGATTGAAGCCGATGAGCATCACGACCGCGCCCGTCACGACCGGCGGCATCGCGGCGTGGATGATCCGGGCGCCGAAGCGCCGTACCGCCAGACCCGAGAGGAAGAGCGCGACGGCGACGACGAAGACCGCGCCGGTCACGGTGGCGCTGTCGCCTCCCGACGCCCGGATCGTGGCGGCGACTCCGACGAAGGAGAGCGAGCAGCCGAGATAGCTGGGCACCTGGCCGCGGGTGGCGAGCAGGAAGAGGACCGTCGCGACACCGGACATCATGATCGCGAGGTTGGGGTCGAGGCCCATCAGGACGGGCGCGACGAACGACGCGCCGAACATCGCCACCACGTGCTGGGCGCCAAGTCCCGCCGTACGCGGCCAGGAGAGCCGTTCGTCCGGTCGGACCACGGCGCCGGGCGCGGGCGTTCGCCCGTCGCCGTGCAGGGTCCAGCGCACACCGAGCTTCATGAGGGTGCTCCACTTCCGAATCCGGCGCCGAAAAGATCAGGTCATGGTAGGGCCCGCTGTCACCACCTGTTGGCCGGGTGTGGACCCACAGGTTCCGTCCGCTGAATTCTGTCCGAGGCATTGTTCGTTGGAGCCGGGTACCTCTACGCTCACAGCGCGCACGGTCTTGTTCGTGAACGATATTCACATACATGATGGGAGTGCTCGATGAGGAGCAGAACCCGACGGCGTCTCGGCGCCCTGCTCACCGCCTCGGCGGCCCTGGCCGCGGTCCTCGTACCCGTATCGTCCTCCTCCGCCGTGGATCCCGGCCCCGCCGCCCAGGCCGGAGAGGCCCAGGCCGGAGAGGCCCAGGCCGGAGCGGCACAGGCCGGGAAGGGCCGGGTCCCGGCGACCGTCGTCATCGACGGGTCGCGGATGCGCCAGGCCAAGGCCCGACTGGACGCCGGGGACCGGGAGTTGCGCCGTACGGTGAGCCAACTCACCGCCACCGCCGACACCTGGCTGAAACAGGGCCCCTGGACCGTCACCGACAAACCGAAGCCCGCGCCCAGCGGCGACCCCCACGACTACCTCAGCCAGGCCCCTTACTGGTGGCCGTCCCAGCCCAAGACCGAGGAGAACCCCTGGGGCTGCCCGTACGTCCAGCGTGACGGCGAGCGCAACCCCGAGGTCGACACGGGCACCGACCGCCCCGACATCGGGAAGGTCTTCAACTCCACCACCGCCCTGAGCCTCGCCTGGTACTACACGGGCGAGAAGAAGTACGCGACGCACGCCGCCGACATCCTGCGCACCTGGTTCGTCGACCCGGCGACGCGGATGAACCCGAATCTCAACCACGGGCAGTTCATCCCGTGCAAGTACGACGGGCGCGCGATCGGTATCATCGACTTCTCCCAGCAGTACACGAGCGTGCTCGACGCGCTCGCGATCCTGGAGACGGGCGCCCCCGGCTGGACCAAGGCCGACCGCGCCGGAATGCGCGCCTGGAACGAGGACTTCCTCGACTGGCTCGTCGACTCCCCCTTCGGCAAGGAGGAGTCGGCCGCCGAGAACAACCACGGCACCTTCATGGACATGCAGGTCGCCGGTCTCGCCCTCGCCACCGGTGACAGGGCACTCGCCCGCCAGGTGGTCGAGGAGGCGCGGGCCAAGCGGGTCGACGCCCAGATCGAGGGCGACGGCACCCAGCCGCAGGAGCTGGCCCGTACGCGCAGCTGGCACTACTCGACGTTCTCGCTCGTCGCCTACACCCGGCTCGCCGACATCGGCAGGCACGTCGGGGTGAACCTCTGGGACCACCGGGGGCCGGAGGGCCAGAGCCTGTTCAAGGCCGTCGAGTATCTGCTGCCGGCCGCGACCGCGAGCACCCCGTGGCCCCATCCGGAGCTGGAGTTCTACCGGTACGCGGCGAGCGACATCGTCCAGGCGGCGGCCGACGCCGGAAACCGGAAGGCGCGGGCGGCCGTGCCCCGGCTGGAGGAGCCGCCCCTGGGCGACCTCTGGGCGCTGCGGCCCGCCGCCGAGCAGCTCGACTCGATCGCGCCCTGAGCCGACGGATTCGCCGGACGGGCCGGGAGCCCGTCCGGCGAAGGCGCGCGTGGCGCGACGCTGCCCGCGCCGCGTCAGTCCTTCTGTATGGAGGGCGCGGGCGCCGGTGCCCCGGCCTCCGGAGCCGTACGCCGGTCCCCGGTCTTCAGCACACTTGCCCCCAGCACCAGACCGAAGGCCAGCACGGTCACCAGACCGAACGAGACGACCAGGGACGACGCGTCGGCCACCGCGCCGATCGCCGAGGGGGCGATCAGGCCCGAGGTGTACGTGATGGTCGCTACGCCCGCGATGGCCTGGCTCGGATTGGGGCCGCTGCGCCCGGCGGCGGCGAAGGCCAGCGGTACGACCACCGCCACACCCAGCCCCACGAGGGCGAACCCGCCCATGGCGACCAGCGGATCGGGCGCGACGACCACCAGCAGACCGCCGAGGGTGGCGGAGACACCGCCGACCCTGACGCAGGGTACGGCGCCGAAGCGGTCGATGACCCGGTCGCCGAGCAGCCGTGCGATGGCCATGGTGAGCGCGAAGGCCGTCGTGGAGGCGGCGGCGAGGCCGGGGGAGGTGTCCAGGACGTCCTCCAGATAGACCGCCGACCAGTCGAGGCTCGCTCCCTCGGCGAAGACCGCGCAGAATCCGACCGCGCCGATGAGCAGCGCGGACTTCGGGGGCAGGGCGAAGCGCGGCGGCGGCTCGGCGTCCGGCTCGCTGCGCAGATCGAGCACCCACCGGCAGGCGATCAGGCCCGCGATGGTGAGCACGGTGGCCGCGATCAGATGGTGCACGCGCGCGTCGCTGTCCATATGGGCGGCGAGCGTGCCGCCGGCGGAGCCGAGCAGCGCGCCCGAGCTCCACATGCCGTGCAGGCTGGACATGATCGACTTGTCGAGGCGGTTCTCGATCTCCACACCGAGGGCGTTCATCGCCACGTCCGACATGCCCGAGGTGGCGCCGTAGACGAAGAGCGCCAGACAGAGCGTCACCAGATTGGGGGCGAGCGCGGGCAGGGTGAGGGAGAGCGTCCAGAGCGCGAGCAGTCCGCGCAGCGCCGTACGCGCGCCGAACCGGTGGCTCACCGTGCCGGCCAGCGGCATCGCCACCGACGCGCCGATGGCAGGGAAGGCGAGCGCGAGGCCCAACTGCCCGGCGCTCAGGGACGCGTGGTCCTGGATCCAGGGGATACGGGTCGCGAAACTGCCGGCGACGGATCCGTGCACGAGGAAGACGGCGGCCACGGCGAACCGTGCCTGTCGCAGCCGTCGCTTGTCGAAGACCGGTGGTCCAGTCGTCATTCCGTCTCGTCCTCCCCCTGCGGCGCGGCGACGCCTGTCCAACAGTGCGGCAGTAAACTATCAGGAACCCTGCTAGATAAATAGACGACACCGGTCGCAAGAACCCCACGGACGTCTGGAAGGATCCAGGTATGGCCGCATCTCCGAGCACGGCACGGGCCATCAACGACCGCCTCGCCCTGGAACTGCTCCAGGAAGAAGGCCCGTTGACGGCGGGACAGCTCAAAACACTCACCGGGCTCTCCCGGCCCACGGTCGCCGACCTCGTGGAGCGGCTGCAAGGCTCCGGCCTGGTCAGGATCGTCGGTGAGACGGGCGGCGCGCGCCGCGGCCCCAACGCGCGGCTGTACGGGCTCGTCGCCGACCGGGCGCATCTCGCCGCGCTCGACGTACGCACGCAGAGCGTCGCCGTCGTGGTCAGCGATCTCCTCGGGGTGACCCTCGCCGAGGCCGTACTGCCCATAGGAAGTGACACCGGCATCGAACCGGCCGTCGAGGGCGCGGCGGCCCTGCTGGAACGTACGGCCCGCGAGGCGGGCGCCGTACGGCTGCACAGCGTCGGCATCGGCGCGCCCGGCCTGATCGACCCGGTGACCGGCGAACTCCGCGAGACCAGCGGCGTGCCCGCCTGGCACCGAAGACTCGTCGCCGCTCTTCAGGAGCGGCTGCCCGCGACCGTCCTCGTCGAGAACGAGACCAATCTCGCCGCCGTCGCCGAACTGCGGGTCGGGGCCGCCCGCGACCAGGGCGCGGGCACCTTCGTACTGCTGTGGCTGGGCTTCGGCGTGGGCGCGGCGCTCGTCCTGGACGGCAGGGTCCGGCGGGGCGCGTCCGGCGGCGCCGGTGAGATCGGTTTCCTCCCGGTGCCGGGGACGTCCGGGCTGCCCTCGTCCACCGGCTGCGACGGGGGGTTCCACTCGCTGGCCGGCTCGGCGGCCGTCTGCGAACTCGCCGAGCGGCACGGCCTGTTCGCCGACGCCGGCCCCCAGGAGCCGCCGGCGGCCGCGGTCGTACGAGCCGCCCTCACGGCGGGTCCGGCCGGGGACGCCTTCCTCGACGCCCTCGCCGCGCGGCTCGCGGTCGGCGCCGCGGCCATCAGCGCCGTACTCGACCCCGGCAGGGTGGTCCTGGCGGGCGAGGTCGGCCAGGCGGGCGGTGCGGCGCTGGCCTCACGTGTCGAGGACCGCCTGGCGGAGATGTCCCCCCTCCGTACGGAGGTCGTGGCGACGTCCCTGGGCGGCGCGGCCGTGCTGCGAGGAGCGCTGCTGACGGCGCGGGACGCTGCCCAGAACGACTTGTTCGCGCCACCGGTCTGACGACCCCGCCACCTGCTGGACCCACCGAGTCCACCGATCTGACGAGCCGTCAGGGCGCCTCGGCGGCACCACACATGTCCGCCGGTCGCCCGAACTGCCCCGGGCCCGCGCACTCATAACTTCCGCGTCGCGAGGAAATCCTCGAACGTCTCCTTGCCCACGGCCCGTTCGGGCGTCAGCTGATGTCCCTGGCGGTACCCCGCGTACGCCTTTCCGAACAGCGGCATCGCCACCACCCGCCGCTTGTGACCCGTCGCCCGCAGATAGGCGTCGGCCAGCTCCCGCACGGTCCGGATCTCGGGACCGCCGAGATCGGGAACCCGCCCCGCCGGCGGGCGCGTGGCCAGGTCTGCCACCCAGGAAGCGACCTCCGCCGAGCCGATCGGCTGGAGGCTCACCTGCGCGGGCAGCAGCGCGGCGACCGGCAGCTTCGTCGCGCCCTCCAGCATCCGCAGGACATGATCGTGGAACTGGGTCGTACGCAGAATCGTCCAGCCGAGCCCTGAATCCTCGACCACCCGCTCGACGATCCGCTTCGTCCGGTGGTAATTGAGCGGCAATCGGTCGACCCCGACGATCGAGATGTGCACGAGATGCGGAATCCGCGCCCGGACGGCCGCCTCCACCAGATGCGCCGCCGCCCTGTCGTCACCACCGCGCGGTGAGGACGCGCAGTGGACGATCACGTCCACACCCTTCAGAGCCTCGTCCAGCCCCCTGCTGTCGTCGTCGCGCAGATCGACGGCGTACGGCTGTGAACTGCGGCTCAGCACCCGGACGTTGTGCTCGTCCGTGCGCAGCCGGTCCACGACCTGTCTGCCGAGAGTTCCCGTACCACCGGTCACGAGGATTGTTGCCATGGCCCAAGCCTGCCAGCGTGTGACACACCGGGAGACGACAGGGTGCGAACCCGTGACCGCCCGGCGCCCGGACCGTATCCGGAACAGGCGCCGGCTCTGCCGTCCGCCACCCTCTGTGAGCCACCGCACACACCACCCCCCGATGGCCGGCGATCAGGCGTGGCACACTGGTTCCGTACCAGCAGCAGCGCACTCCGGGGTCGGTGCAATTCCGAACCGGCGGTTACAGTCCGCGACCCGACCGCTTCCAGCGGCCGGTTGACCAGGTGAAACTCCTGGACCGACGGTGAAAGTCCGGATGGGAGGCAGTGCGCGGCGGGCCGTCACAGGTATGCCGCCGTCGGCGGATCGTCCTCGGACGATTCGTATCCTCGGTCCCGGCGTTCCCGTGTGCGTTTCCCGTTTCTCTGTCGTCATCGACAGGCCCCGGAGTCCGTGCCCCAGAGGCAGGAGGACCCGGTGGCCACCACCACGGCCGACACGGACGCCATGCGTCGAGCCATCACGCTCGCCGCCCGCGCTCTCGGCGCCACCAGCCCCAATCCGGTCGTCGGATGCGTGATCCTCGATGCCGCCGGAGAGCTCGCCGGCGAGGGACACCACCAGCGGGCCGGCGGTCCGCACGCCGAGATCCACGCCCTGCGCGAGGCCGGCGACCGGGCCGCGGGCGGCACCGCCTACGTCACCCTCGAACCGTGCAACCACACGGGCCGCACCGGCCCGTGCGCCCAGGCGCTCATCAAGGCCGGCGTCGCCCGCGTCGTGTTCGCGGTCGGCGACCCGAACCCGCAGGCCACCGGCGGCGCCGACACCCTGCGGGCGGCCAGTGTCCGCGTCGAGCGGGGGCTGCTCGCCGAAGAGGCCGAGGCGGGCAACGCGGCCTGGCTCACCTCCGTACGGCTCGGCCGTCCCTACGTCCTGTGGAAGTACGCCGCCACGCTCGACGGCCGGATCGCGGCGGCCGACGCCACCAGCCGCTGGATCACCTCCGCCGAGTCCCGCGCCGACGTCCACCGGCTCCGCGCCGAGGCCGACGCCGTCGTCGTCGGCTCGGGCACCGTGCGCGCCGACGACCCGCACCTCGCGGTCCGCGACATCGCCGGCGCGGTCCAGCCGCTGCGGGTCGTCGTCGACACCGGGGCCACCGCCGTACGGCCGGGAGCACGCGTCCTGGACGGTGCCGCGCCCACGCTGATCGCCGTCGCCGAGGACGCCGACACCACCCACCTCAAGGCCGCGGGGCCGGGCGGGGAACCGGTGGACGTCGCACGGCTGCCGCGCGCCGGACGGGGCCTCTCCGTCCCCGCGCTGCTCGCCGATCTGCACGCGCGCGGCGTGCGCTCCGTACTCCTCGAAGGCGGCCCGACACTGGCCGGGGCCTTCGTCGCGGCCGGGGCCGTCGACAAGGTCGTCGGGTATCTCGCGCCCGTCCTGCTGGGCGCCGGCCCCGCCGCTCTGGGCGACGCCGGAATCACCACCCTCGCGCGGGCGTTGCGACTGCGGATGACCGAGACGGTACGCGTCGGCCCCGACCTCCGCGTCACCGCGACGCCCGAACGCACCACGACCGCACGCGGATACGAACCCGCCACACCCGTCAGCACCGCCAGTGCTGTCGCCACCCCCAAGGAGCGCTGAGTGTTCACCGGAATCGTCGAAGAGCTGGGTCAGGTCACCGCCGTCGAGGATCTCGGTGACTCCTCCCGCTTCCGTCTGCGCGGCCCCGCCGTCACCGAAGGCGCCAAACACGGCGACTCGATCGCCGTCAACGGTGTCTGTCTCACCGTTGTCGACCTCGACGAGGGCGAGTTCACCGCCGACGTCATGGCCGAGACACTCGACCGCTCCAGCCTCGGCGCGCTCGTACCCGGCTCGCGGGTCAACCTGGAGCGGCCCATGGCGGTCGGCGACCGGCTCGGCGGACACATCGTCCAGGGGCATGTCGACGGCACCGGCACGATTGTGGACCGCAAGACGTCCGAGAACTGGGAGATCGTCAAGGTCTCGCTCCCCGCCGACCTCACCCGCTATGTCGTCGAGAAGGGCTCCATCACCGTCGACGGTGTGAGCCTCACCGTGGTCGACGCCGGACCCGACTACTTCACCATCAGCCTCATCCCCACCACGCTCGCGCTGACCACCCTCGGCATCAAGCAGCCCGGCGACCCGGTCAACCTGGAGGTCGACGTCATCGCGAAATACGTGGAGCGCCTGCTGACGTCCGGCGCCCACGAGTCCGGGGGACCGGTCCGGTGAGCGGCCTGCCTTCCTGGCCGGACATGACGTGGCTGAACGCGGAGGCGTTCACCGCCTTCGGCCAGCACATCATCTGGTCCGACATGGTCGGCAACTCGATGGGTCTGGTCGCCCTCGTGCTCGGCTGGCGACGTTCGATCCTGACCTGGCCCGCGCAGTTGCTGTCCGGCGTCATCCTCGTCGCCGCGTACGCCTCGGCGCACCTCAGCGGCGGCGTCGGCAAGCAACTCCTCGTGATCGGCGTGGCGTTGTGGGGCTGGCGGATGTGGCAGCGCGGCCGTCAGCAGGCGGGGGACGGCACGATCGCCGTACGGTTCGCCACCTGGTCCGAGCGCCGGCTGCTCCTCGGCGGGACGGCGCTGGGCACCCTCGCCGTCGGCGGCCTCTTCACCGCCGTACCCGACCTGTCCTGGAACCCGTGGCCCGACGCGTACATCTTCGTCGGCACCCTCGCCGCGATGGTCGCGCAGGCGCGCGGTCTGGTCGAGTTCTGGTTCGCCTGGCTCCTGGTGGACCTCGTCGGAGTACCGCTCGCCTTCAACAGCGGGCTGGCCTTCTCCGGCTTCGTGTACGTCGTCTACCTCGGCCTCGTCGTGTGGGGGCTGCGGGACTGGTGGCTGCGCACCCGCGCGGCCGCCCCGGCTCTGGAAGGAGCGGCAGCATGACCGCACAGCCCACCTGGTACTCCACCGACAACATCGAGGACTTCGCCCTCGACCCGGTCGAGCGGGCCGTCATGGACATCGCGGCGGGCCGGCCCGTCGTGGTCGTGGACGACGAGGACCGCGAGAACGAGGGCGATCTCGTGATCGCCGCCGAGAAGGCGACCCCCGAGATTGTCGCCTTCATGATGAGCGAGTGCCGCGGACTGATCTGCGCCCCCATGGAGGGCGAGGAGCTGGACCGGCTCGAACTGCCGCAGATGGTCGACCACAACACCGAGTCGATGCGCACCGCTTTCACCGTCTCCGTCGACGCGGGACCGGCCCACGGGGTCACCACCGGCATCTCGGCCGCCGACCGTGCCACCACGCTCCGGCTGCTCGCCGCCGGCGCCGCGGCCGAGCCCGCCGACTTCGTACGGCCCGGCCATGTCTTCCCCCTGCGCGCGAAGCCGGGCGGGGTGCTCGTACGCAACGGTCACACCGAGGCGGCGGTCGACCTGGCCCGGCTCGCGGGGCTGCGTCCGGCCGGGGCGATCGTCGAGATCGCGGGCGAGGACGGGGTGATGCTCCGGCTGCCGGAGCTGATCCCGTTCGCGCGCAAGCACGGCCTGACGATCATCTCCATCGAGGACCTGATCGCCTACCGGCTCGCCGCCGAGCCCACCGTCCGCCGTGAGGCCGAGGTCCGACTGCCCACGTCCTTCGGTGAGTTCACCGCGTACGGCTACCGGTCCACCGTCGACGGCGTCGAGCATGTCGCCCTCGTCCACGGTGACATCGGCGACGGCACGGACGTCCTCGTCAGGGTCCACTCCGAGTGCCTGACCGGCGACATCTTCTCCTCGCAGCGCTGCGACTGCGGCCCCCAGCTCCAGGCCTCGATGCGACGCGTCACCGAGGCCGGACGGGGTGTCGTCGTCTATCTGCGCGGTCACGAGGGGCGCGGTATCGGCCTGCTGTCCAAGCTGCGCGCGTACGAGCTCCAGGAGCGCGGGCGCGACACCCTCGACGCCAACCTGGAACTCGGCCTGCCCGCCGACGCGCGGGACTACGCGGCCGGGGCGCAGATCCTCGAAGACCTCGGGGTACGCAGCCTGCGGCTGATGACCAACAACCCCGACAAGGTCGACGCGTTGGTGCGCCACGGTCTCGATGTGACCGCCCGCGAGCCCATGCCCGTCCAGGCGGGGGAGCACAATCTCCGGTATCTGCGCACCAAGCGGGACCGGATGGGGCACGAACTGCCCTGGCTCGACCCGGCGGCCACCTCGGCCTGCGGCAACCAGTAACACCCGGCACGTCCGTCGGCACGTCCGTCGGCACCGGTACATCAGTACTCGTCAGCGACACGGCAGTACTTACTGCGCATCGGAACAACAGGAGAGACATGAGCGGCAAGGGTGCACCCGAACTGACCGTCAGCAACTGCGGCGACCTGCGGGTGGCGGTCATCGCGGCCCTGTGGCACGAGAAGGTCATGGACGGACTCGTGGACGGCGCCCTGGGCGCCCTGCGTGAACTGGGCATCGACGAGCCGACCCTGATCAGGGTCCCCGGGAGCTTCGAGCTGCCCGTCGCCGCCAAGGTCCTCGCCGACCGCGGTTACGACGCGGTCGTCGCCCTCGGCGTCGTCATCCGGGGCGGGACCCCGCACTTCGACTACGTGTGCCAGGGAGTCACCCAGGGCCTGACCCAGGTCTCGATCGACACCGGCGTACCGGTCGGCTTCGGCGTTCTGACCTGCGACACCGAGGCGCAGGCGCTGGACAGGGCGGGACTCGAGGCCTCCCGGGAGTCCAAGGGGCACGAGGCCGCCACCGCCGCGGTCGCCACGGCGGCCACCCTGCGCGCCCTCGCCGAACCCTGGCGCTGACGGCCTCGGCGGAGCGCGTAGGCTAGACGTCACCATGCCGAAGAAGACGTTCGAGGAGCTCTTCGCCGAGCTTCAGCAGAAGGCCGCCACGGGCGACCCCAGCACCTCCCGCACCGCCGAACTGGTGGACAAGGGAGTGCATGCCATCGGTAAGAAGGTCGTCGAAGAGGCCGCCGAGGTGTGGATGGCGGCCGAGTACGAGGGGCCCGAAGCCACCGCCGAGGAGATCTCGCAGCTGCTGTACCACGTCCAGGTGATGATGGTCGCGCGCGGGATCTCCCTCGACGACGTCTACGCCCATCTCTGAGCACCACCCTCATCGACGTACGACTCCCCACGACTCCACGGCGCCGGGCGCACCGTCGCGCCCGGATCCGGCCCCGCTCGCCGTTCCCCTCATGCTCCCCGTTCGCCGCAGTCACGCATACGTAAGGAAGCCGTCCCATGCTGCGTATCGCCGTCCCCAACAAGGGTTCACTCTCCGCGGCAGCGTCCGAGATGCTCCATGAGGCGGGCTACCAGCAGCGCAAGGAGTCCAAGGAACTCGTCCTGGTCGACCCCGGCAACGAGGTCGAGTTCTTCTACCTGCGCCCCCGTGACATCGCGATCTATGTGAGTTCGGGCCGGCTCGACATCGGCATCACCGGACGTGACCTGCTGCTCGACTCGGGCGCGGGCGCCGAGGAGATCCTGCCCCTGGGCTTCGCCCGCTCCACCTTCCGCTTCGCCGCCAAGCCCGGCGCGGCCGCGTCCGTCGCCGACTTCGGCGGGCTGACGATCGCCACCTCCTACGAAGGCGTCGTCGTCAAGTACCTCGCCGACAAGGGCGTGGACGCCTCCGTCGTCCACCTCGACGGGGCCGTCGAGACCGCAATCGAGCTGGGCGTCGCGCAGATCATCGCGGACGTGGTGGAGACCGGCACATCCATGCGGAACGCCGGCCTCGAAGTCATCGGCGAGCCGATCATGAAGTCCGAGGCGATCGTCATCCGCCGCAACGGCGCGGACGCCGCCGACCCGAAGGTCCAGCAGTTCCTCCGCCGCCTCCAGGGCGTCCTGGTCGCCCGCAGTTACGTGATGATGGACTACGACTGCCGCGCCGAACACCTGGAGCGCGCCGTCGCCCTCACGCCCGGCCTGGAGTCGCCCACCGTCTCCCCGCTGCACAACGAGGGCTGGGTCGCGGTCCGCGCCATGGTCCCGGCCGCCGAGGCACAGCGGATCATGGACGATCTGTACGAGCTGGGCGCCCGCGCCATCCTCACCACGGCCATCCACGCCTGCCGCCTGTGAAGGACTCACCTCTGATGCCCGTGCCGGCCACCCGCCCCACGCCCCCCGACCTGCCCGCGCTGCCCGTGACGTTCCGCCCGAACGTCACCCGGGCCGTCCTGCTGTCGGTCGGGACACTCATGCTCATCGTCATCACGGCGATGTCCCTGCTGCTGGAGAAGCTGAACTCCGCCGAGCGCGTCAGCTTCGTCTTCGTCGGACTGCTCTTCTTCGGCGTGCTGTGCCTGCTGAGCCGCCCCAAGGTCGTCGCCGACGACACGGGCGTCACCGTCGTCAATCTCACCCGGGTCCGGCGGCTGGAGTGGGCGGAGATCCTGCGCGTCAACCTCCGGGTCGGCGACCCGTGGGTCTTCCTCGACCTGAGCGACGGCACCAGCATGCCCGTACTCGGCATCCAGCCCGGTGTCGCCAGGCAGAAGGCCGTACGCGACGCGCGGACCCTGCGCGCCCTCGCGGAGTCGCACGGCACCGGCACGGACACCGCGACCGGTGCCGCCGGATCCGCCGGTACGGACACCGCGACCGACGCCGGTACGGACACGGCCACGGGCACCGGTACGAACACGGCCACGGACACCGGTCCGGCGTGAACATTGCGGTGCCGGTCCCAGTGGCTACGCTGGGGTCGGCGGCGCCAGGTGCGCCCCGCCCCGCATCCGACGGCCGTGAGTACCGGCCCGCGGGGCATCCTGCGACCCGAGGAGTGACTCCCTCCAGCAATGGACGGATCATCCGGTAGTACATGCGCCGCCGCCTTCGAAGAGGCGGCGGCATGACCATCCCCCTGCTGCTGCTCACCGCGGCATTCCTTCTCATCCTCGCCAACGGCTTCTTCGTGGCGGCCGAGTTCGGTCTCGTGACCGTGGACAGGCCGGACGCCGAACGCGCCGCCGCGGCGGGCGACCGCCGCGCCCGTGCCGTCGTCCGGGCCCTGCGGGAGCTGTCCTTCCAGCTCTCCGGGACCCAGCTCGGCATCACCATCACCTCACTTGTCGTCGGCATGCTCGCCGAACCGGCGCTCGCCCAGCTGCTCGACGGCCCCCTCACCGCCACCGGTCTTCCCGAAGGGGCCGTGTCCGGGGTCGCCGTGGTGATCGGCGTGCTCCTCGCCTCCGCCGTCCAGATGGTCATCGGGGAACTCGTACCGAAGAACTGGGCGGTCTCCCGGCCGTTGCAGGTCGCGCGCTTCGTCGCGGGGCCCCAGCATCTGTTCGCCACCGTCTTCCGGCCCGTCATCACCCTGCTCAACGCGGTGGCCAACCGGCTGGTGCGGCTGCTCGGGGTCGAGCCGACCGACGAGCTGGCCTCGGCCCGTACGCCCGGTGAGCTGGTCTCGCTGGCCAGGCACTCCGCGCTGGCCGGCGCCCTCGAACAGGACACCGCCGACCTGTTCGTACGGACCCTGTCCCTCGGACACCTCACCGCCCAGCACGTGATGACCCCGCGGGTGAAGGTCATAGCCCTCCAGTCGGATGCCACCGCGGCAGACGTACTCAATCTGACCCGGGCCACCGGCCTCTCGCGCTTCCCCGTCTACCGGGAGCGCATCGACGAGATCGTCGGCATGGCCCATCTCAAGGACGCGCTCGCCGTCCCGGCGCACGAGCGGGGACGCGCGCCGGTCGGCCGGATCTCCGTGCAGGCCCAGCTGGTGCCCGAGACGCTGCCGGTGCGGCAGCTCCTGGAGCGGCTGCGCAGCGAGCAGCCCATCGCCGTGGTCGTCGACGAGTACGGCGGTACGGCCGGGGTCGTCACCCTTGAGGACATCGTCGAGGAACTGGTCGGCGAGGTCCTGGACGAGCACGACAGCGAGGGCGACGGGCGGCCCGAACTCGTCTCCGTCGCCGCCGACGACGGGCGCCCCACCTGGGACGCCGAGGGCAGCTGCCGGGTCCTCACCCTCCGGCGGATAGGGCTCGAAGTCCCGGACGGACCGTACGAGACGGTGGCGGGGCTGGTCGCCGATCTGCTGGGCCGTATCCCCGCCCCGGGCGACCGCGCGGAGCTGCCCGGCTGGCGGCTCTCCGTGCGGCAGGTCGGGCGCTACCGGGCCGAGCGTGTCCGGCTGGTGCGCACCGGCGACGTGCCCGCCCCGGCCGCCGTAGGGGCCGCACGGCCGGCGCCCGCCAGGATCACCGTCCGGGCCACGGCGCCCGCACCGGTCACGGCACCGGCACCGGCACCACAGCAGACGTCGACGCCCGCGTCCGCCACGGCCAGGGCGGAGGCGGCCCGGTGAGCGTTCTTCAACTCTTCTTCGCCGTCCTGCTCGTCCTCGCCAACGGATTCTTCGTAGGAGCCGAGTTCGCACTCGTCTCCGTACGACGCAGCCAGATCGAACCCCTGGCCGCCGAGGGATCGGCCCGCGCCAGACGGGTGCTGCACGGTCTGGAGAATCTTCCGCAGATGATGGCCGCCGCGCAGTTCGGCATCACCATCTGCTCCCTGACGCTCGGCGCGGTAGCCGAGCCCACCGTGGCCCATCTCCTCGAACCGCTTTTCCACGCGGCCCATGTGCCCGAGGGGCTGATCCATCCGCTGGGCTTCGTCATCGCCCTCGCCCTGGTCGTCTTCCTGCACCTCGTCATCGGGGAGATGGTGCCGAAGAACCTCGCCATGGCGGCGCCGGAGAAGACCGCGATCTGGCTCAGCCCCGGCCTCGTCGGCTTCGCCCGTCTCTGCCGTCCCGTCACCGCCGCCCTCGGCGCCTGCGCGGCGCTGGTCCTGCGGGCCTTCGGCGTCGAGCCCAAGGACGAGGTGGAGGCCGCCTTCACCAGCGAACAGCTCAACCGCCTCGTGGAGGACTCCGGCCAGGCCGGCCTCCTCGAACCGGAGGAGCGGGAACGGCTGGGGGACGCCCTGGAGCTGGGCTCCCGGCCGGTCACCGACGTCCTGCTCACCCGGGCCGGGCTGGTGACCGTGACACCCGCCGTCACGCCCCGCGAGATCGAGGAGCTGACGGTGCGCACCGGCTTCTCCCGCTTCCCGGTCTGCGCCGACAACGCGGGGGTCTTCATGGGGTACGTGCACGTCAAGGACGTCCTCGACCTGGAGGAGAGGGAGCGCGCCGTACCTCAGCGCGTCTGGCGGCCGATGACGACCCTGCGGGCCGAACTGCCGCTGGACGACGCCCTCACCGTGATGCGCCGGGCCGCCACCCACCTCGCGCAGGTCGCCGACCCCACCGGCCGGGTGCTGGGCCTCGTCGCCCTGGAGGACGTACTGGAAATGCTCGTCGGCGAGGTACGTGACCCGTCCCACCGGCAGGCGACGCGGCCGGCGCACCAGCGCGCCGACCAGGCCGGGCAGGCCCTGGCGCGCTGAGCCCACCCACTACCGGAGGGGCCGAAACCGGTCCCTCCGGCAGGGAGCGACGGCCGGTTTTCGGCCCCCATCAACGCGTCAACTCCGGCCCGCTGCTGTTCAGCCGCAACCGGGCGCACATGGAGCGGCTGGCGCGGGACGCGGCCGGCGACGGCGCCTCGGTCCATCTCATCGGGCTCGGCGGCGACGAACTGTTCGGCGTGGCGCCGTTGTTCGCCTGGTCGCTGATCCGCCGGAATCCGCTGCTCGGCATCCGGATGGCCCACCGGTTCGGTGCGGTCAACCGGTGGAGCCTGGCCACGACGTTCCGCAGCGTCGCCGACCGCACCTCGTTCGCGCACTCGCTGGACCTGGCGGCCCGGCAGCTCGACGCTCCGCAGCCGCCCCGCTTCCACCCGCCGGTGAGCTGGGGCCGTGGAGACCCCCGGTCCCGAAGGACTGTCCACCCTCGCCGAACGCGCCGAACTGGCCGGGCTGCGCATGGACATGGACGTACGGGGCACGGACCGGCTGCCGAGGCGATGGGACTCACCGTCTACCGCATCGTGCAGGAGGCACTGACCAACGCGGCCCGCCACGCGGCCCCGGCACACTGCCGGGTCCTCGTCGAGACGACCGCGCGCGAGGTACGGATCGAGGTGACCGACGACGGACGCGCCGGCCGGGGCGGACCGGTGCCGCCGGGACCCACGCCCGGCGGCGGGCACGGCCTGATCGGCATGCGCGAGCGGGTCGCCGTGTACGGCGGCGCGTTCAGCGCCGGGGCGCGTACCGACGGCGGCTTCGCCGTCTCGGCCAGGATTCCCCGTGAACCGTCCCCGAGACCGGGCGGTGTGACGGTATGAGCGAGGCGGTCCGGGTACTGGTGGCCGACGACCAGGCACTGCTGCGCGGCAGCTTCCGGGTCCTGGTCGACAACGAGCCAGGCTTCACCGTGGTCGGCGAGGCGGCCACGGGCGCGCAGGCGGTCGACCTCGCCCACGAGAAACTCCCCGATGTCGTCCTCATGGATGTCCGGATGCCGGAGATGGACGGCATCGAGGCGACCCGGCGGATCTGCGGGGCGACCGGGACCGCGGGCGTACGCGTCCTCATGCTGACCATGTTCGACCTCGACTCGTACGTCTAGGCCGCGCTGCGCGCCGGGGCCAGCGGATTCCTGCTGAAGGACGTACCCCCCCGCCGACCTGCTCACCGGCATCAGGGTGGTCGCCGCCGGCGAAGGGCTCCTGGCACCGTCCGTCACCCGGCGGCTGATCACCGAGTTCGTCCGCGGCCCCGAGCCCGTCCACCGGCCGCCGCGACGGCTTGAGGGTGTCACCGACCGGGAGCGCGAGGTCCTCACCCTCGTCGCGCGGGGGCTGTCGAACGCGGAGATCTCCGCGCGGCTGCGGCTGAGCGTGGCCACCGTGAAGACCCATGTGAGCCATCTGCTGACCAAGCTCAGCAGCCGTGACCGTGCCCAACTGGTCATCGCCGCCTACGAGACGGGGCTGGTGTCGGCGGCGCCGCGCCGGCCTGTCGAAGGCTGAGCCGGTGAACTCCGGCCCCCCGAGGCCGACCTGAGGGAAGAACGTATAGAAGAACGCACAGAAGAACGATCGGAAGGCGTATAGCCGCCCTCCCTACGCTCCTGACCACGACGGAAAAGCGTGTCTTCAGGAGAAGGGCGGCCCACTGTGCCGACAGAGGTCAACCGACGACTGCTCCTCCGGGGCTCACTGGGCGGCGCGGCCGCCCTCGGGCTGGTGGCGGCAGGCGCCCCGTCCGCCACCGCGGCCCCGCCCGGCCGCGGAGACCCCGCACTCCCCGACGTGCCCGGCATGCGGGGCGACCGCAGGGCCAACGAGTTCTGGCACGTCTACGACGAGAAGACCTACTACAACGCCTGGCAGGAGGTGACGGACGCCTACGCGGCCATCAGCGCCTACGCCGGCCCGCCCTTCGAACGCACCCTGCGCGAGAAGTGGTGGGAGCTCGTCGAACCGCCCGAGTACCCGGCCAACTTCACCGCGTACGCCGAGCCGATCAGAGAGCCGCTGGAGTTGCTCTCGCGCGTCCAGCTCGACGTCGCCGACACCTACTACGGTCAGCGCCACCACGAACTGGTCAGGGCCTACGGCTGGTTCGGCGAAGGGGTGCTCTTCGACCCGCGCGGACACGCCCCGTACCTCGTGCACACCATGAACACTGTCGGGGAGGAGCCCTCGCGCGCCTACCACACCTGGTACGTGGTCCTGCGGGCCATGATGCTGCTGGGCATCGAACCGCGCCGCTGGGAGCTGTCCGCACGCGCCCTCGGCTGGGCCTGGGCCCTGCAGACGGTCGCCAAACCGGCCCAGGACAAGGTCAACCCGCCGCTGCCGCCCGCCACCGTGGCGCGGCTGGCCGCCTCCTGGCTGCCCCGGAGCATCGAGCGTCTCGACCGGGACTTCCAGTCGTTCTGGCTGCCGGAGGGGATGAGCTGATGCCGGCCCGTGGGCGAGGGCAGATACTGCGGACGGCGCTCGCCGTCTCCGCGGCCGGGGGACTGGCCGGGGCGCTGGGTGCGGCGGGTGCCCTCCCCGCCGCGGCGGCGGGCCGGGCCACCACCGCGGACCGGAAGACGGACCGGAAGACGGACCGGAAGACGGACCGGAAGACGGACCGGAAGACGGACCGGGAGGGCGAGGACCTTCCTCCGGTCCCGGGGATGCTCGGCGACCGGCGGGCGAACGAGTTCTGGTACCTGCTCGACGAGGCCACCCTCCACCATCCGACGCAGGAGTTCACGGACGCCTTCCTGGCACTGATCGCGGCCCTCGGCACCGGCTGGGACGTCACCCTGCTGCGCACCTGGCTCGACATGGTCAACTCGCCCGACTATCCACGCGACTTCACCGACTGGGCGAAACCTCTGAAGGAACCCCTGTCCGTGATGTCCCGTGTCCAGCTCGAAGTGATCGACAGCGTCTACCACCGGCACGACCACCGGCTGGCCCAGGCCTTCGGCTGGTTCGGCCAGGGCGTCCTCTACGACCCGCGCACCGGCAAACTCCATGTGATGACCGGCAGTCCGCCCGGCGGCTACCCCGTCTGGCACGTCACCCTCCGCGCGATGATGTTCCTCGGTATCTCACCGGGGCGCTGGGCCGAGATCGCCCCGCTCAACGCCTTCGGGTGCGCGGTCCAGCTCACCGCCGATCCCGACCAGCAGAACGTCAACCCGCCCGTGCCCAGGTCGACCGTGCGGAAGCTGGCCGCGCACTGGCTCCCGCGCGGCCCCGCCCGGCTCGACGTGGACTTCCAGTCCTTCCCCTACCCGGAGTGGCCGCCCGAGTCCGGTCAGACAGCCTCCAGGCCGAGGCGCCCCTGAAGCACGGCGTGGTGGGCGGTGGTCAGCGCGGGCCCCGGATCGACCCCCAGCTCCTCGACGAGGATCCGGCGGCCCTCCTGGTAGGCGGCCAGCGCCTCCGCCTGCCGCTCGCACCGGTAGAGGGCCGTCATCCACTGGGCGCGCAGCCGCTCCCGCAAGGGGTACCTGGCCACCAGGCCGGTGAGTTCGGGGACGAGCCCGTGGTGCTCACCGAGGGCCAGCTCGGCCTCGATCCGGCTCTCCAGGGCCGAGGTCCGCGCCTCGTCGAGCTGCGGGACCTCCGCATCCCGCAGCTGCTGGGTGACGCCGTCGAGAGCGGGCCCGCGCCAGAGCCCCAGGGCCGACCGCAGCAGCGGCGCCGCCACCCCCGGCCGGCCGGCGCGCAGCGCCTCGTGCCCGGCGCGGGCGAGCCGGTCGAACTCGGCCGCGTCGACGAGCCCGTCGGTGACACCGAGCCGGTAGCTGCTATCCACCCTGCGCAGTTCGGCGGCGGGCCCGAGCCGGGTGCGCAGCCAGGGAGGCGTACGTGCAGAGCTGCGCGCCGACCGTGGCCGGGGCGCGCCCTCCCCACATCACCGCCGTGAGGCGGTCGTCGGAGAGCGGCCGCCCGCCGGCCAGCAGCAGGGCGGCGAGCATCGTCCGCTGTTTCCGGCCGGGGACGGGGATCTCACGCCCCTTCGAGACCACCCGCACCGGACCGAGCACGCTGAATTCCACTGTGCCGAATTCCACTGTGTTCCCCATTACTTCCGGTCACCCCCGGTGCCCTCCCCGAACGCGGGGGAACGTCGCCGGTCGCGACGGTAGATGCGCACAGTAGATCCGCCCAGGTCCCGGGTTCCCGGGGCACACGTCCCGGTTGGGTACCGGGACCGCGCCGGGCGCCCCGCGGGGCGCTCCTACAGCCCCGGGGGGTCCTGGGGGCCCCGGTTCACCGGTCCCCGGCCCGACAGCACCTCGCCGTACGCCTGCATCAGATCCGGCAGCCGCAGCGTGGCCAGATCGTCGCGGCCCGGTGTGCCGCTGTAGCCGGAGAGCCGCAGATCGCGGTACGCGCAGCTCTTCTCGTACAGCGTGCGCAGGAAGCGGCCGTTGCCCAGCTCGTCGATCCAGCCCTGGTCGACCACATGGCCGCTGATGCTGCGCAACTCGTCCAGCGCCTCCTCGTCCCACACGTCGTCGTTCTCGGCGGCCAGCACCTCGCCGATCGCGGTGAGTTCGAGGGGGCGGTAGCTGGGGAAGTCGACGCGCGTCGTGAAGCGGGACGAGAGCCCGGGGTTGGTGGCGAGCAGCCGGTCCATGCCCTCCGGATAGCCGGCGAGTATGACCACGAGATGGTTCCGGTTGTCCTCGGCGCGCTTCAGCAGCACCTGAAGGGCCTCGTCGCCGTACGCGTCGCCCTTGCTGTACCCGGAGTTGGCGAGGCTGTACGCCTCGTCGACGAAGAGCACACCGCCGATCGCCGAGTCGATCAGCTCGTTCGCCTTCACCGCCGTCTGACCCAGGAACTCGCCCACCAGATCGGCCCGTTGGGCCTCGACCAGATGGTCCCCGCCCAGTAGTCCCAGCGCGTAGAAGACCCGGCCGAGGATGCGCGCGACGGTCGTCTTCCCGGTGCCCGAGGGGCCGGAGAAGACGAAGTGCCGTTTGGGCGGCTGCACGGGCAGCCCCTGACCGGCCCGTAACCGCGCCATGTTGAGCTGCGCGGACAACGCCTTGACCTGCCGCTTGACCGGCTCCAGACCGACCATCCGCTCCAGCTCGGCCAGCGCCTCGGCGAGCAGCACCGGATCCGTCGGACGGTCGGGGAACTGCGGGGGAGCGGGCTGCGCCGGTCCGCGCGCCTTCTCCCGGATCACGTCAACCGGGTCCACCGGGTCCGGCGGCACACCCACCCCGTACGGGGACTGCGCGTCGACGCCCGGCCGCGGGTCGGAGCCCCCCGGATACTCACCGTCGGCCTGCGCGTCCACCGAGTCCTGGCCGAAGCCGGCCAGCGCGACCGACGCGAGGCCGGCCGAGTCGTCCGCCCCGTCGTACCCGTCGGAGTCCGTGATCGCGGCGAGCCGGGCGGCGGTGTCCATGAAGGTGGGGTCGATACGGTGCACGGCCCGGTACAGCGGCAGCGCCGCGGCGCTGCGGCCGGTCCCCTCGTGTGCGCGGGCCAGCCAGTAGCGCAGCTCCTTGCGCTGCGGCTGCTCGCTGCGGCAGCGCATCAGCGAGGTCGAGAGGAGCGGTTCGGCCTGTCCGTACATCTCCAGCCGGACGCGTGCCATCCCGCCGAAGAGCCCCGCCTCGATGCCCAGCAGGGGGTCGTTGACGAGGGATTCGGTGTGGCGCACCAACTGGTCCCAGTCCTTGACCAGATAGGCCCGGCAGGCGTGCAGGAAGCGCACATGCGCATCGGCGTCCACGGGCGGCAGTCCGGCGAGCGCCCGGTCCAGCTCGGGCACATGCCGGCCGTCGAGCCAGTGCGAGGCGTGCGCGAGCAGCAGATCGCGCCGGCTCTCCAGCACGGGCTGCACCCACCAGCCGAGCCAGTACCAGGAGTTGAGCGTGCGGCGGTGGCGGGAGCGCTGCTCCCCGAAGCGGTCACGGTGGCGGTACATGTGCAGCAGCGCGGTCGTGGTGTCGACCCGCAGCGCGTGCAGCCCGAGCCAGCCGTCCGCCATACCGGGATCGTGCCGTACGGCCTCCCGGAACTCCTCCTCCGCCTGTGGATACGCCCCCATCGTGTAGGCATCCACACCACGCACCCACGCGAGATCGGCCGGGGCCCCCGCGCCCTGCGTGCCGATGTCCATCAGGCCCCCCACCAACCATGACCCCGTGATGTCCCGCCGGGCGGGCGCCCGTCGGCAGAGCGTGCTGAACCACCTTGTCGTGGACGGGAATTGACCCCACCGGGATGCATCGTACCTGCGCAGAGGGTGCGCGACTAAGGGCGCAGCCGGCCCGCCCGCGCCGGTGACCCAGGGTGATCGCTGGGTGGGAGGCGGCGTCGGGGAGGTGGCGAAGAGGGCAGAACGAAGCCCCCGATCACGGGGGAACAACCGGGGGCTTCGCGTCTGGGCAGCTCCGAAAAGCCGCACATTGAGAACGTAAGACCTGTCCCACCCCTTGGTCAAGCCGAGTTGAGGCCCCTTCGGGGCTGATTTCCGACTGCTCAGTACGGAGGAAAGGGTTGCTCACCGTGGGTGACAGGGCGGTCCTGCGGTGCGGTCGCAGGAGTTCCGGGCAGCCACTTGTACCCCTCCTGCCACTCACGTACCAGCGCATCGGCGTACGGACGCGACGGATCAGCCGCGAAATGGCGGGTCTCGGCACGCGTCCAGGCGTCCCAGAAGGCCGAGAGGTCCGGTCCGTCGCGCTCACGGCCCCGTTGCCAGGACTCCTCGGCGCCCCGGTCCATCCACAACAGCCTCGCCAGCCACGGCCGTACCGCCGCCCGGCCCGCGCCCACCCCCTCGATCAGCACGACCGGCGCGGGGAGCAGTGGGCGGGGCGTACGGAAGCGCCGCAGGGTCCAGTCGTACGGCGCGTACCGCGCGGAAGCCCCGCGCGAGAGCGGTCCGAGCACATCCTCGGCGAGCCGTTCGGTCCAGTCGAAGAACGCTTCGTGCGTGGCCAGGTCGTCCAGTCGCAGCACGGGCGCCCCGCCGAGCGCGGCGGCGAGCCGCGTGGCGAAGGTGCTCTTGCCGGAACCGGCGTGGCCGTCGACCGCGACCAGCCGTACCGGCCCGCAGGAGGGCGGCAGCGCGCGCAGGGTCATGGCGGCTTCGGTGAGGTCGTCCACCCGGCCACCCTATGCGCGGGCGCCCGGGGACCGGCGCCGCTCGGCAGGCGGGCGCCCCCGAGGCGGGTCACGTCACTGGTGGAGACCAATATTGGTCGGGCGACGCGAGGCGAATCGCTGGCAGAAGCCGTCCGGGACCCGAGATAGTTGACGGATTGTCGTGCACCAGACCAGTGACCCGGGGGTCCGATGAACAACCCAGCTCCTTCCCCGAGCAGCTCGGCGTCGCGCCGCACGGTGCTCGCCACCGCCCTCGCCGCGGCCGGCGCGGGCGCGCTCTCCGCGGCCGCGCCCGCCGTGGCGGCCGCTTCCGCCGCCCCTTCCGCACCGTCCGCCCGCCCCGGCCCGTCGGCCGCCCACCGTCGCGCAGGCACTCCCGTGGACAACCGCTTCTGGAGTTCGTCCACCGACTGGCGCGGCGGCACCGGCAACGGCACGAAGGTTCTGACCGGCAGCCGGTCGGGCCTCGTCGTCGCCACCCCCGCGGGCAGCAGGGACTACGCCGACCCGCACACCGGCACGACCAGCACCTGGGAGTACGCGACCTGGACCTCGCCCGTCCACCGCTCCACGGTCCCGGCCACCGAGGCGATCGCCTCCTGGAACGCGGAGACCCCCGCGGGCACCTGGATCCAGACCGAGCTGCGCGGCACCTACTCGGACGGCGTGGCGACCCCCTGGTACGTGATGGGCCGCTGGGCGTCGGGGGACGGCGACATCCGCCGTACGTCCGTCGACGACCAGACGGACGACCGCAGCACCGTCTGGACCGACACCTTCGCCATCGACGACCCGGCGAGCGGCCTGCGGCTGGCGTCGTACCAGCTCCGTCTCACGCTCTACCGCAAGCCGGGCACCACCCTCACCCCCACGGTCCGCCGGGTCGGCGCGATGGCCTCGGACATCCCCGACCGCTTCACCGTCCCGGCCGCCGCGCACGGGGTGACGCGCGAGCTGACCGTGCCGCGCTACTCGCAGAACACGCACATCGGCCAGTACCCGGAGTACGACAACGGCGGGGAGGCCTGGTGCAGCCCCACCTCCTCGCAGATGATCATCGAGTACTGGGGCCGTAAGCCCACCGCGGCCGACCTGGCCTGGGTGAACCCGGACTTCGCCGACCCGCAGGTCTGCCACGCGGCCCGGTTCACCTTCGACTACCAGTACGACGGCTGCGGCAACTGGCCGTTCAACGCGGCCTACGCGACCAGCTACAAGGACATGAACGCCGTCGTCACCCGGCTCGGCTCGCTCACCGACGTCGAGCGGCTGATCCGCGCGGGCATCCCCGTCATCACCTCGCAGTCCTTCCTGGAGAAGGAGCTGACCGGCGCGGGCTACGGCACCTCCGGCCATCTGATGACCGTGATCGGCTTCACGGCCGCCGGCGACGTGATCGCCAACGACCCGGCCTCACCGAGCAACACCGCCGTACGCCGGGTCTACAAGCGGCGCGAGTGGGAGAACATCTGGCTCCGTACGAAGCGGTACAACGCCGCGGGCACCGTGACCTCGGGCACGGGCGGCGTCTGCTACCTCTACTGGCCCACGGAGCCCACCGCCGCCCAGCGCAAGGCCCTGGAGGCCGTCGGCGTGCGCTAGGAGACACGCCCCGGCGGTCCGGCAGGGCGTCGTCGACGCCGGTCCCGGCCCTTGTCAGCGGGTCTGCAATACTGCGGATCTCCTGTGACGGCCGAGACTGGGAAGCGCGGACTTGAACAACAGGCAGCAGCGTGGCGAGAGCGAGCGGGCGCAGACGCGCCGCTCCGAACTCATCGCCACCGGCCGTAAGTTGTTCGCCGACACGTCGTACGACGCCCTGTCCATGGACGACATCGCCGAGCACGCGGGTGTCGCGAAAGGGCTGATCTACTACTACTTCAAGAACAAGCGCGGCTACTACCTCGCCATCATCGAGGACTCGGTGATGGATCTCGTCTCGCTCGCGTCGGGCGGCGGCGATCTGCCCAACACACAGCGCGTGCAGCGCACCGTCGAGGCCTATCTCCGGTTCGCCGAGTTCAACGAGGCCGCCTACCGCACGATCATCACCGGCGGCGTCGGCTTCGACACCCAGGTGCAGGCGATCCGCGACGCCGTGCGTACGGGACTGGTCTCCACCGTCGCCGAGGCCGCGTACGGCCGCCGGGACATCCCGCCGATCGCCAGACTCGCCCTGCTGGGCTGGCTCAGCAGCGTGGAGTGGCTGACCCTCGAATGGCTGGAGCACCGCGAGGAGCTGACCCGGGAGATCCCGCGCGATCTGCTGGTGCGGATGCTGCGTCACACGCTCAACACGATCGAGGAGTTCGCGCCGGACTGCCCGGCGCCGCCGGCGGACCCGGACTTCCGCCCGTACACCGGTCTCTGAGGCGCTGAGCGGTACGACGCGGGCGCCGGACGGGCCCGACCGGCCCGTCCGGCGCCCGCGGCCGTGCTAGTCGATCGCCTTGATCAGCTCGCCGTCGGCCGTGTCGCCGCTGAGTTCCCAGAAGAAGGTGCCTCCCAGGCCCTGCTCGTTCTTGTAGTCCATCTTGGTGCCGATGGTGGCGGGTGTGTCGTAGCTCCACCAGTCGGTGCCGCAGTGCGCGTACGCCGTACCGGCCACCGTGCCGTTGGCCGGGCAGGTGTTCTTCAGGACCTTGTAGTCCTCGATGCCCGCCTCGTACGTGCCTGCCGCCGCGCCTGTCGCGCTGCCGCCCGGCTCGGACTGGGTGACCCCGGTCCAGCCGCGCCCGTAGAAGCCGATGCCCAGCAGCAGCTTCTCCGCCGGTACGCCCTTGGCCTTCAGCTTGGTGATCGCCGCGTCGGAGTTGAAGCCCTCCTGCGGGATGCCCTCGTACGACGTGAGCGGCGAGTGCGGAGCCGTGGGGCCCTGCGCCGCGAACGCGCCGAAGAAGTCGTACGTCATCGGCAGGTACCAGTCGAGGTACTGGGCGGCCGCGCCGTAGTCGGTGGCGTCGATCTTGCCGCCCTCGGACGCGTCGGCGGTGATGGCCGCCGTGACGAGGCTGTCCCCGCCGAACTCCGTACGGAGCGCGGAGACCATGTTGGTGAAGGCGTCGGGCCCGCTGGTGTCACAGGTCAGACCGCAGGCGTTCGGGTACTCCCAGTCGATGTCGATGCCGTCGAAGACATCGGCCCAGCGCGGGTCCTCGACCAGGTCGTGGCAGGACTCGGCGAACGCGGCCGGGTTCTGGGCCGCCTCTCCGAACCCGCCCGACCAGGACCAGCCGCCGAACGACCAGATCACCTTGAGGTCAGGGTGGAGCGCCTTGAGCTTGCGCAGCTGGTTGAAGTTGCCGCGCAGCGGCTGGTCCCAGGTGTCGGCGACACCGTCGACGCTCTGGTCGGCGGTGTAGGCCTTCTCGTAGTCGGCGAAGGAGTCACCGATGGTGCACTTGCCGCCCTGGACGTTGCCGAACGCGTAGTTGATGTGCGTCAGCTTGTCGGCGGAGCCGGAGGTCTGGATGTTCTTGACGTGGTAATTCCGGTCGTAGACACCCCAGTTGGCGAAGTATCCGATGACCTTCTCACCGGCGGCTGTGGGGGCCGCCGGGGCCTTCTCCTGGTCCGCCGCCGCGGTACCGGCGCCGGCGAGCAGGGACACGCCGAGAACGGCCGTACAGGCGGCCGCGACGAGCGCCCGGAAACGGGCGCGGGGACGGTGCGGTCTGAGCATGAGGTCTCCTCGTGGGGAGGGAGATCGAGGTCCGGGCCGTCGACGTGGCACGGACGTGAAGTGTGTTCACCCGGACGGTAGAAGGACTAGACCAGTGGGTCAATGGTGCGGACCAACTTCCCGGTGAGTGCGACCGAGATCCGAGGGCGGCCAAACGGAACCGAAGCGGAACCCGCACAGGGGCTGACCTCCCGTGACTGCACCCCGCCGATCGGGCATACTCAACGCGCCACAGCCGCTGGTCAGCCCCTCCCGTAACCCGGGAAGGCAGCATCGGTTGGGCAGTATTCCGGCCCGGGGGACACCCCGGGCCTCGACCGGTGACCGCCGCCACACCCAGTGCGCGGCCGCCGTACCGTCCCGACAGGGAGGAGAGCGCCGCCATGCCCGACCGCGCCCCGCGAACGGTGGAACGTCAGTTGCCCACCGAGGAGTCCAAGGACCTGCTCGCACTCGTACGCGACATCGTCGAGCGGGAGATCGTCCCCACGGCGGCCGACGAGGAGGAGGCGGGCCACTTCCCCCGGGAGACCTTCACCCTCCTCTCCGGATCGGGACTGCTCGGCCTCCCCTACGACTCCGAGCACGGCGGCGGCGACCAGCCGTACGAGGTCTACCTCCAGGTCCTGGAAGAGCTCGCCGCGGCCCGTCTCACCATCGGGCTCGGCGTCAGCGTCCACTCCCTGGCCTGCCACGCGCTCGCCGCGTACGGCACCCCCGACCAGCAGGCCAAGCACCTCCCCGCCATGCTCGGCGGCGGCCTGCTCGGCGCGTACTGCCTCTCCGAGCCCTCCTCGGGCTCCGACGCCGCCTCACTGCGCACGAAGGCCGTCAGGGACGGCGAGGACTGGGTGATCACCGGCACCAAGGCCTGGATCACCCACGGCGGCATCGCCGACTTCTACACCGTGCTCGCGCGCACCGGAGGCGAGGGCGCCGGCGGCATCTCCGCCTTCCTGGTGCCGGGCGACGCCGACGGACTGGCCGCCGCCGTACCCGAGAAGAAGATGGGCATGAAGGGCTCGCCCACCGCCCAACTCCACTTCGACGGCGTCCGGATCGGCGACGACCGACGGATCGGCGACGAGGGGCAGGGGTTCGCGATCGCCCTCGCCGCGCTCGACTCGGGCCGGCTCGGAATCGCCGCGTGCGCCGTGGGCGTCGCCCAGGCAGCCCTGGACGAGGCGGTCGAATACGCCACCGGGAGACGGCAGTTCGGCCGCCCCATCGCCGACTTCCAGGGCCTGCGCTTCATGCTCGCCGACATGGCCACCCGGATCGAGGCGGGGCGGTCCCTGTATCTCGCGGCGGCGCGGCTGCGGGACGCGGGTCTGCCGTTCTCCCGCCAGGCGGCGATGGCGAAGCTGTTCTGCACGGACGCGGCGATGCAGGTGACCACGGACGCCGTTCAGGTGCTCGGCGGCTACGGATACACCGCCGATTTCCCCGCCGAGCGCTATATGCGCGAGGCGAAGGTGCTCCAGATCGTCGAGGGCACCAACCAGATCCAGCGCATGGTGATCGCCCGTCATCTCGCGGGGCCCGAGACCCGCTGAACCCCGTCGTCCGTCCGTACTGGTCCGTCCGTCGGGAGTCGCCAACCGGCGGACGGGACAGCGGGACCGACGAGCGGTCCGCTCGATGTGAGGGAGCGTCGGACGGCGACGAGGCGTCAGCGGCGACGACGTCAGCGGCGACGAGGCGTCAGGCGGCGGCCTGGCCACGCAGATGCGGCACCTTGAACGGGCGTGAACCCGGGCCACCCGCGTGGGAGAACGGCTGCGTGCGCCAGTCCAGTCCTTGAGGGAGCGTCAGCAGCAGTGCGGTGTCCTGCTCCTGGGCGTCGAGCGTCTCGTCGGCCGGCCGGGCGTCCGTGGCCGAACGGCCCGTACCCGCGCAGACGGTGAGCACGAAAGGGTTCCACGGGCTGGGGCACAGCGCGTGTTCGGGAAGGCTGTCCTCGTCGGCCAGCAGGGCGATCGGCTGGGAGCAGTCCGGGCACACGACCCGGAACATCTCGAAGGTGTCGTAGAAGTCGAACTCATCGGCCTCGACGAGATCAACGGGCTCCGGTTCGATACGTCCGGTGCGCTTCAGGCTCTGCATGGAGACACTCCCCCTCGGGTGGGCCGACAGCCACGTGCGGCCTCGACCACAGCAAGCAATTCCCGTCGCGCGCCTCAGGTAACCGTGAGGTCTCGACGGACCCCGTGACATACCTGTGGTGTTCGTCACATGCCCGGCGCAGGTGACGATCCGGTACACCGCCGACTGTGCCGGAAGTGACCATGGGCAATAGGTTGATCCGCATGGAGGAGCTGGATCGTCAGATCGTGGAGTTGCTCGTCAAGGACGGGCGGATGAGCTACACCGACCTGGGCAAGGCCACCGGTCTGTCCACCTCGGCGGTGCATCAGCGCGTCCGCAGGCTGGAGCAGCGCGGAGTGGTACGCGGCTACGCCGCCGTGGTGGACCCGGAAGCCGTGGGCCTGCCCATGACCGCGTTCATCTCGGTCAAACCCTTCGACCCCAGCGCGCCGGACGACATCGCGGAACGGCTCGCCCCGATCCCCGAGATCGAGGCGTGCCACAGCGTGGCCGGCGAGGAGAACTACATCCTCAAGGTGCGGGTGGCGACGCCGCTGGCGCTGGAGAACCTGCTGACCCGTATCCGCACACTGGCGGGGGTCTCGACCCGTACGACGGTCGTCCTGTCCACCCCGTACGAAGCACGGCCGCCGCACTTCTGAGGGGCCCGGTCCGCCTCCGGGGCGCCCTGGGCCGCTGTCACCCCTCGGCTCACCCGCCGGGTGCCCCACTTCACCCCTGCCTGCCGTCCTGGTCCCGCGAAGCGGGAGACTGGCCCCATGAACGATCGCGCCGCCCCCCAGAGCGAACCCCGCACCGTGCTGCTGCGCGGTGGAGAAGTCCACAGCCCCGCCGACCCCTTCGCCACCGCGATGGTCGTCGAACGCGGTCATGTCGCCTGGGTGGGCTCCGAAGGCGCCGCCGACTCCTTCGCCTCCGGTGTCGACGAGACCGTCGACCTCGAAGGCGCCCTCGTCACCCCCGCGTTCACCGACGCGCACGTCCACACCACCGCGACCGGCCTCGCCCTCACCGGACTCGACCTGACCGGCGCCGGAACGCTCGGTGACGCCCTCACGCTCGTACGGGCCCACCGCACGGCGCACCCCGGCGACCGGGTGCTCCTCGGGCACGGCTGGGACGCCTCGCGGTGGCCCGAGCGCCGTGCGCCCACGCGTCGGGAGCTCGACGAGGCCGCGGACGGCAGGCCGCTCTATCTGACGCGCGTCGACGTCCATTCGGCCGTGGTGACCACCGCCCTGCTCGATCTGGTGCCCGGCGTCACCGAACTGGCCGGATTCCACCGCGACGCCCCGCTGACCGGCGACGCGCACCACGCCGTACGGGCCGCCGCACACGCCGCCGTGACCCCCGCGCAGCGCACCGGGGCCCAGCGCGCCGCGCGCGCCCGCGCGGCCTCTCTCGGCATCGGCACGCTCCACGAGTGCGCCGGCCCCGACATCTCCGGCGAGGACGACCTCACCGGGCTGCTCCGGCTGGCCGAGGACGAGGCGGGCCCACGCGTTTACGGCTACTGGGCCGAAGCGATCGCCGACGACAAGGGCGCGGCGCGGATCCGTGAACTCGGTGCCGTCGGCGCGGCGGGCGATCTCTTCGTGGACGGCTCCCTCGGTTCGCACACCGCCTGGCTGCACGAGCCGTACGCGGACGCGCCCCACACCGGCACCGCGCACCTCGACGCGGCCGACATCGCCGCACATGTCACCGCCTGCACCGAAGCCGGTCTCCAGGCCGGCTTCCACGCCATCGGAGACGCCGCGATCGGGGCGGTCGTCGCCGGGACGCGCGCCGCCGCCGAGACGCTCGGCCTCTCCCGGATCCGGGCCGCCCGCCACCGGGTCGAGCACGCCGAGATGCTCACCCCCGAGACCGTCGCCGCCTTCGCCGAACTCGGCCTCACCGCCTCCGTCCAGCCCGCGTTCGACGCGGCGTGGGGCGGTACGGAGGGCATGTACGCCGATCGGCTCGGCGTGACCCGCGCCGGAACCCTCAACCCGTACGCCGCCCTCCTGCGCGCCGGCGTCCCGCTCGCCCTCGGCTCCGACAGCCCGGTGACCGCGCTCGACCCGTGGGGCACCATCAGGGCCGCCGCCTTCCACCGCACACCCGCCCACCGCGTCTCCGTACGCGCCGCCTTCACCGCCCACACGCGCGGCGGGGGGCGCGCCGCCGGACGGGACGACACCGGCGTACTCGTGCCCGGCGCACCCGCCGACTACGCGGTCTGGCGCACCGCGGAACTGATCGTCCAGACCCCCGACGACCGGGTCTCCCGCTGGTCCACCGACCCGCGCTCGGGGACGCCCGGTCTGCCCGATCTCACACCGGGCGCGGCCCTGCCCGTCTGTCTGCGGACCGTGGTCGGCGGGCGAACGGTGTTCTTGCGACCGAACGAGTGATGTACCCGTGTTTCCGTACCGCCGACAGATGCCCGCCGGCCACTGTCGCGACCAGCGGATCTTCCCCGCTGACCTGCTGAAACGGGTAAATGCCGCAGGTCAAAGGAGTATTGACAGCAGGCACTGACCGGCCGGTAGGTTCGGCCGGGTCCACCAAAGGACGTCCGACCGGCAACTTCCACGCAGTCGTCGAACGCAGCTGGGCCATGGGGTGTGTGCCGCACCGGCGCACGCCACTGGGAGCCAGGTTCAGCGCCCGCGCCTCGGGGGCGAGGGAAGGATTCCGCCGGTCGGCGGGTGCGACCCGGGTAGGGCCCCGGCGTTCAGTAGACAACGGCTCTCGGTCGACTCGCAGCCGGCGGGTCCCAGGTCGGCCCGAAGGACGCCGGGACCCGATCCGCAGGACCCGGATCGCCCGCCCGGCGCTCGCGCGGGCGGATTCCGGCCGCCCGCGCGCCCCCTCCCGTGGGGAACCCCGCCACCGTGTGGACAGCGACCCCCCGCGTGCTCGCTAAGGTGGTACTTCTGCGTACGGCGATTAAGGGGCAGTTGTGAACGACGGTGGTCAGAGGCAGTACGGCCCGCTCGGCGCAGCCTTGGTGATCATCCCGACCTTCAACGAGGCGGAGAACATCAAACGGACCGTCACCCGCCTGCGCGCGGCGGTCCCGGAGGCCGACATCCTCGTCGCCGACGACAACAGCCCCGACGGCACCGGGAAGATCGCGGACGAACTCGCCGCCGACGACAGCCAGGTCCATGTCCTGCACCGCAAGGGCAAGGAAGGACTTGGCGCGGCCTATCTGGCCGGATTCCACTGGGGCATGGAGCACGGCTACGGCGTCCTGGTCGAGATGGACGCCGACGGCTCCCACCAGCCCGAGGAACTGCCCAGGCTGCTGACCGCCCTCAAGGGCGCCGACCTCGTGCTCGGCTCGCGCTGGGTGCCCGGCGGCCGGGTGGTGAACTGGCCGAGGACGCGCGAGATGATCTCCCGCGGCGGCAGCACGTACTCACGGGCGCTGCTCGGCCTCCCGCTGCGCGACATCACCGGCGGCTTCCGCGCCTTCCGTACGGAGACGCTCGACAGGCTCGGCCTGGACGAGGTCGCCTCGCAGGGGTACTGCTTCCAGGTCGACCTCGCGCGCCGTGCCGTCGAGGCCGGCTGCCATGTCGTGGAGGTGCCGATCACCTTCGTCGACCGGGAGCTGGGCGACTCCAAGATGAGCCGGGACATCCTCGTGGAAGCACTCTGGCGGGTGACCGCGTGGGGTGTCGGGACACGGGCCAACCGCGTGCTCGGCCGCAAGCCTCTCTGATCCGGTCCGCCCCTCGTACGACAAGGCGTGCCGCCGCCAGGCACACTGGAACCATGACGACCGGCGCACCGCCTCCCGCGGCTCCGCAGCGCTCCCGCGCGCGCAAATTTGTCCCCCTGGGCATCGCCGTCTGGCTGGTGCTCGAAATCTGGCTGCTGATCGTGGTGGCCGGCGCGACCAACGGGTTCACCGTGCTGGCGCTGCTGATCGGCGCGGGCCTTCTGGGCTCGGTCGTCGTGAAGCGGGCGGGCCGCCGGGCCTTCCGCAATCTCACCGAGACCCTTCAGCAGGCGCAGCGCCGGCAGCAGGACCCCGACGCCCCCGAGAGCACCGACGAGAGCGCGAAACCCACCTCGGGCAACGGCTTCCTGATGCTGGGCGGTCTGCTGATCATGCTGCCGGGGCTGGTCTCCGACGCCGTCGGCCTCGTCCTGCTGATCCCGCCGGTGCGCACGATGCTGAGCCGGCGGGTCGAACGGTCGCTGGAGCGCCGGATGCGCGCGGCCGGTCCCGGTGGCTTCGGCGACGCCTTCCAGCAGGCTCAGCAGGCCAGGATGGGCCGCCCGGACGGCAAGGTCGTCCAGGGCGAGGTCATCAAGCACGACGAGCCCCGGCCGCCGCGCGATCCCGGCCAGGACGGCCCCCGCCCGCCCCTGACGCCTTGAGGCCCTGAAGCCCCCGGGGGTCCGGCGGGCGGCGGACAAAGAAGAGCCGTGGGGG